>NZ_AP048550.1:4800000-6230569 GCF_059705485.1 Gaoshiqia sp. US2 | reverse complement strand
ATCATCCAGCTGGTACGCCATTACCTGGGCGCTTGCTACGAAAAAGACCTGGGCGTTGGCGGTACCAAAGAAAAGCTGTACCTTGGCGGCGATGCTTACTCGGCCCCGGCGGTGTACGTGAAACAGGGAAGCGGCAGTTGGCAGTTGCACCACATTTGCCGCGACTACCTGGGCAGCATCACCCACCTGGCCGACAGCAACGGTTCTTTGACACAAGAGTTGAGCTTTGATGCCTGGGGGCGCCTGCGCGACCCGGCCAGCCAAACAGCCTATGCTCCCGGCAGCGAACCCGAGCTGTTTTTGGGCCGCGGCTACACCGGCCATGAGCACCTGCCCTGGTTTGGCCTGGTGAACATGAACGGCCGGCTTTACGACCCCGCTGTGGGGCGTTTCCTGAGCCCCGACAACTACGTGCAGTTACCCGACTTCAGCCAAAACCTGAACCGCTACAGCTATTGTTTGAACAACCCGCTGAAGTACAATGACCCGGATGGGGAGTTTATCCATATTATTATCGGGGCAATCATTGGCGGTATAATTAACACGGCGGTCCACTGGAACCAGATAAACAGTTTTTGGGACGGCCTCGCTGCTTTCGGTATTGGAGCTGCCGGCGGAGGGCTTGCAGCAGCCACCGGAGGAGCTACCTTAGCAGCTTTTGGTTCAACAGCGGCGATATCGGCCGGGGCAGGTGGCTTTGTTGGCGGGGCGCTTGCCGGAGGCGCAGCCTATATTGCCGGCACCGCGGTTAGCAGTTTGGGCAACTTTGGCTACTTCGGCGATGCTTTGCCCACAGCCAAACAGTTCTTTAGCGGCTTAGCTATCTCGATGGCTACCGGCGGGTTGATACAAGGGGTAAATGCCTCGCTGCATGGGCGGAGTTTCCTCACTGGCAAGTTACCGATGCCGGAAGTAAGACCAATGCCAGCCCTGCCGTTTAATGGTTCGGATGTCAAACTGAACACCGAGGGCATGCGCACGCAGCTGCAGGATATGCCTTCATCGGTTGAAAGAGGCTCCGGTTCAACACTCAGCCTCCCCAAACCGGAAATGAGGGAGGTGAACTTTGTTTCGCAGAGTGAGAGGCTTGCCCAAAACAGAGTGCTGGGGATCGCAGGAGAAAATGCCGTTGGAACGACAGGCCCTAAAACTGCAATTCAGGTAGCTGGAAGAACAAGGATACCGGATGCAATGACAGAATATACTTTGACTGAGGTTAAGAATGTTAAATCCTTAAGTTTTACTCGACAGCTAAGAGATTTTCATAGCTATTCATTGCAAAACGGCAAGCAGTTTATTTTATATACCCGACCTAACACAACCCTTTCGGGGCCACTTCAAAATGCAATAAATCAGGGCACAATAACACGTACATTTTTACCCAGCTTATGAGAAAAGAAGAAATTTTAGAAATGGAAAAAAAATTTGTTGACTTGGTCAGAAAGCCCATCAAATCACAAGCGGAAGTTATGGAAATGGAAGGCATACGGCAAGAACTTGAAAAGCAACTTCAGTTGGAAACAAAAGAATTGCTGAATGATCTTCAAAGAGCTGGTCTGAAGATAACTTCTGTTTATGATATAGTCAATACTTCACAAATCTATAAAGAAGCTATTCTTGTCTTGATTGAACATTTGCCACAACCATACCATCTTAGAAACAAAGAAGGTATAGTTAGGGCATTGGCTGTTAAAGAAGCAAAAGGAGTTGCCTGTAGAACCATTCTTGATGAATATCATAAAGCTCCCAAAGACGATTTTCACTATCGCTGGACTTTTGGAAACACTATGGCTGTGATCATTACGACAGAATATATAGATGATGTCATAGCGATTGTTCAGGATGAGAGCAATGGAGATTCAAGGCAAATGTTTGTCGCCGCTCTCGGAAAAATAAAATCTCCAACGGCCAAGGAAGTTCTCGGACAGTTGATAAAAGATGAAAGCAAAGTAATCAGCAAGGAAGCCATTAAAGCTTTGAAAAGACAAGGTAAATTGTAGCGAGTATTTTTGCTTCCGCTATTTTGAAGGCGCATTTTTGCAAATCCTACAGGAGATAAAATGAACAGAAAAGAGGCCATCCGCCAGTTGGCGGTGGCTTCTTTTAATACTTTTGCGAAATTCGCTGAACGTTCTTTGAACAACTAAGGGCAAGTCTTTCTCCGGCAACTGCTACCGCGCGATTGCATCGCGTGGTTAAACGAAAGAAAAGCTGTACCTTGGCGGCGATGCTTACTCGGCCCCAGCGGTGTACGTGAAACAGGGAAGCGGCAGTTGGCAGTTGCACTACATTTGCCGCGACTACCTGGGCAGCATCACCCACCTGGCCGACAGCAACGGTTCTTTGACACAAGAGTTGAGCTTTGATGCCTGGGGGCGCCTGCGCGACCCGGCCAACCAAACAGCCTATGCTCCCGGCAGCGAACCCAACCTGTTTTTGGGCCGCGGCTACACCGGGCATGAGCACCTGCCCTGGTTTGGCCTGGTGAATATGAATGGCCGGCTCTACGACCCGGCAGTGGGGCGTTTCCTGAGCCCCGACAACTACGTGCAGTTGCCCGACTTCAGCCAAAACCTGAACCGTTACAGCTATTGTTTGAACAACCCGCTGAAATATAATGACCCGAACGGGGAATTCTGGCATATCATTATCGGGGCATTGGTTGGTGGGGTGGTAAACCTCGTAGCCAATTGGGATCATATTGATGGCTTTTGGCAGGGGCTGACATCTTTTGCTGTTGGTGCAGGAGCAGGAGCGTTTGTTGCTGGAACAGGAGGTGCAGGGGCCGGTTTCTGGGCCACAGCCGGGGTAAGTGCCCTGGGTGGCTCTGTAACGGCAGGTACCAATAGTATAGTTTCACAAACCGGGAAAAATTTTTCGGGCTTTGAAGATATTAACTGGGGACAAGTTGGCATCAGTTCGGCCATTGGCGGTGCAGCCGGTTTTGGAGGGGGTGCAGCTGGTTATTGGGCCGCAAACTCTTCGATACTGGTAAACAATGTTAGCAGTCCTTTAGCCAGAGCCGCCGTAGTTTCACCCCTTGCGGCCGGTGCCGGACACATAGCCGGGGGAACTGCAGCCGGATTATTTCAGAGGCAAGGCCTTGGAGAAGCATTCGGAAATTCGTTTAAAGGAATTGGCTCCAGTATGGCTCTGGGTGCAGCGCTTGGGATTGCAACAACAGTTGGAGTTTCCTTTTTCAAAGGAATGAATCCTCTTAACGGGAAAACAATGTGGCCTAAGAACAACGGATTCAATGGAAATCCCCAACAAACTATATTAGATAAAGGCACTAAGATTGATCGGTATGGTGATGAATACGGAAGGTTTGCTGCTCCCGAAGGTACTTCATTTGATGCTCGATCTTTGCCTCCTAATGCTAAACAGTCTCAATTGACCACTTATGAAGTAATGAAACCCTTGCCTGCGTTAGAAGGCTCTGCTTCAGGATCATTTTGGTTTAACTCCCCGGGAGGAGGCACTCAATACATGTTTGATCAAAATATCAACTATCTGCTGCAAAATGGGTATTTAAAAATCGCCTACTAATGAATATAAAAGAACTTAAAAATTACATAATCTCACACAAGAAATACTTCCAAGGCTACGTCGAACTATATCATCCTTTTGATATTATAAAAATGAGGTACAAAAATATCTTAGAACTAAGATTTCCCACTCAAGTTTATCACATTGAACAAAGTGATGGAAATTGGAATGTATATATGAGTGAACGAGGTGCAATTTTTGAAAACCAAGTGTTTGTAAAAGAAGAAGAAGCGTGTACCTATTTTAAGAACTTAATTTTAAGGATTACTCACAGTAGAAAATAACTGGCTGATAAATTATTAAGGTACTCGCGGCTGCGTTTTTGCAAAGTGTTCTATGAAACTAAACTAAGAAGAAGCTGTCCGCCAATCGGCAGGTGGCTTTGTTGGCGGGGCGCTTGCCGGAGGCGCAGCCTATATTGCCGGCACCGCGGTTAGCAGTTTGGGCAACTTTGGCTACTTCGGCGATGCTTTGCCCACAGCCAAACAGTTCTTTAGCGGCTTAGCTATCTCGATGGCTACCGGCGGGTTGATACAAGGGGTAAATGCCTCGCTGCATGGGCGGAGTTTCCTCACTGGCAAGTTGCCGATGCCCGAGGTAAAACCAATGCCAGCCCTGCCGTTTAATGGTTCGGATGTCAAACTGAACACCGAGGGCATGCGCACGCAGTTGCAGGATATGCCCTCATCGGTTGAAAGAGGTTCCGGTTCAACACTCAGCCTCCCTAAACCGGAAATGAGGGAGGTGAACTTTGTCGGGACAAAACCGGGAACAAATGTTGTGTATCAAGGGTTAGATGCAGAAGGCACTACCAGATATGTCGGTATCACCCAACGGGCACCGGAGGTAAGGTTTGCAGAGCATCTAAATTCAATTGGCACAGGAAAGGAGTTACTTAAATATCGTGTCATTGATGGAGCGACGGGCCTAACTCGTGAACAGGCCCGAATCTGGGAACAAACTTTGATAAACCAATATGGTTTGGGAAGAGATGGCGGTTTGCTGAATAAAATCAACTCTATAGCCCCCAAAAATTGGTCTCAATATGGTATTAATTACTAATGATAAAACAATGGCCAGAATATATACTAAAATAGGAGATGTTTTTGAAGTCAAAATTAATGACTTCAAAAAGAAATACTTCCAATTAATTGCATTTGACCTGATCCAACTGAATAGTGATGTAATACGCTCGTTCACCAGAACTTTCCCCATTGATGCCCGCCCTGAACTACAGGAAATAATAAGCGGAGAAATTGAGTTTTATACCCACTGCGTAACCAAATTAGGGATAAAAATGAATTTATGGGAAAAGGTTGGGAATATAAGTAATGTGGGAGAACTTGGGCACATAATATTCAGAGATACCAATGACTCTGGTGGTAAACCGGGAGAACAAGTCAAAATCTCCGAGAAGTGGTATGTATGGCGGATAGGTGACCCTGATTTTACCAGGGTTGGTAAGTTGGAAGGTGAAAACCGAAAAGCTGAGCTCGGAATTGTTGTAAATCCTTTTGATGTAGTCGAGCGAATGAAAACAGGTAAGTTTAGTTTCTTTTATCCTGGATTTGAATAAGGTTTTCACCGCGGAAATGAACTGCAAGGAAGCTGTCTGCCAACTGGCAGGCGGCTTCCTTAAAGTTTTTGCTAATTTAGTTGAGCGTTCTTTGAAAAACTGAAGCCAAGCCTTCTCCGGCAATTGCCGGAGAACGGGAAGGGGGCTTTTTTGCCGATGCCGGAAGTAAGACCCATGCCAGCCCTGCCGTTTAATGGTTCGGATGTCAAACTGAACACCGAGGGCATGCGCTCGCAGTTGCAGGATATGCCCTCATCGGTTGAAAGAGGCTCCGGTTCAACACTCAGCCTCCCCAAACCGGAAATGAGGGAGGTGAACTTTGTTTCGCAGGGGGCAGGAACTCCTCAATATACTAAATCAAGCCTACAACTAGGTCAGCAAATGCATTCCAGTTATAAAGCAGGTCTTGCAGATGGTGTAACCACCTTTAAAGAATTTACAGGCGTTAAGGGAATACGTCCCGACTTTGTGGATTTTGGTAAAAAAACTATTTATGAATTAAAGCCTTTCAATCCAAGGTCAGTTCAATTAGGCATAAAACAATTGAATAACTATAAAGCCATTTTTGAAAGAGAGTACCCGGGTACAATTTGGAAAACGGTTTTAGATACTTATTAAAACCTACACATGGAGAAAAGAGAATTAGCAAATATTTTGAGTGAAATACTCGTGCCAATTGGATTTAAGAAGAAAGGCAACTATTGGGTAATTAATGGAGGTTTAATTACCAAGATGGTAAATTTACAGAAGTCGAATTATAGCAATGTTTTTTATGTCAATTATGGGTATATTCTAAATTCAATTCCTTTAGGCAATCTTATGATGCACGTGTATAATAGAGTTACTTCCCTTGATGTTGAAGAAAGGAAAAGGATTACATTCTTATTAGACCTCGAAAGTAACATCTCCGATGAAGAAAGAATAAAGGCATTGAAAGAAATGCTACAAAGTAAATTGGTTGAGAAAGTACAAGCTGTTAATACGGAAGAAGATTTATTAGCAGAATTGAAAAAACGGCCTCACTTAAATGATATTACTTTAGCTGTCAAACAGCATTTTAATTTGGAATAGCTCACCCCTGCTGGCGCGGTTTTGCAAACCTCCGCTGGCGCGGGTCTGTGACCCGTGCCTTGCTTTGAAAAAGCAAAAATTTGCCCTGATGGGCAAGGCGCCGGTTACAAATCGGCGCCAGCCTGGGGCCTTCCACGGTCCGCGGAAGCCTTTTCCACGGTGTATGGAAGGCAAGGGCCGGAAAATATGAGAACATATTTAATTGATACATTAATTTATAATTGACCACATGAGAAAAATTGTACTTATTAGTTTTTTCCTGGCATGCACGTTTGGCGCCGGCTTGTATGCCCAGGATATTATTTACCATTACGACAATGCCGGGAACCGGATTGAGCGGGTTATTGAACTGAAATCGGCTTACGTGTCCAAAAGTGCAATGCAGGAACAGCAAGTTTTTGAAGAGACGCTTGCGGAACAGGAAATAAAGATTTACCCAAATCCGACAGAAGGATTATTGTCTGTCAGCATCAGTAATACGGGAAATCTGCCTGAAGGGGCGATTACCGTTACCGATATGAACGGCCGGAAAATCCTGACCAGGCGGATTGAAAACGGCTTGACCCCTGTTGACCTTAGCGCCCACCCGGCTGGCTACTACCTGATGAAAATCACCCTTGGGGCAGAAACTTCGACCTGGAAGATTATTAAAAAATAACTTGCAATATTTTGACTCGCTATGAACACAAAATACTACATGGGATACGGAATAACTTTGTTCCTGCTGGCCATCTTCCTCTCTTTTGAAGGCCAGGCACAGCCAAAAAAGAAAGTGTCGAAGCCTGACCTGGAAAACTGGACCGATGAACAGCTCGACCTATGGGAAGATTCGGTAAAAAAAGCGCTTTATCCCGATCCGGAAATAAAACAATCACCAGCCCCTCCTGTCGGCAATGATGATAAAACAAATGAAACAGCCGCCACAGGTATTGTCAGCCAGGGTGCGGCGCCTCTTGCCTATACACTTTCTGTCAGCATTGACCAATCCAAAGGGGTTGGCGAAATCCCGATTATCCCGGGCACATCGCCGGCAGGGGGAGCCACTTACCAGGTTCCCGTTGATGTTTATCCTGGCCCCAAAGGTATTCAGCCCCAATTGGCAATGGTTTATAACAGTTCCGGTGGAAACGGCCCTCTTGGAGTTGGATGGAGTTTAGGCGGTTTGTCGTCAATTACGCGGATAAACAAATCCATTTACTATGACGGGGCTTCAGGCGGGATAAACAGGAATAAAGACGATGCCTTTGCCCTGGATGGCGTCCGGTTGATAAAAACCGGGAGTACAGCCACAACCTACCGTTATGAAACTGAACAAGGACAAATAAAAGCAATCGCCTACCTTTCCGATGGTATTGTTTCGTATTTCGAGGTGCTTTATCCCAACGGCAACAAGGGCATTTATGGTGATACAGAAAACTACGACAGCCAGAACCTGGAATACCCCCTTACTAAAATGACCGATTTGCAAGGGAATACTGTCAGTTATGGTTATTTCTGGTTTTACCGGTATTATATCAGCAATATAACTTACGGCGACAATGCCGGGGCCAGTGTCAGTTTTGAATATGATACCACCCGGCCTGATGCTTTTTACACGTACAGCGGAGGTTTGCAGCTGTACGAAAACCGCAGGTTAACCAAAATCAATTGTAAGTACGGCAGCAATATCCTGCACTCCTACTCAATTGGCTACACAACCATAAAAAACAATTCGGCGGTCAGCCGGATAGACTATTCGACGGGGAGTAATTCGTTCAATCCCCTGCTGTTTTCCTACGGCACGGACAACAACCAGACTGCTTATACATCAGGTAATGTTCAGCTCCTGGAATGGTTTGAGGCTGGTTCTTCCCCCGGTTTGATCCGGGTAACCAAGGGCAAATTTGACTATGGATCGGACGATGACGGGATGATTTCTTTGCCCAACAAAAACCCTTACTGGAACCATTACCGGAATAAAACAACGTTCCGTCACTCCCAAAACCGGTATGACAATTATTATACAGGCAATGAGAAGATTTTTCTGTACGCCGGATTATCCGGTTCACTGGCGTCTCCGATGCCAAACCTGACAACAGAACCCGGTTTTATCGATATTTTCTGCGCTGATGTCGACGGGAAATACGAAGAAGAAGTGGTGAAAGTAAACGATAAGGTAAACGGGAGCTACGATCAACTAAGTTTTAAGGTTTATACGGCTAACCTATATTCAGGCTTAGCCTTAAAATATACCCGCACGTATAACTTTTCGACTGTTCTGACCGATGCTGACGGGGGGAAAAGCATCCATCCGAAATTTTATTTTACCGGCGACTTCAACGGGAACGGAAAGATGGAGGTACTAGCAGTATCATGTAACAATCCTATCGGTAATACAAGCATTACTTCAAAATGTTATCTCTTTGATTTGGAAAGCAATACCAAACTTTTTGAAAGCTATGTGTTCCCTTATGTGGTCGATTTTGTTGGGGTAAGACAGACCGATTCGCAGGCTGCTTTTGATAATACCGATCGCTTGTTTGTAATGGACTACGATGGGGACGGTAAAAGCGACGTGTGCCTGATAAACGATTCGGGGACCAACATTTATACCTTCGATGTTTCCGGCTCAACCTATACCATGCGTAAAGTAGCCACTTACACCGGGCTGAAAAAGACCAACCTGGCCGGGCGCAACCTGATGCCGGGCGAGTTTGACGGCGACGGACTGGTCGACCTGCTCGTGTCGCCGACTTCGGGCGGCAGTTCCTGGTCCATTTATCACTCAATGGGCAACGGGCAGTTTTTGCAAACGACGTTTTACGGACCGACGCATTCAACGACCGAGAATTATGGAGAATTGCTCCAGGATGTCAATGGCGACGGACTTACAGATTTGATTCGGTACACCACATCTGGCTTTTATACTTACCTGACGAAAAACGGGGTTCCTTCCTCGTCGTATGAAACATACACTTCAAAAACGTCTTATTCCAAGCTAATACCAACCAGTATTGTTAGCCGGAACGTGTTTAGCCAGTTGTTATGCTTGAAAGACGGTATAGTAACCAAGTATGTATTCCCCAGGGATGATACCCGTGAACGAATGCTGACAACAGTTGTTGGTAGTTTGGGTGTAGAATACCGCAACGATTACCGGAAGCTTAACAGCCAGGCATATAACAATAGCGGACCTGTTTACACTAAAGGTTCCGGGGCGGTTTTTCCTTATGAGAACCTCAACGGCCCCCTGTGGGCGCTGTCATCACAGGAAGTGTGGCTGAACGGGCAGCAAAAGGAGTCGGTTTCGTACAATTATTCTAATGCCGTCATCCACAAACAGGGGCTTGGCTTCCGCGGGTTCGGGCGCATCAGTAGCTACGACAACATCCGGGGGCGGTCGTTTGTTCAGGAAACTGACCCGTACAATTACATGGTTCCCAAAACCGACGAATCGCCAACCGCCAAAAACACGTACCAGTTTTCGGTTACGGTACAGGCCAATAAAATACTTAAAATACGGCTCTCCCAAAAAACCACCTACGATAAACTGAAAAAGACAAACACTTCAAGCAGTTACACCTATGATACTTACGGAAACCCGACCCGCGAAACAGTTAGTTTGGACGGTAACATTACGGTAACCACCGACAACATTTTTTCAAACTCGACCAGCGATGCCTTGTATTTGTTGGGCTTCCTGCATGATCAAACCATAACAACTACCCGGAACGGGACCAGCTCTTCAACCGGTTTTTTCTACCCGGTTTACAGCAGAGGGCTCCCAACTGTCAAAGTGTACAGAGTCGATGGGAAAGCGATTGGGCAGGAATCCTTTGCGTACGACAGCTTTGGCAAAGTAACGACCAGGCGTGAGAGCCATTTCTCATCGGCCCAGTTAATTTCTACCTATGTGTACGATGCTTTTGGTCACCTGGTCAGCGAAACCGACCCGATGGGCTTTACCGCCGAAACCCACTACGGGGCTAACGGCCTGCCCGATTACACCAAAAACCATAAAGGACAGCAAACCAACCTGGTGTATGACGAGTTAGGACGGCTGAAAACAAAAACAAATCCCCTGGGACTGGTTACCGAAACCACTTACAGTTGGGATGCTGCAGGTACCAATGGGCTGTACTGTATTACCCAAACAACAACGGGGCAGGCCACACAAAAAACCTGGTACGATACCTTTGGCCGCGAAGTACGCCAGGCAGTGCAACGCTTCGACGGGTTATGGTCTAAAACCGATCAGTTGTACGACAGCTACGGCCGTTTGCAGAAAGTCTCGCTGCCCTTTACCGGCTCCGTCGCATCGTTCTGGAACACCTATGCCTACGATAGCTACGACCGGCCGCTATCAGTAACCAAGGCCTCTGGTAAAACAATAAGCTACTCGTACGACGGGCTTAAAACAACCACGACCAGCGAAGGCATTGCCTCTGCCCGTACCTACGATGCACTGGGCAAACTGGTTAAGGCCGAAGACCCGGGCGGCGCCATAACTTACACCCTCCGTCCCGACGGGCAACCATCGTCTGTCCTCGCGCCCGGCAATGTCACTACCAGTTTTACCTACGACGAATACGGGCGGCAAAAAACAATCGTCGATCCTTCGGCCGGGATAACAACCTATAATTATGATGCCTCCGGCAACCTGAACCAGCAAATTGACGCCGAAGGGCGGGTGACCGACATGCTTTTCGACAATTATGGAAGGATAATCTCTAAAAGCTACCCGGAGTTTTCGACCAGCTACAATTATAATACCGACGGCCTCCTGGAAACGGTTACCAGCAACAACGGCACAGCAATAGTTTATACCTACGATGTTTACAACCGGTTAAAAACCGAAAAAGAAACCGGCGCCGACGGCCTGTGGCTCGAAAAAAGCTATACCTATAAAACAGATGGCAACCCGGAGACACTGACCTATAAAACTACCGACGGGACCATCACCAGCGAGCATTATAGCTACGCCAACGGCGAGCTGACCGAAATTAAGCTGAATGGCGCCACCTCCATTTTTAAGCTAACGACCCAAAATGCCCTGGGGCTGCCAACTGCCGTTACCACCGGCCCGTTTGCCCGGCAGTACGCTTTTAACGACTACGGCATACCCACCGGCCGCGCAGCAGGCAGCCTGATGGATGCCACCTACAGCTTTGAAGCTGCCACTGGCAACCTGCTTAGCCGGAAAGACAATAAACGGAATAAAACAGAAAGTTTTGACTACGATGGCTTAAACCGGCTGACCGGTTACGGAACTTACACGGCAAATTACGATGCCAAGGGCAACCTGGCCGGGAAAACCGATGTGGGTACCTTTTATTATACCAACAGCAGTAAGCCCTACGCCTTGTCGGGCGCCGACCTGTCCACCAATGCGGTGCCCCTGCGCAACCAAAATATAACTTACAGCTCGTTTGAACAACCGCTAAACATCGCCGAAAACGGCTACCTGGCCGGCTTTACCTACAATGCCGAAGGCCAGCGGGTAAAGATGGAACTGAAACAAAACGGCGTCATCCAGCTGGTACGCCATTACCTGGGCGCTTGCTACGAAAAAGACCTGGGCGTTGGCGGTACCAAAGAAAAGCTGTACCTTGGCGGCGATGCTTACTCGGCCCCGGCGGTGTACGTGAAACAGGGAAGCGGCAGTTGGCAGTTGCACTACATTTGCCGCGACTACCTGGGCAGCATCACCCACCTGGCCGACAGCAACGGTTCTTTGACACAAGAGTTGAGCTTTGATGCCTGGGGGCGCCTGCGCGACCCGGCCAGCCAAACAACCTTTGCCCCCGACAGCGAACCCGAGCTGTTTTTGGGGCGTGGGTACACCGGGCATGAGCACCTGAACTGGTTTGGCCTGGTGAACATGAATGGCAGGCTTTACGACCCGGCAGTGGGGCGTTTCCTAAGCCCCGACAACTACGTGCAGTTGCCCGACTTCAGCCAAAACCTGAACCGTTACAGCTATTGTTTGAACAACCCGCTGAAATATAATGACCCGAACGGGGAATTCTGGCATATCATTATCGGGGCATTGGTTGGTGGGGTGGTAAACCTCGTAGCCAATTGGGATCATATTGATGGCTTTTGGCAGGGGCTGACATCTTTTGCTGTTGGTGCAGGAGCAGGAGCGTTTGTTGCTGGAACAGGAGGTGCAGGGGCCGGTTTCTGGGCCACAGCCGGGGTAAGCGCCCTGGGTGGCTCTGTAACGGCAGGTACCAATAGTATAGTTTCACAAACCGGGAAAAATTTTTCGGGCTTTGAAGATATTAACTGGGGACAAGTTGGCATCAGTTCGGCCATTGGCGGTGCAGCCGGTTTTGGAGGGGGTGCAGCTGGTTATTGGGCCGCAAACTCTTCGATACTGGTAAACAATGTTAGCAGTCCTTTAGCCAGAGCCGCCGTAGTTTCACCCCTTGCGGCCGGTGCCGGACACATAGCCGGGGGAACTGCAGCCGGATTATTTCAGAGGCAAGGCCTTGGAGAAGCATTCGGAAATTCGTTTAAAGGAATTGGCTCCAGTATGGCTCTGGGTGCAGCGCTTGGGATTGCAACAACAGTTGGAGTATCATATGCTAACGGGATAAATCCTCTGACAGGGAAACCGATTGCAACAAAATCACCAGGAGGTATATTGTCTGAGAATGGAGTTTATGGAACACAAAAAGGGCTTAATTCTGACATATCTGACATGTACCTTAAACAAATGGAATCGGGCAATTTTGATTTAAACCACAAAATTGGAGGCTATACCTCAGAGGGTAAATATTATATAGGCGATGGTCATCATCGAATGTATGCCGCTTACAGATTCTACCAGCAAACAAGCGATAGTTTTTATATAAACCATTTGATAAATACTGGTAGATGGACTCCTTCACATCCATCAAATTATGGATTGAAAATTTATAAAATTGATTGATATGCTAACAGTTGTCAGTTTTGAAGGGGATGTAGATTTATCAATAAACCCCTTTAAATTAGAGAAAGGCAGTATTATGTTGCTTTTTATGCCTCCAGGTAGAGATGTTAAGGTATGTGAGGAGCTAGTAGGTTTAACTATTTATCAATATCCATATTGGGTGAAATTTCAATCCGAAAACATAGATGAAGTTGCTCTTCAATTACTCAATAACAACATAGATTATTTGAGAAAATTTCTAACGCAACCATATTCCAAGTTCGCAAAAGAAAATATGGCTTTTCTTTCGGGATGGGATGTTCGATTAATCAATATCTTTTTAAAGAAAAGAATTGACAGCGTTAATTTTATTGAACTCAATACGGCAGGATTATCAATAGGTTCGTTAGAATTAATGTTTGATTTTCTATTAAATGAATTATCCGAGACACACATCGAGTCAACAACGTATATGATAATTGAACCTACTCAAAAAATTGGAAAGATTAATCCAATATTTATAGACAGGAATAACATTAGTACAGTTTTTCAAAAAATCTATCGGCAGAAAAGTAAGTAATGTTCCTCCACTGGCGCATTATTGCAAAGTGTGCCGTGAGATAACTAAAAAGAAGCTGCTTGCCAACCGGCGGGCGGCTTCTTTAAAGTTTTTGCTAATTTAGTTGAGCGTTCTTTGAAAAACTGAAGCCAAGCCTTCTCCGGCAATTGCCGGAGAACGGGAAGGGGGCTTTTTTGCCGATGCCCGAGGTAAAACCAATGCCAGCCCTGCCGTTTAATGGTTCGGATGTCAAACTGAACACCGAGGGCATGCGCACGCAGTTGCAGGATATGCCCTCATCGGTTGAAAGAGGTTCCGGTTCAACACTCAGCCTCCCTAAACCGGAAATGAGGGAGGTGAACTTTGTCGGGACAAAACCGGGAACAAATGTTGTGTATCAAGGGTTAGATGCAGAAGGCACTACCAGATATGTCGGTATCACCCAACGGGCACCGGAGGTAAGGTTTGCAGAGCACTTAAATTCTGGCACAGCAAGATCGTTATTAGACTATCGTGTGGTTGACGGAGCATCAGGCTTATCAAGAACGGGTGCAAGAATTTGGGAGCAACAATTGATCAATCAGTATGGCTTACAAAAGAATGGTGGCCTACTTTTAAATAAGGTTAATTCAATTGCACCAAAATATTGGTGATAATATAGTATCAAATGACAAGAGCAAATACGAAAATAGGTGATGTTTTTTCTGTCAAGATAGACAACAGCAACAAGAAATACTTTCAGCTGGTTGCCTTTGATTTAACGCAGCTAAATAGTGATGTAATCAGGGCTTTTAAAAAAGTGTATCCAATTAGCGCCGATCCTGATCTATCAGAAATTATAGATGAAGAAGTAGAGTTTTATGCCCATTGCGTTACGAAGTTAGGCTTAAAAATGAACGTTTGGGATAAGATTGGAAATGCAATCGAAATAGGAAACACCGCCAATATTTTATTTAGGGATACCAACGACTATGGTTCAGGGATTGGAGAAGAACCGATAAAAGTTTCTGACAAATGGTATGTCTGGCGCATCAACGACAGGGATTTTACCCGTGTCGGAAAATTGGAAGGCGAAAACAGAAAGTCATACATTGGCATAATAATTAACCCATTAGGGATTTTAGAACTTTTGAGGGGAAATAAATATCCGGTCAATTATCCTGAGACGGAGTAAGTGTTTTACTTACTCTCCCTACTGGCGCGTTTTTACAAAATGTGCAAAAAAATAGGAATAAAAAGGAGCTATCCGGCAACTGTCGGATGGCTTCTTTTTATACTTTCGCGAAATTCGTTGAGCGTTCTTTGAAAAACAGGGAAGCGGCAGTTGGCAGTTGTACTACATTTGCCGCGACTACCTGGGCAGCATCACCCACCTGGCCGACAGCAACGGTTCTTTGACACAGGAGCTGAGCTTTGATGCCTGGGGGCGCCTGCGCGACCCGGCCAACCAAACAGCCTATGCTCCCGGCAGCGAACCCAACCTGTTTTTGGGCCGCGGCTACCCCGGCCATGAGCACCTGCCCTGGTTTGGCCTGGTGAATATGAATGGCAGGCTCTACGACCCGGCAGTGGGGAGGTTTTTGAGCCCGGATATTCATATACAAGCCCCGGATAACAGCCAATCTTTTAACAGATACGGCTACTGTCTGAATAATCCGCTTAAATATGTCGATTTAAATGGGTATACATGGTTTACCAAGCTTGGAAAATGGCTTGGCAAAACCGGGCCATATTCCGAAACAGTGGCTTTCATTTTTGCACCCGATTCATCAGAAATGCTTACAAACTCCAGCGGAAAACCTTTTCCTTCCCAGTTAAACCCGATGATCTTTTCTCTTTTTTCAATGATTGGATTGAATTTGCCGGGAGTGCCCAAACCGCTTAAATCGCCTTTTATATCCATCACCAAAACCGGCACCCCTGCATTCGGTAATTCTTCGACAATAACCTGTAGTGATTTCGTTTTTCCTGTTCCTGTTGCACCTGCAATTAATCCGTGTCGGTTAAAGGTTTTTAACGGGAATTTTACCTGCACACCGGTTTCGTAATCGTTGTTAAATACTGCCGAACCGGCCAAAATCCATTCTCCCTGAAAATTATATGATACTGATGCATTTGAGAGATGAAATTTTCTTTGTTCATGAGCAAACGTGTTTATTATTAATTGTTATATCAGGCGAAATTTAAGTACTAATATTCAAAGAATCATTAGCACTAATTTGATTATGGCAAAAAAAACGGGGAAATTGTTTAAAATAACTGTCCTGTAAGTTTCTCCTTTCGGAAAAATACAGGACAGTTTTATTTATGACAAACGACAAAGAATTTTACAGTTTCAGATTCTGCGCGGGGAAAATCAATCAGACAAAATGAATTATGTTTTCAGTTATTGTTTTTGGTTTAAGATTTTATTAAGCAACAGCAGATTATCAGTCATTATAGAATCCACACCGAGTTCAATCAGGTTAAGTATGTCGTTTCCCTCAAGAACTCCCCAAACCCCAACTGAAAGTCCGTGAAGTTTACTTTCGCGGATAAACAATTCATTAGCAGCTTTATAAAAAATAAGGCTGCCCGGTAACTGGTGTTCCCGAATTCTCTTTACAGCCAGTTTTGGCTGAGTCAGAACCATATCATCAGAAAGTTCATGAAACATTGTAACCGTGGAATTGCCCTTTCTGATTGCAGTAGTGCATTCCGGAATTTTGCCGGTAATTACAATCTGGTCAATCATATCCATTTTTTCGGCCAGTCGCACCATTGGTTCAATGGCTGTGGCATCTTTCAAATCGATATTCACAAAACAATTTCCCCTGATAGCTTTAAAAGCTTCTTCCAAAGTTGGTATTTCAAGTCCTTTAAATTCAGGTGATTTCCATGAGCCTGCATCAAGTTGTTTCAGTTCCGTTAAATTTAATGACGACACAAGTCCTTTTCCACTGGTTGTCCTGTCAACAGTTTCGTCGTGCATAACAACCATTTGCCTGTCGGAGCTCATACTCAAATCAAGTTCAATACGGTCAGCTCCGGTTTTAATGGCTTGTTCGAAAGCCAATAGTGTATTTTCAGGATACAGCTGACTAAAACCGCGATGAGCTTCGCGTATTATTTTTTCGGAACAGAAATTATTTTTTCCCGGATTATTTGCACCTGAAAGATGGCCAGTCCCTACGGTAAAAACTGCTGTTCCCAGTGAATGAACCAGAAAGCTTCTTCGTTTCATAACCTGCTTTTATACAAGAATTAAAAAGTTTGCCGGCATAAAACCGGCAAACCAATAACACTTGATCCTATGAAAAAAACCTATTGCAGCCACCAGGGAGTTGCCCTGATATTATCGTTGCTTTCGCCGTACTGACTTGTAATTGCAACTGTAACATTTGCACTGTTGTTCTGGTATTCGCCGGTTGGGTACATCCAACGGAGCGGAGGCGTAACTCCCACCTGCGTTCTGAATACAGGATATCCTGTCCGCAATTGGTCGAAGTACATTCTCCAGCCTCCCTGCAAAAACGAAGGAATGTATTTTTGCATCATAATCAACTCAAGTTTTGCTTCGTTGCCCGAGGCTTTTGAAAAGTCAACCAGCGGCTCTGCCAGATAAGCTCCGGCAGCAGCGCTGCTTACAAAATCAGCATATTCTGAAGCATAAGTATTGTAAAATTCGAAAGATGCCTTTACCCCATTATCGTAATGTTCTTTTGCTGAAGAATTAATCCAACCTCTGACACTTGCCTCTGCAAGAATCAACTGCAGCTCGGAATAACTCATAAACATATGCGGCTCGGTGGTTGGGTCGGTGGTGTATCTCAGGTTAACTTTCGAAACTTTACCGGCAGCAGCTTTCAGGTTAACTTCGTTGTAAGGTGCAATCGGGTCGCCGCCTTCGTAAGCTGTAAAGTCATTGATGGCTAAGCCGTTTTCCTTGGCTACGCGTGTTTGTCCGCAGAATACAAATAAACGCGGGTCTTTCCTGTCCTGCAATCGCTGTATAAATGTTGAATCGATATACCTTGCCGAACCGTAGCTGCTGCTGTTGTATTCGGTATAACGACTGCCAAGTTCATCAATAAACTTTAACTGTCCGTTATCGGCATTCGATTCAATAAGCGGTGAATTGTTGTAAATACCGGCAAAAGTTGTCACCACATTCAAATCGGAATCCGTTACTTTTTTCGAAAGCATCATGAGTACTTTTAAACGGAATGAATTGACAGCTTTCCGCCACTGACTGGTATTTCCGTTGTAAATAACGTCACCGGCAATGATGCTGTTATCGCTGGCCAAAAGTTCATCGGCTTCTTTTAGTTCATTCAAAATACCCTTGAGGACTTCTTTTTGTGAATCGTACCCGGGTGTATAAATTTCATCGGTTTCGCCTTTTAAAGCATCGCTGTAAGGAACGTCGCCAAAAGTAAGCGTCAATCCGAAAAAGTAATATGCACGAAAGAATTTTCCGAGAGCAATGTATGCCGGACTTTCAATCCTTTCCGCTTCCTGGATCATTTTAGTAATGTTCCTGAGCTGGTTGTAATTCTCAAAACCACCCCTGCTCCATTTGTAATACTGGTTCTCGTTTTCACCATCGGTTTGAACAATCATACGCGAAGCATACATAGGTGACACTCCTGCTACCTGAAAAGCATTCCACTCGATGTTGGTTAACAGAAGCTGAGGGTGTGTTTCAGGCACATTGTTCGGATTAATATTTAACTCTGTCAGATCGCTGCACGAGCTAAAAATCAGTGCAAAAAGAAATATGGTTAAAATATACTTTTTCATAATAAGAGTCATTTTTGATTCATTGCTTAATTAAAATGTAACTGTTAATCCAAGGCCAACATATCTCGACGAAGGATCCTGTAAATTGTTATCGTCGCCGTAATCGGGGTCGATGATATCTGCCTTTTTCCACATCAGCAGGTTATAGCCGTACGCTGTGGCTTCAATTTTTTTGAAAGCGGAGATATTTATCAAACTGGTAAGGTCGTAATTAAAAGCTACTTTTCTCAGTTTCACATAACTGCGGTCGAAAACGTTGGCGAATGTTTTGCTTTCACTTTCGGTTACTTTTGCGCGGTAAGGATAATTCTGACTCCAGGTTTGCCAACTCACGGCAGTTGCGTTTTGTTTGTAAACCCGGGTGTCTGAAATCGCATTCCCATCGGTATCCCTTGTGAGTGTGCCACTTACAACATTAACAGCATCAGGCACATAAACCGGTTTGCCGGCAGCGTATTCAGCATCGCGGTATTCAGTTGAATAAGGATGTTTACCACCCCACCACATTTTTTCTACGGTAAGCGAGTTGATTACACCGCCAACAACACCGTCGATATTCACATCGAGCGACAGTTTTTTATACTTGAAGTGGTTTTGTAAACCAAATCTCCAATTGGGATCCAGGTGACCGTGCAGTTGTGCATACGAGTCTCTTGTTGGCAACCCGTTCGATTCAGAAACAATCAGTTCTCCATCGGCGGTTTTCATCCAACCTGTGGCGTAGTAATTATCGACCCGTTCGTTCAGCGAATAATTGCCGTATTTATTTGCGCCTCCGTAAATTTCAGTCAGCTTTTTAACACTGGTTGACCAGTTTAAACCCACATCCCAACGGAAATTATTTTTCTTAACCGGATTGGCATTCAGCATTACCTCAACACCGTTGGTTGTGTATTGATTCCCGTTTACTTTTCGGGAACTGAAGCCACTTGCCTGTGAAGTAGGAAGATTGATAATCTGGTTTTCGTCAACAATATTGTAGTAAGTAACATCAAAAGTCATTCTGTTTTTAAAGAATACCGACGAAAGACCTAATTCGAATGACGTCGATTTCTCGGGTTTGATATTCGGATTCACAATCACCGAAGGATAACTTACCATCGAATTACCATCATACATTCCGGCATTGCTGTAATATGAGGAAGTTTGGTAAGGCGACAGGTCGCTCGATACTTCGGCCCACGAACCATAGAGTTTCAGATAATCAACAACTTTGGGGAGTTGAACAAGATTGGAAACCAGTGCACTCAGCGAAACCGACGGGTAAAAATACGAGTTGTTTGATTCGATAAGCGTTGATGACCAGTCGTTTCGTGCGGTGAGAGTAAGGAAAAATGAATTCATGGCATCCATGGTTAAGGTTCCGAAAACACTCCTGATTTCTCTTTCTTCGAGATAAGTAGAAGCTTTTACATTTCCGAGCGAGTTGTTCAAACTGTAAACCCACGGAACAACCAGCCCGTCAGTTGCATTGTATTCCTGCTGGTATTTTTTATAAAACATTGAAGCACCTGCATTCGCGCTCAATCCGAATTTTTCGGAGAAATCTTTATTAAACGAAAGCAACACATCGTTGTCCACGTTTACCTGGTCGGTATTCCATGTTTTATAGTCGCCTTCGCGCGGGTCGCCATAGTTCAGGTAAGTCTTGGGACTTTCCCTGTCTTCGAAAATATGTTTTAAAACGGCCGAGCTTCTTCCCTGCAGACTCAGGTTTTCGGTAATGTCCCATTTCAATTTTACCTGCCCGTTAATGGTATTTTGGTCGAACTCCTGATTCAGCTCGTTGGCAGCAAAGTAAACGTTGTTATACCATGCATAATTAAAGTTGGCCTGCCGGTATCCTTCCTGTCCCGGAATATAAAGATGTTCTTTAAGTTCCTTTCCGTTTACATCGTCGCCCATCCAGATTAAAATGGTGTACATGTGGTTTTTAGGACCGTATCCGTAACGCGGGTAGTTAGGTGATACAACTTTGTTATATGAGAGTTTTGTATCGAAAGTTAAGTTTTCAGCAAGGTTGTAAAGAGCATGATAAGTTAACCCGCCGGTTTTTAATTCCGAATTCGGAACCCGTCCTTTTTCCGACTGATAAAAGCCTGAAAACCGGGTGGATGCATTTTTACTTTTTGAAGCAATTGCAAAATTGGTAGTTGAAATTACACCTGTCCGCATAAAATCCTTCAGGTTATTGTGGTATTCCCATGCAATCGGCACTCTTGAATAACGCGATTTATTATCGTACTGGGTTCCAGAAACATCACCCCACCATGGAATAGTTTCGCCTGTTACGTTGTCATAAATCGGACTGTTCCACTGGGCAATCTTCAGATTGTCGGAAAATTTTGGACCCCAAATCATATCACCATCGGAAATACCACCGTCCTGCCCGTCCCAGAACTCATACTGTCCGTTTGAACCGTTACCATATTCCGTCTGTGTTTTCGGGAAAACGGTGTACCCTGCAGAAACCATCGTGTTGTTGGAAACAGTAATCTCCAAACCTTCTTTATCAGCATTTTTTGTGGTTATCAGAATTGCGCCGTTTCGTCCGCGTGAACCGTAAAGTGAAGAAGCAGTGGGGCCTTTTAATACTACAATGTTTTCAATATCAGTGGAAGAAACATCAAAAAAGTTGGTTTCCACCGGGATTTCATCAATAACAATTAACGGCGATTTTCCACGCAGCGAAATATCAGGCGCCTGGAACATTCCGGTTTTGGTGTTCACAGTTAAACCAGCAACCTGACCGCTCAGCATGTTTCCCATATTAGGGGCATTCACGCTGGTAATTTCCCTGGCGTCAACCGTTTGAGTGGTATAACCAATTGATTTTTTTTCCTGGCTGATACCAAGCGCAGTAACGATTACTTCGTCGATAGCCTGAACACTTTCTTCCAGTACAACATCAATTTGATTTCTTCCTGAAATGGCGATTTCCATCATTCTGTAACTAATAAAAGAAAATGACAAAGTGCCGGTTGAGGATGCATTCATCTGGAAAAGCCCATCCTGATTGGTTACTGCACCGTTTGTTGTTCCTTTTTCCATAACAGTTACCCCCGGTAGCGGACTTCCGGAGTTGTCAGTTACTTTTCCTTTGATTTGAATGTTTTGGGACCAGACACATGTTGCCCAAACCAAAAATCCAATAATAAAAAGAATTTGTTTCATACAATAAGTTTGTTTTTTAAGCATTAAGTAATTTTGTTTTTTAAGCATACTAATCCGATTTTGGCGCGACTCTTCACATCAATTAGTTAATTTTCAATATTTTGATCTCTAATAAGTTTCAGTTGCCAAAGGTGAATAGCAACACCTTATTTTAGTTTTTGGTATGTATATCCGGTTCAATATTGATATGATATTAATTCGGTGTTTATCACCCCATTATCATAAAAATCAATAACTGCGTACGAAGGTTCAAATTCCTGGTAATTTCCATTCCACCAACCACCGCAGGCCGCCCCGTTGCAGTGGTAATGAACTCCGAGATATTCTGTTTTATCGGCCAGGTGAACATGTCCGCTAAGCGCTGCTTTTACATTACGATGGTTGTAAAACAAATCTTTTATCCGTTTCGAATCAATGTGCATCCATGCTCCGGGAACTTCCCAATTTCCGGTTTTTGAATTTTCGCCATCGAAAAAAACCGATGCCGATAAAATTGGAATATGCGAAACAATACATATAGGTGTTTTTGGGCTGGTTTTTTCCAATTCCAGCGTTAACCATTCAAATTGTTCCTCGTCAAGCCGGGCTGTGTAAGTATGATTCTTTTCAATATAATACGGACTGTCAAGGCATATAAATTTCCATCCTTTGTTTTCAAACGAGTAATACCTTTCAGAAAGCCCAAGCATTGACATTGCCCATGATTTGCCGAAAAGCGGGTCGTTTGTCACCGACATATCATCCAGCCCCCAACCCCACACATCATGATTCCCGATACAGTTGTACAAAGGGTACTGTAGTTGATCTTTAAAATACCCTGTCCATGCCTCCCACTGCTTTTGAACATTTTCCTTTGATTGTTTAAGCGAGTCCATGATATGATCGCCGGTGTGTAAAATAAAATCCGGTTTTTCCTTCATTGAGTTGATTTTACCGGTTAAAACACGTAATGCGGCTTCAACCTTTTCTGAAGGAAAAATATGTGTATCGGTAATATGTACGATTCGAAAACTTTTTTGACGATTTTCGTTGTTTTCCGCAAAAGAACCAAGATTGCTAAAAACCAAACCTGCCGTCAGCGATTTGTTTAGAAAATTTCTTCGATCCATTGGCTATATGTTTGCCTGCTAATATCCGGTTAGTTTGTAACATATATGTTGCCTTATGATTTATGTTTTATTAATGAATTTTAACAAGATTAAGTTTCAGTCACAGTTTTATTAAACAGCCGACAAACAATTTCATTTCAAAATTAATTTGCTTTCCGTAATGATAGCATTGGCCCGGTCCAACTCATCAAGCTTTTCCCCATAACAATGACATACCCGTTCAATCTGCTTATCCGATATATCGATATCCAAAAATCGCAAGAACTCCTCACTGGCTTCAGCAAAAACTAATTTTGACCCCAGCCTGCACATATTTCAAAATGATAAGCATCTGTTTGGAAATTTTCCTTTGCAAAATTTTCCAGTTTCAAAATCATTTCTTCAGCTACTTTTTGTAAGTTTGGTTTCACAATGTTTTTTTTAGGGTTATAAATATATGATATTAGTTATCAGTTTATAACCCTTCTTTTTTGAAAAAAAGTGGATTTTGTCGTACACCCTATTCAACTAAAATTATCTGGAATTAATATGCATTTTTTACCTTCACAGCAATTTTTGTACTAGCTGATTATTCCTTTTGACACTGCCATTTTAATTAGCTTGGCAGTATTATTTGCATTGAATTTTAATAAAAGATTCTTACGGTGACTATCAACTGTCGAGCAACTAATGAACAATTTATTGGCTATCCCCCCGCTGGCGCGGGTCTGTGACCCGTGCCTTGCTTTGAAAAAGCAAAAGTTTGCCTTGATGGGCAAGGCGCCGATTTGTAATCGGCGCCAGCCTGAGGAAATCTCAAACGGCTACGAAAGTTCTCGAGCTGTTGGCAAAGGATGAAAGCAAAGTAATCAGCAAGGAAGCCATTAAAGCTCTGAAAAAACAGGTTAAACAGTAGTGAGTATCCTATCTTTCCCTATTGTGTCGGAGTACTATTGTAAACCCTGTTTATTGAGATATGTAAAAGCAGGTAGCGGCTGGACCGATTAAATCCGGTACAGCCGCCTTGAATGGTTTGCCGCATATCCGGATGAGCCGGGTAGAATAAATTGAGGATTCCATCTTTTTCCGGGCGGGGCCCTTAGTTTTACCCAAACATTCAATTTTGTATAAACATTAAAAAAACAAATTATTATTGTATGACATACGATTGCTTTGTAAGCAGATGATAATGCCGGAAAGTAACAAACACAAATCACTATGACATGAAAAGATTAATATTTATTATCTCCGTCCTGATGTTCATCGTTTCTCATGCTTCATCTCAGGATAACAGTTCCCTATCCATCAGCTATCAACATTTACACAAATCCGGGAATCAGGGGGTTGGGGCAGGCTTTAAAACAAACACCTGGGGAAACGTGATGTTTTTATCTGACATGAACTACTTTTTTCAAAAGTATCACGGGATATTTGAGGACAATTTTCAAAAGGAGTATTACAACACTTACTATGCGCTAAACCTAAATTTGGGGTATAATGTCATTTTATCAAAAAACGTATGCCTTTTGCCCTATGCGGGAGTAGGGGTATTTCATGAACAGATCGATGGATATGTTTCGTCACAAGGCGCTTCTGGCGGATCGGGTACAGCAACCGGGGCGCCTTTCAATGTAAGCATTGACGACAATATTACAACACCTGTAATAAACATTGGCATACTGATAGAATACTATTTGTCGGGGCATCTTTTTTTCACGGGGGGCACAAAGTACCAGGTAGATGTGTACGACGGAACGTATAATGACTTTCCTTATTTGACTTTAGAAATCGGGTATAAACTTTAAAAACGGGCACACTCCGTTGGTGCACTTCTGCAACGTGTGCCGTGAAATCAAAACTGTAAAGAAGCTGTCCTCCGGTTGGCGGGCGGCTCCTTTAAACGCCTCCCCGGCCCCTCCAAGGGAGGGGAATTCAGAAAGGGAATTATATTATTAACCCGATACGTTCTTTGAGTTACTGCTTAAACAATCCTCTAAAATATATCGACCCGACTGGGTATACCTGGCTAAGCCAGCTTGGAAAATGGATGGCTCAAAATGCTAAAGCAGTAACCCTCGTGGCAACTATAGTTGTTGCGGGTGTGGCAACTATCGCTACGGCAGGAATGGCAAGTCCGCTTTTAGCCGCTGCAATCGTAGGGGCTGCCGGAGGATTTACCGGTGGCGCTGTTGGGACCTGGTGTACGACAAAATTCCACGAAGCCCCAAACATTTGGTCCACAATAATTTGCTACCCCTTATCAAATCTCTGGAGGGAATATTTAACCCGGCAGGAATACCAGGATGAAGTCTGATAAGCGCCTTTAGGCGCCAAATATGGGTAGAAAAGCCAAGATTCAGATATAATCCCGTCCCGGATGGGACGGAAGAAAGTTGGCACAACGGAATATCCTACCCATATCAGGTTTCTGACGGAACCATTGACAAATCCGCCACCCATTTGGAGGCACGGCAGCCGGTGCACTGGGAGATTTTGTTACCGGGCTGACAACCGGTGGGTGGGATAAAGCCTGGGAGATGGCCGGACAAGGAGCCATTTATGGAGGTATTGCAGGTGCTGTATTGGGTGGATGCCGGGGGTATAGGAATGCCAGGGCTTTAGGGAATAATCTGTGGACAGGAGAGGCAAGGCCAATGCCAAGTACTCGCAATGGATAATTACCACGATTGCGTAAAGAACGAATGTGCTGCTTCTTCATATCGGTTAGTATTTGCTCCAAAACCTGTAACCAATTCCCAAATAATTGGCAATATGATACAAGGGTACCTTTTGATACAGGGCAAACGCATTTAAATTTTGAGTAAAGTTTCCCTGTATTTTTTGTTCTGTAAAGCTTTTGATCTTTTTCTCTTTTTGCTGGCTTTCCAATGTTGCTCGTTTACCAGCAAAGCCATGACTGTTTTTCGTATGGTGTTAAAATTCTGGGCGGCATAACCTTTTCTTTTTCTGGATTGATCTTCGCCAAAGACTACATCCAAAGTCCAATGCAGGTTGTTCTCGATAGCCCAGTGGTTGCGTGTCCAGGTGTTGAACTGTTTTGCCTGGGCTTCCAGACTTGATATGTAATATCTTGTTTGCCGGGAAGTTTCTCCGGTTGACTTGATAACCCTTTGAGAATCGATCCGGAAAATTGTTTTCAGCCCTTCCCATTGATCCGCGCCTTCGATCATCTCAAGGTTGCTGTACGCAGAGCATTCGCGGGTTTCGATCCGGCCATGCCCGCAATCAACATCTACATCGGAACTGATGGATTTATTGAACCGGATTGTATCCAGAATACCTTCTTCGAGCGACGGCTGGTTGCCTTTGACTGCAAGAATATAATCGGCCCCCTGTTTTAATATTTTCGAGGCAATGTTCTTTTGGCAGCCCATTGCATCAATGGTCACGATGCACCCTTTGACATCCAGGAGAGAAAGCAGTTGGGGAATGGCCGTGATCTCGTTGCTTTTCTCCTGAGTGGCTACCTGTCCCAGGCACAGCCCGTTTTGGGTGGCGAAAGCAGAGACCATGTGTATCGCCGGATTGGTTAAATAATGGGAGTTGCACATGCGCTTGCCATCAATAGCAACCACCTCCTGGTCGCATTGAGCCCGCAAACTGTTGGCCCACTGGGAAAAACAGGCCGAAAACTCAACTGGGTCAATGGCCGAAAAAACCCGGTTAAGCGTGTCGTGCGAGGGAATGCCATAAACAAAAGAGCCGTACTTGCGCAACCAATGCTGCTGTTCCAGGCCAAAGTCCGCGATTTCCTCCCATTCGTCCATTCCGCACAAAACGGCGGACAGTACCAGCAACAGGATGTCATGCAACTGGTGCCGGAAATTACCCCTGTTTGTCCTTCTTGGTTCGCTCACCTTGCTGAAAATCTGGTGGAAAAGCGAACTCTTCCATGCTTCTGAAATTTGTTCTTCTGTCTTCTTATTAATATAGCAAAACTGGCAAATCTTTTATCCAATCATGTAACTAATCAACAGATATTTAGTATATTAGCAAAACGAAAGGCGGGCCATTTACAACATGCAAAACCCGCCTTTCAAAAATATTAATCATTCAAACATAATGAAGAGTTATGAGGAAACCAAGCTCCTCGGCAGGAGCTTATGGCTTAAACCAAACTTTCTTAAATGCGTTTGCCCTGCTTTTTGATAACCTTCTAATTGCTTTATCAATAAAGGTAGTTGATTGGTTCTATTTCGGGGAAGTTATTTTGAAAGTTTTCCTTCTTTTTGGTCAAAAGACGGTTTAACTCTAGTAAAATCACCTTCATACGGGATACTAAAATTTGAATAAATTGTAACCGAATGTTATTCGTCGCTTAATCCTTAGCCGATAGCTTTGAGTTTTAAAATCGGGTCCTGAAGCTACTTTTCAGGACGATTGAAACGAAAGAAAGCAACAGTTTAAAACTTCAGGGATATGGAACTTTTCAAGAAGGAAGGTAAGTTGTTCGGAAACGCAGGTTTTCGCTGGTACATATTTTCTTATGCTATCCCCCTGTTTGCCGGATTGGTGGTTTTGTTGACCGTCCGGTATGGCGATGTGGTGTTGTTTGTCAACAAATATTCGCGAATGGAATGGGACCGGGCTGTTGAATGGATTACCCAACTGGGGTCGGGAAGTACCGCCGTTATCGTTGCCCTCGGTTTTGCGCTGTACAAGTTGCGCTACACGTTGATGTTGCTGTTCAACCTGGCCTTGGTTGGATTGGTAACCGGAATTTTCAAGAACTTCCTTTTTTCCGATATCGTGCGTCCGTTAAAGTATTTCGGGCCGGAAGCTTTTTACCGCGTGGTCCAACTTACCGACTGTAACCTCCTGCATAGTTTTCCTTCTGGCCATACAATGACCGTTTTTGCGACGACGGGCCTGCTGGCTTATTTTACCGGTAAAAAATATGCCGGGGTTTTGTTTGTCTTCGTTGCCATGATGGTTGGGCTTAGCCGCATTTACCTTTGCCAGCATTTCTTCGTCGATGTGTATGCCGGCTCGGTTTTAGGGCTGCTTTGCACTTCTGCAACCATTTGGGTAGGCGACTACATCGTGAAACTGAATACCCGCCGCGTGTTCGAATATCCTTTTATATTTCACCGGTTGCGCCGTGGTTTGTCTACTTTTTCCTGGTAATCAAAACGGTAACCGGCGATTCGAAAACATCGTGCGATGAAAAACCGATCCCTGCATTGTCAGGCAACTGAATTTGGCTGATTTTTTTTTTGGTTGAAATAATTACGCCCTCCGGGTATTCTTCCAAAAAAGGCCTGATCCCCTGTTCTTCCAGCCCCGGTATTTCTTTTTTCAGGTTGAACGAAAAAGAAGCATTGAACTTACCAAAGTAGCGCACTTCTTTCCCATCGATTAAATGAAGGCTTTTGGCTACCGGGTTCTGTTTATCAATTTCAGGAAAGGCAAACCCGAAGAACGTGACAGCCACAGTCAGGCCGCCCAGCATGATCAGGTTGAGCGCCGTAACAGTTCTTTCGCGGTAAAAGAAGATGACCGCCGCCGCGACAATGAGGGGAAAAGGCAAAAAGTACCACCCGATTGCATAAATGTCTGCAAGCGAAGGGTCCGCTTTTAATGCAATGAGTATGCCCGGTACCAAAACAAGGGAGATGCCGAAAACAATCCACACGCCAGCACGAAACGTTTTTGGGGCATTCAGTTTCGCTCGGATAAAGATTGCCGTCAGAATTGCCAGATACGGCAGGGCCGGCACGGTATAATTGGGGAGGCGGGTTTTGGACAGCATGAAGAAACCAACGATGGAAAGACCGGCAACCAAATTAAAAAGGACAAAATCGTCCCTTCGATTTTTAAAGCTTTGCCGGATAGCCTGGGGCAGAAACACCGAAAACGGAAACAACCCGATCAGCACATAAAGCACGGTAACCATGAAATTTCCGCCATGTCCCTCCATCTCGTCGGTGAAGCGGCCAAGATTGTGTTGCAGAAAAAACCCTTCCGTCCATGCCCCGTTTGTTTTCAGGTGTACCAGGATATACCAGGGCAAGGCAACCAACAGGACCAATATTGCTCCGAGAAACGGTCGGAGCGGGCGAACAATGCCCCACTTTAATTTTTTGGCAAAAATGAGGTACAAGAGAAAAATTAAGCCGGGAAGGGCAATGGCGACAGGACCTTTCGCTAACGTTCCGAGCCCAACGGAAGCATAGAGCGCAAGTCCGCCTATTGCTTTCTTTTCCTTTAAAAACAGGTAAAATGAAAGGATAGCGGCCGTCATGAAAAAAACCAGGTAAGGATCGGGAACAGCGAGGTGAAACTGAATGCTAAGATGCACCGAAGCCAATAATACGATGGCTGTGAGCAAGGCAGCCGGCGCCCCGGCAAATTTTCGGGCAAACAAATAAGTGACCAAAACTGTGAGCGCCCCGAAAAAAGCGGAAAAAAAACGCGCTGCAAAAGGGTTCACCCCGAAAACCGAATAGCCCAACATCATGAAGAAGTAGTGCAGCGGCGGCTTATCGGCGCGCAAAACACCGTTGAAGGTCGGCACAACAAAATCTGACCGCTCCAGCATTTCACGGGCGCATTCCGAGTTTTTGGCTTCATCCAGGATATAAATACTTACGCCCCCGATGTTGCTCAGGTACAAAACCCATGCGAACACGAAAATAATCAACGGAAGGTATTTGCAGGCACTCAGTTTATCGAACATTTCTACTGCTTTTTAATGAAAAACAAGTTTTTTAAACAGGTTGTCAAATGCTGTTCAAAGTTATTCAATCAGCAACAGAATTATGCTGTGTAACTTAAATCTATCGATTTTTAGTTGAAATTTAATAGTAATTGATGAAAAAATAGATTACACCCGTTACAATCCGGTTGAAGCAGGATTGGTTTTCAGGGCAGAAGATTATTTATATAGCAGCGCTGTTGATTATGCGGGAGAAAAAGGTTTGTTGAAGTCGTCTTCGTTAAGTAGGGCCGGAATACTGAAAACCACGCGATGCAATCGCGCGGGAGCGGGCAATTCCAGCGCCCGCCGTTGTGCATCGCGCAGGGTAGCCCAGCCGCTTTCAACCGGCTGTTTGCCGGGGATTCCGAGATTAGCCAGTTGCACATACAAAAAAGGCAGCTCGGGCTGGTCAAATTGTCTGCGCCAGTCGGTAATCAAATCCCTGAAAAGCTGCCGGTATTCCAGTCCGCGTCCGGCATTGGTTTCACCCTGGTACCAGATCACCCCCTTCTGGCTGTAACCAAGCGCAGGATGGATGAGGCTGTTGTATAAACCTCCGGGCCGAAAACTGCCGCCACCCTGTCCGCGGGGCGGGTTCAGCACAGCGCCGATGTGATAATTCCAATCGCCGGTCAGATCAATGGTTTGCGAACCGATACGGACTTCGTAAGGCTTTTCCTCTACAAAACCACCGCGACCGCCCTGGCTAAACACGCGGACCATTAGCTTATTTTTACCGGGCTTCAACAGACCTTTCGGTATCGAATAAATTCGGGGAGGATATTGATAGGAAACCGTACCCACAAAGCTGCCGTTCACAAAAGCCGAATCGCTGTCGATGATGCATCCCAGGCGAAGGATGGCTTCTTTCGCTGCCAGCGAATCGGCCACCTCAAATTCCTTGTAAAACCAAATGGACCCGTTGCGAAGTTCCACGCCTTTATCTGCCCAGTAACCCGGCAATGAAATGTTTGGCCAGCCGGAAACATCCACCGCCGCTTTCGACCAACGGCCAACCCCCGGATCATGTTTATTCACTTCAAGACCCCAGTTAAAAGGAGGAGTTTCCCCTTCTTCGGCGATGCGTTTGGCACGAATGGAGTCCATCCGGGCCTGGTTGGCCAGCCATTGATCCAGGTAGCCGGTTACCGCTTCTTCGCTGAGCCAAGCTTCGGCCGGAGAGCCGCCAATGGCCGTGCTGATGATGCCAACCGGCGCCTGATACTTTTGGTACAGTTCATGGGCAAAAAACCAGGCGACAGCCGAAAAATCCATGATATTTTCCTGCGTGGCGGGCAACCACAAGCCATCGGGATAATCGGCCTGCGCCGTATCCGGTTCTTTGCGGGTGGACGAGCGGAACAGCCGAATGTTGGGGTTATCAACCTGCTTAATTTCGTCAGCATACAAATCCATCACCCGGCGAATTTGCAGTTCCATGTTCGACTGCCCCGATGCCAGCCAGACATCGCCAACCAAAATGTCGCTGATTTCAAGGACATTCACTTTCATCAGGTAAGGGCCACCAGCGGTCATAGCCGGAAGCTCCAACTGCCAGTTTCCCTGTTTATCGGCTTTGGTTTGGTAAGTTTCCCCGACGAACTCAACTTTTACCTTTTCCGAAGGGTCGGCCCAACCCCAAATCGTTAACGGCGTGTCGCGCTGAAGGACCATGCCGCTGCTGATCAGGCGGGGCAAGCGCACTTCCGGTTTTGCGGGCTGTGCTGTCAGGAAGAGTAAAGCAAGAAGGATTAGTTTTCTGATTTTCATTCGTTTATTTTTATCACCGATAGCGGAATAAAGCCGTTTTAATTGTGATGTTTCAAATCAAATCTTAATTTTTTCAACTCATCAAGCTGATGGACCGGCCGGTCAAGTTCGGGTGGAATCGGCTGCTGGGAAAAAGTTTGAAAATAAAGCAAACAGGCATCCCGCCACCAAATGGCTTCTTCAGCCTGGATGGCCAGTTTTTTCGTCACGTCGGCAAATCGTTGAGGGTCCATGTTTTCCCGGTTATTCTCCCAAATTTTCTGAAACCTCCTGACTGCATCAACTCCCGAACTGTATTTGCAGCACAATTCGGTCCATAAGTCATTCCCGTTGCGAAGCGTGTAATCCCAGGGGAGATGGTGGAACCAAAGCAAGAAGGCCTCCGGGCAAAGCGCCGGATCATCAAACATCGACCGGAGCGGTTCGGCATACTGGTTAATGGCCTTGCTTCCGGTGGAAGTACGGTTAAAGCCGATTCCTGTGCGGTCGGCATTGTGGTAGTAGGAAGGAAGCCAGTCTGGCCGGGCGCCGGGAACAGTACCCCAGGGCTCAGGGCCGTAATGATGATCCCATCCCATCAGGTGGTGAAGTCCGAGAGGGGTCATGTAATTGACTGCGGCTTCCCGGGATTGCATCATCAGCCCGGACAGTTCGGCAAGAGATTGCTGATCGTGCGTAAAGCTTTGTTTCAGCCATTCCAAGGCAACCTCCTTCGCACTTAAGCTGTTGTTCCAGGCCAAACGGCCAAAAGTATACCAGTTGGCCTGCGCAAAGTGATGGCCGCACCAATTGGTGTTGTCTCCAATGTTGGCAACGCCGGCAATTCCGGTCATTGAATGGTGAAAGACGGAGCCGTCAGTCAGGCGTGCGACCGTTGTATTTTTTCCAAGGGTATAGGTGTCTGCATCCAAAAATTCATTGAAAAGGGTACCTAAATACACGAGGTGATCCGAGAAGCCAAGATATTCCTGGGTAATCTGCAATTCAGGCATCAGGCTGGTTTGCTTCATGTTGCCAAACAAGGGGCTGAACGGTTCGCGCGGCTGAAAATCAATTGGACCGTTTTTCACCTGGATCATCACATTCGGGCGAAATTTTCCGTCCAATGGCATAAACTCGTTATAAGCTTGCTTGGCCCGGTCGTCTCCTCCGGGATTATAAACAAAAGCCCTCCACATCACGATTCCTCCAAAAGGAGCCAGGGCGTCGGCCAGCATGTTTGCGCCATCGGCATGCGTACGGCCAAAATCCTGCGGACCAGGCAAACCTTCCGAGTTGGCTTTCACCAGGAAACCGCCAAAGTCAGGGACCAACCGGTAAATCTCAGCAGCTTTTTTTTGCCACCAGTCTTTCACGTCCTGATTAAACGGATCGGCCGTCGCTAAGCCATCCAGCTCTTTGGGAGAAGAGAAATTGACTGCAAGATAAACTTTCATACCGTAGGGTCGGAGGACATCGGCTATTGCTTTGACTTTTAACAGGTATTCCTGCTTCAGAATTTCCGGGCTGGCATTCACATTATTCAACACGGTTCCGTTGATGCCAATTGACGCATTGGCCCTGGCGTATTGTCTGTAGAGCGGACTGATTTTTCCGGGTAGTTCATCCCATTTCCAAATTGAATGTCCGGCATACCCGCGTTCTACGCTGCCGTTCAGGTTATCCCAGTGGTTCAGAATACGGCGCCGGTACGACGGAATTTCTTTGATGTCGATATAATGAAGTGAACTGTCGGTGGTTTGCAGTAACCTAAGATAACTGAATACGCCATATAAGGCGCCGTGTTCGGTGTTGGCGGCAATGAGAACCATTTTCGGTGATGAAAATGACCGGATAATAAAGCCGTCGTCTCCCAGAGAGTTGAATTCATTTGCGTCGATAAACCGCGTGATATTTTTGAGTTGGGACGTTGCCACATACACTGCTCCTTCCTGCAGGTGTTTGCTGAACGGAATCGCGGTATCAAAAAGTAAGTTCAAGCCGTTTTGCAGTTCTTCGCTGATCATCGAAAAAACACTTGATTCCTGCTGAATACAAACAGAAACAGGGCATTCCTTCAGCGCTTCCGTTGCCGGGGTCATGGTCGTAAACCATAATTTCGATCCGTCCTCTCCCAAGGCATCTGTCCGGACAGGGTTACAGGCTATAAGGAATAGCAATAGGCCCCAAACGATGGAGCTGGCGGTAAATCGTCTCATCAATCGTCTTTTTTTTCAGGATAACACTCTTTCCTGGTATAAAATTGATTTTCAAAAAAGGAGTTGTATCTGGCACAACTCCTTTTTTGAAGTACCCGGCAAGCCGGGAATAAACCGGGGCTTAATAGCCGGGGTTCTGATAGGCTGCTTTTTCAGTATCGGTCATTTCCATGCCATCAAGCTGGCCTTGCGGGATGGGGCGCAGGTAATGATATGGTTGAATATTGCGCGTAAATGTTTGGGCATTATGGTCTCCTTTGGTGCTTGACGCTATTTTGTACGTCGTTGCCAATTCTGTCCATTTCTGGGTACGGACCAAATCAAACCAGCGGAAACCCTCGCCGTAAAACTCACGTGAGCTTTCTGCCAAAATATAGTTGATATCAATAATTGCGGGTGTTGCGGCAATCATGGCAGCGCTATGATCTTCTATTCTTTCAACATGATTAAACCTGTCGAAACTCCACTTCCCGGCACGAGCCCGTATTACATTGATTAATTCCCTGGCGCTTTTACCAGCTTTTGTGGTTGCGCCCTTCACAGCTGCTTCGGCTGCTATGAAGTAGAGTTCGGAGAATTTGGCAATATTAAACGGCCGGGTAATCGCTGCGTTGGGTTGTCCCACCGTACCGGCGTTGTCGGTACGATAAGTACTCATCTTCCAGGTTCCGGGATATACCACCCGGCTAATTCCGCTTGGCGCGATCACATAATCCGCTCTTCCGGGCAAAGTTCCTCCTCCAACATTGCTTGGCCCTGCTCCGGTAGGATAAGTAATCGGCGTGGCTGGTTCTTCGGAAAGGAAGGTTAATATGGGGTCACCCGGGTAAACTTTCAAGCCGTTTGCACCATAGTAAAATTCGGCTTTGTTACCACCTGCAGGCCAGTTACCACGGTAAACAGTTGTAAATGATGCATCGAAGCGGGAATCCTCCGTTTTGTTGGCAAAAGTGTTTACAAAAGCCTCAATGGTCGGGCACATACGTGTCCATGGACGCCCAAGGTCCTGGACTGCTTCGCGCAGGACAGTGCTTGCTGAACCAGTCCCATCCGGGTTTGTGGCACTTCTGATTTCCGTATAGTTCCAGGTCATCATCCAGGCCGCAAAATTATCTGCGTTGCCGCCGCTGCCATAAGTCAGGCTTGCTCCGTTATATTTTTCGCTTGTTTCGGTATGGTCGGCGTATAACAACATTTCTTTGTTGCGTTCGTTTCCTCCCACATGTAATTCATAAAATGTTGGCATTAAGCCGTAAGAGCCCGGATTGTCAATGGCGGTAGTAGCTACGTCATAAGCCTGTTGGAAATACCACTGTACATCATGCCCGTTAGGGTCAGTACGGGGAGTTTCCGGATAGGTAGGGATGTTGTTTGGATTTTCCAGCCACCAGGCGTAGGTCAGGTAAGCTTTTGCCAGAAACAGGCGTGCAACCGTTTTTGTCACGGTACCTGTTAAACGCCCAACATCCGGTAAATCGTTGACAGCAGTCAGCAAATCTGGAAATATGGCTTTGGTGTAAACCTCCGGCACGGTATTGCGCACAGATACCCTCACCGGAGATGTGTTGAATTGCAATTCTCCCGCGCCCAGATCGAGAGGCACCCCACCATAAGTTTGTACCAGCATGAAATAGTCGAATGCCCTGAAAAAACGGGCCTCAGCAATCAGGGATGCATCGAGACCAACTGCTTCGGCATTTTCAATAATACCTGAGGCGGTGTTGATTGCCGGGAATGCATTGTTCCACAAAGTACCGGTGCCCCCGGTGTCAGTGGACGTAATGTTCCCTTGTCCGCTGATGTCCATTACCTTGAAATTTCCATCCGCGCTCTGGGCATAAGTTGCTTCATCAGTACCGGTTACACCCGAGTTATAGTAGTAGGCATTACCGTATATGTAGCGCAGGTGTGCATACAGCGCTGTCAGCCCGCCATTAACACCCTTTTCAGTCTTGAAATAACCGGGTTCAAAAATGCTGCGTGGTTCTTCCTCTAAAATATCAGAACACCCTACCAGGAACACTGTCATCAAAGCTGTTCCTATGATCGTTTTTATATTTATGTGCTTCATCGTTTTCATTTATTTAGAATGTCAAATTAACTCCAATGATGTAGTTCCGGGTTGATGGCGAGTTAAAACCTACCGTCAAAATACGGTTATTGTAACCACCTGTTGCCACATTTTGGTCACCGCGTGAGTTGGTTTCAGGATCCAGGCCCATTTCTTTATTGAAGTCTGAGAACATCACAAACGGGTTCTGTACCGTGACGTACATGCGCATATTGACCCCCGAGTTCTTAAGCAAAGATTGGTTGAAGTTATACCCAAGTGAAATGTTGCGCACTTTCAGGAATGAACCATTAAAGTATGCCATTGTGCTGAGATATTTCGGATTATCACCACTTATCACACCAGCTGGATTCGGATACTTGGCACCGGTGTTATCGGGTGTCCAGTAGTCCACCTTAATTTGCCCCCTGCGACCGGTCATCAAATTGAGATAGCTGCTCGGTCCGTTGAGAGTACTGACGAGGATGCCACCGCTCTGGAAGCTCCCGATAAGGCTCAGGTCAAATCCCTTGTATGCTACACGGGTGTTGAACCCACCCTGAAAATCGGGATCCACTTCCAAAATTTGCCGGTCATCGGCTCCGATTTGCCTTACCGGAGTTCCATCATCGTTATAATCGCCGGTGTATTTCACCTTGATCATACCTATATTACCACCCGGTTCCAGGATATCCCGGTGTAGATCGTTTTCTTGCCATAAGCCTATTCGTTCGTAGTCGTAAATCGAATTGATGCTATAACCTACGAACCAACCGTTGCCTTCATCCCTCTCTTGTCCGGAAGCAAGAGCTACCAGTTTGTTTTTGTTTGTGTACAGATTAATGCCTGCTTCCCATGTCCATCCGTTTACATTGTTAAGGATAGTACCGTTAAGAGAAAGCTCCAAACCTTTGTTCTGAGTTTCGCCGATATTGGCGGTATAGCTGCTTACGCCTGATGTTTGAGGCAAGCCAAGGCCCAACAGAATGTCTTTGGTATTCGTTACATAGTATTCTATGGTACCCGACAGGCGATTTTTCAGTAAGGAGAAGTCCATACCATAATTCCAGGTTTCAGAGTATTCCCAGCCTAAATTGGGGTTGGGCAATTGGGTTACATAATACCCGGTGGCATAAGTAGCATCGCCAAAGTTGTAATCTCTGGAACTTAAACGGCCAAGAGTACTGAAAGCACCTACAGCCTGGTTGGACGTTTGTCCGTAACCAACGCGAATCTTTAACCGGTCAATAACCGATATGTCTCGCATAAACGGCTCGTTCTTGATATTCCATCCGGCCGACACAGCAGGATAGGTATGCCATTTATGTCCTTCGGACAGCCTTGACGAGGCATCGGAACGAACGGTAGCTGAAAGCATGTATTTGTCCTCATATTCGTAAATGACACGCCCCATGTACGAAACCAGGCCGGATTGGGTGTAGCCTCCGTTTTCGGGGTTGGTTGTCGTGATCTCGCCAAGCGAGTTGCTCAGGCTATAATACTGGAAAGACTCCGAAGGGATACCTTTTGCATTAGTACCCGAGTTGAAGCTGGTATTTTGTTCGGCAGAGTAAAGCCCGACTATATTCAGCCGGTGTTTGTCGGCAAAAATGCGGTCGTAGCTCAGCAGGTTTTCGATGGTCCAGTGGTAGGTATGATAATTGCTGATAGAAGCCGTTGATTCTGTATCCGGGTTGCTGCTGTTTATCCCTTCGGCCGTGTAGCTTCCGTTGTTTACCTGGATAAAATCCAGGCCCAGTGTGGCACGGTACTTCAAACCTTGAACCCATGGAACTTTCACTTCTCCGTATACTGAGTTGTAGGTAGCGTATCCTCGTTTGTGTTCCAACCAGTCATCCTCTAATCCTTCTACAACATCCCTCGTGATGACATACTGTTCATCTAACGGCATTCTGACAGTTCTTTTCAAGGTACCATCTTCGTTATACGGGTCGGCAATAGGTGACATGCTTAACATACCATACAGGCCGACCTGGTTGCCTTCCGTAAAATTGTAGTTATTGTTTGAGTTGAAGCCGAAGCGGAAATACTTCCCGACTTCCTGATCAACCGAACTGCGCAAACTGTAGCGGGTGAATTTGTTTGTTGGTATCACGCCTTGATCCTGGAGGTAGCCGATGTTAAAACTATAGCTTCCAGTGGCGGTACCTCCTGAAAGACCGATATCGTGGCTTGTCTGGTAACCGTTTCTGAAAAACAAGTCCTGCCAGTCGGTATTGATATTGTCAAATTCATCCGGCCCGTTCGTGAACTGCCCTCTTGCTGCACGGAGTGTAACAAATTCCGGCCCGTTCATCATGGGATATTTGGCAAAAACTTCATTCACGCTATGACGACCATTGTAGTCAATTCTTGCCTTTTGTCCTTTTTGTCCTTTGTTGGTGGTAATCAAAATAACGCCGTTGGCGCCGCGTGAACCGTAAATGGCGGTTGCCGAAGCATCCTTCAGGATGTCCATGCTCTGGATATCGTTCGTGTTGATTTCACCTATCGACCCGACAAATGGGATTCCGTCAAGTACAATCAGCGGGTCGTTGCTGGCAGTTAGCGAACGGGTACCGCGTATACGAATTTGCATGGTTGCCCCCGGCCGGGTTGAGGTTTGTGCAAACTCCACTCCGGGCAATCGGCCTTGCAGGGCCTGCGTGAAATTGGATGCCGGAATGTCGCGCAAGGCTTCACCGCCAATTGATGCTACAGATCCTGTTACCGCTTCTCTGCGCTGGACACCGTATCCAATCGCAACAACCTCCTCAATACCAATTGTTTGCTCCCGCATGGTTACATTTAGCTGGTTTCTGTTGTTTACCTCAACTTCCAGTGGTTCCATTCCTACAAAAGAAAACTGGAGGATTGCATTCGCCGGAACGCCTGATAAGGTATAGGTCCCGTCGAAAGAGGTAATGGCGCCGGTGGTCGTTCCTTTTACAATGACGGTCACCCCGGGCAGGGTATTTCCCTGGGAGTCGGTTACGATGCCTCTAACGGTTCGGTCGCCCTGTTGTTGCCTGAAGTCGTTCAGGTTGGTTGTTTCGCCGTTTTTTTTGATCACCACAATCCGGTCGTCAATTTCATACGAAAAACCGTAAGGAACCAGCACCTTATCGAGTATTTGTTCAATACTGGCGCCTTTCAGGTCGACATCGACCACCGGAACATCTTTGAGATGGTCGGACCGGAAAAGAAAGTAGAAATTACTTTGATCTTCGATGTTCTTCAGAACTTCTTCAACTTTTACTTTCTCCAGTTTGACACTTAGGTTGGTTTGCTGCGAGTAAACACTCGCCGAGACTTGTACCAGTCCCAGAATGAGGAAAAATAAAGTAATTCTCATCATAAGAAAGAATTTTTTCCACCCACTTCGAAAAGCAGGATTACATCGTTTTTTTTTCATAAATTCGAACTGTTTAATTCTACATTTAAGTTAATTACTGAGTGTAGGGCGGGGGATGGTGCGAACATTTCCCGCTTTTTTTTACTCAATGGTTATTTGTCTGCCATTTACATAAAATTTTACTTCATTGGTTTTTTCTATTTTATTCAGGACCTCTTCAAAGTTGCCATAGCGTTGCAGGTTTCCGGTAAAGCGCGATTGTTTGGCTTTTTCACTGGCAAAAACAATGTCAACATCGTACCATTTGGATAATTTCTTCATGATATTGGAAAGCAGTTCGTCATCAAAAATAAAGCGCCCTTCTTTCCAGGCGGTGTACTGACTGACATCAACCGGTCGTTTGGAGATTTGATCAATGCCGCGGGCATAATATCCCTGCTCGTTGGGTGAAAGTAATTGGGTTATTTCCGGATGTCTGGTCAGGCTAAGCGCCACCTTTCCCGTCACCAGGGTAGTAAAAATAATCGGGTCCTCCTCGTAGCAGCTGATATTGAAACTTGTTCCCAGTACTTCCAACTGTTGTTCGCCCGAAATGACAAGAAACGGGCGTTGCTCATCTTTTGCTACTTCGAAATAAGCTTCGCCTGAGAGTTCTACTTTGCGTACCCCGCTTCCAAACCTGACCGGGAAACGAAGCGTACTTTCTGCATTCAGCCAAATTCGGGTACCGTCGGCCAACTTGACGGAAAATTCGCCTCCGCGAGGTACGCTCACGGTATTGTAAGCCATTTCGCCGGTTCTTTTCCCGAAGTCGGTATATTCGAGCATGTCCCGGGTATTCCGGATAGCCGTTCCTCTTTCTTCCAGAAAGAAATCGAGTTTATCCGACAAATTGAATGTTCTTCCGTCATCGAAAATCAAACTGGCTTTTTCGGTTCCGGGGGCGATCACGCCGGCGTAACCGGCATACTGTAACTGATTCCGGGTTTGATTGTTATAATAAAAGAGTAAAGCAATCAGCAGCAGGGCTGCAATACCGGCGGCAGCAACCGAACGGGCCTGACCAATTAACTTACGCCGTTTTGCTTTTTCTTCCACCTGTTTCCATGCCTGGTCAATTTCGAAAGGCGTATGGGCCAATGAGGAACCATTCTTGAGAAATTCTTCGGCGTCGCGGAAATAACGACGGTGAGATTCGTCTTCGCGAAGCCATCCCTGAAGCCGGTTCATCTCTTCTTCCGACGCCTGCTTTTGAATGACCTTCCAGATAACTTCGATGTCGATCGGGTGATAAGTTTTGCCCATGTGTAAGTATCGCTTTTACCCATGTGACACGAAACCGAAAGAAAAGGGTGACAAAAATTACAGGAAAAATTTCAGGGAGGTGGTTTGGAACAGTTTTTCCCGGAGTTTATCTTTAGCCCGTTTCAGCTGGGTTTTAATGGTGTTCTCCGAAATGCCTTTTAGCGCGGCGATGTCTTTTGTTTTTGCGCCCTGCATGTATTTCATCAGAAATAACTCTCTCATTTGGGGCGGAAGGGATTCAATCGCGTCTTGAACCTGCGTGGAAATGTCGATTTCCTCCCAGCTCGACGGGTCCTCGCTGTTTAAACTGGCTTCGATATAGAGCAGTTTATGTTTGTCGTATACCTGTAAGTCGCGTAAATGGTTCAAACAACGGTTTTTAACCGATTGGTAGAAATACGATTTAATCGACGAATCCAGTTGCAGATGCCGGGCGTTTTCCCAAAAATAAATAAACAAGTTTTGAACGATGTCCTCGGCCAACTGCCGGTTAAACACGAAGCCCTCGGCAAAGCGGGTCAAAAAGGGGTAATATTCACGAAACAAGGCCTCAAAAACCTTTTTGTTTTGGTTTTTTATCTCTGCGAATAGTATCCTGTCTTCAATTTTCATCGGCCGTCTCCACAATTGGTATCAAGAGTGATGTAAATTAAAGTATATTTTTCTGGTTATCAATGAGGAAATGCACCCACTTTTGCTATACGAACAGACCAGACCAGATTGGCATGTAATTCTGTTTACGTAATATCTGATTGAAAATCTAATGGTTTAACGGTTAAAACCGGCCAGCGAAAGCGCTTTAAATTTTAATGATGGGCGGCATATGTTTTTCAACAGAAAAATGTACTTTTGTTCTCTGTTAAATTTTGTAAGAAGATACCCGGATGATCAACCTGTTCCGTTTTTCTTACAAGCAATTTTCACAAAAAGAAGATTCAGGGGAATATCGAAACCTGCAAAACAAACAACAACATGAAACGACTGAAAATTAAAGAGGTATTGGCCGGCGGACAAGTTGGTCAGCAAGTACTGGTAAAAGGGTGGGTACGGACCAAACGCGGAAGTAAAAACGTGAATTTTATCGCCTTAAACGACGGATCGACGATTAATAATTTGCAGGTTGTTGCCGATGTTGAAAAATTTGGGGAGGATTTCCTGAAAGATATTAATACCAGTACCTCGCTGGGCATTACCGGTGATTTGGTCGAATCGCAGGGAAGCGGACAAAGCGTGGAGTTGATTGCGGGTGAAATCATTATTTATGGGAAGGCTGATCCGGAGAAATACCCGATTCAGCCGAAAAAACACAGCCTTGAATTTTTGCGCGAAAATGCCCACCTGCGGTTCCGGACAGCTACTTTCAGCGCGGTGTTCCGCATCCGGCACGCGATGGCCTTCGCCATTCACAAGTATTTTAACGACAAAGGGTTTTATTATCTGCATACACCGATCATTACCGCATCGGATGCTGAAGGAGCCGGGCAGATGTTCCGGGTTTCGACGCTTCCGGCTGTTAACCCGCCGGCAACCGAAGAAGGAGAAGTGGATTTTTCGCAGGATTTCTTTGGCCGCCCGACCAACCTGACGGTTTCGGGGCAGCTTGAAGGCGAACTGGGAGCAACGGCCCTGGGCGAGATTTATACCTTTGGCCCTACTTTTCGCGCCGAAAACTCGAATACCACCCGCCATCTGGCCGAATTTTGGATGATTGAGCCGGAGATGGCCTTTTATGAGCTGACCGATAACATGGACCTGGCCGAAGAGTTTTTGAAATACCTGATCAAATACGCGCTTGAAAACTGTATGGACGATCTCAAATTTTTGAGCAGCCGGCTCCAGCAGGAAGAAAAAGATAAACCACAAGACCAGCGATCGATGGAACTGATCGAAAAACTTCAGTTTGTGCTGGAAAACGATTTTGTGCGTTGTACTTACACCGAAGCTATCGATATTCTGAAAAACTCGAAGCCTTACAAAAACGGTAAATTCCAGTTCCCGGTTGAATGGGGCATCGACCTTCAGAGCGAGCACGAGCGCTACCTGGTTGAAAAACACTTCAAAAAACCGGTTATTCTCATCAACTACCCGAAAGAGATCAAAGCGTTTTACATGAAGCAAAATGATGACGGGAAAACGGTAGCTGCCATGGATGTGTTGTTTCCGCAGATTGGCGAGATTATCGGCGGGTCGGAACGCGAATCCGATTATGACAAACTGGTTGCCCGCATGAACGAAATGAGTATCCCCGCCGAAGAAATGTGGTGGTACCTGGATACCCGTCGTTTTGGGACCGTGCCTCACGCTGGTTTTGGACTGGGATTTGAACGTTTCATCCTCTTTGTTACCGGTATGGGAAACATCCGCGACGTCATCGCCTTTCCAAGGACGCCGAAAAATGCCGAGTTTTAATATCGACGGAAGCTTTTCTGGTTGACGCGGTACGGTATTATTTTTTTGTAAATTAAGATTTATTGGTCTGTTTTTGTCGATAAGTAATTATATTTGTGTCTGGCGGTAGGGGTTTAAGAATAAGATCAGGTAAGGGATCACCTGATATTTTAGATAAACTTTCAAATACCGGACGCGTGAAATTTCTGATAACCAACAAAATAAAAAACAACGAGTTTGCCGAAATGGTTTTCGGTAAATTAATCAGTCTGTTAAAACCGGGCAAGGCGCTGATACACCCGGGAAGCGCATATACTTTCATTTTCTTTGTTTTTATTCTGTTGCAGGCGGGGCCGTCCCGGGCGCAGTCGAACCTGTTGCTTTATCAAAGCGAGGACGGGCCGAACGACAATCCGGCATCGCTGCTGACCCGTGAAAAGTTCAGTTTCAGTATTTTTCCTTTTGCAGGTACCTCCATCAGTTACAACCATCACGATGCAGTAAGAAAAATGCTGGATATCGATCCTGACAGCGCGGATGAAGTAGAATTTACGGCTATTGTAAAAGATCTTGTTTCTTCCAGACAGGCTTTTCTGCAAACGGAGATCAACCTGATCAATCTTTCTTTGCAAACAAAATCGGGCACATTCAACCTGAGGGTCCGCGAAAGTGTTTACGGCACCGCCCGGCTTAAAGGCAATTTGTTAAACTTTTTTGTTGACGCTTCCGATACCCTGTTTGTGCTTGGAAAACAGCAGGCGTTCCCCTCCGAGGGAATTCATTTCAGGCAATACAGCCTGGGTTATGCGACTCGGCTAATCCGCGATAAACTCATCGTGGGAGCGAGGGCTAACCTGTATTTCGGGAAATCGTTTGTCAGCTCCGATGTTTCCGGCACGATTGTCGAAAATGCCAATAACTTTTATGTCAATTCATCCGGGTACCTGAAGTTTTCGGCTCCGGTCCGGGTTATTGAACGGGCCGACGGAACGAAAGATTTAGCCCGGATCGAAGATTACAGCGTTTCGGATTACCTGAAAAACTCAAAAAACACGGGATTTGGGCTCGATTTGGGGCTGAAATATCAGATTGACCCCTACCTGACTTTTACGGCCAGCGTAACTAACCTGGGAAAAATCAATTTTAAGAATAACCTGCAAACGATCAGGCTTGACGGGCAAAACAGGCTCAGCAGCAGCCTGGTGTCCGGGCAAACGCTGGATGACGGCACCGAAGTTTTGGTGAAAAAGGTGGACGAGATCTCGCTTAAAAACACTTTTCGTGATCTGGTGGAGGTAGACGATACGGTAGTTTCCGGGATTGGCGTTCCCCTGCCGATGCTGTTTTTTGGCGGTTTAAATTACGAGTTCAGTCCCAATTGGTCGGTCGGAATTGCCGACAGGCTGGTAAAACACGGAGATCTGACTTATAACAGCCTCCTGCTTTCGGCAACATGGCAGGTAGCCAGGCAGATTTATGTGAGTAGTGGATACGCGGCGATGGGCACATCTTACCTGAATATTCCGCTGGGGGTTCAGGTTAAATGGGCTAAAGGAACAGCCTACATCGCCACCGACCATGTCCTGCCCTTTCTGAATAAATCCGCTTCAGACATTCGGACGCTTAGCTTTGGCGCCAATTACTATCCTTTTCATCGTAAGGTCAAGTATAAGGATGTTCCTTACCTGCCTTTCTTCAAACTAAAAAAGAACAGGCGTTTATAGTTCCAAAACGGGTTCGTGTACCTAAAAAAATGGACAAACAAGCGCCTTCAAGCCGGTAAAAAGGGAATAAAGACCCGATCGGTCCTGCATTTTAAAAATCTGCTATACGGGGTTCGTATAAAAATTATAATTTTGGAGAAAGTAATGACGTATGCCATCTCAGAGACTCAGCTTACAGCAAAAATTATTACAGAAACTTTCGCCGCAACAAATTCAGGTGATCAAGCTTCTGGAAATTCCGACTGTCCAGCTGGAACAACGCATAAAAAAAGAACTGGAAGAAAACCCGGTATTGGAACTGACCAGTGAATCTCCTTCGGATGAGAACGACATGCAGGAAGACGATCAGGGAAACGACCGCGATAACGAGGAGTTCTCGCTGGAAGATTATATGGATGAGGATGATATTCCCGAATACCGGCTCGCGGCAAATAATTATTCAAAAGACGATAAACAGATTGATATTCCGTTCTCGGCCGGAACCAGTTTTCATGAGTCGATGAACGAACAGCTTGGTTTGGCCGAGTTGAGTGAAACCCAGCGAAAACTGGCTGAGTACATCATCGGTAACATTGATGAAGATGGTTATCTGCGCCGCGACCTGCTTTCGATCAGCGACGATCTGGCGTTTAACCTGAACATGGACGTGAGCTTGAGCGAACTGGAAGAATTGCTGGATATCATTCAGGAATTTGACCCGCCCGGTATTGGGGCGCGCGACTTACAGGAATGCCTGCTGCTTCAGATTCAGCGAAAGAAAGGCAACCCGGCCACGATGTTAGCGATGAATATCATCAAAGATAATTTTGAAGAATTCACCCGGAAACACTACGATAAGATCCTCAAAAAACATGAAATTAGTGAAGACGAGCTGAAAGACGCGATCGCCGAAATCCTGAAACTAAATCCGAAACCGGGAAGTTCGTACAGCAACCCCCTCAGCAAGTCGAACCAGGTGATTGTGCCTGATTTTATCCTCGAAAATAACGACGGCGAATTACAGCTTTCGCTCAACCAGCGTAACGTGCCCGATTTGCGGATGAACGGCCATTACATGGATATGCTGAAATCGTACACCGAAAACCGGAAAAACATTTCGCGCGACCAGAAAGATGCCCTGCTGTTTGTCAAACAAAAGATGGATTCGGCCAAATGGTTTATCGATGCCATTCGTCAACGGCATCACACCTTGATGATTACCATGTCGGAAATTATCGACTTCCAGAAGGACTATTTTATGGATGGTGATGAAACCCGGATGAGACCGATGATCCTGAAAGATATTGCCGACCGGACCGGGTTGGATATTTCCACCATTTCGAGGGTATCGAACAGCAAATATATTCAAACCCATTTTGGTATTTTTCCCCTGAAATATTTCTTCTCTGAGGGCATGCAAAAAGACACCGGCGAGGAGGTGTCGACCCGCGAAATCAAAAAAATACTGGAAGAGTGTATCATGGGTGAAAATAAACGAAAACCGTTGACCGATGACCGCCTGGCGCAGATTCTGAAGGAAAAGTCGTACCCGATTGCCCGGCGGACGGTGGCCAAGTACCGGGAACAATTGGGTATTCCGGTTGCCCGCTTGCGTAAAGAACTCTAAATTTCGGAAACATGAAACGAGCCATGAGAGCCAAACCTCTCACACAAGAGAATGATTATGCTGGCGAGTTCCATCCGTTGAGGGTTCAATTGAAAAACCGACATTGATACGCAAATTATAGAAACACGAATTTAAAGATAAACAGATGAAAATTCTCCAACTCGCTGCCCGGGTAGTATCTATCCTCTTTCATCCGCTGATTATCCCGACAGTCGGGTTTTTGTTACTGATGAATACCAACTTTCACTTTGCCTTACTCACCTTCGAGGCCAAAAAGCTGATCCTGCTGGTTGTTTTCCTTAGCACCTTTTTACTGCCGTTGGTGAGCATTGGTTTTATGAGCTTAAACAAGAAAGTGAAGCTCGACCTGGATAAACATACCGACCGGGTATTACCCATGCTTTACACGGCTATTTTTTATTATTTGGGCTATTATTTTCTGAACCGTTTGCCCATTTACCCGGTTTACCGCGTTTTCCTGATTTCATCGGTGCTGATTATTGTCCTGCTGCTGTTTATTTCCATCCGCTGGAAAATAAGCGCCCACATGGCCGGAATCGGCGGGCTGATCGGGGCTATCATTGCCCTTTCTTTACGTTTGGGTATGAATACCTCCGTCTTGATTATTGTACTGGTTGGGATTGCAGGCCTGATCGGAACTGCGCGGCTATTGCTCGGGAAACATACACTCGTTCAGGTTTTTGCCGGATTTTTCCTCGGGTTCCTTGTCAATTACCTGGTTCTTGGGCTGATCTGGTGAAGCAGCAGACGGAATTATTTATTCCACAAACTTATAACCGATCCCTTTCAGGGTTTTAATGTGGTCGTTCCCGATTTTCTCGCGTAGCTTTCGGATATGAACATCAATGGTACGGTCGCCAACCACGACATTGTCTCCCCATACCGAATAGTAAATTTCTTCGCGGGTGAAAACTTTTCCGGGTTTTGATACCAGCAGCGAAAGCAGTTCAAATTCTTTACGCGGCAGGATCATCTCCGTATTGTCTATCTTAATCATGTATCGTTCCTTGTCGATCACCAGGTTGCCAATGGTAATGGTATTGCTGTTCTCGGCAGGTGCAGAAGTACCGGCGCTGCTGTTTCCGGTTCGTTTTAGCAGGGCTTTTACCCGGCTGACCAGCACTTTCGGGCGAATGGGTTTGGTGATGTAATCATCGGCGCCGGCTTCAAATCCTGCAATCTGCGAGTAATCTTCGCCCCGGGCCGTCAGGAAGGCGATAATGCAGCTTTGCAGGGCCGGGATTTTGCGCATTTCTTCGCAGGCCGCGATTCCGTCCATTTCGGGCATCATCACATCCAGAATAATCAGGTGAGGCAGTTTTTTCTCGGCAATTTTAATGGCATCCAGCCCGTTTTGTGCCGTGTATACCTTAAATCCTTCTTTTTCAAGGTTGTAACTGATAAATTCTAAAATATCAACTTCGTCGTCAACCAGCAGTATTTTATATTTTTCGTCATTCATATGGGCAGTATTAACAGCGGTTAAAGGTATTCCTGTTTTGTAACAATCGGGTTACATTTTTATTAAAAGAATTGTGAGAACGAACATAAACTCTTTCAGCGGTAATTTATGCAAATACGGTTGAAAAAAGACAAATTTGTGCAGATAATTTTCAATTTTTTAAAAGTACCCGGGTTTATCTGGTTTTTTCGAGCGTAAAGGTGAAGGTGGTGCCTTCGTCGACAACCGATTTTACATTGATGGTTTGTTTGTGGGCTTCAATAATGTGTTTCACGATAGACAGGCCCAATCCGGTTCCGCCCTGTTCTCTCGACCTTGATTTGTCGACCCGGTAGAAACGCTCAAAAACCCGGTGTAATTCACTTTTTTCGATCCCAATGCCGTTATCCATCACCTCAATCATCACGGTATCGCTCAAATCGTAAAAACCAACTTTTACAAAACCTTTCCGTTTTCCGTATTTGATGCCGTTGGCTACCAGGTTGGTCATTACTTCCATGATCCGCTTTTTGTCGGCGTGTACGATGACCGGATTTTCCGGGCGGTCGATGATCAATTGGATCTTACGCTCATTGGCCATCATCAATTCCATTTCGAAAACTTCATCGACCATTTTAATCAGGTCGAAATTTTCTTTTCTCAGTCGAAGAACGCCCGATTCAAGTTTGGTAATCGATTCGAGGTCTTCCACGATGGAGATCATCCGGTCGATACTTTTTTCGGTGCGTTTCAGGTAGAGTTTATTAATTTTCGGGTCGTCCAGCCCGCCTTCCAGTAAGGTCAGAATGTAACCCTGGATGTTAAAAATCGGGGTTTTCAGCTCGTGCGATACATTCCCCACGAATTCTTTCCGGTAACGTTCCAGGTCTTTCAAACGCGTAATTTCCTGTGTTTGGTTTTTGGCCCATTCTTCCACTTCTTTTTGCACATCGCCAATGATGTTGCTGTTCGCCTGATCTTTCTCCCCTTTATCTTTCTTCCGGGCCGGAATTTCGCGGATAAACTTGTAAATGGGTTCAATTTTGTTGTTGATGTACCTGATGAATACAAAATTGACGGCAAAGTAGATCAGGGCAAAAAAAATGGCGATCAGAACCAGGTTTATATAAAACGGGGGATCTGCATACTTTAGAATCAGTCCGAAAAACAGGCTTAAAACTGTAACCATCAGTGCCATATGGAAAGCTAATCTCTTTACCGGGTAGGTTTTCATTTCATCATAATTTTACCGGCAAAAATAGAATAAAAAACAATGTTCGCACTCATTAACAGTAAATTGACGGTTAGTTAACGCTAATTTAACACCCATACGCCCGTAGCTCGTTACTTAGCTTATATTTTTGCACCCGTCATTTTATGTCTTAAGTATATGGAACGTTTGCTCTGGCCATTTCTGATTTGGTTGTGGGAGTAAGCAACGACGCGGTAAATTTCCTGAATTCAGCAATCGGATCGAAAGCGGCTCCCAAGTGGTTAATCTTTACAGTTGCCAGTCTCGGCGTACTGGTTGGGGCAGTTTTTTCAAGCGGAATGATGGAAGTGGCGCGGAAAGGCATTTTCCACCCGGATATGTTCTTTTTCTCCGAAATTATGGTCATTTTCCTGGCGGTTATGATCACCGACGTGATTTTGCTGGACATGTTCAATACTTTCGGGCTTCCCACGTCTACAACAGTGTCTATTGTTTTCGAATTGCTTGGATCGGCGGTGGCGGTTTCGCTGGTAAAAATTCAGCAGGCCGGCAGCAGCCTGTCAGAGCTTTCAAAATATATCAACAGCGAAAAGGCGCTGGCGATCATTTCAGGCATCCTGGTTTCGGTTATCATTGCTTTTGTTGTAGGCGCCGTCGTCCAGTATCTTTCCCGCCTGGTGTTCTCGTTCCGGATGCACCGGACTTTACGTTATTACGGGGCCTTGTTTGGCGGCCTTTCTATTGCGGCGATGACTTATTTCATGCTCATCAAAGGAGCCAAAGGCGCTACCTTTATGTCGGAAGAAATGGTTGATTTCCTGATGAATAATATCTTCATGCTCTTGGTGGTCAGTGTCATTGGCTGGACCATTATTCTGCAATTGTTGTACTGGATATTTAAAATTGATATTCCCAAGGTGATTGTGCTGGTTGGAACCTTTGGTCTGGCCCTGGCGTTTGCCGGGAACGACCTGGTGAACTTTATCGGGGTCCCGCTCGCCGGATTCCAGTCATTCACAGCCTGGAGGGCTGCCGGCGGAGTTAGCGCCGACGCCTTTTCGATGGAGATGCTGAAAGGGAAATTGCCGACGCCTGAATATATGCTCGTGATTGCCGGATTGGTGATGATTATTACCCTGATCACTTCGCGGAAAGCTCGGAACGTGGTGGCCACTACAGTCGATTTATCCCGCCAAACGGAAGGGGATGAACGTTTTGGTTCTTCCATCTTATCCCGGGTAATCGTCAGAAAGACCATCCAGGTGAATAAAAATTTGCGGAGATGGCTGCCCGACCGGGTTAATACCTTCATTGATTCCCGTTTCGAGCAGGCCCGGGAGGCGCGCCCTGTCAGGGGAGAAGAAAAAGCTGCGTTCGACAAGATTCGGGCATCAGTTAACCTGATTGTTTCAGGGATCCTCATCTCTTTGGGAACTTCGCTCAAGTTACCCTTATCAACCACCTACGTTACCTTTATGGTGGCGATGGGAACCTCGCTGGCCGACCGCGCCTGGGGACGCGAAAGCGCCGTTTACCGGATCTCGGGTGTGTTTGCCGTAGTTGGAGGTTGGTTTCTCACCGCCCTGATCGCTTTTACAATATCCCTGTTTATCGCCGGTATTATTGCCATTGGCGGAAACTACATGGTTTTTGCCTTTATGGCATTGGCGGTTTTCACGGTGGTGCGTACCCATACCGTACTGAAAAAGAAAATTGCGGCCCGAAAAATTGAAGACGAAGAAAGCATCTCGTTTAATGACGAGATTGAAAAAGTAATCGAAAAAACCAAAAAACAAGTGGTGAATTCCGTGTTGATGATTAACCAGGTGTATTCGGTGAGTATCGAAAGTTTTCTGAATGAGGACCGGGTCCATGTGCGCGAAGCGCTGGATGGAATCAATACATTCAATAAAAAGACAAAGAAGATGAAGACCAAGGTTTCAGATGTGATCGAAACCTTGCAACAAAGCGATTCGCTGATTATCAGCCAGTCGTATGTACAACTTGTTGAATACCTGCGCGAAGTCACGCACTCGCTGACTTACCTGGCGGAACCGCTTTACGAGCACATGGAGAATAACCATAAGCCGTTCGTCCAGACCCAGGTGAAGGAACTGTCTGTCTTCATGACCGAAATCAGCGACTTTGTGAATATGACCCTGCATGTCGTGAAAGAAGAGAAGTTTGAGGAAATTGAAAACATAATCCGGCAGCGCGACGTCATCTTCAACCGCTTGGCCATCATGGAAAAAGCCCAAATCAAACGGATCAAAAACAAGGAGGTGAACACCCGCAATTCGGTGTTGTACTTCAACATCATCAGCGAAACCAAAAACCTGCTGATGAACTATGTGAACCTGATTAAAGCGCAGCGGGACTTCTTCTCCAACGCGAAAAAATAAACCGCCCATAAAAACAGAACCGGCAGCCCAATCAGGCTGCCGGTTCTGTTTTAACCCTTTAAACCCGTCTTGTTCAGGTTAGGTTACTTGTTCCGCCTACGGGCTGCAACCTTCAACCTTCGTGGAGAAGTTTTCCACAATCGTGACGGAGGTTTCCGTGTCCGGTTTTTTTGTTTCCGTGTGTCCGGCCAGTGTGGTTCCGCTTTCGTGGTTTTGCTGTCCGGGTATGCGGGCTAAGTGTCCTTTTTTGAGGAGAAAGCTGCCGGGTGCGTGGTCTGTCCGCCTTCGTGGAGAAGGTTTCCGGTACTCCGTCTTGCACGGCATATGCTTAAGCTTGGAAATGGAGGAGAGCGGAAAGCGCCGGGAGCTAAGTGCCTGGAGTTAAGCCGCAACCGTCAGTAACAGGAAAGATTATTTGTTTGATGGGTTAACAAAGAGGCCCGCCAATATGGCGGGCCTCTTTGTTATAGTTTACTAAGATCTTAGTATTGATTTTTAAGAACCTGTTTAAACTCAGCCGGTTGAGCTTTCAGCTCGCTGTCTAGCCCGAAGGTGGGGCTGTATTTTCCCGACGGGATATCGGCAACCGTGTAATAGTTGCAATTCCGGGCAACCACAATTTCTTTGGTAAGCGCGGTGGCCAGCATGCTGCCAACAACGTTCCCGATGATACTTCCGGTGTTGACCGAAACGTTCAGGGTGATATCACCTGTACGATGAAACAAAATCTCGTCGGTTCTGGTCGACTTCAGCAGGTATTCAATTTTGACATTGATCTGCGAGGCGATGGCCGTTTTATTCCATTCGTGGATGGTGGTAAATAACACCGCATCAACTCCGAATAAATCGCCAACCTGTTTCATGGAGTTGTTGATGAACAGTTCGGCATCATAGGCGCTTTCTTCTTTTAAGATTTCCATCGATAAAAGCGGGGGCATTACATAGTAGCCCCTTAAGGTTAAGGGTTGGCTCAATGAGCTGTAGAAAAGTTCTTTAGCCTCAACCTTGGTGCTTTTGTTGATCGGTGGGAGCAACAAAACCGAAAGCGGTTTCTCCTGGTAAATGTTTTTATAGGCTTCGGATTTTGGTAACAGTTTTGCATTCGAACAGCTGGCAAGTATCACTGCCGCTACGACAAAGTAGAGTAGATTTTTCATTCTTCAAATCGTTTGATAATTCGGTCAATAAATGGTTTCGATTCCGGGTACATCATGGTTTCTTTGATCAGGAGTTCTTTGCCTTTGGCTACCTCGCCTTTTCGAACCAGGATGTAGCCATAGTCGGCACAGACTCCCGGGGGTGGAGCTTTGCGTGTTCCGCCCGGTTTATTGATCAGCTTTTCGTAAATCTGAATCAGGTTCTCGGTACTCTGCTCGTCGGCAGTCTTGGTATAGGCATATACTGCATCGTCGTACCCACGCCAGTTGTAAAGCGGTTTTTCGGTGGTACACGAAAAGGCAGCCAAAGCAAAAATTGCAATTAGAGTATACTTTAGCGATTTCATGGAAGTATGATTTTTTTGGTTTCTTGTAATCCGATAAAGATGTTTTCGTCAGTTAATATGTTGTTTCCCGACACCACCTGAATTTGGTGTTTTCCGGGGGTAATCACTACCGGATGGGCTTTCCGGATAGCTTTCAGTTTGTACACTTTTTCAACCGGGTAGCTGGTTCCGTCGACTATTACCGATACGTTTTCGTATTCCTGTCCGTTTGTTACGACCACCACAAACGACGAATTGTCCTGTCCTGCGGAGCGGGTACTGTACTGGTGAGGTCCGCACGCGCTAAAGGCAAACAGGGCAAGTATAAAAATGATGATTTTTTTCATGGGATTATTTTTTCTCAACAATGTAATACTTGTCTAACTCAGCTGTGTCAATAGTTCCGTCGACTAACGAAGCAAAGGAGATCTCATCCTCAGGCGTTGAACCCATTGTTTGATCGATGCGGATTGTGCCTGCCACTTTACCGGGCAGTTCAATATTCAGCCCGGTTTGCGGGTTTTTCACCATTTTCCCTCTCGCCATGATCGTGAACGTATCGCCTTCTTTTAGTCCTTGCGATTTGCCGCCCGAAATAATGTAGGTGCCGTCTTCAACCGAAAGAAAGTAAGCTTTCCAGGGTTTGTCCATGCAGCTGTTGATGATGTTTTCGACCAGCTTTGAAATAGCAGCCGAAATGGCTTTATCCGATAAGGTTGCATCGAAATCGGCAGATTGGCCAAAGCCCATCACCCGTTTGTCTTCGGCAGTAGCTTCACCTTTGGCCTCGCCGCTGTAAATAATAATACCGGTGGATACATCGACCAGGCGTACACTCACACCAGCTTCAACAATTTGTTCTTTACTGCTCGAAAAAACCTTTTGTGTGCCAATGTTTTTACGCCCATATTCGGTGATTGAGCCAATAATGAGGTAATCGGCGCCAATGTTTTGTGAAATACCGCCACTCGTGTTCAGTTCACTTACAATTTTGTCGTAGTCCTGGCGTTCAATCAAAAGAAATTTTTCGGAAGCAGCTAACCGGGTCGACAAAATGTCGCTCGCTTGCTTTCCCATCGGGTCATTTTCCTTGTCGTAGAAAACGCTTTTTGCATATTGAGTCTCGTTTGAAAAACGCCCGATAGCAACTTTCCTTTTCAACGCCATTTCCTGTTGTGCGTAGCAGGAAATACTTACCAGAAAAGAGATAAGCATTAAAAGGGAGATGGATTTTTTCATAAAAAATAAGTTATTTAATTAATTAAACTTGCTTTCCGAATCAGGAAAAACTTTTTTCTTATACGTACTTTGGTGTAAAACTTTCTGAATCCAAGCTGTTTTTTTGCATCCTCCTGTTTTTTAACGACACAATTTATGGAAAAACCGGTTATCAATTAACATTTGTTTTATAAAATTTCATAATTCATATTATTTCTAAATAAGTGTTTGTGAGATGAAATTCCCCGCTGGCGCAAATTTGCAATTTGTGCCTTTGGCCTTTTGGGCAAACTCCGTTGAAAGCAGGACAAACCATTTTTTGTTTTTGCAAGCAAGACACGATTTGCAAAAGTGCGCCAGCGAAGAGGTAAACTTTTGCTTTTTTAAAGCAAGACACAGGCTGCAAACCTACGCCAGCGGGGGCGGATCAGCCAAAATTTATCAGCTATTTTCTAAAAAATGATAGAAAAACCTATGTTGCCACCAATACCTTTGGCGGTTGTTTTCCAGTCGTCAAGTTTTGTAGTTGCCGAAGCATACCCCAGGCTGAAATCAAGTGAAATAGACTGGTTGATAAATACTGCCAAACCACCGCCCAACTCATACCCGGTGATGTTTCCCGTTTCTTTTTCGTCGTAGCCCCACTTTTGCCAGCCGGGCCCAACGGCTGCCTGTACAAACGGCTTGACATTGCTTTTGCCGAAATATAACCGGGCAAACGGCAGGAGCATAGTCGTTGTTTCGGTATATTTATCCCCGTTTTCCTTTTCGCTTGCGCTGCTCACTGATAATTGCAGCCCTACGGCCAGGTTGTTGGCAATAAAATAACCCGCGGCAGGAGTAAAACTCCAGGGTCGACATTTTACCGGCATCTTCGCTGGTTTGGCCGTTTTTAAGTTTTACCGAAAACGATGAAAAATCCAGGCTACTGGAAGCGCCTAAAAGGAAATTGCCCTTTTCGGTTTGGGCATTAGCAGTCATCGATAATCCGACCAGTACGGCCATGAGAAAATTAAGTTTTTTTTCATTGAAGTTGATTTTATGTTCTTAATTGTGCTGAAAATTACTGTCAAGTTTAAAAGAAGCCGCCCGCCGGTTGGCAAGCAGCTTCTTTTTAGTTATCTCACGGCACACTTTGCAATAATGCGCCAGTGGAGGAACATTACTTACTTTTCTGTCGATAGATTTTTTGAAAAACTGTACTAATGTTATTCCTGTCTATAAATATTGGATTAATCTTTCCAATTTTTTGAGTAGGTTCAATTATCATATACGTTGTTGACTCGATGTGTGTCTCGGATAATTCATTTAATAGAAAATCAAACATTAATTCTAACGAACCTATTGATAATCCTGCCGTATTGAGTTCAATAAAATTAACGCTGTCAATTCTTTTCTTTAAAAAGATATTGATTAATCGAACATCCCATCCCGAAAGAAAAGCCATATTTTCTTTTGCGAACTTGGAATATGGTTGCGTTAGAAATTTTCTCAAATAATCTATGTTGTTATTGAGTAATTGAAGAGCAACTTCATCTATGTTTTCGGATTGAAATTTCACCCAATATGGATATTGATAAATAGTTAAACCTACTAGCTCCTCACATACCTTAACATCTCTACCTGGAGGCATAAAAAGCAACATAATACTGCCTTTCTCTAATTTAAAGGGGTTTATTGATAAATCTACATCCCCTTCAAAACTGACAACTGTTAGCATATCAATCAATTTTATAAATTTTCAATCCATAATTTGATGGATGTGAAGGAGTCCATCTACCAGTATTTATCAAATGGTTTATATAAAAACTATCGCTTGTTTGCTGGTAGAATCTGTAAGCGGCATACATTCGATGATGACCATCGCCTATATAATATTTACCCTCTGAGGTATAGCCTCCAATTTTGTGGTTTAAATCAAAATTGCCCGATTCCATTTGTTTAAGGTACATGTCAGATATGTCAGAATTAAGCCCTTTTTGTGTTCCATAAACTCCATTCTCAGACAATATACCTCCTGGTGATTTTGTTGCAATCGGTTTCCCTGTCAGAGGATTTATCCCGTTAGCATATGATACTCCAACTGTTGTTGCAATCCCAAGCGCTGCACCCAGAGCCATACTGGAGCCAATTCCTTTAAACGAATTTCCGAATGCTTCTCCAAGGCCTTGCCTCTGAAATAATCCGGCAGCAGTTCCCCCGGCTATGTGTCCGGCACCGGCCGCAAGGGGTGAAACTACGGCGGCTCTGGCTAAAGGACTGCTAACATTGTTTACCAGTATCGAAGAGTTTGCGGCCCAATAACCAGCTGCACCCCCTCCAAAACCGGCTGCACCGCCAATGGCCGAACTGATGCCAACTTGTCCCCAGTTAATATCTTCAAAGCCCGAAAAATTTTTCCCGGTTTGTGAAACTATACTATTGGTACCTGCCGTTACAGAGCCACCCAGGGCGCTTACCCCGGCTGTGGCCCAGAAACCGGCCCCTGCACCCCCTGTTCCAGCAACTAACGCTCCTGCTCCTGCGCCAACAGCAAAAGATGTCAGCCCCTGCCAAAAGCCATCAATATGATCCCAATTGGCTACGAGGTTTACCACCCCACCAACCAATGCCCCGATAATGATATGCCAGAATTCCCCGTCCGGGTCGTTGTACTTCAGCGGGTTGTTCAAACAATAGCTGTAGCGGTTCAAATTTTGGCTGAAGTCGGGTAACTGCACGTAGTTGTCGGGGCTCAGGAAATGCCCCACAGCCGGGTCGTAAAGCCGACCGTTCATATTAACCAGGCCAAACCAGTTCAGGTGCTCATGCCCGGTGTACCCACGCCCCAAAAACAGCTCGGGTTCGCTGTCGGGGGCAAAGGTTGTTTGGCTGGCCGGGTCGCGCAGGCGCCCCCAGGCATCAAAGCTCAGCTCCTGTGTCAAAGAACCGTTGCTGTCGGCCAGGTGGGTGATGCTGCCCAGGTAGTCGCGGCAAATGTAGTACAACTGCCAACTGCCGCTTCCCTGTTTTTCAAAGAACGCTCAACGAATTTCGCGAAAGTATAAAAAGAAGCCATCCGGCAATCGCCGGACGGCTTCTTTTTTCAAGTAATATCTGCAATAGATTCCCGGCTTTGGAAAGATCACTCTTTTTGTATTATTCCATTCTTTTGAATAACATACCTTTCTGTACTTTTCTTTTTTATCACATTTTCAAAATCATCATCAAAACCTTCAAAATAAATCTGTCTTATAACATGGAGATTCGAAACAGTTGCTGTTTCCATATAGAAGGTATCCGATACAAGTTCATACTTTGCCAACCGGATGGCATCAATTAGATGACCAGAAAGATCATAAGTAGCTAGAAATATCAATTTGAATTCTCCATCAAAGCTAATCGTAAAATCAGTTAGAATAACCTTCCCGATAATATCTTCGCTTACCTTAAATTCAGCATATTCAAAATATTCAGCATTTCTTTTTAACAATTCGTAAATACTCTCTTTCTCTCCATATCTTACTGATTTTATCGGATCTAATTGCTTTAATCCTTTTGTGGAGAAAGATTGTAAAAATGCCGAATCTATCTTTAGCTCAAATTCTACTTCCTCTCTACTTTGAGACTTTCCTATCATACACCTACTTGCAAAGTTCAAACTGAAGATTGCAAAAACAACTAAAATAATTTTATTATACATAGTATTACCATTTTATCTGTCTAAAATAAATAGTGGGATTATTTACATTATTTAATTTGGTTGTCGATATAATTTGCAATATGCCAGAACCCGATGATGGATGTAACATTTGCCCATTACCAATAATTGACGTCACATGGTTTATTGATCCATTAGAACCCCAATCATAAAACATTAAAATTCCCGGGTCTCTGCTCGTTGTTGAAACCGTATGTAAATCAAACAACTGCTGAGCAGTATAATCTCCAAATTTAGGATTTTTTACATTACGTATTCCATAACAGACGGTACTCGAACAATCAAAAGAATCTGGACCATTTGATCCATAAACATATGGCTTTCCTGCCAATGCTTTAACCTCTTGGGCATAGAGCTTATTGTAATAAGAATCACTTGTTTCTACCATCCTACTAAGAGGCGTTAACGGTCTCATCGATTCTGGCATTCTTCCCACTTGGGTTCTTCCAACATTCAGACTTGCCTCAGGGAAGCTATCAGCCAATTTAGGAGAGGCAACTTTTGCAGCCAGAACCTTTGCCACGGTTCTATCGGTAGGGGTTCCATTCCAGAAATTATTTCCTTTTAGGGATGCACTAACCCCACTGGTTATACCACCAATGGCTGCTCCACTGACACCACCCACAAGACCGGACAAAAGCCCTTGTCCAAAACCGGCGCCATCCAGCCATGCGTTGCCTGCTCCTCCAACAAATCCGCCCGCACCTCCTGACGCGGCCCCGCTAAGAAAACTTACTGTTCCTCCAAATTGCGCAAAAGCTCCATAGCCCGCGGCTCCGGCTAAACCTCCAATAGCAGCGGCACCAAACGCATCCCAAAAGTTATCAATTTTCCCACTTATAGCTCTTGAAGTTACATTTAGAACTGCTCCAATAGCGACGGCGAACCAAAAAAATTCTCCATCGGGATCATTAAATTTCAATGGGTTATTCAGAGCATAGCTGTAACGGTTCAGGTTTTGGCTGAAGTCGGGCAACTGCACGTAGTTGTCGGGGCTTAGGAAACGCCCCACTGCCGGGTCGTAGAGCCGGCCGTTCATGTTCACCAGGCCAAACCAGTTCAGGTGCTCATGCCCGGTGTACCCACGCCCCAAAAACAGCTCGGGTTCGCTGCCGGGAGCATAGGCTGTTTGGTTGGCCGGGTCGCGCAGGCGCCCCCAGGCATCAAAGCTCAGCTCCTGTGTCAAAGAACCGTTGCTGTCGGCCAGGTGGGTGATGCTGCCCAGGTAGTCGCGGCAAATGTAGTGCAACTGCCAACTGCCGCTTCCCTGTTTTACGTACACCGCCAAGATAAAAGCCCCGTTTCCCCCGGAGGGGGAAAAGCTTTGGCTTCAGTTTTTCAAAGAACGCTTAGCTAAGTTAGCAAAAGTTTAAAAGAAGCCGCCCGCCAACCAGAGGGCAGCTTCTTATCAGTTTTGTTTTTCACAAGTACAGTTTATAAAACCGTGCCAGCGATGGAGATAAGCTAAGGTATAAAAGAATCAGGAGTCAAATTACTGTTCCCGAAATCTTCGATCTTTTTAATTTCAAATCTAACAGGTACTGTAAAATGAAATAAAATAGGCTTCCCATTCAGTTTTGCCGGACTATCATATTTAATTAATTTGGTAATCCTAATGGCTTCTGCATCTAAATCATTCCTAACGCCTTTTTCAATAATATGATTTTTAGTGTCACCTAAAGTATCTATAACATAAGAGACATATACTATTCCTTCTATCGAATCTGCAATTGCCGTTGGAGGATAGACAATTTCAGACTGAATAAATCTCCTTAGGGTCTCTTCGCCCCCTTTATATAAAGGGCCAGAATCAAATATATACCCCATCTCACAAATACTTGTGTCCTTTTGTGAAAATCCATTTAACGCGGATATCAATATTAAAATTGAAAATAATGTTTTTACCATCTTCTTGGAACTTTATAGATAAAATGCCACCATTTATTACTGTACGACGTGAATGTATAAGGGGGATTATAATCTTTAAATAAATTAAAAATATTCATCCGGTTTTCGGTATACCTAATTGCTCCCATATAATCCATGTTATATCCAGATAATCCTTGATTCTTGTATTGATGTATTACGCCTAATCGTTCTTCTGGCATATTTGAAAAACTAAACACCTCAGAATTAGCCAATTCAAATCCATCCAACCCATTACGTGCAAATCTTCTCATGTGAAAGGATTCTTTCAAATAAGTGTTCATTAATGCACCATAAGAATCAAATGCTCCCTCTGTATACCTTATTCCATATTTTGAATGGTCATTCTTATTAAACCAGAAATAACTTTGTCCTTCTCCTCCAACATATTCACCTTTGAACCCAAAATAATCCAAAGCCCCCTGATAATTTTCAGCAGCAACAAAATTACTCAATACTTTATCATTTGTTCTGAACCCTTTTCCCCTGACAAAATTGGTTGTCTGTTCAGGCAGAACTACTGCCGAGATACTAGGATTGAAACTAAAACCGTCACGGCTAACGTCCCAAGAAGATAAATTTCCGCTCCAACGATTATGGCTGATATTGTAATTGGCACCAACGGTCAGGAAATTGGTACTTATGGGTAAGCCGGAATAAATTGAAGCTCCTGCTGTGTATCCGGCACTCCAGCCACTCCCAGGGGACCAGGAAACAAAAGCTGCATTAAACATGTAACTGGTACCGGCGAAAGCGTACGGATCACCTGATTTTAAATTAATACCCCCTCCTGCCTGAACACTGGCTAATCCCGGAATTCCTAAAACAGCTGAAAAACCAATACTTAACCCTCCCTTCTTGCTCCAGCTAATATGAGGAAATATCCAGAACAATTCCCCATCCGGGTCGGTGTACTTCATCGGGTTATTGAGGCAATAGCTGTAGCGGTTCAGGTTTTGGCTGAAGTCGGGCAACTGCACGTAGTTGTCGGGGCTCAGGAAACGCCCCACTGCCGGGTCGTAAAGCCGGCCATTCATGTTCACCAGGCCAAACCAGGGCAGGTGCTCATGGCCGGTGTAGCCGCGGCCCAAAAACAGGTTGGGTTCGCTGCCGGGAGCATAGGCTGTTTGGTTGGCCGGGTCGCGCAGGCGCCCCCAGGCATCAAAGCTCAACTCTTGTGTCAAAGAACCGTTGCTGTCGGCCAGGTGGGTGATGCTGCCCAGGTAGTCGCGGCAAATGTAGTGCAACTGCCAACTGCCGCTTCCCTGTTTCACGTACACCGCCGGGGCCGAGTAAGCATCGCCGCCAAGGTACAGCTTTTCTTTGGTACCGCCAACGCCCAGGTCTTTTTCGTAGCAAGCGCCCAGGTAATGGCGTACCAGCTGGATGACGCCGTTTTGTTTCAGTTCCATCTTTACCCGCTGGCCTTCGGCATTGTAGGTAAAGCCGGCCAGGTAGCCGTTTTCGGCGATGTTTAGCGGTTGTTCAAACGAGCTGTAAGTTATATTTTGGTTGCGCAGGGGCACCGCATTGGTGGACAGGTCGGCGCCCGACAAGGCGTAGGGCTTACTGCTGTTGGTATAATAAAAGGTACCCACATCGGTTTTCCCGGCCAGGTTGCCCTTGGCATCGTAATTTGCCGTGTAAGTTCCGTAACCGGTCAGCCGGTTTAAGCCATCGTAGTCAAAACTTTCTGTTTTATTCCGTTTATTGTCTTTCCGGCTAAGCAGGTTGCCAGTGGCAGCTTCAAAGCTGTAGGTGGCATCCATCAGGCTGCCTGCTGCGCGGCCGGTGGGTATGCCGTAGTCGTTAAAAGCGTACTGCCGGGCAAACGGGCCGGTGGTAACGGCAGTTGGCAGCCCCAGGGCATTTTGGGTCGTTAGCTTAAAAATGGAGGTGGCGCCATTCAGCTTAATTTCGGTCAGCTCGCCGTTGGCGTAGCTATAATGCTCGCTGGTGATGGTCCCGTCGGTAGTTTTATAGGTCAGTGTCTCCGGGTTGCCATCTGTTTTATAGGTATAGCTTTTTTCGAGCCACAGGCCGTCGGCGCCGGTTTCTTTTTCGGTTTTTAACCGGTTGTAAACATCGTAGGTATAAACTATTGCTGTGCCGTTGTTGCTGGTAACCGTTTCCAGGAGGCCGTCGGTATTATAATTGTAGCTGGTCGAAAACTCCGGGTAGCTTTTAGAGATTATCCTTCCATAATTGTCGAAAAGCATGTCGGTCACCCGCCCTTCGGCGTCAATTTGCTGGTTCAGGTTGCCGGAGGCATCATAATTATAGGTTGTTATCCCGGCCGAAGGATCGACGATTGTTTTTTGCCGCCCGTATTCGTCGTAGGTAAAACTGGTAGTGACATTGCCGGGCGCGAGGACAGACGATGGTTGCCCGTCGGGACGGAGGGTGTAAGTTATGGCGCCGCCCGGGTCTTCGGCCTTAACCAGTTTGCCCAGTGCATCGTAGGTACGGGCAGAGGCAATGCCTTCGCTGGTCGTGGTTGTTTTAAGCCCGTCGTACGAGTAGCTTATTGTTTTACCAGAGGCCTTGGTTACTGATAGCGGCCGGTCGTAGCTATCGTAGGCATAGGTGTTCCAGAACGATGCGACGGAGCCGGTAAAGGGCAGCGAGACTTTCTGCAAACGGCCGTAGCTGTCGTACAACTGATCGGTTTTAGACCATAACCCGTCGAAGCGTTGCACTGCCTGGCGTACTTCGCGGCCAAAGGTATCGTACCAGGTTTTTTGTGTGGCCTGCCCCGTTGTTGTTTGGGTAATACAGTACAGCCCATTGGTACCTGCAGCATCCCAACTGTAAGTGGTTTCGGTAACCAGTCCCAGGGGATTTGTTTTTGTTTTCAGCCGTCCGAACTCGTCATACACCAGGTTGGTTTGCTGTCCTTTATGGTTTTTGGTGTAATCGGGCAGGCCGTTAGCCCCGTAGTGGGTTTCGGCGGTAAAGCCCATCGGGTCGGTTTCGCTGACCAGGTGACCAAAAGCATCGTACACATAGGTAGAAATTAACTGGGCCGATGAGAAATGGCTCTCACGCCTGGTCGTTACTTTGCCAAAGCTGTCGTACGCAAAGGATTCCTGCCCAATCGCTTTCCCATCGACTCTGTACACTTTGACAGTTGGGAGCCCTCTGCTGTAAACCGGGTAGAAAAAACCGGTTGAAGAGCTGGTCCCGTTCCGGGTAGTTGTTATGGTTTGATCATGCAGGAAGCCCAACAAATACAAGGCATCGCTGGTCGAGTTTGAAAAAATGTTGTCGGTGGTTACCGTAATGTTACCGTCCAAACTAACTGTTTCGCGGGTCGGGTTTCCGTAAGTATCATAGGTGTAACTGCTTGAAGTGTTTGTCTTTTTCAGTTTATCGTAGGTGGTTTTTTGGGAGAGCCGTATTTTAAGTATTTTATTGGCCTGTACCGTAACCGAAAACTGGTACGTGTTTTTGGCGGTTGGCGATTCGTCGGTTTTGGGAACCATGTAATTGTACGGGTCAGTTTCCTGAACAAACGACCGCCCCCGGATGTTGTCGTAGCTACTGATGCGCCCGAACCCGCGGAAGCCAAGCCCCTGTTTGTGGATGACGGCATTAGAATAATTGTACGAAACCGACTCCTTTTTTTGTCCGTTCAGCCACACTTCCTGTGATGACAGCGCCCACAGGGGGCCGTTGAGGTTCTCATAAGGAAAAACCGCCCCGGAACCTTTAGTGTAAACAGGTCCGCTATTGTTATATGCCTGGCTGTTAAGCTTCCGGTAATCGTTGCGGTATTCTACACCCAAACTGCTAACGGCTGTTGTCAGCATTCGTTCACGGGTATCGTCCCGGGGAAAGATAAATTTTGTTACAAAACCGTCTTTTAAACACAGCAACTGGCAGAAAATATTTCGACTGACGATACTGGTTGGCACCAGCTTGGAGTAGGTTGTTTTTCTGTAGGAGGTTTCATATGAAGACTGGGGCGTTCCGTTTTTGGTCAGGGAAACAAAGAAAGCACCATTATTGTATGAGATAACGTCACTTATTCCGTCCCCATTTACATCCTGAAGTAACAAGCCACTGTATTCGCCAGTTTCTCTCCATGGGCCTGTAAAAGTGGTTTTATAGAACTGTCCGTTCCCCATGGAGTGGTAAATCGACCACAATGTTCTGTTCTCTTTGTGAGAAACAAGAAGGTCTACCTGCCCATCTCCATCAAATTCTCCCGGAACCAAGTCATATCCTACTAAATTAGCTTTTTTCAGCCCGGTGTAGGTAGCTACCTTCCGCATGGTATAGGTTGAGCCGGAAACATCGAAGGTATAAATGTTGGTCCCCGAATCGTTTATCAGGCACACGTCGCTTTTACCGTCCCCATCGTAGTCCATTACAAACAAGCGATCGGTATTATCAAAAGCAGCCTGCGAATCGGTCTGTCTTACCCCAACAAAATCAACGATATACGGAAATACATAGGCCTCGTAAAGCTTCGAACTGCTGTCTAAATCGAATAAATAACATTTGGACGTGATGCTGGTGTTCCCAATCGGGTTGTGGCACGATACGGCCAGCACTTCCATTTTGCCGTTCCCGTTGAAGTCGCCGGTAAAATAAAATTTGGGATGAATGCTTTTCCCCCCGTCGGCATCGGTCAGCACGGTCGGGAAGTTGTAGGTGCGGGTATATTTAAGCGCCAAACCCGCGTAAAGGTTGGCCGAGTAAACTTTAAAAGTCAACTGGTCGTAACTGCCGTTTACCTTATTGTTCACCTTAACCACTTCTTCCTCGTATTTGCCGTCCACATCGGCGCAAAAGATATCGATAAAACCGGGTTCTGTTGTCAGGTTTGGCATCGGAGACGCCAGTGAACCGGATAATCCGGCGTACAGAAAAATCTTCTCATTGCCTGTATAATAATTGTCATACCGGTTTTGGGAGTGACGGAACGTTGTTTTATTCCGGTAATGGTTCCAGTAAGGGTTTTTGTTGGGCAAAGAAATCATCCCGTCATCGTCCGATCCATAGTCAAATTTGCCCTTGGTTACCCGGATCAAACCGGGGGAAGAACCAGCCTCAAACCATTCCAGGAGCTGAACATTACCTGATGTATAAGCAGTCTGGTTGTTGTCCGTGCCGTAGGAAAACAGCAGGGGATTGAACGAATTACTCCCCGTCGAATAGTCTATCCGGCTGACCGCCGAATTGTTTTTTATGGTTGTGTAGCCAATTGAGTAGGAGTGCAGGATATTGCTGCCGTACTTACAATTGATTTTGGTTAACCTGCGGTTTTCGTACAGCTGCAAACCTCCGCTGTACGTGTAAAAAGCATCAGGCCGGGTGGTATCATATTCAAAACTGACACTGGCCCCGGCATTGTCGCCGTAAGTTATATTGCTGATATAATACCGGTAAAACCAGAAATAACCATAACTGACAGTATTCCCTTGCAAATCGGTCATTTTAGTAAGGGGGTATTCCAGGTTCTGGCTGTCGTAGTTTTCTGTATCACCATAAATGCCCTTGTTGCCGTTGGGATAAAGCACCTCGAAATACGAAACAATACCATCGGAAAGGTAGGCGATTGCTTTTATTTGTCCTTGTTCAGTTTCATAACGGTAGGTTGTGGCTGTACTCCCGGTTTTTATCAACCGGACGCCATCCAGGGCAAAGGCATCGTCTTTATTCCTGTTTATCCCGCCTGAAGCCCCGTCATAGTAAATGGATTTGTTTATCCGCGTAATTGACGACAAACCGCCTAAACTCCATCCAACTCCAAGAGGGCCGTTTCCACCGGAACTGTTATAAACCATTGCCAATTGGGGCTGAATACCTTTGGGGCCAGGATAAACATCAACGGGGACCTGGTAAGTGGCTCCCCCTGCCGGCGATGTGCCCGGGATAATCGGGATTTCGCCAACCCCTTTGGATTGGTCAATGCTGACAGAAAGTGTATAGGCAAGAGGCGCCGCACTCTGGCTGGAGATACCGGCATTAGCTGTTTCATCTGTTTTATCATCATTGCCGACAACAGGGGCTGGTGATTGTTTTATTTCCGGATCGGGATAAAGCGCTTTTTTTACCGAATCTTCCCATAGGTCGAGCTGTTCATCGGTCCAGTTTTCCAGGTCAGGCTTCGACACTTTCTTTTTTGGCTGTGCCTGGCCTTCAAAAGAGAGGAAGATGGCCAGCAGGAACAAAGTTATTCCGTATCCCATGTAGTATTTTGTGTTCATAGCGATTCAAAATATTGCAAGTTATTTTTTAATAATCTTCCAGGTCGAAGTTTCTGCCCCAAGGGTGATTTTCATCAGGTAGTAGCCAGCCGGGTGGGCGCTGAGGTCAACAGGGGTCAAGCCGTTTTCAATCCGCCTGGTCAGGATTTTCCGGCCGTTCATGTCGGTAACGGTAATCGCCCCTTCAGGCAGATTTCCCGTATTACTGATGCTGACAGACAATAATCCTTCTGTTGGATTTGGGTAAATCTTTATTTCCTGTTCCGCAAGCGTCTCTTCAAAAACTTGCTGTTCCTGCATTGCACTTTTGGACACGTAAGCCGATTTCAGTTCAATAACCCGCTCAATCCGGTTCCCGGCATTGTCGTAATGGTAAATAATATCCTGGGCATACAAGCCGGTGCCAAACGTGCACAACAGGAAAAAACTAATAAGTACAATTTTTCTCATGTAGTCAATTATAAATTAATGTATCAATTAAATATGGTCCCATATTTTCCGGGCCTTACCTTCCATGTTCCGTGGAACGCGCTTATACAACCATCAGCTCGGCGGGCAGAGCCCCTTTGCGCAGGCCGTTGGTTTTGTATAGGGCAGCCCGCACCTCAACCCGATAGGTTCCAGCCGGTAGGGCAGGCACCAAAAAGTCGAGCTGAGCAGGCTTGTTGCGCGACACGGTGGCCACGCGGGTTTCGCTGCCATTGGGCGCGACCAGGAAAATGCCCTGGGCGGCATCGGCCGGGTCGAACTTCAGGCGGCTGCCTTTCAGTTGGGCAATGTTGCCGGGGGTAAGCGTCTCGTTGCGGGCGCCGCTGCCCAGGTCGTTCATATACAGGTCGATTACATCGTCCTGTGTTTTGCTTTGCTGGTTTTGCACCACCGCCATGTAGTCGGTCGGGTCGGTGGTCAGGTGGTTTTCAAACAGGGCATAGTTTAATGCCATCGTGGTAGTTTTTTATCTGAAAACGGTTATCTCGCGAACATGCGCCGGGCAAAAGCTGATGTAAAATAACCCGGCACACGAAAAACAGGGCTGTCCGCCGGGCAGGGCTGCCGTTTGGACTAAGGTTAATTGACAGGCCGGAATAATAAAGATCGAATCGATTAAACCGGCTTCATGGGTTAATTCACTGAACCATACAGAAGTACCCCCCCTGATGTGTTGTTAAACAGAAATATTTTGTTCAAGAAAATTTGGATTTTGTTCGTCAAAGACAGTGATTCAAAAACACCCCCAAAAAGTATGCTTTCGTTGTAAAAAACGAACATTTCAATTTTAGTGAACAAAATAATATGGACGAAAAAAGTGAAAAGAAGTGATCGGTGATCGGTAATCAGTAATCGGTGATCAGCGGGGGTTGGTGGTCATTGGATAATTGGTCATTGCGGCTTGTAGCTTGTAGCTAAAAAGTACCTGAGCGCCTGAGTACCTAAGTGCCTAAGCAAGACTGCTGCTTTTCAGGGTTCTGTCATTAGTCACTGGTCACTTGCAGCTTGCGGCTTGCAGCTTGGAGCTAAAAAGTGCCTGGGTAGAACCGCGACTGGACACTGTTACTGACCACTGGTACTTTCTTCCGTCTTCGGTAATTCGTGTGCTGGTGTCTTCGTGTTTAATTCTTCTTATGGACACCTTTACTGGTGCGGCGCATGAGGCGTAAGTATTTTTTGCCATCCCGGCGGCTGCGCCTTGTTGTTGCCTGCCGGCCTGATTCCCCGGGTTTCTCCGGCAGTTGCCGGCTTACCCGGGGCTACCCATATTTCACCCCGCCGGGGTGGGAGGACAATCGGTGATTCCCTTTGCGAAACTTTGCGGCTTCTCCTCTTTCTTTGCGTTTAAAAAAGGACCAGAGTACCTAAGTGGTAAAGCGCCAAAGTAACACTGCGACTTGCGACTGTATTCCGGTCTCCGGTCTCCCGTCTCCGTTAATTGGTCATTGGATAATTGGTCATTGCAGCTAAAAAGTACCTGTGTAAAAAACTGAGACTGAACACTGGTACTTTCATTAGTCATTAGATAATTGGTCATTGCGGCTTGGGGCTTGCAGCTTGCAGCTAAAAAGCACCAGAGTAGAACCGGGACTGAACACTGTTACTGAATACTGTTACTTTCTCCGTTCTTCTGTCTTCCCGCTGACTGTAAATCGCAGTGCCGGGCCTTTCTGTCCAACACCTCCTCAAACCGCTTGCATTTGGGCTGCAAAACAAATATGCTACCTTTACCGTTTCAACTTAAAAATGAAGGAAATGAAAAGAAGGAGTGAGATCATCATGATGATATTCGTAACAATCATCATGGGTTGCAGTGCGCCTAAAGTGATTGTTTCGCACCGGGCAAACGCGGAAACAGCAGAAGCGGAAGGTCGTTTTGAGGCAGCCACACAGGCCTGGAACCAGTATTTTGATCAGCAACTCGCCGCGGGCAGCGAAATCAGTCCCGAGGAATATGCCAGGGCAGCCAAAACCGCCTACCGCGCCAACGAGGTCGCCCTGGCCGAAAGTTGGTTCGGTATGGCGCAATACCGTAACTATGCCGACCCCGACATGTATCAGGCCCTGGCGGCCATTTATCAGCAGCAAAATAACCTGAACAAAGAATTGGCGGTTCTGGAAGCCTATCAGGAAAATTACCCGGAGCAGGCAGATACGGCCGGAATAAGCGTTCGCCTGTTCGACCGGTATATACAGATGGGAAATAAGGAAAACGCGCTGAAAATCTGGCCATTTATGAGCGCTGAAAAGCGGAAGGAGGAAAAGTACCTCAACCAGTATTTTTTGATTCAACGTCAGCTTGATCAAAAAGAAAGCTGCGACACCATTGCCGGACAGTTGCTGGAAATCAATCCCCGGCACACGGATGCCCTCGAATGGTTGGGCGATAAATATTACCGGATGGCGGAAGACCGTTACCAGCTTGAAATGAAAAAGTACGAAAACAAGCGTACCCATTTGCAGCATCTGCAACTCGTGCAGGAACTGAAGCTGGTGACAGCCGATTTTCAACAGGCCCTGACCTATTTTAAGGTGTTGTGGGAAATGAATCCCGGGCCGAAATATGCGCCTTACCTGGTCAATATTTACACCCGTTTCGAAAACCCGGAACAAGCCAATTATTACCGGAAATATTTAAAGTAATTGGTTGGCGCCCGCTTGCAGTGGCCGGTGTTTTGAACATTCGAATTTTAGAAATTTGATTATACCTTTGTTACGATATCAATAAGCCGGAAAACCGTATGGTAAATAAGTTAGAAAAACGGGATTGTTCCCGGTTCCGCCTGGCACAGGACCTAAGCCTGGTTTTAAAAAAGCTTTTTCTCTTTACGGGTATATTTCTTTTCGCCGTACAGAGCCAGGCTCAGTATTGGGATACAAATCCGCCAACAAATCCAACGCTGAAATCACCCACGGTGATTAACCTGAAAAGCCTGCCGATCGAAGGATTTAATTTTTGGGAAGATGAGTTTAAGGGACATTGGGCCGGCATTCACTTGGGAGTTAACGGGCTGGCACGGGCCGATTACTCCATGTACCCCGAACACGAACAGGACTTTCTGGATGTGAATCTGCTTCGGTCAACCACCTTTCATGTCAACCTGTTTCAATTGTCGAAAGGCTTGCAGCATACGCGAAACACCGTTGGGCTGGTAACCGGCCTGGGCATGGAGCTTCAAACCTATTACCTCGATAAAAATACCAGTTTTGTGGCCGGCGATTCGCGTATTGAACCGGTTCAGCTTTATTTTGACAACAACCAGAAATCGAAGTTTTCGTCGATTTACCTGAACATGCCGCTTTTGCTCGAATTTCAGGTTCCCCTGAAACACTATAAGAACCGCCTGTACTTGTCCGGCGGGATCACATTGAGCAGGCAGCTGGGCTCACACACCAAGATAAAGTACCGGAAGAATAACCAAAAGCAAAAGCTGAAAACCCCCGACGATTTTTACACGCACGATTTCCGCTATTCAGCAACAGCGCGTTTGGGCTATCGTTGGATCAATTTGTTTGCGACTTACGACCTGAGGCCCTTATTTGAGGAAGGAAAAGGGCCCGAAGTATATCCGTTCTCGGTGGGCCTTGCCCTGATTTCGTTCTGAACCGGGCGAAATCCTGACATATTTCCTGTGTGGCAAGCCGCGAAAATTTTATTTTAGCCGATAAAAGAAAAGAAGATATCCATGAAACTGTTACTGATCAGCAATTCAACCATGCCGGGCGAAGCCTACCTGGACTACCCCAAACAGGAAATGAAAAAATTTCTGGGTGAAAAACCGGTAAAAGCCCTGTTTATTCCCTATGCCGCCGTCACCTTCACGTTTGATGAATATGAGCGGAAAGTGAACGAACGTTTCGCCGAAATCGGTCATTCGGTGGTGAGTATCCATCATTTTGAACAGCCGGAGCAAGCCGTGGAAGACGCCGAAGCCATCGTTGTTGGCGGGGGAAATACCTGGCAACTGGTACGCATGTTGCACGACCGCGGGCTGATGCCTTTGATTGCCCGGAAAGCGCGGGCCGGGGTGCCCTACATGGGCTGGAGCGCCGGATCGAACATTGCCTGTCCGACCTTACGGACAACCAACGATATGCCGGTTACCGATCCGACCAGCTTTGCGACAACCGGCTTGGTTCCTTTCCAGATTAACCCGCACTACCTGGATGCCAACCCCGACGGGCATGCCGGCGAAACCCGCGAACAACGCATCGAAGAATTTCTGGAAGTAAACCCGGATGTTTACGTGGTCGGGCTTCGTGAAGGAACCATGCTAAAACTGGAAAACGGAAGGCTTGATCTGATTGGTCCGCGTACCGCCCGGATTTTCAAAAAAGGGCAAACGCCGAAGGAATTAACCGCCGGGGATAATTTTAACTTTTTGCTGGAAATATAAAGATCATTGGCTCCACACCGGCCTCCTGAAACAAAAAAGACCCGCGCGTGGCAGGTCTTTTCGTTCTGTTTTCTGTTTTTTTGTCAGAAGTTTACCAGGCTGATCCCGATGGTAAACGGGAAAAGCTCAGGCCCTTTATCGTCTTTAAACAAAGGCGAAAGGCTGTATGATGCAAATAAGGAGATATCTTTTAATCCGACCCGCGCCACGGCGGCATACCGGAACGGGTTGATGTTGAAACTTCCCCGGTCTTTTGTTTTTGAATTATCTGCTTTGACCTTGGTGTGCGAACCGATATTGATTCCGCCCATCATCCCGGCCGAGATGAAAAAATGGTTGGAATGGTCGTTAACCGGGATTTGCCATTCGAGCATGAGCGGAACGGTAAGGTAAGAAAGGGTTAACTTCGATTTGTCAAACTTTTCCGTTTCTACCGGTACCGGTACAATCATCCCGTCAACTTTATCGATGGTGATCTGATTGTCGAAACGGTAGTTGTTCATCGAAAAGCCCATGCCGGTGACCAGCCCGACGCGTTCTTCTTTCAGGCAGATGTTATATTCCAGAAAATTGATATTCACCTCCATCGATTTCGGTTGGTCCAGGTCCATGAAATCAGCCTCATCATACAAACTGTAATCTTCGTTATAAAAACCGTTAAAGCCCAGTTCAAAACCGGCCCAATGGCCGTTAAAGCGTTTGTTTTTTTTCCAGTCTTTGTCCCAGTTTTCGTCTTTGGTCACATTGATGTTGGTTTTGTTATTTTTCTCAATGATTTCTATATTTCTTTTCCCGATGCGGATGGTGGTGGTGTCGCTGTGGTAGTCGTCGCGTATGTTAATCCGGTCATTCAGCAGGCTGACTTCGGTTTTATCGGCATCCTCGGTTACTTCCAGCACTTTTTTTGTACTTGTTACGGTGGTTTTGGTTGGTTCCTGCGCCCAGGCAAGGGTAACAAGCAAGAGGGTCAGGTTGAATAAAAATAATCGTTTCATAGCTGTTATTATTTGATTTCTGACCTATGACGGCTGGTTCCGGGATTAAGTTACAGCAGTTTATTTATTTTTTTTTGACAGGGATGGAAAAGGCAATCAAGCGGCTTTGAAAGTTAACTCCCGATATTTCTCCCCGGTTATTTTCTTCGAGGGCAAAGCGTTCGTTGGAAATATTTTCGGCAGCATGCAGCCCGGCTCTTACCAGGTTCGAAAATGAAATGTTCTCTCCTTTGGGAGTATTGAGTATTTTATGGGCCAGGTATTCATCCAGTTTGAGGTAATCCCGGTTGTTTTGCCCGTTTTGCCCTTGGTTTACGGATGCAACCGGCTCTGCTGGCCGGTCAGTGGTCAGACTTATTGTTATCAGGGCAATGGGTTCGGGTGCAGGTTCGCGCCCGGTACGATCTTCGGCCGGTGCATGGGTTTTTTCCGCTGTTTGTTTTACAGCTTGAGGGCTAACCCGAGTCGTTGAAGCAAGCTGCGCCGGTTCGGCCGCGATTTTGGCTTGTTCTTTTTCGATGGGTTCTTCCGCAAGCGCGGCAGGCTTTTCAACGGGTACACCCGGTATCTTTGTTTCCGGCAGTTGTTGAGCAATTTGCGACTCAGCCGGTTTGTCCGGTTTTTCGGGCCACAAGTACCAGCCGAGCAATCCGAGAAGTAGGATGGCTGCTACCCGGCGAAACCAGGGATACAGGTACTTTTCAGGCTTCTTTTTTAGCAGCGAATTTTTATTTGGAAAGGCCAGACTGGTATCTTTTTGCAAGCGGACTTTTCCATACAGCGCAAGTGTTTTTTGTTTCTCTAAGTCCCGGGCAATTTCATCGAGTAGCGACGATTTTTCGGCTTCGGTCAAATCGTCCTCCAGGTAAGCGATAAGCCGGTAATCGAGATCTTTTTGGGCGGCCGATAAGGGTTTTAGCAGTTTTTCTTTAGCCGGGAAAGTCACGTCTGTTTTTGGGAGGCTGATGCCGTGAACCGCTTTCAGCTCTTCGGCCAGATCCGGGTTTTCTTCCAGAAAATCAAGAAATTCATCGACCTGATCAGGCGGGAGGTTCCCGTCGATATAGTCGATAAAAAACGACTCATAATTTAACCGGCTGATTTTCATATTCTACACCAAAACATCCATTTTCCCGATATAATTTTTTAAGAAGACCCGGGCGCGATATATGTAAACCTTTACCTGGGATTCCGTCAGACCGGTGATTTCGGAGATCTCTTTATACGAATAACCCTCGTAATCACGCAACATCAGCGCCGACCGCTGGTCGTTTGGCAGCCGTTTAATGGCCTGGTTCAGTACTTCGTGCAGATCGGAATATTGCTCAAAGTGAACATCTTCCGCCTGCTGTTGATCTTCGAGCAAACTAAGCCTGCTATCTTTCCGGACGACGTCGATCAACCGGTGGTAAGCCGTTGAATACAGGTATGATTTCACTTTGCCAGCTGCAACAAAATCAAGATGGAGCCAGAGTTTTTCATAGCTATCCTGTACAATATCCCGCGCTTTTTCGTGGTCGCGAATATTTTTCAGAACAAACCTGAATACTCCGTCAGCAAGTTGATTTACAGCCTGGTTGTAGTCTTCAACGGTCATAGGGCTTTCGTCTGTACACCCGGTATGACGGATGAAGTGTTATTTTGTTACAGCCAGCAGTTTTTCCAATGAATCTTTGGAGTCGGAAATCTCGATTGCTTTTAGCAGCGTATGATCAATTCGCTGGATAATCGGGAAGAAACCTGCTTCTCCGATGATATTTCGGGCGATGTACGCCATGAGCTGAGTTTCAATGATTTCTCCGGAAACTTTCAAGCCGGTTTCACTTCGTCCAACGCCTTTTTGCCCGGCATAGGTCACGAATTGCTCCAGAATTTTTTCTTTGCCAAGATATTCGGTAAACTCATTCGCTGTGCCCATTTTATTTAGCTTATCCCGGTTTTTGTCGCTGTACTCGAACGCGAAGTGATAAACCAACGATTTCTGGGTAATTTTTGAAAAATATTCTGAATAACCGGTCGTGTCGACGGGCACAAAATAATCAGGCATAATTCCGCCGCCGCCGTACACTACCCGTCCGTGTTTGGTTTCGTATCGCAGCGAGTCGGCAAACCGGATGCTGTCAGCTTCCTGTAATTCCCCATGTACCGCGCGGTTCATGATGTCGTGGAAATACTGGGGATTTCCGTTTTCGTAAGGTTTCTGGATGCTTCTGCCGCTTGGGGTATAATAGCGGGCCACGGTCAGGCGAAGGGCCGAGCCGTCGTGAAAGGGGATTTGCTCCTGAACCAGGCCTTTACCGAATGACCGGCGACCGATAATAATTCCACGATCGTTATCCTGGAGCGCGCCGGCAAAAATTTCACTGGCCGATGCCGAATATTCATCAATCAGGACAAGCATTTTTTTGCCAAACCATTTGCCTTTACTTTCAGCGGAGTATGTTTTTCGCGATTGGGAATGTCCTTCCGTGTAAACAATCAGCTCTCCTTCATCCAGAAATTCATTCACCATTTGGATGACGGCCTTTAAATAACCGCCCGGGTTCCCGCGCAGGTCAACAATGATTTTTTCGGCTCCCAGCTTATCCAGTTTGGAGACGGCATCCGTGAATTCGCGGTAGGTTTTTTCGGCAAAGCGGCTGACTTTCACAAATCCGGTGGAACCATTGATCATGTAACTGACATCCACGCTGATAATCGGAATGTCGCCGCGGGTGATTTCGTAAGGGATCAGGTCGTTGATTCCTTTACGTTTTATGCCAACAGTTACTTTCGTTCCTTTTTCGCCGCGAAGCAGTTTTAAAACGGTTTCATTTTTGACATTTATTCCGGCAATGACCGAGTCATTCACGGTAACGATCCGGTCGCCGGGCAGGATGCCCAGTCTGGAAGACGGCCCGCCCGAAACGACATCGATCACCTGTACGGTGTCGTTGTGGACCGAAAACTGGACCCCGATGCCCCCGAAATTTCCCTGCATCTCTTCGGTTACTTCCTGCATCTCTTTGGCCGGAATGTAGGTGGAATGCGGATCGAGGTTTTGCAACAGGCCGGGAATGGCGTCTTCGATCAGTTCTGATGTTGAAATGGAGTCAACATAGGCATTGGCAATTAAATCAACAATAGCGCTGAGCTTATTCGATTTTGACATGGACATGTTGTGATAGCCCGCGACTTTAGGCGCTTTACGAAGGTTATTGCCTAAAAAGATACCCACGATTACCGCGGCGGCAATCAGGATGGGTAATAAAATGTTTATTCGTTTGTTCATGTTTTCTTGTTTTCCGGTCTGATTGTTTATTCATCTTCTACCTGTACCACTTCGATTTTCGCGCGCCTCAGCAGTTCAATTCCGTCTTCGAGGCGGTAGCTGTCGGTGAAAACCACCCGTTTGATCCCGGCCTGAATGATCAGTTTGGCACATTCCATACAAGGCGACGAGGTAACATACATGGTAGCGCCCTCACTGCTGTTGCCCGATTTGGCCACTTTCGTGATAGCGTTGGCCTCGGCATGCAGCACATAGGGTTTTGTTTTGTTGTTTTCGTCCTCGCAATTATTTTCAAAACCCGAAGGTGTTCCGTTGTACCCGTCAGAAATAATCATCTGGTCTTTTACCAGAAGGGCTCCAACCTGTCGTCTTTTACAATATGAATTTTGCGCCCAGATGGCAGCCATTTTCAGATAACGCTGATCCAGCAGATATTGTTTGTTTCCCATTAGCAGATCTTTGTGGCCAAAAGTAATAAATGATCAGTCTTTATCTGAAAAAAGAATTACAAAAATACATATCCGTTCCGGGAGATTACAATTTTTTATTTTCGGGATGAGCTGGTTTTTGTCCGTGCAGGTATTTTTCGACGATGTTAAGTAAGTCTTTCGATTTGATTGGTTTGGCCAGGTAATCATCGCAGCCCGACTGAAGCGCTTTCTCGCGGTCGTCGGACATGGCAAACGCTGTTTGGGCGATAACAGGAATCTCCGGGTTTTCGGCTTTAATCAGCTGAGTTGCTTCATAACCATTCATTTCGGGCATTTGCAAATCCATTAGAATCAGATCGATATCTGCTTCCCGCGTGAAAATATCCACTGCTTCCCTTCCGTTTTTTGCCCATAGAATTTGTGCGTTGATTTTGGTCAGTACCGCGTTCAGATACAAATAATTGGATTCAACATCTTCTGCAATCAGTATCTTCGGATTGTCGTGCATAGTCATTATAATTTCCCGTTTTTTGAGTTAGCTTATCAAAGATATTGAAAGTTTTACATAAATGCTATACGGGAAAACGATTTTGCCGGGCCGGGCAAAATCAAAAAACATCCGGAAAGACATACCCGGCCTGTCGTACAGACCATGTGAGGCTTCATTTTTCGTGATCGCGGGAAGCATTTGTTTGTTATAACCGTTTACCCCGAGAAACAATAACCAACAACCTTAGAACCAAGGGGCTGTATCCATCCGGACCAGCCCCTTTTCTGTTTGTGGCTAAACGCACAATCATTTTTTCATTCGATTAGTACCGGGAAATTTGTAGTCGTTCAAAAAAAATAAACTGCACGATAAAAAATAGCCCGAAAACAGGTAAATTGTCTGCCTATGAAGCAGCAGCATAAACGTATTTTTACCTTGGTGTTGTGGCTGGTCGGTTCTGCCGGCTATGCACAGCATGCTTCCATCCAGGGTCGTGTATTTGACGATTCCAGCAACGAGGGGCTTCCGTTTGTAAACCTGATTATCGCAGGTACAACAACCGGCGTAACCACTGCCGAAGACGGAACCTACCAACTTACCGGACTGAAACCGGGCTTTATCCGGCTTGAGGTTTCGTATATCGGCTACAGGAATGTTATTTCGTCCGAAGTTGAAATCAGTAACCTTAAACCAACTTACCTGGATATCGGACTTGAAAAAAGCAACACCCAGCTCCGGGAGATCGTTGTGACTTCTTCTGTATTCCGGAAAACGGAAGAAAGTCCGCTTTCATTAAAGACCATTGGCATTTCTGAAATAGAAAACAGCCCGGGCGCCAACCGCGATATTTCGAAAGTTATCCAGTCATTTCCAGGGGTTCAGTCTACTCCTGCTTTCCGGAACGACATTATTATCCGTGGCGGCGGTCCGTCTGAAAGCCGTTTTTTTCTCGACGGCATAGAGGTGCCGAACATTAACCACTTTGCCACGCAGGGAGCTTCGGGCGGCCCGGTAGGCATCATCAATGCCGATCTGCTGCGCGAAGTCAATTATTTTTCAGGAGCTTTTCCTGCCAACCGGGGTAACGCGCTAAGCGGCGTTTTCGAGTTTTTTCAGGTCGACGGCAACCAGGAGAGAGTACGGGTGCAAGCTTCGGCGGGGGCGTCGGAAGTGGCCGCAACCGTTGACGGGCCAATCGGCGAAAAGACTACCTACATCATTTCAGCCCGCCGTTCGTACCTGAAGTTTTTGTTCAGCGTCCTGGAGTTGCCCTTTTTGCCTACCTTCAACGACATGCAGTTTAAGGTAAAAACAAAGCTTAATCGTAAAAACGAGATTTCTTTTGTCGGTCTTGGTTCTGTTGATCAGCTCGATCTTAACCTCGATATTGCAGAACCCGATGATCAGCAAAAGTATATTCTGGCGTCTATTTCCGAAAATGAACAGTGGAATTATACCACAGGAATTGTTTACAAGCATTACCGCGAAAACGGCTATCAAACTCTCGTGGTAAGCCGGAGCCATTTGAACAATCGGGCTCAAAAGTACCTCGACAATGATTATAGTTCGGAAGCAAACAAAACACTGGATTACCTTTCAGAAGAAGTGGAAAACAAACTACGCTACGAGAATACGGCCAGGATGGGAGATACAAAGTTGAATTTTGGAGCCAGTGTTGATTTTGTAAAATATACCAACTCAACCAAACAAAAACGGTATTATCCCGATGCGATCCTGGATGTCAATTATGCTACCGGTTTAAACCTGACCAAATGGGGATTGTTCGGTCAAGTCAGCCATAAACTGGCAAACGACCGGCTTGCTTTGTCCCTTGGAGTACGTATGGATGCAAACAACTATTCGTCAAGTATGAGTTCACTCTTCGATCAGTTCTCTCCCCGCGTATCGGCATCCTGGCAATTCAGGCCCGGATGGAGCCTTAACTTCAACACCGGACGTTATTACCAACTACCGCCATACACCACGCTGGGTTATAAAGAAAATGACGAATACATCAATAAGACCAATCAGCTGAAATATATCCGGGCCGATCACCTGATTGGCGGGTTGGAATATCAAGCCCGGCAAAACATGGTGTTCACGCTCGAAGGTTTTCTGAAAAACTACAGCCATTATCCGTTTTCGGTGAAAGATTCTGTTAGTCTGGCGAACCTGGGAGCTGATTTTGGGGTAATCGGAAACGAAGAAGTGAAGTCTGTTTCAGACGGGAGAGCCTATGGACTTGAGTTGCAAACACGCGTGACTTCGGCGGGCAGATATAACTTTAACCTGTCGTATACCCTGGTGAGGAGCGAATTTGAAGATAAGAACGGGGACAAGCTGGTTTCGGGTTGGGACAGCAAACACGTTTTGGTGCTGACCACAAACCGGAACCTGAACCGAAACTGGACAATTGGCGCCCGCTGGAGGTTTGTGGGCGGACTACCTTACACGCCTTACGATCTGGAGCGCTCGTCGCTGGTGGAGGCCTGGAACCTGAATAACGGCCCTTATCTGAATAAGGGGAGATGGAATACGAAACGTTTTGACCCGTTTCACCAGTTGGATGTTCGTGTGGATAAAGCCTATTACCTGGATAAAATGACGGCCAAATTTTACATCGACATCCAAAACCTCTATGCTTTCAAAAACAAGGAACAGGACATCGTGGTGCGCGAGGAAGATGCTAATGGTCAGTTTGTTACGGCAAATAACGGAACCCAATATGTGCTGAAGCAAGTTGAAAACGTTTCGGGTACGGTATTGCCCACCATCGGTATCATTCTGGCATTTTAGCTTAAATTTGCAGCATGACAGTACTTTGTATTCAACTGAATGAGACGGATCCCTATTTTAACCTGGCCACCGAAGAATACCTTCTGAAACAGTTTCAGGATGATATTTTTATGCTCTGGCGAAGCGAATATTCGGTTGTTGTTGGTAAACATCAAAACGCACTGGCCGAAATCAATCACCCTTACGTGCGCGAAAACAACATTAAAATTGCCCGGCGGCTGTCGGGCGGAGGAACCGTTTTTCACGACCCGGGAAACCTCAACTTTACCTTCATTAAAAATGTCGAACGGCTGGAAGAGGTTAACTTCAGAATTTTCACCCAACCGGTTTTGTCCGTTTTGCGGAAACTGGGACTCGATGCCTACACGACCGGCCGGAACGACCTGCTGATCGACGGTAAAAAGATTTCAGGAAATGCCGAACATGTCTATAAAAAAAGGGTGTTGCATCATGGCACCCTGCTTTTCGACAGTCATTTAGAAAAGCTGAAGAACGCGTTGAAGGTGGATTTGTCGCGCTTCGAAGACAAAGCTGTCCAGTCGAACCGGAGCCCTGTTACCAACATAGCCGATTACCTTTCACCCCGAATGACGGTGGAGGAATTTGCTGCGTTCGTTTTTGAAAATATCTCCCAAAGCTATGCCAATTCGAAAATCACAGGGTTGAAGCCGGAAGATATAAACGCGATAAAAAAACTGCGCGATGAAAAGTACGCGCAATGGGACTGGATTTACGGTTATTCGCCCAAATACAAGTACCGAAACGAGCTGATTTCAGGTAAGGGAAAAATCACCCTCACCCTTCAGGTTGAAAAAGGGAAAATAAAGGAGTGCCTTTGGGAAGGGGCTATTCGCAGCGATCTGGCCGGTTTGATTGCCAAAAGATTGTCCGGGCTGAACCACTCACGGGAGGACCTGGCTCCCGCCCTATTGGTCTTAGAGGAAGAGCTGGCCCGCGAAGGAATCTCTCTTACTCATTTACTGGATGCGATCCTTTGATGTTCCGCGCCGAAAAATTTATACGTTATTTGCTCACGGTTATCGTTGAAACGGCCTTTCCGGTCCGTCCTGCGGCATCAATGGCCACCACGGTAATCCGGAACGTTCCGGTTACGGTATTGGCCGGAATTTGCAGGCTCACCGTTTCGTTGGCGTTGCATTGCGAAGCCGGCTCCCAGTAAAGGCTTGTCGTATTGCGCTGGTCTGATTTCAGAACCGTACCGGAAAAATCGCGTGAAATACGGAAACCGTCCTGGTACAGGTTTTCTTTGACTTCGGTCACTTCAGGAACGATTTCTCCTCTTTTTGTCCGGATCTCAATCAGACCTACCGAATTTAGTCCGGTGTACCGTTGAATATCGATTGGAGAAGTGGAGATATTAATCGACTCGACATCAGAAGGCGAAAGACTGTTTATAACCGAGGCGCTGGTTCCCATTTTTTGGCCGTCAATCACGATTAACGCGCCATCCTGAGCCATAAGTGAATTTTGTCCGCCTGGAAAAACAATTTTATCCCCATCGAGTTGGTAGGGTTTGATCATTTTTATGACATCCAGGATGGAAGATCCGGAGCTTAACATTTTACGGTAGGTTTCGTCTTTTGACGGCCCTTTAGCGGCCGGCTTTTTCATTTTTAAAAACAGATGGCTGTTTTCCTGATAGAAACGGCTGCTCACCTGTGGTTTTTCCACAAAGGCTGTTTGTGCCATAAACCGTTTAACCTGCCTGGCCAGCTTTTCGCCGGTATTACCGTCGAATGCCACGGTCAGTTTATCGTTTCCTTCGGCATCGATGGCCTTTACCACGTACTTGTCGAGTTCGGCCAGCCCGATTCCGGTGAAAACAAAATACCCGTTCGCATCGGTTGTCACATTCATAATCCGTACATTCGAGGTGTTCAGCAAATTAACTTTGGCATTGGGAACAGGTTCGTCATACTTGTTTAAAACAACGCCGGCCAGCCAGTTTTCGCCTTGGTCCGACAAGTAGTTGCTTCGGTCAAACTCCAAAACAGTATCCCAGGAGAAATTTTTAAACCGGTTACAAATCAGCAGGTAGTTGAGCGAATTTTCCGGGAAAGTCCCGTCGGCAATTAGTTGTGAAAGCCCTGAAACCGGATATTCCAGCAGATCATTCAGGCCAAAACTGCAAAGAATGTCTTCCGGTGTTTCCAGTATTTTTGAGTCGGCAGCCACCGATACCGTCATGATTCCCGGCAAGGCGTCACCGGTGTCCGGTGCCGATTTGATTTTTAACTCAAACTTCTTGCCCGCCTGAACCGTTTCCTTTTCCGTTTCGATTGAAATGCGGAGTTGATCCCGCTTATCCACATAAATCAGGCGATCGGCAATTAAACGGCCATCCGGACCGAGAACCGAAAGCATGCAGATTCCGTGAGGAAAATTTTCTTTTGGAATTTTTACCCTGACAGCTCCGGCCACTTCCATTGGTGAAGCCCAGAACAACCGGCTTCCGCGTGTAGCCATCAGGTTAACCGACCGTGTTTCGCCGTCGGTAAAAACCAAGCTTGTATAAATAAAATCTTGGTCTGTTTTCTGAATGGAAAAGGCAAAACCATTGGGATCAAAAGCGGGCAGATCAAAAAGCTGTCCGATTCCCAACTCGCCGGTGATTTTCATTTGATAAGCCGCGTTAAGTTTCCCGCTAAAAGGAAAAACACCAAAGCCGGCTGTAAACGTTTTTGTTTGAGTAAGGGTTCTCACGCCTTTTTCAACGATATCGGCTTCCACGTTCACCGCTTGCCCCAGGCTGTTTGTTACGCGGTAGCCGATCTTTAGGGGGGTACCGGCAACGAGCTTTCCTCCTTCGGCAAAAAAACGGACCTGCAATTTACCGGTATCCACCTGATAAATTTTTGAATAGATCAGATTCTTTGAATCGTAAATATTTAGCCGGAGCGGTAGGTCGAATTCCTGCGAAGGGACATCCAAATTAAAACGCAGCCCTCCATTTGGCTCGGTTTTTAGTTTACTTTTCAGCAAAAGCTGCTCGCCATGTAACAGTTCTAAATTCAGTTTCGCAGACGACCAGGCTTTTCCCGAGAGTTCGCTCAGGCTAAGTTCAATGAGGTTCCCCGCGCCTGCTTTCAGGACCTCAGGACTGGTTTTTACATCAACCAGAACTTCATCCGGACTCATCGGATCAAGAAAAATCAGTTTCTGGCAGATCTCATCTTCTTCCCGGGTAAATGGCGTGTAAGCAACCAAGGCATACCTTCCCGCGGTCAAATCATCGGGGATGACGAGGTCGCCTTTGACCGTACCATCCGAAAGCCGGTACACGTCGTTAATCATTTGCTCGCCCGATTCATGAAACAGCGCTACATTCATCTCGGTGCTGACAGAGGCAAGTCCGTCGGCATTCAGGTTGCTGACCCAGGCGTTAAACCAAATGATCTCGCCGGGTTTGTACACGTCTTTATCAGTAAAAAGACAAATGTTTTCCACCGGGTTATTGCTATAATAATTGCCCAGTTGAGCATGTAAGCGTTCGATCTGATCTTTGCTTTGTGCCAGATTGCACATGGAAAAAAGCGTGAAAAGCAGGAGCAAAATGGTGTTTCTCATTTTAGTTGTTCTGTTGGGTTAATCGATGATCCGGGAAGGATTCCTGATCCCGTAAAGTTTCATTTAAGTTGATTTTTTTCAGAGCGCGCCGAAGATCCTCATCCGGTTGGATGATATTAAAGTTTCCCCAAAATTCTTTATCATAATCGATGATCATTTCGGTGAAAATATCGGTTGGCAAAAAGGTTTCATCTTTGTGAAACCTTCGCAGGGTAGTTTTTTCGTGCTCGGTGACCAGCAAATCGGAGATGCTGTGAAATACCGAGTTGACATGGTCTTTTCCGCTTCTCACCCGGAAACGGACCGATGTTTGTGCCGTATTCAGGCTCCATCGTCCCTCGTGCTCCTTATAGGTAACGGCATAATTCAGATCGAGCGGGCGCACATTAAACCCTTTGGGTTTCTTCCGGATCAGCGATTTTCGGGCGTATTTCATTCCGCTTTTTCCCAGGCTGAACTCGGCATGGACAAGGGCAAAACTTTGCTGATCGATAAACAGTTTCCCCTGGTAACAGGGAAAATCAATTTTCCCGGATGGCTCAAACAGGACAACGTAAGTCGGGCGGCCAAAATAATCGATCACATAATCCATCTCGTACTTGTAAAAGCTACGGTATTCGGGATCTATGAAAGAATCCATCGTTTTCACCACATCCAGTTTGGTAATGTAGTAGGGGCCTCCCTGCATTTTAAAATCGACCCACTTAAACGGCTCCACGTCGGGGCTTTTCCGCCCTTTCAGGTACCTGATCCGGTCGTCGCGGGAGGTTTGGTCATAGGGCGATTTCAGAATATTGATGATGGCTTCGGACACATTGATGTATTTTTTGTCCTGAAGTAACACCTCGCGGTAAAAAGAGGTCAACAAGCGGATTTCATCCGGGTAGTTATCGGGGATATGCGCCATCACCTTGTCCAGGATCCGGATTGGATCAATTGCCCTGACCTCAATTTCAGCCAGCCGGATGTCAATGGGGCGCAAAGTTACATTTACGGTTTTTTCGTTCAGGGTATCCAGTCGTATCGATTGTTGCCCGTATCCCATACAGGAATAAACGATGGAGCTGTTGCGGTATTTTTCCGGCACTTTTAGTTCGTAATGCCCGTCGCGGTTGGTAATCGTCCCGAAAGGTTCGTTTAACACGGAGATACTGACATAGGGGATCGTTTCTCTGGTCCCGGCCTCGGTCACCAGTCCCGAAATAATCACCATGTCCGGGGAGGGTTCGGCCGGAAAGTCTTTCAATCTGGCCGAGGGCGGGGTTTTCAGTGTAATAATCAATTGGTCTTTCAGCTGTCGAAACTGGTATCCGTCTCCCAGCAAGTCACTCAATAGTTCATGGATTTCCTGATCCTCACAGTTCATCGAAACGATATCATCGACATTGACCAGCGAGGGATCATAGGAGAAACTGATTCCGGCCAAGCGGGAAATTTCGTCCAACACTTCAGCCACCGTCCGTTCTTCAATCTTCAGGCTAATTTTCTGTTCCGGGACAAAGGCTTCATCCTGCTGAGCGCCCAAACGGAACGAGATGCACGTCAGAAGAATAAAGCCTGTTATTTGGAAGCTGTTTCTCATTAAAAAATTTTCTGCAACTGAAAGGAAGTGGTAATTTCTTCGCCTTTACGTAAAACGGTGATCGAAATTTTCCGGTCTTCCTTGCTTTGCAATAATAAGTTAATATCGTTTAAGGTCAGCGATTTGTGGTTGGTTTTATTTACCGAAAGGATCTGGTCGTTTTCCATCAGCCCGGCGTAATAAGCAGGCGAGTTTTCACGAACCTGATCAATTGTAAAAACAGTCATTCCCGGGAACGGATTCGATATTTCAAGGCCACTCATGTTGTAATTAAACTCATCTTTGACTTTACTGGTAGGGCGGAGTTTAATCTGATTGCCCGGATAATCGATGGTCACATAAAAACGTCTCAGGATTTCGGCGCCAAGTGTTCCGTTCCGGTCGTCGGTGATGATCTGATCGACCAAACTGGCATCGGGGAAAGCAACGATAGGTTCATAAAGAACCAGCGGCCCGACCCAAATCCCTCCGATCCGTCCTTTTTTGCCGTACAAGTTGCCGTTTAAGCCGCGGCCCAGAAAGGTTTCGATGTGATTTTCAGGCAAACTGATCCGCTCGTCAGAGTTTGTCGACAGCCAAATGGCATCGCTGGCGCCCGTGTCGACCAGTAATTTTACCGGTACTTCTTCGTGCTTATCGGTCATGATGGTTGTACGCACGTAGGGTTTATTATGCTCAAAGTGGAGCGGCATCACGATATCGCGGTTATTTACCCGCGAACGGTAATAATCGGGTTTGCTTACGGTCAGCTTATGGGCATCGTAGTCAATTTCCACCACAAAATCTTTGAATAAATTGAATCCAATCAATCCGTGAACCGGCAAACCAAGAATTTGCGATATCTGAAAATTTTCGCTGATCACCATGTGGACTTCCTGATTAAAAGAAACCAATCCTCCTCCAATTTTCAACGTGTTGTTTCCCGATCGGTAAGCGGTTAACGACTCACCTTCGCCCAGACCCGAAACGGTCACCGGCTGCAGGAAATTCAGGTTCAGCTTATTCACATAAGGTAACTCGGTGATGATGGGGATACGAACACCGGTATCAAGAATAAAATTCAGGGTATCCGAATCATTGATCATAACCGGAATGATAATCAGGTTACTGGCTGTTTTGAAATCGAGGGTGATTGTTTTTTTCCGGGGATTATCAAATTCGAACAGATTTTTACCCGGCGAAAATTTCATTTCTTCCTCATAACGAATACTTTCTTTCAGCGGGATATATTCGCGCACCACCAGGATATTGTCTTCAATATCAAAGATGAGAAAATAATCTTTCATCAGTTTATCCAGCACATAACGCATGGGTCTGTTCGAGATGTTCAGGCTGATTTGTTTTCCTTCAACCAACTTTGAGTTATAGGAATAGTCGAGGTTGAAATACTCGCAAATCCGTTGAAGAACTGTTGACAGGGATTCTTCTTCAGCATAAATACTGATATTTTGATCCATAATTGTTTTCTTTTGTTTTTCCTGGGAGGAAGCAACAAACGAACCCGACAACAGCAGGCCGGCTGTAAACATAACGACAGCAAGGCTTTTCATAACTTGAGTTTTCATGGCTCTGATTGGTTTAATTGATTGATACGCGTTAACACATACTGATCATGCTCTTTTTTCACTTCCAATTGGTGGGTCAGGGCAATTACCTGCAGAATAAAGTCCAGCGAACGATCTTCAAAGCGGGCAGTCAGAAGTAACTGCCCGGCTTGCAAATCTTCTGTTTTAATCTGAACCCGGTACACTTTATTTAATTGTTCAAATACCTCTGTTAACGATGTTTTATGAAAGACTAAATTCCGGGTTTTCCATGACAAATAGTTTGGATTGTCGTTTCTGCTTTTCTGTAATTCCCTGGTCGAGAGCACATACACTCCCTTTTCTCCCGCGTTCAGAATTACCCGGTCTGTTTCTTTTGTCTCGGTTTTTCTATTTGAGACCTGTACCTTCCCGGTTTCCACCACCACTTCCACTTCGGCATTCCCGGGATAGGCGTTCACGTTGAAGCTGGTGCCCAGCACGCGAATCACCGCGTTCCCGGCATGAATAACAAAAGGTTTCGTCACATCGGGCTGCACTTCAAAGAATGCTTCACCTTCAATCTGTACTTCGCGGATACCTCCGTTAAATTTTTCGGGATAATTGATCTTTGTATCATGATTTAAGGTGACAACCGAACCATCGGGAAGTTCGATTTTTGACAGGCCGTAATTATCGACTGCCACCCCGGCCGATTTCATATTTGCCCAAGGGCGGCTTCCGACATAAAATCCGGCCGAGGCCACGAAAAGGGCAAAAACCAATATGGCCGCAATTTTCAACAAGGGCCGGTTAAGCCTGAAAACGATGTTTTTTGGCTGCTTCAGGCGGAGTTGAAGCTTGTTATAAGCCTGCTGCGCGTCAAATTCTTTCAGCATCAGGTACCGGTCCACCTGTCGGGCTGTTTGAGAAATGCCGGACAGTAAGCCTTCCTCCAAATCGCCAAGCCCGACCGGCTCGTCGCTATGCGTATCGGCATTGTACAGGCGCCGGGCAATAGCCTCCCATTCTTTCTCTTCAATTTCTCTGTTCTTTTGCATGTGTTCCTCTTTCTATATTCTCAATCCGGTTAATGCTCCAACCTTGTTCAATACAGAAATAAGACAATCGTCGCCCCGGTTGACCCTTACTGTCAACTATCTTTTTTTCAAAAAAACAGAAAAACCAAGCAAATAATCTTTGTAATCTTTCAGCATCTCCCGTAATTGTTTCAGGGCCATGCCCATTTGGGCCTCTACAGTTTTAACCGAAATATTCATGCGGTCGGCAATTTCGTGGTATTTCAAACCTTCCACGCGGCTTAGCCTGAAAATCTCCCGGCGTTTTTCAGGCAGGGAATGAATGCTTTTTTCGATTTTTTGTTGTAAACCGACTTCCAGGAAATAGGGCTCAGGATTGGGTTCGTGTTTCAATTCTTCAAGCACCTTACGGCTGTATTTTTGCCTGACTTGCCGGTGTTGAAGGTTGTTCAGGCATTCGTTCCGGACCGACCGGAAAAAGTATTGTTTAACTGAAGTTTCAATATGCAGTTGTTCCCTTTTCATCCAAATCCGAAAAAACACTTCCTGAACAACTTCCTCGCTCTTTCCTTTCTCAGCTAAAAACTGAAGAGCAAATACACAGAGCGGGCCGTAATATTTCAGAAATAATACCCGGAAGGCATTCTCGTTACCCTCTTTCAGTTTTTCAAACAATTCGTTATCGGTTAGCTTGTCCATCGGTGCTTATGGCGACATCATTATTAGTTCCGGCAAGTGCTAAGGTATTAAAAATAAGAGACGGTTCAGACATCGTAAACCCTTAATAAACGGATAATAATTTTGTAACATATTTGCTCCGCTTTTACAGGCAAATTCAGGTTTCATGTCTGTCTCATGAAATAAAAAATTTGGCGGGCTTAAAAACATTCCGGAGAAATGACCGTTTTATCTTCGTAAAACACAAACAAAAAGTCATGAGAAAACTAATTCTTATTACAGCTATTTCATTTTTTGCTCTTTTTTCGGCAAACGCACAGGATTACAATACAGGTATTGGTCTTCGTGGCGGATTTTTTAGCGGTCTTACCGTTAAACATTTTCTGAATCAGTCACATGCATTTGAAGGATTACTGTCCTCCCGCTGGCATGGTCTGGAAATTACCGGGCTTTATGAGATTCACCGCCAGGCATTCAATGCACCGCGTTTAAACTGGTACTATGGTTTTGGAGCCCATTTGGGATTCTATGACGGGGACAGGTCGTCGCGTTTTGACGATGGAGACAATTATGTTGTTATTGGCGCCGATGGTATTCTTGGTATTGAATACAATTTTTCTGAGATACCGATTAACCTTGGACTGGATTGGAAGCCGGTAATTAACCTGGTTGGCGACACCGGTTTCTGGGGAGACGGAGCGGCTATTTCAATCAGGTATATTTTTTAATTAGACCGGTTTTATTGCAGAATCAGCGATGCATTCAAATGTGAAACTTTTTAAGTTATTTTCTTTGCATAAAGGAATTTTCCATTATTTTTGCATCGCTAATTCAGGCCCGGGTGGCGGAATTGGTAGACGCGCTGGACTCAAAATCCAGTGATAGCAATATCGTGCGGGTTCGATTCCCGCCCCGGGTACAAAAGAGGAAACTAAATTGAATCGGAGACGCTTAAAATCAATGTTTTAGGCGTCTTTTTTATTTTGTTAAAAATCAAAAAGTCCCTTTGAAATCCCTCGAAACAGGGACTTTAGCGAGACCTCCCAAAAAAAATCCGGGAAAGGGGTCTCGCGAATCGCTGTAAGTTTCTGACTCATTTCGTGTTAATTGATCCAAAAGGACGTTGAAACAGTACCGGACGACAAGGAACAGGTTAGTTGAATTTATACGGGAAGTTTATCACAAAAATGACGTATCACTTGAGTTCGTCGATTTCAGGTTCATCAATTCTTTTGATATTTACCTGAAAGAAAAGCACAAAAATAACCTGAACACGGCCTGGGGATACCATAAGCAAATAAAGAAAATACTCAATTTGGCCATTGCCTTGGATTATCTGGACAAAAGCCCTTATCTGAAATTCAAGGTTAAAAAGCAGGAACCCAACAGGGAATTTCTTACTTTAACGGAATTGAACAAAATGCATATCAGACAAGGAGAAGCCGGTGAAGACTGGATCGTCATTGACCGGACCAAAACTTCCACCCGGTGCAGGATACCTCTATTACCTTCTGCCAAACAAATATTGGAACTGTACGAAAATTATCCGGTTTGTCAATCCAAAGGACGTTTGTTACCGGCATTGTCAAACCAAAAAATGAACAGCTATTTGAAAGAACTGGCAGATATTTGCGGGATTAACAAAAACCTGTCGATGCATGTGGCGCGCCACACCTTTGCCGCTTCAGTTACCATAACGAATGGGGTTCCCATTGAAACGGTTTCGAAAATTCTGGGACACACATCAATCCGGACTACCCAAACCTATGCACGGGTTCTGGAATCAAAGATTTCGGAGGATATGAAAAGTTTGAAATCGAGGTTGAAAATGTAGTTCTCACAATTGTCCCTCTCCAAAAAGTTCGGATGAAGAACTGATTTACTGACGATGGGAATGCAAAAATCATACATTCAAATGAAATACTGAATTATCTATTTTTAGTTAACTTTACTGCCCTGTTCAAAAATCGTTCATGGAGAAATTCAGGTTTAAATACGGTTTCCCTGAGAAAGAATTTGAGAAATTTTTCAGACTGCATTATAAACTGGCGCTTATAATTTCAGTCCGGATAACCAATGATTTGGTGTCTTCAGAAGATATTGTCCAGGAAATTTTTTTACAATTGTGGGAAAAACCGGAACTTGACCTGTCTGATCCTAAACTTAAATCCTACCTCCTGAAATCAACAAGGAACAGAAGCCTGAACCATATCCGTGACAAAAAAGAACAGATGGAATTTGTCCCCGGTCTGCATGAGTTATTTGATGAAGAATATAATTTTGAACGGGAAGAAAAAATTTCAAAAGTCCTTTTTGAAATAGAAAACCTTCCCCCGCGGCGCAAGGAAATTTTTAAAATGATTGTGTTTAAGCAGTTAAAATACAATGAAGTCGCTGAGATATTAAATATTTCAAATAATACGATTAAAACCCAGTTGAACATTGCTTACGCGCAGTTAAGAAAATTTTGCACGATTTTTTTCTGATTTCTCTTCACCCATTTTCAAGTTTATGTGTAGTACTTTATAGAACCAGGGATGGAACGTTGCATTTCGCGGTTAAAAGGTGATACATAAAACGAGAGCAAATGAATCAGGAAAATCAGAACAAGCACAACCAGGATGCAGACAACAACGAAAAAGAGATCAACGAGTTGTTGGCTGATGACAAAGCTGTGATTGAAAAAATTGCAGCGGTCAGCGTCGATAGGGCCTGGAAGAAAATCCTTTACAGGAAGCGGCGCAAAACAATATCCGGGACTATTCAGAGGTCGCTCAGGTATGCGGCGGCCATCCTTTTGTTTATCCTGGGAGGCTATTACATGGCGTCCTATAAAATTGCCCGGGAAAATCAAGGTGCGTTCACGGTCTTTAACATTCCGAATGCTGAAATGGGGAGTGTCGTTTTGCCCGATGGCACACGGGTGAAGTTAAATTCTTCGAGTGAACTGAAATACCCGTTAAATTTTCTGAGCTCACGGGAAGTTTTTTTGACTGGGGAAGCTTTTTTTGACGTCACTTCTGATACGAGGAATCCTTTCCTGGTACATGTTGATGATTTTACCGTTAAAGTCACGGGCACCCGGTTTAATGTGCAATCATACCCGGACGCAAACCCGGAAGCGACCCTGGAGGAAGGGAAAATAACCGTGATCGATAACGAAGGGCAAACAGTCGCTGAATTAAAACCCAATGAGAACCTGGTGTTGGACAAAACGCGGAACAGGATTTTGGTGACGACCATCGATACGCACCTAAAAACAGACTGGCAAACCGGAAAAATCTTCCTGAAAAACCGACCGATTGGAGAATTGGTGAAAATTCTTGAAAGATGGTATAATGTCCGGATTGTGTTTGATGATGAATCAATCAAACAAGTCAGGCTGACAGGGACCATCGTGAAAGATAAACCCATCGGGCAAATTCTGAATGTTCTCGCCAAATCCGAGTCCATTGATTTTAGGATGAATGAAGAACCGGATGGCAGCAGCATGGTGGAAATTAAACGAACGAAATAACGATAAAAAAGAAGCGGTGAGAGCTTAGGCACCTGTCACCGCTTTTGATAAAAATAATACGTAAGTACTAATCTTTAACTTTTCAAATTTATGAAAAAAAAATGGAAGAATAACGACCTGAAAAGGTTGTTGACTAAACTATTAAACATTATGAAGTTAACGTTGGCATTTATTTTTCTTGCAGTGTTAACAGTGCATGCAAAAACGTACTCTCAGCAAACCAAGTTGAGTTTCTCTTTTCAACAAACGTCGATAGCTGATGTACTGTCTTTTATTGAAGAAGAGAGCGAGTTTTACTTTTTTTACAAAGAGAATGAATTACATGCTGATCGATTGATAAATATCGATGTTGCAAAAGAAGACATTCATCAAATTCTGAATAAAATACTTACAGGAACGGGTTTGGGATATTCTCTGATCGACCGATATGTGGTGATTGCACCAAAAGAGGGGAATACTGGAATGACAGTTCAGCAACCCCGCGCCATCTCGGGCCGCGTAACCGACTCCTCCGGCATCCCACTTCCAGGCGTAACTGTGGTAGTAAAAGGCACAACCACCGGGATTATTACCAGTGCCGAAGGTGAATATTCTCTTTCCGGCATCCCTGAAAATGCCGTATTACAATTTTCGTTTGTGGGGATGAAAACCCAGGAAGTCCCGGTATCGGGCAAAACAACCATTAGTGTGGTTATGGCAGAAGAAGCTATTGGCATAGAAGAGGTGGTAGCCATTGGATATGGTACGGTTAAGAAAAAAGATTTAACAGGCGCTGTTAGCTCAGTGCAAGGTACAACTATTGCTGAGAGGCAAACCACTCAAATTTCACAGGCTTTACAGGGAGCAATGCCTGGTGTTATGGTTACCCGTAACAACAATGCCCCGGGGGCAACTGCAACCATTCGGATCCGGGGTATTACAACTATCGGAGAAAATAATCCATTGGTTATCGTTGATGGTGTTCCTATAGGAGGCATTGACGATATAAACCCCAATGATGTGGAAAGTATTTCTGTGCTGAAAGACGCGGCCTCGGCTTCCATTTATGGTTCCAGGGCTGCTGCCGGCGTTATCCTGGTTACGACCAAACGGGCTAAAACCGGAGAAATCGGGTTACAGTATAATGCAGAATATGGTTTTGAAAAGCCAACGGTGTTCCCTGAGTTTACTGATGCGGTTGGTTATATGAAAGCTTATAATGAACTGATATGGAATGATAACAAAAATACGGGAGACGAGTACTCGTTGTATTCCAGGGATGTCGTGGACAATTACGCTGCATTACATACCGAAAACCCAAATCGTTACCCTGATACCGATTGGATTGGTTTGATTTTGAACGATAAGGCTCCTAAACAAAGCCACCTGTTGACCATTACCGGAGGTTCCAATGTGATTCGGACAAAGGCCTCCTTAGGCTACGACAAGACAGACGCCCTTTACGATAGCCGGACTTATGAACGGATTACCGGCCGTTTCAATAATGATATTACGATCAATAAAAACTTATCCGCGAGCCTTGATTTTTCATTTAAACGATCAGTATCCAAAGAGCCACCTAATCCGATAGATGGGATAATGACGATGCCTCCTGTCTATGCAGCCATGTGGAGTGATGGTCGTGTTGCAGAGGGGAAATCAGGGCTTAATCCTTATGGAAGTATGAAATATGGAGGCTTTGCCAATAACTGGTATAACCAGTTTGGAGGGAAAATGTCCATTGATTATACGCCTTTGACGGGATTGAAGTTTTCGGCTGTTGTATCACCAAGACTGGATTTTAACAAAGGAAAAACTTTTAATAAAAAAGTCCCTTATTATTCCGCCGATGATCCAACAGTTTATATTAGTACTTTGCAGGACCAGGCCAAAACTATATTGTATGAAAGAAGAGACGATGCTAAGAGGATCACCAAACAATTCCTGGTCAACTACACCAAAACATTTTTTGGGGAACACAACCTGGATGTCATGACTGGATATGAAGATTACTATGCCTTTAATGAAAAACTTGGGGCGTCACGGGATCAGTACGAGTTAACTTCGTTTCCCTACCTGGACCTGGGGCCTCTTGAATACAGGAATAACAGCGGAGATGCTTACGAGAATGCCTATCGTTCATACTTCGGCCGGATCATGTACAATTATAAAAGTAAATACTTCATACAAGGGAATATCCGGTACGATGGTTCTTCCCGTTTCCATGAGGATTATCGCTGGGGTTCTTTCCCTTCATTTTCGGCCGGGTGGGTGATGACGGAAGAGGGATTTATGAAAAACATCCGGGGCCTGTCTTTCCTTAAATTACGGGCTTCCTGGGGAACGCTTGGAAATGAACGGATTGGAAATTATCCTTATCAGGCAGCCATGAATTTTAGTAACGCACTTTTTTTCCAGGGAAACAATGTCGTTTCTGAAACTACTGCTGCCCAATGGCAATATGTGATCAGGGATATTTCCTGGGAAACGACCGAATCGTATGATTTTGGGTTGGATGCCGGGTTCTTTGATAACCGGTTACGCCTGACCGCCGACTATTACAAAAAAACAACCAAAGACATGTTATTGGCCCTGGAAATACCGGATTTCATTGGTTTTGATAATCCTGATCAAAACACGGGAAAAATGTACACCAAAGGATGGGAAGCCCAACTGGACTGGAATGGTAGCGCCGGAGATTTGGGATATTCTGTTTCCCTGAATTTGTCCGATTATAAATCGGTCATGGGTGATCTGGGAGGAACTGAATTTATCGGTGACCAGATAAAAATTGAAGGCAGCGAGTTTAACGAATGGTACGGTTATCGATCAGATGGACTCTTCCAAACGCAGGAAGAAGTGGCAAATTCTCCCAAAACGAGCGCATCAGTAAGGCCGGGGGACGTAAAATATATGGATATCAGCGGACCGGATGGCGTCCCCGATGGAAAAATTTCTCCGGAATATGACCGGGTGTTATTAGGTGGTTCTTTACCTCGTTATTTATACGGCGCAAATGTTAACCTGGACTATAAGAACTTTGATGTATCATTTGTTCTTCAGGGAGTCGGGAAAGTACTTAAGCGATTGAGCGGACAAATGGTGGAGCCTTTGATCGCACAATTTGGGAATGTACCAAAAAATATTGCCGGTAATTCATGGAGTATGTACAACAGCGATGAACAAAATCTAAATGCGAAGTATCCCAGGTACTCATTGACCGGTAAAGGTAACAACTATATCATGTCTGATTTCTGGTTAACCAGCGGGGCTTATTTCCGGGTTAAAAACGTGACGTTAGGATATACCGTCCCGACAGTTTTGATACAAAAGTCAGGTCTGCAACGTGTGAGAATCTATGCCAGCGCTTCTGATTTATTTACCATTGACAACTATCCGAAAGGCTGGGATCCTGAAGTTGCCGTAACTGGTTACCCGATCACGGCTTCTTATGTATTTGGTTTATCCGTTACATTTTAAAAATTTAATCATGAAAAATAAGATATTGTTAAAAGTAGTTTTATTGACGGGCGTGGCCTGGCTTTCCTCCTGCGCCGATCTGGATTTAAACCCGTTATCCATGGGATCCAGCGAAAACTGGTACACCGACGAAAGTCAGATGAGGATGGCATTGAATGATTTATATAAATCGGTTTTCTGGCCGAAGGATGATTATGATTATTATTACGAGAAGTTCACCGACGATTATACCAACCGGGAGGTATCCCCAATAGGCCCTGCTATTCTTACGGGTCAGACGAGTTTTGTTGTGAACGGGTGGGCAAACTCCTATAAATGTATCTCCCGGGCCAATGCCGTTCTTGCAAACCTCGGTCGTCTCGAAGGCGAAGTACCTCAGGCAACTATTGATAAATTTGCCGGAGAAGCCCGTTTCGTGCGGGCTTCAAAATATGCCTGGCTGATTTTGCACTATGGAGACGTGGTTTATTTTACAGATGCGCTTGATCTGGAAGAATCATTTACCTTGTCGCGCACCGATAAAAATACGGTTCTTCAGGCCATCTATGAAGATTTTGATTTTGCTGCCTCAAAACTTCCGGTTTCGTATAGCGGTTCTCAAACTATGTATGCCACCAAAGGCGCTGCATTAGCCTTCAAGGCCCGCATCGCCTTATACATGGGGGATTACACAACAGCAAGGGACGCGGCCAAAGCTTGTATCGATCTGGGTGTTTATGAATTATTTCCTGATTATGGCATCTTATTTTTATCCAAAACCAAAAATCCAAAGGAGATGATATTTGGAATACCCCGATCGACTGTTTATAACAGCACTGCCGAAGGGAGAGATATAACCCCAAGAAATGCCGGTGGCTGGGCAGCGGCTAATCCTTCGTGGGAGTTATTTTGTTCCTATCTTTGCACGGACGGCCTTCCGATCGACGAATCGCCGCTTTTTAACCCCCGTGAGCCGTTCAAGAACCGTGACCCGAGATGCGCGGCTACCATCGTTGAATTTCAAACCCCGTTCCTTGGATATATGTATCAACCTCATCCGGATTCGATTTATATCATGAACTTTAAAACCGGTAAACTTCAGAAAAACCAGGACACACGTTCGGTTGGTATGTATGCGTCATTCAATGGATTGCTTTGGAAGAAAGGGATTGACGAAGAATGGCTTGATGATGAAAGGAGAGAAAATGATATCGTGTTGATGCGCTATGCCGATGTCTTGCTCATGTATGCCGAAGCTAAGATTGAACTGAATGAAATAGACCAGTCTGTTCTCATCTCAATTAACCAGGTTCGGGCGAGGGCTTATCACGTCGATCCGGGAAATACGGCGGCATACCCTGCTGTAACAACGACCAATCAGGCAGAACTCAGGAAAATAGTCCGCACAGAACGGCGAATGGAATTTGCATTTGAAGGCCTCCGTTACATGGATATTATTCGTTGGAGACTTGCAGAGAAAGTAATGAATATTCCCATATATGGACTGTTAAATGTTGCGGAATTACGCTCCAGAGTGATTAAGCCCGGTCTTTGGTTTTTCCCTCAAACACCCGAGATTGACGAAGATGGTGTAGCTGACTTTACACCTATGGCTAATGCAGGTTTGATCAGGCAACTTGCTATACGCACGTTTGATCCAACAAGAAATTATCTGTGGCCCATACCTACTAAGGAAGTCCTTATTAATCCAAATCTGGGCCAAAACCCTAACTATTGAGTATATAATAAGCAATGCAAAGTGGGGTTGTGTAAACAATGAAAGCAGTCAGTCAGGAACAAGCGCCTTAACGCTTGTTCCTGCTGACGCTACACTGCTGCCGTTAAAGGCTGTGATTGTGATCGCTGGAGGGAAAGGTCAGCCAGCCCGCGGAGCAGGTAAATCATGTCAATGAAAATGAAAGGGAAAAACATGAAGACAAAAGCAAAAAGGCTTGGACTGGTGGGGTTAATCGCTATTATCGTGGTGACATTAGCCTGCGTTCGTAATTTAGGTCCAACTGCAAACGAAAAAGAAAAATCGAAAATTACAGGAACCGGGAAAATAGAAATCGATGTGAGCAACATTCCGGGACCGGTAAACCCGCTTGTATTCGGGAATAATCTTCACGCCGAAGATTCTAAAGATATCCATAGTACAGAATCCGTTCCTTACGGTATCTCCGGCGATGGCGTTTGGGATCCCATAACTCGCTCCCCGGCTCCTGAAGCGCTTCAATTGGTTAAAGACATGGGGGTGAAAATAATGCGGTATCCGGGAGGTTGCCTGGTACATAAATTCGACTGGAAAAAGGCGGTGGGTCCTATGGAAAACCGTCCTGATCGTGTCTTCGGTATTGACGAATTTATAGAATATTGCCAGGCATTGGGTGCCGAACCACTAATGAACGTGGCGCTGTATGTAGGAGATGCAAAGGATAAGGCGGATTTGGTCGAGTATCTCAATGCTCCTGCTACTCCCGAATACCCATGGGCGATGAAACGTGCGGCGTGGGGTCACGAAGAACCTTTCAAGGTTAAATATTTTGAAATGGGGAATGAAGAGGATCACGGTAACCACAACATCAAGCCATATCAGCGTTACACGGCTGAACAGTACAGTAAATGGTTTCTTGAATGTGCTAAGCTGATGAAAGGGATTGACCCTTCTATTAAAATGGGTGCTCTGATGGGAACAGGCACTGGCCCTTATGATTTGTGGAATAAAATAGTCCTGTCCATGGTAAAGGATGTCGCCAATTTTATATGTATTCATACCTATATAGCTGGCGGTGACCCTGTGAGAGATATTCAGACCCGGGCCTGCATGGCAAGTGGCGATGACCTGGAAGAGATTCTTTCCGAATACCGTCGCATTATCCGTGAAAATGCAGGCCGGGATATTCCGATAGCAATTACTGAGTATAATGCCGGATTTTCGCATACCAATCCTCTCCCCTATGCCGCCGCTCTTTTTGCAGCCGATTACCTGAGGGTACTACTTAACCCGGGAAATAACGTGATCATGGCAAATTACTGGCGTCTTGGCGGTTACTGGTCATTTATACTCGATCCCGATGGGATTGCGAAATATGGTAAGAATCCCCGGACATGGAAGAAAATGGCAGGATATTATCTCTACCGGCTTTGGGCACAGCATTTCGGCAGTCAACTTGTGGAAACAAAAGTAACCGGCCCAGGACTTGAATTCGAAGGTTATTTGCGAACCAGGCCGCGGATGGAGAATTCCAGGAGCGGTTTCATCGACAACCCTCATGTCATTTTGGTGGAAGACAGGATTGACGGCGCCCAGGCAACTATGGAGGGAAAAACCATTAAACTGGAGTTGAAAAACTACGTAGGTGTAAATCATTCATCTGTAATGCTTTTTTCAAACGCAATGGAATTTGGTTCCTTAAAAGTTTCACCGGGAGCCCTTTACCGATGTACTTTCAAAGCGTGTTTCATGGGTGAGTGTGGTTCGTACCGGTTTGGGATAAAAGTAGGAGACGATCGAGGATGGTCAGCCACTCATCATTCTGTTCCAATTGCCAGTATCGAAAGCGCTAAAGATTGGACGGAGTTTACAACGGAAGTTACTACTTTGCCCGATTGTTCGGGGCTTGTCATGAATTGGTGGCTTGCGGGGCAGTCACCTGATCCGGTGAACGCGACGGTTGAAGTTAAAGACATAAAGTTTGAACGCTTGCCACCCAGGCCCCCGTATTCGGCGCTTACCGCTACAGCCAGTCTCTCCGGGGATGGTAAAACCTTGTATCTCGTCGTTTTTAATAAGCATTCTGAAAAAGATATTGAAACAGACGTAAAGATTAACCATGCATCGATCGCTTCCACCCGGGTATGGCAGGTCAACGGCCCAAACCTGTCTGCTCATAACGGCGACGAAGAATTGGTAAAGGAAGTCAGTTCAGGTGAAGCAGTCCCCTGTTTTGATGATGGTTTTACCTACACATTTCCTGCCCATTCGATGACAGCTTTTAATTTAACGTTGAAATAACTCCCGGATGTTAAGTTATTTTATCACGAACACAAAAAACAGAAAGCACATGAATATGAAATTACATAACAAGATTGTTATCATTTTGTGGATTGCAATGAGCATCACAATCATGGGAAGTTTCCCCGGCTGTGCGCAAGAACTGGACAAAAACAGTGAGCAAGGGATCTCCAAAGCAGAAAAATTTACGATTGGCGGTGGCTACAAAGCGCCAGGCAAAACGCTGATCCTCGACGAAGAGTTTGAAGAAAACAGCCAAACATTAAAAAACTGGAAGAGAACAGGACAAAATGAGGAGGACTTTCAAATTGTTGATGCCATTACTGACAAGCAAAGTTATATCGGGGGCAAACGAAGCCTGAAAGTTAGTTTTAACGGAAATCAATCGGGCTTCAAGTATCCTTTTCAGACACAGGAGAAAACTATCAGGTTGATGTTTTCCTGTCGTGTTCCGGAAAGTTCCAGGTATGGCGATGTTTTAAAAATTTCATTATGCGATGAAAACGGAGAGAAAGGGCCGTATGTTGGTATCAGGCAGGATGTTAGTAAGACTTATTTAGATGTATATACTGAAAGATCAGGAAAAGAACATCAGGAAACGATTGATATTACATGGGTTTTCCTGACATCAGATGATTCCAGGGAGTATATCTCCCCGTATCCCATAAAGTTTAACTACCCGATGACATTATACATTAGCCGGGATGTGAATGGTAAAGGGAGTTTTATGATCAGAAACGGGAATAACAACAAAGTATATGGGCCTTATAGCTTTATTTATCAGCTTAGCAGTTTTGAAAGCTTATGCCTTGAAAACGGGAATAACCCACAGTCGGTATGCTACATTGACCAGATTTTAGTCGAAGGCGGTGTTTTAGCCCCTTCTGATGTGACAAATAATGAGAACGAAAAGCAAAAATATGGTTTGACTAAAGTAAAAGCAGACGAACGGAGCTTCAAAGTCGTACCTGAAGCAAATATCCCTGCAGAATTAAATATAAGAAAAGAGGATCTGCCTTCCAGACCACAATGGATAAATGATGCGATCATCTATCAGACTCCGATAATCGGTGCCTCCGGAGAGGGTACGATTCAGGGTTTGAAGATGAGAATACCTGAATTAAAGCAACTGGGAATAAACACAATCTATCTGACCCCTATTCAAGAGAACCATCTTGGTCCCTATGCTGTGAAAGACTATTTTTCACTTAATCCGAGATTTGGCAGCAAAGAGGATTTTCGTCAACTGGTTCATGAAGTCCATGCTAACGGAATGAAGATCATTATCGATCTGGTGATCAATCACACGTCCCAAAACAGCCCGTTGCTGAGGGAACACCCGGAATATTATGAATTGAAAGACGGAGAGTTCTGGTCCGAATGGGGGAATATGTGTAAACTGGATTATACCGTTCCTCCGGTCTGGAAATACATGGGCGAGGTCGGGGTTTACTGGATACAGGAATTTGATATTGACGGTTATCGATGTGATGCGGCTGCCTTGCTACCTGAGGATTTTTGGAGGTATTTCAAGAAGTCTCTTTCCAAGGTAAAAGAAGATGTCATCCTTTTACAGGAAGGGGATGCTTCCCGGTTATTTGAAAATGGTTTCGATGCTGGATATGGATACAATGGTTTTTTCTACGACTGGTCGGTAAGATGCAAGGCTGGCAAAATGACGCATGAAGAGTTCCTCGACAATATCATTTATGATTTGACCGTATACGGTGGATTTAAATGGCCGGATGCGAGGAAAGGAACGCCGGAACTTATAGGCAGTGATTGGGATAAAAGGTTTTTAAGGGTACACTTTTTAGAAAATCACGATAGAACGGCCGCGATAAAATCATTTGGATTAAAATATTCAAAAGCCTTGATGACATTTATGTGTACCATTCCGGGGGTACCGTTTATCGGGTGGGGGCAGGAAGTCGGCAACCGTAACTATTACGGCACCGGCGGTGAAAAGGATGAAAAACTTCTCAGCTTTTATACGTCTCTGTTCAAACTTCGCAATCAAAATGCGGTGTTACGTCTCGGAGAGATTAAGAAAATACCAGTTAAAGATAATCCGGATGTCGTTGCTTTTACACGGGCATACAATAACAAAAAAGCGTTGGTAGTCATCAATTTCTCGGTAGCCCCATACAATGCTAAAATTTCCCTGGAGCCAGACATGTTCGCAGGTAAGGTGGAATTAACAGATCAATTGAGCGGGAAAAAATTTGGGGTGGATGAACAGAAAAAAACGGTTCAACTTTCCCTGGCTCCATACGAGGGGGTAGTGTTTTTGCATGAATAAAATTGAACTAAACAAGGAAAAAACATGAAGAGGATATCAAAAAAACAAAAGGTTGCAGGTTCGATAACTATCATTATTACTTCACTAATTCTTGTTTCCTGCTTCTACTGTAGCGGGAATTCACCTGAAGGGGAGAGTGTGAAGGGTAAAGGAGCTACAGCAACAGGTGATACCCTTATAATAAAAGATGCCGCTTATTCGTGGTGGACGGCGCCATTGGCAGTTCATCATAAGGGCCATAAAGATAAAACCTATATCACGTATGTTGATTCCAAAGGATATATGGGAATTGCCTCTGTTGACCATGATTCGGGCGTCACGGAACGTAATGTCTTATCAGGGCCACATGAAGCTGATGACCATAATGTACCTTGCATCGTAGTCTTGCCGGATGATCGTCTCATGGTTTTTTATGCACGACATAATATGGACCAATCCATTCGTTATCGCATTTCGATAAAACCGGAAGATATTTCTTCGTTTGGGGCGGAACAAATAATTCAATCTTCCGGACGAGTGACCTATGTTCAGGCATTTTTGATGGATACGGGAATTCTCCGGTTATTCTACCGGGTATCCAATACGTCATGGGGATACCGTTCGTACAGCGTTTCAACCGGTTCATGGAATCCGGAACGAATATGGCTAACTGCCGGTAAACAGTACTATGTCAAGTTTCAGAGAAGCGAAACTGATCCCGATGTTATCCGTTTGGCGATGTATTCACACCCGCTTGCTGCAGGCGGCGACCACAATATTTATTATGGCTCTGTTGACGGATCAGGTTATTTTCGGATTGTCAACGGAGATATTACAGGAGGATTGGATGGGGCAAATTTACCGTTAACCCCGACTAAATTCTCCACTGTCTATACAGTGAAAACTGGAGAATCTACACGAATGTTTGACCTCGCGCTGTCCTCAACGCCAACGATAGCCTTTGCTTCTTATACAAACGCCAATAATGCCATCTATAAATATGCCCGATGGAATGGTTCCGCTTTTGATATTCGAACGATCTGCAATGCCGGACAACCAATAGAAGTACCGGCAGGTAAGAATTGTTATTTTGGCGGGATTGAGTTTGTCAAGGGCGGTGGTCAAACTTTTTATCTGTCAAGGGAATCGGACAAGGAGTGGTACATCGAAAAATGGACAACCAGGGATACAGGTGTAAATTGGGAAAAACCGGAACTTATCAGTAAGGGAAAAATTAAAATATATCGTCCGGTAACCCCCATAAATGCGAATAAAGATCTTCCGTTAATTTTTATCCGGGGTAACTACAATACCTATTTGGACTATTTAACAGATATCGTGTTGTGTACAGATATTTAATAATGATTAAATGAAACAGAAAATGAAATTACATATTACTCTGGCGCTGATAAGTATAGTTTTTCTGAGCCATATGCTGTCCTTTGGGGCATATACTGAAGATCGAATTTCCGTGATCAAGGCTGCAGATTATCAGCGCCGGCTTGAGAAGATCCTCAACAAGAACATCATTCCATTTTGGTTTTCCAACTCGATCGACAAGGAGTACGGTGGGTTCATTCTGGATCAGGACCTGGAGGGCCGGCATAAGGAAGGGCCTGCAAACAAGATGATCGTCACCCAGGCGAGGATGGTTTGGTATTTTTCCAGGTTGGTCAACACGGGCAGGGATTCTGAAGTGAATCTGCCTGTCGCCAGGCAGGGATACGAGTTTCTCAAGAACCGGATGTGGGATGAAACGAATGGTGGCTTTTACTGGAAAGTGGATCGCTCCGGTAGCACTGTTATCGATGCCAACAAGTATTTGTACGGACAAGCCTTTGTTTTGTATGCTATATCAGAATATGCAACTGCTTCAAAAGACAGTGGAGCATTAAAACTGGCCGACAGGCTCTTTGGCTTGCTGGAGAATAACGCCCGCGATCGGTTGAATGGAGGCTATGTCGAGGTCTTTCTTTCTGACTGGGCACCCGCTTCTGAGGACCTCAGGGGAGAAGGTCCCCTGGAGGTTCCCAATTCGTTTAAGCTCATGAACACCCATCTGCACCTGATGGAAGCCATGACTGCATACTACCGGATTTCCGGGAACTCCCTTGCCAGGGAACGGCTGCTGGAACTCATCCAAATTCAAAGCAATGCCATCGTTCGCAAGAATATTGGAGCCTGTACCGATAAATATGCTCCCGATTGGACGCCGATCCTTTCTGACGGATATGACCGCGTGTCCTATGGACACGATGTTGAAAACATCTGGCTGCTGGCTGATGCATGCAAAGCGGTCAATCTTTCAAACGCACCGCTTCTTGATCTGTATCGTACGCTATTTAACTATTCCACACGGTACGGATTCGACCACAAACGAGGGGGGTTCTATCAAAGCGGACAGTTTAATAAACCAGCGGATCAGATGAACAAAGCATGGTGGGTACAGGCAGAAGGATTAGTATCCTCTCTGTCCATGTTCGAGTTTACCCATGATGCAAAGTATTTGAATTATTTTGATAAAACGCTTGATTGGATCGAAAAACATCAGGTAGACTGGGAAAAAGGGGAATGGTTCTGGATTATTGGCACTGATAAAAGGCCGGCCGGAGACAAAGCCAATGAATGGAAAGGGGCCTATCATACAGGGAGGGCGATGATGGAGTGTCTGGATATTTTGAAACGGCTGACGGCGCCCCCTGTCAGCCCTGCCCAAATCATCGGGGGCATTAATACATCGAAATGGTATGGCTTCAACTTGCGAAACAAATTCACACTTGGGGCCAATGCTTCTTTCGAGTCCCCTGAACCTTATTATGAAGAAGATTTCAGGTTGATGGCAGAGTGGGGATTTAATTTTGCCCGGTTACCTCTGGATTATCGTTGTTATACATTCCCCGATAACCCGCTGGCCTTTGACGAGGCGCGTCTGAAAGAGATCGACGAAGCTATCGAATTCGGACAAAAGTACAACATCCACGTGTGCATCAACCTCCATCGGGCTCCGGGATACCGTGTAGGACTTGGTGATGATGATGAGGAAACAGGTAATTTATGGACAGATGAAAGGGCTCTTGATATTTTTGTAGTACATTGGAAGATGTTTGCCAGTCGTTATAAAGATGTTCCCCACACATGCCTTAGCTTTAATCTGATTAACGAACCCAGGACAACAAAAGAGAATTTCTTCAAGGTACATTTACGCACGATTGAAGCGATCCACCAGATAGACCCCAAACGAATAATTGTTATTGATGGGTTGGACACTGCGTCAAAACCTCTTCAGGAGCTTCTGAATATTCCAAACGTGATCCAGGCAACGCGCGGTTATACACCAGGTACAATTTCTCACTACAAGAAACCCGGATCGGGAACAGGCTATTGGCCAAAACCGGTATGGCCGCCGTCTTCTTTCATTACAGGTCGGTTGTATGGCCCTCAAAAACCGGAACTTGCCGGTCCGTTCGTACTGAGATCGGATTTCAGAGAAGGAACTGTGATCACTATCAGGGTGCACCAGGTATCGCTGAAAGCAGCCATCATTGTTCAGGCCGATGGAATGACTGTATGGAAAAAAACTTTTGAGCCGAAAGACGGCGACGGAGAATGGAAGGAGGTTGTTTACTCGAAGTCATGGGGTCGCTATCAGAATATCTATGACCGGGAATACACCTTCACGCTTCCGTCGTCAGCGAAGGAAATATCATTCGAGAACACCGACGGCGATTGGCTGATGTTCACGGAATTCTCGGTCAGACAGCCTGGCGGCAAAAAGATGATCTTCACAACCGACATTGCTTCCGGAAAGAAACCAGAAAGTTACAAGATCGGTGTTGATGGCGAGATTACGGCGCCGCCTGACTTCGATCCCGAGTGGCAGCTTTCCGAATACCTCGCACCGTGGATCGACATAGCCGCCCAAGGGGAGACTGTGCTTGTAGGCGAGTGGGGTGCATTCAACCGGACACCGCACGATGTGACATTAGCATGGATGCGAAGCTGGCTTGAAAAGTGGAAAGAGGCGGGGTTTGGCTGGGCGTTGTGGAACTTCAGCGGTCCGTTCGGCATTCTGGATAGCGAGCGCGAAGATGTTGAATATGAGGACTTCCATGGACACAAGCTCGACCGGAAAATGCTGGAGCTTCTTCAGGAATATATGGAAAAATAACTACGTACTTGGGCTGTTTAACGAATATTGTACCATGTACAGATAACTAATATAATAGTCTAATAAACAAACATATAGAAAAATGAAAACAGATCGAAGGGAATTTTTGAAAAAAACCGCATTGGCAACCAGTGGGGTAATTGTCCTTCCGACGATTATACCTTCATGCGTAAAGGGGGCCAATGACCGGGTTAACATTGGTATGATTGGTATGGGAGATCATGGCATGGCATATAACCAACGGAATTATCTGGACATTGATGCATGCAGGGTTGTGGCTGTGTGTGATGTGGATGCCCGACGTTTGCAGAAAGCGGTTGGTTTTACCAATAAAAAGTATCAGAATAATGACGCATCCGGATACCGTGATTTCAGGGAGTTATTGTTGCGAAAGGATATTGATGCCGTGCAAATCACAACACCTGATCATTGGCATGTCCATTTATCAATCCTGGCCATGCAGGCTGGTAAACATGTTTGCTGCGAAAAGCCGACCCTGACCATTGAACACGGACGGATCCTGGTTGATCAGATAAAAAAATACGGCAAAGTCTTCCAAACCAGTCTGGAAGACCGGTCGAAGCAACCTTATCACCGCATGGCTGAATTAGTAAGGAACGGACGCATAGGCAAATTACTGAAAATTCGTGTGGGATTGGAAGGTAAATACCTGGTAAGATACAATACAAACGACAGAATACAACCGGTACCCGATTACTTTGATTATGAAATGTGGTTAGGTCCGGCGCCTTATATCCCATATATTCCTGATCAGTGCCACTGGAATTTCAGGTGGGTCGAGAATTATTCGGGGGGTAGCCTGACCGACTGGGGGGCGCATCTGATTGACGATGCACAATGGTGCAATGGCACCGAAAAGTGGGGACCGGTTGAGGTAGAGGGTATTGGCTCCAGACCATCTGAAGGGATTTACAATACCTTCAATAAGTACAATCTTATCTACCGTTACGAGAATGGCGTTATTTTGGAAGTGTACAGTACTGACACGGTTGAAATAGGCTGTGAAGGCACAGATGGTTGGTTAAGAATTAAAGGTTGGAACAAAGAACTTCAGGCCAGTTCGGATGACATCCTTTATTCGGAAATAGGAGAAAATGAAACTCATTTGTATACGGCCACCAACGAGTTCGTTAATTTCATCGAATGTATTAAGGGAGGGAAAGAACCTTATCACCCCGCCGAAGATATGCACCGTACATCGACCATGTCGCATATGGGTAATATAGCCATGAAACTTCAACGCAAACTAAAATGGGATCCGGGAAAAGAGGAATTTATCAATGATGATGAAGCAAATCGGATGCGTTCACGTCCGGAAAGGGATCCGTGGCAGTTAAAAGATATTATTGGAGCATAAATCCAATAATTGTTGATAATTGACCATTCTCGAAGATAATTTGAAACTGCAAATCTGACTGACAACATCATGAAAAATGTAAAGCATTTACCCTGTATCTTATCACTATTTTTGGTTTTCAGCCTAATGTCCCATTACGTTATCGCAAAGACAAGTGTGTCAAATCCCGTTTGTGAATATCACATAAACCCCGTTGGCATTGATGTAAAAAAGCCAAGGCTTAGCTGGCAAATTCTTTCAGATGAGGAGAACGTCAAACAAACAGCCTGTGAGATCCGGGTAGCAGGTTCACCCTCCGAACTGAACAAAAAAAAATTTTTGATTTGGGATTCAGGGAAAGTTTTAAGTGATCAATCAGTGAACGTTATCTATGAAGGCCCCGCTTTGAAATCGAAGAAACGGGTCTATTGGCAGGTGCGGATTTGGGATAACAAGGGTAAAATATCTGATTGGAGTGAGCCGGCTTATTGGGAAACAGGTATATTAGACCCAAAATTATGGACTGCATCGTGGGTTGCGGTGAAAGAGGAGAAAAAAGTTGACGGATCACGCCCATGCCAGTATTTCAGAAGAGAATTTTCAATAGCAAAAAAAATAAGTTCGGCCAGGGTTTATATAACGTCACTGGGCTTATATCAACTATTCCTGAATGGAGAGAAAGTCGGCGATGAGTTGTTTACCCCCGGTTGGACCAGCTATAACAAGCGACTGCAATACCAAACCTACGATGTCACCCCGATGCTCCGTGAAAAGAATACAATTGGAGCCATACTTGGAGATGGCTGGTTCCGCGGGAATATTGGGTGGAAGCCACGACACAGCTATTATGGAGACACCTTGGCGCTTTTGTTACAACTGGAAGTTAATTATACGGATGGAACCCATGAAACACTGATTAGCGACGCGAACTGGAAAACAACTACAGGCCCGATACTGCAATCTGATATTTACAATGGGGAAACCTATGATGCCCGACTTGAAATGAAAAACTGGTCGGCCGTTGATTTTGATGATAGCAGTTGGGGGAACGTAAGCTTACTTGACCATCCTAAAAACATACTTGTGGCTTCTCAGGGGGTACCGGTGAAGGCCGTACAGGAAATAAAGCCTGTCAGATTGCTTACAACTCCTAAAGGCGAAACTGTTTTCGATATGGGGCAGAATATGGTGGGCTGGGTCAGGTTGAGAGTTCAGGGAAATGAAGGTGATAAGGTTACCTTGAAATTCGCGGAAGTACTGGATAAAGAAGGTAATTTCTACACTGAAAACCTCAGAAAGGCTAAAGCGACTGACACTTATATTCTTAATGGCGCCGGTGAAGAAACTTTTGAGCCTCATTTTACTTTTCACGGCTTTCGGTATGTAAAACTGGAGGGATTTCCCGGCTTGCCAAAGCCGGACCAGATCACCGGCGTTGTAATCCATTCGGCAATGAAACCAACCGGAACATTTACCTGCTCGGATTCATTGATCAACCGCTTACAACAAAATATTCAGTGGAGCCAGAAGGGGAACTTCCTCGACGTGCCGACAGACTGCCCCCAAAGGGACGAACGGCTTGGCTGGACAGGTGATGCCCAGGTATTCAGCAGGACAGCAGCTTTTAACTTCGACGTGGCTGCTTTTTTTACCAAGTGGATGAAAGATGTTGTCGCAGATCAACTGCCCGATGGCAGGGTTCCGCATGTTATCCCCGATGTTTTAAAAGGATACGGGTTTAAAGGGGACGGCGGCTCAACTGCATGGGCCGATGTATCGGTCATAGTTCCCCGGACAGTTTACTGTACCTATGGAGATCAACGCATTTTGGAAGAACAATACCCCGGTATGAAGGCATGGGTCGAATACATGAGAACCCGCGCAGGGGATGATAACCTTTGGACGGGTGATGACCACTTTGGGGATTGGCTGGCCTTTGCAAGCACACGTTCCGATTATACCGGGGCAACCACTGAAAAAGATTTAATAGCCACTGCATACTATTATTATTCGATTGGTTTGTTGGGCAAAATTGCAGCAATCATCGGCAATAAAACTGATGCCGGTATATACACGGCATTGGCAAATAACATTAAAAAAGCCTTTATTGCTGAATTTGTTACCCCAAACGGGCGATTGGTATCCCATACCCAAACTGCCTACGTGCTGGCGCTTTCATTTGATTTGTTGCCTGACGAACTTGTGCCGGAAGCGGCTAAGTACTTGTCTGAAGATGTTGAAAAGTTTGGACATCTTACAACTGGCTTTGTAGGGACACCTTTACTGTGCCAGACCTTATCAGACATTGGCCGCGATGATTTGGCCTTCATGCTGCTGAAAAGAAAGGAGTATCCTTCCTGGTTATATCCGGTTACCCGGGGGGCGACCACCATCTGGGAACGCTGGGACGGACAGAAACCGGACGGTTCATTTCAAAATATAAGTATGAACAGTTTCAACCATTATGCGTACGGGGCAATCGGAGAATGGCTTTACAGTCATGTTGCCGGGATCAGTATTGACCCTCAAAATCCGGGCTATAAACATATTCTTTTCAGCCCGCATCCCGGAGGCGGGTTGGGCCATGCGAGCGCTGAATTCTTATCCATGTATGGCTTGGTAAAATCTGCATGGGAGCTCAGTGGTGGAAATTTCATTTATGATATTATCATACCGGCTAATACAACGGCAACTGTTATCTTACCATGGGCAAAAACAGAAGAATTAACGGTAAACTCATTACCAATAACTTCCAAAATGAAAAAAAGCCTGCAACAATCAGAAATTGGCGTGAACCTGGATTTGGGTTCCGGTCAATACCAGTTCCGTTATTCTGACAAAGAATTAATTCAACAGGAATAATAACATGTACAAAATAAAACAAAAAAGATGAAAGACACAGAGAATGACAAAAGATGCCGGTTTTTGGAAACACTCATAAGGTTCCCGAAAAAAGAGATTCTGTTTAGTCTTCAAATAATTATTTTATTGACGTTTCTTGCCGGATGTTCTATCTTTTCAAGAGATGAAGACGAACCGGATGAACCCGATGAACCTGTCAACGTGGATTTCTCACGATTACATGGCTTTAATTTAAGAAACATGTACACCCCATGGGCTAACGCGACATACAGCTCACCGCAGCCATACCCCGAAAACGATTTTAAGTGGATGGCCGATTGGGGTTTCAATTTTGCCCGGTTGCCTTTGGATTACCGGTGTTACACGGTTCCGGGAGATATACGCGCTTTTGATGAGGAGCGGCTGAAATGGATCGATGATGCAATCGGCTTTGGACAGAAGTACGGCATACATATTTTGCTCGATTTTCATCACCCGATAGGTTATCACCCTTACGACAATCCGGACGGAGGATCAGATTTCTGGACAAATGAAGGGAAGATCGCTATTTTTCTGGAGCATTGGGAGATGTTTACCAAACGTTATAAGAATGTGTCTCACGAATATATCTTCTTCAACCTGATGAATGAACCAAAGACGACAAAAGGAAATTTTCTCAGCGTGCACCGGCGTGCCATTGAAGCGATACACCGGGTTGATCCCAGTCGACTGATCATTGTCGACGGAATGAATGTGTCACAAGAACCTGTTCCGGAACTTGTGGACGCACCCAACGTGGTCCAGGCATGCAGGGGATATGTGCCTGGCAACATTTCCCATTATATGAAACCCGGAACCAACGTCCCCGAGTATCCCAGGCCTGCCTGGCCAATGCCCTTCATTATCGGGAGGCTGTACGGACCTGCTAAACCGGAGGCCGCCGGCCCGTTCGTGTTAAAATCGGATTTTAAGGCGAATACTGAAATCGCGATCCGGGTACATCAGGTGGTGCGTAAGGCTGTACTTACAGTTAAAGCCGATGGAACAGTCCTATGGGAGAAAACATTTGAACCGGGAGGCGGAGAAGGAGAATGGAAAGAGGTCATCTGGAACGAACAATACCAGGAATACCAGAACATCTATGACCGGGAATATACCATCACGCTTCCGTTTGCAGCGGAGCAAGTTTCGTTCGAGAACATAGATGGTGTGAACCTGATATTCAGTGAATTTTCAATCAAACCGCCTGGCGGTGACAAGTTGGTCTTTCCTGCCGATATCAAATACAGGGCTGGCATAGACAGGCAGAAACCCGGGACTTATGAAATCGGGGCCGATGGTAAGATCGGCCCGGTGCCTGCTGATTTCGACCCTGAGTGGCCTATTAATGATTATTTTGACCCCTGGATCAAAATTGCCGATCAGGGAGAGACCGTGTTTGTAGGCGAGTTTGGCGTTTATAACCGGACACCGCACGATGTAACATTAGCCTGGATGCGAAGCTGGCTCGAGAAATGGAAAGAGGCAAAATTCGGATGGGCTTTGTGGAATTTCTACGGCCCTTTCGGAATCCTTGACAGCGGACGTGAAGATGTCGAATACGAAGACTTCCATGGACATAAGCTTGACCGTGAAATGCTTAAACTGCTTCAGGAATATACAGAGTAATAACAGCAAGGTTGGCAGGTTAAAAAATAGAAAGATTAAAGTAACAACGATGGATTATGAACGAACTTAATTTTTATAAGTTATTATTGGGTTTTTCATTCTTATTATTAATCATTTCCCTGATCATGGCCTTATTAGGGAATCTTGTCAACGCGGGCCCTTTGATTATTTTATTCTTTATCACCCTTGCTGTTAGTGTAAAGGGTTTTGAATCGGCAAAAGGATTATCTTATACTTTATGGATATTTACAGGTGTTTCGGCTGCCATGTTTTATCCCCGGTATTTCACGGCAATTGGTGATTTTAAGTTTAGCCTTTTGATAGTTCCCTTGTTGCAATTGATCATGTTTGGCATGGGATCGCAGATGAGTTTTAAAGATTTTATTGGAATAATCAAAATGCCCAAAGGCGTTATTATTGGAATTTTTGCTCAATTCTCAATTATGCCTTTTGTTGCTATGTTAATTTCAAACATTTTCAATTTTCCTCCTGAAATTTCAGCAGGTATAATTTTGATAGGATGCGTTCCAAGCGGGCTTGCATCTAACGTAATGTCGTTTTTAGCGCGGGCCAATGTTCCCCTTGCAGTGACGCTGGCAGCGATAACCACGCTTCTTTCACCGCTTATTACACCATTGCTCATGAAATACCTGGCAGGAACGTTGGTTGAAGTCGATCCCTGGGCGATGATGCTCGATATGCTAAACATGATAATCCTTCCCATCGTTGCCGGTTTTATATTTAATCTTTTTTTAAACATAAAGGGCACAAGTAGGCGGTCGAAGATCATTCAACTTGTATCCTTCCCAATTGTAATGATTCTTACGAACCTGGTTTTTGTCAAAGCACAAAATGCAAGCATGTCTGAATTCATTGTTTATTTTGTAAAAAGGATGGGTTGGTTTTATTTACTGCCTATTGTTGGTGCATACCTTTTCAATAAGTCATTTAAAGGCGATAAAAAGATTATAGACATCATTCTTTCCTATGTTTCCATGGTTGGAATTGCTGTTATCGTGATTGTTATTACTGCTGCCGGCCGTGAAAGCCTTTTGGTTGTGGGGGTTACCCTCGTTTTTACCAGCTTGTTGCACAACCTGGGTGGCTACACGTTGGGTTATTTTTTAGCATGGCTTTTTCGGATGCCCGAAAGGGACCGTCGTACAATTGCATTTGAAGTAGGCATGCAAAATGGCGGACTGGCTTCCGGTCTGGCATTGGAGATGGGGAAAATTGCTACTGTTGGTCTTGCCCCGGCTGTTTTTGGACCCTTAATGAATATCACCGGCTCGGTACTTGCTAATTTCTGGCGTGGTAAAACCCCGAGAGATGAGAAGGTTGAACCTGTCTTGGGATTACAAAAAGATGGTCAATCAAGTAGCTAAATGGCGGAAGTTAAGATTAATGACGAAGATACTAATCTAAAAAGCAGGATATGAGAAAGTTAGTTTTATTTATTGGAATTTTTATTTCTTCTCTGGCTATCGCGCAGATTGAGCCATCGAGGGATCTGATGATGTTCTACACTTCCGAGTGGGAGGGTGAACGATTTGAAGATGGAAGGCCGAAAGTACCGGATAGTCTGATGGACAGGCTTCTTAAACTTTCAATAGAGGAAATATGGAGTGTGTTGAGGAATAAAGGATATTTTAACCAATACGAAGGTGATTGGGAAATGTTACACCCGGACAGGCCTTTTTCAGGAAGAGCGTTAACGGCAGTATATATGCCCAGCCGGCCGGATGTGAACGATAAAATAATGGAAAAGGGGAAGGAAGAAGGAAGGATTGGGGCATCAAATTCATGGCCTATTGACAGGCTTAGGGAACGCGATGTGTATGTGGCGGCGGGATATGGGAAGGTGGTTGATGGCACATTGATTGGTGATAACTTGGGCAATTCAATTTATTCACGATCAAAAACAGGGGTTGTTTTCGATGCTGGTGCCAGGGATGCTGAAGGTCTGTCTGGAATTGAGGGGTTTAATGCCTTCACCAGGGGGTTTGATCCTTCATACATTACAAACATGATGCTTACGGGAATAAACATACCTACCAGGATTGGGAGGGCAACCTGTGTGCCTGGCGATGTAGTGGTGGCAAAAAAGGCAGGAGTAATTTTTGTCCCATCCCACCTGGTTGAAGAAGTTATTCTCACTGGCGAATTCATCCAGTTAAAAGACGCGTTCGGTCACCAGATGCTCCGGGAGGGGATATACACCCCCGGACAGATAGATACCCGTTGGACAGACGAGATTAAAGAACATTTTTTAAAGTGGGTCAGTGAGAATCCTGAGCAGGCGCCTATGTCAAGGAAAGAATTGGATAACTATTTAAAAGGCAGGACTTGGTAGTTTATTAATTTATTGAAACACAATCACAAAAATAATTGATCAAATTTTTAAGAACTTAAAATTTTAAACATAATGAAAAAGATTTTGCAGCAAATTACTGAAGAAAGCAGGGAACGGGAAAACATAACAACTAAAGAAGTTATTAAAACAAATAGTGCTAACCCGTCTTCAGAGAAAGACCGGCGTAATTTTTTGAAAAAAGCGGCGCTTGGAGGGATCACTTTAGGAGGTTTAATGACCTTGCCGGTCGAAGATATCATTGCCCAAACCACCTCGAAAGTTTCACGCGCGTCAAGTCCTTCAGATTTAAAAATAACGGACCTGCGTTATGCTGTCACGTCGGTGCTTAAAGGTACGGCTATTATCCGGATCGATACCAACCAGGGAATATATGGTTTGGGGGAAGTAAGGGACAAAGCCGACCCCCGTTACGCCCTGATGTTAAAAAGCCGGATTCTCGGTCTAAACCCGTGTAATGTAGAAATGATATTTAAGATCATTAAACAATTTGGCGGTCACGGTCGTCAGGGTGGTGGTGTTTCGGGTGTGGAAATGGCGTTGTGGGATTTATGCGGTAAAGCCTACGGGGTACCGGCCTGGCAGTTGTTAGGTGGAAGATACCGGGATAAAGTGAGATTATACGCTGATACGCCCCAGTCCGCATCTCCCGAAGACCAGCAAAGACTCATTAAGTACCGTATTGAGGAACAAGGCTATACCTGGCTCAAAATGGATGTTTCCATCCGGGAACTGGTAAACATACCCGGCACTTTGGTGAACCAGAAATTCTGGCAGGACAACGGCAACCTTGAAATATGGTACGGTGGTTATATGTCTTTAGCAAATACCAAACATCCGTTTACACAGGTACAAATCACGGACAAGGGGCTGGACGAACTGGCCAGGATCGTTGAAAACGTACGCGGTATGGTTGGATATGATATACCGCTTTCCACGGACCATTACGGCCATTTTGATTTAAACAACGGGATACGTCTGGGCAGGGCTTTGGAGAAATACAGGCTGGCCTGGCTGGAAGATCTTGTTCCCTGGGAATTCACCGACCAGTGGAAAACCATGTCAGATGCCCTGGAGACCCCCCTGCTCACCGGAGAAGACATTTACCTGCTGGAAAACTTCAAACCGCTGATCGATACCCATGCGGTTGATATTGTCCACCCGGATCTGGCTACTTCAGGAGGACTTTTGGAGACTAAACGGATCGGCGATTACGCGGAAGAACACGGCGTGGCCATGGCCATGCACCAGGCGGGTACACCCGTTTCCTTCATGGCCGCAGTACATTGTGCCGCAGCCACGCAAAACTTTCTGGCGCTGGAGCACCATTCCGTTGACCTTCCCTGGTGGGAAAACCTGGTAAAGACCACTGATGGAAGGCAACTGATCACCAAAGGTTTTGCCAATGTCCCGCCGGATGCACCGGGGTTGGGAATTGAATTGAACGACGAAGAGGTGAAGAAACATTTAATTCAGGAAGATAACGGGTACTTCGAACCAACCCCCGAATGGGATAAAAAACGTTCCCATGACAGGCCCTGGAGCTAATTTTACTTTAATCAAAAAAATGAGAAAAATGAACTTTCACAAGTTAGTACTGGGCCTTGCCGGAATATTCTTATTAACTGCCCTGGTTATGTTGCTGACGGGAAATACGGCGTCAGGCGGACCAATACTGATTTTGTTCTTTATCACGCTCGCTGTTAGTGTAAGGGGTTTTGAATCAACAAAAGGATTATCTTACACTTTATGGATATTTACAGGTGTTTCTGCTGCCATGTTTTATCCTCAGTATTTCACTGCAATTGGTGATTTTGAGTTTAGTCTTTTAATAGTCCCCTTGTTGCAGTTGATCATGTTTGGCATGGGATCTCAGATGAGTTTTAAAGATTTTATTGGAATTATCAAAATGCCCAAAGGGGTTATCATTGGAATTTTTGCTCAATATTCAATCATGCCATTGGTTGCCCTGACTATTTCCAGAATTTTTGATTTTCCTTCAGAGATAGCAGCAGGTATAATTTTGATAGGATGCGTTCCAAGCGGGCTTGCATCTAACGTAATGTCGTTTTTAGCGCGGGCCAATGTTCCCCTGGCAGTGACGCTGGCAGCGATAACCACGCTTCTTTCACCGCTTATTACACCATTGCTCATGAAATACCTGGCAGGAACGTTGGTTGAAGTCGATCCCTGGGCGATGATGCTCGATATGCTAAACATGATAATTCTTCCCATCGTTGCCGGTTTTATATTTAATCTTTTTTTAAACATAAAGGGCACAAGTAGGCGGTCGAAGATCATTCAACTTGTATCCTTCCCAATTGTAATGATTCTTACGAGCCTGGTTTTTGTCAAAGCACAAAATGCAAGCATGTCTGAATTCATTGTTTATTTTGTAAAAAGGATGGGTTGGTTTTATTTACTGCCTATTGTTGGTGCATACCTTTTCAATAAGTCATTTAAAGGCGATAAAAAGATTATAGACATCATTCTTTCCTATGTTTCCATGGTTGGAATTGCTGTTATCGTGATTGTTATTACTGCTGCCGGCCGTGAAAGCCTTTTGGTTGTGGGGGTTACCCTCGTTTTTACCAGCTTGTTGCACAACCTGGGTGGCTACACGTTGGGTTATTTTTTAGCATGGCTTTTTCGGATGCCCGAAAGGGACCGTCGTACAATTGCATTTGAAGTAGGCATGCAAAATGGCGGACTGGCTTCCGGTCTGGCATTGGAGATGGGGAAAATTGCCACTGTTGGCCTTGGCCCGGCTGTTTTTGGGCCTTTAATGAATATAACTGGTTCAATACTCGCTAATTTCTGGCGCGGCAGACCCCTGAAAGATGAAAAAGGAAATTACAATGAATAAAAAAAGAATTATATGAGGATAAATACCTATTTAGAAAAAGAAAAAGAAATTGACATAATCGATGAAGTCGATGTTTTAATTATTGGGGGGGGGCCTGCCGGTATTGGGGCAGCTATTGGTGCAGCTCGGGCCGGGGCTAACACAATGATTGTTGAGGCGATGGGCTCCTTTGGGGGAATGTGGACCAACGGGCTGGTGATCACACTCGCCGGATTTAATAACTGGTTAAGACCATATCAACGTTGTGTAAATGGCGTTTTGGGTAAATGGATTTCCTTAGCTGAAAAAAAAGGAGGAGCAGAAAATAACAGGAGTTGGGTGTTAAATTCCGATCCGGAGATTATGAAGTTAGTGGCCGATGAAATGCTCCTGAAAAATGGGGTAAAATGTCTTTTACACACCTGGATGGCAGATGTCATAATTGATGATAATTGCATGAAAGGAGTTTTAATTGAGAATGTAGATGGACGGAAGGCAATCAAAGCAAAAGTTACTGTCGATTGTACCGGAAACGGGGATGTATTTGCACGTGCAAATGAAACTTTTCATATTTCGCCGGAATTGCAACCAATGACTTTACCTTTTTATCTGGCGGATGTAGAATCCAAAGGTAAGATTGGGCTTGAGGAGGAATCAATAATACCAATTGGACCGGAACCGGGTTTTTTAAAAGAGCCTGTATTATCAGATTATACTTCCAGAAGAAGGGATATTTATATTGACCGGGGAAAATTAAGAAAAGCAGCACAAAGAGGAGAATTACCTTTTTTTGGTGGCCCCTGGTTTGGAGGAATGAGGGAAAAATATCCCTGGGTGAATACGACCAGGGTCTATGGTTCAGCTATTAATGCAGAGGAATTGACAACGGCGGAAATAGAGGCCAGGAAAAATGCCCATGTGATAGCCGGTTATTACAAAAGGGAATGTGAAGGATTTCAGCATAGCTGGCTGATGAAAACCGCCTCAACAATTGGTATCCGCGAAACGAGGAGGCTTGATGGCGTTTATATGCTGACAAAAGAAGATGTCGTTTCATGCCGTAAATTTCCGGATTCCATTGCTTTGGGAACCTGGCCGATTGATGTTCATCCTCCAAAAGGACAAAGCGGGATGCATGAAATGTATGTCCCTTTACCTTATCAAATCCCGTTCAGGGCGCTTTTACCGAAGAAAATCGAGAACCTGGTTGTAGGGGGAAGATGTATTTCCACAGATCGTGAAGCAATGGGGTCTGTTCGTGTCGGGGCGACCTGTGGGGCCACGGGTCATGCGGCAGGAGTAGCAGCAGCATTATCTGTACAATCAAACAAAACTCCGCGAAGCCTGGATTATAAGGACATTCAACAGGAATTAATAAATCAAGGGGGAATTATTGAATGAAGAACTTACAACCTTGATTAATCAATTAACCTTAAACGAATTATCTATAACAAAACAATTACATAATGACATTACTTGATTGGGGCATTATCATCTTTTTTTTCGGTACGCTTATAACGATCGGCATGGTTTTTTCCAGGAAGAACAAAGATATCAATGACTATTTCCTTGGAGGCAGGAGCATGCCGATGTGGCTTGTCGCTTTTGCCGCTGTGGGAACTTCCATTAGTGCCGGTACTTTTGTAGGGGCGCCTCAAATCTCTTTCGACAGCAACATGACCTACCTTATGCTGAGTGTAGGCGCCATATTGGGGGGGGTACTTGCGGCATATATTATTTTGCCAGCTCTTTACAAAGCAAATACAATTACCATTTATGGTTATTTGGGGGAGCGGTTTGGGAACGGGGCCAAAGGGGCGACCAGCATCATGTTCCTTTTAGGGCAATTACTCACTTCCGGGTCCAGGATTTTTATTGCTGCAATTGCCGTATCCGTTATGATTTATAACGATATCTATATGCCGAATCTTATTCTCTCAATCATTATACTCGGTATTATTAGTACTATCTACACTATGGCAGGAGGCATCAAAGGGCTTATATATATTGATACCATACAGATTTTGCTTGTCATTGGAACAGGAATAGCAGCAATCTTGCTGCTTTATAATTCTATACCCGTTTCATTGCCTGAGACGATTGATGCTTTGAAACATGCCTCATTGTCTGATGGAGGAGAAATGAACAAACTACAGGTTATCGATACAAAATTCTCTTTTACTGAACCATATAACCTTGTAGGAGCGCTGGTAGCTTGCGCAATTTTCAAATTTGCACAATATAGTACAGATCAGGAATTTGTTCAGCGACAGCTCACCTGCCAATCAGTAAAAAAGGCGACTACTTCACTGATTTATTCTCAGATTATATCTCTGCCAGTCGTTTTGATTTTTATGATTATCGGACTGTTACTATATATTTTCTATGCTTGTCCGCAACTGATGGGGGCTTCATTTCCTGAAGATACCCTGAGTGACAGTCGCCAGGTATTTCCTCAATATATGTTCAATTATATGCCATCAGGAGTCTTGGGGCTTATGATGGTCGGCCTTCTTGCCGCCGCCCTGTCAAGCTTCAACTCGGCAATAAACTCGATGACCAGCAGCCTGGTTTCAGACATATACCTTCCATTGAAGGAAAGGTTCGGCAAAAAATCTAAAAGTGGAGGAAGCCAACTGAAAGAATCCCGTATAATGGTTGTGTTTATGGGTGTTGCTTTAACAGCCTTTGCAGTAATCGCCGCGATTATGCAAAGCGCTGGAGGGCAATCACTTGTCGATTTTGCTTTAGGAGTGATGAGCTTTTCGTATGCAGGGATGCTCGGCGTTTTCCTATGTGCCGTACTGACAAAAAGAGGGAACGTAAAAAGTGTTGTCGCAGCCCTGGCCGCAGGGTGTTCGACAGTCCTTTTACTCCAACCCTATATCCTGACCTGGTGGTCGGATGCACTTTTAGGCACCCCCGTAAGGATTGCCTGGCCGTGGTGGACCGTTATCGGTGGCAGCATCAGTTTTGCCGTTTGCAGTATGGGAAAGAGAAAATCATCGAATTAAATTAAACAAATACCATTTAACTATGAGACAAGCAGTAATGATATCCCCCGGAACAATCGAATACAGGGACGTTCCTCTACCGGGATCATTAAAGGAAAATGAGGTGTTGCTTCGAATTCAAAAAATTGGCATTTGCGGTTCGGATATCCACGTATATCATGGTGAACACCCGGCCACGCCCTACCCTGTCGTGCAAGGCCATGAGTATTCCGCAATTGTAGAGGCAGTGGGAAAACAAGTCAGAAACATCAAACCGGGCATGAGGGCAACGGCACGTCCGCAGTTGGTTTGCGGGAAATGTGCCCCCTGTAAACGCGGGCAATACAATGTATGCCAGGAATTAAAAGTTCAGGGGTTCCAGGCTCCCGGTGTTGCACAGGATTTGTTTGTAGTCCCGGAAGAAAGGGTGGTAATTATTCCTGACCATATAGGTTTAGATTACGGTGCCATGATCGAGCCGGTTGCCGTAGCAGCCCATTCCACCAACCGGGCAACCACACTGGAAGGTAAAAATGTGGTGGTATCAGGTGCGGGGACCATCGGTAACCTGGTGGCCCAGTTTGCCAAAGCCAGGGGCGCCAAAAAGGTACTGATTACCGATGTAAGCGACTATCGGTTAAATATTGCAAAAGTTTGCGGGATTGACGCGGCTTTGAATGTTACTCAATCCCCGTTTGAAGAAAGAACTAACACTTTTTTTGGGGAAGAAGGTTTTCAGATCGGTTTTGAAGCTGCCGGGGTACAGGCTTCCCTGGATGTGCTGTTAAAAAATGTCGAAAAAGGGGGTGAAGTAGTTATTTTGGGGGTATATGCCGAAAACCCGAGGATCAACATGTTCCATGTAGGGGAACACGAGCTGAAAGTCATCGGCTCCCTGATGTACCGGCATGAAGATTACCTGGAAGCAGTGGAAGCTATCTCTTTAAATAAGATCAGGCTTGAACCTCTGATCAGTAATCATTTCCCTTTTGAAAAATATGATGAGGCTTACCGGTTCATCAAGGAACAGAACGACAGATCGATGAAAGTAATTATTGATATGGAGTAATGAAAATATGAAACAAAGATATAAAGTGGCGGGGATCGGCGAATTGCTTTGGGACATCCTTCCCTCCGGAAAGCAATTGGGTGGCGCCCCTTTCAATTTCGCGTTCCATGCGTGGCAGGCGAATTGTGAATCCTATATCATCAGTGCCGTTGGGAATGATCCGTTAGGAATTGAAATTTCCGGCAAAGTAAAGAACAGTGGAATCGGGGAACGGTACATTCAGAACAATAAATTCCCGACAGGCACGGTAACAGTCGCTTTAACGGAGCAAGGAAATCCTGTTTACACGGTCCACGAACAGGTAGCCTGGGACTATATTCAATGGAACCCGGAGTTGAAAGGTCTTGCCGTAGAACTGGATGCTGTTTGTTTTGGTAGCCTTGCACAACGCAACCACGAATCAAGGATGACCATACGTTCATTCCTGGAAGGGCTAAAGCCGGGATGTATAAAAGTATTTGATATCAACCTCCGCCAGGACTATTTCGACCAAGAAACGGTCAGGCAATCGCTCTATTTTACTGACATATTAAAACTGAACGAAGACGAATTGCCAATAGTGGCCGGTTATTTTGGATTACAGGGCGAACCCGTTGAACAACTTCGTCAGTTGATTCTAAAGTTCAACCTGAAATATATCGCCTATACGATGGGAAGCAAAGGAAGTATATTGATCTCTCCGGAGGAATACTCTGTTTTGAACGCACCAACTGTAAAAGTGGTCGACACAGTTGGTGCGGGGGATTCGTTTACTGCTTTTCTGGTGGCCGGGATACTTCAGGAAAAACCTATACGGGAGGTGCATCAAAAAGCAAACGAAGCCGCTGCTTATGTATGTACGCAAAAAGGGGCAACACCCTTATTGCCGGGAGAAATGATTTCATAAATAAAATATTAACAAGATTATTGAATAAAAAATGAAAAAATACTTTTTGCTTTTCTTGTTGTTGATGGCCGCAGTTGGACTGAAAGCATCTGCTCAATCTGTAAAATCTAATGTTGTTGAAAAAAGCAACAGGATAAAAAAGGTTGGAACCGGCTTTACTTTTACAGAAGGACCTGCTGTGGCTCCTGACGGGCAGGTATATTTCAGTGACCAACCCAACGACGGATTTACATATGGGTTCAAAAAAAGGGTATTTCCACCGGGAATATTGTCCGTTCGAACCGGTATCCCAATTGTTCTTTTTTTTACGAATTGGATTATTATTGGGGACCAGATAACTTGGGAGGTCAGAGTATTGGCCAACGGTGATTGTGTTCATCTTCCCCCGTTATTTTTTAAATCATTCAGACAGTTTTGGTCCAAGGCCGGGATTTTGCCCCCGGATAAAAAGTTAATGATAAAGCCGCTGTGTTCGGCAGCCCAATACATTAAGCAATCCTGATTATTGCAGTGTTTCCCGTGGGTTGCATCCTGATGGTTTACAATCATTCCTGAACCATTATTGACCAGCCCCAGGATATGGCCAAATTCATGTTCCGTGACAGTCGTTTCCAGCACCGGCGTTGACGGTTGCCCGGGCTCACCGCTGAATTCCCTGACCGTTTTTTCAAAAATAACCATGGAAGTGGGGCCGTACGCGATGCCAAGCACTTTCGAGTCGCCCTCATTTCCGGCGTAATCCGCATTGGCAAAGAAAAACCATGCCGTCAGTTTTTTTTCTTTCGGATTAGGAAAGAGCGTACGGTATCCCTGTTCGATTTTTTTTACATCGTCGAGCGAATATACCGTTTTGCCCGGCGGGGGAATTGAAGCGTGGACAAACCCGATCCCGCCGTTCTTGTACAACCGGGATTCCAGGAATGTTTTGAGATTGTTGAGCGCCTCCCCTGTTGGCTCAAATCCCTGTACACTGGTTATTTCCACAGTCAACCGGTCATAATTTTCTCCTGAAAGAAAATCGTTGGGCCTGATCGCCACTTCCTTTGGAGACGGGGAGCCGTCAGTACCGTTTAAGATGGAATCGTCCTGTCCGCATTGGGGAAAAAGGATCGTTCCAATTCCGAATATCAGGAATAATTTGAATAGCTGTTTCATTTTTTCGTATGTTTTTTTAATGCTGCCGCTAAGCGGCAGCGTATCTCATTTCATTGATCAATATTAATAAAATAGAAATTTAAAGGTAAGATTTTTATCATGAAACCCAATTGCTGTAAATGTTTGCAAAGCTGTATGTGCTGTTCGCTTTTTTGTTTTTATATTCGGTGAAAATTTGGGCAGAAGCTGAACATCATGAACTTTTTACCGTTTAACTAAACGTTGGCTGAATGATCAGTTTTTGTTCGAACATCATAAAAACAACACTATGCCTGAAAACAATAATCAACAAAAACGGCTTTTTTTGCTGGATGCTTACGCGTTGATCTACCGTTCGTATTTTGCCTTCATTAAGAATCCCCGGTTTAACTCAAAAGGCCTGAACACTTCGGCGATGCTTGGTTTTACCAATACGCTGGAACAACTGCTGAGTAAAGAAAATCCCACGCACCTGGCCGTGGTTTTTGATGTACACGCCCCGACATTCAGGCACGAGATGTTTGAAGCATACAAAGCTACCCGCGAGGAGATGCCCGAAGATTTGCGCAAGGCCATTCCCTGGGTGCGTAAAATCACCGAAGCGTACCATATACCCATTCTCGAGAAAGAGGGGTTTGAGGCCGACGATGTGATCGGGACCCTTGCCAAAAAGGCTGAAAGAGAAGGTTACACGGTGTTTATGATGACGCCCGACAAAGATTACGCCCAGTTGGTTTCAGAACATATTTTCATGTATAAACCGGGGCGCGGGACCAATGAGAATGAAATTTGGGGAATTCCGGAAGTGCAGGAGAATTTTGAAGTTCAGGATCCGGAACAGGTGATTGATATTCTGGCGCTGATGGGCGATACGGCCGACAATATTCCGGGTTGCCCCGGTGTCGGACCCAAAACGGCCATGAAACTGATTTCAAGTTACGGATCGGTCGACGGTTTGTATGAGCATATCGACGAATTGAAAGGCAAGCTGAAAGAAAACCTGATTGAGTTTGAAGAACAGGTCCGCTTGTCGCGCAAACTGGCAGAAATTATTCAGGATGTGCCGGTCGAATTCGACGAATCCAGGCTGATTATGGAAGATCCGGACTGGAAAAAACTGAAAGAAATCTTCACCGAACTGGAGTTTCGCAACCTGGTGCAAAAGCTGGGTCCTGCGCAACAACCGCAGGCAACCCCCAATTTTGAGCAGGGAACTTTATTCGGAGCGGCTGAGCCGACTGTACCGGTTGTGCGAACCGACCTGGCAAACATCGAAAACACACCGCACGAGTATTATCTGGTCGAAAATGCCATGCAACGTGCCAGCCTGCGTGCCGAGTTATCTGTGCAGGAAGAGTTTTGTTTCGATACTGAAACCACGGGGCTGGATACCCACCTGGCTGAATTGGTTTGCCTGTCGTTTTCGTTTCGTAAAGGCGAGGCTTTTTGTGTGACCCTTCCGGAAAATCGCGAAGAAGCAACCAAAATTGTCCGGGAGTTTCGGCTGGTTTTTGAAGATGAAAAAATCCGTAAAATCGGGCAGAATATCAAATACGACATCCTGATGCTGCTGGCATACGGCGTAGAAGTTAAAGGACCCTTGTACGATACCATGATTGCCCATTACCTGATTCAGCCCGAGTTGAGACACAACCTGGATTACCTGTGCGAAACGTACCTCGGTTACCTGAAGGTTGAAACGGAAAGCCTGATCGGCAAGAAGGGCAAAAGCCAACAGACCATGCGGCAGGCGTCGCTGGAAAAATTAAAGGATTATGCCTGCGAGGATGCCGACCTGACCCTGCAACTGAAGCTCGCCATTGACCCGGAACTGGACAGGACTGGTGTACGCGCTGTTTTTGAAGAAATTGAAATGCCCCTGATCCCGGTGCTGGCCGACATGGAAATGGCCGGGGTAACGCTAAATACCAACGAGTTGGATGCATACGCCAAAGTGCTTCGTGTACAACTTGCCGAACTTGAAAACGAAATCAGGGAACTGGCCGGTGAAGATTTTAACCTGTCTTCGCCCAAGCAGTTGGGACCGATTCTTTTTGAAAAATTAAAAATCGACAGCAACGCGAAGAAAACCAAGACCAGGCAGTATTCCACCTCCGAAGAAGTATTGGCCAAATTGGTTGATAAACACCCGATAGTGGGCAAAATTCTCGATTTCAGAGGACTGAAGAAGCTGCTGTCGACCTATGTGGAAACATTACCCCAACTGGTTAATCCCCGAACCGGTAAAGTTCACACATCATATAACCAGGCGATTGCCGCTACCGGGCGGTTAAGTTCGACCAATCCAAACCTGCAAAACATCCCCATCCGCGATGAGAACGGCCGCGAGATCCGTAAGGCTTTTACGGCATCCGATGAGAACCATCTGTTCCTGTCGGCCGACTATTCGCAAATTGAATTACGCATTATGGCGGCCTTGAGCAAGGACGAGCAAATGATCGGGGCTTTTCGGGATAACCAGGACATTCATGCCATTACCGCGGCAAAAATTTACAAGATACCTTTAAGCGAGGTGACCTCCGATATGCGTCGAAAAGCCAAGACCGCCAATTTTGGGATTATTTACGGTATTTCGGCCTTCGGGCTTTCCGAAAGGCTGAATATTTCGCGCACGGAAGCCAAAGAACTGATCGATGGCTATTTTGCCAATTTCAGTCAGGTGAAGCAATACATGGACGAAAGCATTCGCGTTGCCCGCGATCATGGTTATGTGGAAACCATCAAAGGACGCCGCCGGTATTTGAATGACATCAATTCGGCCAATGCCGTGGTGCGCGGCGTTGCCGAGCGAAATGCCATTAATGCCCCGATTCAGGGCTCGGCTGCCGATATCATCAAACTGGCCATGATCAACATCTGGCGCGAATTACGCCGTCAGAAGCTTCAGGCTAAAATGATTTTGCAGGTACATGACGAATTGAACTTTGATGTGCCCAAAACAGAGTTGGAACAGGTGAAACAAATTGTGAAAGAACAGATGGAACACGCCGTAGACATTGGTTTGCCGCTGACCGTTGAAATGAATGCCGCGCCCAACTGGCTCGAAGCGCATTAAAAGATGAAAGACATTCTGCATTAAAATTTCTGTATGATTGATTTAATCATTAGTTTTAAATCTTCATTTATCCGGAATGCTGAGTGAAAAAACTGATACACGCGCTTTTACTGATTTTCAATGTTACCCTTGTAACGGGGCAAACCGATTTTTGCCGAAAATCGACTGAAGGCACCAACTTCTGGTTTGGTTTTATGGAAAGCCGGAATTATAACGTCAAACACGTTATTGAAATAACCGTTACAGCCAGAGAGACCACCAATTTTCAGGTTTTCATCGGGAAAGATGAAACTCCGTTTAATGGCGTTTACACGGTTCAGGCCAACAACAGCCTGCGCATTGAGATTCCCTGGGGCATGGTGGAGGCGATCGGCTCAGAACAAATTGAGAATAAGGGGATACGTTTGGTATCTGAAAAACCGGTTAACCTTTATGCGCTTAACTGGGACATCAATTCGTCGGATGTTGCCGTGATCTATCCGGTTGAATCGCTTGGAAAAGAATACTTTGCCATGTGTTACGAACCCCATATTCACGAGAACGGCGGAAATTACGGAAACGGGAGAAACAGCCAGTTTTTGATTGTGGCCTGCGAAGACCATACCCAGGTTTCCATCGTGCCGTCAAAAGTTACCGATAAGTTAGTCAATGCAGGTGATACCCTTAAGATAGTCCTTAACAAAGGCGAAATTTTTCAGGTACAATCGATGAACCGCGTGAATCGTCCGGGGCAGGGTGATTTAACAGGAAGTTATATTTTAGCCAGCAAACCGGTGGCATTCTATTCGGGTGCATTGGCGACAACCGTTCCGGTACAGCCGGGTGTTTCGGCCTGGGATCACCTGTATGAACAAATTCCTCCGGTTTATTCGTGGGGAAGAGAATATTATGCGGTCCCATTAAAATCGCGGGAACAGGATGTTTACCGCATCATGGCGGCCCGGGATGGCACAACGGTTTACATCGACGGTTTTCCTCCAATCTTGTTAAACCGGGGCGAGTTTGAGGAAATCGTCCTGTTTCATAACCAGGCCCGAAGAATATATGCCGAAAAACCCATTTTGGTTGCCCAGTACAGCCAATCCCAGTCGGTCGACTACAATTTTACCGGGGGGAACGGCGACCCGTTTATGACCATTCTCAGTTCAACCAACCAGGCGAAAAATGATGTTACCTTTGTCGCGTATGATTCAGATCAAATTAAGAAGTACTTTGTTAATGTCATTACCCTAACCGGGGAAACCGGCAATATCTTGCTCAACGGCACATCTGTTCAAAGCTCTTTTACCCCTTTCTCTGACGGCAAATATTCCTGGGCGCAATTAGATATAAATCCGGGCACCTATCGGCTTCAAAACACCAATCAAAGTCGTGGTTTCCTTGCTTATGTCTACGGATTTGGGGGAGTTGAGTCGTATGGTTACGGGGTTGGTTTTAATCTTGATCTGGTCCTTGATCTGGGAGAGAGTGTCGATTTTCATGGAGATACGCTTTTGCTTTGTTACGGCGAATCGCGAACGCTGGATGCAGGGCCTTATTTCGACACCTATCGCTGGAGTACGGGTGATTCAACCCAGACCCTGACCGTTACAACGGGAGGAAAATATGCCGTGAAAACCACAACGATCGATGGTTGCGAGTTGGAAGACTCTATCATCGTATATGTCAGTCATCCGGAGATTGATTTGGGAATTGATAAGGATACCGGATGTTTCCCCTACTCTGTCAAACTGGATGGAAGCGAAGGGTTTAAAAAGTATTTGTGGCAGAATGAGCTTGGAGATACGCTGTCAAACTCACAAATATTTGAGGCCAACTATACCGGCGAATTCCGGATTACGGTTTCGGATAAGTACAACTGCATGGCTCGCGATACGATGAAGCTGGTGGTATTTCCGGTGCCGACGGTGAAAATTGCCGGAGAACAATTGCTGTGCGGGGAGCAGAATAGCCAACTTACCGTTTCGGTTACGGGAGCCTCTGAATCGCTTTGGAATTATGAAGGAAGTTACAGCTGGTCTGCCAACAAACCTGCTTTGCTGACTTTCTCGGAAGAGCAACTGACATCGGTTAAACTTACTGCTTCCGAATGGGGGACCTATGAAATTTATTACCGCCTGAAAACCATCGACGGGTGCGAGGTGGCTGATACATTTCGGGTGCGTTTTCATCAACAGCCCACATCCAGCTTCCGTTTTGAAGATGATGCCGTATGCGAGGGGTACAGCAAAAAAATGCTTTTTACCGGTTTGGCGACCGACAGCGCCTCGTTTTACTGGGACCTGGGCGGGTGTATATTTACGGATACCCTGGGCTGGGGGCAATATCGTGTTTCGGTTGGGGCATTTTTAAGCAAACCGCCTTACATCAGTCTGTTTATTGATGACCACGGTTGCCTGAGCGATACCACAATACAACCCTTGGGAGCAAAACCCAATTTTATCATGCAGGCCGACCAGCTAAGAGGTTGTGACAGCTTAACGGTTAATTTTTCAGCCATCTTGCTAACCGATGACTTTGTGAATTTTCAATGGAAGTTCGACGACGGGGAAATTATAAACAGTCAGCACGCCACGAAAACATACGAATCTCCGGGTTTTTATCCTGTTAGCCTTATAATTACCAATCCTGTTACCCAATGTCAAAACGGGTTTACGCTTGACAGCATGATTCAGGTATTTCCAACACCCCAGGCGTCGATTGTTGCAGACCCCGGTATTTGTTACGATGACTCTGCCCGTATTTTTTATGCCAATGCGAATGACTCGTCGTTTTGCTACTGGGAATTTGACGGGGCCCGGCACCTGGGCGGCGATAATGATGCGGTTACCATTTTATTGGAAGAACCGATGGCAACTGTCCGTTTACGGGTCGAAGAATATGGCTGCATCAGCCAAACTGCAGAAATCGGCTTAAAAAGAAAACCCCGGTTCGATTTTTTTACTGAAAATGAACAAGGGTGCCAACCCTATGCTGTTGAAATCTTTGCTGATGCGAAAGACAGCGATTTAAGCTTTCTGTGGATGACTGACCATGCAACCAATCTGACCGGTGAAACCCTGTCGCTGAGCTTACCTGATCCCGGTAAATATGATATTGGCCTTATCGGGCTGTCATCGGTAACAGGCTGCTCCGATACGCTCTACAAATCCGGCTGGCTATGGGTTCATCCGAAACCCAAGGCTGATTTTGATGTGAATTTTCCGATCGCAACCATTGAGAATGCCGATATATTGTTCTATAACCATTCGGTAAACAGTGATTCCTATTCCTGGGACTTTGGCGACGGCAGCGTATCGGCCGATCCAAACCCGGCTCACACTTATGCAGAGCTTGGGGACTATCATTCGCAACTGATTGCTGAATCTGATTTTGGGTGCAAGGACACAGCCAACCTGCTCATTAAAATCATCCCATTTAACGTTTACACGCCCAATGCCTTTCGCCCCGACAGCGATATTCCTGAAAACCGCACATTTATGCCGGTGGGCCTGGGCGCTGATAATTTACGGTTTAACCTGCGGATTTACGACCGTTGGGGCCAAATTGTTTTTGAAACCGGTACGCCGGACCATCCCTGGGATGGAACAAACAAAAACGGGAAACCTGCGCCTATGGGCAACTATGTCTGGGTGGCCACTTTTCATGATATTCAGGGTTATGAGCATAACCAAAAAGGGCAAATTCTTTTAATTCGTTGACCGGGGAGACAACGGGCAATGATACCCGAACGATTATTGAACCCCAAAGCTGTCGTCATAAGGGCTAAAAAACGGAAGTTCGTAATCCTTACGGGATTCTTTCAGTAGAAAGGTAAGTGAAATTTCGCTGGTACCTCCGGAGTTGCCCGAAAGCCCGGATAATGTCCAGTCGTAGCTATAAGTAAATTGCATCCGTTTATTCACAAAACCCATCAACAAAATCAGGGCATCATAGCGGATTCCAAAATTCTGCCGAAACCATGCCCCGGCCGTTAAACCGCGCTTCATGGCAAACATGCCGTAATTCATTTGCGTTGAGATCCCTTGTTTTTGGGCAATCAACTGGGGCGATACATCAAATTTCCTGCGTAGGTGACCGTATCTGAAAACGGGAAGCCTGGCGCCAAGATGTGCCGTATATTTTCGGTCAAGTTTCCCTTGCTGGTCGCTTCCGGTAAAATATGACTGTTTTGGCTCAGTCAGGTGATGTACTGCTCCTCCAAAGAACAGCCGTTTGCTATAGACCAATAATCCGGTAGAAAAGTCAACAAAGGAATAATTTGGCTCCGTGATGACCTCGGCCGTGGAGCCATGATGGCCATAATTCACATCCAGGTTATCGGCAAACACCAGTTCATTCACATCAATCGAGTTTTGGTTGTACCCGCTTTGAAGCGCGCCGTGCAGTTTAAACGCTTCGTTCAACCGGATGTAAACGGAATAGGAACCATTAATTTGAAACGAATTCAACAGGTTTCCGGCCTGGGCATCATTTAAAACATGAATACCAATGCCTCCTTGTAAAAAATTAACCGGAAAATCGACCGCTGCGCTATAAGTGGTATAAGCATGGTCAAACTGATGCCACTGGTCGCGGTATTGCAGGGCAACCCTTGGAACGCCTGCCGAACCTGCAAAAGCCGGATTCAGGTATAAGGGGTTGGCATAATACTGAGAGAACGAAACATCCTGCCCGAATACAACCGGAAAGCCAGACAGCAACAGAAGCAAAACAATTAGCCCTGTTTGATTAAATCTCCGGTTTTTTTGGGGGTTCCTCATTGCTTAAAAATAATCAAATGTGAAATACAGCCAACGGAAAGCGGTAAAAAAGAAACGATTATTTCAGAGAGGGTTGAATACCCGTATTCAATCAACCGGCTGATTCTTTTTGAAAAATTGGTGATAAGCCGAAATGCAAAAGCAGAAGGATCAGAGATTTGTCTCTTTCACCTTCTGCTTTCATTGGTGTTTTGTGTTAAACCGCGCTTATTTCACGCCCGATTTTATCAGGATATATTCCAGCGGACAAAATTTGGTAAATGACGACTGGAGCAGGTTAAAACCTACGAAACCGGCCAGGATCAGCCAGTCCTGATCAACAAAAACGGCCAATAAAACACTCAGGCTCACTAATGTTCCGGCTACGGCGCGAATAATTCTCTCTCTCATCTTTCATTTGGTATTAGATTAAACAAACTTTTCAACTCCAACAATGTAGGCGTTTATAGGGCTGATGTCTTCAACGGTTTGATTAAACTGCTCAATTCGTTTAAGCAACTCATCCGCCTTATCGGCCGCCAAAAAGGTAAAGGAAACCATATAGCTGTACGGGTTTTTTGTCGATGCGAACCAGTTGGTCAGGTCCGATTCGCTTTCCACGTTTTTCATAAAACCTTCCACATTAAACTCGCTGTAGGCATTGATCTGAATGGAATTCAGTATTTTATTCAGTTCCTCGTGGTATGCTTTCACGCATTGGATAATTACAAATTTCATTTTTCTTCGGTATTAAGGGTTTTATCAGATTGGTATTTTTTTCTTTCAGTCATAAAGTAAATCAGGGGGACAATGATCAGGGTTAAAACGGTCGAAGCAATCGTTCCGCCCATCAGTGATATGGCCAGTCCCTGAAAAATAGGATCAAACAGGATGACTACCGCGCCGATGACCACGGTTCCGGCGGTGAGCAGGATGGGCGTTGTCCGAACGGCCCCTGCCTCAATCACCGCTTCTTTCAGCGGGATGCCGTCGTTGAGCCGCAGGTTAATAAAGTCGATCAGCAAGATGGAGTTTCGGACCATAATCCCTGCCAGGGCGATTAATCCGATCATAGATGTCGCGGTGAAGAAAGCGCCCATCAGCCAGTGTCCGACCAGAATGCCAACCAGCGACAACGGAATGGCGATCATCATCACAAAAGGCACTTTAAAATTTTGGAACCAGCCGATAATCAACATGTAAATGACCAAAAGGACAACAGCAAAGGCTGTTCCCAGGTCGCGGAATACCTCGTAGGTAATCTGCCACTCGCCGTCCCATTTCAGGCTGTAATCTTCCTGGGTGAAGGGTTGTTGGTTGTATTCTTCACTGAGCTTGTAGCCTTCGGGCAGCTGAACGGTTTCCAGCTTTTTCGACATATCGAGGATGGCATAAACCGGGCTTTCCAGCTTTCCGGCAACATCGGCGGTGACATACACTACGCGCTTTTGGTTTTTCCGGTAGATGCTTTTTCCCTGTAAACCTTCTTCAATCTCAATTACATCGCCCAGGGCAACGGCTTTACCTGATTGGCTCATGATGCTCAGCTTTTTTAGCTCGTTCAGACCGGAACGGTTTTCTTCGTCCAGACGAAGCGAAATACCCACCTGCTCCTGTTCTTTTTCCTGGTAAAGCTGAGCGACTTCGTATCCGCCCAAAGCAATTTGCAGGCTTTGCAGCACCTGTTGGCTCGAAAGTCCGTTCAGTGCTGCTTTTTCTTTCAGTACATTGAAGCGGTATTCGGTCTGGTCGTCCTCCATGTGCCAGTCGATGTCCACCACGTCGGTTGTTCCGGCAAAAATAGCTTTTACCTGGCGGGCTACGTCGATTTGAACATCACGGTCGGGGCCGTAAATTTCGGCAACCAGGGTCGACATGACCGGCGGGCCCGGGGGAACTTCAACCACTTTTACATTGGCCTGATATTTTTTACCCAGTTCCTGCAAGTGAGGGCGCATGGCTTTGGCAATATCGTGACTCTGAAGTTTCCGGTCGCCCTTGTCGGCCAGGTTAACCTGGATGTCGGCCACATTCGGCCCTTGGCGCAGGTCGTAATGCCTGACCAGGCCGTTGAAGTTCATTGGCGAAGCCGTTCCGACATAGGTCTGATAATTCACAACATTTTCCTGTCGGGCAATAAAAGCGGCCAGCTCTTTGGCAACCACAGCCGTACGTTCCAGCGTGGTTCCTTCGGGCATGTCAATAATCACCTGAAACTCGTTCTTATTGTCAAACGGAAGCATTTTAACCGCAACCATTTTAAAATAAAGCAGGGTCATCGAGGCTAAAAGCAGCAAAGTGACTCCCAGGATGAAAATCCAACGTTTCCAAGCTGATTCCAGCAGGGGACTGATCGTTTTCGAATACAATTTGTAGATGAGTGAATCTTCGAGGCGGAAGGCTTTTTTGTACGTATGGTCTTCTTTCTCTTTCGTGCGAAGGAGGCGGTAAGCCAGATAAGGCGTGATGGTTAACGCAACCAGCAGGGAGAAGATCATGGCAATAGACGCTCCGATTGGCATGGGGCTCATGTACGGGCCCATCAATCCCGATACAAAAACCATCGGCAACACGGCTGCAATCACCGTGAATGTGGCCAGAATGGTGGGGTTACCCACCTCGTCGATCGACCGGATAGCTGCCTGAATAAACGGTAGTTTTTTCATTTTGAAATGGCGATGCATATTTTCGGTGATAATAATGGAATCGTCGACCACAATACCGGTGACAAAAACCAGGGCAAACAAGGTGATCCGGTTGAGGGTATAATCCATGAAATAATAGCTGAACATGGTTAGGGCAAAGGTGATGGGAACCGAAAGGAACACCACCAGGCCGCCGCGCCAGCCCATGGCCAGCATCACCACGAAGGTGACCGAAATAATAGCGCCAAACAGGTGCATCAACAGCTCCGATACCTTGTGCGAAGCGGTTTCGCCATAGTTTCGTGTTACTTCTATCTTCACCTCTTCGGGAACCAGGGTTTTCTCCAGGATCTCAATTTTTGAAAGGATTTCATCGGCAACATGCATGGCATCGGCGCCACGCCGTTTAGCCACCGAAATCGTCACGGCCGGGTATTCGCCCGGGAAGGCCGATTTTCGGGAATCGATTTGGGCATATCCAAATTCAACATACTGAACGGGTTCTTCCGGACCGTCGACAACCTCAGCCACCTGTTTCAGGTAAACCGGATGATCGCGATAAACGCCGACGACCAGGTTGGCAACGTCATCGGATGTTTTCAGAAATGCGCCGGCTTCAACCAGGTATTCCCGGTCATTCTTATTAAACGAACCTGCCTGAAACTGGGCATTGGCCAGTTGAATTTGTTGGGCAATGCCGAGGGCATCGACCCCAAAACCAGCCATCTGTTCGTTATTCAGCACCACCCGGATTTGCCGGGAACGGCCACCGATAATCTTTGTGCCCGATACATCGCCAATCTGTTCGATCTCGTTGTTCACTTCCTGGGCAATTCTTTTCAGGTCGTAGTCGTCGTACGTTTCGCTCCAAAATGTCAGTCCAAGCACCGGAACATCGTCAATCGAACGTGTTTTGATCAGAGGGAAATTGGTTCCCTGCGGCATTTGGTCCATGTGTTTCATGATTTCGTTGTACATTTTCACCAACGAACGTTCCACATCTTCACCCACATAAAACTGAACAATCAGCATGGCCTGTCCGGGCATGGAGGTGGAGTAAACGTATTCGACGCCTGTAATATTTGACACCACCTTTTCAAGCGGCTGAATAACCCGTGATTCAATTTCTTCGGGACTGGCCCCGGGATACCTGAAAAAGATATCGGCAATGGGTACATCAATCTGGGGTTCTTCTTCCCGGGGGGTTAAGTAAGAGCTGTACATGCCAATCACCAGAAAAGCGATCATCAGCAGGGGCGTCAGCTTCGAGTTTATAAATTGTTTGGCAATACTGCCTGCAATTCCTGTCTTCATGTTTTTTGTGGTTTAATATTGTACTAAGGCTCCGTCGTGCAACTTTCCGTCGACCGACAAAATGAATTTCTCCCCGTCTGATAGTCCGGAAAGGACCTCGATCGAATCTCCGTGTGTTTTCCCGGTTCTGATCCAGCGTAGCAGGGCGGTTTCATTTTGGCTAATGGTATAAAGTCCGGTGAGTTGTCCGCGGTTTACCAAAGCTTGCTGAGGCACCAACAGGGATGACTGTGTTCCTTTTTCGTAGATTACCCGGGCAAACATACCGCTGAAAAGAAGACCTTCCTGGTCCGGGGTTGGGCTTAGTATAATTTTTGCTTCGAACTGGCTGCCGGTGCTGGTGGAGGAGGGGTTAATTTCGGTGATGGCGCCGTTAACGGTTAGATTATTCAGGGCATTGAACTGAACTTTTACCGGGTCATTTAACTCAAGTTGAGTAATGCTTCTTTCCGGGATACGGGCGAGTACTTTCCATTGTCCGGGGTTTTCAATGGCCAGCAAGGGCATGCCCGGGTTGGCCATATCCCCTTCGCGGACAAACTTCCCCGTAATGACTCCATGATAAGGAGCCCGAAGATCGGTATAACGGAGCGATTCTGTGACTTCCGCCTGCATTTGGCGGGCAGCTTCCAGCCGAGCTTTAATCATCCGGTACTGCGTGCGGATATCGTCCAATTCTTTGTCGGTAGCGCTGTTGGTGGCATGAAGCGCTTCGAAACGCTTCAGGTCCTTCTCGGCACTTTCGAAAGCGGTGGTGGCTTCGAGAATACTGGCTTCAACCTGTGCTTTTTTGGCCTGGATGTCCTGGTTGCGGACTTGCAGCAGCAGATCGCCTTTTTTGACCGCCTGACCCGGGTGAACATAAATTTTTTCGATTTGTCCCATGATCCGGGTACTCAGCATAGATTGGCTTTCGGCTTCCAGCTTGCCGGAAAAACTGTATGTTACCGGGTATTCCTTAACCGTTGCTACAGCCACGTTGGCCGAAACCCGGGTATTGGCTTCTTTAGGTTCCTGCTTTTTACTTCCGCAGGAGGAGAAGGTGATTATTCCTGCTGCAACAAACAGGAAGAGCAGATTATGCTTTTGAGTAATTGTTTTCATTTTAAAGTAGCGTTTATTCATTAAATATCTTTTTCAAGTAAAAGTTCCATTTCGAAAATGGCTTGTTTGTAATTGTAGATGGCTTGAATGTATTCCAATTTTTTTTGAGACGATAAAGCCTCCGAGATCAGCAGGTCGGTGGTTTTTTCCAGGCCTTGTTTAAAACGATCTGTCCGGATGCGGAGCGATTCTTCTGCCTGTTCTTTGGCTAATTTACTTGATTGGATTTGCCGGTAGCTGAGCTCCAGTTTTCTGTTTGCCCGGTTTAATTGCATTTGGCTTTGAGACAGGTAATCGTTGTATCCGAGGCGGGCTTCATCGAGCCGGGAGGTGGCCAGTTGTACGCTTCCGGCATTTTTGTAACCGCTGAACAGGTTCCAGCTCAAACTGGCGCCTACCAGGTAGTTTTCGGCCGAAGTTCCCATAAACTTTTTATCGTTCCACTCGTAACTTCCAAACGCATTCAGCCGGGGAAGAAATTTCGTTTTTTCTGATTTCAGCATGTTTTCGCCGGCTTCAATTTGTTTTTGCCAGGCTTTCAGGTCGGAGCGGTGTTGAATGGCTTCGGGATGGACGTCGGCAACAAGTTGCGCCGGGCTGATCACCAGGCTGTCGGTGGTGGCAATGGTGGTTCCCAGATCCAGCCCAAGCAAATGGGCCAGGTATTCATTGGCCGAGCGGTACTGATTTTCGGCCTCCAGCAATTGATTTTGGCGTTCTTCCAGCCTAACTGCCGCTTCAAGTACGTCTGCTTGCCTTACAAACCCCTGAGCTTCGTTGTCTTTGGTTAATTTTAAGGCTTCTTCGGCTAAATTCACCGATTGATGGAGAACCCTAACCGATGATTGGGCCAGTTCGAGCAAATAGTAAGCGGTTTTCACTTCGTAGCGGATGTTTTCTTTAATCCGGTTTGTCTGCAGACTTGCCGCTTCGTACTGACTCTTTGCCGCCTTCCGGGCATAAATGCCGTCCAGATTAAGCAGGGGCTGGCTAAGTTCTATTTTGGTGTTGAAGTTTTCAATCCCGTCCGGGTGGTTCAATACCGAAGGGTCAAAGTCGGCCTGACCTACGATTTCCTGTTTCAGTTTGAACCCAAATGTTGTCAGCGGATCGTTGGTCGAAACTCCGGTATGGCTCACCGATAAGCCGGGAAGAAACACCGAATTGGTCATCCGGTAGGAGCTTCGGGCAGCCAATTGCCTGGCTTCGGCGCTTTGTGCCGTCAGGTTGTTGTTCCCGGCGAGGGTCAGCGCTTCTTCCAGGCTTAATTCCATCGTTTGACTGAAAGCCGCGTAGGGTAATCCCAGAATTGCCAGCAAGACTAAAATTTTTACTCTTTTTTGCATACCTAGTATTCTAATTTAATGGTTTTCGATTTTGTTAAAATGAATTTTCAAATGCAAATATATAAAAATATAGATATATGAATATAAATAATTGCATGAGCTGATCCTCAATTCAGACATATCGAATGCCTGAACAGGAACTAATAAGACATAAATGCCTTATTATCAACATAAAAAGAATATCTCTTGAACGTAAGGATGGTTGCGGGTAAATGTTAAATTTTCATTACCTGCCAGTCCTGTTTTTTTGTCGCAACTGATTAACAACAGGGATATACGGGCTATCGGCGAGTTAGTTTCTGAAATTTGCCGGGTAAACTTCCAGGAAGGTTGACAATTTGCTTGCTTTTTTGATTGGCTTCCATGTTTTGTGCGGATCGGGAAAACTTCCGGAAAAATACGACCAGAATTGTTTCATCTTCATCAATACCTGGCCGTCGTCGGTAAAGGTGCGGAGATAGCTTTCTAAGATTTGTTGGTGAAATGCCTGCTTGATTTCCAGTTGCGTTTGGGAGTCGGGATTTATTCCCAGTAGTTTGTCAACCAGGAAAGGATCGGTAAGAATACCCCGGCCGATCATCCAAACCTCTTGTTTCGGCGCCAATAACAATACTTCGTCCAGATCTTCGGTGGTCTGAATGTCGCCGTTGTAAACAAGCGGGCGCTGTATGGCGACCGAGAGATCTGCGAAAAGTTTCCGGTTGGCTTTTCCCTTATACAGTTGCCGCACAGTTCTTGGGTGAAAGATCAGCTTCTCGAAAGGGTAGGCTGTCAGCAGTTCAATCCGTTCGAAAATGGTTTGATCGTTGGCGAGCCCCGACCTGAACTTGACGGATACGCTAAAATCATATTCTTCGAACAGAACATCCAGTACCTGTTTAAGCAGGTCTTTTTTTTCCAGTAAACCGGTTCCTTTCCCTTTATTGGTGGCCATCGGGTAGGGGCAGCCCAGGTTCAGGTTTATCTTTTTGTAGCCAAAACTTTTGATGATGTCGGCCAACTTTCTCAATTCGGCCGGGCTCCCGCATAAAATCTGGGGAACAACCGGCACGTCTGCGTTATTTTCGGGCAGTATGTCGCGGTATTGGCTGTTCCTGATTTTATCTCCCGGCCCGATGGTCAGGTAGGGAATATAGTATTCGCCGATATTTCCAAATGTTTGATGGTAACATTTCCGGAACACGAAATCGGTAAAACCCTGTAAAGGGGCAAGTAAAAAGGAGTGGCTCAAGGGCATCGGTTAATAAATTTTTATATCAAAGGTAACAGCTTCTCTTTTTTGACCTGAGAAATAGTTATTTTTGCAGGAAATTAAAGAAAGAAAATGACAACTTGGCTGGAATGTTACAAACATCACTTCCCAAAGATACTTTGTTAAAGCAACTTCACCAGGCAGTTGAAATTGAATCTTCCCAATCGCTTGACGTTTCCAGGCAACTTGTTGCCCCGGCAGAGGTTCGTATTGATTCGGCTGGCCAGTCGGGAGAGCTTCATCAAAAGGCGAAAACCGCAGAGATATCGCCGGCTGCATGGATGAGACGTCTTACGATAGAAAAGGAAAAATCCGTCGCACTGCCACCGGTTTCACCGATTCAGCCCAATGAAATCGTTCTGTTGACCCAACAAACCGAAATGCCCCGGCTGATGCTGCCCGAAAGAAAAATTGAACGCGATACGCCCGACTGGGTGACCGGGCTCATCATTATTGTGCTGGTTATCTTTGCATCCGTACGTTTATTCTTTGGTAAATACCTGGGACAGTTGTTTAGCTCGTCGGTAAACTTCTCAACAGCCTCGCGCATGTTCCGGGAACGATCTGTTAGTCTCACGCACGCCTCATTCAGGCTTGATGTGATTTTTTACCTGGTTTTCAGTTTGTTCATGTTTCAAACCCTGGAGGAGTTTTACTTTGATTTTCACAAACACAGTATCCTGACTTATTTGTTTACTTTGGCCGGAGTTTTGGTTTATTTCGGACTGAAACAGCTGGCTTATTACCTGCAGGGCAGCATCAGTGAGTGTTTGCCCGAAACGCAGGAGTATATCTATCATATGAACCTTTATAACAGGTTGGTGGGTTTGGTTTTATTGCCCGTTAGCCTTGTTGTTGCTTTTGCACCATTGTCCAATCCGGACTTGCTCATCGTTTTTGGGCTAATTGTCGTCGGATTCTTTTACATTTTGCTACTATTTCGGGGGACAAGTATTTTATTAAGAAAACATTTTTCAATATTTTATTTGATTTTATACCTTTGTACCCTTGAAATTTTACCATTAATATTCATCTACAAATTGGTGTTGGTATAAGTTAGTTTATAACTTTTAAAAGGAAGATATCTTGAAAATCAAGAAAATTTTAGTTTCACAGCCAAAGCCTGAGTCCGCAAAATCCCCATATTTTGATTTAGCAGAGAAAACAAGCATCCAGGTTGACTTCCGTCCGTTCATTCAGGTGGAGGGAGTCTCTGCTAAAGAATTCAGGCAGACGCGAATCCAGGTCCTGGATCATTCGGCCGTCATCTTTACCAGTCGTACAGCCATTGATCATTTTTTCCGGATTTGCCAGGATATGCGTATTACCGTTCCGGATACGATGAAATATTTCTGCATCTCCGAAGCAACCGCTTTTTATCTGCAGAAGTACATTATTTACCGGAAAAGGAAAATATTTTACGGAAACGGAAAGTTTGCCGATTTGACCGATATGATGAAAAAGCACAAGGATGATAAATTTCTTGTACCGCTTTCGCATATTCACAAGCAGGAAATTCCTGAATTGCTGGATAAGGGTGGTTTTAAATATACCAAAGCCATTCTTTACCGCACGGTAAGCAGCGACCTGTCCGATTTAAAAGATGTGAACTATGATATCCTGGTGTTCTTCAGCCCTTCGGGAATAAAATCCCTGCAGCAGAATTTTCCCGACTTTAAACAAAACGACACCAAAATAGCTTCGTTTGGACCAAGTACGGCAGCAGCCGTAAAAGAAGCCGGTTTCAGGCTGGATATTGAAGCCCCTACGGCCCAGGCGCCATCCATGACCATGGCCCTGGAGCAATTTATCAAAAAGCATAACAAAGCGAAATAGCCGGAAAAACAAATAATCAGAAAGAGGGGAAATCGCTTCCCCTTTTTTTATTGTATTTTAGACGTTCAATGAGCGAATTCAGCTTAAAAAGGGAAGAACGGCTTTGCAGCCGGAAAGCCATCGAAACATTGTTTTCTGAGGGAGAGACTTTTTTTATCTTTCCCGTGAAAGTGGTTTACCTGAGAACATCAATTCCGGCCGCTTACCCGGTTCAGGCTGCTTTTTCGGTTTCGAAGAAGAATTTTAAGCGGGCTGTTAAACGCAACTTCCTCAAACGGCGAATGCGCGAAGCTTACCGCTTAAACAAACACGGCTTATACCAGGCGGTACCTGAAGGTGAGCAACTTTCTCTGATGTTTATTTACGCGGCAAAAGAGATCAAAGAATACGGGTTGATTGAAAAGACGATGAAGAAAGTCCTTGCCCGCCTGGCGGAGTTGGCCAAACAAAAAAAGCAGGATTGATAAAAAAGGAAAGGATCAAAAAAGTCAGATCAAGGTTGTTCTTTCCAACTTTTTTGATACCCTCCCGGATGCTTTTCATACCGTATTTTTATTCTTCATCCATGATCTCTGTTTGCATACGCACGGAATCTTCGTGGATAAGCTGAAACAGAATTTGTACAAATGTGCGGTTGAGGTTGAGTTTCTCGCCCAACGCCAGGCGATTGTTCATCAACTCGGTCCACCGGCTGATTTGCAGCGCAGTAACATTATTTTCTTTTTTATACAGACCAATTTGGCGGGCAATATTCATTCGCGAAGCCAGCACTTCCAATAATTCGGCATCCAGCGCGTCAATGCGTCCGCGAAGCAACTCCAGCTGATTTTCAAATTGTTTGTTCTCGACAGAGGTATGACGGATGATCAGTTTATCCAGAATTTTTGCCAGTTCGGCCGGGGTTACCTGCTGCTCCTTATCGCTTAAAGCGCACGAAGGGTCGCGGTGCGATTCCAACATCAGCCCTTCCATGCCCATATCAAAGGCTTTTTGTGCGATTTCGTACAGGTATTCGCGTTTTCCGGCAATGTGGCTCGGGTCGCAAATCACCGGCAGGTTTGGCATTAAGCGTCTTAGCTCGATGAATGTTTTCCAGCCCGGGTAGTTCCGGTATTTGCTTTCGCCCATGGGCGTAAACCCGCGGTGAATTCCCACCAGGTTTTTAATGCCGGCCTGGCTGAGCCGTTCAAATGCGCCGATCCAAAGCTGGGCATCCGGATTAACCGGGTTTTTCACCATCACGACGGCATCGGTTCCTTTTACCACGTCGGCAATTTCCTGCACCACAAACGGGCTGGCCGTTGAACGCGCTCCAATCCATAATACATCCAGTCCCGCATTCAGGGCTTCTTCGGTGTGTTGCGCGTTGGCCACTTCTGTTCCTACAGGCAAGCCGGTTTCTTTTTTCACTTGCTGCAACCATTTTAGCCCGATTGATCCTACTCCTTCAAAACTACCCGGCCGTGTTCTTGGTTTCCATACGCCGCCCCGGAATACGAAGACCCGCGGATCTTTTGCCAGCAGATGCGCTGTTTCAAGTGTTTGTTCTTCCGACTCGAGGCTGCATGGTCCTGAAATCAACAGCGGGTTGTTCAGCTTGGGCAGCCAGGCTTTTATTGGCCTGATGTCTAATTCTATTCCCATCTTATTTTGTGTAAAATTTAACAATCGTTTCTTCGTTTTTTCTGAGCGACGGGTTGTTCCCGGCCAGGATTTCCCTGATTTTATTGGCATTCTCCATGAGTTCGTACATTCTTTCCTCGTCATGGGCTATGCTTTCCTTAAATTCAATCAGGTGTTTGATGTACACTTCGAGCGATTCAACAACGTAATCCTTGTTTTGTTGAAAAATTGGTCCCCACATGGCTGGCGAACTTTTTGCCAGGCGAACGGTCGAACGAAAACCGCCACTGGCCAGGTCAAAAATGATCGACCGGTCTTCTTTGGTCTGAACCGCATTTGCCAGGGCATAAGCGGCGGCATGGGGCAAGTGTGAAATGAAGGCCGTGCTGTGGTCCTGTTCATCCGACGACATGTAGGCCATGTTCATCCCGATAGCCTGAAACATCTTTTCAATCAGGGCGAGATGTTGAGGCGCGCTTTTCTCGTGATCGCAGATGATGGTGATTTTACCGTCGAATAGGCCTTCGAGGGCTGCTTCCGGCCCTGAGTTTTCTGTTCCCGACATGGGGTGTGCCGCGATGTAATTCCGGCGTTTGGGGTGGTCTTCAATCATTCTGGCAATTTCTTTTTTGGTTGATCCCATATCTGTTACGGTGGTCCGGTCCGAAACCAGGTCGAGCACGGCAGGCAGCAAGTCCCGGATCTTGTCGACCGGAATAGCCAAAATAACGAGGTCCGCTTTCAGGAGGGCTTCCTCCAGGGGTAATATTTCATCCACCAGATGAATTTCGAGGGCTTTTGCCGCGTGTTCGGGGCTGACTTCAACCCCGGTAAGCCGGGTGGCAAATTTGGTTCTTCGTAAATCCCTGGCAATCGATCCGCCAATGAGTCCAAGTCCGATAATGGTTACATTCATGTTGTATAGGATTAAAAAAAAAGGTCCCGATTTAATCGGGACCTTCCTGTCTGTTATGTTTTTTCACTTTTTAACAAAACATTACTGCTCGACCCCGCTTGATGAACCGAAATAATAAAACCAGTAATAAAATGAGTTGTTAAAAAACATGTCTTAGCACTTTTAATTTGCGAGCAAATATAAGGATTTATTTTAAGATCAAAATTTTTACGGGATTTGTTTTTATAATTTCCCGGGGCCGGCTCTTACTTCACGTCATTTCATCTGATCATTTGGTTTCAGCATACTATTTGCCAGCCAGTTGCGTGGCGCTACCCGGAGGGGAGAAACGAACGATCGGGTTCTCAGCCGGACTTAAGGATTTCAAATACGCATAAATCGCTTTCAGGTCATCATCGTCCATATGGCCGTACAATGTCCAGGGCATCACGGTTTTAAAATCATCCGGCCCCACTTTAGGCGCGATAAACGACGAGTCGGCATAGGCTTTAAAGCGGGCGACGAATTGTTCTTCGGTCCAGCTGCCAATGCCCGTGGCAGGATGCGGCGTGATGTTGGCCGATCTGATCACCGATCCGTCGGGTAAATGAAACTCCAGTCCTCCCGCGTATGGTTTCCCCAAAGGTCCGTCAGGCCCCATCAACGTGTGGCAATCGGCACACGATGCGGCCGTGGTCATGTATTTTCCGTAGCTGATCAGATCTGACTTTGCTGGCATCTGTCCTAAAATGGCTTTTTTAGGAATGGTACTGATGATGATGTTTACCGGGAAATCGGGTTTTGATAGTTCCACTTTGTGTTCAATTGGTTCCAGAGTCCTCAGGTAGGCAATCACGGATTTGATATCTTCCTCGTCCATTTGCCCGTAGTTTGGGTACGGCATGATCGGGAACAAAGCCCGGCCGTCTTTTGAAACTCCGGAGGTGATGGCCCGGAAAATTTCGCCGTCGGTCCAGCCGGCCAAATTCTGAGGCGTGATGTTTGGGGCAACAAATTTTCCGGGTAAGCCCATGCTTTGGTCAAACACTTCGCCTCCCTGCCCCAGGGTATGCGGAATCAGGGGAGCTGAAAATAAGGAATAGTTTCTCTGTGAGTGGCAGTCCATGCACATCATCACATGATGGGCCAGGTAGTGGCCGCGTTCAACCCGCTCCGGTGTGATTTCCACCTTCATATCCGGGGCCGGGCCAACGTCGGGAAGCATGATTTTCAGGTAACCGATTAAGGTTATCAAACCCAGGATCACAATCCCGGTAAGAGAGAGCAAGATTTTAAGTAGTCTCTTTTTCATACAAATAAATATTTAAATGATTAATAAAGGTATAATCTTGCTTTGGGTGAGTATAAAGGAGGATAAATAAAAGACAAAGATATCCTATATTATAGATCTTTACAAGTTGTCCGCGCGGAATATTTCAATTTCTGACCGGATATCTTCTCCTATTCGGCAAATTAATTTCATCTTTGTTTTCCGAAAATTAAGGCGACAGCATTTTTATGGCAGTAATCAGTTTAAAGTCGGTCAGAAAATACTTACCCGATGGGTTCATCAGCAGTATGATCCTGATGATTTTTTTGGCCTGGCTGATTCCGGGAATTGGAAAAGCAGGCAGCGCCATCGAGTTGAAGGCGCTGATCCGGTACGGAAACAGTTTGTTGTTTTTTTTCTACGGATTGCGCTTAAGCCCCGAAAAATTAAAAAACGACCTGAGCAACTGGCGGTTACATGTGCTGATTCAGTTAATCACCTTTCTTGTTTTTCCGCTTGTCGTCTTGCTGTTTCGTCCTTTACTGAAAGGCGCTGAAGGGGAGATTTTATGGTTGTCGGTTTTCTTTTTGGCGGTGTTGCCTTCCACGGTATCCTCATCAGTGGTGATGGTTTCGATTGCCAAAGGAAATATACCGAGCGCTATTTTTAATGCCAGCATCTCAGGGGTCATCGGGATCCTGATTACGCCAGCCTGGATGGGCTTGTTCCTTGAAAAACAAAATGAGGCATTTGCCTTTGCCGGCGTTTTGAAGGACCTGGCGCTGCAAATACTGATCCCGCTTTGTCTGGGTCTTTTCTTGCACCGGTTCTGGGGAGGCTGGGCCAGGCGTTACAACAGCTATATCAGTAAATTCGACCGGTCGGTGATTCTGCTCATCGTTTACCACAGCTTCAGCAATGCCTTTATGAGCGATATTTTCAGCAGCATCCGGATGAGTGATTTGCTGGGCTTATCGGCGAGTGTGATCCTGCTTTTCTTTCTTATTTTTGAAGGAACCAAACTACTTACCCGCCTGCTCCCCTTCAAGCGGGAAGACCGGATCACGGTTTTGTTTTGCGGTTCCAAGAAATCGTTGGTTCATGGTTCGGTGATGGCCAGCGTATTGTTTGCCGGTTCCGGGTTGGGCTCCTTATTTTTGGTTCCGGTGATGATTTACCATGCTTTTCAGCTTTTTTACATCAGTATTGTTGCCCGTCGTTACGGGAATGAACTGAGGCCTCTTTCAGAATAAATTCATTTTTTTGAAAAAATTAAATGGCTGCTGACATACTGTTGTCACTTGCGCCTGTTTCCTTTGTTTCAGATTAAACATCAAAACCAGAAAACATGGAAACAAAGACAATTTCTGAAATGAGTGCGCTAACGTACACGCTTGAAACAACCCTGCAGAATATGATCGCTGATGCGGGGAACCTGCCATTCGAAATTATGGATCAAGCAAGCTCTCTCGGATTGCAACTTTCCGGGCCGCAAACCTGGATTTATAAGGATTGTTACGGCGAAGCGGACAAACCGTTCGAGCTGACCATTGCGGTGCCTGTTGTTGCTGAAAAAGGTTCTCCCGGCAAATTTAGCTTCGAAAAATTACCGGAGTTGAAGGCTTGTGCCACCATTCACAAGGGAGGATGGGATCAGATCGGCGAAACCTATACCGGATTAATGCGGGAACTCGAAAAGAAGAATCTACATTTTACTGGCTACTCGCGCGAAGTTTACCACCATTGGGATATGGATAAGCCGGAGAACAATGTGACGGAAATCCTGGTCGAAGTTAGGTAGCCATGAAACCGGTTCGGGCAGATATTCAGTTGAGAAACCGATGTTGATCAAAACAGTAATCAATCGGTATTGAAAAAGAAGCCATGAAAACAATTGAAAGCCATTATCTTTATAAGCGGAATGTCCGGAAGGGCATCCGCTTATTTTTTATTTAGACAGCAATGAACCGGATTGAACGTTTGAACGCCATTTTAATTCACTTGCAAAGTAAGCGGGTAGTAAAAGCGGCCGAGCTGGCCGACCGGTTCGGGATTAGTTTGCGCACGGTTTACCGCGATATTCGCGCTCTTGAACGTGCCGGCGTGCCAATCGGGGCGGAAGCCGGTGTCGGCTATTTCCTGATGGACAACTTTCACCTCCACCCGGTAAGCTTTACCACCCCGGAAGCTTCGGCCTTACTGATGGGAGAGAAGCTGATGGACAAGATGTCGGATCATGAAACCCGCGATTTTTACCGGTCGGCGGTGTTTAAGATCCGCGCCATTTTAAAACCGGCAGAGAAAGAATACATTGAGTCGCTGGCCAACTCCATTTCGGTTTTCAACTGGGCGACACTTTCCCCCAATTTCAACAAGCTTCATCTTTCCGAGATTCAGCAGGCCATTGCCCGGGAGCAGGTGCTGGAGATTGGCTACCAGGCCAGGTATTCCGGCGAAAACACCAGCCGACTGGTGGAGCCAATAGGCCTTTGTAATTACGATTCGCGCTGGCATTTAATCGCCTGGTGCCGCCTGCGGAGCAGTTACCGCGATTTCAGGCTCGACCGGATTGAATCGCTCCGGATTACTGATGAAGGTTTTGAAAAGCGCAAACACATCTCAATGGACGAGTATTTTGCCAATCATTCGTTTTCGTCGGCTGAAATAAATATCCGGTTCGAAATTTCGCCGGACGTCCAAAAGCTGATCGAAGAAAGTAAGTTCTGGTACGGATTCCAGGGAGAAGAATTGCTCCCGAACGGCAATTTCCTTCTCCGTTTCGGGAACAACGACCTGAATGGTTTTTCGCGATGGCTGGTGGCTGGCGGAATTTACGCAACCAGCATCGAACCGGCCGAATTAAATGAAATGATTCGTCAGCGAGTTGCCCTGCTGAACGAATTTTACGGCAAATAGAATTCTTCACTAAAAACGGGTGTCAACAACTTTCTTTCGGTGACTCCTTTTTGCCGGTTTATCACAACCGCGGATCAACGGTTTATTTTGCCGGTCCGATCAGCTTGTTCAGTTGATCATAGGCTTTATCGCAGCCTGCTATCAAATCTTTCCCGATGGTTTTGTAGTGTTCCCGAACCAGTGTCTTGTTGTCTTTTCCGTCGGGATGGTTTGCACGGTTACGCAGATCGTTGTGCAGGCTTAAAACATCTGCCACAATTTCATAAGCGCCTTCCTGGTCGGCTCCTTCAAACTCATTGATATACCGGAAGCAATCGAGGAGTACCTGTTCAACCAGGTAATCAATGTCCTTCTTTAAATTTCGGATGTTAGCCATGTTCCATAGATTTTAAATGATTTTTACTTATACGTTCGGTGGTTAAGCAGATGTTTTCGTTGACCTGCAAAATTATCTTTATTTTTTTCCCGTGTTTTCAGCTGTTGACGTAAATTTCAGTTTACCGGCATCAAGCAAAATGGCTTTTACCGAACCAATCTGAATCTTTGTTTCAACCATCACCGGCAGCCGGTTCCGGTCGGCTGTAAACCAAACCTTCATGTATTCCCCTTCGGGAAAAAAATCGCCCTGCAACAACCAAACCGATACTTTATGGCACTGAAATTTCCTGCCGGTACGTGTTTTAACTTCTTCTTTGCCAAGATAACGAAAATACAGATCTTCTATTTTATTATCGACCAGCATGGTGAAATTTATTTTCTGACCGGAGGTCATGTTGTCGAAATCGTATCCCCGGAAATGATAAGCAGAGCTTAACAAATCGCACACTCCCTCCTTGTAGGCCAGCTGATCGGTAAAAGGGGAGCTGTTTTCCCGGTGTATTTTCGAGAAGATCTTTCCGGTACGGGGCGAAAACCGGTATTCGTGGGAAGAGTGACCTTTCCCGTGGTTGACCGACCGGCGAAACCAAACCGGTTTAAAATCGGGAAACGAAACAATCGATTCGAAGGTGTCCCGAACCGAATAGAAGACGTCGTATGCCTTGTAGGTTTTCCCGATTGCTTTGAAGTTCCAGGCTGGCTGTTTATGGTAACGGATGGTATCACATGAAAAAAACACTTCGCCGGCCTGGACCCAAATGAAATGCCAGTTGTAGTAAGCGCCGTAAAGAGCTGTTTCGCCGGGGGCGAAAGGCAATTCATGTGACTGTGCCCGAAGTTGAAAAAAATTAAAAGCCAGGAAAGCAACCAATAGAAGGGCAGCCGGTTTAACGTGCCGGCGATCGTTTGCTGCCGGGTTTCTTGGCATCCTTATCTTTCTGGTCTTCATCAATCAGCTCTTTTTTGAATTGAATATCGGCAGGCAGGTCCCAACTTTCGCGAATCTCAAAGTTCGAACGAAGTTTTAAAATCTTTGGATAATAAACCACCCGTTCCGGCTGACTCCATTCGTCCAGCTTGCCGGTATCCCAGCGTCCGTTCTCATTCCGGTCGACAATCAGGCGGATCTTGAACTTCTCAGGTTTCAGGTACGGAAATTCAATTTCTCCGTCAGACCGGACCATAATCTGCTGGACAACTTCTTCTTTATCCGTATTTTTCAGTAACTGCACGATACTTGTTCCCGGGAGGTTTGAAATCATCAGGATTACTTTGGCATAGAATCCTTCTTTCTGAATTTTAAACTTCTGATTGACTGCGTTGGACGGATGCCCGGCGAAATTTTTAGCGGCAGCCGAATCGATCTGCAAACGGTATTGTTCCTCAAATTTCCAGGGAAAATCGATGACAAACTTCCGTAACGAGCTGGTATCCTGTGTTAACTGAACCGGCAGTTTTTCCTCAAGGCTGTCAACCAGTTGGAACAACAGTACTTTCGACCAGTCGAACTCAGCTAGCGGTTCCGGGGCTTCAATTCGAAGCGGGTTGTAAATATCAAAACCGTCTTTTGTGTTTAGCTTGAACGAAAAGAGAGGTGTCGGCTCTTTTTCCTTTGTTTCACGCCTTTTACGTTCCCGTTGAACCGGCGCAGAGTACATTAAACTGATGGTATCGGCTTTCGTGACCAGGTTTTTCAGGCTGTCCTGAACCTGGTATTTCAATTGAAGGTTTAAGGTATCCCGTTGGCTGATGATGGTGTCGTTTATCCACAGTTTTAACGAATCGCGCGTTGGATTATACTCGATGTACGACCAATTTGGCGAAGGTACGGGAGCTAACAGGTTCACCTGAAATGAGTCGGTAACCGATTCGGTAAAGATGAAATTGCACAAATTGGCCCGGTCTCTTTTGTAGCTGTCGAGATATTGATCATAAATTTTTTCTCCAAACAACAACAGGTAATACGGTTGTGTCGAAAATTGCAGATTCCCGGTGTCCAGTTTGAGACTGTCGGTCAGTATTGAATCCGGAACAACAGGTATCTGCGGAATGATCAGCGAATCGTGAAAAGCAATCATTTCACCGGCTTGGTTATAGGTCAGGCTGTTGTCGGTATCATCGAGTGCATACAATCGGTACGATCCGGCGGCAATGTTGGTGATCCGGTAAAATCCTTCTTCATCGGTGCGGGCAATATAATTCGGGATACTGTCGCGGAAGGCCGTCGTACTGTCGGTGGCATGAAGCAAAATCAGAATATCTTTCATGGGCTCCATGTTATCCGCCTTTCTCACGAAGCCCCCGATCTCCAGGCTGTCAAAATCGGCCCCGTTGCTAAATGAAAAGCGATAAGCCTTCAGTGCATTTTTTTCATTGTTATCCACAAGCGCATCTTTGAAGTCCAGGGAATAGGTCGTGTTTGGCTTCATGTTTTCACCCAGTTCAATGATCAGGGTTTTTGATTTGGTTTTGATGACTGGTTTCTTTTTTAAAGGCGGAGATACAACCAGTTTATTGCTGACCTCATCGGCAATAATAAATTCATCAAAGGTGAGGTTGATCGCTTTGCCGGTATAATTACGGGCATTCATTTCGGGCATCGTTTTTACAACAACCGGCGGAATGGTATCTTTATCTCCACCCGTGGGCATACCCGGGTTGGCACAAGAGGTTGTAAAAACCAGGTAAGCTACGTAAACAATGATCAGTATGGAAATTAATCTCTTCATCTTTTAAACCGATTTACGGAAGTCGGTAATACTCATTATGTTTGGACACAAACATACAAATTCATTTTGCAAGTATCGGTTTTACGCTGTTAAATAATCTAAACCGGACATTGACTACTCCACCGTGACCGATTTGGCCAGGTTGCGGGGCTGGTCGACATGGCAGCCGCGCGCCAGGGCAATGTAGTAGGCAAACAGCTGCAAGGGAACCACGGTGAGCAGGGCGGCTACGGCAGGGTGCGACGCCGGGATCTCGAACAGGTCGTCGGCCATGTTGCGCAGGCCGTTGTCGCCTTCGGTTACCACCGCAATGATGTTCCCTTTGCGGGCTTTCACCTCCTGAATGTTGCTGACCACTTTCTCGTAGTAACTGTCTTTGGCCGAAACCACCACCACCGGCAAATTATCGTCGACCAGGGCGATGGGGCCGTGTTTCATCTCGCCGGCAGCATAACCTTCGGCGTGGATGTACGAAATCTCTTTCAGCTTGAGGGCGCCTTCGAGGGCAACCGGGAACAGGTATCCGCGGCCCAGGTAAAGGGCATTCACCGCATCCTTGTATTTTTCGGCTACCTGTTTGATGTGCGGGTGCCCCAGCAGGATGGTCTGCACCTTATCGGGGATGGCCAGCATCTCGCCAATCAGCAGGTGGTAGGTTTCCCTGTCAATTTGTCCGCGTTCTTTGGCCAGCTTAAAGGCAAAAAGGGTCAGCACGGTCACCTGTGCCGTGAAGGCTTTGGTTGATGCCACCCCGATTTCGGTTCCGGCATGGGTGTAAACGCCGGCATCTGTTTCGCGGGCAATGCTCGATCCCACCACGTTGCAAATACCCAGGATCAGCGCTCCCTGCTCTTTGGCCATCTTCAGGGCGGCCATCGTGTCGGCCGTTTCGCCGCTCTGGCTGATCGCGATGATCACATCGCCCGGGTGGATGATGGGTTTGCGGTAACGAAATTCCGAGGCATATTCCACCTCAACCGGCACACGGGCATATTCTTCAATCAGGTATTCGGCCACCAGGGCGGCATGCCAGGAGGTGCCGCAGCCAATGATGATGATGCGGTTGGCAGTCACGATCCGGGGAAAAACATCCAGCAGGCCGCCCAGCACAATCTCGTCCTGGTTGGCCCTGATCCGTCCCCGGTAAGTATCCCGGATGGTTTTGGGCTGCTCAAAAATTTCTTTCAGCATGTAATGCTCAAAGTCGCCCTTGTCCAGGTCGCCAATGCCCGGATCGACCCGGGTTACCTTAAAGTTGGCCGGCGTATTGTTCAGGGTTTTCAGTGTCAGGCTGCCTTTTTCAACAATGGCCACGTCGCCGTCGTTCAGGTAAATCATGCTGTCGGTGTATTCCACGATCGGGCTGGCATCGGAGGCCAGAAAATATTCGCCCTGCCCGATGCCGATCACCAACGGACTGCCCATGCGGGCGGCAATCATCCGTTCGTTCTCGTCTGAACACAGGGCCACGATACCGTAGGCGCCAACCACTTTCGACAAGGCCAGGCGAACGGCAATCTCGGCATTAGCCGCTTCTTCCAGTTGGTAAAAGTATTCGATCAGGTTCACCAGCACTTCGGTATCGGTTTCGGTTTGAAAAACGTAGCCTTTGCCCTGGAGGTCTTTTTTTAGTTGCGCATAATTCTCGATGATCCCGTTGTGAACCAGCACGAACTTGCCGTTCATGGATTGGTGCGGGTGGGCATTGATGTCGTTGGGCTCGCCGTGGGTGGCCCAGCGCGTATGGCCGATGCCCATCTGACCGCTGAGGTCTTTCCCTTCAACCCAGGCTTCCAGATCGCTTACTCTGCCTTTCTTTTTATATGCTTTCAGCGAGGAGTTGTAAACCGCAATACCGGCCGAGTCGTAACCCCGGTATTCCAACCGCTGCAAGCCTTTGATCAGCACCGGGTACGCCTGCTGACCGCCTATATAACCGACAATGCCACACATGTTTTTCTGTTTTGAGAGGGTAGAGCTTCGGAGTATTCGCCGACAGACTACCCTTATCTGATTAACTTAATTTTGTATGTTGAATAAAATTTCGGCTAATATCCGCAATAATTCTGATTACGTCAATATTTACAGGTGATTTAACCCTTTTTGTGACCGAACTAAAATACCTTCTCGTAAAAATCGTCGTAGGCGTCAATGTAGGTTTCTTCCGGTTGGTATCCTAAAAACAATTTGTTCCGGTCGGCAATATAGGCTGAGAGTTCAGGATTTATACTTTCGCTTCCCTGGATCACGCCATCGGCGTACTCAATGGCCAGTTTCGACATATTTTCGTAGCTGGGTTCATTCAGCAGGCTGATTTCTTTCGTGGTAAGCCCGTCGATCAGTACATTTTGTTTCACGTTGGAATTTAACGGTTTCTTAAAGTTTTCATTGTAAACCGAATAGATCACCTTTGAATTGGCAAATAACGGATCGTCGTCGTAAGCCTTTTTAATATAAAGAGGTACCAATGAGCTGAGCCATCCGTGACAATGAATCAGATCGGGAGCCCAGCGTAACTTAATTACGGTTTCGAGCACACCGCGGGCAAAAAAGACGGCCCGTTCATCATTGTCGTCAAATTCTTTCCCCTTACTGTCTTTCAGGATATTTTTTCGGTGGAAATAATCTTCATTATCAATAAAATAAACCTGCATACGGGCTGCCTGAATAGAAGCAACTTTGATGATCAAAGGATGGTCTGCATCGTTAATTACCAGGTTCATCCCGGATAAACGGATGACCTCGTGTAATTGATTCCGCCGCTCATTAACACTTCCATACCGGGGCATAAAAGTCCTAATTTCCCTACCTTTCTCCTGAATACCTTGCGGTAGATACCTCGATTTTACGGACATTTCGGATTCGGGGAGATAAGGTGTAATTTCTTGAGAGATGAATAAGACTCTTTTCTTTTCCATGAAAAAATGCTGAATTTGATTGTGCAAAATTAATAAAAATATGGTGAATATTCAATTCTGCTTAATTACAGCTCAGTTGGAAGACGAAACCTGGCTGCTTTCGTTTTATTTTGATTTATTTATTTACTTTGCAGCCTAATTTTTTTGCCACATGCTGGTAGTAAACGAAATAAGCGAATTAAGGTTGCTCATTGAGGGGCAAAAGGAAAAAGGCATGACGATTGGCTTCGTCCCTACGATGGGGGCGCTTCATGCCGGCCACCTTTCTCTGGTTGAGGAAGCGGGTAAACAAACAGATTTTGTAGTGGTCAGCATTTTTGTAAATCCAACTCAGTTCAACGATCTGAACGATTTAAAAAAATACCCGAAAAACCTGAAAGCAGACCTGAAGTTACTGGATTCCACTGCCTGCCGGCTGGTGTTTACTCCCGAAGTGGAAACTATCTATCCGGAACCTGATACCCGTCAATTCAATTTCGGGCAGTTGGAAACCGTGATGGAAGGCCAATTCAGGCCGGGCCACTTTAACGGAGTGGCGCAGGTGGTCAGCAAACTGTTTATGATGGTTGAACCGGATAAGGCTTTTTTCGGGTTGAAAGACTTTCAACAGCTTGTCATTGTAAAATCAATGGTAAAACAATTAAATTTGCCCGTTGAAATTGTTGCTTGTCCGATCATGCGCGAAAAAAGCGGTTTGGCCATGAGTTCGCGGAATGAGCGGTTGACAGCAGAACAAAGGGAAAATGCAGCTTTGATCTATAAAACCTTAGTGGAAGCCAGGAACAAAGCAAACGAAATGAGCGTAGAAGAACTTAAAAACCGGGTGGTTGAACGGATTAATGACAACGAGTACCTGGAAACTGAGTATTTTGAAATAGTTGACGATGAGGAGCTGAACCCGGTAACGCAGTGGAACCAACCGGTAAACAAAGTCGGTTGTATTGCTGTTTTCTGTGGGGAGGTTCGTTTAATAGACAATCTGGTTTTCAATATAAATTAATGCAAGATGTATATTGAAGTTTGTAAATCGAAAATACACAAGGTAAGTGTTACTGAAGCAAATTTGCAGTACGTAGGAAGTATTACAATCGATGAGGATTTGATGGATGCTGCCAATTTGATCGAAAACGAAAAAGTTCAGGTGGTGAACATCAACAATGGAGAGCGGCTGGAGACTTATGTCATTAAAGGGAAAAGAGGCTCTGGTGTCATTTGTCTGAATGGCCCCGCTGCCCGGAAGGTGGCTGTTGGTGACGTGGTTATTATCATCTCCTATGCCCTGATGGACTTTGAAGAGGCTAAAACCTTCAAACCTCAATTGGTATTTCCCGACATTGAAACAAACAGGATCGTGTAAACGATCAGGAATAAAAAATAAGCAAACCCCGGGGTAATTGATTATTCCGGGGTTTCTTCTTGTTAGGCTGCCACATTCATCCGTGCAGATGGGAACTAATAAAACGGAATAGTTTATTTTTACAAGGTGTTTTGTCCGGTTGCGAAAAGCATTGGCAGGAGTATTTTTTCTTGTTGGCTGTATTCGTAAGGTACCGGAGGATATGAGATACGGAAATTTCCGGCTCGTTTGTTTCATGAAAAGACAGATCAGTTGTATGGCAAAACCAAAAACCGTTTATACCTGCCAAAGCTGTGGCAGCCAGTCGCCCAAATGGGTAGGCCGTTGCAGCAATTGCGGCGAATGGAATACTTTTATTGAAGAAGTTCAGGTAAAAGAAATCAAAAGTCCGCTGCCATCGCGGACCGCCAGCGGTGCGCAGCCGCAGAAACTGTCGGAAGTCGGCGCCGGACAGGTTGAACGGATTGACACCCTTAACTCCGAGCTCAACCGGGTGCTGGGCGGAGGACTGGTCCCCGGCTCGCTGGTGCTGGTTGGCGGCGAGCCCGGCATTGGGAAATCTACCCTGGTGTTGCAGGTGGCTTTGGATCTGAAAGACCGAAAAATTCTCTATGTTTCGGGCGAAGAAAGTATTCAGCAGATTAAAATCAGGGCTAACCGGCTGAACCGGGAGAATGACAACTGCTACTTTCTCAGCGAAACCTCGCTCGAAAACATCCTGACCCATTGCGAACACCTGGAACCCGAGTTACTGATTGTCGACTCGATCCAGACAGTGGCAACATCTTACATCGAATCGTCGCCGGGTACGGTGAGCCAAATCCGGGAGTGCGCCAACGGAATCATGAAATTTGCCAAAGAACGCCGGGTTCCGGTGATCCTGATCGGGCATATCACCAAAGAGGGAAACCTGGCCGGCCCCAAGGTGCTGGAACACATGGTAGACACGGTACTTCAGTTTGAAGGCGAAAACCAGTATATGTACCGGATCCTGCGATCAATTAAAAACCGCTTTGGATCGACCTCGGAGCTGGGCATCTTTGAGATGGACAATACCGGCATGCGCGAGGTGAGCAATCCTTCGGAACTGCTGATCAACCGCGATGATGAAGGGCTGAGCGGAACGGCGATTGCCTGCGCCATTGAGGGAAACCGCCCGCTGCTGATCGAAATCCAGTCGTTGGTAAGTACCGCCGTTTACGGGACCCCGCAGCGATCGTCTACCGGTTTCGACCTGCGTCGGATGAATATGCTCCTGGCTGTGCTGGAAAAGCGGGCAGGCTTTAAGCTGGGCGCCAAGGATGTTTTTTTGAATATTGCAGGAGGTATAAAAGTTGATGACCCGGCCATTGACCTGGCTGTAATCTCGGCAGTCCTTTCCTCCAATTTTGACCTGTCCGTTGAAAAATCAATTTGTTTTGCCGGCGAAGTTGGTCTTTCAGGTGAAATCCGGGCCGTTAACCGCCTGGACCAACGAATTGCCGAAGCCGAAAAACTCGGAATGAAACGGATTTTTATTCCGCGAAACGGGAAAGCCCTGAACCTGAAAAAATTTAACATCCAAATCGAACAGGTGTCGCGCGTGGATGATTTCTTCCGGAAATTGTTCCGGAAATAAAGGCTTACAACAAACAACTCAAATCGGTGCCGGCAGTAAAGTGGATGGCCTGCATTCCGGTTTGCCGGGCTCCCTGGACGTTTTCTTCCGAATCGTCGATAAACAGCGTTTCGTTGGCATTTAAACCGGCATCGTTTAGTACGTGCTGAAATGCCTGCAACTTAGGTTTCCGAACACCCATCCGGTTTGAATAATACACTTTGTCGAACAGATCGTCGATCGGATAACCAAATTCCTTCAAAAACAAATCCCGGAAGTGATTTACATGAATGGCATTGGTATTTGAAAAGAGGAAAAGGCGGTATGTTGACCTAAGCTGGTGGAGAAGCCGTATTTTTTCAGCCCTGAAGTCAAGGATCATCGCGCACCAGGCCTGGTCAATCTCCCGATCGGGGGCGTGGATTGGCAACAAATTTCTGATGCCGTCCCGAAAAGCCTGGTCGCTGATCCGGCCCTGCTCCATCTGCAGAAATACCTCGTGTTCGTATCCCCATCCACCCGGTTTAATCAAATCGGGCATACCCATTTCCCGAAAGGCTTTAATTGATAAGTCGGGGTTAATATTGAGCAACACCCCGCCCAGATCGAAAATAATATTCCTGATCGTCCAGTCTGTTTGTTTCATGTTGGCAAAACTAAATAAAGTCGGCCAATTTTTGGTTTACCTTCCGAAACCTTCAGAATAGCTTAATAAATGATGATCTTTTTGGCTCGTTCCTGATTTACTTTCAGGAAGTAAACTCCCGGGATAAACGCCCCGAGCGTGATCTGATAATTTTTAACCGGCGCCACCGGTTTTGTCAGTACCAACTGTCCGGAGCTTGAAAAAAGCTGAATTTGTCTGATTTCATCGATGGATTGGATCGTGATTTGGCGGTGTGCCGGATTTGGGAAAACAATCCACGAGGTTTCATCCCCCGGAACATCGGGTAACGGATCGGGCGCCTGTAAAATCAGGTTTTTCAATTGAAATGTGCCGCCGCTGCTTTGTCCGGCATCACCCGTATTGATGTAGATACGTATTTGCCTGATTTGGTCAAGACGAAATGCACCGTCGTCTCTCTCCTTGAACTCGTGCGAATAGGGGTGATACAGCCCATCCGCAGCAAACTGACTGATTTTAAAAATTTGGCTGAGGTTGATGTTCCCGTTGATGTCGAGCAAGTCGATCCGCAAATTGACTGGTGGATTATTCGGGTCGACTTGCAGATCGAAGGTCATTTGACCGTGGTCTGAAAGATCAGCTATCCCGTTAAAATCATAAGAAATGAAGGCGTTCATTGACGGAACCGGCACCTGGAAATCAACGGTCAGGATATGACCGGCATGATACAGGTCAATGGTGTTACCGTTGCCTGGACTGGCTTTCCACAGAAGTTCGCCATTGAAATTTGCCGGGTGTATTTCCAGTTGTTCGGATTCGGGTTTGAATTGATAATCGACATGAAAAGCGTCGGAGAAAACCGTTTCGCAGGCAGTACGTATTTCCAGCAGGAGATCTCCCGGGACATCGTTCCACTGAACGGTAATCCGGGCGGTTCCCTCTCCGTTGACGATGGAAACACCCTCCGGTAAATGCCAAAAGTACGAAGCTCCTTCAACCGGATCAACCGCGTATTCGCCAACCTGGTTCCTGACACGGATGGCCGGCCCGGTGATAACCGGTTTTGGCAGCTTGGGTTTATAGATCCGTACATAATCAATTTCCATGGTCGCTTCGGTCAGGTTCGGATCAATTCCCTGTGCAGCGCCCCAGTTACCGCCAACAGCAATATTCAGCAGCAGGTGAAAGCGTTTGTCAAAAGGCCATTCTTTGTACGTTTTATGTTCATTATTGAAGGTGAAATACAACTGATCGTCGATGTACCATTTGATTTTGTCAGGTTCCCACTCGATGGCGTAAACATGAAAGGCGGACTGAGCATCGGGAACGGTTGTGCTTGCTCCCTTTTGGGTGCCGATTGAATGATAATAGGCTTCGGTATGAACCGTGCCGTGAATCACCCCCGGATCGTAGCCGACATGCTCCATGATGTCGATTTCGCCGCTGGCCGGCCAGCCACCGTATTCCCAGTCGGTAGGCAACATCCAGATGGCCGGCCATGTGCCTTTACCGATAGGTAATTTTGCCTTCACCTCAATTCGGCCGTACAACCAGTCGCCTTTCTGACGTGTGACCAGGCGGGCGGAGGTCCAGTTTCCGTTTGTTTTGACAGCCTGAATAAAAAGGCGGCCGTTCTCTATCCACGAATTGCTGCGGTTGTCGGTATAGGTTTGCAGCTCGTTATTTCCCCAGCCTCCGCCTCCCAGGTCGTAAGCCCATCGGTCGGCAGAAGGCGCTCCGTTGGTATCAAATTCATCAAACCAAACCGGCTGCAAACAATCAGCTTGCTGCGCCCGGCTTCGATTAGCGGCGCTGAACAAAACAAGAATGAGAAAACTGTATAAAAAAATGGGTTTAATGACTTGCATAATACCTTAGTTCTTCTGGTAAACACGTACATAGTCAACCACCATGTTTTGCGGGAAGACAGAGTCATCAATGCCTTTTTGTCCGCCCCAACTCCCTCCAACCGCCACATTAAGCAGCAAATGAAAGCGTTTATCGAAAGGCCATTCGTTGGATGAGGTTTTTTCGTTGGCAAAGGTGAAATAGTGTTGATTGTCCACAAAAATCCTGATTTGGTCAGGTTCCCACTCCATTTGGTAAACATGGAATTTATCGTAACAATCGGGGAGGACGATGCTGTCGGGTTGCTGAGTTTGAATGCTGTGGTTATAGCTGCGGGTATGCACGGTAGCCAGGATGGTATCCGGCATGTAACCCACATTTTCCATGATATCAATTTCGCCGCTGGCCGGCCAGCCGCCGTATTCCCAATTCGAAGGTAACATCCAGATGGCCGGCCACATGCCTCGCCCACGGGGTAATTTGGCCCTGATTTCGAACCATCCGTAACGCCAGTCGCCTTTCCCTTTGGTCGTCAGTCGGGCTGAGGTATATTCTTTCCCCTCATAGGTTTCTTTTCTTGCGGTAATATACAATTTGCCGTTTTTCACCCGGGCATTCAGTTTTCGTGCATCGGTATAAAATTGTGCTTCATTATTTCCCCATCCCCATGCATTTCCTTCGGTATCAAAATTCCATTTGGCAGTGTCGGGTAGGCCGGAATAGTTAAACTCATCGGCCCACACCAACTCATATCCGGCACGGGTTAATTCATGACTCGCATTTCTCATGTTGTTGCATGAAATACTGATCAGGAAGAGAAGGAAAATGAAAGGAGTTTGCTTTGCCATAACGATGCTTTTGCTTTATGTATGCGTGTTATCTATTTTCAGAATGATCAGTTTACTGTGGTCGTGAAAATTTGATGTAATTCAGGTTAAAGTTACCGTCTTCCACGTAAAATTTCAGTTTCTGAGTTCCTTTTTCCAGCACGACCTGGTCAACTGTTACGTCTGTCCAGCTTTGGTTACCGCTTGTCGCGTTTGCAACAACAGTCCCGGTCAGGTTCCGGCCATTGATGCTCAGGTGAAATTTCCCGGTTCCGGAGGCTCCGGCTACCCGGAAGGTCACCCGGTATGCGCCGGCCTGTTTTACATCCACTGTATAAATCATCCATTCCACTGCATCGATCCAACCTATATTGTAGCCGTTTCCCAGAGGTGATTCGTCGCTGCATGGTTCAATATCCACGCCGTCGTTCCGGTAGGCGCGGCCATGATTCCAGTTTACTCCGCCGGCATTTCCGCTTGTGTTGATGAAGTCCTGATCACGATAAGCGGCCTCATGTCGTCCCATATCAAAATCGGAGGCGTGGATCACTCCCGGAATTTCCTGTTTTTTGTAAGGAATCGTGGTGCTTTCGGTTTGTTGGCGGAACATGGCGTCAATAACATCCGGATGATATTCGCAATTTTCGATCATCAGGTTTTCGGTTATTTGCATCAGGGTTTGATAACAAAAATCCGGATCGGGAGTCCCGCCACTTCTCCAGGTATTCAATAACTGGCTGTATTCGGGTGTTTGAACGACGGTAAGCGGTCCGACCACCGAACCGATCTTTTTCAGGGGCCACCACGACCAGCCGATCTTTTCCGATTCGAGCGTGTGGATGGTTTCATAAAACCACTGGTTTGAGTTTTCACCCGATTCACCCATCCAAATGGGAATATGGTGTTCGTCGCGCCAGCCCAGAAACTCATCGATCGTGTTTTTTCCGGTTCCGTTCCAGTATTTGTGGAAACTGTATGCCATGTTGTCGTCCCAGGGCGGGAACAGATCATTCATATTATTGGCCCAGCAGTTTCCTTCAATAAAAATGAGGTGGTTTTGATCGACCTCGCGGATGGCATTGGTAATCCGGATCATCAGTTCGCGGAGCGGTTCGTTGCGGCTGTCGCAGCCATTGGGGTGAGATCCGGTGAAGTTCCAGTTGGTTTCGTTGATCAGATCGTAACCGCCGATATATTTCTCGCCGGCGTAACGTTCGGCCAGTTTTCGCCACAGGGCGACGGTTTTACGTTTGTTTTCTTCGCTTTCCCACAACGATGGTTTATCGGGGTTGTAATCCGAGATATCGGCATTTCTGCCTTGTCCGCCCGGAGCGGCATGTAAATCGAGGATGACGTACATGTGATGTGCTTTACACCATTCCAACAGATCGTCGAGCATCAGAAAACCTTTATCCAGCCAGGTATCTTCTCCTGGTATCGGTTCTTCTTCGACGGGAAGCGTAAACAGGTTGTAGTGCAGGGCCGGACGAACCGCATTGAAACCCCACGAAGCCAGGGAGTCAATATCGGTTTGGGTGCAATGGTTGGCCAGCCAGGCGTCATAAAATTCATCGGTCCGTTCTTTGCCCATCGAGGCGTCCATCAGAGCCCTGATTTTGTATTGGGTACCTGCAAATCCTCCGGTTCCCAGCATGTAGCCCTCTTGCAGCATCCAGCCGCCAAGACCCATGCTGCGGATGATAAATTCGTCCCCGTTCCCGTCAACAATATATTTTCCGTCACGGTGCAGATACTGGGCTACCGCCAGTTGGTTCATCATCAGAAACAGGATCGTTAGTTTCAGTACTTGTTTCATAATTTATTTAATTGAAAATTCAGCATGAAGCCCTTCGGCAGAACTGGGTCCCATCCAAATATCAAACTCGCCTGGTTCAATCACATAGTTGCTTCCGTTGAAAAAGGACAGATCTTCGGCCCGAAGCCGGATGGTAACCTGTTGTTTTTCTCCGGGTTTCAGGTTGATCTTTTTAAAACCCCTGAGTTGTTTCACCGGCCGGGTTACAGTTCCGGCGCGGTCGCGGATATAGAGCTGAACAACTTCCTGAGCTTCCCGTTTCCCGGCATTTTCAACGGTTACCGAAACATCAACTGACCCGTTAACCGGCATTGATTTGGATGACAGTTCGAGCGTTGAATAATCAAAAGTAGTATAAGTCAGCCCAAAACCAAAAGGAAACAGCGGTTCAAATCCGGCATCAAGGTAATGCGAAGTATTTCCCAATGAATGTTGTACCGCTTCGGCCGGAATTTTGTCGATGGCCGTCCAGTTGGAGTGGTTTGCCGGGCGGCCTGTATTTTTATGGTTGTAGTAGATGGGCACTTGTCCGACAGTTTTTGGGAAGGTAACCGGCAGTTTGCCGGATGGCGCTTTGTCTCCGAACAGGATGTCGGCAATTGCCGGACCGCCCATAGTTCCCGGAGCCCAGGCATACAACACGGCATCCGCTTTTTCGAGCTCGGGGCCAATGGTTAACGGGCGACCCGCCATAATGATCAGGACAACCGGTTTTCCGGTTTCGGCGACGGCGTTGAGCAGTTCATTTTGTGCACCTTGCAGGTTCAGGTCGGCCAGGCAATGCGCCTCGCCTGAAAGAATGGCTTCTTCTCCTAAAAATAACAGGACAACATCCGATTTGCGGGCGGCTGCAACGGCTTCAGAAAAACCTTCGGTGGTTTTGGTCCGGCTCAGTTCAAGTCCTTTGGCAAAATGGACTTTATCGGGGCCTAAACGTTGGCTCAGGGCTACCAGCGGGGTAATGGTATTTTCCTTTTTCCCGTCGAAAACCCAAGTTCCCATTTGATCATGGGGGGCGTCGGCCAGGGGACCAATAACGGCTACTGATGAGATCTGATTGGAGAGCGGAAGTAGCTCATGCTTATTTTGGAGCAAGACAAAACTTTCTTCGGCAGCTTTTTGCGCCACTTCGAGGTGTTTGGGGGCAAGCAGTGTTTTTGCGGCCGCATCGTCAGGCGTGTACGGATGATCGAACAAGCCCAGATCTGATTTAAGACGCAGGATATTGGCAACATATCGGTCAATGGTCTTCATATCCAGTTTCCCTTCATCCAGCAACGCCTGGATATTTTCAACATAGCAGTCGCTGGCCATTTCCATATCAATACCGGCTTTCAGCGCTTTTTCAGCCGCTTCCTTTTTGTTGGCAGCATAACCGTGCGGGATCATCTCGGCGACAGAAGCCCAGTCGCTCACCACCATCCCGTTGAATCCCCATTCTTCGCGCAAAATTGTTTTCAGGGTGAATTCATTGCCGCTGGCAGGAATTCCGTTCAGGTCGTTAAAGGCCGACATGAAAGTGGCCACACCGGCTTCTTTTGCCGCTTTAAAAGGAGGTAAATAGTCATTCCGCAGTTGCACTTCGGGAATGTAGGTGGTGTTGTAGTCACGGCCCCCTTCCGCCGCTCCGTAGCCGACGTAATGTTTGGCACAGGCGGCGATTGTTTCGGGGTCGCTCAGCTTGTTGCCCTGAAATCCTTTGACCATTGCTTCGGCCATCACTTCGGTGAGGTAGCTGTCTTCGCCGCAGCTCTCGGCAATCCGTCCCCAGCGCGGATCACGAGAGATGTCGATCATCGGGGCAAAGGTCCAGTGAATTCCTTCCGATGCGGCTTCCCGTGCAGAAACAGCCATGGCTTCGCGGGTAACTTCTGCGTTCCAGCTGGCTGCCAGACCGAGAGGTATAGGCATAATCGTACGGTAACCGTGGATCACGTCGCGGCCAATAATCAGCGGAATACCCAGCCGGCTTTCTTCAACGGCTATTTTTTGTAGTTCATTTACTTTTTCGGCGCCAATGAGGTTTAAGATGGAACCAACTTTTCCGTCTTTAATCGCCTGTTTCATATTTTCATCGCCGCCAAATTGTCCCGGGTCAAATTGCGACATCTGTCCGATTTTTTCTTCCAGGGTCATTCGGGAGATCAGGTTCTGAATTTTTTCTTCCGTTTGTTTTTGCCCGGCAGAGGAGTTCCTGTCCCGGGAACAGTTTATAAAAAACAGGACCATTAAAAATAGAAATGTTGTTTTCATTTTGCGTACAGGTAAAGAGCTTGCCTCAAAAGCCCGGAGAGGCATTTGTGTCTGCCTGAAACTCAGCTGGCCGGCCGGGTTTCAGGCGTTGTTTCAACGGGTTTGGAGACAAGCTCAGGTTGGATTGATCATTAATTAACTTTTGCCGATTTAATTCCTTCTACATGTGGGCCGGACAGCTCATCGAAATAAAATTCGTGGGTGACGCCGACATCCTTATTGGCCGGATTTAACATGATCCGGATGATGTTGTAATAGTCATGGTTGTATCGGTCATCGGCGGTTACATCGCTGGCCATTAAAGGAATCAATCCCGGATCCCACGAAAGGTCTGCAGTTGGAGCGCCATCGAAATTGTACTCCACAATTTCCCAGGTGTTTTCCGCCTGAATGGTGTATCGCAACTCTACGCCTGTTTGCCATGCATTGCCGCCCTTGTCGGTATTTTCCAGTTTTAGTAAAACCACGTCGCCGGCTTTGCCATAAACCATGATTTTGAAGGTTGAAACCAGGCGTAAATCGAAGCGGTAACCGGGAAGAAGTTTCATATTCGCATTGGCCCATTCCTGCTCCGTTTTGGAGTAGAATGCCACATTAGAACTCCGGTTGGGATAAGCCTTATCCGGATTTGTTACCACACTGACGGTACAGTCCTCGCCCAGCACCGGGGCCAAAGATACTTCACTGAAATCATTATACATGATCATTTTGTCGAGCAGGAAAGGCACATAATCCGGGTGATTGGACGAAACCACCAGGGTATGCGACAGGTTCAGGTCGCCAACCGACGTGCTGACAACTGCCGAGATGGCATAGGTGCCCTGGCGCATGTAGGTATGAGAAACCACTGATGTATAGTCAGCGGGGCTGACCGGATCGCCTTCGCCAAAGTTAAAGGTAACGCCGCTAATCGACTGTCCTTCAGGGATGATAAAGTTGGCCAGGGAGACATCGTAGGTGTTGGCTTCGGCAGTGGCAACAACCGATAGTTCGGCCGAGACCGTAGGTTTTACATAGCCTTTCGGGATTAACTGATAATGCCAGGCATTACCGTCGCCGCCAATGGCTACCAGTTCGAGCAGGTTTTCTTCGAGTTTCAGAATTTCGTATGAGCCATTTTTGGCGCCAACATCAAAAATGGGGAACATGGGCGTCGGACCGCTAAGTGTCAGGTAGTTTTTGCCGTTTCTCTCTTCGATAAACCAGGTGCCGGGTGAAGGATTATAGTTAACCGAATAGTCGGTATCAATTTCTACCGGATTGCTGTAGCCCGGGCTTGTGTTAACAAAACCTTTCACATAGCTTTTCCCGTGGTTGATCAGGGTGGCAATAAAACCGGTGATCTTAAAATTGATTTCGTCGTCGTAGAGTACCTTTACGGCCTGCTTGGCCAGGGGGGCTGCCGACCACCATTCAAGGCCAGGGCTCCCGGCAGGTCCAACGCCAAGGTGCCCTGATGCCAGGCTGTCGAGCACCCAGGTTTTTCCATCCGTATCATCGGCTCCGCCACTCAGGAAGATAAATTTTTCATCCGTAAAAATGGCATAATCTGTTTTGGTTTGGGTCAGCGTTTTTGATTTTGTTGCCAATCCTCCTTTCGTGATCATCGTCATGGTGATGGTGTAGTCGCCCGGAAGCGGATAATTGGCTACAGGCGAGGCATCGGTCGATTTGCTGCCGTTTCCAAGATCCCAGGAAACGATGCCTGTGATCGACGAGGTGTTGGTTAATACAAATTTAAAGTCGGTTGATCCCGGAGTGATGGTAAAGTCGAGCTGATCTGCGGTCGGGGCTGCGCCAATGTCAACCCGGTCGTCCATTTCCGGCGAACAGGCAAATAAGGCAAGAATCAGCGCTGCCATCCCGGTTAGTTGTTGGATATATTTAAAGCTTCTCATCTTCATACGTTTTAATTTTTCTTCGAAATGATTTAAGAACTTTTATTTATAAGCCGGTACCATTTGTGATAACGCACCGTCGTTGGTATTCCGGATCTCGCTTGCCGGGATCGGGAACATGCCCCAGGTTTCGGCTCTGAAAGTACGGGGCGCAAAGTCGGCCTGGTTGGGAAGGCCCGACGGAACATTGAAACTGGCATTGATCCGGGCTGCAGCGTAATCGTTTCCGCGCCGCAGCAAATCCCATTTGCGCAGGCCCTCGCCGGCAAATTCAACCCGGCGTTCGTGATAGATATCATCAATAGTAACATTTGTCTTGGCAGCGCCTGCTCCCAGCGAACGGGTCCTGACCAGGTTGAAGTAATTGACGGCCTTGGCCGGATTATCGGTCAGGAACAATTCAGAAGCCATCAGTAACACATCGGCATAGCGGATATCGGCAAAGTTGCGCGGGAAGTTGTGGCTGGGATCGCCGCCGGAACCGATGTAGGCATTCAGCGCCAGGTATTTATTGTTGAAGAAGCCGGTATTCATAAATGCCTTGGTATACGAAGTCAATCGCTGATCGGCATTGTAAATGGCAGCATCGCGGCGCGGGTCGCCGGTTTCGAACTCGTTATACAAACTCCAGGTTGGCTGGGCAAACGACCATCCGGGGTAAATGCGGCCATTGTCGCCCACCGGGTTGCGAACACCAACCCATACGGAGGAGAAATTTCCGTTGATGTTCCAGCCGCCCCAGTCGCCCGATTTGGCTTTATCCGAATATTGAATCTCGAGCAACGATTCGGCATTGTTCTGGTTCTCCCAGTCCCACAGATCGGTATAATCCGGTAACAAGATATAGGCATTACTCGAAATGATCTGTTCCAGAGCTGTTTGAGCATAGGTCTTATCGATGGTGGTATTGCCGTCGCTCCAGGCCGGAACGCCGATCACCGGTTTGGCAAAACCTTCGTGATAGAGGTAAATGCGGGCAATTAATGCCTGAGCAGCTCCCTTGGAAATACGTCCTTTTTCGGAGGAAGGTATTTGTACGGGAAGGGCGGCAACCGCTTTCAGCAAATCGCTGGCTATTTGGGTGAAAAGCTCGGCAGGAGTATTCTGCGGCAGATTTTTGTAATCTTCAACCGATGGTAAAACCTCCGTAATGATTGGCGTATAGCCGAAGTGACGGACCAGGTCCCAGTAGAAGTAAGCGCGAAGAAACAGTGTTTCGGCTTCGAGCCTGGCCTTCATTCCCTCGGTTTTCCATTCAACGCCTTCCTGCTTTTGCAGGTACAGGTTGGCCCGGTAAATGCCCGAATAGCAACGGTTCCATAAGTCGCTCGACGAGTTGTTTTCGGCAGTCATGTTAAACATCTCCATTTCGTGCCATTGGCTCATATCGTTTACGTTTGAACCGCCGCAAAAAGCATCGTCGGAGAAGATATCAGACATGGTTGGCACAAACTGCCAGTTTTGTACCGAATAGGCATCGTAAACAGCTGCCACAGCCAACAGGGCCTGGTCTTCCGTTTTGTAATAGTTGGCTTCAACCTGTCCGGTTTTTGGTTCCAGTTCCAGAAACGAATCAGAGCAGGAAATGCTTCCGAACGTCAGGGCCAGGATTGAGCTTATATATAGCAAATTTCTTTTCATCTTTCTGTATTTTTTAATTGAGGTCATTAAAATGTAATGTTAACTCCACCGATGATGGTTCGTGCCTGCGGATAGATGTTGTGGTCGATCCCGTTGTTGAGAACGTCGCCGCCGATTTCCGGATCGTAACCTTTGTATTTGGTGAGCGTCAACAGGTTTTCGGCCGAGATGTAGAAGCGCAGTTTGCTGATGTTGAGGTAACTGAGCGCTGTTCTGGGCAAACTGTATCCCAGGGTGATATTCCGTAAGCGGGCGAAGCTGGCATCGTGTACAAAGAAGTCGCTCACGGTTTTCATGTTTTGGTTATCATCCACAAACGTCACGCGCGGGAAATAGTTTGAGGTGCCCGGTCCCGTCCAGCGGTTCAGCCAATCGGCGCGGTAGTTGGTCCCATTCATGTCGTAACGGCGGGTGGCATCATACACTTCCTGCCCAAGCGCCGCGTAGAGGAACATATTGAAATCGAACCCTTTGTATTCCAGGTTCAGGTTTAAACCGCCGGTGAAGTCGGGATAAGGAGAACCCAATTCTACCCGGTCGGCATCGGTAATGGAGCCGTCGCCGTTTGCATCGATAAACTTGATATCGCCGGGTTTGGCATTGGGCTGAATTTTTCCGCCGTCGGTATTCACGTAGGCGGCGATTTCATCGGTGGTTTGAAAGATTCCATCGGTTTTTATTCCGTAAAAAACGCCCATGGGGGTGCCCACTTCGGCAAAAAGAACCCCTGCCTGTCCAAACCCACCGTCACCGCCTTGCAGTCGTTTTTCGGCGTTCTGAATATCCAGTACTTCATTTTTATTGAAAGCCCCGTTGATGGAACCGCTGAAATAGAATTTGCCAAATTGTTTTTTGTAGCTGATATCAGCCTCGAAGCCTGAATTACGCACTTCTCCGCCATTGATGGTCGGGGCCGAGTTACCGACCAGCATGGGCACGGGAGCGGTAACCAGCCAGTCTTTGGTGGTTTTGACGTAATAGTCGAGGGTTACCCGTAAGCTGCTTCCAAAAGTGGTCAGATCGATCCCAATGTTGGTTTGTTCCGACGTTTCCCACTTTAAGGAGGGGTTGGCGATCCGGGTTGGCTGGGTCCCGTTGTATTGAGTTTTTCCGTCGCCAAAGTAATAGATGTTTTGGTTCCCGATGATGGATGTGTAGCGAAATCTTCCGATGTCCTCGTTCCCGTTTTGTCCCCAGCTGGCACGGATTTTAAGCAGATCAAATGTATTGGAAAGACTGCTCATAAAATCTTCGCGAGAAATCACCCAGCCGGCAGCTACCGAGGGGAAATAACCATATTTGTTTTCGGAGCCAAAGTTTGAAGATCCATCCCGGCGCAATATGGCAGTGAGCATATAACGGTCTTTCAGGTCGTAATTGATCCGACCAAAGATCGATGCTAAGGTATGCTCCTCTATAAGGCCTCCAGCATTGGCGCTTTCCGGATCGGTGGCATTGTCGATATATGCGTGGTCGAAGTCATCAAAGATCACATCCGATTTTTCCCCGGACAGGGTTTCCTTGAGGTTTTTTATGGCTGTTGTTCCCGTCATAACGGTAAAATGGTGCTCGTCGATGGTTTTGTCATAGGTCAGCACATTCTCGAAGTTCCAGTTGGTGTATTGATCTACCCATTTGGAAGCCCGGTCGGTAATGGTAAAGTGCATGGCATCCAGGTAATAGAACGGGGTGTAGCTGCGGTTGGTCACGTAAGCCATTTCGCCGCTGAAGGTCGATTTAAAGGTCAACCCTTTTAGGGACGGGTCGATCTTGCCAAAATCAACTTCAGCAAAAAGCCCTCCCACCAGCTTGCTGGTGCGGGTTTGCGAATTGAGGTTGTTTAATAGGGCCACCGGGTTGGTAATTTCCTGCAAGCCAATGCCAAACTGCTCGGGAGTGGCCCACGAACCGTCTTCGTTGGTTACCGGCACAATCGGGGGCATGTTTACCGCCTGCGACAAACCCGTTCCGAAGTGGGTGTTGGTTTCAATACCCCGGTTGGTAATGTAGGCCATGTTCAGGTTCGAACCGACTTTGAGGAGGCCGAAATCGCCAATGGTATTCAGCCGGTAGCCGAATTTCTCGAACTCCGACTTTCCCTTGGCCACAATCCCATCCTGTTTAAAATAGTTGATGGACGATGAATAGCTGATCTTATCGCTCCCGCCGTTTAACGAGATGGCGTGATTCTGCTTGGGAGCATCATAATAGAACATTTCGTCCTGCCAGTCGGTGGTGGCCGAGTAGTTGGTCATATCAGAAGCAGAGAATTTGGGCGACTGTCCGCCGTTGATGGCCGCTTCGTTGGTCAGCATCATATATTCCCGGCTGTTCAGCAGGCGAAGTTTTCGCCAGGGGTTTTGTACGCCGTAATAGCCATCGTACGAAATTTCCATCTTCGTGTCCTTTCTTCCGCTTTTCGTGGTGATCAGGATGACCCCGTTGGCACCCCGGGCCCCGTATATGGCGCTCGAAGCAGCGTCTTTCAATACTTCGATGGATTCTACATCGTTGGAATTCAGGAAGTCGATGCCGGCGCCGCTCATAGGCAGTCCGTCAACAATGTATAAAGGTTCAGCATTTCCATTGGTTCCAATCCCCCTGATGCGGATGGAAACCTGATCGCCGGGTTGGCCGGAGTTATTGGAGATGACTACCCCGGCAGTTTTTCCCTGGAGCGCTTGCGTCACCCGCATGTCCGAGGTTTTGGTCAGCTCTTCTCCGCTAACTTTGCTGATGGCCCCGGTAACCAGGCTTTTTTTCTGGGTACCGTATCCCACCACAACCACTTCGTCCACATCAAATGCTTCATTTTCGAGAACTACATTTAACGTAGTTTGCCCGTTCAATTTCACCAACTGTTTTTTCATCCCGATATAGGAGATCTCCAGTGTTGCATTTGCGGGTGCTTTTAAAGAATAGAGGCCGTCAAAATCAGTAATGGTACCTGTTGTGGTTCCCTGAATAACTACCGAGACCCCCGGCAGTGGCTGTCCGTCTTCTTTGGAACTTATTTTCCCGGAAACAGATATTTCCTGGGCGAAAAGGCTGATGCCAAAGAATGAACAATACAAGAATAATAGCAATCTTTTCATAAGTTAACGTTTTTTAGATCTTGTTAAAGTTAAATCTGAGTTCAAAAATCTGCCATACAGATCAGATCAACAAAAAAACAGATACGTCAATAATACTACAATCCTGCTTATACAGCTACAACATAAACACTACACGATATAAATAGTTTGATTGATAATCAATCGAATAGATGAGATTTTTCAAAAAATAAAACTACATCACAAGCATGGATGCTGTACAGCATATTGTATCAAATATTGGAAATAAAGGCGCCGAGGTTGGTTTCTTGCGGCAGGTTTAGTTTTTTCCGTAAACGGTAACGGGATATCTCGACTCCGCGCTGTGAAATATTCAGAAGAGCCGCAATTTCTTTGGAGGAGATGTTCATTTTGATGTAAGCGCAGAGTTTTTGTTCACGTGGGGTCAGGCTTGGGTGTTTTTCTGCCAGCCGCTTGAAGAAATCTTCGTGTACCTCGTCAAAATAAGTCTCGAAAAGCTCGTTCTGCCGTTTATCGTCAAACTCCTTATCAATACGGTTCATGATCAGGCTGATCCGGGACTTGATGTTACTGTCGGAAACCTGTCCCTGCAAATTTTTCAATTCCGATTTTAGCTTGCCCATGAACTTATTCTTATGAATGACGGTCATGGTTTGATTGGCCAGCTCTTTATCCAGGTGAATCATTTTACCGCGAAGCTGTTCGTTTCGAAGTTTGATGATCTCCTTTTCAGAAATCAACGCGTCACGCTGGTATTGTTGAACTTTTTTCCGGTATTCCTGCAGGTGTTTCAGCCGCTCTTTCCTTCTGGAAATACGGATGCGATACAAAACAAACCAGATAATCAATCCGATAAACGCTACGGCCAGCAAGGTATAGCCGCTGTAGGCCAGCGCCGAACGGTACCAGGGGGGGCGGATGTAAAATGAAAAGCTGTCGGTATTACTTTCGTTGGTAAACGGCCCTGTAGCTTTCACCCTGAAGGTGTAATAACCTTCACGCAGGTTCATAAATTCGCAACTTGACTCGGCTGACCAGGCCGACCAGCCGGTACTGTAATTCTCAAGCAAGTAACTGTACCTGATTTTTTTGTTGTTTTTATAATCAGGACTGGAGTAGGTAAATCTCAGGTTATTTCCTTTGTAAGCAAACCCGGGCAATATGGCGGCGGGCTCAGCGGGCAACGAATTTGGAAAAATAACCTCGTTGTTTTGCAGGTTCACCACTTCGCGGATATAGGTTTTAAAAGAAGCGTCTGTTATCAGCTGGTAGCTGGGCGAATAATGGGCCAGACCGTCTTCGAGCGAGATGAACGTATTTTGCTGGTCAACAACATGGATGTGCTGAAAGCCCGAGATGATCCGCCCGGCCAGCTTTTCAAAGGGCGCCTGTACCCGGGTGTATGTTCCGTCTTCCTGAAAACGCAGGACGCCGGGTACCCCTCCGGCGATAAACCAAATGTTCAGGTATTGATCTTCTTTTAGGTAATCGATGTCGGGTTGATGGCCAAAAATGTTGTTGTAATAGGCCGAACGTTCAAATTGATCGGTATTTTCGTTGTAGGCATAAATGCCGGCAGGACTTGTAAAAATGATATTTCCGCCAACCGTCATCAGGTTAATAAAAATATCGGAAGGTAAACCGCTTTTTGAATTGTAAAAAGCATATTCCGTTACACTGTCCAACTCCTGGTTCAGCTTGATCCGGAAGATGCCTTTGAACCCGTGACTCATCCAGAGTTGACCCTTTTTGTCCTGCGCCAGTAGTTTGGATGACTCGCTGAATCCTTTAATCTGACCGAGGAGTTCCCACGATTTATTGTCGGAGGTTTTTTTGAAGAGCGTCAAACCTTTGTAGTTTCCCCCAATCAGGCAGTTGGTGTTTTGAATGGGTTCAATAAAAATCCAGGCGCCATTGATGTCCGAAATCTGAGTGGCTGTTTCCTCTTCAATGGTAAAGGTTCCGTTATCATGCCCGCACAGCAGGACGTCCTGGTGAACGCCCAGGTACCAAATCTGGCCCACGGTTTTTGGGATCAGGCGAAACCCCTCAACCTCAATGCTTGCCTGTTCCGGCCATTTTTTGACAAAAAGTCCGTGATTGGTGCCAACGTATAATCTTCCGTTATGCACCAGCGAAGAGTATGAAGCGCCTAAACCTTCGGGATGAAACAGGTAAGTAAAAGGGGAACTGATATCCATGTAATCGATCCCGTTGTCGAGTCCCAGCCAGAGGTTTTCGTCCTGGTCGGTACCGATGCTCAAAATCGTGTTGTTTTGAAGTCCCTTCTTTTTGTTTACATGCTGAATGATCTTTCCGGTTTCATCGGTGATCATCAGCCCGTTTTGAATCGTTCCAAACGCGTAATAAGTGTCTTTAAATTTTTTGGCCGAAAAGATTTGATTTTCAGACAGAAATTCATTGGCCTCACCTTGCCAGGGGATCAGTTGCTGCCCATCGTAGCTATAAACCCCGTTGGTGGCCGTGCAGATGAGCATCCGGTTGTTATTAACAGGCAGGATTGCCCAAATGTCCTTATCGATCAGCGAATCCAGTCCCTCTGCGTTGAAAAAACGGCCCTGACGGTATTCCTTCAGTCCTTCTTCTTCATCCTGCACCCACAAACGGCCATTTTCATAGAATGAAAACCGAAGCCGGTGTTTTAGCGGAACCTGGTAGATGTTATTGTTCCGGTAAATGAACAGGTGGGTATAGGTTTGAAAAACCACTCCGAAATGGGTTAAATGAATCCGCCATACCTCTTCAAAGTTTCTTTCGCCGGGCGAAACCAGTTTCAGAAGGGAATGATATTGCAGCCGGCCGGTACTGTCGGGTTCCATGTAGCCAAAGTCGTTTTGCTGGCCAACGTAAATACGTCCGTTATCATCAATTTTCACAGAACGAACAATAGAGCGGTTGGGTAAACCGTAAAGTTGCCAGTGCGCCCCGTCAAATTCCAGCAAGCCGTCGTTGTTGGCAAAGTACATGAAATTTTTGCTGTTCTTTTCAATCTGCCAGTTTTGTGCGCTGGCCTGATATTCCCGTTTTGTGAAGTTTTGAATATCAGGGATACCAATATCTTTCAATTGTCCGAATGACAGTGAATGCAGGCATAGGAAAACGAGAAGCAGGATATTTCCGTTTGTGTAACGCATCTAACAAATATAGATAATTTCATATTTTTTACCTTCAAAATCTCAGGAGTGATTATTTTTGTCCAAACTTTTAAAACTGTACGATGAAGACCGGACTGATCGGCGCGATGCGCGAAGAGATTCTCTTGCTCAAAGACGACCTGGAGAATTTGAAAGTTGAAAAAATCGGATCGCGCGAATTTTACAGCGGGACCATGGGCGGCAACGAGCTCGTGATGTGCCTGTCGGGCTGGGGAAAAGTAGCCGCTGCCTCAACGGCTACCAGCCTGATTAACCTGTATGGCGTTGACCAGCTTATTTTTATTGGCTTGGCCGGTTCCATGCAGCCACACCTGAATATCGGCGACATCGTGGTGGCCGACAAACTGATCCAGCATGATGTGGATTTATCCAGTCTGAGTGGATTTGGCCAGGTAAAACCGCCCTTCTGGAAAAAATTTGAATTTGAAGTGGGGGCAGTAAGCGGGCAGCGCGCCTTAAATGCAGTCCGCCGGTTTGCCGTCAATCTGAAAGAAAAGAGATACCCAGGCATCAATACGGATTATGCACCCTCCATCTATGTCGGGCCCATCGGGACAGGCGATCAGTTTGTGGCGTCGCCCGAGGGGAAAAGCCATATCAGCAGTAAGTTCCCCGGCTTATTATGTACCGAAATGGAAGGAGCGGCCATTGCCCAGGTAGCGGCCGATTATCAACTGCCTTGTTCGGTCATCCGCATTATCTCTGATCAGGCCGACGAAAATGCGCATCAGGCTTTTTCCCGCTTTTTGTTTGAAAATATCAGCCGGATTTCGGTCGAAATTGCACGCCTGATGTTTGATCAGAACGAGTAGGTCAATCCCACCCGCCAGCTGCGGCCATTGCCAAAAAGTACCTGGTTGCCCAGGATTTGCTCGTCACCGGTGTTATTGGTAAAAATCTGGTTGATGTATTCGTTGTTCAGCAGGTTTTGTATGTCAAGCGAGACGTGCAGCGTGTGTTTGTTCCGTAATTCGTGAAAAAAGCTGCCGCCGGCGCCAAGACGGTCATAACGCTCAAGTTTCAGTTGTTCGGGCAAATTAGCGCCGGTTTCGTCAAAATCGTTCAGCATCAGGGGAGCATAACGTTTATCGGCATAATAGTAATTCAGATTGACAAAAAGACCTTTCACGAGTTTCATTTCATTTTTTACGTAAAAACTGACTTGCGGGGCATTGCCCACTTTGTAATCTGACATGGGTAAAGTTTGGTTCGACAACAGTTCGTTCCCGTAGCCATAGAGGCTTGATTTTGCGTCCGACCAATAGGTCCAGCTTCCGGCAGAACCGTTGGCGTGCAGGATAAACCGCCTGAAATAATAAAATTTACTACTCAGCTCCAGTCCCCGGTGAAATTGATCAACATCGTGAATAAAGGCGAATTGCTGATCATCTTCCAGGTAGTTGCGCTGAATCCAGGCATGGTTTTGCAGGTACATGGCATATCCCTTTAGCGAAACAAAAATCTTTTCGTGCGAGAAACGATAACCAAGTTCCGCGTGGTAGAGATTTTCGGGGCCGGCATCCGCATTTTTCCAGTTGTTGGCCGAGGGGAATACCAGCTCAAACCGCGCTTGACTGGCTTGCGCCGAGCCATTAAGCCCGAAGGAGTGTTGTTCGTTTAAGCGGTAGGTGAGGCCTGTTGCCAAGCGGAACCCCAGCTGTCCGAACCAGTCTGTCGTTTTTCGTTCGTCGTCGGCGAGGTACGAAAACTGATCTTCGCGTTTGTAGGCATTTACTGATACTGCTCCTTCGGCATAGGTATACGTTTTGCTGCCTGACTGCTGGATTTTTCCTGAAATTCCGGCTTTCCGGATCAGGGCGTCGTAATTTGCCGATACTTTGTCAGCCTTGTCAATTTTCGGGAAGAAGCTTTGTTTCAGGTAATTTTCTGCCGCAAGTCCTTCAGGATAGTTCACATGACGGTCTGTCAGAAAGCCGTCGGCTCCCCAAACAGCCATCACGGTGCCTGCATGTGAAGCCTGGTATTGTTCCGCATCAAATGCAACAGCAAGGCGCGTTTGTTTGTTGAAGTGATGGATCAGCTGCGATTGCAAGCCAAGCCGCGATGATTTGTTGGTTGCCGCCAGGAGAGATAAACCTTCCGTCTCCGTATTGCTGTACCGGCCCGATGGATTGGCCTGCCTGTTTTCGCCAAAGAGATCGACACTCATCCCTCTGTTCCAATTTTCGATCAGGTCAAAAGGAATAAGGCCCCGGTCATCGCGGGGAATTTCATTGGCAGACATTCCGTTAATTTTTCCTTCCGGAAAACTTTCTGCCGAACGGTTTAGCGCGACATAAAGCTGGCTCACCAGCCGGGTATTGACCCTCAGATGCCAGTTGTGCGACAAAATGACCATCGGGTTTACCCCAAACGAACGGTCCCAGCTTTCGGGTTGATCCTGCCGAAGGCCCCAGGAATTATTGTAAGTAAATCCTTGTCGTCCGTAAACCAGGATGGAATCCGGCCGGTTTCGCAGGTCAGACTGCCAGGTCTTCAGGGTGGCTGTCAGGAACAGGCTGTGCCGGTGCCCGAATTCTTTATACATGTTCAGGTACAATCCATAGGCTTTGAAGCCGGTCTGATCGGCAAATCCATCCCCGGAACTGCGGTCAATTTTCAGGACGGCAGCCAGGTCTTTCTCATTTTTGCCGGTATGCACCGTCGCCGACGTTTTTACATAGCCGTCGTGACCCACGTTGGCCGACAGTGATACGCCGGAATCTTTGTGCGGCATCAGGGGCAACAGGTTGATCAGACCTCCGTAGCCCAGCCGGCTTTGTTTTCCGGAAGGCGGGCCCCCGCTTAGCTGTAGTTGTCCGGCCCAATCGGACATGCCTGAATAAAGCGGTGTGTTCATCCGCCCTGTTTCCGGGTCGTTCAGACTGATCCCGTTAAAAACTACCCCGGTTTGGTCAGGATCAAAACCCCTGACACTCAGTTCTGACCGGCCATAACCGCCTCCGTTTTCCAGGATGTAGAAGGAAGGTTCCGGCAGAAAAAGTTCATTCAGATCGGCCGAACCCGATTGATCCATTAACTCAAGCAAGGAAAAATTTTTTACCGGGCCCGGATGTTGGTTGGCACGGACCAGGGAGGCCAGGTCCCGTTGCGCCGGTCGGCTAATGGCTTTTGGTTCCAGACGAATGGCTCCCATCGGAGTATAAATCCCGCTGAATAAGGAAACGTTATAAAATTCGCTGTGAAAACCGGGGTAAATGGCCTCGAGCTGATAAAAACCGCCCTGATATTTCAGGCTGAAGGTCCCGTGACGGTCGGTCATGGTATTTAAGGGGCTGCCTTGTATGTAAACGGTCGCTTTTTCGAGTACTTCTTCCAGTTCCTCGTCGCTTACCTGCCCGGATAGAGAACTTTGTGCCAGGGCCGGACCGGCGGTGGTCGCCAAAATGATACCGGTAAAAATCAATTTGAAAAAGCCGGCTGAACATAGCCGAATAAGCCGGTGACATTGTTCCTGTTTTGATCTCATGACTTATAAAATCGTTTCAACTTAAAACTACGATTAATGAACGTACAAAAGGCAAAGGAAGTATCGAAGGGTAAAAAAATACGAATTTCATGATTGAATCAATCGCCTTATATGTTTTTTGGCATGATAGTTGATATTTGTCGAACATCAATCTGCTTCAAAGCCATGAGCAGAAAACAGAAATAAAAGTAGGTTTTTTTCATACAGTAAGAGAGAAAAGGTAAAAGGCAACCGCGAGGTTGCTTTTTTTATGACCTGCCCGAACTAAAATACCATACAAAAAATAGTTTCTTTGCCGGGAACGGAATGAACTTTCAGGCTTCCGCCGTGTAGCCGCATAATTTGCCGCGACAGACTCAGCCCGATTCCCGAACCGTTTTCGCGGGTGGTGAAAAACGGTACAAATATTTCGTCCAGCAACTCTCGGGGAATACCCGGGCCATTATCTTTCACGCAAATCTCCGTTTCTCCGTTTTTATTCCGTCCGGCCAGCAATTCGATCAGGCCGTTTTCGTTTCCCGCGAGGGCTTCACGCGCATTTTTCACCAGGTTGATTAATACCTGCATCACGAGTTTTTCGTCGGCATGGACAACCAGATTTTCGGAATCTGTATTCATTCGTATCCTGAGGCCGGGCCGGAAGTTTCCGTCCTGGTTCAGAAGGATAACTTTCTCGAGTAAGTCCTGCACCCTCACCGGTTTTTTTTCGGGCTTTGGCAACCGGGTAAGTTTCCGGTACGATTCAACAAAAGCCACCAGCCCTTTGCCTTGTTCTTTGATGACTTCCAGCCCGCGGATGGTGGTGCTGATGATCTTTTCATTCACCTCTTCGGGTTTGATAGCTTGCCCTTCTTTTTGAAAATAACTGCCGAGACTTTCGGACAACGAAGTGACCGGCGCGATGGCATTCATGATTTCGTGGGTCAGCACCCGGATCAGCTTCAGCCACGAGTCCAGCTCTTTTTCATCCAGTTCGCGGTTGATATCCTGCACCGTCAGCAAACTCAGGTTCCGGTCTTTGTTTTTGAACGAACCGGACCGGATCGAAACATTCACTCTTCCTTGTTTTCCGGTGAAAGAAACCAGCTTTTGTTCGTGTTGCTGCATCTGTTTCAGCGTATGCAGCAAGGCAGGATCGATCTTTTCCAGTTGGTGAATGTGGGTGAAATGCCCGAAACCCAGCATCTTTTTCAGTGCGCTGTTGGCGTGAATCACAAAGCCGCGCTCGTCAAAGGTGAGGATTCCGGTGCCAATGTGTTCAATCAGGGCCCGGAAATATTGTTCTTGTTGCTCATTCTCAATTCTGATCTGCTGAATTTTCCGGTTGATCTCGTTGAGGCTTTCATTTAGTTGCTGAAGGATTTTGTCGCCTTTTTGCAGCGGGAACGCCTGGGTAAAATCTTCGTTCCGGATGGCTTCAAAAAAATACCGGATCCGTTGATTGACCTTGTTTTGGTAATGAAGCAGGTTGCCAATCAGGCTGATGAGAAGCGCTGATAACAGGAGCCCGATAAGCAGGGAATGACCTGAAAAGACCGACCAGCCGATCCCGAAAGCCACCAGGCTGATCAATCCAACCCGGGAGGCAATGTGGAGGAGGAAAGTGTGCTTCATCCGAGCCCGATTTTTTTCATTTTATTATACAGTGTTTGACGGGTAATACCGAGTTGTTCGGCGGCAGCGCTTACATTTCCCGGATTTTTGTCCAGGGCCAGGCTGATCAGCCTTCTTTCCATTTCTTCAAGTTTCAGCGTGTCCGTTTCAGCTTTGATTCCGCTGACCGGCCTTAAGAAGAAATCGTCGGCCTTCAGAATGTTGTTTTCGCTCAGGATCACGGCTTTTTCGATACTGTGCTCCAGTTCGCGGATGTTGCCGGGCCAGTTGTATTTCATCAGTTTCTCCTGCGCATGGCTGTTGATTTTCAGGGTAGGTTTGTTGTATTTGTGCGCGTATTTTTTCAGAAAAAAGTCGGCTAACGACAGGATGTCGTTTCCACGTTGGCGCAGGGGAGGCACTTCAATCTGGATGGTGTTGATGCGGTAGAGCAGGTCTTCGCGGAACAAGTCCTGGGCGACCAGTTCCGGCAGGTCTTTGTTGGTGGCGCAAATGAGGCGGATGTCTATGGAAACAGGCTGGTTGGAGCCAATGCGGGTAATCTCGCGGTTTTGCAAAGCGGCGAGCAGTTTTGCCTGCAGGTGAAACGACAGGTTGCCGATCTCGTCGAGGAACAGGCTGCCTTTGTTGGCCACTTCGAATTTGCCGGCCCGGTTTTCGCGGGCATCGGTAAAAGCGCCTTTCACATGGCCGAAGAGCTCGCTTTCGAATAACGACTCGCTCACCGCTCCCATATCCACGCTCACCAGTACCTCGTTGCTCCGATCCGACAGGCGGTGGATTTCGCGGGCGATCAACTCCTTGCCGGTGCCGTTTTCCCCGGTGATCAGCACATTCGTATCGGTTTTAGCCACTTTGCGGACGATTTTCAGCACCTGCATCAACTGAGGCGATGAGCCGATCATGTACTTTTCCTCCTGGTTGATTACTTTTTTCAGCTCTTTTTCTTTTAGCCGGAGTTGTTTCACTTCTTCGCGCGACAGGCTAAGCTGGATTGCCGAACGGACCGTGGCCAGTAGTTTGGTATTCTCCCAAGGCTTCAGAATGAAATCGGTGGCGCCGGCTTTCAGGGCTTTCACGGCTAATTCCACATCTCCGTAAGCAGTAATCAGCACCACCGAAATCTCGGGAAGGGTCTCTTTGATCTGCTGCAGCCAAAAAATCCCCTCATTCCCGGTGTTTACGCCGGCTTTGAAGTTCATATCGAGCAAAACAAGCTGGTAAGGGGTCTTTCTTAGTTCTGAAATCAGCAGGTTTGGATTCGACAAACAGGTCACCTTGTTAAACTCAGGCAAAAGCAAAATCTCCAGCGCGCTCAGTACGCTTTTGTTGTCATCAACAATCAGGATGTTTCCGTTGGACATGATGGGTTTGATATTTCTTTCAAAATTAAGGCAGGCAGAATCCCGACGCAATAAACTGTCAAAATATTTTACGTTTTAATGTCAATAATTTTTACAAGAACTTGTGTTGTATTTATTCCATTGTATTGAAATTCAGCGGTTTTATAGTTTTGGCATTGGATTGGTAATTGCTGTTGGCATCGAATTAAAAAAAGAAATGAATATCAGAAAAACCGCGATACTGATTCTGTTGCTTTTGTCGTGGGAGGCAATGAACGCTCAGGAAAGCCGGACACTGAATGAGTGCATCCGCTTTGCACTGGAACACAACCTGGATCGCCAGGTTTACGATTTGGATGAGCAAAAGGCAAGAATTGACGCGACACAATCGAAACTGAATCTCTTGCCTTCTCTTTCGGCCAGTTCTTCGGCAGGGATCAGCTTCGGACGCTCGGTTGATGAATATTCGAACGAGGTGATCAATAACGAGTATTTCAACAACAGTAACAGCCTGAACTCGTCAGTCGGCATTTTTCACGGGTTCATTCAAACGAACCGGATTGCCTGGTCAAAATTTCAGCTTGAGTCGGCTAAATGGCGGAAAATTAGTTTTCAGGACGAATTGGCCTTTGAGATTCTGGTTTTGTTTTACGATGTTGTTTATTATCAGGGGCTTATTGAGATAGCCCGGGAGCAGCTTCAACTGTCGGAATTCAATTTAAAGAAAACAGAAGCACAAATAGAAACCGGATTGAAAGCCCGTATGGATCTGGCTGAGATGCAGGCAAGCTACGAAAAGGAGAAGCTGAATCTTATTCAGTCGGAAAACAAGTTGGAAGCAGCCAGGCTGAAGCTGGCCCGGCAGATGAACCTGCCCGCCGGACAATTAGCCGGTATTCAATTCGAAAATGGCGAATTGGCTGTCAGCCCAATGAGTCCGGTGGATGCCGATTCCCTTTTCGAATCGTTTGTGTCGTTTTCACCTCAGGTGAAAATTGCCGAGGCTGAACTGCAGACGGCCGGCAAAAGTGTTGCCATTGCCCGCGGACAGTATTATCCAACGATTGCGCTGGGTGCTTCGGTGAGTACGGGGTATTATGAGACCTACCAGGACGAGCAGGGAAAACCCATTCCGTTTGCCGATCAATTGGAAAACAACATGAGCCAATACCTGGGAGCTTCGGTTTCCATCCCGATTTTCAATAAAAACCAGGCTCGCAGCGAGGTTCGAAAAGCCCTGTTGGTAAAAGAACAAGCCGAAGTGCAGTTGGAAAATTACCGGCAGGCGGTTTATTACGAACTGATGAATAATTCCCGCGATCTGCACGCGTTGTTCCGCGAACAGTTGCAAACGCAAAAACAGGCCGAAGCCAACGAACTGGCCTACCGCGTTGCTGAGCGCAAATACGGGGAAGGAATGATTGATGTGATTGAACTGCTGACCGTAAAAAACAGGCTGGCTGAAGCGCAAAGCCAACTGCTCTCGACAAAGTTGCAACGGGAGGTGAAAAGTAAAATAATGGACTTTTACAAAGGGGTGAGGTTTTGGGAGTAGCCCCTCCAACTCCCCCGGAGGGGAGGGTAAGAAGCCCCATCCCGGCTTGTAGAACTCAGTCATTCCGAACTTGTTTCGGGATTTGCTTCGATCAGGGAAAGGCTTGACGCTGGAATTTGAAACTTGGAATTTAAAACTACATCATATGTCAATGGATCGTGTTATCGAAAAGAAAAAAGGCCTGAAAATGAAACACCTTTATATTGCAGGGGCTATCGTCATTTTTGGATTTTTTGTTTACCAGATTTTATTTGCGGGCCACGAGTCGGTCTTCCGGGCCGAACGCGACAAGCTGACGATCAGTACGGTTGAAGACGGCTTATTCAACGATTACATTACCATCATCGGGCAGGTGGAACCGATTTCAACCATTTACCTCGATGTGGAAGAAGGCGGTAAAGTGGAAGAAATTTATATCGAAGAAGGCGAAATGGTGGAAGAAGACGACATCATCCTGAAACTGCGCAATACCGACCTGAATACCACCATCATGAACAGCGAGTCGCAACTGGCTTACCACGCGAACGAACTGCGTAACACCCAAATCCAGATTGAACAGCAGCAAATTCAAAATAAACAGCAAAAATTACAGATCGACCTCAAGGTTGTCCAGGCCAAACGCAGGTTTAACCAGTACGAACGACTGTACCGGGAAGAACTGGTTGCCAGGGAAGACTACCTGCAGGCGAAAGAAGATTATGAGTTGTCGCTAAAAGAACAGGAACTGACTTATCAGAAAATGGTACAGGACTCCATTTTCAGAACAAACCAAAGGACGAGCATGGACGAAAGCCTCGAAAATACACGGCTCAGCTTGCAAATGGCCCGGGAACGACTGGAAAACCTGCATGTAAAAGCGCCGGTGTCCGGGCAACTTGGTTTACTGGATGCCGAGATCGGGCAATCCATTTCGCGCGGACAGCGGCTTGGGCTCATTCATATCCTGACTGATTTTAAAATCAACGCAAAAATCGACGAGCATTATATCGACCGGGTGCGCCGGGAATTGCCGGCAGCCTTCGATCGCAGCGGGGTCAACTATCGGTTAACCGTCAAAAAAGTGTATCCGGAAGTGCGCGAAGGACAGTTTCGGATCGATCTGGTTTTTGAAGGCGAAATGCCTGAAAACATCCGTACCGGACAGACTTATCACATTAAACTCGAACTGGGCCAATCGGAAAAAGCCGTATTGCTTGCACGGGGCGGTTTTTTCCAGAGTACCGGCGGGCAATGGGTGTATGTGCTGAACGAAAACGGGACCGAAGCCACGAAACGGAGTATTCGCATCGGCAAACAAAACCCGCAGTACTACGAAGTGCTGGAAGGGCTTCGCCCCGGCGAACAAGTCATCACTTCGGGTTACGAGCTGTTTGGGGAGAATGATAAGATTGTGTTGCGGTAGCAGAGGGTGGAGAGCATGGGGCGAAGGGCGAAGAGGAAAAGCAAAGAGGAAAGGGCAGAGGCAATTCAGCATTAATTCATAAATTGGACTGGACAAACTAAAAATGAATATGATGGCACACTTTAGGTTTATGGATTTGGACATCTGGAAAGAGTCAATTGCGTTAAATGATCAGCTTTTTGATTTGGCTGATGCGATGGGAACCGCCAAAAGTTTTCGGGTTGCCGAACAATTAAGAGGAGCTTCCCTTGGCATCTCAAACAACATTGCTGAAGGCTCGGGTTCATTCTCTTCAAATGACTTTGCCAACTTTTTGAACATGGCCCGCAGATCTGCTTTTGAAACAGCAAACATCTCATTTGTTGCCCACCGGCGAGAGTTCATTAACCAAAGCGAATTAGGTCAAATATTGGATGATTTGGATTCATTAAGTCGAAAAATTACAAACTTTAGAAAAACGCTATTAAAAAATAATTAAAGGCATTGTGCAAAGCGCTCTCCATGCCCTTTGCGCTATGCCCTAAGCATCTTGCAATTATGATACGAACAGTCAACCTTACCAAAATTTTCCGCACCGAAGAGATTGAAACCAGTGCATTGAACCAGGTCAGTCTGCATGTGCAGAAAGGCGAATTTGTAGCCATTATGGGGCCGTCGGGTTGCGGCAAGTCGACCTTGCTCAACATCATCGGTCTGCTCGACAATCCCACCGGCGGTGAGTATTTTTTCGACGGCAAAGAAGCCGGACAGTTAAAAGAGCGGCATCGCACCCAGCTCCGCAAAGGGAATATCGGCTTTGTGTTCCAAAGTTTCAACCTGATCGACGAACTGAACGTGTACGAAAATGTGGAGCTTCCGCTCATTTACCTGAAGCTGAAAGCCCGTGAGCGCAAAGAGATGGTCGAAAAGGTGCTGGAGCGCATGAAAATCAGTCACCGGCGCAAACATTTCCCGCAGCAACTCTCCGGGGGACAGCAGCAACGCGTGGCCATTGCCCGGGCCGTGGTGGCCAACCCGAAGCTGATTTTGGCCGATGAGCCAACCGGTAACCTCGACTCGAAAAACGGCCTGGAAGTGATGAACCTGCTTACCGAACTGAACCGCGAAGGCACCACCATCGTGATGGTAACCCACTCGCTGCACGACTCTGAATTTGCCCACCGGGTGATCAACCTGTTCGACGGGCAGATTATCACCGAAGAAGTGAAGATGCAGCTGGGGGAGATGTTGTTGTGAAAATGTCTGAACCAGGATTTTTTGTGATTAAAGGATTAACAGGATTATTTTGGCAAAGGGCATGGCGCGAAGGGCAAAATTTGCCGGCGGTTTTAGAAGAGAAAAATCGACGCCTTGTGCATTCAGACAATTTGATGGGTCCAAAAGTAAAAACATAAATAAACCTTAATGAACCTGTTACAACTAAAGGTTTTAATTCGCAGCATACTGAAGCGACGCTTTTTGCCGGGAGTCCAAATTGCCGGTCTGGTTACCGGATTTGGCATCGTCATTTTTCTGTTTGCCAAAATTGGTTATGAGCATTCGTATGACAAGTTTTGGAACAATCACCGCTCAGTATACCGCGTGGCGCTCGATTTGAAACATTTGGACGGGCGTTCCACGGTCTCGGCAAAAAATTTCCACGGTTCATCGGAATTGCTCGATGAGGAACTGCCCGGGATCGTCGCTCATTGCAATATGGCCCCCGATAAGATTACGGTGTACTATCAGGAACAAGTGATTCAGGATGTGGATTGGTTTTGGAGCGATACGACCTTTTTCAGTGTTTTCGAACGGAAAATTCTTTATCGCGAATCCGCGCAGTTATTTGGCGATGTCCACGGCGTTGTCATCTCTGAATCGTTTGCCCGGAAATTATTTGGCGAGGAGAACCCGGTTAACCGGGAGATCAGGCTAAACGAAGGCTGGCGTTTTTTGGTGAAGGCTGTTTTCGAAGACATTCCGGTCAACAGCCATATCCGGATTGACGTGCTTGGCAGTTATCAATCATTGAGCTATTACTCACGCAACTTCGATAACCGCGCGCAGGTTTTGATTGATAACCCGGCTTACACCTACAGCAAAGCTTCGCCTTACATGGGCAACCGGTGGCGTTCGGCCATGCAGCACCGCCCGTATTGTTATATACGGCTTGACGAAAACACCAGGATTGCCGAAGTTGAAGCAGCCGTCGCCCCTGCTTTGTCTAAAGTGGCCTTTCCTGACAACCTGGCCGACAGCAAGATGAATTTCATTTTTCAACCCCTGGCTTCCATTCATTTGCATTCAAACCTGGACGGAGAGTTACGGGCAAGCGGCAGCAATATGCAGGTCAATTTTCTGATTGTGATTTGTCTGGTGGTTATGCTGGTTTGTTTTGTGAATTATTTGAACCTGAGTACCATTGCAACTCTTGAAGACCGGAAAAATTACGCTGTCCGTCTTATCAACGGGTCGGGACGAAGCAATATTTTCTGTAATTTACTTGTGCATAATCTTTTGTTGTTCTTTATTTCCTTATTGCCGGCCATTCCGTTGGCTGTTCTGTTGGTGAACAGGCAACTTCCCAATGCAACAATTTCAGGAACCATATTCGCTTATGTTGGTTTGGGAGCTTTAACAGGCGCTATGCTGGCGACCCTGATCCCTTTTGTTTCTATCTTCAGACAGCCGGCACATCTGCTGATGAAAGGCGTCGTTCATTATGCCGGCGCAAATTGGTCAGGACGGAAAGTCCTGGTGGTTGTGCAATTTGCCATTACGATTGTTTTACTGATCTCAACCGTCGGTATTTATAAGCAGATGCAATTTGTAATGAAAGAACAACTCGGCTTTTCAGGCGGACAAACGATTTTTAGTTATACGCCCATGTCGATGACCAATCATCCCGACATCCCGCTAAAACTGGCTACTTTCCGCAATGAAGCGCTCGCCTTACCCGGTGTCAAATCCTTCAGCGCCAGCTCGTCGGCACCTGGAAGGGCGATCAAACGTCGTCAGGAGAACGTGATACCTGCCGGTTCGGATGAACCCTTTGCCGCTGCGTTTGGCGAAGTCAGCATCGACGACCAGTTTCTGAATACTTATGACCTGAAATTGCTTGCAGGCGAAAACCTTCGTCAACAAAGCAACTGGATTTCCGACGAAGTTTTGCTGAATCATTCTGCAGCCAAAGCCATGGGATTTGTTCATCCGGCTGATGCCATCGGATCAGCTTTTTTTGTTGGCGAACACCTGTATAAAATACGTGGTGTGATTGAAGATTATCACCATGTTTCGCTGCATTTCCCCATTCAGCCGATTATCTATTTGCAGAACCTGGAGTGGGAACTGTCGGTGGGCTACTACTCGCTTCGCGTTGATGCTGCCAATGCCGGAGTAGTTGCACAGGATCTGTCCAAAATATGGGAAAAACTTTATCCGAAGGATGAGTTTCTATATTTCTTTTCAGATAAAGAGTTCGAAGCGCAATACAACAGCGACTTATCTTTTAACCGCATTTTGACATTTTCTGCTATAATGGCTCTGCTCATTTCCAGCCTTGGCTTGCTCAGCCTTGCCATGTTTAATACCAATTTACGGGTAAAAGAAATCGGCATCCGTAAAGTCAACGGCGCCCGCATCTCTGAAATACTCACAATGCTCAACAAAGACTTTGTAAAGTGGGTAGTGATTGCATTTGTGATTGCCACACCCGTTGCGTACTACGCCATGCACAAATGGCTCGAAAGCTTTGCCTACAAAACGGAATTGAGCTGGTGGATCTTTGCCCTGGCCGGTTTGCTGGCATTGGGAATTGCGCTGCTCACGGTAAGCTGGCAAAGCTGGAAAGCGGCTACGCGGAATCCGGTGGAGGCGCTGAGATATGAATAGTTGTACAATTAAACTCGTTAAAAATGAAAAAATTCTTCATAAATCTGGTTCGTTCGGCGAAACGAAATCCTTTATACAACATCATTAACATCACCGGATTAATCATTGGCTTTGTTTGCGTCATTTTTATCGCGTTTTGGATTAAAAACGAGTTGAGCTACGATCGTTTTCATGCGAAAGCAGATCATATTTACCGCGTCCATCGGTATTTTTATGATGCCAATGGAACCGAGAATCTGCATTTATCACAGGTTGCGCCACCAATTGCTCCATTGTTAAAAGACTGGCTGCCCGAGATCGAAAATATAGCCCGGGTAAGTCATACCGGAATGATTTTCGCACTTGGTAATCAAAAAATTTTCGAGCCTGAGGTCTGTTTTGCGGAACCCGATATTCTGAAAATTTTCACTTTTGAGGGATTGTCTGAAAGCGGTTATTTGATCGATGAACCTCTCACTGCGGTTATTTCCGAAGATATGGCACAGAAATTCTTTAAAGGCAAAGATGCCGTTGGAAATAACCTGGAATTCTTCGATGATTCTGGGAAAAGCTACAATCTAAAGGTCACCGGAGTTTTCAAAAATTGGGGGAAAACCAGCCATTTCCGGCCCGAAGTCTTTATCTCGTTTTCAACTTATGTATCGTATGTTGGCGAAAACGAAATGAAAGACTGGGGTAGCAACAATTACGAAACATTTGCCCTGCTCAGTCAACAGCCCAGGGAGCTGGATGCCCGGCTCGACCAGTTCATCAATAAACAGTTTGACAAAGGAACCAACTGGACAAAAATCCGGATGGAGAAACTTACCGATATTCATTTTAACTGGTACGGGAACCGCTCGTATATCTACATCCTTTTGTCGATCGCGCTCCTGATTTTGTTTTTGGGAAGCATTAATTATATGAACCTGAATACAGCCATTTACACGAAACGTGTCAGCGAAATTCGTGTCAAAAAAATAGTTGGGGCCTCGGGCTTGCGCATTGCCGTTTTGTTGATTGCCGAATCTGTTTCTTTCTGTTTTATTGCGTTAATCGTAGCCTTAACCATCGTTTCATTCACCATCGATCACCTGCACCAGATTTTCAACGAACATCTTTCGTTTTCCATCTTTTCCAATCTCGATCTGGTTTTCGGATTTATTCTGTTGACGATTTCCATTGGAGCGCTGTCAGGATTGTATCCGGCCATTTTTTCATTATCTGCAAGTACTTCAAATGCAAGTAAGCTCAATGGTCCAAAAGCCGGAAATTTGAATTTTCGGAATATGCTCGTCATTTTCCAGTTTTTTGTATCAATTGCCCTGATCATGTCATTTATTGCGGTAAACAAACAGCTGAATTACGTTCATAATAAAGATTTGGGGCTGAATAAGGAAAACGTAATTACGCTTAACGCGACGCCGCTGTTAATCGAAAAGCTTGATGTCTTCCGTCAGCAACTGATGCTCAATCCCAACGTTGTCAGCGTCTCGGGTTCAAAACGAATTCCTTCGCAGGGACTGTTCGATAGTAACGAAGCCAAGGTGATTCAAAGCGGAAAAATTGAACCGCTCGGGTTCCGTCTTGCCAATGCCCGGGTTGATTCTGAATTTCTACCGACCTATAAAATCAAACTCATCGCTGGAAATAACATCAGCGATCAAAAAAAGGAAGACGCTGAATACTTGGTAAACCGCTCGGCTATTGAGAAAATTGGCTGGGGAACGCCTGAAAATGCGATTGGCCAGTTTATGGAATACGGCGGTAGAAAGGGCAAAATTGTTGGCGTGGTCGGTGATTTTCATTATGAGACCTTACACAACCCCGTTTCGCCGATAATCATGTATGACGATCCGTCAAGTTACAACCGGATTTCGATACGGATACTTCCGGCAAACATCAAAAGCACCATTGCTTTAATTGAAGAAAACTGGCAAAAGTACAATCAATCGGGCTCTCCGTTTAGTTATCAGTTTATCGACGAGCGTTTTCGATTATTATACCAGGCGGAGGAATACACAAGAACAATATTCAGCTATTTTATGATTCTCGCCATATCCATAGCCATATTGGGATTGTTCGGGCTGTCGCTTTTTGTGATGGAGCGCAGAACCAAGGAGATTGGGGTCCGGAAAGTGAATGGAGCCAATATTGCAGAAGTGATGGTCATGCTCAATCGCGACTTTATAAAATGGGTAGCTGTAGCTTTTGTGATTGCCACCCCCGTTGCCTGGTACGCTATGCTCAAGTGGCTCGAAAACTTTGCGTATAAAACCACGCTAAGCTGGTGGATATTTGCCCTGGCCGGCCTGCTGGCTTTGGGAATTGCATTGCTGACGGTAAGCTGGCAAAGCTGGCGGGCAGCGACACGGAATCCGGTGGAGGCGTTAAGATATGAGTAACTGAGCGATATAATAATGTATAGTACGTTTAAAATATTCTTTCGTAGTGCCACTAAACAGCCGGTCTATGCATTAATTCATGTCTTGGGACTTACGGTGGGACTGGCCTGTTTTATCCTCATTCTACTTTGGGTAAGATATGAACGGAGCTATGACCAGTTTCACGCGAATTCCAGCCGACTTTACAGGGTAGCCTTTACAAACGAAACCGGCGACTTGCACGGCTATTGGCAAACCGGAACGCTTTCCTGCTACCTGGAGGAAGAATTTCCTGAAATCATTCATGCAACCAGTTTTAAGGAAGGGCAATGTAAAATTGCCTTTGAGAATAAAGGTTTCTACTGCATGGGTAGTTATGCCGATCCAGGATTTTTCAAAATGTTTACTTTCCCCTTTGTTCAGGGAGATTCAATAACCGCACTGGAGCGCCCAGGCTCTGTCGTCATTACAAAGTCATTGTCATTCAAACTGTTTGGTGATGAAGATCCGATTGGTAGACCGGTGAAAATAAATGAAACTCTTAACTACACCGTTGGTGCGGTGATCGGCGATATTCCCTCAAATTCGTCAGTGAACTTTGATTTACTGATGCCTTTTAGTGATGCGCAGGATTGGATGAAAACCTGGGATTCAAAATGGACGGAGACTTACGTGATGCTTCAGAATGAAGATCAGGTAGAAGCGGTTAACCGGAAGATAAAAGGAGTGCTGGACCACTTTCAACCGGCATGGAAGAATACGCTCTACCTGGTTTCGCTTACCAAAAGCCATTTACATGCGTTGAAAGGGGGAGGATTAATCGTTTACATCCGGAGTTTTACGGTAATGGCTGTGATCGTATTGCTGCTGGCTTGTATCAATTCTATGAACCTTTCCACTGCCCGTGCCGAATCCCGGCAAAAGGAAATTTTTGTGAAGAAAATATCAGGATCAGGAAAGGTTAAACTGTCACTTCAATTCCTTTCCGAAACCCTGATCCTGTCGTTGGTTTCGTTAATTATCGCGATTATTTTGGTGAAGGTTTTTATCCCGCTGGTCAATGATCTTTTGAATACTGAATTGAGTCTGACATTCAGTTTTCATACTGTACTGGCGCTTTTGGGGATCGCTGTTTTTACGGGAATAGTGTCAGGGGCCTATCCGGCTTTATACCTGTCGGCCATGATGCCGAAGCAAATTATTCAGCGGAGTGGTCAACGATCCGGTTCCAGGGGAATTAGTCTCAGATACATGCTGGTGACTTTACAATTTGCCGTTTCGATTTTTTTTATTAGTTGTACGTTGCTGGTATCGCGTCAGTTGATTTATTTAAAATCCAGGGATACCGGGTTTAGAAGTGAGAACATCATCAAATTAACTACCCTGGGAAAATTGAATGAAAAAGCAGTTGAGCTTAAAAAGGAACTGCTGAAGAATCCGAACATCGGGAATGTCACCGTCTCTTTTACCGACCTCACCCGTTGGGATAATTCGGGACCAATTGAATGGGAAGGTAAAGATAAAACTGACTTAACGGAAGTTGGCTATAACTGGGTTGATGACGATCCTTTCGATTACCAGTTCCTCGAAGATCATATTCATTATTTGTATCAGGTTGAGACGTTAACCGGCCGAATTGCCATTACCTTAACCCTACTCGCAATTTTTATTTCCTGTTTGGGACTGTGGGGACTGGCTTTGTCAACCCTTGGACAACGAACGAAAGAAATCGGTATCCGAAAGGTCAATGGCGCCCGTATTTCAGAGGTCATCATCATGCTCAACCGCGACTTTGTCAAATGGGTAGTCATTGCTTTTGTGATTACCACGCCCGTTGCCTGGTACGCTATGAACAAATGGCTCGAAAACTTTGCCTACAAAACCACGCTAAGCTGGTGGATCTTTGCCCTGGCCGGTTTGCTGGCCCTGGGAATTACGCTGCTTACGGTTAGCTGGCAAAGCTGGAAAGCCGCTACGAGGAACCCGGTGGAGGCGTTGCGGTATGAATAGGTTACACCCCAAACCCCTGAAGGGGCTTTAAAAGAAAACGGATGAGTATAAGAGATCAGTTTTCGATGTTTTACAAGGGCAAGCCAGTAATTTTTGAGCGGGCAAAAATGGTCAGAAAAAACATGGCAGAGTCTGAGAAGAAATTATGGGAGTCCCTGAAAAGGAAACAGGTAATGGGCTTACGCTTTTGGGCGCAACATCCGATTGATATTTTTATTGCTGATTTTTACTGTCATCCGCTGAGATTGGTGATCGAAGTCGATGGAGGTATCCATAAATCAAAAGCACAGGCTGAATATGATCTTGGGCTGGAAGTAGAACTGGATGAGTGTTGAATAAAGGTCATTCGTTTTACCAATGAAGAAATTGAAAAAGATATTGAGGTGATAAAGAGTAAAATATCCGAAATATGCAAAAGGCGTAGATTGGAACTTTTAAGTCCCCTTCAGGGGATTTAGGGGTGAATAAGGCTCGAAAACTTCGCCTACAAAACCACGCTAAGCTGGTGGATTTTTGCGCTGGCCGGGTTACTGGCTTTAGGAATTGCCCTGTTAACCGTAAGCTGGCAAAGCTGGAAAGCCGCTACGAGGAACCCGGTGGAAAGTTTAAGATATGAATGAGTTGCCGGTGAGTCGCGCGGCTACCTGATCCGGTGAAAGCGTTAAGGGCATGAGTGATGGGAAGACGAATGACAGTGGCATTGAGGTGTGATGAATAATAACTTTAAAAAGGAGCATGTATGATTGAAAATTATCTCAAAATAGCCTGGCGAAATATACGACGCAGTCCCGGGTATTCGCTGATCAATATTTTTGGACTGGCAACAGGTCTGGCCTGTTTTATCCTGATCCTGCTTTTTGTTCAGCATGAATTTTCGTACGATGGTTTCCATAAAAAAGCAGACCGGATTTACAGGGTTGTGCAAAAGCGTCCTACGCCGAACGGGGCAAATTACTGGGCTGTTACGTCGCCGGCCATGGCAGGTAAGCTGACGCGGGAGTTCCCTGAGGTCGCAGCCGCCACCTCCGTGATGGAAACGTTCAATCCCTTGCTGAGCCTGGGCGAACAGCATTTCAGGGAACAGGGCATACTGGCCGATACGGCGTTTTTGAGCATTTTTACATTTCCGCTGCTGGAAGGGAACCCGAAGACAGCGCTGAAGGATCCCGGCAGTATCGTGCTTACCCGCACGCTGGCCCGAAAAATCTTTGGAGACACAAATCCGATAGGCCATACGCTGCTGTACCACGGACAGCATCCGCATGTGGTCACCGGCATCATGCCCGATGTGCCCGAAACTTCCCATTTGAGGTTCAGTTATATCCTGCCCATTCAGTCAGATCAGTATTACCGGGATTGTATGACCAGGGAGGCCTGGTTCAACAATGGCCTGTACACCTATGCTGTTCTGGCTGAAGGTGCAACTGCCCGACAGGCGGAGGGCAAAATGAGCGCTTACATTGACCGGAACCTTGCTGACTGGAGGAAGGAGGACCGTATGACGTTTTTGTTTCAGCCTTTAAAGGATATCCATCTGAAATCAAGCCAGCTCATTACTTTTGATTTTGAAAAGAGCGGGAGCTTTAAGTACGTCTGGCTCTTTTTGTCGATTGGCTTTATGGTGCTGTTGCTGGCATGCATCAACTATATGAATCTTGCCGTTGCCCGCTCCATTAAGCGTACCCGCGAAATTGGGCTGCGCAAGGTGATCGGCGCATGGCGTCATCAGCTTGTCGGTCAGTTCCTGGGCGAGTCGATGATTATGACCTTGCTGGCGATGGTGCTTGCCCTCGGGTTTGTACATCTCCTGCTGCCGTTTTTCAGCCAGTTGGTGGAGCGCCCTATCCGGATGGATTACTTCAGTAACCCGATCCTTCTGCCGGGACTGCTGTCATTAACGGCACTTGTGGCCCTGCTCTCCGGAAGTTACCCGGCTTTCATCATAACCTCCCTCCGTCCGGTTCTGGCGCTCACCGGGAGACAGGGCATACACGCAGGCCGGTTTACCATCCAGCGTATGCTTATTGTGGGCCAATATGCGGTTTCCATTGCGTTGATCGTGGGGAGCCTGGTGATTTTCAGGCAGATGCAGTTTGTGCAGGGTAGGGAACTGGGCTATAACCGGGAGCATATTCTGACCATCGAGGTGAATGACCCGGCGTTGAGCCAACGCTACGCGTTAATCCGCGAAAAACTGTTGCAGGACCCTCATATTTTGGGTATGAGCTACTCGAGTTTTCTGTCTACCAGTGTGGAGAGAAATCAAAATATGTTTGACTGGGAAGGCAGTGACGGGAAGTTGCTGCCAAGCCATACCAGCGGCGTGGACTACGATTTTCTTGAAGTGTATGGTATCGGTCTGGCCGCGGGCCGCGGGTTTTCACGGGAATTTGGCACCGATACGCTGGGAGCGCCGCTGGCCCTGATTAACGAAACGGCTGCAAAGGGCCTGGGGTGGACACCGGAGGAAGCTGTCGGGAAGGATTTTGGTTATTCAGACGGACGGGGAAGAAGGACGATTATAGGCGTTGTGAAGGACTTTCACTACAACTCCGTTCACAACGCACTTGGACCGCTGGTGCTCACCCTCGATCGGGAATCGACAGGGTATCTGTCTGCGCGGATACGCCCGGAGAATCTGACCCGGACAATTGCCCTTTTTAAGGATGCTGTTGAAGAAGCCACACCTTATCCGTTCGGGTACCAATTCCTGGATAACAGCTTTGACCAATTGTATAAAACCGATGTGAAGCTGGGTGAAATGGTCCGTTTTTTTACCATCCTGTCGTTTCTGATTGCCTCGCTGGGATTATTCGGTCTGGCTGCTTATGCCGCCGGGCAGCGGATAAAGGAGATCAGCGTTCGCAAAGTGCTGGGCGCTTCGGTTTCCAGTGTGATGGCTTTATTATCGAAAGATTTCATCAGGCTGGTTTTGATATCGGTCATCATAGCCACTCCTTTGTCGTGGTATGCCCTGAACCGATGGTTGCAGGATTTCGTTTACCGCATCGAGATCAGTTGGTGGATGTTTGCCGCAACCGGACTGCTGGTCGTTGTCATTGCTGTGTTTACCGTAAGCCTTCAATCGGTCAAAGCGGCGCTGACAAATCCCGCTGAGAATTTACACCGGGAGTAACAGGATGCCCGAACCTGGCTTACGATAAGCTGGCAGAGCTGGAAAGCGGCAACCCGAAATCCGGTAGAAGCGTTGAGACAGGTGATGAAGGAAACAAGAGGAGACAGCAGTCATTTAATGAGTGCTGTTAATCTTTAAATTTTTTACCTATGATGAAGAATTTCTTTAAGATCGGATTTAGAAATATATTGAAAAACAAGCTTTTTTCGGCTATCAATATTTTTGGACTGACGATAGGTTTGGGCACCTGTATCGTGATCATATTGTTTATCTGGCATGAACTAAGCTACGACCGGTTTCATGAAAAGGCCGATCGGATAGTGAGAGTGGTTTTTCGGGGATCGGTACAAGGTGAAAAAATGAACGAAGCACATGTAATGCCTCCGGTTGCGGGTACGTTGCTTGCGGAATTTCCGGAAGTGGAAGAAGCTACCCGGCTACGAAGTTACGGAACTCCGAAAGTTGCAAATGGGGGAAAAATCTTCAGAGACAACTCTTTTGCCTTTGTGGACGATAATTTTTTCAGGGTGTTTTCCTTACCGCTTATAAAGGGCGATGCTGAAAACGTCCTGACGCTACCGAATACGGTGGTCATATCGGAAAGCACTGCAGCTAAATATTTCGGACAGGAAGAGCCGATCGGAAAAGTGCTTGGATTCCCTGATTGGAATGCAGAGTTTACGATTACGGGTGTGATGAAAGATGTACCCGAAAACTCTCATTTCGAATTCGATCTTTTCGCATACATGGCTACTTTTCCGGAGTCTGAAAATACAACCTGGATGGAATCTGAATTTCACACCTATCTGGTACTTTCGAAGGGCGCTAACTATAGAGACCTGGAAGCGAAATTGCCGGCTGTAGTAGATCGTCATATGAGTCAGTACTCCTTGCTCTGATAGCATTAGCTGCTGCTTTACTTTTAGTCAAGGTGACTCTGCCCGGGTTCAGCAACTTGACAACTATACCGATTGACACTGATTTTTCCGGAAATCCTTTATTGTTTCCGGTACTTTTCCTGATTACTATTGTTGTTGGCGTAGTTGCAGGGTGCTACCCGGGTTTTTTTATTTCATTGTTTAAACCCGTTTTAATACTAAAGGGCGGGGCTCTTTCCGGTTTTCCCACAGGCAACAAGGGTGGCATACGCAGCGGACTGGTGGTTTTGCAGTTTATTATTTCCATTGGTCTTATCATTTGCACCATGGCAGTATAACTGCAACTTCAATACATACAGAGCAAGCAGTTGGGTTACGAAAAGGAGCAGGTGATGATACTTCCGGACGTTGAACTGCTGAGGGACAATAAGGGGACCTTCAGGAATTTGCTGTTACAGGATCCGCGGGTTATTAATGTAAGCACATCGGGTTATCTGCCGGCAGGGCCAACTTTTAACAATAACTTCTTCATTTTTCCCGATGACGACGCTTCCAGGCAAATAAAGGCTCTTCGATACGATGTCGACGAACACTATCTTGAGGTGATGAATATGCACCTTCTCGAAGGCCGCAATCTCTCATCCCAATTCGCTTCTGATTCGGCCTCAATTATTGTTAATGAAACTGCTGCAAAAGCGTTGGGCTGGAAGAACAATGCTGTTGGCCAAATCTTAACTCATTCCGATAACAGTGGCAAAAGGAAAAACTTTAAGGTAATAGGTGTTGTAAAAGATTTTCATTTCAAATCGCTTCGTGAACCGATATCTCCTCTGGTCATGGTCTTGAACCGTGGTGCGGGGTCGGTAATTGTAAAAGCAGAAACCACGGATATGGTCGCCCTTGTCGCATATATTCAGCAACAATGGGTGAAATTTAACCCTGGTGAGCCATTTGCGTACAGTTTTCTGGATGAGCATTATGATAAAGCCTATCAGACAGAAAAGCAACTTGGGCTTTTAATAGGCTTTTTTGCAAGCCTTACGATAGTCGTAGCATGTATGGGGCTTTTTGGGTTGGCGTTATTTACTGCCGGACAGCGAAGCAAGGAAATCGGTGTCAGAAAAGTGAACGGAGCCCGGATCTCTGAGATTTTAATCATGCTGAACCGTGACTTTGTAAGGTGGGTGCTCATCGCCTTTTTGATTGCCACACCTGTTGCCTGGTACGCCATGCACAAATGGCTCGAAAACTTCGCCTACAAAACCGAACAAAGCTGGTGGATCTTCGCTCTGGCCGGTTTGTTGGCTTTGGGAATTGCTTTGCTGACAGTAAGCTGGCAAAGCTGGAAAGCCGCTACAAGAAATCCGGTGGAGGCGTTGCGGTATGAGTGACACAGTTGTGCTGATTTAAATATGTAGAAAAGAGTAGCCAGAGAGAGAGAGAATAATGTGAATTTGCAGGCTATGATGCGGGTTTTCTACAGCGGTTAAAGAGGGTGTGTTCAGGCCAAGGTATTCTTCAAACGGCTTGAAATCTCGAAACTATCCGTCTCAGCCTATTAAGAATTCATCGAAATTGTCGCGGTGTATGACTTTGAAGGTGCTGTGGCTGTAGTTATTTAAGAATTGTTTTGGTGGTTTTACCCGCGTCTCAGAATCCCACTTGAATTCATATGCTGATGTCTTTCCTTCGGATTCTTCAATAAAATCAATTTCTTTTTGTTCCCTGGTTCGCCAAAACCAGTAATGCACCCACTTATTAGAATAATTCAGGTATTTGATTCTTTCAGAAACAAGATAATTTTCCCATAATGCACCTATATCAGTTCTGCTTTCCGGCTGATCAAACCTGGCAATTAGTGCGTTTCTTATTCCATTGTCAAAAAAATAGATCTTTTTGCTGTATTTTAGTTCATTCCTCAGATTCTTACTGAAAGAACCCAGGCGGAATATGATAAAAGTTTGTTCCAGTAACTGTACATATTTTTCAACCGTTTTGGAATCTAGTCCACAAAGTTGCCCCAATTCATTATATGAGACTTGCGAACCGATCTGAAAGGCAAGAGCCTGTAGAAGTTTTAATAGTTTCTCAGGTTTTTTAATCTGTTCCCACATAAGAATGTCCTTGTATAAATAACTGTCAGACAGTTGTTTTAAGATTTCCTTTTCTGACCCTTGATGAATAACGACGTCGGGATAATAACCATAAACCAACCGGTGCGGGAGGAGCCTTTTTTCTTCCAGCAGTCCATGATGGTTAACCATCTCGGCGAATGAGAGAGGAAACATTTGATATTCCCATTTCCTCCCAGTCAAAGGTTCATTCACTTTGTTTGCCAGGTCGAACGACGAACTTCCGGTGGCGATCAGTTGTACTTCCGGTATCGAGTCAGTGATTAGTTTTAGTCGTAATCCGATATTCCCGATCCGTTGTGCTTCGTCGATGATAATGTTTTTTTTCTTTCCAATAATTGCTTTTAGCCTGCTTGACGAAATGGTTGAAAATAAATTTTGTACATCCAACTCATCTGCATTTAGCCAAAGAGTATCATCCCTGTTCTGAAAGAGTGATTTTAGAAGAGTTGTTTTGCCGACTTGACGCGCCCCAACCAGAATGATTGCTTTTGATTGATTTAGCTTTGACCGGATGGTGGTTTCCAATATGCGTGTTATCATTTGCAATGGAGTTAGTGAAATCAAAAATACAACTTTTTCGGATTACATTCCAAATATGTTTAAACTTTTTCGGATTACATACACCAATCACAAATAATCACCTCGGAGATTTTGCCCGGGCTCGGCAGTATGTTCTCGGTATCCGCAAAATTCATAAACTTGTGTGGGCAAGTTCAATTGTCACCTCAAGCTTCCTGTTAAAGAATCCAACATTCATTGTAAAATATTTTTACAAAGTGCATATGGGGTATTTTACAGCTATTTAAAAATCAATAACTTGTATTTTGGGCATTCCGATTGAAGCAGAACCGGAACCCGGAACATTGACGGGCAGCATTTAGTTATAAACGAAGTTTTTAAGAGCTATGATCCTCAAAATAAAAGATCTTTTCCGCTTTTTAAGAAGCAACGGGGTTTTTACAGCGCTGAATATTGCAGGACTGGCTTTCGGTTTTGCATGCGCCATGCTGATCATTTTGCATGTGAGCAAGGAATACTCCTATAACAGCCAGATCCCCGACAGCGAACGGGTGTTTCAACTGGTACAGAAAAGTCTGGATTCTCCGCTGGGAAATACCACGATCAGTTATGAGCTGACGCCGCTGCTTGCCGGGCGTTTCCCGGAGATTGAATGCGCCGCCCGGACGGAGAATTTCAGCCAGTTCAGCAGTTGCATCGTTTCATTGCAGTCCTCTTCCGACAGCACAATAAAAAGCTTCAATGAGACTTCTTTTTGTCTTGCCGACAGGAGCCTGTTTGAGATCATCCGGTATCCTTTTACTGAGGGTTCACCAGAGAATGCACTAAAGGAACTGAATGCCGTCGTCCTTTCAAAAGAGACTGCCGAAAAGTATTTTGGTAACACTTCCGCCCTTGGGAAAACATTGACCTTAAACCGGGACAAGGTTTTTAAAGTGACGGGTGTGGTTGATATCCCCGATTACGTCACTTTTAAATTTTCGGTACTGGCTCCTTTAAACACGCTGCGCTCGGAATCTTACCTACAGGGTTGGGACAGCAATGGTGAGCCTTATTTTAAACTGAAGAAGCATGTCGATTACCGGGAATTCAACAAGAAGATCGAACATTTTTACAGTGAGTTCAGACCTGAGCAAGTGCGCTTTCCGGAACAATTGACCCTCAGCCTCATCCCGCTGACCGAACGCCGGCTGTACTTCAATAAGAACCCGCTTTATCTTGTCGTTTTCATCGGTTTCGTCGTATTGGGCGTGAGCATCCTGAATTATATCAACATGTCTACCTCGTTCGTGCAGAAACGGTCATCCGAAATTGCACTTAAAAAGATATCGGGGGCAAACAGGACTGCGATCGGATTGCAGTTTTTGCAGGAAACGGCTTTAATCTGCTTCCTGGCGATCGTTGCCGGAATTGCGCTGACCTGGTTTGCCATGCCCCTGTTTAAAGCATTGTCCGGATCAGATGTGCTTCCGTTTTTTAAAAGTCATGTTCGTCTGTTCATCATGAGCAGTCTGATCCTCTGGATAACAGGCACGGTGCTGACCGGTTTTTATCCTGCGGTCGTTTTGTCGGGGGTAAAACCGCTGACGCTTTTAGGCAAAACAGATCGTCCCCAAATAAAACTTTCCGGGAAAAGCGGTATCATTACATTCCAGTTTGTCATTTCCATCATGCTGGTCATTATTACGCTAATGATCGGAAGGCAATACAACTACATGGAAAAATTGCCTCTCGGGTTTGATAACGAGCTGGTCATGCAAATTCCGTTCAGCGATGCCTTAAAAAATAATTACACCAGTCTAAAAGACGAACTGGAAAAGATACCTTCGGTTCGCGATGCCTGCGCCGCCTCTTCGATGCCTGCAGGCATACCAAACCATTCGGGTGTAAGCTGGATCAACGATCAGGGTGAGAAAATAGAAGACTCCTTTGGCTTTGCCATTGTAAGCGATGGTTATACCCAGACATTTGATATGGAAATGGTCCTTGGCGACGAGTTTGTCAGTGGCCGGACGGAAGGGCTGAAGGGGGTGATTATTAACGAAACTGCAGCCAAACGGATGGGGTATGAGAATCCGGTTGGTAAAGAGGTGAGCTTTTGGGGCAAAAATAATATCATTATCGGGGTGGTGAAAGATTTTCAGAACAATTTCCTGTTTAACGAGATTAAGCCATTGATCTTGTCGGCCCATCCGGGAAATCAGCACTTTACCAAGTATTTTTTTGTGGGTATTTCTCCCGGCAATATCAACCGGACGATCAAAGAGATTGAAAAGACAATCGGGCGGTTTTCTGACGGACTTCCTTTTGAATATCATTTTACAAGCGCTGAGGCGGAAGAGTATATCGATGAAATCAAGCAACTGAGCAGCACGTTCAGCTTTGCCAGTATGATTTCGATATTCATGGCGCTTGTGGGACTTGTAGCGCTGACCTATCACGCCACTCAATCCCGGATCAAGGAAATTGGTATCCGTAAAGTGAATGGTGCCAAAAGTATTGAAATTATTCAGCTTTTAAATGCTTCCTTTTTACGTTGTGTTCTTATTGCGTATGTAATTGCCTGCCCTTTCGCCTGGTATATTATTATCCAATTGCTGCGGGGCATCGGAAACAAAGCGAGCATTGGCTGGTGGATCTTTGCAGCTTCGGGTCTGATGGTGGGAGTAGCCGCCCTGCTTACAGTAAGCTGGCAAAGCTGGAAAGCCGCTACGAGGAACCCGGTGGAGGCGTTGCGGTATGAATGATGTTTCACCCCGAACCCCTGAAGGGGCTTAACGAAGAAAAAGCATGAGTATAAGAGATCAGGTTTCGATGTTTTACAATGCCAAACCAATCATTTTTGAGCGGGCAAAGTTTATGAGGGATCATATGACTCCGTCGGAGCTAAAGATTTGGGAAGAGTTAAAGGGCAGGAAAATGTCGGGATTTCGCTTCAGGGCGCAACACCCGATTGATATTTTTATTGCTGACTTTTACTGTCATCCGCTGAAGTTAGTTATTGAAGTCGACGGAGGTATCCATAAATCAAAAGCACAGGCTGAATATGATCTTGGGCTGGAAGTAGAACTGAATGAGTGTTGAATAAAGGTCATTCGTTTTACCAATGAAGAAATTGAAAAAGATATTGAGGTGATAAAGAGTAAAATATCCGAAATATGCAAAAGGCGTAGATTGGAACTCTTAAGTCCCCCCTCATGAGATTTAGGGGTAAAACAAAGTAAGCTGGAAAGCCCCCGCCAGGAACCCGGCAGAGGCTTTCAACAGGAAAGATCCTTTTGATGGATGGGCGGAGCGTTATTCTCCCGACTTTTTCGAGTACTTCATTTCCAGAATGAAAGCGACCAATAACCCGATGCCCCCGAAAAGCAAGACCGAAGCGCCGTAAATGACACCAACCGTTTCCCGGATATAGTGGTTACCATCCATCAAATCGTTTAACCCAAAAGATTGTGAAAGGATAAACCCAAGCAGCAGTCCCAGCCCAACTCCCAGCAGCAAACAGGCAATCTTGAGTGTGCCAAACACCGGCCGGTTTTTTTCAGGGAAGGTGAATTTGTTTTGTACCATCGAGGCATCGAAGGTCGATCCGATCTTTTCAATCATGGTGAGCCGTTCTTTGCGGTGTACAAACAGCTCAAACAATTTATAAATACCCAGCGTGATCATTCCGACAACCAGCGGAATCGTAATAAAGTCCATCATAACGGTAATTTTTAAATCAATAATTTTGTTCTTTGTGAGGTTGGACGCCGGCTCCTGAATTTGGTTACAACCGCCAAATGCCTGAATTTTTTGGTTTGAAAAGGCTTGCCGGCAGGTTGTAACCAAGCCTGCAGGCTTGCGTCAAAGCAGATAACATGGAGCACCTGAATGAAACTGACCTGATCAAATGTGTGCTGGACGGAGAGCCGAGGGCGTACTCCGTTCTGCTGAAGCGTTATCAGCGTCCGGTTTATGCTTTGATCCGGCAAATGATTTCGTGCCGGGAAGATGCGGAGGAACTGGCCCAGGATGTTTTCGTCAAAGCCTTTGCCCGGCTCGATTCTTTCCGGGGAGGATCAAGTTTGTCGACCTGGTTGTACCGCATCGCCTATAACACGACGATTTCGTATACCCGCAAAAAAAAGCTGCGGTGCCCCGATATCGACGAAAAGGCGCTGAACAACATTCCGGACGAAACTGTGGATGAGCTGCTCGACCGGGAAGATGACGAGACGATGATACAACTGATTGAGGCGGCCGTGGAACGATTGAGCCCGGAGGATAAAGCGCTGATTTCGCTCTATTACACGCAGGGTAAATCGGTGAAGGAACTGTCGGACATTACCGCTCTGAGCGCCGATAACGTCAAAATAAAATTATTTCGGGTTCGTAAAAAGATTGTATTTTTGATTAATAACAAGAATCATGAAAGATAAAGCGCTGATAAAAACCCTGGTTCAACGAACCGACGAACTGTCTGAAAGGTTTGAAGAACAGGTGATGAGCCGCATTCTTGCAGAAAGGGAAAGGAAAAGCCGGCGTGACTATTACCTGAGTCTGCTGTTGGCGGGCGCTGTTTCACTCGTCCTGATCGGGGGCGCTTTTTTTGTTCTGGAGTATTTCTTCTCGTTTAACCTCCTTCATCTTTTTTCCAATACCCGCCGGATCCGGTTCGAATATAATCCCTTGTATACCGGCTGCTTTTTTATTGCCGTTTTGATACTGCTTCTGCTTGCGCTCGACCACCAGTTCCGGAAGATCATGAAGAAGATGGGATACAATTAAATTGGCAGAATTAGCAGGGAAGTGGCAAATCAGGATTTTTTGTGTCAAAATAATTGACATCGTCTGTCAAATATTTTGATAGAATGACTGGGTTCTTTGTGCTTAAGCGGTATATTATCAACGGGTTACTGATATGGCATCTTTTTTGGCCCCGGTTTTCAGCTTATGCAAAAAATAATTGACCATGTTCCGCACCATTTTTAAAATCTCGGTCCGAAACCTTTTAAAACACAAAGGGTATTCAGCAATTAATGTATTCGGGCTGGCCCTGGGCTTCACCGCTTTTATCCTGATCGGGCTGTTCATTCAGCACGAATTAAGCTGGGACAAGGCGAATACCAACTACGACCGGATTTACCGGGTGCAGCGGCATTATGCCAGAACCAGGTATGCCATGGACGGGAATGATATTTCGCCCCATTCGCGCCCGATTACAGCCCAATTGCTGGAGAGGCAGTTCCCCGAATTTGAAAAAGTGACAGTGATCCGGGAGAATGGCGGTAAATTTCTGGCCTCTGAACCAGAGCGGCAGGTTTACGAAGACGAAGGTATTTGTGCCGACAGCTGCTATCTTGATGTATTTACCTATCATTTTATCGAGGGTAACCGGCAGAATGCCCTATCGGAACCATTCAGCATGATGCTGTCGGAAACATTAGCCGAAAAGCTTTTTCACGGCGAAAAGGCGTTGGGAAGAACCGTCACCGTTGAAAAGAAGTTCGACCTGAAAGTAACGGGCGTTTACGCCGATTTGCCCGATAATACGACCATCCGGCCCAATTACATCATCTCATTTTCAACCTTAAAACAAACCGATGGAATTACCCGCGCCGACCTCTACACCGGCGATTGCATGACTTTTACCCTGCTCGGGCCCGGCGCTGATTACAAGTTGCTTGAGCAAAAAATAAAACCCATTTTCGCCGGCTTTCGCGGAGCTGAGTTCGAAGAACTGCAACTGTGCCCGATGAATTTGCTTTACCTCGATTTCAACGGGAATGGCCACTACTATGTGGTGCTGTTGTTGTACGGGTTAATCGGCCTGTTTATCCTGATCATGTCGGCCTTCAACTACATTAACCTGACTACGGCTAATGCTTCTACCCGGGGGAAAGAGGTCGCCGTGAAAAAAGTAAACGGCAGTACACGGGCAACGCTTATCGCGCAACTTTTAGGCGAAACCATGCTCATTTCATTGCTTGCCCTGGGATTGGCCTTTTTACTGGTTGCCATTTTCCTGCCGGTTTTTGCCGGGATTGTTGGGCGGCAACTCGATTTTGGCTTAACAGGGCGCTGGCAGTCTGTCGGGTTGATGATCTTTGTTTCGTTGAGTATTGGCCTTTTATCGGGTGTTTATCCGGCCTTGTTTTTATCATCCAATAAAATCGTGTCTTTGTTTAGAGGTGACTTATTCAGCAAAGCCCGTGAGAAGTTCAGCCTGAAAAAAGCGCTGGTTACTTCCCAGTTTGCCATCTCCGTTTTTCTGATTTTAATCACGCTGTCGTTATCGCTGCAAATCAAGCATCTGGTCGAAAAAGATTTGGGGTTTAACAAAGAGAATATGCTTTACACGAAGATGACGGTCTCGAAGAGCGGGACAAACTTCGGCCAGCTGCGCGACCGTTTGCTGCAACATCCCGAAATAGTTGACGCTTCCATGTCGAAACACATTCCGTTTGTAAGCTTTGGCGGGGGGATGACCAACTGGGAAGGGGCCGATCAGGAGGAAAAGCTCAGTTGCCGGTTCAACGATGTTGGTTACGACTATGTGCGGAATATGGGCATTTCACTGATTGGCGGCCGCGATTTCTCGCGCTCCTTCCCGGGCGACGTCGGCAAAGCCTGCCTGATCAACGAAACAGCAGCCAACTGTTTTGGCTGGGACGACCCCATTGGAAAACGGCTGAATAACAACAAACTAACGGTTGTTGGTGTGGTGAAAAATTACATTTATAAGGACATGCACAATGGCATTGAGCCCTCCATTTTGGTTTTGGCGCCCGAAGAAATAGCCGGCACCTGGACCTTTGCTTTCCGGGTCGATCCAACCAATTACCGGGAAGCTAAGGCCATTCTGACCAGCGAGTTCGAAGCAGCATTTCCCAACGATCCGTTCGAGTTTAACGACCTGCCAACGGCCTTTGCCAACGAAAACAGCTTTAAAATTTATCACGCGGTCAATCGCACCATTCTGTTTTTTACGGTCTTTAATATTTTTCTGGCCATGATCGGGCTGCTCGGCTTGGTTTCGTTCACCGTGTTTCGCCGGACCAAGGAAATAGGCGTACGCAAAATCAATGGAAGCACTTCCGTCAACATTTTTTACCTGCTGAGCCGCGAATATTTTGTTCTGCTGTTTTTTGCCTTGTTAATAGCCATTCCGGCAGCCTGGTGGGTGTACGAATGGATCCCGGGCGCCAATAAATTACATGTGCAGCCCTGGGTGTTTGCCTTGGGCGCAGGGATACTCTTTGTTATTATTTTATTGACAACCAGTTATCAAACGATTAAAGCCGCTACGCGTAACCCGGTGGAGGCGTTGCGGTATGAGTAGAATGTCTGAATCAGGATTTGCAAGATAAAAGGATGAACAGGATTACTAACTAAACTTCAATACCTATGGATAAAAAGATTGATGATGAGTTGACCTACAAAATTATCGGATGCGCAATGAAAGTACACAACACCCTGGGCAACGGCTTTCAGGAAGTGATTTACCAAAGATGCCTGGCAATAGAACTTGGCAAGGCCGGGCTGGAATTTCTGCGTGAACGGGAAATGCCGATTTATTACGAGAACATAGAAGTTGGAACCCGTAGGGCAGATTTTATTGTCGAAAGCAACGTGATGGTTGAATTAAAAGCTTTGATTCATCTGGAAGAAGTTCATCTGGCACAAGCTTTAAATTATTTAACGGCTTATCAAATTGAAAAAGGCCTGCTTGTAAACTTTGGATCAACAAGCCTTGAAGTAAAAAGATTATTCCGAAAACATTAATCCTGAAAATCTTTTAATCCAAGCCATCCTGATTCAGATAATTAATTTAAACACATGATATGATCAAACTATCGCACATCGACAAGTACTACGATTCCAGATTTCAACGAACATTCGTATTAAAAGACATCAACTTCGAAATAAATGAAGGGGAGTTTGTCAGCGTGATGGGCCCCAGCGGCTCGGGAAAATCAACTTTGCTGAACATCATTGGTTTACTCGATGAGCCTTCGGAAGGCCGCTATGAGTTGTTCGGCAAGCCTGTACTCGACCTGAAAGAAAAAGCAAAGGTTGAATACCACCGCAACTTCATGGGCTTTATTTTTCAGGCCTACCACCTCATTGAGGAAATGACCGTTTATGAAAACATTGAAACCCCCTTGATCTATAAAGGCGTAAAAAGCCGCGACCGCCAGGCGATGGTGGCCGATCTGCTTGATCGCTTCAACATGGTGGCTAAAAAAGATTTGTTCCCGGCACAGCTTTCGGGCGGGCAGCAGCAACTGGTTGGAATAGCGCGCGCCATTGTCGGTAAACCCAAATTGCTGCTGGCCGACGAACCCACCGGCAACCTGCATTCATCGCAGGGCGAAATGATTATGGATGTGCTGAAAACATTGAACCAGGGAGGGATGACCATCATCCAGGTGACCCACAACGAGAAGTTTGCCGGCTACGGAAAACGCATCATCCGGCTGGAAGACGGGAGGATCGTATGAGCAAGCGAAATACGAAAAGACACGAATCGGCTTGCAACTGACAATGAAAAGTAAAAACAACTGACATGAACCTGAACTTTCTGAAGATTTTTATCCGTAACCTGGCAAAACACAAAATCATTTCCATCATCAATACGGTTGGATTAACCGTCGGCATTCTGAGTTCGCTGTTGATTCTGGAATATGTTTTTTTCGAACGGAGTTTCGATCGTTATCACGAAAACGGATCGCGGGTGTGCCGCATTGTTTATGACCGCTACCAGAATGAGAAGCTTCAGTGGAAAACGGCCAATTCATTTTTTCCTTCGGGAAAATGGTTGCAGGAGAATTACAGCGAGGTGCAGGATTGGGCCGTTATTACCCGAAAGTACAATGTTTCGGTAACCGCCGAAAATGCCGTGGGCGACAAGGTTTTTTTCAACGAAGAAAAAACCTATAATTCAACCGGTTCAATTTTCAGACTGTTTACAATTCCCCTGATCCGGGGAACAAAGTCGTGCCTCGAACAACCCAATACGGTGGCTATTTCAGAGCGGGCTGCGCAACGGTATTTTGCCGGCGACAACCCCCTGGGCAAAATTCTGAAGGTAAACGGAACCGAAAATTATACGGTCACAGCTGTTTACAAGAACATTCCCGCTAACTCGCACCTTCAAACCGATTTTCTGTTTTCGCTCGAAACCTATTTATCAAGCCGGCCGGGTTTATACGCCAATTGGTCGTTCGACGGATTCCATACCTACATTTTACTGGCGCCGGGGGTCAATCACGAAGAATTTTGCCGGCGGGCCCTGCCCGATATGGTTGCCAAAAACTACCTTTCGGCCCTGGAGGCCAGCCAAACGCGCGATCAGTATTTTCTCCAGCCAATTCCCGACATTCATCTTTTCTGATCAATCCTTTCTTCAAGGCGGTCACCAATATCCGCGATTTCAATTTATGGGTTGAGCCCGGGTTTATCCGGACCGGCTTGCTGGTGTTTGCCGCCGGCATTGTGGCATCAAGTTTATATCCGGCCCTGGCGCTTTCGTCGTACAAACCGGTTGCTGTTTTAAAAGGAAAGTTTAAGAACACGGCACAAGGACTGACGTTCCGCAAAGGGTTAATTACCGTTCAGTTTATCATTTCAATCGCCTTGCTCACCGGAACCCTGGTGACCTTTCGGCAGGCTTCATTTTTAATGAAAAAGGAAATGGGCGTTGATTATCAATCGAGCCTGGTGATCCGTGCCCCGCGAACAGCCGACCAGGAAGATGCACGCGCCAATAAACTGATGTTGTTTAAAAACCGGGCGCTCGAATTGCCCGAGGTGACCGACTTTACCTTTTCTTCCGACATTCCCGGGCAGGAAATCAATAACTGGTTTTCGGGACGCCGGAAAGGATACGACGGAACTGACACGAAGGCTTATTTTCTGATTGCAGCCGACGACCGGTTCATCGATTTTTACAACATCAAACTACTTGCCGGACGGAAGTTTCATCAGAATGAACAGGCCAGCCGGCAAACCATCCTGATGAATAAACTGGCGATGGAACGTTTTGGGTACAGCAATCCCGAAGAGGTGGTAAACCAGGTGATGGTAAACGGGCCCGACCGCGAATGGCTGGTTATCGGGGTGGTCGATGATTTTCATTATAAATCGATAAAAACCGAGCCAGTGCCAACCGTTATCTCACTGAGCGACCGGCAAAAAACCTTTATCACCCTTAAACTCGGGAGTATGCAGGCCGGCACTTTTGCTTCGCTGATACCCAAATTGCGCACCCAGTACGAAGCGGTGTACCCCGATCAGCCGTTCGAGTATTTTTCACTCGACGATAAGATGCGGGTCGATCTGAAACCCGATAAAACCTTTGCGTCGGTATTCACTCTATTTTCGGTTTTGGCTATTTTCATCGCGGTAATCGGCATGGTTGGTTTGATATTAATCACCATCAATCAAAACCTGAAAGAACTTGGAATCAGGAAAGTGCTGGGTGCCGAAATGAACCAGGTGGCGGGGCTGCTGTCGAAGCAACTGATGCTGCAATTTGCCGTAGCCGTTGTGGTAGCAGTTCCTCTTTCATTTTACGGGTATCAACATTGGTTTCTGGAAACCTACATTTATCGCATCGACCTGAATGTTTGGTTTTTTGTGTTGCCGGCGCTGCTTTTGTCGCTGATGATCTTTTCGGTAATCCTCATTCTTGCCCGGCGGGTTTTTCGGATGAACCTGAGAGAGGTGATTCAATACGAATAAACCAGGGGCAGGCTGCACATAAAAAGAAAGATGCAGGCATTTGCCCGCATCTCTCATAAAAAAATCGGTTCGTTTCTGCCCTATTTGTTAAACTTTGCCTTCTTCAATTCTTCCTTGATGAGTTTGGCTAAAATTGGTTATCTGATAATTAATGACAATTTATAACAATGTTTTCAATAAGTCAAGTTTTGTTAATAAATAATTTAACATTGTATTTAGACGTCAATTTATTTTCATCAGGATGCGGGATATCGATGAAAAAAACAGCGAGCCGGAAATAGAAAAACAGCAAGCGGGTGACAACCGTAACCCAAGAGTATGAATATCTTTTGTGATTCTTTTTCTAAAAAAAACTAATTTGTTTCTTTATAACCTTAGTAGTCAATAATGTAAAAAACATGAACCTTATTCACCCTATCGGATGAAGATTGACGCTTTTCTGATGAATATGAACAGTTTCTGAAACATGACCGTAAATAAGGTTGGACGCAATGAGGTCGGACAGGACTACTAAGGTAGATCATGAAAATAAGGTTTCAGGAAATCAGTACCACGACTTTGATCCGTCGGCTGATGAGCCATGTGAGGTTAAATCCGGCATATCTTTTTAAAAGCGATTTTCCGTCCGGCAGAAAGACAAAAATTGCAGGAAGCATAATTATTTCCTACTTTTGCCCTGTTTCGGTGGCTTTCTTTCCTGTTAAACGGGAAGGCGCCTTAATAAGGGAATCCGGTGCAAATCCGGAGCAGTCCCCGCTGCTGTAAGCCTGTATGTTTCTTCGGAACTTACGCCACTGTCCGGCCACTGCCGGATGGGAAGGCCCGAAGGAGGGTGAGCCAGAAGACCTGCCGGGAACACAACATGTTTAACCTGGTCTTCGGGGAATAAGATCGTTGGAATACACATTCCATCCTGTTTCTTTTCTTCGAGGTCATAACGACTTTAACGCATGAATGTATTTGTTTCGTGGAGTGGCGGCAAGGACTGTATGCTGGCTTTGCACCGCACCCTCAAAACCGGGAACCACCGGATGTTGGGCTTACTGAACATGTGCGAGCGAAGCACCAACCTATCGCGCTCGCACGGATTGACAAAAGAACTGCTGCAACGGCAGGCCGTAGCGATGGGAATCCGCCTGATTCAGCAGGAGACCGGCGGCAACGACTACGAAAAGGACTTTAAAGCAGCCATCGCGGCGTTAAAAAAAGAAAACATCGAAGGGGGTGTGTTTGGCGATATTTACCTGACAGAGCACCGCAGCTGGATTGAGCGCGTGTGCAACGAGACGGGCATTGAGTCCCTATTCCCCATTTGGGGCGACCCGACCGGCAGGCTGGCGCGCGAGCTGGTTGCCGAAGGCTTTAAACCGTTGCTGGTGGCTGTTCGCAGGGAGCCGCTGCCGCAATCGTACCTGGGCCGTATTTTCGATGCGGCAATGATTGCCGAACTTGAGGCGATGCCTGGTGTGGATATTTGTGCCGAAAACGGCGAGTTTCACAGCTTTGTCATCGACGGGCCAATCTTTCAGCAGCCCGTTGCCGTAGAAACCGGAGAACAGTATTTCGATAATAACCACTGGTATTTACCCCTGAACTAATGAGAAATTTCAAGCTGATTCTTGCACTGGTAGTTTCAATATTGGCGCTTAATACGCAGGCTGCTGTGCCCAAACGTATTATTTCGCTGGCCCCGTCGCTCACCAAAAGTTTATACATGCTGGGCGCCGAAGATTTGTTGGTGGGCTGCACCAATTATTGTACCCTCCAAGACCCGAAAGATGCTGATGTAGTAGCGTCGGCCGTGAAAGTGAATCTCGAAAAAGCCATGCTGCTGAAGCCCGACTTGGTGCTCACCAGCTCGCTCACCAACCCCGAAACCACCCGCAGTTTCGAAAAAATGGGGGTTGAAGTGATGTATTTTCCCTACCCGAAATCGTACGACGAAATGTGCTGGTACCTGATCCGTTTGGGTGAAAAAACAGGTCGGAAAGAGCTGGCCGAGAAGCTGGTGAAACAATCGAAAGAACGGCTGGCCGGCGTGATGTCCACTGTTCCGAAAATGGATAAAAAGCCCCGGGTATTTATGCAGATTGGCGCCAATCCGCTGTTTACCGTGGTACCCAATACCTTTATGCAGGATTTTATCGACTTTTCAGGCTGTGAAAGCATCGCGTCGGATTTAACCATTGGCAGTATCACCCGCGAAGGCATACTCGTACGCAACCCCGATGTGATTTTCGTTATTCTTATGGGCTCGCTCAGCGCCGACGAAAAAGAAAAGTGGGAAACCTACAAAAGCCTGAATGCCGTGAAAAACAAGAAAATATTTGTGCTCGACTCCGAAAAAACCTGTAGCCCCACGCCGCTCGATTTTACCGATGCACTGGAGCAGATGATTGGGTTGATTTACGGGAAATAGTCGTGAGTGAAAAAGTAGCAGTCAGTTTTCAGGCACTCTGTGAAACTCCGTGAAAACTCCTTTAACTCTGTGGTAAAAAAGAGAGCGTGGGCACTGAGAGAGTGAGAAGATGAGATTGTGTTGTCCATGTACCCATATACGTTGTACTTATGAACTTTAAAAAATGAAAAAAGGATTAGTCCATATATATACCGGAACCGGGAAAGGAAAAACCACCTGCGCGGTTGGTTTGGGCGCCCGGGCGCTGGGGCAAGGTTTTAAAGTAACCTATTGCCACTTTATGAAGCGCCCCGACTTGTATGGCTATCACGAAATTGATAGTTTGAAAGCGCTGGGCGCTACCATCATGGGATTTACTGATGGTCACCCCTTCTTCAATAAGGAAGTGACACCCGAAATGCTGCGCCAGCAAATGGCCGAAGCGCTGGTGTTTCTGTCGGGTTATGTGCAAACAGCCCAACCCGACCTGCTGATACTGGATGAAATAATCATCACCATCCGCGATGGTTTTTTGGAAGAAGACGTACTTTTGGACTTCATTAACCAAAAACCGGCAGGCACCGAGCTGGTACTAACCGGACGCGGGGCAACCGCGAAGCTGATTGAGCGGGCTGATTATGTGAGCGAAATCAACAAAATAAAACACCCCTTCGACCAGGGAATTACGTCGCGCAGGGGCATTGAATTCTAACAACAAACGGATACAAACATTCAGCGTGAAGGATCAACTGAAATATTTTAAATGGTTACTGGTCGTGGCGGGCCTGTCGGCTTTGCTGTTGGTAGCTGTGCTTGTTTCGCTCAGCACGGGCGAGTTGAAAATTGGTCTGGGCAAAGCGCTCCGGCTGTTGTTTTCAGGCGGCGATGAAAGCTCGCTCGAACACATGCTCATCAGCCAGGTACGGATGCCGCGTATTATACTGGGCGTTTCGGTTGGCGGGGCGCTTAGCCTGGCTGGAGTGATGCTGCAGGGAATTTACCGCAATCCGCTGGTCGAGCCGTTTACCCTCGGCATCTCCGGTGGAGCCTCGTTGGGCGTGGCGTTTACCATTGTGCTGGGACTGCACCAAAAGTTTGGCACTTTTTTCCTTCCGCTTTCGGGGTTTTTAGGCGCATTTCTGATCATCTTTCTGGTTTATACGCTGAGTTCGCGCCGTGGAAATATCAATATCCAGCATATGCTGCTAACCGGTGTGATGGTCAGCTTTGTGGCTTCGTCGGGTATGATGTTTCTGATGGCAGTAAGCAGCACCGAAAACCTGCACGGCATCGTATTTTGGATCATGGGTTCGCTCGATGAATCCGATACCCGTCTGGTGTGGCTGACACTGATTGTCACCCTCGTGGTGTTGTTCCTGTCGTACCTGTTTGTGCAGCCGCTCAACGCCCTGCGTTTGGGCGAAGAAAAAGCGCTTCACCTGGGCATAAATACGAATGTAGCCATCAGGATCCTTTTTTTACTGGCCTCGCTGCTGGCCGGTATTTCCGTTTCGGTAGCCGGCGTCATTGGCTTCGTGGGCCTGATCATTCCGCATGTGTTACGCCTGTTTCTGGGTACCGATTACCGCATCCTGCTGATCAGCTCTTTTTTACTCGGAGGTTCGTTCCTGGTACTGTCCGATGTGGTGGCGCGCACCATCATTTCGCCCAACGAACTGCCGATCGGGGTGATTACCGGCATCGTCGGGGGCGTGGTTTTTATTTTGTTGATGGGCCAAAAAATGAAGAAAGGAATGTGATATGGGAAAGGCTTTTTTTAAGATCGAAAACTATTCGTGCGGTTATCCGTCCTTTCGATTGTCGGGTATTGGCCTTTCATTGGATAAAGGCACCTTTGCCGGTATTATCGGGCCCAACGGTTCCGGTAAAACCACCCTGTTCAGGGGTATCACCGGTTCGTTGGCCTCGCTGTCGGGCGAAATTTCACTGAATGGTCAGTGCCTGAAATCGCTGTCGTTACGGGAACGGGCACAAAACATCGCGATTGTTTCTCAATTTGCCGATGCCGACCAGATTACCGTGGAGGATTACGTATTGATGGGACGGATTCCGTACTATTCCCGTTTTCAGTTCTTCGAAACCAAAAAAGACCGCGAAATTGCCGGCAGGTACATGCAGCTGACAGATGTTTTTCATCATAAAGATAAACTGATGACTGAACTGAGCGGGGGAGAGCAGCAGCGGGCAGCCATTGCCCGGGCCCTGACCCAGCAGCCCGAACTGCTGTTGCTGGATGAACCCACTTCACACCTCGATATTACGCACCAGGTACGGATTCTGAACCTTCTCCGGCAATTAAACGATGAATTGGGACTGACGGTATTGATGGTGATTCATGACCTCAATCTGGCTTCGGAATATTGCGATCACCTCTTGTTGTTTAACGACGGCAAAATCTTCACCCAGGGCAAACCCGATGAGGTATTGGCATTTGAAACCATTGAAGAAGTGTACAAGACCCCCGTGATCGTCCGCACGAATCCTTATTCGGGAAAGCCGGTTGTTTTTCTGGTGAGCGAAAAGATGATGAAGGCCCGGTAAAAAAGAAACCGGAAAGCTGCCTCTGCACGCTTTCCGGTAATTCATGAAAAAAAACTCGTTTCTTGTATGCAAAAACTTAGACTGCGAAAAACTCGTTTCGTTTAATTCAGGCGAATACTCCCAAGGTTAATAACAAAAGATGAGGTATTTCAGGGCTTTTTATGCCGCGTCTTTTTATGAATAAATCACACTCCGTTGCACGATTTTGTTTATTTCTGTTTAACTTTATAAGAATTAATACTTAACCATATGGAATTATTTGAGAATTTATCGGCTTTGTCAGCCGAATTAGTGCTTGCTTATGGAGTAAAACTATTGATTGCTGTCATTGTATTATTCATTGGCTTATGGGTCATCAAACTGATAACCAGGGGACTTTTAAGAGTCATGGAAAAGAGGCAGGTCGACGCCTCGCTAAGAGGATTTTTAAATAGCTTGACGGGTATCTTGCTTAAGATCATGTTGTTTATTACCGTAATCGGAATGATTGGGGTTCAAATGACCTCATTCATTGCGATTCTTGGTGCGGCCGGTTTAGCGGTTGGTATGGCACTTTCGGGGACATTCCAGAACTTTGCCGGCGGAATTATGATCCTGATTTTTAAACCCTTTAAGGTTGGAGACTTTATCGAGGCGCAAGGCTACGCCGGGATTGTGTCGGAAATTCAGATTTTTATTACCGTTTTGAAAACACCCGATAACAAGACCATTATTATTCCTAACGGAGGATTATCCACCGGTTCATTAATCAATTATTCATCCGAAGAAAACCGGCGGGTCGATTTTTCTTTTGGCATTTCGTACGGCGACGATTTTGACCGGGCCAAAACACTTTTACTGAAACTGATCGGCGACGACGAACGGATTCACGCAGAACCTGAACCTTTTATTGTTTTGGGGGCGCTGGCCGATAGTTCGGTCAATCTGACGGTACGGGTGTGGGTAAAGTCAACGGATTACTGGGCTGTGTATTTCAGTATGAATGAGAAAGTCTACAAAGAGTTTGATAAGGCCGGCCTGCATATCCCCTTCCCTCAATTGGATGTTCACCTTAAAAGTAAAAAAATGTGAAAATGGTTAAAAAGCATTCGTTCATGTATAGAAAACATAGGTTTCGTCAAAAATTTAGTATCGTTCGTTCAAAGCCGGGCGAAAAGTTTGACATTATACTTTTGAATGGGTTACCTTTGGATAGGTTTAAAACACCATGATTAATTAAAATCAGTTTTTCTTTCATTCCACCTTTACACAAGCATTTCAAGCCGGCAGGATCTCTGCCGGCTTTCTTATTTTATGATGATCATCTGCTCGTCGAAACAAATCCGGTCGCCTTTCCTGACCTTTGCCCGTTTCCGGTATTCAATTTCTCCGTTCAATTCAACCAGGCCGTCTTCGACCACCAGCTTGGCCATTCCTCCCGATTCGACCAGCCGGAGCAATTTCAACAGTTTGATTAGTTCAATGTATTCGGTTTGCAGTTCAAATTCAATCATACTTCGTATTTAAAGTTTGGCTAATTGATCTTTTTGTGCTTTGGTCAGTTTTTCAACCACCAGCTGGTATGAATGATCAATCCATGTTTCAACCAGTTGGTCTTTCACCGATCCGTCCACGCGTACCGTGTTCCAGTGTTTTTTATTCATATGATAGCCGGCTTGAACGCAGGCATAGATTTCGCGCAGTTCAATGGCTTTTTCAGGATCACATTTCAAATTAACAGTCAAATCGCCTTCCAGGTCGGTCAGGGCGAACATTTTCCCCATCACTTTAAAAACCAGTGTTGTCTCATCAAAAGGGAACTCTTCGGTCACTCCTTTTTTCGAAATGCAGTAAGCGCGTAATTCTTCAATATCCATGTTAAAAATGATTAAGTCAAAAATAGAGATAAAATCCTGATATCAGGCTGTGGGGTAAAAGGCATCTTTAAAATGTTCCAGTTCAAATGTTTGCCCGTAAAAAATGACGGAGATGACATCGAAACGGGTATCCCGGTTACTGTTTGTTTTGAAGATGTAGGCTTCGGCTGCTTCTACCAGGTAACGTATTTTTTTGTTGCTCACCGCTTCCGACGGATGTTCGAAGTTGGTGCCGGTTCTCGATTTGACTTCAACGATCACCAATTCATCGCCGTCGCGGGCAATAATATCGATCTCGTAATGGTGGAAATGCCAGTTGGTTTCCAGGATGACATAGCCCAACGAGCGCAAATGTTCGCGGGCAATTTCTTCGCCTTTGTCGCCGATCTCTTGTTGGAGGTTCATTTATTTAAATTTTAAATCAAATTAACTGATTAACAGTCCGAATCAAATTTCGTAAATTTAATGAAAACAATATCCGTTTTTGATTGTCTTCTTATTCAAACATTTGTTCTTTATCAAATTAACCTTGAACCATGTTTAAATATATCCTTACTTTATTGCTGTCTGCTCCCCTCTTCATCTTAGGTCAGGAAAGGCTTTTATTACTGGAACATGCGGTTGACACGGCCCTGGTAAACAATCCCGGTCTGAACCAGGCACGGGCAGCGCTTGTACAAAAGGAAAATGAATGGCGGACCCTAACCGGCATTGGAACCCCCGAAATCAGTTATTTTGAAGAAGGAATTGACAACAAGGCTGCCAGGCCTTTTGAGGAAAGACGCTGGACCATTTCTCAGACGGTTGATTTTCCGCTGACGACCATTTACCGGCTCAAAGCCGTACGCGAGGAAGCCGGAGCGCTGGAGCACCGGATCCGGGCGATAGAAAACGAGATCAGGTGCGAGGTAAAATCGCGTTATATCGATGTTCTTTATGCTCTTTATCTTCAGGATTTGGGCGAGCAGCAAAAAAAGCTTTCCACTGAACTGTATCATGCGGTTTACGCGCGTTTTGAAACGGGTGTCGGAAACGGAATGGATTTGACAAATGCCGAGCTGCAGGTAGCCGAAGCCGAAAATACACTGAGCGAGGCAGAGCGCTTGTTACACCTGGCCCGTTACAGCTTGTTTTACCTGATGGGCATGGAAGTGTCCGACATCAGCTACAGTATTCAGTTTGCCGATAGCCTGAGTAGCACAGAGGTGGAAATTGACCAGATTCTGGCCTTGTCTGTTTTACACGAACAACCAGCTTATGTGGCGGCCCTGCACGAGTATCAGTCTTCGCAATACAAATTAAAAGAAGCGAAAAGCAATATCCTGCCCGACATTCGTTTCAACCTTTACCGGCAAAACTACGGCGACGGTTTCAATTACAACGGATTTGAAGTTGGGCTCAGCATTCCCGTCTGGCTGTCGTTTGAGCAAAAAGGAAAGATCAGGATGGCCGAAGCGCATCAAACAGAAATTGAATGGAAACAAAAGGCCATTGAGCTGGAAATGAAACAACAAATTGAGCATGCCTGGCACGGCTACATCACAAGCAAGCAGGTGATCGACCGGTACAGACAAACCATGAGCGGAAAGTCGCAAAAGTTACTGCAACTGAGCCTCGAAGCTTACCGGCTTGGCGAAATTGATCTACTCAATTTGCTCAACGCGCAACAAACATTTCTGACCAATCAAAAACGTTACCTCGATTCGCTGCGGGATTATTACCTCGAACTCGTGCAACTGGAGAAATTTCTGAATCAAAATTTAGTGTACTAAAATGATAAATGCCATGTCAACGTCTAAAAAATACCTTACTGCACTCCTCATGTTGGGTTTATCCCTGTTCTGGGTTTCCTGTTCGGGAGGAGGCGATCGGGAACCTGCCCATACCGAGGTCCAGAAAACACCGCCATCCATCTCGGGTCAGGCCGAAGGCAAACTGTTTGTACGTCTTACGGATAAGGAGAAAGGAGAGCTGAATATTGAAACAGACCAGGTAACCCGGAACATTCAATCCTATAAGTTGCTTGTTCCCGGTGTCGTTTTTCCGGCTACAAACCACGTCAGCATCATCAGTACGCCCATCGACGGACAGATCAGCGCGATCATGGTGAGCGAAGGGCAATTGGTTCGGAAAGGGCAGGAAATGTTCAGGATTGAAAGCCTTGTTTTTGGAAACCTGGTTGCTGAATATATGCAGGCCATTGCCGAGGAGAAGTTTCAGACCAGCCGGCTGGAACGGCTGAAACAACTGGTTGAACAAACGATCAGTTCGCGGTCGGAACTGGAACGGGCTGTTTCCGATTATCAACGGGCCACCGCTGCTTCCATTTCTGCTTTTGCCAAGTTAAAAGCCATCGGTGTACCCGACCACGAAATTGAAGCATTCAAAAGTGCCGGACAAATTGATCCCAGCCTGAAAATCCATGCCCCGATCAGCGGGAGCTTTGATCAGCGGATGGTCGACCTGGGGCAGTCGGTGAATGCCCTTGAAAAACTGGGACGGATCATCGATCTGAAACGGGTGCAGGTAAAAGGTTACCTGAATCCGGCCGACGCCCGTTTTGTCAATCCGGGCGACAGTGTTGTCATTACCCGGCGCGAAGAAAGCAACCTGACTATAAAAGCCAGGATAGTCTCTGTTAATCCGGGTTTAGATGAAGCTAACCGCTCTGTGGTTGTTAATGTAGAGCTTACCCCCGAAAATAACTGGCCCCGCCCGGGCGAGAACGTCCGCCTCGAAATTGCTACCAGCTCGTTGGGCGAAGTGTTTGCCGTTCCGCTCGAAGCCGTCACGTACGACGGAAATCAGGCGATCGTGTTTGTGAAGATCGATGATAACACCTTTGAGAAACGCGCGATTGAGGTGGCCGAAATACGCGACCGGTTTGCTGTTGCCAAAAGCGGAATCCATGAAAATGACGAGTTGGCTGTTTCGCAGGTATTTAGTTTAAAAGCGCTTTCACGTTTTGAATTGATTGCAGGAGAATAACAGAAAAATCAGCACGATGCTAAACCGAATTATTGAATTTTCAGTCAGGCAAAAATTTGTGGCCCTCTCCCTGGTCATCTTGATGGCTGCCGCAGGGGTGTACTCGTTGATGCAGATTCCTATCAACTCGCTCCCTGACGTAACTCCCGTCCAGGTCCTTGTTATTACCAAGGCGGGCCGTTACTCACCCTACGATGTTGAGAAACTGGTTAGCTATCCGATCGAGACGGCGATGAATGGCCTTCCGGAGGTAAAAGAAGTCCGTTCGGTTTCTCAATTTGGCTTATCGGCGGTTACGGTTGAGTTTGATGAAAATACCGACATTTATTTTGCCCGGCAAATGGTCAGTCAGCGGTTGCAGTCGATTGTCGACGAACTGCCTCCCGATGTGTCGGCGCCGCAGTTAGGCCCCATTTCTACGGCTCTGGGCGAAATCTATCAGTATGAAGTGAAAGGTGAAAACTATTCGCTCACCGAACTGCGGGAAATTCAGGACTGGCTCATTGCTCCTCAGCTAAAAGTGGTAAAAGGGGTTACCGAAATCAACTCGTTTGGCGGCTTTGTTAAGGAATACAATGTGATCATCCAGCCCGGGAAGATGCGGATTTACGGTGTGAACATTCAGGATATTATTGATGCTATTGCCAGAAATAATTCGGTATCGGGTGGTAATTTTCTTGAGCATAACCGCGAGCAATACATCGTTCGGGGGTTTGGACAGATTAATAAAAAAGAAGATATTCTGAACATTGTCGTCACCAAGTTAGGTAACACACCGGTATTTATTAAAGATGTTGCCGATGTGGAGTTGGGGACTCAAATCCGGCAGGGGGGTGTAACGCGCGACGGAAAGGGCGAGGTGGTAACCGGCATCGTCATGATGCTTCGGGGAGGAAACGGACGCGATGTTATTTTGGGGATCGAAGAGAAAATCGGGTCGATCAATAAAAACCTGCCCGAAGGCGTGGTTATTGAAAAATTTTACGACCAGTCGGATCTGATAAAACGCACCACCGGAACTATTACCACTAACCTCGTCGAAGGCGGATTTTTAGTCATTGTGGTGTTACTGTTGCTGCTTGGCGAATTTTCCGGGGCCCTCATTGTGGCGATGGTGATTCCTTTTTCCATGTTGTTTGCTTTTATCGGGATGAGGGAGTTCGGTTTGGCGGCCAACCTGATGAGCCTGGGAGCTATTGACTTTGGGATGGTGGTAGATGGCTCGGTGGTGATGGTCGAAAACATCATTCACCGTTTGCACGAAAACGATAAAAAAGAGAAGGCAGAAGAAATGATCATAAAAGCTGCCCGACAAGTGGTCCGGCCGATTTTCTTCGGAGTGCTTATCATCCTGATGGTATACGTACCCATTATGACTTTTAGCGGGATGGAAGGAATTTTGTACCGCCCAATGGCCATCACGGTAGCAGCTGCGGTGCTGGGGTCTTTATTGCTGGCCCTTGTGTTTGTGCCTTCCATCTCGGTTGTTGTGTTCAAAAACGGCGTTAAACCGCGTAAAAACCGGCTCATTCGTTGGTTGCAACCTATTTACCGGGGGTTTTTGGAACGTAATATTCAGAAAAGGGTGCTGGTTTTGGCTGTGGCCATACTGGTTTTTGCTCTTTCTATGGTGGTTATGTTCAGGTTGGGAAGCGAGTTTTTACCCGAATTGGATGAGGGTTCCATTTTAGTGGAGCAGGTTCGCATGCCTTCGGTTACGCTGGAAGAATCTATTGAAAATGCGAACTGGCTGGCTGCTCAGCTCATGGAAAATATTCCTGAAATTGAGACGGTTGTTCCCAAAACAGGTCGTTCCGATTTGGCAAACGACTGGATGGGCGTTCACCAAACCGATGTTTGGGTGGTGCTCAAAAGTCCGAAAGTATGGCGTAAAGGGCTTGAAAAGGAAGATATTGTTAGCCTGATTGAACCGTACCTGAAAACCGAACCCGGGCTGGCATACAACTTTACCCAGCCGATTGCCATGCGGGTGGATGAGCTGACCAGCGGGGTAAAATCAGACCTGGCTGTAAAAATTTATGGTGAAGAGTTGGAAGAACTGAACCGGATTGGCGAAACGGTCTCCAAAATAGCGGCCGGCCTGAAAGCTACAGATAATTATTTTGTGGAACAACCGATCGGGCAACCATACCTGACCATTGACATTGACCGGGAAGCGGTTGCGTCGTTTGGCCTGAATGTGGATGAAGTGCAGCAGGTGATTGAAGCAGGCATTGGGGGGCAGGTTGCCGGACAACTGTATGAAGGACAACGCCGTTTCGATATTTTGGTGCGGTATCCGAAAGATATTCGCGCACAGTTACAGCAAATTCAGGAAATTCCGGTGCAACTGGGCAACGGGCAGTTTATCCCGCTGAAACGGTTGAGCCGGATTTCAGCGCAGGAAGGTCCCCGCGAAATTCAGCGCGAAAATGGCTGGCGGCGGCTGATCGTCGGTATTAACATCAAAGACATTGACATTGGTACTTATGTCACTAACCTGCAAAAAGCCATCGACGAACAGGCCAATATGCCACCGGGTTATTTCCTGGAATACGGCGGTACGTTTGAGAACCAGCGACGTGCAATGAATCACCTGTTATTGGTGGTTCCCCTGTCGTTGTTCATCATCATTGGGTTATTGTACCTCAATTTCGGACAGATGCGTTTTGCCATGATCATTCTGCTGAACCTGCCCTTTGCTTTATCGGGCGGCGTTTTCCTGTTGTGGATGCGGAATATGTACCTTTCCGTTTCAGCAAGTATCGGTTTTGTGGCTTTGTTCGGGGTGGCTGTGTTAAACGGAATAGTCCTGTTAGACCACATCAATGAACTACGAAAAGAAGGCGACAAACCTTTGAAGAAGCTGGTCATCGATGGCGCAATCGACCGGCTCCGGCCTGTACTGATGACGGCGCTGGTGGCCAGCCTGGGTTTTATTCCCATGGCTTTCAATTCGGGGCCCGGCTCCGAAGTACAGCGGCCGTTGGCTACAGTGGTCATTGGCGGACTGATTACCTCCACCTTACTCACCTTGCTGGTGTTGCCAACCGTTTACTTGTGGGTGGAAAACCGCAAACCGGGGAAAAGAAAAGTTGCCGGGATATAAGATGACGGGAATGAGTAAAGCGAGTATATTAGCAAATCGTTAATCAAATCATCCTGACAGATGCCTGACCGGTTGTCAGGTTAAGGGCGTAGTCGTCGCCAAACATCAGGGGTAAGTTCCGGTCTGTATGCCCGGCCGGAAAACCGAAGCAAACCGGGTAATCGTACTCTTTTACTGCATTCAGGATGATTTCCTCCACGCTTTGACCAAAAGGGGAGTCGTTATCTTTCATCTCCGTGAAACCTCCCACGATCAGTCCGTTCAGGTTCTTCAGTTTGCCGGCCAGTTTCAGGCTGTGCATCATACGGTCGAGGTGGTACAGGTATTCTGTCAGATCTTCGATAAACAGGATTTTTCCTTCTGTATCCGGTTCGAATGGCGTTCCTGTCAGACTGTACAGCATGGAAAGATTTCCTCCCAGGAGTTGCCCCTCTGCTGTTCCGTTACGGTTCATCGGGTGAACGGGAAGATTAAGCTCCGTCTTTTCTCCCGATAATAAACGGATCAGTTCCGTAAAACTTTCGGTTGGCTGGTCATCCTTTAAATAGAAAGCAGGCATCGCCCCGTGGATGCTGCAAAATCCCTGCTTCTGAAACAAGGCGTGTAAAACGGTTACATCGCTGAATCCAACCAGCCATTTCGGGTACGAGCGGAATTTGCTAAAATCCAGCTTATCGGCGATGCGTATGGCGCCGTAGCCGCCTCGTGAGCAAATAATAGCCCGGCAGTCCGGATCATCCAATGCCTGTTGCAGGTCGCTCAGGCGCTGGTCATCCGTTCCGGCAAACTGAAACCAGCGGTCAAACACATGTTCTCCCAGGCGAACATCAAAGCCTGTTTTCCGGAGTAGCTCTGTCGCGGGCAATACCTTTTCATTGTCTGCTTTTCCGGCAGGAGATACGATACGAATCAGGTCTCCTTCGGTTAAAAAAGTAGGCATTAGCATAATTTCTGAATTTAAGTTGAAGATACAAATCTTCTTTTGATTAATCCAACAACGGAGGACTACCTGCTTACAGAATGCTCTGTTGAGTAAAAAATCAAGCGACTAATTAACTAAACTTAAAATACGACGTATGATCATCATGGAAGACGTAATTGTGTAACCCTTAAATTTTTAAAGCCATGATAAAACGGGTAGGCGTGTTGGGTTCCGGCATTGTTGGCCGGATATTGGCAAACGGGTTTCTGAAACACGGATACAACGTCAGGTTAGGAACCCGCAATGTCAGAAATCTGGACGATTGGCTGGAACAAGCAGGAGAGCATGGTTCGGTGGGCAGCTTTGAAGATGCCGCACGTTATGGCGACCTGGTTGTTTTGGCTGTAAAAGGCAGTGTTGCCGAGTTTGTGCTCGATTTGGCCGGGGCGGCCAATCTGCACGAAAAAACAGTGATTGATACGTGTAATCCCATTAGTTATGATCCGCCGGATCATGGCGTCCTGCGCTATTTTACCGATCAGAATTTTTCGCTGATGGAGCATCTTCAGCAAAAATATTCGCGCATTCATTTTGTGAAAGCATTTAACAGTGTGGGAAATGCCTTAATGGTTAATCCTGAATTTCAGGATGGAAAACCAACGATGTTTATTTGCGGAAATAACGATAAAGCAAAAGCGGATGTAAAAATTATACTTGACTTGTTTGGCTGGGATTGTGAAGATATGGGTGGTGTTGAATCATCCCGGCCGATCGAAGCGCTGGCCATCTTGTGGTGTATTCCCGGACTTAGAAACCACGAATGGAACCATGCCTTTAAGTTTCTGAAAAAGTGAATGACTGAGTGACCAGGCAAAAAAATGCCCCTCGGCGGAGGGGCGGTATTTATTCTTTTACATAGATCCAGACATCTGAGTCGGGCGATTTGAGTTTAAAATCGTCCCGGGCCGACTTCGCTTCCTCTAAGGTGACAAAGCTGTCCAAGGCGATGTAGTGCAGACCTTTGATAAAACCAATGTTTTTAGCCTCGTAGCCCTGATCGCTCATCATGGAGATGAAGGTACCGGCATTCTCCTCACTCCTGAAGCTTCCGCCAATCATAAAATAACGACGTGCTTCCTGAACTGCTTGTTCGTCCTGAATTTTTTCAATAAACTCCGGACTTTCTTCCGTAAGTGGCTGAGGAAGGGGCTCGCTCAGCGTTATCATTTCAGGAAAGCTGATCAAATTGGACCGCTGCAGGTTTACCGTGTTGTTTTTTAAAGGAATAACAGCCAGGGCAAATAACAGGGGCACGGCCACCAATACTTTTTTCAGGCTGCGTTTTTGAAACATGACCTGGTTGGCTTCCCGCTTTTGCGAAGGGACAGGTTTTTGGACATAGTTCCGTGCAAACAAACTTTCGTAGGTAAAAGCAGATAAGCCAAAGGCATCCAGGTTCAGGTTGCCTTCCGGTTTCGGTATGAAAATCAGGCTTTCCTGATCGTTATACTGAAGCGTGCCAATTCCCGGAATGCTGATTTCTTCCCCATCCGTCAGGCGGTAGTTCAGCTCCTGTACCAGCAGGTTGGCTTTTCTGCCGGCAACAATGTAATTCAGCCCTTCTTTTTCGGCAATATAGTTAATTAACAAGCCGTCGTTAAAATTCAACTTCCTGTTAAAACTGATGGATTTGCCTGGAGGAGTGAACCGGGAAGATTGTAATCCGGCTGGTTTGTAGGTGGTTATAAAACCGCCAAAACCAGGGACGATCACGCAATCATTCAGTAGAATGAGTTCTTTTATGTATGCTAATAATTCCACGGATAGATACTGTTTAAGACCAAAATTAAGGAAAAATTAATGGGCTGACAACTCAAAGTTTTCAACAATTCGGGTAAGTTTTAACCAGTTTTGGCGTAACCTTCACGGGACTAAATTAATAAGAGGGGAAATAAATTTGTACTTTTGGGCAAAATACTCAATTACCTATGACTAAAAAAATACTCGTAACCGGCGGAACCGGTTACATTGGCTCGCACACTGTCGTCGAACTGCAGCTGGCGGGTTATGACGTGATCATTGTCGACGACCTGTCAAACTCGAGTCTCAGCGTGCTCGGCAATATTGAAGAAATTACCGGGATAAAGCCCGATTTCGAGCAATTCAGCCTGGCCGATGCCACGAAAACGGATGAATTTTTCAGTCGTAACCGCGACCTGGCAGCCATCATTCATTTTGCAGCTTCGAAAGCTGTTGGCGAATCGGTGCAAATTCCTTTACACTATTACCGGAACAACCTGGTATCGTTGATGAACCTGCTGGATTGCCAGCTAAAATATGGCGTGACCAATATGGTCTTTTCATCGTCGTGTACCGTGTACGGGCAACCCGGGAAACTGCCGGTAACCGAAAGCACGCCGCGTAAAGATGCAGAGTCACCATATGGGAATACCAAGCGGATCAACGAAGATATCCTTCAGGACAGCATCCGGGCATATCCGCAGCTGAAAGGAATTGCCTTACGTTATTTTAATCCGATTGGCGCCCACCCGTCGGCCTTGATTGGTGAATTGCCTCTTGGTGTTCCGCAAAACCTGGTGCCTTTTATCACCCAAACAGCTGCAGGCCTACGGAACGAACTGAGCGTGTTTGGAAACGATTACGATACGATTGACGGATCGGCTGTCCGCGATTACATCAATGTGGTAGACCTGGCCAAAGCCCACGTGGTGGCGATTGAACGCCTGCTTGAAAACAAAAACAAAGCCGGTTACGAAGTCTTTAATCTCGGGACCGGAAATGGCTACTCGGTTCTGGAAATCATCAACGGATTTGAAAAAGCGACAGGCGTAAAACTGAACTACAAAATTGTTGAACGCCGGGCGGGCGACATCGAAAAAATATGGGCCGATACCACTTATGCAAACGAAGAGCTGGGCTGGAAAGCCGAAAAAGGACTGGAAGAAACCCTGTTATCGGCCTGGAACTGGGAAAAAAGGGTTCGGGGAATTAATTAGTGGTAAGCTCAAACAGGAATAAAATCATCAGATAATCTGGTTGACAGCAGGTTCTGCGTAACCGTGGAACCTGCTTTTTTTGTTCGTATGATTCGTCTTTCCGGATGTTTTCATTCGTAATAAATTTTTTTATTTGTTGAACTTCAAAACGTACTCATGGAATAGCCATTTATACATTCCGGATGGTATGAACTTTAGCTCTTATGGCTATTTCATCTGAACGAATTGAATTATGCCAATCAACAAAAAAACCGGGGAATACCCTTATCTTTGCAACGGTGGTTGAAAACAAGCAGGCTGCCAGATAACGAACTCTCAACATGAAGGAAAAGAAAGAAAAGAAACAAGGTGATAAAGCATCGAAACCAAAAAAGCCGGAAAATAACAGTTTTTTGGTGAAACAACAGGATGAACTGATGAAATTTCTGATCAGCCAGCTTCCGCATAAAAACCGGAACAACATAAAAACCATGCTTAAAAAGAAACAGGTTTTGGTAAACGGGAAGGCTGTAACACAATTCAACCATATTTTACGTCCCGGGATGAAAGTGGAACTGAGCCGGCGGCCGGCAGCCGTTGTGTCGCAAATGCGTGGTATTAATATCGTTTACGAAGATAAAGACCTAATTGTGGTGAATAAAAATGCCGGCTTGCTGAGTATGGCTACCGATAAAGAAAAACGAAGCACCGTTTACAGCATGTTGAGCAACTACGTAAAAGAAGCACACCCGAACAACAAAATCTTTATTGTGCACCGTCTCGACCGCGAAACATCGGGCTTGATGATGTTTGCCAAAAGCAATGAAATGCAGGAACTGTTGCAGGAATCGTGGAAACAAACGATCTCGGAACGCAGTTATCTGGCCGTGATCGACGGCCGGCTCGATCCGCCGAAGGGAACATACACTTCGTACCTGTTCGAAAGTTCGGTATTCATTGTATACTCCAGCCAGGATCCCGAAAAAGGGCAGAAGGCCGTCACGCACTACGAAACCATCAAAAGCAACGACCAGTTTTCGCTGTTGAAGGTAAACCTCGAAACCGGCCGAAAAAACCAAATCCGGGTGCACCTGAAAGATTTGGAACACCCGGTTGTGGGAGATAAGAAGTATGGCTCAAAATCGAACCCGATTGGCCGTCTTGGGCTCCATGCCTGGGTACTGGCCTTCAGGCATCCGGTCACCGGCAAAAAAGTGCGCTTCGAAACATCGATCCCCGGCAGTTTTTTGCAGTTGTTTTAAGGTGTTGTCATACAGTTCAAATTTAAAAACAGAAAGATTGACAACAGGAACCGGCCGGAATAACACGGTGAAGTTACTTCTACAGTATTTCTCTGAGTAACGCATAAAAAGTAAATGCGATACGGAAAGAAACAAATCAACTGCTGAATTATCAAAGATCATCTCCTTGAAATCCTGAAAAATCAGAAGAAAGCTGCCTGAGTGGATTTCAGTCTGGCCTTTGCCGTTGATTTATTCGCCGCAGGTGCAACGTTGCAGGCAATCAACAATCTGGCTTAATACGTCGTGTTTCAGGTAATAAAACGTGTTTTTTCCTTCCCGGTGCGAGCATAATACGCCTTTGTCTTTTAAAATCCCCAGGTGGTGTGAGGTGGTAGATTGTTCAATGCCCAGCAATTCGTGAATTTCGGTTACGGTGAGTTTTTTGCCGCCTTCGAGGTGTTTTAAAATGGCTATACGCATGGGATGGGCAATTGCCTTCAACATGTTTGCAGCCATATCCAACTGGTCAATATCTAATTCCTGTATAGCCATCATTTTGAATCGTTTAAATAAAATGCAAATATATAACTATTTAATTTCTTCTAAAAGAAAAGTTTATCATTATCCTGTTGTTTAGATCGATTTTAACTAAAACAGGCCATCCGCTCCCTGCGTGTCAGCTGAATTTGGCGCTTAGATCTTTTTATTAATCACCGGGTTAACCAATTAAGCTGCAAAACTAAGATAAATTACTATTTTTGAATAGTTGAAAATGACAAAATATGACCTCAAAGGATATCATTACGGCTCCTGTTAACATAGAACTAAAAAAATTTGAAGATTACTTCCGGTCAACTATTCAGAGCGATATCCCTTTGTTATCGGTCATTGTCAACTATATCCTGCGGAAAAAGGGCAAACAAATGCGTCCGATGTTCGTTTTTCTTTCGGCAAAGATGCATGGCGAATTCAACGAATCGACCTACATGGCGGCCTCTTCCATCGAACTGTTGCATACGGCGACCCTGGTTCACGACGATGTGGTGGATGAGTCGTACGAGCGTCGCGGAAGTTTTTCAATTAACGCCTTGTGGAAAAACAAACTGGCTGTGTTGGTGGGCGATTACATTTTGGCCAAAGGCCTCCTGCTCAATCTGGATAATAACAAATACAACTTTTTACAACTGATCAGCCGGTCGGTGAAAGACATGAGTGAAGGCGAGATCCTGCAATTACGCAAAAGCCGGAAGCTGGACATTGATTACGACACTTACTTTGAAATTATTCGCAAAAAGACGGCCTCGCTGATTGCTACCAGTATGGCCATTGGCGCTGCATCGGTTACCGACGATCAGGAGGTGATTGAACGTATGTTTGAGATCGGGATCGACGCCGGGATTGCATTCCAGATTAAAGACGATATTTTTGATTACCAGGCGAAAGGAATACTCGGAAAACCAACCGGGAACGATATTAAAGAAAAGAAAATTACCCTCCCTCTGCTGTACGTGCTCTGCAATTCAAGTGAAAAGGAAAAACGACGCATTTTACAGGAAGTGAAAAAGAAAAATAAGAACACCGCCAAAGTGCAGGAACTGGTCAGGCTGGTTGTTGAACGGGGCGGACTGGAATATGCCACCGAACAAATGAATTTTTACCGCGACCAGGCCGTATCGAAAATAAACGAATTTCCTCCGTCGGAAGCCCGCGACGCCATGGTCGAGTTGGTAAATTACATCACAACCCGGAGGAAATAATATTGGGCCGCGAGCTGTGCGTATATCGTCAAAAACAATTTTAATCGGCAATCGTTAATTTCGCTATCCCGATTCCGGGTTTGTCACGCAGGGTCACTTTCCCGTTAATGATCCGAATGCCTTCGTACAGGTCGTTCGATATCAGCAGGTTGCCATCCAGGTCGGCCCAGTCGGCCATAGGCGAAAGCTGGGCTGCAGCTGATACCGCACAGGAAGTTTCGGTCATGCAACCGATCATCACCTTCATATCCAACGCTCTGGCCAGGGTCAGCATTTTATGGGCTTCGCGCATGCCGGCGCATTTCATCAGCTTGATATTTATACCCGAATAAACGCCCCAGGCTTTTTTTACATCGGACAGGCGCTGCAAAGCTTCATCGGCGATTGTTGGTAGCGGACTGTGCCGGCTCAGCCAGGCCATATCGTCGATAGCGGTTTTGGGCATGGGTTGTTCCACAAAAACCACCCCTTTTTCTTTTAGCCAGTAAATCATATCCAGCGCTTGTTGCCGGTCGGTCCAGCCCTGGTTCACGTCAACACAAAGCGGGACATCGGTCACCGAACGGATGGTTTCAATCATTTCCTGATCGTTGTCGCGCCCAAGTTTCACTTTTAAAATTTTATAAGCTGAAGCTTCTTTTACCTTCAGACGAACTACCTCAGGCGTATCGATGCCGATCGTGAAAGAAGTATTTGGCGTGTTTGCCGGATCGAAACCCCAGATTTTGTACCAAGGCTGTTGCATGATCCTGCCCAGCAAATCATGCAAAGCGATATCGACAGCCGCTTTGGCCGCGCAGTTTCCCGGCGCTGTTCCGTCGACATAATCCAGTATTTTTTCCAGTTGAAACGGATCGTTAAACTGGCCCAGCTTGAGTGACGACAGAAATCTGTCGGCGGTTTCGTGACTTTCACCCAGGTAGGGGGGCATAGAAGCTTCACCGTAACCAATGATTCCATCGTATTCAATTTCGGTTAGCATAACCGGAGTTGTCGACCGTGAACTGCCGGCCAGGGTAAAGGCATGTTTTAATTGCAGTTCATAGGGCCTAAACCGAAGTATCAAACCGCTTTTTGTGGTGTTTCGCTGTTTATTTTGTTTGCTCATAGTGCCGTATATGGTATTTATCCCGATCATTCCGCTTAAGGTCGTCAATCCGGTGGTACGAATAAATTTTCTCCGTGTTTGCGTCATGTTTTCTAATTATACCAGGGATGGTGTTTAATTAAACCGATTTGTGTTGGACAGATGGCATTCAGAACACGGCTTGCCGATACCAGTTCATTTTTCGTGACAAGCTGAAATCGTCATGTTCCGGATTAAGGCTGTTGATTCGTACACAACCTGCAGCATGAATATAATGATCATCGCCGATATACATGGCTACATGGGTAATCCGGTCCGGATTGCTGCCAAAAAACAAGAGATCGCCGATTTCATAATCAGCAGAATCGCCAACCGATAGCATCTCCCCGTACCGCGCTTGTTGGGAGGCATCGCGGGCAAGAATTATTCCCTGCGATAAGTAAGCCGTCTTGATCAATCCGGAACAATCCAATCCTTTTACGGATGTGCCACCCCACAAATAGGGACGCCCAAGCAGGCTGTATGCCGTTTCGATGATTCGGCTGATTTTGGGAGTGGCGGAGGCCCATTCCGTAAACAAACGGCAATCTGTCTTCAGTACAAAACCTATCCGTCCGTCGGGAAACTGCATGTGCAGAAATCCAGCTGTTTCGTCTGTAACTGAGAATAAGTTACCCAATACCAGATCGGAAACAGGCAGACTTGATTCATTGGGCAACGAATAGGCAGATCCTTCTGTTTTGATGTAAACGTAACGTTTACTTGACTTCCAGTTGTCCAATTCCAGCCCTGTGACAGGCTTCAGTGCACTGCTATCGAGCCAGCCAATATATTCGTCGGCAGTTTGAATGCGGTACCAGCCTCTGGCACGCTGTAAAATTTTCACCGGTGCGCCCAGTAATACCTGCGATACCATTTCTGACGAATGTACCGGCCCCGATCGCATATTGGCGCACGACAGGTTTATCAGCCCCCAACAGCTCTCACCTACACTTGCATCGGGTAAAACCAGGATGGAGTCGGTCACAGGCCAGCATTGTTTGCCCAGCGAATCGAGCAAGGCCAACCGGGCTTCAGGGACAGTTGTCTCGCCGGTCAAGACCAGTTTGCTGTTTTTGCTGCTGATTTCGATATCAAACAAGGCGGTACGGCTATCCGGGGCAAATCGTGATTTCACGGAAGTAATCAGTTGTGTATAATCGGGGTGTTCAGCCGGCGAACAGAACCGGAACAGTTGCAGGACAATCAACAGAACAGCTGTTTTTTGCAGGTATTGATATCTGGTTGTTTTATTCATCCGAAAGAGTTTTATCACGATGTTGAAAGCAATGTTTTCATCCTTATCCGCTGATAAATTAATAAGCCAGGCATGCGATCTTTCCATCCAGTAAGGTTACCAGTAATTGCCGGTTCCCGATGGGAAGGATATGATTGATTAAGGCGTTGGAAATCTTGTGTTTCCAGACAAGCTGATGTGTTGTTTTGTCAATTGCACACACCGTTCCGTTGGTTGTGGGGACAAAAACCAGTTCATCCGATTCCGTAATAGGAGAGGGGGCTATTTCATATCCCAGCTCTGCCCGACATTCCCAGGCAAGTTCCTGCTTATTGGAGTTGGCGAAAAAAGCATTGACGTTTCCCTCGTACATATTTTTGATATAAACCAGTTCGCCATCGTTGGAAATGCCAATGGATTCGCGGCAGCTGTATTCTCCCGAGTCCCATATTTCCTGCCCGGTAGCGGCGTCAAGCGCCGTCATCCGCCGGTCGGGAGCGACAATGAAAATCTTGCCGTTTGCGGCAACCGGCCATACAGCCGCCGGCGAAAGCATGCGGTTGGAATATTTCTCCCGTTTCCATTTTAGTTCTCCGTTGTTTTTATCCAGCGCATAAAATGTATTTCCCCACGAACCAAAATAAACCTGGTTGTGGTAAACCAGAGGTCGTGACTCCACAAAATTATTTACCTCACTGAACTGCCAGTTAAGCATACCTGTTCTCAGATCGAGCGAACGAAAAATCCCTTCTGACGAACCGATATAAACAACATTACCATCGATAACAGGAGAGGCAACAATCGCCTTTCCTGTGCTGAATTTCCAAAGTAATTCGCCCGAACCGAGGCTTAAACAATAGATTAGACTATCGGTGGACGCACAGACCACTTTCCCGTCGGCGATGGCAGGAGTCGCATAGATCTTTCCTGAGGTTTGGTATTTCCAGATGTTTTCTCCGGTTCGGCTGTCCAGCGCTGCAATCGTTCCTTTGGTATTGGCATAAACGGCATATTTTTCCTGATTGGCGATTCCGGTTCCGATATCGCTGTGGTCCTGAAGCTCCCAGACTTTTCGAACCTGAGGATAACGCTCGTTGACTGAATAATCAGGACGTGGCCAAACGGTGGTGTCTTTTCGAAGATCGTCCCGGTTCAACGGGATTTTACACCAGACATTGTGTGTTTTGCCGCCAGGTGTCCGTTCGGCATAAAACAGGGTATCCCGTTCGATGGAAGCGATATTATAACCACCGGTATCGGCTTTGGCCCGTAGGTTCGAGCGGCCCATGATTCCCGAAATGCCTTCAAAATTGAATAATTTGTTTTGGTGTCCGTGTCCCAGCAAAGTTGCCCGGATATTTCTCGTTTTCAACAGGTCAATGATCTTGTACCAGTTTGAAAGCGATTCATCCAGCGGATAATGGTTGACAAAAATGACGGGTTGCTTCGGATCAGCCATGTTTGTAAGAATTGAATCAAGAAAGACAATTTGTTCGTGGGGAACCAGTCCCGGGGCCATTCGCATATTTGGGCCGCTTGTTGTTCCGATAAAAAGAAAATCGTTTTTCTCGAATACAAATTCTTCGGCCCCAAAGATGCGTACAAAACTGTTGTTTCCGCTCTCCGACCATTTCGAATCGTGATTTCCCGGAACCACATACCAGGGCTTATTCAGTTGATCTATGATTTGCCTGGCTTCCAGTAACTCCTCATCAGATCCAAACTCGGTGACATCGCCTGAAAAAATTACAAAATCAATATCGGCTTGTGCGTTAATGTCAGCCACCGTCCGCAGCAGGTCTTCGCCGGCCAGATTTCCGCCGATATGGGTGTCGGTAACATGGGCAAAACGCAGGGGCTGCGATTGCGCGTTGCAAATAAAAAGGAAGATGAATAAAATGAATCCGGTTTGTTTCATGACTTATTTTTCTGTGACCACTGTTTCTTCGTAAAGCAGGTATTTCTTTCTCATTTCTTTATAAACCTCAAGATCAGCTTTCCAGCTTTCCCTGATTTGTTCCTCGGTGTGTCCGGCCATGATTTGTTTACGCAAGGTATCCGAGCCGGCCAGATTCTCGAAGAAGTCAGTAAAAAATAATTCTTTTTGATCAGACTTTTGATAGAACTCAATCAGATAATTCAGTCGAACCTGTTTTATTTCCTGAAGTTCGGCAATATCCTTGTTCGAAAGATCATAGCCGTAGCAGGTATCGTTCTCAAATTTCGGATGGAGGCTCAAAACCGGGATGGAAACCGGAACATAGGCATGATCGCGGGGTGTGAACCAGGGGGCGCCGAATTGCTGAAAAGGCTTATAGGTCCCCCGGCCTTCATTGACCTCAGCTCCTTCAAAGAAACAAACCATCGGATAAAGGTAGACGGACTTCATGTCAGGCAAATTTGGAGATGGGACGACCGGCAGCAGGTATTTGGTCTCATGGGTATAATTATCAACGGTTATAACCTCCAGATCACATTTCACCGAATTTTTGAGCCATCCTTCGCCATTGACCATCATAGCATATTCACCCAGGGTCATCCCGTGCACCACCGGTACCTGGTGCAATCCGATAAAATTGGAGAACTCCGGCTTCATCACCGGCCCATCCACATAATATCCTAACGGGTTGGGGCGGTCAAGAACGATGAGCGGGGTATTGTTTTCAGCGCATGCTTCCATCACATTGCTCAAGGTCGAAACGACTGTAAAGAAGCGAACCCCGATATCCTGAATATCAAAAAGCATCACATCAATTCCCTGCAGCATTTCCGGACTGGGTTTACGTGTTCTCCCGTAGATGGAGAAAACAGGGATACCGGTTACGGAATCGATTGAGCTTTCGATATATTCTCCCCGCTCAACGGTTCCCATGTAACCATGTTCAGGTGCATAAATCGCCGTAATGTTGATTTTTTTTGACAAAAGATAGTCGACCAGGTGAACCGAGTCGACGACCGATGTCTGATTTACCACCACACCCACCCGCTGATTTTTCAACAAAGGGAGATATATTTCGGCGCGGGCGGCTCCGGGAACAACATCGCCGGAGGCATTGGTTTTACTCTCAGAAACACAATGGGGAAATGTGGTTAGTATCAGAAACATCCCCAAAGTCCAAAATAAAGATTTCATTCGTATAAATCGTTTTGAATTTGTTGAACTTCAGAACGTACTCATGGAATAGCCATTTATACATCTTCGGATGGTATGAGCTTTAGCTTTTATGCTTTGTGTTTTTCCATGTTAAACGCCAACTGGTCCGAAGAATCGCCAGGTGAAAGTAATTGTTCGGAAATTTTAAAAAGAGGCTGCAACATGATTGCAGCAGCCTCTTTACTATATACGAAATACGGGAAGAACGTTCTGTTTAATTCCAGCCGGGAGTCTGGGTTAGCGTATAACCTTTGTCCAGGTATTCGCTGATCTGCGTATTTCCTACCGGGGCCAGGTAGACCCGTTCCGTAAAGGCGTCCCTGTCTGAAACATTTTCCGGGATGTAGTAGCCGACCATATTAGCAGCATTGGAACCGTTGTAGGTGACAACGGTTCCGTCTGCCTTTTTGACCTTAAGTTTATTTTCTTTTGCTGTAACCAACCATTCAGGGAACTCAGCCTGAAAATCAATCCATAAGCCAAGCAGGTTGTCCGGGTTTGCCGTGCCACTCATATAATTGATCTTTTTCCATCTTTTAAGATCCATCAAACGGGTGTGTTCATAGACAAACTCCATCCGGCGTTCCCGCCTGATTTCCCAGATAAGTGCAGGAATATCAGTTTCGCGGTTCGGATCGTCGGGGATATTGGCAATGGTTAAAGGAGCTGTTTTTACAATCCCTTTCGAAGTTGCAGTTGCATCCAGCGGGCGGTTGCGAATCGCATTGATGGAGGCATCAAGATCAGCTTGCGTGACGGCCGGGCCACCCATAATCGCCAATTCAGCTTTCGCTTCAACCCAGTTTAAAACCACTTCGGCCAAACGGATCACCGGCGCATCGTTGGTATTGGTGTTTGAACCATAGGTGGACGGATAGGTTTTTCCATAGTAGGTCACTCCAACCCGGTCAATAAATTTACAGGCATAAAGTAAAGTCGACGATTCTTTCTTAGGTGCATCCCAGAATGTTGCTTCAAAACGGGGATCCCGGGTAGCTACCACATTGCTGATATCCAGCTTGTCTGCATTGGGAATTTCCGATAATTGATATGGTTTGCCGTCGTTACAGATAAATGCTTTAGCTAAACTCAAATTTGGAGCGGGATTCTGACTTTCGGTGAGGTTCGAGTACGAAGCAACATGGTGTGTTACACCTAAGGCAGCATCGTAATGGCGATACATAATCACTTCTTTGTTTCCGGCCAGGTCCTGCGAGCCAAACAACGAACGGAAATCACTTGTGAATGAATATTTACCCGAAGCTATTACGAAATCTGCAGCGCTTAAAGCCAACTCCAGGTATTTTTTTGCTTTTTCCGCATTGTTCAGATGATATTTTTGCCAGGTGCCTTCGAACAACATAAAACGCGAAATAAAGGCTGCCGCGATATACTTGTTCAGATATTGTGCGTTGCCGTCGGATGTGCGCATATTGGCAAGAACATAGACAAAATCATCGTACACCTTATCCATGACTAAGGTTCTGTTGTCCCTGTCTTTGTATAGCTGATCAAGTTCATATTCCTCATGGGTTCGGTCATAATAAGGTACGTCGCCGAACACACTAACCAACCGGCTGTACTCGTATCCTCTGAAGAAACGGGCTACGGCACTCCAATGCTGATATTCTCCGGTGGCGAGGTGAACATCTTTCATGGCTTCGATCCGTTCGAGAAATAAATTTGATTTTCGCACCCAGACAAAATTCCAGGTGGGCCCCGCATAAGTTGTCAGCCACCCTGCTGTTTCTGAAGTTGACGCCCTGGAAGCGGGCGCTTGGGTTTCAAAGCCGGTTTGCTTTCCGGAAGAGGTTACATCATCAGAAAAATAGTATCCCCGAAGAGGTGCATAATCAACTCCCCAAGTTGCATTGTAACCTACGAAGTAATTGGAATAAAATCCATTGGCAAACAAGCGGAGGTTATTTTCGTTTGTCCAGTAGGTGTCATCGCTCATCTGTGTCAGCGACGGCCTGTCGAGAAAGTCGTCACATCCACCAAAAACAAGCGCAACGGCAAATAGTATGATTGACAAATATTTTTTCATAATTTTTTTAGTTTAAAAATTTAACTGAATACCAACTGAGGCGCTCTTGAAAGTTGGAACACCAACACCCGTTCGGCTCAGGTTATAGTTCGTGTCGTTCCACATGGAGTAACCTGCAATCTCTTCCGGATCAATAGGAAGATCACGAAGATGGTCGAATGTAAAGAAGTTCTCCAGAGCCGCGTAAATACGGAATCTGTCAACATAAATCTTCTTTGAAACCTCATCAGGCAAGGTATAACCCACTGTGATGTTTTTAATCCTGAGATAGGCCATGTTAAGCAAATACCTGGACTGGACCTGCATATTTAAGGTCGTGCTACTTCCGGCCATGTTGTAGGGAGCGGGGTAGAACGCATCGGTCCGGTCTTCTTTCCAGAAATCACCGGCTATTGCCTGGGGCATGGCGCCGTCGGCCGAATTATAACCCGGAATGGCCAGGAACCCGTCACCCCAAACCTCACGTTTTCCTACACCTTGTATAAAAACAGAAACGTCAAAGCCTTTATAATCGGCGCCCGCGCGGAAGCCATATTCGTACCGCGGAGTCGAGTTTCCAATGACCTTTAAGTCACCGTAGTCGGGTTCTCCGTTTGCATTCTTTACCAGTCTGTTCCCCGGATTGATGACACCGTCGCCGTTTAAATCCTTGAACTTAACATCACCAGGTCCAAATCTGAAGTTTCCGGACTGTAGTCTGCCTTGAGTAGCTGCATCCGAATTGGATAATTTATTTACGGTATAGCCATCAGCAGAAGTTACCGTAATTAACTTGCCATCTGTACCATATTCAAAGTCATCTTTTTGATATAACCGGTCAGTTTCATAACCCCAGATTTCACCGTAGGTTTTGCCTACATACCAGGAGTCAATACTATTCGTGGTGCCATAGGCCGTAATCCGGGTCCGGGTATCGGCAAAAGTGGCCACGAGATTAATTCCTAAACCATTTTGAAAGCGATGGTTATAGTCAAACTGAACTTCGACGCCCTTTGTCCTCAATGATCCATAGTTACTTTGAGGAGCTACTGCGCCATAAGTGACAGGTATACCCTCTTGCGGGACTATCATATTTTCGGTGTCACGTTTAAACCAGTCGAAGGTTATTCCAAATTCATTGTCAAAAAATCGGGTATCAAACCCCAGGTTAAGCGTGGTAATATCCTGCCAGGTAACGGATGGTGAAACCGCACTCGGTGTGCTAAACTGATATAGTTTCGCATTGGATATGATCCAGTTGTTGTATGAACCGCTCATCATAGAGACGTACAGGTTGTTGGGAACAGTTTGATCGCCGATTGTTCCCCAGGAACCCCTAAATTTTAAGGCGCTCAGTGCTGGTTTGGCCCATTCCATCCACGGTTCTTCGTTTACACGCCAACCGGCCGAAAAAGAAGGGAACCACCGCCATTGGAGATCTGACGGGAACTTTGAAGTCCCGTCGTACCTTAGATTGGCCTCCAATAAATATTTTTCTTTATAATTAGTGTCTTTAAGAAAACTACCCGTTTTTTTCGAAAGGTGTACATAATTATATGTAATCGGCTTGTTTTTTCGGTTACTACCACTAAATTTTTTAGCCTATTAATTGGTTGCCGTAATTTTCGCCACCGAAAATTGGGTTTTCGGTGTAATTTTTTAGTTTCCAGGCATAATTCTCCCTTTCATGTTTAATTTTCATGTTTTTTCCTTGAACCGATTTTACTAAGCAGCTTTCCTAATCTGCTTGGTGGGCGCTTCAAGCGCTTCACGCTCCAACTTCAGGATTTGTTTCCCAATTTTCTTGAGGTTGTAGGCGCACACGCCCAACCCGATGTACTTTTTAAAATGCGCATAACTCCGGTCGGGACAACGGTCGAGCCCCCGGTGTTCCAATTCGTTGATGTTTGATTCGATCGCGCTGTGCTTGTTTTTCAGTTTTTTAAATGACCTGCTGCGTTCTTCCTTTTTCTCTTTTTTGTTGCGCTTCCCAAGTTTGGGGATGATAACCTGGTCAACTTCCAACTGAAGGGTTTCCTTGTTTTCTTTTAACCAGTAGCCTTTGTCGAAGCTCCACGATGCGACTTTATGTTCTGTTAAAATCCTGTCGGCCATTTCGATAACAATGTCCCGGTCTTGTTGTTGTTCCATTATTTGGTAATCCACGATCAGCCCCCACTGGTCGGTGGTGATGTTCAGTTTTTTGCCCAGTTCAACACTGGGGTTCATCTTCCCTTTTGTAATCCACTCGGTGTAGGTTTCAAATACCGAAAACATCTTTTCTTCATGCGGAATGGTTTCGCCTTTTAATATACGCCTGTCGACCAGGTCAATATGCTTTTCAAGAAGTTCCATGTAGTGCTCCAACGTAATGATCAATACCAGATCGCCCATGTCCGTTAGCGGGAAACCGGACTTTTCTTCGTTTAGTTTTTTGAGCAATAACCTTGATTTATTGAGGTATTCTTCGGCCGCGGCAACTACTTTTTCTTTCTTGTTTTTGCCTCCTGAACGGTTGGCATGGCCCAAATTGCGCATCAACTTTTTCAACTCTGTACGCCAATTGCCGATCTTGCGCCAACCTCCAATATCCTTATGTTTGTTCATTATCCTTGAAACGGTGCCGATGCATTTTCGGGCACAGTCCCACAACAGGTTGTAGTCTGTGGGGAAATGAACATTGCTTTCAACAACAAAACTATCTGATTTTAAGCGCAATGCTGTATGTTCTTTTTTTTTAAACACCTCTCCATGCCCAAAATCCAGGATTACCTTGTTTAATTCCCAAACCATTTCATCGCTAAGCAGGGCGACATTGTCATAAATATTCTGGTATTCAAACTCGATACGTTCAAAACCAAAGCCCTTTTCTACGCCCATCAAACACCGCATATTGTGGTGGTTGTTTGCCTGATCGTGCAACACATCATAACTTAAATTCAAACACAAGCGAACCTGGGCCAAAACAAAAATACTCCATAGGTCCATTCCTGTCCTTCCCGTATTTTTCTTCCCGGAATTGATATGATCTTCCAAAATACTGAATATCTCTTCGTTGTATTTCTTGTTGCAATAGATCGCCTTCAACGCTGCTAAAAGTTGATCTAAAGCATTCTTGCTTTTGGGATTAATATAAGTAGCTTCGATTGGCAATTGCCCTAACCCCAATTGTTGTTCGAATCTTTTTCTCATGGTTCAATCTTTTTTTGTCAAGTGGTCAAAATATCCTATCCTCATGTAATAATACCCTGAATATCTGCACTATAATCAACTTATCAAAACAATTAACCCAAAAGATTCAAAAAAGATATCAATACTATATTGTTGATCTATAAATTATTGCAGGTTTTCTTAGAGACACTAATTATAGTTGATGCGTCCAAAGAAACCTAACTGAGACTCCCAATATTCACCACCGCTTGCTGTTTGAGTTCCTGTGGCCAAATCAAACTGAGGGTTCCCGTAATCAATTAACTGAGTAATCTGGGACCAATTGTAAGCACCTTCATAGCCAACCCTGTTTATACCCATCATCAAATTGAACTGATGTATATCATTGATATTCAAGTCGTATGTGGTGTTTATGGTTAGCGTATTTCGCTGGCTGTTCCCGGCGTAACGATATACATGGTCCGGGTTGGCTCCCACTGCGGTATACGTTTCCATATTTAACTGATAAGCAGGCATAGCTCCTGCGGTTGTTGAAGATACAATTTCACCGGAGTCATTGACATAAATCCGGTTGCCATTTTCATCATTCTTCGGAATAGCAGCTGTCCATGTATTTCGGGAGGTAAAACGTGTTCCAGGTCTTTTATTGATATATTCCTGATTTGCATGTGTATAATCGAAATTGATATTCCAGTCCTTAAGCGGTGTGATGGTAAACCCTCCGTTCAGACTCGTATAATTGGTTTCCTGAAATGCGGTATTGGCCTGTTCCATCTCAGACACGGGACTCCGGAGAGGATCGCCGTCTTCTGTCGTCATTGGATAGGTTGGTCCCCAGCGATACAGGTATAACCAAGGATCGGCAGTTGTTGAATTGGTCGCATACGGGTATCTTTTTAACCGCTTGGAATACATCGTTCCCGCATGAACCTTAAGCCGGCTGTTAACTTCTGTTACCAGACGGATTGCTCCGTTATAACGTTTGAAATCATCATGTTTGGCCGGTTTGATAATACCCGATTGATCCAGATATCCAAAACTTATATTGTAGTCAGTTTTTCCGTTCTTCCCGTTCACCGACAGGTTATGTGTTTGGGTGGGGGTCCACTCTTTGATCATATAATCATAGGGGTCATAGGTCCGTAACCCGATTTTCCGGTTGTTTGCATCCACGTACCAATCGCGGCCATATAACATGGGGTCATTGGGTTTCACAACATCTCCCCATTTCTCCTGCCATGTTTTAGCTTTTTCATAACCTTCACGGGTAACATGCCAGAATGCACCGGCCGATGTGCCGCCTACACGTTCAAAAGCATGAAGCGTGTATTCCAGAGCATCAAGCCGTCCCATCTCCATTTTCTTGGAAATATTCTGAAACGATAAATTTCCGGAATATGAAACGTTGATACTTTCGGTTTTAGCTCCTTTTTTGGTCGTTATCAGTACGACTCCAAAGGCGGCCTTTGCTCCGTAGATAGAGGCAGAAGCTGCGTCTTTTAAAATGGATATAGACTCAATATCATCCGGATTTACCATTTGTATTGAAGGGATCTCTACATTGTCCAGCAAAATTAACGGAGATGATCCTCCCCTAAGTGATGCTAACTGCCCCCGAATCTTCAGAATCGGGTCTGATCCGATTTCGCCGCTTGGGATCACAACATTAAGCCCGGCCGTTGTTCCCTGAAGTCCGCGGCCAACGTCTGCGATGGGTCTGGCTTCCAGAACTTTTGTGTCGACCGACGCAACGGCCCCCGTCAGGTTGGCCTTCTTTTGCGTACCGTAGCCTACCACTACAATCTCGTCAACCTGCGAAACAACCGACTCAAGCGCGACATGTACCATCGAAAGGTTGCCTACCACAACGTCCTGAGTTAGCATCCCTATAAAACTAAATTGCAAGGTAGCGCCTACATTCACAGAGAGATTAAACTCGCCATCGAGATTGGTGACTGTACCATTGGAGGTCCCCTTTTCGATGACTGTCACTCCCGGGAGCGGTTCGTTTGTCGACTTTTCCGTAACAAGCCCGGAAATAGTCCGCTTTTGTGCCATCACCGGTGGAACGATCAGGCACCATAACAAAATAAGCAATAACCCTTTTTTCATAGTAGAGAGATTTTGAAAAGTGAAAAGTTTAATCAAAATAAATATCCGTAAGAATGGAATTGCACGTATGACCAACATATGTCATACATCTATTTCATTTTAACTACATTCCAACATACAAACCGTTGTTCCAGAGTTCATCTTAAAATGAATACAGCATCTAAGTTATGAAATAATTTTAATTAGTAAGATGTATTACAAGTTATTTTTTTGATATTTATTAACATGTTCGTTACGAGTGGTCTCCTGTAAAATAAAGTGAAAAGAATAAAGGTTAGTTTCCGGATCAAATAAATCTTACAATTGTCTCGTTATCTTGCTATTGTGGCGATAGAATCAAAAATAGGATAAACCGAAAGAAAGAAGTATGACATTTCTCGGCGTTTTTTACGTTGGAATGTGACCGGTTGATCTCCTGTGCCGGAGCTTATTGTTTTATCTCAGGGGCATTGAGTGAAGTTTATCCGATCACCTTTATTTTTTTTTGCATTTATTTCATCATACAGCACCTGAAGAATATTTGTGCGTACATTCAACTTTCCCAGTTTGTTATTGTCGCGGGAGGGATAAACCCGGTTACTGAGAAAAATATAACTGAGTTGATGGGCCGGATCAATCCAGACAAAGGTTCCGGTAAAGCCGGAATGCCCAAAACTTTCGGGACTGGCCCCGGGGCAGGGATAGCTCTCCCGCATCTCGGCTTCCGCATTGTTCAGCAGGGGTTTGTCGAATACAAGTCCCCGCCGGTTATTGTTTTCGGGAAACTGAGCCCGTGTAAATTCTTTCATCGTAGCCTCACTCACATAATGCTCTCCTCCGTAAGTTCCCGATTGAAGATAGAGTTGCATCAGTTTGGCGAGATCATTGGCCGAAGCAAAAAGGCCGGCGTTTCCCGAGATTCCTCCCAGTACGGCAGCTGATTCGTCGTGAACGGTTCCCTGTAGCAACTGAAAACGATAATACCGGTCGTCTTCGGTCGGAACAATCCGGTCGCGGGAAAAACGATCCAGCGGATTGTATGTTAATGCGTCGGCGCCAAGCGGGCGGTAGAAATGATGCTCCAGATAGCTGTTAAAATCAACCCCTGAAACCTGCTCCACAATTTGCGGTGTAATAACCAGCGGTAAATCACTGTACACGTAATGACCACGGTTTTTTAAAGGAGTTTTTCTGATCTCACGGTTGACAATCTTTGGGAAGCGGTTGTTGAGGTACATGCCGGGCGCTACACAAAGACGATGGTTTTCATCGGACCGGGGCGTGTACCAACCCGGCGACAACCGGCCGTTCTTCAGCGTCTTTCTCCAAAAACCGATAAATGGAACCAGCCCAGACTGATGGGCATACAGTTCGCGAAGGGTGATATCATGTTTATCTGACGGATGAAAAAGCCGCTTCTTCCAGTCGGGAAAATAGTTAGCTGCCGGCTCATCCAGCGCGATCTTCCCCTCGTCGTATAACTTCAGTATACCGGGTAAGCCCCCGCTGACTTTCGTCACCGACGCCAAATCGTACAGATCGTCGATCCTGACCGGAACCCGCTGTTCAAAGGTATGATATCCGTAGGCCTTCTGAAAGATAACCTTACCGTCTTTGGCTACAAATACCTGGCATCCGGGGAACGCTTTTTGATGAAGCGCGTCTTCCACGATGGAATCGATACGCGTTGTAATACGGGATGAGCTTATTCCGGCCTCTTCCGGGATGGTATATTTCAAACGGACCGGCTGGTCGATGACCAGTCCGTCGCCAATGGCATAATAACCTCCCAGGCTAACCGGTAGTGTACCGAAGGCCCCGATTCCGCCAAAAACCAACTGGGCCGCCAGTTCCTGAACCAGGGAATCATTCTGGAAAGCCATAATCAGGCTGGCAGGTTTCCCGAAGTTCTGAACTTCTGTCAAGGCATACGGGCTCGAAAAGAAGACTTCAATGGCCGTTTTCTCGTGGGCAAGATAGTCCAGCAACGCTTCCACACCATCAGTTACCCCGTAAGGGCGTTCCGGTTTTAACCGCTGTAAGTTTCCTACCTGCATGGATTTACGCCCTTTGCTTTCGTATAGATGTAAACCGGCAATCACCAGGTTATAATCATTCAGCTGAACTTTCAGCCGGTTAAGTTCGTCATCCTGGAAATTTTCAGGAAGATTAAAATGAGTCGTCCGGGCATAATTGGCCAGCATTCGCTGAAAGGGAGTCAGCGACTCGCTGCCAACCGACAAACAGGCAATTTTTAAGGTATCCAGCCTTTTTAGGGGAATCAATTCATCCGTGTTCTCCAGTAGGGTTAACGAAGCTTCAATCATCCGGCGTTTGGCCAGTTCAACTGGTGGCGCGTTAAGATTTTCTGTCAGATGCGGTAATTCAACAGGTTTCAGTTTGTGTAGTCCGGCCCAATATTTGGCAGCCAGTACCCGCCGGCATTTCCGGTTGATCTCTTCCCAGGTAAGATCGTTACCTTCCAATGCTTTTTTAATTGCAGCGATCGACAGTTCCGGGTCCTTCGGAAATTCCACCACATCATTGCCGGCTTTCAGCGCCAACACCTCAATTTCGCCGGCTTTGCCAAACGAGAGCGCTCCGGCCATGTTCATGGCATCGGTCATAACCAGTCCCCGGTATTGCCATTCGTCGCGGATAATTCCCTGAATAATTTTGGACGACAAGCTGGCGGGGATTTCTTTTTGCGGATCCAGAACCGGGACATTCAGGTGGGCGGTCATCAGGCCGGCAATCCCGTGTTCTGCCAACCGGCGAAAAGGATACAGTTCGGTGGAGTCAAGCCGCTCGCGCGACCAGGGCACCTGAGGTAAAGTCAGGTGCGAATCGGTTCGGGTATCGCCGTGTCCCGGAAAATGTTTTGCTACAGCCATAATCCCGTTTTCCTGAAGTCCCTGCATATAAGCAAGGGCGCAGGCGGTTACCTGCTGAGGCGACTCGCCAAACGAACGCAGGCCGATGATCGGGTTCAACGGCTCGGTATTGATATCGGCTACGGGGCCAAGGCTCACCTGTACTCCTAAACGTTTCATCTGGCGGGCCATTTCGGCAGCTGCCTGTTTTATCAGTTCCGGCTTGCCCGAAGCTCCCATCATCATTTGGTACGGAAGAGAAATGACTCCCGGAAGGCGCATTCCCACTCCCCATTCGGCGTCCATCACAATAAACAGCGGGGTCCGGGCGGCCGATTGGTAAAGATTGGTCAGCCGTGCCTGTTTCTCAGGATCGCCGGAGAAAAAAATAACTCCCCCCAGGTTATATTTTTTGATTTGTTCAGCCAGTTTGAACTGAGCGTCGACATCGTGGTTTGCAGCAGCATAAACCCAAATCAACTGGGCAATCCGCTGATCAGGAGTCAGCGAATGATAGACCGAATCGACCCAGGGATGCTCCATAAATTTTTCGGGATCAAACTGAGCCCGGCTCATATTCACCGAAGCAGTCAAAATCAATACGATGGAAAAGAGTTTTGTCATAAAAAAGAAGGCGTCAGTAATTAGTCGTAAGATTAAAATAACAGGATTCCGGTCATGGGTTTTGTATTTTGTTTCTTTTCGTTAAGATCAGCAGTCCAATAAATGTGATCAGGCCGTTCATCAACAGCAACTCAAACCCGAATTCGTAGCCGCCCAGCCAGCTTTTGGAATTGGAAGCGATCAGATAACTCAGCGCCGGCGAAAGCAAACAAATATAAGGCACGAAACGGTCTTTTACCTGCTGCTTCATCAGGATGCCAAAGGCAAAGAGGCCCAGTAAAGGTCCGTATGTATAGCCGGCAACGCGGAAAACAGCGGTCACAACACTGTCGTTGTTGATGATTCTAAACAAAACAATCACCAGAAACATCACCAGGGTAAAGCCGATATGGACTTTAAAACGGATTGGTTTACTTTTGGGAGAATCAGCTTTCAGGTTCAGTAAGTCGATACAAAAAGAAGTGGTCAGGGCAGTTAAGGCCGAGTCGGCGCTGGAGTAAGCGGCAGACAGGATTCCCAGCAGAAACAGGGCTCCGGCGAGCGTTCCGAAATGCTGCATCGCCAGCATCGGGTACAAGTCGTCGCTCCTGCCGGGCAGGCTAATTCCTTTTTGTTGAGCAAAATAATACAGCAACACCCCCAGGCAAAGAAAAAACAGGTTGGCAATAATGAAGGCGAAGCTAAACCAGAAAATATTCTTTTGGGCATCCTGCCGGGTTTTGCAGGTGAGATTTTTCTGCATCATATTTTGATCCAGCCCGTTCAACACGATAACAATTCCCAACCCGGCGGCAAATTGTTTGACAAAGTTGGTTTTCGATTGCCAGTTCCAGTCAAAAATCCGGCTGAACGGATGATCACTTACCGTAGCGATCATCTCTCCGATTCCCAGGTTAAGCTGCCTTGAAATCACCCAGATGGTTACACCAATAGCGCCCAGAATAAAAAATGTTTGCAGAGAATCGGTCCACACCACGGTTTTGATGCCGGCCCGGAATGTGTATACCCAAATCAGCAGCAAGGTCAAAAAAACAGTCAGCCAGAAGGGTATTCCCAAGGCGTCAAAAAAGGCAATCTGCAAAACGCCAGCGGCCAGGTACAACCTAAATGAGGCCCCGATGGTTTGAGATACCAGAAAAAAGAAGGCTCCGGTTTTGTACGAACGGATACCAAAACGCTGGTCGAGGTAGGTATAAATAGAAACCAGGTTCAGCTTGTAATACAAGGGAATCAGCACCAGGGCAATCACCCAGTATCCGATAAAGTTTCCCAGCAGGAACTGTAAATACGTCCATGCGGTATTTCCAACTTCGCCGGGAACCGAAATAAAGGTGACCCCCGAGATGGTCGAACCGATCATTCCAAAGGCGACAAGGTACCAGGGCGAACGCCGGTTGCCGGTGAAAAAAGTTTCGTTAGTTGCATTTTTTGACGAAAAGTAAGATACCCCCATCAGCAGGGTAAAAAAGAGAAAAATAATGATGAAAATCAGTAAGGTGCTCATAGTCTGTCGAAAATTATTAATCAACCCTTCTTTTATCTTTACCCTGCAAGACGATCCGGCTGATATCCCTTCTTTTTCAAATAGCTAATCAGTTCATTCAACCGGTGATAGAACTTATCTGTTCGCGCCGGATGGGTCCCGGCATGGATCAGGATCAGGCATCCGTTTAAGCCGTTTGGATCATGCTGTTCAAATTTTTTCAGGCTGCCGAAAATGGCTTCCGATGATTGATAGTTGGGCATGTCGGGCGTGGTATAATCGGCATTGGTCCGGATCCCCGGAGTGAAATTAACCACCGTCAGTCCCAGTTGATGCGCCCAGTTGACCACCACCTTGTTGTACCACTCGTAAGGTGGCAAAAATAAACCGACTTGACGGATATCAATCCCATGCGCTGCCATTTTTTGATAATTTACCTGTAAATCTGCTTCAAACTGTTCCCGGTCGACAAGCAATGAATCGCGTTTGTTCCAGTCGGCATATAACAGGTGGCTGCCGGAATGGGCTCCCAGAAAGTGGCCGTCGTCAATCAGTTGTTTTATGAGAGGCTGGTTTTCGGGGTCGGCATAAAATTCGCCGGTAAAGAAAAATGAAGCTTTCACCTTATTTTTCTTCAGGGACTTCCGGATAAACGGGCCCCCGTCATTTAAATCGTGCGCCGAAAAGATCAGATAAACCTTGTTTGCAGAAGTATCCATCCGGACAACGGCGCCCTGGCTGTCTTTAACAACAGGTTGCCGCGCAGTTGCTCCCCGCCCTTCCTTTTCGAGCGACGAAAGCAGGTAGCTCAGGCTGGCTGTGCCATCCATTGTCGGTTCGTTCGATGAATAATCACCCATATCGTCGTGATACACTGCCTTTCCCGACTGAAAGGCTGCATACTTATCTTCTTCGAATAAATGAATGCCCCGCAGGTTTTCGTAAATATTTTTGTAGACAGGCCCATCCACCAGTCCCCCGGTTGTCGTTTGGTGCAACAGGTAGGTGATGGCCGAATGGGGCCGTTCAGGATAATCGCCGCCTGAGGGAAGTCCGCAAATCATGCTCGTTCCCCACGGATTGCAGCCAAACAGCCAGTCGGTGAGCGCCGATTCTTCCTCCAGATAACTTTCATCTCCGGTAATCTGACGGTAAAGGCGGGCCTGCGTGGCCGCGGCAACAACCAGGTTATTCGAGCACCACTGAAAGGGGATACCAATGCGGAAGGGGTCGCTGGCTGCGGCACGACGGATATTCTCCAATCCTTGTTTCATGAAAGCCGCGAATTGGTTTGCAATAAGCGTATCTTCGGATTGCGCCAGCCATACATGCCCCAAATTGATAAAGGGGTAGTATTGATAGTGACGGGCGCGTTGTAACTCCATCCAGGGAGTCACCGGCTCCAGTTCTCCCCAGTATCCGGCCTGCTGTTCAAACGGTTTCCCGCCACTTTCGAGGAACAGCGAAGCTGCTGCCAGCTGCATGTCGTCTACGTAATTATCTTCTTCGTAGAAATAAGGTGAAACCATACAGGCAGTTTGGCACACGCCCGGGTCTGACAAGGCAAAATCCCAGGCTTCCCGGGCTTTTACGGCCATTTTTTGAGCGAATTCAGGATCGACCGGACGGAACAAATGCGCGCCCAGGGCAAAAGCGGAAGCGTACTTGGCAGCTGTGGAAGCCGCCCCGGTTGACCGGTTTTTATGTTTCCCCAAACCTTGCGGTTTTCCGCTTACAAAATAAACAGGCCGCGCTTTCCCCAAGCCATAGGTCACCGTGTCGCCTACAGGCAGGCGGTAACCCCGGTGGTCACGGTCGTCGGCAATCTGGTTATACATTTCATTCTTGTCCGGGTTCATTTTGAGCAGCCATTCCAGTCCCCAGCGGGCTTCATCCAGGATATCCGGAAGACCATTACTACCGGGCAAGCCGTTGGCCTGAAATTGATCTCCAAAAACTTCTGCATTCCGTTCCCAGGCAAACAGCATCTGGTAAACGGCATTGGCCGAAGTGGTTACGTACTGCAGATAATCACTGGCATCGTGCCAACCTCCCGTCACATCGATCTGCTCGCCCGATCGGGTCGGGTGATCAACGATGATGCCGTCGTGCAGGTGGCAGGAATCATTCAGAAACGGATTAAACCCGCAACGCTGCTGTCGCATATAATGCAGTGGGAAATCAGCCGTTCCTTCATACACATCCCAGTCAACCCGGAACGAAGGCGAGACTGCATCCCCGAGTTGAAGATAAAAACCTCCGGATTCGTTGAAAGATGAAAAATCAAGGCGGTAAGCCGTTTGCATGCCCCAAACCGAGGCATCGCTTTTTTCGGGGACGGCTTCAAATACCTTTTCTCCAGAAAGACAATTTACGAGTTGAAAATGCCCGGCCGGTACCTGCTCGCTGCTCAGGAAAACCGCTACCTTTTGCGCATCAGGAAAGTAACCTAACTGGTTAATCCGGATCACCCCGGAGGCAAAAAGATGGCCAGGAAAAAAAAGAATAAACAGCATGAGTATCCGGCAAATCATAAGCATGAAATTTAGTTGAATGACAGGAACGGTTTACGCAGATTTCGATTCCGACTACTGCCAAAGTTAACGGATTAAAATTATAAAAACAAAACTTGTAATACATCTTATAACTTTGCTGATTTCTGAAATAAAATTATTTATCTTTGCCCCATGAAGAGATTAATTGCAGACAGTGGTTCCACAAAGGCCGACTGGAGGCTGATCGGTCATACAAGTGAAATCAGCTCATTCCAGACGAGGGGGATGAACCCATTTTTCCGCACCAGCGAAGATATTTTCGGGGAATTGCAGGAAAAGATTTTACCGGAGACCGGCAGTGATGTGGACGAGATTTTCTTCTACGGAGCAGGCGTGGTGGATCAGGAAAAAGGGAATGTGTTGAAGAACGCATTTAGCCGTTTGTTTCCCCGGGCCAGCGTTGAAACCCATTCGGATGTCCTGGGCGCTTCACGGGCCTTGTTTGGCCGCGAAGCCGGAATTGCCTGCATTCTCGGAACCGGATCGAATGCCTGTTTTTACGACGGAATTCAAATTACAAAAAAAGTACCGCCCCTGGGTTTCATCCTTGGCGATGAATGCAGCGGAGCAGCGCTTGGGAAAAAGCTTCTCGGAGATTACTTCAAACAGGTGATGCCTCCGGCTTTACGCCTTCTTTTTGAGCAGGAGTTTTCTCCCGATCAGCTTGACATTCTCAACCGGGTTTACCGGATGGAACGTCCCAATAAATATCTTGCCGGCTTTGCCCCATTTCTCTCGGCACACATGCACGAACCTTACTGTGTGAATATGGTCGAAGGAAGTTTCCGTGAATTTTTTGACCGTAATGTACTCAGGCTGCCTGAAATAACCGGTTATCCCATTGGATTTGCCGGCTCGGTAGCCTACCATTTCAGAGACATCATTATTTCGCAGACGGAGGCATACGGGTTTAGCCATCCAATCATATTAAAAGAACCAATTGCCGGTTTACTGGCATATCATAAAAGTCAACATTAAGTCAAATCAACATGATCCTGACAAATATTACAGAAGCAGATTCATTGTACAACAACCTGGAGGAGATGTCGGTCAGGCAGTTGCTTGAGAACATCCACGAAGAAGATAAAAAGATCCTGCCGGCTGTTCACCGGACGATCCCTCAGATTGAACTGCTCGTTGAACGGGTTTTCGAACGCATGGAGAAGGGAGGACGGTTGTTCTACATCGGGGCAGGTACCAGCGGCCGGCTGGGCATACTCGATGCTTCTGAAATTCCGCCGACCTATGGTGTGGGTTACGATCTGGTGATCGGCTTGATTGCCGGCGGGGATAAGGCCATCCGCAAAGCAGTTGAATCGGCTGAGGACGACGAAGAGCTGGGATGGCAGGAGTTACAAAGATTTCAGGTGACAGAGTTGGACACAGTGATTGGTATTGCTGCATCAGGAAGGACTCCCTACGTAATCGGTACGGTTAAGCGGGCCCGCGGGCATGGCATGCTCACCGGTTGTATCTGTAACAACCCGAATACCGAGTTGGCGCGCTGTGTGGATGTAGCGATTGAAGCGATTGTCGGTCCTGAATTTGTATCGGGAAGCACCCGGATGAAAGCCGGCACTTCCCAGAAGATGATCCTGAACATGATTACCACTTCCCTGATGATTAAACTGGGGCGTGTGAGTGGAAACAAAATGGTGAATATGCAGCTGACTAACCAAAAACTCATCATGCGGGGAACCCGGATGATTATGGAAGAGCTGGGATACGACGAAGCGAAAGCCCACCGCCTGTTGCTTTTGCACGGATCGGTGAATAAGGTGCTGCATGCCGCACGAAATGAAAAAGAGTAAGAAGCACGAGTTGCCGGGAATAAGGTAAAAGGAAAACGGAAAGGCGGACCAACAAACCCCGCCTTAACAGTCCCGTCAGGTATTTCTGAGAAATTTATTATACACCTGCATGTTCCGGTCCAGGTGGGCCTGCATCTTATCGTAGGCGCGTTCGGCGTCCTGCTCGCGAATGGCATTCACAATTTCTTTATGATACCCCAAGGTAATTTCCTTTTCTCCTTCAATATTGGCATAAATATAGTTTCTCATACGCGGCAGCAGGTTGTGCACCGGTTCCATGGTGACAATCACGAACGGATTGCCTGTTGCACGGGCCACTCCCAGGTGAAACCGGTTATCGATGTCCGATTCGAGTTGGGTATTGTCCGGGTCGCATTTCGAAAATTCAATCAGGTTGGCTTCCAGTCCTTTCAAATCGTCTTCGGTCCGGTTTTGGGCGGCCATTTTTGCAATCTCCGGTTCAAAAGCGAGCCGCAACTCAATAATCTGGCTGATCAGGTTCACATCAAACTTTAAGTCGTAATATAAATTCAACGAGTCAATGGCATCTTTCATATTGATTTTGGTGACCACCATGCCGCTTCCTTTTTTAATCTGGATCAGTCCCCGGGCGCTAAGCCGGCGTAAGGCTTCGCGAAGAGCAGTCCGGCTCACGGCAAACATTTCGCACAATTCCCGTTCAGAGGGCAGTTTCGATCCGATCGGAAGCTTTTTCTCGCGGATTGCACGCTCAATATTCCGTTCGATCTTCTGACTCAGGGTTTGAGTGGTACCAATCTTTTTAAAGATGTCATTCATTGAATTTTCCATGTACGGTCCTATAAAACAGTTAAAAATATTTCACTTCTTCAGCCCAAAATTCACTGAGCAGGTTGTTGGCTAAACGGCTTGCCCCGATCCGGAACAATTCGGGTGACAACCATTCTTCGCCCAGGACTTCTTTAACAATCGTGAGGTACAAAATGGCGTCCTGGCTTGCCGAAATTCCGCCGGCCGGCTTAAAGCCAACCTTCTTCCCGGTTTTCATCCAAAATTCTTTGATGGCATGGCACATCACAATAGCTGCTTCGGGAGTGGCCGCCGGGTTCGTTTTCCCGGTAGATGTTTTAATGAAATCGGCTCCGGATTCCATCGACAACATGGCCGCGTGATAAATTTTCTCAGGCTCTGCCAGTATGCCGCTTTCGAGGATGACCTTGAGGTGAGCGTCGCCAATTGCTTCCTTAACCGTGGCAATCTCCTCGCGGCAAATAAGCTTATTCCCGTCCATAAAAGCCCACAGCGGGAGGACCATGTCGATCTCGTCGGCCCCGAAATCAACAGCCATGCGCGCTTCTTTCACTTTCATTTCGATAAAGGTCATCGACGCCGGAAAACCACCTGCTACCGAGACGATTTTAACCTGTTCCACATTTAAGGTCTCATTCACCGTGAAGACCATATTCGGATAAACACAAATGGCTGCCACATTGGGAAGTGTCGGATAGTCATTGGCAAAATCGTTTACCCGTTCGGTAAAGGCTTTTACCTGGCTGATCGTGTCTGTTGAATTCAGGGTAGTCAGATCAATGCACGAAAATGCCAGTTGCTGCATCTCCCTCGTCTTGTTCAATTCGGCCTTTGCTCTTATTGCTGCCAACTCTGCCTGGATTGTCATAGCTTTCTATTTTAGTTTCGCATTATTCTGGTGCCGGTCTTTGTCCCGGTTCGTTTTCTTTTCCATGTTTTTCAGGAATGCCTCGTTTAAATCAACACCTGTTTGGTTTGCGAGGCAAATGAGCACCCAAAGCACATCGGCCATTTCATCAGCCAGCTCCTTTTCCTCGTCCGACTTTTTGAATGACTGGTCTCCGTACTTCCGTGCCATCAATCGCGCCAGTTCGCCCACTTCTTCGGTCAATACGGCCAGGTTGGTCAGCTCGCTAAAATAACGAACGCCGATGGTTTTTATCCAGTTGTCCACCATTTGCTGAGCCTGCGGAAAAGAAACAGGTAGATTTTCAGTCTGTTTCATTTGTAAAATAGTTATGTCCTGTTTTTTATACGAAGTTACGGAATTCAAGTTAAGCAGAATACTAAAACTCTTTATTCTTTGTATCGATGATAATCGTTACCGGCCCGTCGTTGACCAAAGCCACCTTCATGTCGGCCCCAAATTCGCCGCTGCCGACCTCGTTCCCGAGTTTTTCGGAAAGTTCCCGGATAAACAGCTCGTACAGGGGTACCGCGTAATCGGGTTTTGAAGCCCGGATATAGGAAGGGCGGTTGCCTTTTTTGGTACTGGCGTGCAAGGTAAACTGGCTAATCACGAGGGCTTCTCCGCCTGCCTCCGTCACCGATCGGTTCATCACGCCTTCATCGTTGTTAAAAATACGCAACTGACTGATTTTTTTCACCAGCCAATCAATGTCCTCTGCGGTGTCGGCATCTTCAATACCAAGCAAGATCAACATTCCCCCGGCAATAGCCGATTTTACCCGCTGGTTGATTGTTACCGACGCCTGAGATACCCGTTGAATAACCACTCTCATGTCTGTTTATTTTAAAAGCTACTGAGCAACAAACTGCCTTTGCTGTTGTTCAAAAAAACGCCCTTGCAGGCATCCAGCCTCCGGGGTTTATAAATGAACACGGGCAAAGATAACGATTCATCAAAAGCGAAGCATCTTCAGGATGGAACGATCCTGGGAAACTATCAGCCTGATGGATCATCCTGCAGCTTTTCATTTGGATTAAGGCAGGAATGTTTTCATCGCAAATTTTCGCGATTAGGCGGAATTCGGTAAATTCGCATCAAATTAAAACGAAATAGCATGTTTTCAGGAATTGTTGAAGAATACGGTGTGGTGAAAGCCATTGAGCGGGAACAGGAAAATTATCATTTTACCCTGACCTGTTCATTTGTTGACGAATTGAAAATTGACCAGAGTTTGTCGCACAACGGGGTTTGCCTGACGGTGGTCAAAATTGACAGGGAGGCTAAAACCTATGTGGTGACCGCGATTAAAGAAACCATCCTGAAGTCGAACCTGGGCTACCTGGAAGTGGGATCGAAAGTAAACCTGGAGCGCAGCATGATGATGAACGGGCGCCTGGACGGGCACATTGTGCAGGGACATGTCGACCAGACTGCCGTATGTAAAAAAGTGGAAGAAGCCGATGGAAGCTGGTATTTCACTTTTGAATACGAATTCGACCAAGCCAAAGCGCAACAAGGCTACATGACTGTCGAAAAAGGCTCGGTTACCGTAAACGGCGTCAGCCTGACGGTAGTCAACTCGAAAAACAATTCGTTCCAGGTGGCGATCATCCCTTATACCTATCAAGCCACAAACTTCCACACCTTCCGCGAAGGTTCGGTGGTGAACCTGGAATTCGATATTATCGGGAAGTACCTGAGTAAACTGGCCAGCTTTAAATAATTCGGTTAATCTGCTTATTACGAGTGAAATACCAATAGCGGTGTTTTCACGTGAAAAACCATCTTGCGGGCAATGCTCGGGTTAAAAATCCGGGTGATCATATTCCGCTTGTGGGTTGTCAGCGAGAGAATATCAATCTCGTGTTTGTCAATGTATTCTTCCAGTTCGGTTAAAATATCATCTCCGTGGATGATGGTAAAATCAAACCGGGAGTCCGGGTAATTTTGCTTGAGGATCTGGCTCATGCTTTCGAGCCGGGCCTCGTTCCATTCTTTTTCGTCGGCCCGGCCAATATGCAGGCACGAAATCTGCACGTCAAAGGGTTTCAGCAAGCCCAGCAGTTTGTTGATGGAAACAAAATCCTTTTCATCAAAATTGGTCGCGTAAACCACTTTTTTCATAGAGGCCAGGTTCAGCAGGGCGGCTTTTTCGGGGATGACCAGCACGGGAACGTTCGATTTGTAAATGACGCCGGCCGTGGTGCTTCCCATGATATCCAGGTTTTCTTCCGACGGGCCCTTAATCCCCATCACGATCAGCCGCGGCGGATGTTTGTCGGTAAAATACAGGATATCGTCTTCGGGGTATCCCATCTTGATCATATGTTCCGATTTGATACTTTTCCAGGTGTTGGCTCCAATGTAATCGGTCAGTTTTTCCAGGAAGGTTTTAAATTGCTTATTGGCAAGCTGTTCCTGTTCTTTCAAATGCTCGTACAAACCCGAGTTAAAAGCAACTACATCCGAATATGGCATGGAAAAGAAATCGGGTTGTTGAATGACATGGTAGAAAATGAGCTTCGATTTCAGCTTTTGGGCAATTTCAAAAGCCATCAGCGCTGCTTTAAATGAATAGCTGGAAAAATCGACCGGGACGAGAATGGTATTTTCTGATTTTTGCTTAATCTTGGTCACCTTTCCCAGCATCTGATCTAAAATAGGGTAGGCATTTTTGATGTCCTTTTCATAAATACGGACTTTCACTCCCGTGGCTACGGCCCCCTGAATTAGGTTGATGTTTTCCAGGGTGCAGTCAATCCCTTCAGCTTCCAAAAGCGAACGTAAAATTTCAGCTTTTGAGTAAGGCAACAGGGCGATGGTGATTAATTTATCTTCCATGACGGTATGTTTTAGAATGAACGGATTTCTATCTGTTATTTCGAGAATACGGGGAAATTGGTTTCACCGAGGCTCATTTTTCTTTTGTGAAATGTTTTTTAAGTTATTTTGGTGGCCGAAAATGAACTGATTGTGAAAATAGCCGTTTAGGTATAGAAAGAAATTAACTTAAAATGGTTATCTTTTTTATTCGTGTATAAATTTGTTCGCTTAAACTGAAAAATATACCATCTTGGAAAAAACAGCATTAATAACGGGATCTGCAAAACGAATTGGCCGTGAAATGGCGCTCCACCTCGCTGAACGTGGCTGGAACCTAGCACTGCATTTTAACAATTCAGGAAAGAATGCGGAGAAGTTACTGGCAGAACTTCAGAAAAAGTACGAGTTTCAAACTTTTGTGCTTTTCCAGTCGAACCTGCAAAATCCCTTTGCCGTGGAAGGATTGATTCCCGAAGTGATCCGGGTTTTCGGCGAACTCAACTTGCTCATTAACAATGCCTCCATTTTTGAGGAAGGTAAAATCACGCAAACTCATTTTGATCTGCTCGACCGCCAGATGATGATTAACTACCGTGCTCCGTTTTTACTGATCCGAGAGTTTGGGCGGCTGGTTGAGTCGGGGCTGATCATCAATATGCTCGATACCCGCATTACCAGCAGCAAGTCGGACCATGCCGCTTACAGCCTGTCGAAAAAGGCGCTTTGGGAACTCACCAAAATGGCTGCCCTGGAGTTTGCTCCCGAAATCCGGGTGAATGCTATTGCGCCGGGGGTTACGCTTCCTCCCGAAGACCAGGATGAGGCGTACTTGCTCAACCTGGCAAAACATATTCCGATGAAAAAACCGGCCGGAGTGGATTCTATTCTGAAAAGCCTGGATTATATTTTAGATAATGAACTCCTCACCGGGCAGTTGTTGTTCTGCGATGGAGGCGAAAATCTTGGATAAATTTTTTAAAAGAAAAGATGGCGAAAATTCGTATCAAAAATCTGCTCATTCGTACCTACATCGGGTTTAATCCCGATGAACTGGTCAACAAGCAGGATGTGGTGATTAACCTCGAAATCGAGGCAGTCATTCCCGAAGAGGCTTTGCTGTCGGACGAACCGGAGGGAATTTACGATTATAAAACCATCACCAAGAAAATTATCGGTTTTGTTCAGGACGGGCGGTTTAAATTGCTGGAAGTGCTGACTAAAAACCTGCTGGATATGATTATGGAAGACGAACGTGTTGTTTGGGCAAAGGTTGAGGTGGACAAACCCCATGCCCTGCGTTTTGCTGAATCGGTATCGTTCGAAATGGAAGCAAGCAGGTCACCGGCATGAATGGCGAAAACAAGCATACCGCCCTTATCGGTATCGGGTCAAACATCAAACCGGATGAACATATCTCACGCATGTTGGCTATCCTGAAACAGGAAACCACCCTGTTGGGCATTTCGAAACTCATTAAAACAAAACCGATCGGGATCACCGATCAGCCTTGGTTTGTAAACGGGGCGGTAAAGCTCGAAACCGATTTACCCATCGACGACTTCAAGCGCTACCTGAAGCAGGTGGAAGACCGCCTGGGCCGCGATCGGAGCCAGCCTAAATTCGGGCCGCGCTGCATCGACCTCGATTTGGTGGTCTGGGACGGGCGGGTGGTTGACGACGATTATTATACCCGCGATTTTTTAAGGCAGGCTGCGGCCGAACTGGGTTTCTCTGAAGAATAGTTTTTGTGAACAATCTTTTTCCTGACCCCAAACCCGTTTTTCATTCAGTTCTGTATCCACTTTCATTTTTCTACCTTTGCGGCAGATAAAAATTGCGGCGGGGTATATCTGCAGATACCTGCTGCCCGAAACTGATATCCTGAAATGACAAAAATAAACTGGAAACCCGGAACCATGATTTACCCGCTGCCGGCCGTATTGGTCAGCTGCGGCGAAACACCCGAAGAATATAACCTGCTAACCGTTGCCTGGACTGGAACGATTTGCAGCGATCCGCCCATGTGTTACATTTCGGTCCGTCCGTCGCGGCACTCGTATGAAATTATCAAACGCACCGGCGAGTACGTCATCAATCTCACCACCGAAGAGTTGGCCAGGGCGACCGACTGGTGCGGCGTTCGTTCGGGGGCCAAGTTCGATAAGTGGAAAGAAACGGGGCTGACACCTATCCCGGCCAGTATTGTTAAAGCGCCCGTTATCGCCGAAGCGCCTGTCAGTATCGAGTGTAAGGTGAAAGAAATTATTCGGCTTGGAACACACGACATGTTTATCTCGGAAGTGGTGAACGTGATGGCCGACGATCGTTTTATTGATCCGGAAACCGGCGCCTTCAGCCTGAAAAAGTCCGATCCTGTTTGTTATGTGCACGGTCACTATTTCAAAATGGGCGATCCAATCGGTAAATTCGGATGGTCGGTGGAGAAGAAAAAGAAGAAGAAAAAATAGAACCGGTGAACCATTTTAAGAGTTTTCTGTAATATTCTGAGGTATATGGAAACATATCCTGAAAACAGACTGAAAACTTAAAAACAAGGAGATGAAAACAAATTACAGGGTGTTCATGGCCCTAATACTGATGACAACGATGATGACAACACAAGCAGAGACGAAGAAAAATCCCTTATTGGAACCATTTCACACCGCGTATCAAACGGCTCCTTTTTCCCTGATAAAGAACGAACATTACCTGCCGGCTTTCGAAGCGTCCATTGCTGAGGCAAAAGCTGAAATTCAGGCGGTAATCGAAAATCCGCAGGCTCCTGATTTTAAAAATACCATTGAAGCCATGGACCGGGGCGCCCAGCGTCTGGGGATCATCCGCAAAATCTTTTTTAACCTGAACTCGGCCGAAACCAACGACGAGATGCAGCAAATTGCTCAGGAAGCGGCTCCGATGTTGTCGGAGTTCAGTAACGACATCAGCCTGAATGAAGACTTGTTTGCACGGGTAAACGCGGTTTATGAGCAAAAAGACAGGCTGGGCTTAAATGCTGAACAGCAAACCCTGCTCGAAAATACCTACCAGAGTTTTGTGCGGAACGGCGCAAACCTGAACCCGGAGCAAAAAGTACGTTACCGCGAAATCACTACGGAGCTGAGTAAGATTGGCTTACAGTTTCAGCAAAACGTGCTGGCCGAAACCAATGCTTTTGAACTACACATCACCAGCGAAGCCGACTTGTCGGGATTACCCGACTTTGCCCGCGAAGCGGCGGCTTTAACGGCAAAAGAAAAAAACAAGGAAGGCTGGGTATTTACCCTGCAATACCCCAGTTACGTCCCTTTTATGAAATATGCCGATAACCGCGAACTTCGTGAGAAAATGTTCCGGGCGTTCGGCAGTAAAGGAAACCAGGATAACGAGTACGATAATAAAGAGATCATCAAAAAACTGGTGGCCCTGAACCTGGAAAAAGCCAAACTGCTGGGTTATCCCAACCATGCTGCTTTTAAATTGAACCGCCGGATGGCCGAAACGCCGGAGCGGGTAACCGAATTTATGAACGAGTTACATGTGGCTTCGCGCCCCTTTGCTGAAAAAGAATTTGCCGAAGTTCAGGCGTTCGCCGAAGAAACCGGTTTTAAAGGAAAAATTCAGCGTTGGGACTGGACTTACTATTCCGAAAAACTGAAAAACGCCCGTTATGGTTTTAATGAAGAGGAAGTGAAACCCTACTTCAAACTCGAAAACGTGATTAACGGCGTGTTCGACCTGGCCCGCGAACTTTACGGGCTTGAACTGAAAGAGAATAATGCCATTGACGTCTATCATCCGGATGTAAAAGCTTACGAGGTGTATAACACAAAAGAAGAATTCATTTCGGTGCTTTACCTGGACTTCTTCCCCCGCGAGGGGAAACGGTCGGGCGCCTGGATGACAGATTACCACGACCAGTATATGGAAGATGGTCTAAATATCCGGCCGCATGTCAGCATTGTCACCAGCTTTACCAAACCCACTGACACCCGGCCGTCGCTGCTCACGTTTGATGAAGTAACCACCTTCCTGCACGAGTTTGGCCATGCCCTGCACGGCATGCTCAGCCAGTGCCGGTACAGCGGAACTTCAGGCACCAACGTATTTTGGGACTTTGTAGAACTTCCGTCACAGATGCACGAAAACTGGGCTTACGAAAAAGAATGGCTCGACCGTTTTGCCACCCATTATGAAACCGGTGAGAAATTACCGGAAGACTTAATTCATAAACTGGTCGCTGCCAAAAACTTTCAGGCCGGTTATTTGTCTGAACGCCAGTTAAGCTTTGGGATACTCGATCTGGCTTACTATTCGCTCGAAGCTCCCCTGAAAGAAAGCATTACCGCCTTCGAGACAAAAGCTATGCAGCCCACCGAATTGTTCGATCCGGTAGATGGATTGCTGATGAGCACCTCATTTTCGCATATTTTTGCCGGGGGGTACGATGCCGGTTACTACAGTTACAAATGGGCCGAAGTGCTCGACGCCGATGCCTTCTCGGTTTTTAAGGCAAACGGGATCTTCGATAAAAAAACAGCCGATGCTTTCCGGACTCATATTCTTGAAAAAGGCGGAAGCGAGCATCCGATGGTTCTTTACAAACGCTTTCGCGGACAGGAACCAACCATCAATGCCCTGCTGGAACGCAGCGGACTGAAAGATTGATTTTAACCCACACGAAATAAGGCGGAAATCCGGCATGGAGCATGGAGCTAAAAAGTACCAGTATTCAGTACCAGTATTCCGTTACGGTTTTACTCAGGTACTTTTTAGCTGCAAGCTCCAATGACCAATTAACAAATGCCAGGGTTCTGAGAAAGTCGCCATTTACTTTGGTACTCAGCCACTTTTTAACGCAGAGGGTTAACGGGATTGAAAAGATTGAGGAGATTGGGAAGGCTGGGTCGGGCTTTCCCCGGAGACACCCTGGGGTCAGGTTGGCAAACAATGATAAAGGCGCAGCCACCGGCATGGCAAAAAGCGGTCGGGCTTCATGTGCTACGCAAGGCAAGGCAAACAGAAAGATATTTATACCCGAAGGATCACTGATTGCTGAATACCGATTAACGGAGGCCGGAGACCGGAAGCAAACCGCACTTTTAGTTTGACAGGTTGGAGCTTAGGCGCCAGGTTACTTTCGTTTATCCAGGATCTTTTCAATTTCGTCCATGACCTTATTCATCGAAGCGATGGTTTTTTCAAACGGCTCGGAAGTCGTCATGTCCACGCCGGCTTTCTTCAACAGTTCAATCGGGTAATCCGAACCGCCGGATGACAGGAAGGCCAGGTATTTTTTCAGGGCTTCCCGGTCGCCGCTCATGACCTTCTCGGCCAGCGATATCGATGCGGTGAACGAGGTACTGTACTGGTATACATAGAAGTTGTAGAAGAAGTGCGGGACAAAAGCCCATTCCATTCGGATATAATCGTCGACATGGCAAATGCCCTGGTCGTGGCCGTAATACCGGTTTACAATGTCGGTATATATTTCGGAAAAGGTGTCTCCGGTAAGCGGCTTTCCTTTTTCGGCTTCCTCATGGATTTTCAGCTCAAACTCGGCAAACTGGGTTTGGCGGAACAGGGTTCCTTTAAAGCGGTCGAGCCAGTTCATCAGGATAGAAAGTTTTATATCGTCGTCTTTCACCCGGTCAATCATGTAATTAAACAACAATACTTCGTTAAAGGTCGACGCCACTTCGGCCACGAAGGTCACATAGCGGGAAGTGGGGTAGGGTTGGGTTTTATTTGAGAAGTAGCTGTGCATGGTATGTCCCAGTTCGTGGGTCAGGGTGCTCACGTCGTCGTAAAGATCGGTGTAGTTCAGTAAAATGAAAGGATGACCATCGTAAAAAGAACCATTGGAATAGGCCCCCGAACGTTTGGCCGGCGTGGGGTATACGTCAATCCACCCTCCGTCGATGGCTTTTTTCACGGTGTTTACATACTCCTTGCCAAGCGGCTTTAGCGACTCCAGCATAATCCGGGCAGCTTCGTCGTACGAATAAGTTAAATCGACATCTTTTACCGACGGCGCGTACAAATCGAGGTATTTTAAGGTATCCAGTCCCATCAGCCGTTTTTTGATATCCAGGTAACGGTAAAAAGCCGGCAGGTTTTTATTCACGTTGTCAACCAGTGAATGGTACACCTCCACCGGGATGTTATTCGGGTAAAGCGCTGCATCAAGCGACGATTGGTAATGGCGGGCGCGGGCATTAAAAATATGGGTTTTTACGCTTCCATAGAGCATTTCGCCGTAGCTGGCTTTAAACTTGTCGTAGTTGGCCCAATACGTTTCGAAAACGAGTTGGCGGTCGTCGCGGTTCGCGGCTGCCCGGAAACGGTTGTATTCGGCGCTGCCGATTTCGATGGTTTCACCGCTCGAGAGCGTCACTTCGGGGCGGGGCATTTCGGCGTTCGAAAAAGTTCCGTACACGGCCTGCGGGACCGAAGTCACCATGCCGGCAAGCGCCATGATCCGTTCTTCTTTTTCACTTAACGAATGGGCTTTCGTGCGGAACATATTTTCCAAGGCCATGCGGTACATTTCGAGTTTGGGCTCTTCCTTTATGAACCGTTCGATGGTTGACCAGTCGGTAGTCAGAATTTCAGGTTCCATATAGGCTGCTTTTGATCCAAAGGTTGAAAACAGTTGCTGCAATTCCTGCTTCATGCCGTTGTATTTCATGTTTCGGGTGTCAAGGTCCGAGTTCATGCCGGCGTACAAATAAATTTTCGACGCTTCTTTTGAAATTTCGCTGTTAAATTGCAGCGCTCTCAACAGGTTTCCGGCCGAGCCAGTCAGGGTTCCTTTAAACTGTTCCACCTGATCCATGCGTACGGTCAATTCATTTACGGCCTCGCGCCATGCTTCGTCCGATGCAAAGAGGTCAGTCATGTTCCATTTATGTTTATCCGGAATTTCTTCCCGGCTTTTCTGGCTGTAAGCTGTCATAGCAGCTAACATAGCAAAAAATGTCAGCCATGCGATTGTGTGTATCCGTTTAAATTTCTTCATCACCCGTTAAGTATTGAATGATCAGTCAAATAATATTTACAGAAAGATGGTCCTGCCTGCTTCCCCGCAGGTTTGGTTTCCTTTGCACTAACAATGGATAGGTAAGATTGTTAATAAAATCATTACAGACAAATGAATTTTTCCGCAGGCCTGGCTTTGGTTTATGGCAGCCTGATGCCGCCTGCCACTGAGAAAAACAGCTTGTCCTGATAAGGATTGTGGACTGCCGAAAGCCGGAGGGGAACAGTCAACGACTGACTAATCCGGAATTCTTTTTTGACTTTAATGCCGGTGTTGATGACGGCAAATTCATCGGCATAGTATCCTTTGTGGGTTGTTAATCCAACGGCGGGTTCAACCTGCAAACTTAAGGCGCGAAACGGGCAGGCCAATTCGGCATAGGTTGAATAATATGGTTTACCGGTGTCGGGATTCTGATCTCCAAAAAAGAAGACGCCTGCCAAACTGCGTACCGGCCACTTCTCTGTTCGCTCAAGGCTGATCACCAGTTCTGTGGAATGCCGGTGTTGCCCGTCTTTTAAGTTAAAAAAATGATTGTCTGTCCCGGGTACCGGGTTGTAATAATCCATCAAGCTGATTTCCATCCCGTTAAGCCGGAACGAGGGAATCAGATCGATTTCAGCATACGAATCGTCGAAGGTTTTGGCAGCCCACAGGTTAAACGAAAACCGTCCTTTACCCAGGGTGACTGATGGCTCAGCCGTGGGGCTGTTGCCAAACTGCATGCCACGCCAAAGATGCCGGCTGTGAAAAAGCAGCTCGGCTTCGAGGGTGAATTTCTGCTCCTGCGATAAACCATGCAGCGTCGGGATCGAAAGTATCAGTATGATTAACCAGGTTTTCATCCAACTGATTTTTGATCACAAACATAAAGCAGAAAGCCCGGAAAGAACAGGATTTTTATCAGGGAGAACAGCCATTGTCCCCATCGCGTCCGTCATTAAAAATACCCTTTATCCGGATTACTCGTATAGGCAAGTATGCAACGGAAAGGAAAGTACTCAATGACTTTGTACGAAACCGATTTTTATATCCGCCTGAACGACCATGCCGTGAAATGTCAGTTATGCCCAAGGCAATGCCGTATTGCAGAGAATGCGTATGGTGATTGCCTTGTCAGAAAGAATGTGCAGGGCCGGCTGATTTCGGAGGTTTACGGCAAGCTTGCCGCCATCAGGCTCGATCCGGTTGAGAAAAAACCTTTATACCATTTTTACCCGGGAGGAAAAATTTTATCGGTTGGAACAAACGGCTGTAATTTTCACTGCCAATTTTGTCAGAATCACCATCTTTCACAAACGATGGTTTCCACGGATGAACAAACTTGCGTTACCCCTGAAAAGCTGGTGGAGGCAGCCTTGTTTACCGGGCACAACCTGGGAATTGCTTTCACGTACAACGAACCGGTAGTGAATTACGAATTTATGCTGAGGTCGGCTGTCCTGGCTAAAAAGGCCGGGCTGGTGACTGCCATGATCAGCAACGGGTACATTCAGCCCGAACCGCTGGACCGGTTGTTGCCGTACATGGATGCCTTTAATATTGATCTGAAGGCATTTGACGGAAAGTTTTACCGGGCGTATTGCAAGGGAACGCTTGACCCGGTGCTGAAAACGATCCGTCGGATCAGTCGAGCCGGTTCGCATTTGGAACTGACCAATTTGCTGATCCCGGGACTGAACGACAATGAAACGGTGTTCGGCGAGATGTGCCGGTGGATATCCGGAGAAACCGGAAAATCAACGGTTCTGCACCTTTCTGCGTATTTTCCGGCATACCGGCTGAGTTTGCCACCGACGCCTGCTGAGATCCTGTTTCGCTTATACGATGTGGCGAAAAATTACCTGCACCATGTATATGCGGGTAACCTGCCTGCAGGCGACCATGCCGATACCTTTTGTTCGGCTTGCGGGCGTAAGCTGATCGAGCGTAATTTTTACCTGACAGCTGTGACCGGACTGGACGCAGAAGGACACTGTTTAAACTGTGCATTACACGAAATAAAATACATGAATTATGAGAACACCCATTCGTGAGCCCGTTTTTGCCGGTACATTCTACCCCAAATCAAAAACGGCCTTAACCCAGTTCATTCAACATGCTTTTGAGGCCGGGAAAAACCAAATCCAGTTCGAACTGGCAAACAATCAGCTGATTGGGGGCATTGTACCCCATGCCGGTTATGTTTATTCTGCTTATCATGCTGTTTATTTTTATGCCCTTCTTCAGCAAAGCCATCAACAGGTGGACACGGTGATTATTGTCAATCCCAATCATACGGGTTACGGATCTGGTCAGTTTAATTGCAGTCTGTCCGGTTTCTGGGAAACGCCGCTCGGAAAAGCTGAGATAGACCGGGAGTTTAATGAGGCGCTGGATATTCCGGCTAATGAATCAGCTCATGCCCTCGAACATTCAGGCGAAGTTCAGCTCCCGCTGTTACAGTTTTTTCTTCGGGAACCGTTTCGGGTGGTGATGATTACCATGAACAGCCAGACTGTTGAGAGCGCCGGTTTACTTGCCAAACGGATACATCAGGCACAAAAGAAAACGGGACGGAAAATCGTGCTGATTGCTTCGTCAGATTTCTCGCACTATGAAACAGCTGCAACCGGCTACGAAAAAGACCAGCATGTGATTGACCGGATTCTGAAACTGGATACAGCCGGTATTTTTCATGCTGTGAAAGAATACAAGGTTTCGGCCTGCGGATACGGCCCGGTGATGACGCTGGTGGCCTATGCCCGGATGGTGGCCCCGCATCCGGAGATCCGCGTATTGCAACGGGGAAACTCGGGTGAAGTTCGTCCTGCCGATAAAGTGGTCGATTATGTTTCGCTCGTGTGTTATCAGTAAGCCATTGATTTAAAGTTAATCACCTCCTGGTTTTTCAATCCGGAATCTTACTATATTTAGCCGGTAATAACCCGTTATACTCATTTTATGAAGAAAATTCTGATCCTTTTTCTGTTTGGTTTATGGCTGAATACAGCCACCGCTCAAACTGCCGGGAGCATTACCGGTATTTGGTGGAATGATGAAAAGACCTCGAAAATTGAAATCGTTGAAAAAGACGGCAAATTTTGTGGCACGATTGTGTACATGATTCCCGAGAAATACGAAAACGGGCAGGCTCCGAATGACGACAAAAATCCGGACGTTACCTTACGCAACCGCTCCCTGATCGGAATGCAGATTTTATCGGGATTAACTTACGATGCACAGAAAAAAGAATGGCAGGGCGGACGAATCTACGATCCGAAATCGGGTAAAACCTACGATTGTTATGGCTGGTTTACCGGTCAAACAGATCAGTTATACCTGAAAGGCTACGTGGTGGGCATCAAATGGTTGGGGCGTTCAACCGAATGGACCCGGACAAGCTTAAATTAACCCGAAACCTGCACGTCAAAACCGGCCTGACGCACACGCGCGGCAATGCGGTTGAGTTCGTCCAGGGGAATCTTTACCAGTCCCTGGGCGGGAGTGTCGCGGTCGATTGTATAGATCATCACCTGCCTCGGGCCGATGTATTCCAGCGCTTTCAGCCAGGCCGAGAGTTCCTCTTCGCTGGTATTGTCAATTTGGCGGCTCTTAAATTCTCCCCGGATAAACAGGGTTTGAATAGTGGCTTGCCGGCCGAAACGTTTCAGGTTACTGATGACTTCATCCAGTTTGAAATGTCCGATCGGACAGTCAAGCAATTCAACGGTTTCGGGCAGAGCCGAATCAAGTTTCAGAATATTGTCTTCCACCTTAAGCAGGGCCTGAAATACCGGCTCACGATGAATCATGGTGGCATTCGACAGCACGGCGATGCGGCAATCCGGGGCATATTGGTTGCGTAAACGGATGGTATCGTCAATGATCCCCGGAAAATCAGGATGAAGTGTTGGTTCCCCGTTCCCGGCAAAGGTGATCACATGCGGGAGTTCGTCGGAGGCGCGCATTAATTGTAACTGTCCTTCCAGTTTTTCAGCAACTTCATCTCTGCCCGGCAGCGTCGATTTCTTTTCCCGCTTGCGGGGCGTCCAGCCGCATTCGCAATAAATACAGTCGAACGAACAGATTTTACGGTCAACAGGAAGCAGGTTTATACCCAGCGAGACGCCCAACCGGCGGCTTTTTACCGGGCCAAAAATAATCTTATCAAACAGGAAGGTGGACATTTTTTAAACTTTCGGGCAAAAATACGGATTATATCAGTCTTTTCAACCGGCTGTTTTCACTCAGTTGCAAATTGCGGTAATCCATCTGGCTGATGAGCAGCAGTCCGGGCTTTTTGCCGGAATCGAGCGTTCCCCGTTCGTTTTGCAGGCCGGCAATCCGGGCCGACTTCAGGGTAAAAAGGTAAATCAGTTCTTCGAGGGTGAAGGCAGCGCTTTGCAACTGAATGGACTTCATCCAGTTCAGGATATCCCGGTCGTCGGGGCGTTTTGCAGGGACCAGGAATTCAAATTCTTTTAGTTCGGGGAAATGCGAAAAAAAATCGGGCAATTCCATCCGTTCAAACAAATTGACAAATGCCGGGCAGATAATTCCGTTATGAAACTCCATACCGGCCATTTCCCGCAGTCCGTCCTCCGGCACGATGAGCCGGCTGATGGTTCCGTCCCGGTCAACTTCAACAATGCCTTTGTTTATTGGAGGGCTATTGACCGGGAAAACAATATGGGCTGCAAATTTTTTCACCTGATTAAATGCAAGGTTTGGATTCACTTTTGACAGGAAACAGGCTCTTGTACTGATTCGGGTATCGGCGATGCAGCGGCTTAAGGCTCTATTACATTTATATTTTCGAGCTTCTTCATTTCTTCCTGTTGCAAATTGAACCGTTCAATCACTTTCCCGTAAATTTTTTCATAAACCTTTGGCCGCGACGAATAATAAATAAGCGATTGGGCCAGCAACGAATCCGTTAGCTGGTGTTTATTCAAAATGGTTTGATAAAGTTGTTTGGAGTCGATTTTAAGGCTGTCGAACCGCTGATATTTATACTTATCATCGATGGCGTCGTACATATGAATATCATAAAGAATGTCTACCATCTTTTTCTCGCCAATCAGATCTTTGGGTTTAGGGTAGCCTTTTTCCTTGCATGATAAGCCTAAAATCAGGAGGCAGATAAAGATGAGGAGCAGATTTATTTTCATGACGCGAATAATTTCATTTTTGCCAAAGTTAGGATTATCGGGCCGATAGAAGGGCAAATTTCTCTTAAAAAGAATTAAAAATTTAAGTTCGGCTTAACTTCGGGTGGTGAAAATATCCGTATTATTGCACTCATGTTACCGGTTTCGATCCTGTTATTCAGTTCGAATGAAAAGGGAATCCTGTGAAAAACAGGAGCTGTCCCCGCAGCTGTAAACCCGCTAAATGATTCCGGATGTTATGCCACTGTCCGTCAACTGACGGACGGGAAGGTGTTTGGAATCGGGTAAGCCAGAAGACCTGCCGGTAACCGAAGTTTTCGGGGTAAAGACGCTGTCCCGTCGGGACACCTCCCTGGCTTCAGTGGCTCCGGATTTCTGCCAATTGAAGGAGCAATGTAACTGTTTGTAAAAGCTGCTGGTCAGGGGCCACAGCTTTTTTTTTTTGAATCAGATTTTCATCACCCGAGGGCGGAATTAAAAATTCAGGAATGATCTTCCGGTTCTTTCCAGTCGCCGTTTTCTTTGATGAGGCTTTCCAGTTCGTAAACCGCATTTTCGAAGGGGATATGCCTTTTTTTCAGCGATTGCCCTTTGTAAAGATTTATTTTGCCCGGTCCGGCGCCAACAAAACCGTAGTCTACGTCGCCCATTTCACCCGGCCCGTTCACTACGCAGCCCATAACGCCGATTTTAAGATGGCTCAGGTGTTTGAAGTGCGCCTTTATTTTCAGGGTGGTTTCGTGCAGGTCGAACAAGGTGCGGCCACAACCGGGACAGGAAATAAATTCGGTTTTGGTCACGCGCATGCGGCTTGCCTGTAAAACTGAGAAACTCAGGTCTTTCAGGTCGGTAAAGGTGATGTTGTCGCTGTCGTTGGTGATGCAAATGCCGTCGCCGTAACCGTCGATGAGTAAACCTCCCAGGTCGACGGATGCTTTTATTTGCAAATCTTCGAGCCGGTTTTCTTTGTAACTTCTTAAAATAATGACAGGCACTTTCCAGATATGCGATTCCAGCGCCATAAAGAAAGCGCGTAATTCAGCCAGCGGATTCTTGTTAAAACTCTCAAGAATAAGGACCGTTTTACGGGTTTGCTTCAGTTTGGTAATAATTTCGGGGTTTTCGGACATAAAACGGTCGAATTCCATTTTATTGGTCCGGATAAATTTCATTTGTCCCCAATGACTTCCGCCGAACAGGTATTCCTCCAGGTCGAGGATCGGGTATGAATTTCCCTCGATATCGAGAATATGGTCTTTCTTCAGAAAATATTCGGGGATTTGTTTGCCGCGCATGGGCAACACTTCCGAGAGGTTCCGGTTACGCAGGTCGGCTACAACCACGGGAACCTGTTTTCCGCCCATATTCATGACCGGCCGCACCGAACGGCGTTCGTACTCAAAGGGATTTGTTTGTGCGAACAGGGGCGCTTTAATGGGTTCGTGGTTTTGGTAGGTTTTAATGTGGTCGATCATTTTCCGGGCTACGGGAATTTCTTTTTCCGGATTTTCGGTTAACGAAACGCGGATGGTATCGCCAATTCCGTCAGCCAGCAGGGCCCCGATGCCAACGGCCGATTTGATCCGGCCGTCTTCCCCTTCTCCCGCTTCAGTTACGCCCAGGTGCAGCGGGAATTCCATATCTTCCAGCCGCATCCGTTTGTTTAACAGGCGAACGGTATACACCATCATACGGGTATTGCTCGACTTGATGGAAATCACCACATTTTTATAGTCGACTTTTTTGCAGATGCGCAGGAATTCCATAACCGATTCGGAGATGCCGGCAGGCGTATCGCCGTAACGGCTCATGATCCGGTCGGACAGCGAACCCTGGTTCGCGCCGATTCGCAGCGCGGTGTTGGTTTGCTTCAGAACTTCCAGAAATGGGATAAACTGTTCTTCGATCCGGATCAGTTCTTCTTTATATTCCTCGTCGGTGTATAAATGCTGTTCGAAGCGGGCCCGCTTATCGTAAAAATTTCCCGGGTTTATGCGTACCTTGGAAATGTATTTTGCAGCAATTTCAGCCAGTTTCGGGTTAAAATGAATATCGGCGATCAAAGGCGTTTCGTATCCCCGTGCCACCAGCTCGCGCTTAATATTTCTCAGGTTTTCCGCATCATTAACTCCTTTCACCGTCACCCGAACATAGTCGGCGCCTGCTTTTATGATCCGTATGATTTGCTCAACCGTAGCCTCGGTATCCTTGGAGTCGGTGTCGGTCATGGACTGAATCCGAATCGGGTAAGCGCTTCCAATAGGCACTTTACCAATCTGAACACTGGATGTTTGTTGGCGTTGGTACCTGGTCAAATCTTTTATGTAATTAAAGTTCCGATCTTCCATTTCCGTCAAGCAATTTTAGAAGAGCCACAAAGTTAAATTAAAGTTAACGAATAAAAAATGCCTGCCCCTAATTTAAACTGATTTAGACAGATAAAATGAGGATAGTCATGTTTTTTTCAGCGCGCTGAAAATACCAAAATAAATCAGATCGGATATCGCTTTGGTTCTTCTTTGTTAGTCGCTATCCAAAATAAATGCAACTTTTGCTTCGTCGCTTTCTCTCAAAAATAATTTTACGGCATGAAATCCCTTGTCGTACGCCGGTTTTCTTTATTTTTGAACATCAAACACGAGACATGTCTGTTCAGATTCAAGGTATTTCGAAATTTTACGGAAAGCAAAAAGCGATCGACGAGCTTAACGTTGAGCTCAGGAGTGGCGAGTTGGTTGGTTTCCTGGGGCCGAATGGCGCAGGAAAATCAACCCTGATGAAAATTATAACGGGGTACCTGGCTCCCGATCATGGCTCTGTTTTTATAAACGGTCAGCAGGTTACTCCCGAAAATCATCAGATCAGGATGGAAGTTGGTTATCTCCCCGAGCACAATCCGCTTTATACCGATTTGTACATCCGGGAATACCTGACGCTTATCGCGGGATTTTATCATCTTTCGGAGAAACGTAAGAAAGTGGAGGAGGTGATGCAAAAAACCGGTCTTGGCCCCGAAGGGCATAAAAAGATCAAAGCGCTTTCGAAAGGCTACCGGCAGCGGGTAGGGCTGGCCCAGGCGTTGATTCACGATCCGTCGATTCTGATTCTGGATGAGCCGACGACCGGGCTGGACCCGAATCAACTCGAAGAGATTCGTTCGCTCATCCGTGAAATCAGCCGTCAGAAGACAGTGCTTTTTTCCACGCACATCATGCAGGAAGTGGAAGCCATCTGCACCCGGGTAATCATTATCAACCAGGGCAGGTTGATTGCCGACGGGCCGGTTGAACAGGTAAAAGCCGGGAACTTGCTGTCGGGGCAGCAGGTGTTTGTCGAGTTCAGTACAACTGTCGATACATCACTCATCAGCAGGCAGCTTTCGGTGAGAGCTGTCGATCAGCTTGGCGATAGGTCATTTCTCGTTACGGCCATCGATGGCGACGACCTCCGGCCCGCGCTTTTTCGCTTTGCAGTTGATAACGGGTTAATCATCCTTACCTTAAACGAAAAACAGGCCAGTCTCGAAAGTATCTTTCGGGAGCTGACCCAAAATTCAAATTCATAACCACGGAATGTCTTCCCGGGAAAGTTGCAGGTTGAACGATTTGATAAACCGGTACGGGTATAGATTTTTACAGGTTCAGCTTAAAGCCCAGCCTCCAGTACGACGGGTTAAAATTGACCTGCCAGCTTGAAGTATCTTGTTCCCAGTCGTGCAGGGAGTATTCAATACCACCCAGCCCCAGTAGCAGACCAAAACGTTCGCTTAAAAAATAAGTCAGTTCCGGGTACAGCCTGACACGAAAATAATCTGTTTTTGTTTCCGATTCAATGGATCTGACATAGATATTCGGCGCTTCGTTCAACTCATCAATGACAGTCAATTCTTCCACACCGGCATAGGTGGTTTGGTAGGACGTTTTGACTTCTCCGTAACTGAATTTCATGGTTGAACCAATAAACAGCTTGTTAGTTAGCGGATGATGGTAGCCCAGGTAAAGCGACGGAAGAAGGGCCTTTGATTTGATATGCATCATTTCGGCCTGAGCAAAATGGTTGAAATAAAGATGGTTGTATCGTTCTTCCTTGTCGCGTTCATAATCTACTCCAATGCCAATAGTCAGGTGGTTGGTCAGGCCGTAGGCTACGGACGGGGCAAAACTGACATAATCGCCGTCGGTGGCGGTGTAGTTGGTGCTTACGCCGGCTGACGAGCTGGTTTTCATATAATGCCCATCCAAAAGAAAAGTAAGGCTCCCTTTTTCCATCTGCGAAAATAAGTTTGTGCTGATCATCGCCATGAAGGCGAACAGGACGATCTTTTTCATAGCTGTTGTTTGTTTAAATAGTTGGTAATTTGGTTAAATCATGGCAAATAAAAAGCCGATGATAAATGTCCGTCTAATTTATCACAATGTTTTTATTTTAGAAACAGAAGGATAAGATAAAATTGAGATCCTTTTTTAAATGTTCTGATTTTTACTGTTTTGAATCCTCAAAAAAGATATTATTTTTGCATCGTAATTTGTGGACAGATTTGAGATTGATTGCAACCACATAAAAAAAATGCTAAAGTAATCGCTTTGATTTTTCAATTCAATTCAATCTCCTCCACATACTTTTATTTGCTGATAATCAACTGGATTGATTGCGGTGGGTGTTTAATTTTACAAATTGAAGTATGAGCTATTTATTTACAAGTGAATCGGTATCTGAAGGACATCCGGATAAAGTTTCAGATCAGATTTCGGATGCGTTGCTGGATGAATTTTTGGCCTTTGACCCCGAGTCAAAAGTGGCCATTGAAACGCTGGTGACCACCGGGCAGGTGGTGTTGGCCGGCGAAGTGAAATCGAAAACATACGTTGATGTGCAGGAAACTGCCCGTAAAGTGATTAACGAGATTGGTTATACAAAGGCCGCTTATCGTTTTGATGGTGATTCGTGCGGGGTATTGACAGCTATTCACGAACAAAGCCCCGACATTAACCGGGGAGTTGACAAGGTGGATAAAATGGAACAGGGCGCCGGCGATCAGGGTATGATGTTTGGCTATGCCTGTAAGGAAACCGACGATTATATGCCGCTTCCGCTCGAGCTGTCGCACCGGATTCTGATGGAGTTGGCGCGGATACGGCGCGAGGGGAACGAGATGGCTTACCTGCGGCCAGACTCCAAATCGCAGGTTACCATTGAATATAACGACGATAACTCGCCCAAGCGGGTAGATACCATCGTGGTTTCGACCCAGCACGATGAGTTTGACGCCGATGAGCCCATGCTGGCAAAGATTAAGGCCGATGTCATTCAAATTCTTATGCCCCGTGTCATTGCCCAACTACCTGAGCGGGTGAAAGCCTTGTTTGGTCAGGATATAACTTACCATGTGAACCCAACCGGCAAATTTGTTATCGGCGGGCCTCATGGCGATACCGGGCTCACCGGACGGAAAATTATTGTGGATACTTACGGCGGCAAAGGCGCGCACGGTGGCGGTGCCTTCTCGGGGAAAGATCCGTCGAAAGTAGACCGCTCGGCAGCCTATGCTGCCCGCCATATTGCCAAAAACCTGGTGGCAGCAGGTGTGGCCGACGAAGTGTTGGTTCAACTGGCTTATGCCATTGGTGTGGCGCATCCGGTGGGTATCTTTGTAAATACCTACGGCACCGCGAAAGTAACGCTGGACGATGGCTCCATTGCACAACAGGTAAAGGAATTGTTCGACTTGCGCCCGGCCGCTATCGAAGCGCGCTTAAAACTGAGGAACCCGATTTACCGCGAAACAGCGGCTTACGGGCACATGGGGCGTACACCCCAAACAGTGGTGAAACTATTTGAATCTCCTTATTGGGGAAAAGTTGAAAAAGAAGTAGAACTTTTCACCTGGGAAAAACTGGATTATATCGGGCAGATAAAACAACGGTTTGGCTTATAATCGTTGCAAAACAAATAAATCAGACCCGGCTGAAATGCCGGGTTTTTTATGCCCTGTTTTTAGGTGAATTGTTCCTTTATCCGTTGAAATTCAGTCATGATCTTTTGGCTGATCACGCCGGGCTTTCCGTTGCCAATAACCGAGTCGTCAATCCGCGTTATCGGTAGAATGTGTTTGGTGGTGCTCGACAGGAATACTTCGTCGGACGAAAACAGCGCTTCCAGGCCGAGGTCCGTTTCGGCATGAGGGATTTGTTGCTCCTTCAGAATTTCGAGCGCCAAACTACGTGTAACGCCTTTCAGGATGTGTTTGTCAGGAGTGATTACTTTTCCTTCTTTTACGGCAAACAAATTTCCGCGCGAACTTTCCTGAACTGTTTTTCCGTTGTGGTAAAGGATGTCCACCACCCGGTTATCAGTCAGTTCGTCCATCCAGTATTGCCCGGCCAGGTAATTGGTCGATTTGGCTTCGGGTAAAAAGCGCTGAAAATTTTTCGTAATCAGGCTGGCTCCCTCTTCGTACAACGAGGTTTCGAAAAGTGGCATCCGAGCAGGGAAGATATACAGCGCCGCCCGGTAAAAGCCGTCGGTACATGGCGTATGTGGCAAGGCAAACAGCTTGATGTAAAAATCATCGGCCTGGTTGTAGCTGATTAACGCCGCGATAATCTCCGGCAGACGTTCCTGAAACTCGGTTTTTAACTTCAGAATGTTCAGCGTGTTTGTAAAACGGGCAAAATGGCGGTCACCGAAGAAAGCTTTACGACGGATAACTTCAAAAAACTCAAACGCTCCGTATCCCCGGTTTACCGAAAGGCTGGTCACGGGAATGCTGATCTCCGAAAGTTCCTGAAAAACACCATTGTTAAATCCGGTCATGACTTGCTTGTTTATAAAAGGCAAGATACAAATGATTTCCGGCCGGTGAAAATACGCTTTCCTGAAAATAATGTCAGGCATTGGGAGGAGTAACTATCCACAACAATTCGCCCTGTTCTCCTCCAATCAGTTTTACCTGGTGCTCCAATACGGTGTTGAAGTAGAAGCTGTCGCCGGGATTTAAGGTGTATATTTCGTCATCCAGATGAAAAGCGAAAACGCCCTTCAACACGTGGCAAAATACCTGCCCGGCGCTGGAAGCAAATAACTCTGAAATATCGGATGCTGCTTTAAATCGGATCAGGTAGGTTTCCATCTGCTTGAGCGGATCGTGGTGCGAAAGCAGGAAAAGTTCGCTCCCGGCCGTATTCTTCTTAACAAATTTTCTTTCGTCGGAAGTGATCAGCGGGTTTTGCGAAAGCATTTCATTTTCGCCAATCAAATCGCCCACCGTGGTGTGAAGGCTGTCGGCAATGTTTTTAAGGGTCACGATCGTGGGAAAAGCCTTGGCTTTTTCGATCTGCGATAATGCGCTGGCGCTGATTCCTACCCGTTTTGCCAGATCGTTCAATTGAAGATGAAGCGTCTCGCGTTTCTTTTTTATTCGTTCGCCTAAGCGTTTCATAATTCTTATGTTTAAATTTTTTTCGCTGAATTCCAGCTTCCTTTTTTAAAGCCGGGTTTCGACTGCGTTTAATTCGTTTCTCTTTTTCACCAACACCAGCTGTAGTCTGAATGCTCCCAAAGCCAGAATACTTGCAGCCAGTGAAATGGAACCTGACAGACTGAAGTTTTGAAAGCGGTCGAACAACTCGCCGCCGGTAACCGGACCAAAAATTCCCGCCAGGCCGTAGCCCAGGAAAATGAAGGGATAGATTTTACCCAGCCGGTGAATCCCAAACTCGTGCGCTGTTTCGCGGGCAAAAAGTACAAAGTTGGCGCCGAAGCCCAGGCCAGTGGTCATCACCAACAGGTAAAACAGGGCGACAGGAAAACGGAAGTGTCCCAGGAGAAAGGTAGACAATCCCTGCGCTACCAAAGCGATCGACAACAAGACGAATGTTGAAAACCGGTCGCTGACCCACCCCCAAGCAAGACGTCCGCTGAAGTTTGCCAGCGAAAACAACACGATGGCCAATAACAATTGCCGGTCGGCATAAGCGCCTTCTCCGATTAATTTCAGGTTACCGCTTAACAGACCAATACCAATAAAAATGGTTTCAAAACGACCTGCCGGATGGGATGCCAGCACATATCCTGCGGCAAACAGCGTGCCTGCTGCCAGAATCATTCCCCTGAAGCCAATTCTTTTGAGTAATTTGTCGGCGCCGACCATCGCGGTGGTGAACGAGGCGATAACCGTCCCAAAGACCCATTGTGTTTGAGCTGCTGTGAGCCCGTATCCATTTTGCAATGGAGGTACAAACATACTCCACGCATAAATACCCCCCAGAAATATCATGACGGATACAGGCCCTGTCAATACCATTCGTTTCATAGGTTTTTATCTGCCCAGCAGCGAAGCGTAGTCTTCCACGGTTGCATCGTTCAGACAGGCCTCGATGATCCGTTTTCCCAAAGGCGACAAGGCCGGGGTGTCATATTTCTTTATTTCACTTTTGAAGAACTCCATGAGGATGCGGTGTCCCGCGTCGTAGCCTTCTTCGCCTACCTCGGGTTGACGATAAACCTGCAAGAAACGCGAAGGAATCTTTGCTCCTTCAATGGTCAGGTAATTTAACTCGTAGCCCAGCAGCGACGATCTTGCCGGCTGGTACTGATCGGGTCGCAGTTGGGCGTCGCCCCGGCGGGTCAGGTATTCGCGCATGAGTAACTGAGGTTTGAACCCAACTTTCCACACACCCACGTACTGGTTGGGGGTCAAGGTGTAACGAACCCTCGGGGTGGTTGCAATCTGGTCGAGCAACATGTTGGCATGATGAACCATTTGTCCGGTGGCAAACGGCCAGTAAGAGCCAACACCTTCGCTTTCCATACCTCCGCTGCTCACAATGCTGGGGTTGGCGTGTCCGCGGGGCGAAACCAGCCGCCACAACCAGGCCAGCGCCGGCGGCAGCAGGTGGAATAAGCCAAGGATACCGTATGAGGGCGCCTCGGCCGAGCAGGGTGGGGTACGTACCCCAAAGCTGCGAACATCAACCGAAACCGGTTTATTCATTACTCCCGGAACAATTTCGCGTGGCAAAATAACCCGGGGGTTTGGGCATTTTTTTCCGGGGGCGTCTTCAATATGGTCCCAGACCAGGGCGGTTGATCCCGGGGTGGTGTCGATGTTCAGGAATAAAAGCGGTTTGGGCGGGTTCAGGGTAATTTTCTCGAGGAACGGGTCGTCGCCGTATTGATTAATGGAGTCAACACGAATAAACCAGGCATTCTCGGCATCGAGGACCCTTAGCCGGCCATTTTTCTTTTGAATGGACGGATGACACAGAGCCATGTCGTCGGTTACCGGGTTGAATGTGCAAAACAAGGGAATGTTGATCAGCCTTCGTTCGCCGGTTTTTGTGTTTTCACCGATCAGGATTTGCCCGTTCTGTTCGCGCACGATGTGCTGGAGCATTTCGCTTTTCCCTCCGCCGCTGGCGCCTTCGTGCATGAAGGTAGTGATGTTGTCGTAAGGGCTCACTACCTGCACGGTGCTGCAGTGGGTTGTCACCCAGTTTTCCTTTTCGCCCTGGCTCAGCAGAACGCCGTATAATCCTTTTTTCGCGCTTGGGCCAGGGTACAGGTTGTACGAAAACATCTCGTGTACCTGCTCCAGTCGATTGTGTACCACCACTTGTTTGCCGTTAAAATGCGTATGCCGAAATGGGGGGGCAACATAAATGACCGATTTTATTTCGAACCCATGAGGAAGCTCGTCAATCGGAATGATTTGCTGCAGCATGGACAGGCCCATAGCAAAAAAGGCAGCATTGGTCGGAGCAACAGCCACTCCGCCGGCGCCAATGCCATCGCGTCCGGCAAAGAAAAAGAACATGGCCAGGTCTTGCTCTTTCAACCAGTCGAACGTTAAGCTGCGCAAATCATCAAAAGCATAGTTGTATTTGTCGGCAAAGCGCTCTTTATCCGAGGGTTGATCATCGGCAATGGCCATCGTGTCGGGGTCGCGCCGCCGCATGTACGGATCGGTGTAATTGGCCGAAATACCATTTCTCACCCGGTGTACAATCGCTTCGGAGATTACACCCAGTCCTTCTGTTTCGTACGACACAACAAATTCATGATTCGCTACACCACCGGTAGCAGCTACAGCCAGCTCATCCGTGCTGTTAAAAACAGTCATGCTTTTACCGTTTTTCAGGATATCTTCAAGTTCCGCCGGAAGGGTAATCCCTTTTTGCACACAGGTAACAACCAAATTTTCCATCTATCTGATTTTAAAATTTATTTCTCGTGATATCCCTGTACACAGTCACGATCGACTGATGCCGAAAGAGATATCTGATATCGAACGCTGCAAATATAATTAAGCAATGATTAATAAATTAAGCATCACTTAATTTTAACTGTTTCTTAACGAAAAAGAAACATGACTTGGAACGGGATCCGGATGAAATGCAACCTGAGCTTCAATACCGAACGAAACTGAAAACGGAAGAGGCGATTAAACCGTTCTTAAAGACTGATTTTGGGGAATTGTACAATTACGATGCAATCAAGTATCTAAAACAGCTTGACTCGAACTCAATTGATTTAATATTTGCCGATCCTCCTTATAATATCAATAAGCCGGGATGGGACAGTTTTTCGAGTCAGAAAGAATATGTTGAATGGAGCATTGAGTGGATTACAGAGGCGCAGCGGGTTTTGAAACAAAACGGTACGTAGTTGGGAACCAAAACCGCTCGGGGCGAAACCAAGAGATGTATTGGAAATCCCGACGACGGGAGTCGTTTAAAAATATTCCAATGACCTTTTGTGGATGCTCAACAAATCGTTCGAGTAATATTTTGTCGATAAGATCTTTTTCTTCTTGACTGAGTTCTGAATTCGATTTTACTTTTCCAAGAATAACTTTTAACTGATCAAAGCGGTGTTCAAAGAAGTATTGCGTAGCAAAAGCACCCCCGTTAACAGGAATGCTTTTGCTATTGCATGATTAGCCGCTACTTTTTCAGTAAGTCGCGGATTTCGGCCAGCAGTTCCTGGTCTTTGGTAGGCGCAGGAGGTTCAGGTGCAGGCACTGGTTGTTCTTCTTCTTTTTTCTTCATGCGGTTCATCGCTTTAATCATCATAAAAATGGCAAAGGCGATGATCAGAAAGTCGATGGTTGTTTGAATGAAGTTGCCGTAAAGCAGGGTTGCCCCCTTGGTAACAAGTTCACCTGCTTCGTTCAGCACATCGTCGCGGAGTACGATTTTCAGATCTTTAAAATCGACGCCTCCCAGTAGCAGACCAATCGGAGGCATCAGCACGTCGTTTACAAAGGAAGCGACAATCTTTCCGAAAGCGCCGCCAATAATGATACCAACGGCCATGTCGACCACGTTTCCGCGCATCGCAAAAGCCTTAAATTCTTTCATTAAACTCATAAATTGAATTTTTGATGATGAGTGATTAAAAAAGAATCAAGTTAACACAGAATCATTCAATTATCAAGCAAACAGGCGGTCGATTTTTTACCCGTATCGCGATTTCAGGGATAGGGAAAGCATAAAAAAACAACTATCTTTGTTGCCCACAAAAAATCAAATACTGAAATCACTGAAAATCTGTATAAAATGAGCCAGTATAAACGTACGTTAATCACTTCCGCGCTTCCGTATGCCAACGGGCCGGTTCACATTGGCCATTTGGCCGGAGTATACGTACCGGCCGATATTTACGCCCGTTACCTTCGTTTAAAGCATGAAGATGTGCTGTTCATCGGCGGATCGGATGAGCATGGCGTTCCCATCACCCTGAAAGCCAAAAACGAAGGGGTAACACCGCAGGATGTGGTTGACAAGTACCATTCCATCATTAAAGATTCGTTTGCCCGCTTTGGTATCTCGTTCGACGTGTATTCGCGTACCAGCGCCAGGGTGCACCACGAAACGGCTTCGGAATTTTTCAAAAAATTATACGACGACGGCAAGTTTGTTGAACAAACATCGGAACAGTATTACGACGAGGATAACAAACAATTCCTGGCCGATCGCTACATTGTGGGAACCTGCCCAAAATGCGGGTTTGAAAAAGCATACGGCGATCAGTGCGAAAGTTGCGGCACCTCGCTCAGCCCGACCGACCTGATCAGCCCGAAATCGATGATCAGTGGTAACACGCCCGTGCTGAAAGAAACCAAACACTGGTATCTGCCGCTCGACGAATACGAACCCTGGTTGCGGGAATGGATACTGGAAGGGCACAAAGAATGGAAAACCAATGTGTACGGGCAATGCAAAAGCTGGATCGACAGCGGCCTGCAGCCACGAGCGGTTACCCGCGACCTCGATTGGGGCGTTCCGGTTCCGGTTGACGGCGCCGACGGTAAAGTGCTGTACGTTTGGTTCGATGCGCCTATCGGCTACATTTCGGCCACCAAAGAACTGACTCCCGACTGGGAGAAATACTGGAAAGACCCCGAGTGTAAAATGGTGCACTTCATCGGCAAAGACAACATCGTTTTTCACTGTATCATTTTCCCGGCCATGCTAAAGGCTGAGGGAAGCTATATTTTGCCTGAGAACGTCCCGGCCAACGAGTTCCTCAACCTCGAAGGCGATAAAATATCAACCTCGCGCAACTGGGCGGTCTGGCTGCACGAGTACCTGGATGAGTTTCCGGGCAAGGAAGATGTGCTGAAATATACCCTGACAGCCAATGCCCCTGAGACCAAAGACAACGATTTCACCTGGAAGGACTTCCAGACTCGGAATAACAATGAACTGGTAGCCATCCTGGGCAACTTTGTAAACCGCGCCCTGGTGCTGACCCGGAATTATTACGAAGGAGAAGTTCCGGTTTTGGGAGAACTGAACGGGACTGACAAACAAACCTTGGCAGAGATCGGGAAGCTGAAAGCAGAAGTAGAAAAAAGCCTGGACAGTTACCGTTTCCGCGAGGCATTGAAACTGGCGATGGACCTGGCCCGCCTGGGCAACAAATACCTGGCCGACGAAGAGCCCTGGAAGGTCGTGAAAACTGATCCTGACCGGGTAAAAACGGTGATGAATGTTGCTCTTCAGATTACGGCTAACCTGACCATCATGCTCGAACCTTTTTTGCCTTTCAGTATGGAGAGGCTGCGTGGTTTTCTTAATCTCGGGAAGCTCGACTGGAGCGAACTGGGCCGCACCGATCTGCTGGCTGTCGGACACCGAATCAACCAGCCGGAATTGCTGTTCGAAAAGATTGAAGACAACGCCATTGAGGCGCAGGTTCGAAAACTACAGGCTACCAAAAAAGCCAATGAAGCCGCCCAGGTAACGGCCAAACCGGCCAAAGAAAACTGTTCGTTCGACGATTTCATGAAAATGGACATCCGCACCGGAACGATTTTGGAAGCCGAAGCCGTGCCAAAAACCAAAAAACTGCTGAAACTGAAAATTGATACCGGCATGGACCAACGAACCGTGGTGTCGGGAATTGCCGAGTATTACAAGCCGGAAGAAATTATCGGGCAACAGGTTTCTATTTTGGTAAACCTAGAACCGCGCGAGTTACGAGGAATTATGTCGCAGGGCATGATTCTGATGGCTGAAGATGCCGACGGATCGCTGAAGTTTGTCTCGCCGGTGAACAAGGTGAAAAATGGATCGGAAGTGCGGTAAACTACCCCGGAAACGGGAGTCACCCTGTCCGGCAATTGCCGGATCAGGGTCTGCAGAAATTAGACACAGATGCTGAAACAAGTTCAGCATGACTACGCTGGAAATAAAAACAGTCGTGCCAACTCATGTTGGCGCGCTTCCGTAAGTTGCAGTACTGCCCTGCAGATCGGCAACTTACCCCATATACCGAAACCGCTTTTGTACGCAAAGGCGGTTTTTTCATATTAGGTTCTAAAAAAAAGAAGCAGCAAAAGCGTTGATCATTTTTACGCCTCTGCTGCTTTCGTTTTCCGGTTAAGATTATCCTGGCGTTATTTCATCTCCCAATCATCTGTTCGGAACGACGAGGCGGGAAGTCCTTCGGTATTATACAACTCGCCCACTACAAAATCTTTAAACGCGTAGCGGACGGCAACCGGTTTCTGCACCCGCTCCGAGATCAGGGTGATTCCTTCGCCGGTAATAAAGGCACGGGCAGGATAAAATTGCTTGTTTTCTCCGGCGACTTCAAAATTGACCAATTCTTTGCCGAATGTGGTCAACCCATTGCGGGCGTGGTTGAAAGTCAGCTTCACGAGGCTGCCGTCAATTGCCATCTCTTTCAGCTCCGGCCCGGAGTATTCAATGCCATTTTTGCCGTAGGTGTTAGCCAGCGCCAGGTAGGCCAATCGTTGCCCGGCGGCCTTTTTATCGGCCGGGTGAATATTGTCTTTTTCGCCGCAGTCCATCAAACAAGCCATACCCATGTTGGGAATGGCTGTTGAGGCTTTCAGTTGGGCTTCGCGCAGGTAGGCCGAGTTTAATCCGTTTTTCCCGTAGTCGAAGGGGGCAATTTGCACGTAGTAAAACGGGAATTCGCCGATTCCCCATTCTGCGCGCCAGTTTTCAACCAAGCCGGCCATCAGTTTTTCGTATTGTGCAGGCTCGTTTCGGTTCGACTCTCCCTGGTACCACAATCCGCCGCGAATGCCATAGCCAACCATCGGGGCAATCATGGCATTAAACAACACGGTGGGCGTTTGCTGCGAAAAGTCGCCCTGTTGTTGTTTATCGGGCAGGCTAACCCAATCGTATTTGTCAAACCCGTTTTCACTCATCCAGGGTTCGATACGGGTGCCGCCCCAGCTCGAGCAGATGAGTCCAACAGGAACACCCAGCGCTTCCTGCACCATCTTTCCGAAAAAATAAGCGGTGGCGCTAAATTCGGCAACATGTTCCGGCTCGCAAGTCTGCCATTCGCCGGTAAAATCAGTTTGCCGTTCAAGGTTTTTAACCCGTTCCACGGTAAATAACCTGATGGACGGATTGGCTGAGGTGGCAATGGCTTCGTTGGCTCCCAGAACAGGCTGGTTCCGGTAACCTTTCATCTGCATTTGCATGTTCGATTGTCCTGAACAAATCCAAACTTCGCCAATTAAAACATCCTTCAGTGTCAGTGATTGCCCGTCGGAGATGTTTATATTGAACGGACCTCCTGCTGCGGGAGTCTTCACCTTTACTTTCCAGTTTCCCTGCGAATCGGCCTGGGTGGAATAGGTTTTTTTATCCCATGAAGTTTGCACTCTGACCGCCTTGCCCGGGCCTGTTTTTCCCCAAATGGCGGCATCGCTTTGCTGTTGCAACACCATGTGGTCACCAAAAATGGCCGGTAATTTCACTTCGGCTTTTAAAACCCCGGTCAATACAAGCAGGATGATCACGAGTAATCCCGAAAATCTTAAGTTTTTCTTAATCATGATTTGTTAGCTTTGAGATGTTGTTGTACATTTTTCTACCAAACAGACTATACAGACTATTTAATTGATAGACCCCACAAGATAGAGAATATTTGAAAAAACAGGATGTAATCGTTTTGAAATATTTGTAACATTTTGAAACAGAGTATAAAAACCCGATCTGTATGGCACAGATTTAATGAATAATTAGTAAATTAACCGAATTGTAATCATTTATTAATGGCGCTGTAACGATTTCAGTATTCATTTGCGGGGAATTTCAGTCACTTGAAATAAACGTAATTTAACATCTTAAGTATATGAAACGCATTAGTGTATTGACATTGGTCATGCTGTGCATGACATTATTGGGCCATTCTCAAACAACAGAAGAGTTTAAACCGGGTGGAAAACCATTTATGACAATTTTCAGTAATTACCACACCACCGTTTCAGACGGCGAATCGGTTTCGGCTTTCGAGCTGAGCCGGCTCTACCTGGGTTACGACTACCAGTTCAGCAAGAATTTTTCGGCCAAAGCAACCATCGATATTGGCGACCCGGGAGTCGGCGGCCTGCAAATGACGGCTTATGTGAAAAATGCTTTTGCTACCTATAAACTGGATAAATTTTCGGTGAATTTCGGTTTGATACCGACCACCCAGTTTAAAGTGCAGGAAGATGCATGGGGGTATCGGTATCTGGCGAAATCGTTTCAGGACGAGTATAAATTTAATTCGAGCGCCGACCTGGGAATCAGTGCAGCGTATAAATTTTCCGATTTTATCAGCGCCGATGTGATTGTCGCTAACGGCGAGGGCTACAAAAAACTCCAGTCCGACAGCGTTTTGCGCGCCGGTTTTGGTCTTACCATAAGCCCGGTTAAAAAGCTTACCGGCCGGGTTTATTACGATTTTAGCGCGAAAGAGCATACGCTTTCTTCAGTTACAACTTTTTTGGGGTATCAGGAGGAGCGCTTTTCGCTTGGTGCCGAATATAACCAACAGTTTAATCAGAGTTTTAAAGATGACCACGATTTGTACGGGACTTCTTTTTATGCAACGGTGAAAGCTTCGAAAAAAGTAAAGGTGTTTGGCCGTTACGATAAGCTGAACTCGAACACCCTGACCGGCGAAACAGAAAAATGGAATCTTTCAAAAAACGGCGAGCTGTTTATCGCCGGTGTTGAATATGCACCCGTGAAAGGGGTAAAGATTGCGCCTAACTTTCAGGGATGGAACCCGGCAAGCAGTAGCCAGGAATTTAGTTCTACCTTCATTTTAAATTGTGAATTTAAATTTTAACCAAAAAAAATTAATAGCCATGAGAATTATCTTATCCTTTGTTTTGGCTGTCGCTATATTCAGCGCCTGCCAGAATTCATCCAAAAAAACCCAACAGGCCGAAGGTTCCGCCAAGGTAAGTATTACTGCTGCCGGCGCCACTTTTCCCTTACCCTACTACAACCTGGTTTTTAAGAATTACACTGCCGAAACCAATATCCCGGTTACCTACGGCGGAGTTGGTTCGGGAGGCGGTATCCGCAGTTTAAAAGACAAGGTGGTTGATTTTGGTGCCACCGACGGTTACCTCGAAGACAATGATTTGGCCGAAATGCCCGGCGAAGTTGTTCATATTCCCACCTGCCTGGGGGCTGTCGTGATGGCCTACAACCTGCCCGGTATTGACGGGTTGAAATTATCGAACAGCTTGCTGGAAAAAATCTTTATGGGTGAAATTACCAAATGGAACGATCCGCAGATCAGGGCAAATAACCCGGGTGTCAGTTTGCCTGACATCAACATCCTGGTGGTTGTTCGCTCCGACGGTAGCGGAACTACTCAGATTTTCAGTGATTTCATGAGCAAAATATCTCAACGGTGGGCCGATCAGGTAGGAGCCGGCAAGTCGCTAAACTGGCCGGTTGGTATGGGAGCCAAAGGAAACCCGGGCGTGGCCGGAACCATCAGCCAAACCCAGGGAGCTATCGGTTATATCGGTTCCGAATTTGCTTTCGCACAAAAAATACAGACGGCAAAAGTGGAGAACAGCAGCGGAGCCTATGTTTTGCCCACCATTGCCAGTATCAGCGCCGCTGCGAAGGGCGAAATCCCCGAAGATACCCGCGTGATGCTCACCAATTCAGCCGATCCGGAGTCGTATCCGATCAGCGGGTTTACCTGGATTATCCTCTACAAAGAACAGGCTTATGGCAAGCGGACTGAAGCCCAGGCCCGCGAAACGGTGAAATTACTGGATTGGGTGGTGAGCGAAAAAGCGCAGGCCGACGCCGAGAAAGTCCATTACGCGCCTCTGCCCGATGCCACGGTGACAAAAGCCAAAGCAATTCTGCGGACCATTACCTACAACGGAAAACCGCTTTTACAACAATAAACTGATTGCATTGAATATTTCACCGGGTAAGTCAACGCTGCCCGGTGAATAAAATTTCAAAACACTTACACCCAATCCATGAACAGCGATAAGATCACCAAAGCCGTTTTACTGTCCGTTTCCGTATTGATTGTGCTGTTGGCAGGCGGCATGGTGTATTCGCTTGCGGGAGGTTCAATTCCGGCCTTTAAAACATTTGGCCTGAAGTTTATTGTTTCGGGCGACTGGGACCCAACAAGCGGCAGAGAGTCGTACGGCGCCTTACCTTTTATTGCAGGAACCCTGATTACCTCACTGGCTGCCCTGTTGATTTGTTTACCGCTTTCGTTCTCCACCTCCTTGTTTTTGGGCGAATATTTCAGAGGGACGCGGGTGGCCCGCTTGTTGAGCCTGCTGGTTGACCTGCTGGCCGGCATCCCGTCGATTGTTTACGGGCTGTGGGGTTTCTATGTGCTCCGTCCGCTCCTTGTCAGCATGGGCTTCGGCGGTCAGGGTTTTGGGATTTTTACGGCTAGCCTGATTTTGGCCGTGATGATTATACCCTATGCCACATCGCTCAGCAACGAGATCATCGCGATGGTGCCAAACGACCTGAAAGAAGCGGCATACTCGCTCGGGGCCACCCGGCTGGAGGTGATTCAAACCGTGACCATTCCAAACGCCCGATCAGGCATTATTGCCGGTTATATTCTGGCTTTCGGACGGGCTCTGGGCGAAACGATGGCGGTAACCATGCTGATCGGGAATACCAATAAGGTGCCGGATAGTCTGTTTGCCACCGGCAATACCATGGCCAGCGTAATTGCCAACCAGTTTGGCGAGGCCGACGGATTGAAACTCAGTTCGCTGATCGCCATCGGCTTGCTGCTCTTTCTGATTACCGGCATCGTGAATGCGGTGGGTAAACTAATCATTAAAAAAATGACTTAACAGGAATGAATACAGACCATTCATCATACCGGATCCGGAAAGACAAGCTCGTTTTGGCGATGGTCATTTTCTTTTCAATCGTCACGATTTCGCCGATTATCCTGATCATTTCAAAACTGATCGTGAAAGGCTACCGGCAAATCAGCCTGAATTTTCTGATTGAAAATACGCCCGATACCTTTGCGGCCATGACGGCGGTTGCCAACGGCGAAAGAATCCCCGGCGGAATTGCCAACGGGGTTACCGGAACGCTGATCATGATTGTACTGGCCTCGGTGATTGCCATTCCGGCAGGCGTTTTAACCGGAATTTATTTGTACGAGAACCAGGGAAAACTGATGGCCAACCTGACCCGGAATATCGCCGATATTCTTCAGGGTGTTCCTTCCATCGTGCTGGGTTTGATTTCTTACCTCTGGGTCGTGAAGTACATTACAATGGGCTTTTCGGCCCTGGCCGGCAGTGTTTCTCTGGCAATCATGATGTTGCCCATGATTGTGCGTTCGACCGAAGAAACCCTGAAAATGATCCCGGATACCCTGAAAGAAGCAGCTTTGGCGCTGGGAACACCTTATTATAAGGTCATTCTGAGGGTGTTGATACCAACCGGTTTGAGCGGACTGCTCACCGGTATTTTGCTCGGCATTTCAAGGATCATGGGCGAAACCGCCCCCCTGATGCTCACCGCCCTGGGTAGTACAACGATAAACCTGGATATCAGCAAGCCAACCAGCGCCATCCCCTTGTTAATCTGGGAGTTTTACAACGATCCGAATATGATCGACCTGATCTGGAGTTCCTCCCTGTTGCTGATGGGCATCGTTCTGGCGCTGAACATCATTGCCAAACAATTTGCGGCCAAAAGAAAATAAACATGAACACGATAAGTACCATAGCTGAAATTAAGAATCCGGCGTTATCCGTAAGAAACCTTTCGGTGGCCTACGATAAAAACATGGCGGTGAAAAACGTAACGGTGGATATCCGCAAGAATACCGTTACGGCCATTATGGGCCCGTCGGGTTGCGGTAAAAGCACCCTGCTCCGTGCCCTGAACCGTATGCACGAATTGTACGAAAACATTAGCACCACCGGGCAGGTGTTGATGCACGACCAAAACATTTACGATATGCCAGCCATCAAGCTGAGGCGGCAAATGGGCATGGTTTTTCAACGGCCCAACCCCTTTCCGACCATGAGCATCTACGACAATGTGATTGCCGGGTACAAGCTGAACGGGATCAGGCTGAAAAAGAGCGAGAAAGACCAGGTGGTGGAACGTTCGTTAACCAATGTGGCCCTGTGGAACGAGGTAAAAGATTCGCTTCACAAAAAGGGAACCTTTCTCTCGGGCGGGCAGCAGCAACGGCTTTGCATTGCGCGGGCGCTGGCTTTCGGGCCCGAAATCATCCTGATGGACGAACCCACATCGGCCCTCGATCCCATTGCCACTTCAAAGATTGAGGACTTACTGGTCACCCTGAAAGAACATTACACCATCATCCTGGTAACCCACAATATGTCGCAGGCTGCCAGAATTTCAGATTACTCATTATTTATGTATCTTGGAGAGTTAGTTGAATACGGTAAAACAAAAAACATGTTTACCAACCCCAAAGACCCCAGAACCGAACAATATCTTACCGGTAAGTTTGGCTAACAGGTAGCTGATGGTTTTAAATTAAAATGAACAGATTATGAGCATAAAAAAAGACGACGCGATACAGGAAATCCTGGTTGAATTCGAAAAACTGACCAACACGGTGTTCGAACAGGTGGATTACATGGAGCACTTTGTTACTTCACGCGAGCTGAAGATCCCGGATGAGGCCTTATCCTTCATCAAGAAAAATGAAAAAGAGATTGACAAAATGGAGGTAAAGCTTAGCGATAAAATTGTGAACGTCATTGTTCTACACAAGCCGGTTGCTTCCGATTTGAGACGCATTTTTGCCTGCTACCGCATTCTGCTTAATCTGGAGCGGATTGGCGATTTGGTGATCAACATTACCGAATTCCTTCAGAAAATTAAAACGCCCGAAATTTATTACAGTTTCCATGAAGTACTGACCAATACAGCCGTACTCAGCGCCAAAATGGTTCGCAAAGCGGTGTTGTCGTTTACCAACGACGACCGGGAACTGGCGATCTGGACTATTAAGAACGACACGATTATGGACGAGATCAACAATAAAATGCTGAAGAAACTGGTTAATAAAGCCGATTCGGCTGAAAAGAACAAGCATTTGCTGACCAGCATTATCACGATCAAAGAAATGATGTCGAACCTGGAGCGAATTGGCGATTATGCCACGAACATCGCGGAGGCGGCAATTTATTCAATCGACGGAAAAGATATCAGACACCATAAACTCGAAGAGTAAAATGGACTTTATACCCCGGATATTAGTTGTTGACGATGAGCAGGACCTGCGCGAAATCCTGCAGTTCAACCTGGCAAGCGAGGGTTTTGAGATCGATGTAGCCAGCTCGGCCGAAGAGGCGCTCACCAAACCGCTGGAAAGTTATCACCTCATTTTGCTGGATGTGATGATGGGGGGAATGTCGGGTTACAAAATGGCCGATATGATCAGAAAAGAACGGGAACTGGATGTCCCGATTATCTTTCTGACGGCCAAAGATTCGGAGAACGACCTGCTTACCGGCTTCAATGTCGGGGGCGATGATTACATCGTCAAGCCTTTTTCCATCAAAGAAGTGACCGTGCGGATCCGCGCCGTGCTTAAACGCGGAATGCCGGTTTCACGGTCCTCGGCGATTATCCAAAGTAACGGGCTTAAAATCGATCATACGCGGAAGCTGGTGACCATTGATGATGAACCGGTAAACCTGACCCGGAAAGAATATGAAATTCTCGTTTTATTAATGAAAAACCAGGGACGGTTTATTAGCCGCCAGGAGATTCTCGACCGCGTATGGAGCAACGATGTGATTGTGACCGAGCGAAACGTGGATGTAAACATTGCCCGCCTGCGAAAGAAAATAGGCGATTATGGCACCGCCGTTATTGGCAGGTCGGGTTACGGTTATTGTTTTGAAAAATAAGTAGTAAACAGCTAAAATTCAATCCCGTGTTAAAGCGAAAAACCTACCAGCAGCGAATTTTTATTTACTTTTTCACCGCCTTTACCTTCTTCACCATCCTGATCCTGATCTTTCAGTATAACCGTGAAAAAAGGTACCGCACGGTCCAGTTGGAAAACTCGCTGGAAAATATCGTTGAAATCACCCACCGGTTTATTGATTACCATCAGCTCGAAGAAACAGGCGGTTTTCAGCAGGTAGATTCGATCCTTTACCTGATCCCGGAAGCGAATACCCGGATAACGGTGATTGATAAAAAAGGACAAGTGGTTTACGACAATTTTGTGGCTGATCTTGCCGGAATGGAAAATCACCTCTTCCGTCCCGAAATTCAGAAAGCCCTTTATTCAGGCAAAGGCGGCAACATTCGCCATTCGGCCTCTACCGGGCAGGACTTTTACTATTATGCCCGCTATTTTGATGATTATTTCGTTCGCTGCGCCGTGGTTTACGATATTGAGATCAGGAATTTTCTGAAAACCGAACGGCTGTTTATCTTTTTTATGATTGCCCTGTTCCTGATCATGTGGCTCATGCTGCACCTGGTCACGCGCCGCCTGGGAGAATTCATTACCAAACTTCGCGATTTTGCAGTCAGGGCTGGAAAAGAAGAAGATATCGATCCCAACCTCAGTTTCCCCGATTCGGAGTTTGGCGATATCCGCCGCCAGATCGTCCATATTTACGATCGGCTTAAGCACGCCAAAGACGACTTGACAGCAGAGAAAGAACGTTTGCTGAACCACCTGTATGCCCTGAATGAAGGAATTGCCTTTTTCTCGGCCAAAAAAGAAAAGATCCTGGCCAACAGCCATTTTATTCAATACATTAACCTGATTTCGGAGCATTCGACCATTTCGGCCGATGCTTTGTTTGAAATCGAAGAATTTAAACCCCTGATCGCGAAGATTGATAAATACCTGAAGACGGACGTGATCATCAGCCAGAAGAACCTGCCGCATGTGCAAATCATGATCGACAAAAATGAAATGTATTTTAAGGTGCAGGGGATTGTTTTTGCCGATAAAAGTTTTGAAGTGCTGATTGAAGATGTGACCCGGCCAGAGAAACGGCGTCTGCTGAAACAGCAACTGACTTCGAACATCGCGCACGAGCTGAAAACACCGCTTTCGTCGATCAAAGGTTACCTCGAAACCATGCTGAACAACAAAAACCTGCCTGTCGAAAAACTGAATTATTTTATTGAACGGGCATTTTTGCAAAGCGAACGGCTGAATGACCTGCTCAACGATATCTCGCTGTTGAACAACATTGAAGATGCCGGCGACCTATTCGAGTTTAAAAGACACAAACTGCGTCCGCTGGTGAAAGATGTGATTGAAAACCTCGAATCGCGCTTAAACGGGAAGAATATTCTTGTTCAGCTTTCCATCGACGAGAAGGTGAGTGTTTACGGAAACGACAGCCTGTTGTCGTCGATTTTCCAAAACTTTATGGAGAACACCATCAACTATGCCGGCGAGAACGTCTCTGTCTATATCCGTCAGTACCTCGAAGATGAGAAGTTCTACTATTTTAGTTATTCCGATACCGGGAAAGGTATCCCCGAAGAGCATTTGCCCCGGATTTTCGAACGCTTTTACCGCATCGACCAAGGCCGAACCCGCGATAGCGGCGGAACCGGGCTGGGATTGTCTATTGTAAAAAATGCCGTTCACCTGCACAAGGGCGAAATCTCGGTCAGGAACCGGGCAGGAGGCGGCCTCGAATTTCTCTTCTCGCTCGCCAAGGAATAGCCCGGCGCAATCATTTTTTAACAGCACAGAAATAAGGTTCCCGGACCCCGATCAGGTCCGGGAACTTTTTTTATATCAATTAGATATGCCCGTTTTCCGAATTTCCGGAATAATCGTTTTGTTACCACAATGTAACACAAGCGTAAATGAAGTTTAATCAGGGTGTAATCCGATTGCCCGTACTTCGTATTGTCATCAATCGCGATGGAAAACAAAACAGATTTATGGGAATTAAAAAGTTACTATGCTTCTATTTTTTTGTCGCCGTTTCGTTCGCAGCAACGGCGCAAAAAGGTACGCTGAAAGGCTTGGTTAAAGATAAAAAAACAAAAGAGCCATTAGTTGGAGCAACAATTCTGCTCGAAGGAACCACAACCGGGACAATTACTGATTTTGACGGCATGTTTATTTTGAACAATGTCAGTCAGGGGACTTACAAAGTCCGTTGTTCGTTTATCTCTTACGAGACAGAATATGTTGAAAATGTAAAAGTTACCGAGGGAAATACCCTTACGTTAAACATTGAGCTCGGAGAATCGACCGTTGAACTTGGCGATGTGAAGGTGGTTGCCAAGGTAAACCGCGAATCAGAGAGTATCCTGCTTCTTGAACAGAAGAACTCAATTTTGGCCACCCAGGGTATTGGCGCGCAGGAAATTTCCCGCAAGGGGGTTAGCGATGCGGAAGGGGCGGTTACCAAAATTTCGGGTATTTCGAAACAGGAAGGCGTTAAGAATGTATTTGTCAGGGGATTAGGCGACCGTTACAACATTACCACCTTGAATGGGTTTCCGGTTCCTTCGGAAGACCCCGAGTACAAGAACATTTCGCTCGATATGTTTTCTTCTGAAATGATCCGCTCGGTGGGGGTAAATAAAGTTTTTGGAGCCGGCGCTCCCGGTGATGTAGGCGGAGCGGAAATTAACATCGCATCAAAAGAACTCACAGGCGAATCAGAATTCACGGTTGAGCTTTCGGTGGGGCTGAATGACCAAACCATCGGCAAAAAGTTTCTGAAAGCAGATGGTGTAAACTCTTTTGGTTTTGCCGGCAAAACTCCGGGACCGACCGACTTGTCTCAATATCGTTTTCATAATTCACTCGACCCGTCCGAACAAAGTTCGCCATTATTAAACCGGGGATTTGTAGTTTCCGGCGGCAAGCGGTTTTCTGTCGGGGCAAATAAAAATCCTTTCAGCTTTGTTGTTACCGGATCATATTCCACCGATTTCAACTACCAGAAAGGACTTGCCCGAAATACCGGTACCACCGGGACAATAGTTCAGGATTTGGACTATAATAAATATAACCAGGTTTCGTCCTACTTGGGATTGGTAAACGCCGATTATCATTTTAAAAACAACAGCCTTTCTTTTAACGGCTTGTATGTTCATACCAATAAACAATATGTTGGAGAATATTTCGGAAAGCAAAATGACGCCTTTCAGGATTCTCCGGATGAAACCGGCTTGCTAAGGAGGCAGCAAATCAACGACAACTGGGTTATTGTGAACCAGTTATTGTCGAAATGGGAGCTGTCTGAAAGCTGGAAACTGGATGCGGGCTTGTCTTATAACTTTGTGCAGGGCGCCGAGCCGGACCGGCGGATGAATTACCTGTCGGATCTGGGCGACGGGCAACTGAGGCCAACGGGAAGCACCGGCAGGCACCAGCGTTATTTTTCCGAACTCTCGGAAAATGGTTTGCATGCAAGGTTAGCCCTTGGACATGACTTTTCGGGCGGGTATTCTTTTACGGCCGGCTATTCGGGCAGTTATGTGAAACGGAATTTTGAAGCCATTGAATATGATCATAGTTTTACGACTCCCCAACGTTTTCCTGTTGGTCAGGTGACTCTTGATGACTACTTCAACCACGAGAACCTTGGAACAAGCGTTTCCGATTATGCTGATGGTAAATTTCTTTTAGACAGAAACCGGGATGAATATCAGGTTGAGAAATTTATTAACAGCGTATTTGGCGAACTCGTTTACCGTTTTCATGAAAAATTGACCGGGGTTGCCGGAATGGCCGTGGACCAGGTGAACCTGGACGTGGATTATAATGTCAATCGCGGGGGGAGTGTCGGAACGGTATCCATTGACGAGTTGTACCTTCTTCCGAGCCTTAATTTGAAATACGACCTGACTGAAAAAAGCTTATTCCGCTTGGGGGCCAGCCGTACTTACACCTTGCCTCAGGATAAAGAAATTTCTCCTTTCCGGTATATCGACGTTAGTTTTAAATCTCAGGGCAATCTCAACCTGAAAGCGTCTGTCAATTATAACCTGGATTTGAAATACGACTATTATTTGTCGTCCGATGAGCTGATTTCACTGACCGGCTTCTCCAAGTTTATCAGCGACCCGATTTCGCGGGTTGAAATAGCGAGCGCCGGGGGTTTTCTTACCTACGAGAATATTGCTGACAACGCGACGATTAACGGGGCTGAACTGGAAATCAGGAAAAATATTTTTAAAACCAACCGGGGAAATGACAACAACGAAACAAAATTGTCGGCCGGCTTCAATGGTTCTTATATCCTGACTGATGTCACCTTACGGAGCGATTTAAGTTTCACCAACAGAACTTCTGAACTGGAAGGGGCGGCTCCTGTGATTGTCAATACCGATTTAACTTATCAGGTCAAGAAAAATGGTTTTTCGTTGATCAACTCAGCGGTTTTAAATTATTACAGCGACCGGATTTATACCATCGGAGCCAACGGCTATCAGGATATTTATGAAGACGGAGTCGTCACGCTTGATTTTGTTTCGACGGCAAAATTGAACAAACACTGGGAGCTTAAGCTGAAAGGTAAAAACCTGCTGGATCCTGATTTTCGTCTTACCCGACAGGCAAACGGCACAGATGGCGGGCCTGTTGTTCTGAGTTCTTATAAAAAAGGCATTTTCATCAGCTTCGGGATTTCCTATGAACTGTAAAAATGCACATGAAAAATTTAACCATTAATAACACGTAACATTTTAATTCAGAAAAAAATGAAAAAATTACTTTATGCCGTTGCTTTGGCAACCTTGTTTTTTACCGCTTGTAATGATAAAGATGATGATCCGATCGAAGTAGTTGATCATGTTCTTAAGGGTGATATCACCGCTAACAAAACACTTGATGCTTCTGTTGAGTATTCGCTGGAAGGTTCTGTGCATGTAAAGTCAGGCGCTACTTTAACCATTCCTGCCGGTACGGTCATCAAAGCCAAAAAAGGGTTTGACCAATACATTTTAATTGAACGCGGCGCTAAAATTATGGCCGAAGGAACTGCTGAAAAGCCGATTATGTTTACCTCTGCTGCATCGGTGCCTGCTTCAACCGACTGGGGCGGATTGATCATTAACGGATATGCGCCAATTTCGGGGGCTACTGCCGGGACCGAAGGCACCACCGAAGTTGATAACGCCTACAAATACGGAGGCACTGACGCTGCCGACAATTCAGGTATTTTAAAATATGTGATTATTGCTTACACCGGGGCCCGCTCAAGTGCAAATGTTGAACATAACGGGCTGACGCTGAATGCCGTTGGAAATGGTACGGTTATCGAAAATGTCTATATTCCCTATAGCGGAGACGACGGGATCGAATTTTTCGGCGGAACCGTAAACGTGAAAAACCTGTTGGTGGTTAATTCAGACGATGATATGTTTGACGTGACCCAGGGCTGGAAGGGTACGTTGGACAATGCTTATGGCATTTGGTTAGCTGGTTATGCCAGTACCGAATCTGACCCGCGCGGCGTGGAAGCCGATGGTAACTTTGACGGCCTTGGAGCCGACCATGTGGGACAATCTGATTTTACCATGACGAACATCACAATTGTAAACAATTCGGGCTATGAAATGCAGGATGGGTTAAAAATTCGTCGCGGCGCGAAAGCCACTATCACCAACTGCCTGATAAAAGGAAGCGGCACTGTAACCGACCTGATTGATTTGACCGACAACGCTGGCGCCGGTAATCCAAATTCAACAATAAATGTTACCAACACATTAACATTTACAACCGAAAGCAAAGGTACCGCAAATATCACGATTGGCGGGGCAAACACCGGCGCCAACACGTCTGTATTTGCCTGGACCGGCTTTACATCATTCTAACCTAATTTGAAAGAATACTAAAACATTGAAGTTGTAAGAGGCTTCAATTCCCGTAAATTTGTAAAGTTCCGGTCATGTTGGGCCGGAACTTTTTAGTTGGATAAAGTGGCTAATATAAAAAAGTTTCACCCACTGGCATAAATTGCCAATTTACGCTTATTCCGGGGGCTAAAACAGTTGAAACTTTACACCTCCGGTAAAAACAAACCCGTCGGAAGGAGCCCAGATTTCGGGGAATTCCGGATGGTTGTACGGAGGCAGGACCAACGGCTCGTACCTGGATTGAATGGTGTTGGTAAAATTCTCGAAATTGATGAAAACCGATATTCTTTCGAAATGCCTCATCACCATGAAACCCGTCACCCAGTAGTCGGTTTTTTTACGGTACAGTTCGTCGAATTGCCAACCGATATAGTACAGTTCATACCCTATCGACCATTTTTCGTCTTTCTCGTACATTAAAGCGGTTCCGGCATTGTGTTTTGGAATAAGCGGCTTTTGTATATTAATATTGTCATACTTAAGTTCGGTACTAACCAAAGCATAGTTGAGATACCATTTAAAATTGCCACAGGTTAATTTTATGTTTGTTTCGAATCCTGAACTTAAAATATCTCCACCAGCATTTTCATAATAATACGCATTGCCGGGGTCGCCTTCCCGCAGCACCAGGGCATTTTTTAATTGAGTTACATAAAACAGCTGATTAATTGAGAAAGTCAGTTTGTCGAAGAACACGGTTTTGTAGTTCAGATCAAAATTTCCGCCGACGGATGTTTCCGGGTTTAACCCGCCGGTTATCAGGGGTAAAATGTTCCGGTAATACAAACGTTCAGCATCTTCGGTAAAAACAGAAGGTAGTTTATACCCCATGCCCCCTCCGATACGCGTTGTAAGCTTTTTACCTGCCTTAAAAAGCAAAGCAGCCCGGGGAAGGAAAAAGGCTCCGTAATCCAGGTCATAATCGGTTCTGAACCCGCTTTCAAGCGTTAAGGCTGAATTTAAACCGGTGGTGTTCTGAATAAAGGCCCCGAATGTGTTGTAAGTGTAACTGCGGTCCCAATCCGTCAGGATACCTTCTTCGCGAAACCGTTCGTAGTAGTGGTTTGCGCCAAACTGCCAGTCTGGTTTGTCTTTTTTATGAATGGCATAAAGCAATTCGGAAAAACCCGAAAGCTGGTTTCCTTTAAATTGATAAGCGGGAATTGTCAGGTCACGGTTAAAGTAGCTGAGGCTGTTTTTTAGGCTTATCGTGCGTTCGTCTTTAGTGTTTCGAAACATCAGCTGGGTTGAATACCTTTCGGACGTATTTTTCTCGGTAAAAACATGATCGTTATCCGCACGGTTCTTAATTACCTCCATGTCGCCCCCGGTGCGGTCATCAAAGGTGGCGCTCAGCCCAAAATTCAACTCTGAATTTTTGCTGATATCATAATAGAATTTTGGGGTTATACTGAAAGATTTCACGTCCGGAATATTAGAAAAACCATCATCATCCGGGTCATAGGCAAGCTGCTTATAAGCCGAACCATAGATGGTCATTCCTGTTTTCGCATACTTTTGAGCGTAGAACACATTCGCTGTTGAGCCCAACGCACTGGTTTGGCTAAGCATGGCGCTTAGTTCGGGCTCTTCTTTGGGGACAATCGACAGTAGGTTTACCAGGCCGGCAATTGCCCCGCCTCCATATAAAGTCGAACTGCTCCCCTTAATCAGCTCGACCTGTCTTAAATCAAGCGGGGGAATTTGCATAATGGACAATCCGCCGGCAAAACCGCCGTAGAGTGGAAATCCATCTTTTAATATTTGAGTGTAACGCCCGTCAAGGCCCTGTATTTTAATGCTGATATTTCCTGAGCTTAAAGAAGTTTGCTGCATTTGCACCCCGGTTGTTTCCCGCAAAAGCATCCCGATGTTGCTCGAATTCATGGCGGCTTTTTCGCCCAGTTCTTCTCCGGTTATGGCTTCAATCCGGGTGGGGACGTCTTCAATCGTTCGCGACGAACGGGTCGTTGCAATCACGATTTCCTCCAGTTCTTCCCCTTCCTCTAATTCAACCTTAATCGTTTTGTTATGGTCAGCAGGGAAATTAAGGATCAGGCGCTTTTTCTCAAAACCGATAAAAGAAATTTCAATCACCGTTTTTCCGTCGGGAAGATTGGCAAATTGAGCTTTTCCTTCTTCATTGGTCACGGTGCCCGTTGCGGTTCCCCTGACAACGATATTTGCACCCGGCAGCGGGTTCTGCAAATTATCTGTAACTTCGAAATTCACCTTGTTTTGGGAGAATACAACGTTAAAAGTGGAAAAGGCAAGAAATAAGACGACCAGGCTTTTCATTCAGATATTTTTAATTCCCGGCACAAAATTATGAAAAAGTATTGCAAATTGGGCTTTTCAGAGCGGTGTAGTTCAATCATCGAACCGGCAGACCGGGCGCTGCGCAGCGCTCAGGGTCCTAATTTATTACAGGGCCATTAATTTTTTAATGTCACTTATCAGAATATCAGTTTCCAGACTGGAGTAAATATTATTATCAATGAAATTGGATCCAAGCTCATGGAAATCCAAAAAATCCGTTTACCTTCATTTTTTCTTTTGCCAAGTATCGAAGTGATAATTGAACCTAAACTTAATCCAACAAACCAATATTTATACGAGTAACTAAGTGTTTCGACTATCCCGAATAGCGCTTGTGTTTTTCCGTCCGATGATAAATATTGATTTGTCATTTTAATATTTATCAAGGTAATTATAAGTATGCACAACAGGCTCAATGTAATTGAAATTAATGAATTACGTTTTTTACTTTATTTAATCGGTCTCCAAACATTTTGACCTGGTGTATTTTCTGTTTCTGCACTAAATATTGTATCAATGAATCTTTTTTACCTAATTCTTTTACCAATTTCTGAAGGACCAGAATCGCAATTGGAAATGAAGATGTCAAGTCATATTTCCATTGTCCGTCTTCTTTATAAAAGTTTAAAGAAAAAGGTGATTCTGTTCCGTAAGCGATTATTTGTCCTTTGGCAAAATTGTTATCAACTGTTATGTCTCCAATTGTAAAACTCCCCATACTGCTTTTATCAATCATTCCGTTATTAATCGTATGAATGAGTAAAGCTGTACCATCAAATTTTAAAATGTTCTCTTTAGAAACACTTTGTCTTACAACCAGAACCACTATTTTGTCTAAAAGTGAAAGTGATTCTACCTTTAATGAGTCAGCGTTTTTAGCAAGTTCAAGGTAACATTCCCTTTCCCTAAATGATGCACATCGATGTAAAGCTTTTTACCTGAGCCCGGATGAAGCGTCCATCCTGTTGTTAAACTTACAAATGCAGAAAAGAAAAATACTGCCAATAAAAATACACTTGTTTTTTTCATGATCCTCTCATTTTAAATGATTAATAAATTACTGATACAAAGTTCGTTGCTGTTTGCGCCCCTGAGGTAAGGAGAATTCCCTATTTTTTGAATGACTGATGGAATACTTCCTGAATGAATACGATTTCAATCAGATCGGTATGTTCTCAAAAAAATATTCTTCGCAGGCAGCATTCCTGATTTTCGTTCCGTATCTCTTAATAAGAATGGCCACCAACCGGAGAAATAAAACAGAGAAAAAGGTCTGTTAATCTTTTATTAACGTGTTAAATTTAAAAGTTATGAAAACAAAAATCCATTTTCTGAACCGTAAACTGCAAGTGGCGGTTTTCATGGTTCTTTTGGCCTTTGTCGGGTTCTCGTCGTGTAAAGATGATGACGATGATGAGAAACTGCCCGCAAAGGTTAATTACTCAGGCACCTTTGTCAAGTCGTCGGATGAAGTGGTGACATCAGCCACGGGTACTGCTACAGCAACTTTTGACCCTAACACCCTTGAACTGTCTTATTCATTCACCTGGACTGGTTTAGGGTCAGATGCGGTTAACATGCACTTCCACAACAATGGGCCAGTGATGGCCGGAATTGAAGGATTTCCGACGGGAACAGGAGGGACGGTGTCGGGAAAGGTTACTTTAAATGCCCAACAGGCCAGCGATTTGACTGTCGGCAAAATTTATGCACAGATTCATACCCAGGATTATCCCGGGGGAGAGGTTATCGCGCGCTTAAACAAGAGCAGCAGCCCGAACCCGTCGCCCAATCCCGGAGGATATTAACCACGGAATTACTGGCGGCCCCGGCTGGTTTGACCCCGAGGCCGGGGAATTCCTCTAAACAATAACCACATGAAGAAAAGAATGATTTTATTTTTGATTGCCGGGGCCGCCTTTATGTTTGGCTGTAAGAACGAGGCAACTGAAATGCCCGACGACCCGGGGCCGGCAGGTTGTACCCCCCAATTTCCGGACATGAATGTCACTTATAACAACTACGTAAAAGTCATTCTCGACAAATATTGTATTTCGTGCCACCATACCGGTAATTCTGCAGGTCCGGGCGATTTCACCAATTACAATGGCGTAAAGGTCTATACCGGCGGAAATACTTTTTTTGCCCGGGTGATCCAGGATGGCGCAGACATGCCACAGGGAAATGCTCCCCTTCCGAAAGCCATCCGGGATTCGTTGGACGTCTGGATAAAAAACTGTGCACCCCTAAACTGAAATTTGAAAGAGTAATCGATGAAAGCATGGGTAACCGCTATCTTGTCTGCAGCGACAATTGGGATCACCTCGGCGCAAATCGTGACTTCGCACGATGTGACTCTACGCTTTTTCTCCAGCGCTCCGATAGAGGATATTACAGCGCTAAGCAACGACGGCGTATCTGGACTGGACTTTGGCTCAAAATCGGTTTATTTCAGGGTGGCGATCCGTTCATTTGAATTTGAAAAGAGGTTAATGCAGGAGCACTTTAATGAGAATTATATGGAAAGCAGCAAATATCCGTATGCCGAATTCAGAGGTTTTTTAAATGAAGATGTTGACCTTTCAACTGATGGCGCTTTCCCGATCACCGTACAGGGCGATCTCACCATTCATAACGTGACCAGAAACTACACGGTGAAAGGTCAACTGAAGATAACAGGTGGAAAAGTCACTGCAAATGCCACTTTCCCGGTCAGGCTGGCCGACCATCAAATAAAAATACCCCGCCTGGTAATCAAAAACATTGCCGAAGTGGTGGAAGTGACGGTTTCGGCCAGTTATCACCCTGCTTCAAATCAAAGCAGGTGAAAATTGCCTTACACCCTCACAGGAACAAAAACAATAAACACATGAGATGCACTTTTATTTTATCTTTAATTATCGGTATCAGTACGATACCGGCGACCGCGCAGGACGACCTGGGCCGGTTGTTCGGCGATTCCCTGGCCAGGGAAAGGGACCTGCCGGTCATCGCAACGTTTAAGTCGCCGCGGATAATTAACGGACAATCCAACGAAACGATCCATAAACACGACTTGCTGTTTGTTGTCATGCATCGTTTCGGCGATATTGCCGGGGATTTTGGGGGGACTAAAAGTTTTTTTGGCCTCGATAATTCCACCGACATCCTGATTGGCTTTGATTACGGCATATCTGACAGGCTGAGCGCCGGGTTTGGCCGGGCGAAAGGGGCGTCCAACGGCACGAGCACCGACCAAAACCAACTCTTTTACATCCATACTAAATACCGCTTACTGCGGCAAACGGGCAACGACCGGATGCCCTTTTCGGTCACCCTCTTTGGCAACAGCGTCGTTTCGGCCACCGAAAAGCACGACCTGAGCACATCAGATGCCAACTTTCAGAAGTTCGACGACCGGATGAGCTACCTGGCGCAAATGATCATTGCCCGGAAATTCAGCGACAACCTGTCGCTGGCTTTGTCGCCAACCTATCTCAGGAGGAATTATGTCAGCTATATGGATATGAACAACCTGTTTGCCCTGGGAATTGGAGGGCGGATGAAAGTCAGCCCCCGGATGGCTGTAGTGATCGACTATTTTCTCAGTTTCCGCAGCCAGTCGAGTAAAGACTATTTCCGCATAGAAAAGGATTTTCGCTTTTATAATCCCCTGGGCGCCGGCCTTGAAATTGAAACCGGAGGGCACGTGTTCAACCTCAGTTTTATGAATTCTACCGCCATCCTGGAAAACCAGTTTATTCCGGCTACCAGCAGTTCGTGGGGGAAGGGAGGTTTTCGATGGGGGTTTAGCATTACCCGGACCTTCAGGATATTGGACCGAATGCAGAACTAATTGAAACAACTATTGTTTTAAATTTTTGGAGAACCTGAGCATAATCACAGCAAAAACCAGTATAATCGATAATATCAGATTGTAGTTCCTTAAATGGCAGAAAAAGAGTTAAAGAAACTGATCGATGGATGTAGGAAACATGACCGGCAGAGTCAGAAATTGCTCTATCAAAGGTTATATGGGTTTGCTATGAAAATTTGTTTACGTTTTGCCGAAAACAGGGACGAAGCTTCCGAGATTTTGAATGAAGGTTTTTTTAAGGCTTTCACAAACATCGAAAAATACGATGATCAGTGGCCGTTTAAGGCATGGCTGGGCAAAATTATCTATCATGCATCCATTGATTACTACCGGGCAAACTTAAAATGGTCGCAGATGGGCCGGTTGGAAAAAACCGACGATGCTTTAAATCAGACCACCATTGAGCATAAACTTGAATACGACGATTTACTTGCTATCATTCAACGTCTTCCGCCGGCATACCGTATTGTTTTTAACCTGTATGCCGTTGACGGTTATTCGCACGACGAAATCGCCCAAATGGTTGGCATCAGCGCCGGAACATCGCGGTCGAACCTGCATAAGGCCCGTCAGAAACTGCAACAGATGTTAACCCGTCCGTATTCTATGATTATGCTAATAATATCAAAAAATAAAGTCAGACCAGGCGAATCAGGCGCTATCGGGAGGATATTTCGCGCAAAATGGGGTAAGCATGAAAAACGAGAGTAAACAGATCGACGAATTGTTCAGGGAAGGGCTAACCCGGGAAGCGGACCCGGTTGCTTTTCGGGAAAGCGATTGGGCCAAGCTGGAACAACGGCTGGACCGGCATGCCGGAAAGAAACAAGCGGTTTTCTGGCTAAAACCGCTTGGCGGAGTCGCGGCAATTCTGTTGCTGGCCTTTTCGGTGTGGTGGATCTGGCCTGAAAAGCAAGCCCCACCCGTCCAACACACCGAAATTGAGCCTAACGACCGGGAAATACCGGAAGAAGAATCTCAACCGCTGCTCTCGTCCAAAGATCAGGACAAAGCGGAAAGCGACAGCCGTGCCGATCATTCCGTATCCGTCGGGTTAAACCGGATTGCTCCTCAACCTTCTGCTGAACAGGCTCTTGCCGAAAAGCCGGCGGAAAAAGTAAGTCGGGAAATTGACCGGCCGACAAGCGGTACGGAAACAGGAGCCGGGTTGCCTGTAAAAACCACCGTCCCTGAAAGTCAACCTCGTTCTCCCTCAGATCCCGTTCATTCAGATGAACAGCCAATTGTTTCGGACGAACAAGTTGACCGGCAACCTGCGCTGCCCGGTAAAAGGTCCGACGAGATCCGGGAAGTTCCGTCACCCGAAGTGCCGGTTCAGCCCGAAAAGACCGGGCAGAAGCATCGTTTGCTGGCCCTGAGCCTTCTGGTGGCTCCGGCTTATAATGGGGTCGACAACCTGAATGACGGACAAATGGGCAGCGATTTTGGCCTTTTGCTAACCTTTGGACTGACAGAAAGATGGAGTGTCAGCACCGGCGCGCTTTACGCTAAAAAACTGTACGAAACCGCCTTTAGCAGCTCTTATAATCCGGGTGATGGTTCGTCGGGGCATGACCCCCAATCCGTTGATGCCGATTGCCGTGTGCTTGACATTCCCCTCAACCTCAATTATACGGTGATTGACAGGCAAAAAACCACCATCAGCCTGGGTACGGGAATATCATCCTATCTGATGCTGAGGGAAGATTACCGGTTCAACTATGCTTACCGGAACGGAGCGGAATTGGATGACCTTCGTTTGATTAACGAAAACCAGCATTGGCTGAGCGTAATCAATTTGCAGGCAAACTATGAGCGGCGGTTAAATTCGAAACTGAGCATTAGTTTTCAACCTTATCTGAAAATCCCGCTGAATGATATCGGGTATGCCCGGGTCAGGCTCCAGTCGCTGGGAACGGCCATAACGGCTAACTGGAGGTTTTGACCGGATTACTTTAATCAAATTTTAATGGTTCTGTAACTCAGGCGTAACCCGAACCATCTTTCTTTGTTATAAAATCAACAGAAAGATGAAACACACGTTATTAAGCATTCTTTTTATGGGCGTTGTTGCTTTTGCAGGCGCCGGAAACAAGGAAAACAAAAACGAAACTTCTTCTGAAAAAGCTGAACTGGTTTCCTTCAGCGGAGAAGTAACCGACCAAATGACCCGCGAAGCCTTAGTTGGCGTAAAAGTTAGCCTCGAAGGAACCGACCAGGTGGTTTACACCGATTTTGACGGCAAGTACAGTTTCGAAGATGTAAAGCCGGGAACGTATCATCTGACAGCATCATTTATTTCATACGAGAAAACATCAGTTGAAGAACTTGAGCTAAGTCTCGACACAAACCAGGTCAATCTTAGTTTGAAGTCTTCAAATTGAGGTCCCGGGTTTTATTTCATATACTTAAGATTGGCAACCGCTTCTGAGAGCAGAGGCGGTTTTTTTTGGTTTACCAGATCACACAATAACAACACGCGTAACAGAAGAGGAGGTCTTCATGAAAAAATGGATATTGATTTTCGGCTTGTTCCTGGTTTTTACCGTAGCTGCCCGTGCACAGCAGGTCACTGAGGTTGAAGGAGTTTATTATGCCGGTTCAAAGCCTTACACGGGAACTTATGTCACGTATTTTGACAACGGGAACACGAAAATCAAACTCAACCTGAAAAAAGGTTTGAAAAACGGGGAAGTCCGTGTTTATTTTGAGAACGGGCGCTTAAGCGAAATCCGTTCGTACAAGAAGAACCTGATGGACGGAACCTGGATCACTTACAACGAAAAGGCCGTGAAAGTGGCTGTCGCCAATTATAAAAACGGCAAAAAAGAGGGCAAATGGACGGTCTGGGACGATGAAGGCCGCCTGATTTACGAGATGTACTACAAAAACGGCGAGAAATCGGGAACCTGGAAAAAGTACGATGCCTCGGGTGAATTGGTTAATGAGCGCAGCTTTTGACCTTTCCCCGGGTTTGGTGTTTATGTTCCGATCGGTTTCAGGCGTATGGTGAAGTGCCGCATAACCGGCGCCTCGCAATCGATACGGAAACCATGTTTAATTTTGTTTCGTCGGGCGTAAATGTTCCTTAACGCGGCTGCCACCACGTTCAGGTGGTTACTGGTGTAGCTGCGCCGCGGAATGGCCAGCCGCAGGAACTCAACAGGCGGGTAACGGTTTTCGTGTGTTTTGGGGTTCCGGTCGGCCAGCAGAGTTCCCACCTCAACCCCTCTGACGCCGGCTTCCAGGTATAATTCGACGGCCAACACCTGGGCCACAAATTCTTCTTTGGGCACATGGGGTAAAAAGCGCCGGGCATCAACAAACACGGCATGTCCGCCGGCAGGTTGCTGCACCGGTATTCCGGCGTCAACCAGTTTGTTCCACAGGTATTGCACCTGCCCGATCCGGCTTTCGAGGTAGGCGCTTTCGGTAACTTCGTCCAGTCCAACGGCCAGGGCATTCATGTCGCGGCCGGCCATGCCTCCATAGGTCACAAAGCCTTCGTACATGATGGTGAAAACCGTGGCCTGCTCAAACCAGTCTTTGCGGTGCATGGCCAGGATCCCGCCAATATTTACCAAGCCGTCTTTTTTGCTGCTCATGGTCATTCCGTCGGCCAGGCTGTACATTTCGCGCACAATTTCTTTGACGGACTTTTGCCGGTACCCCGCTTCGCGTTGTTGAATAAACCAGGCATTCTCGGCAAAACGCGCCGAATCAAAGACCAGCGGGATTCGGTATTGGTCGGCCAGTTGTTTTACCTGCCGCAGGTTTTCCATCGATACGGGTTGGCCGCCCGAGCTGTTGCAGGTGAGGGTCATCAGGATGAAGGGGACTTGTTCGCGGGGGTAACTTTCAAGTACAAGCTGCAACTTGTTTAAATCGACATTCCCCTTAAACGGATGCAGGCTGGTGGTATCGAAGGCTTCGGCAATGGTGCAGTCAATGGCCTGCGCCTTTCTGAACTCAATATGCCCTTTGGTGGTATCGAAATGCGAATTTCCGGGAACCAGGTCATTTTCTTTTACCAGAACAGAAAACAGAACATTCTCGGCAGCCCGGCCCTGGTGAACCGGTAAAAAGTAATCAAATCCGAAAAGTTCCCTGACCTGATCTTTCAGGTGATAGTAGGATGATGAACCGGCGTAGCTTTCGTCACCGGTCATCAGGGCTGCCCACTGGCGGTCGCTCATGGCTCCGGTTCCGCTGTCGGTGAGTAAGTCGATGTAAACTTGTTCGCTTCGCAGGTTAAACAGGTTATAACCGGCTTCTTTTATCCATTCTTCGCGCTCCTCCCGGGTACTCCGGCGGATCGGTTCTATCATTTTAATTTTGTAATCTTCGGCAAAAGGTAAGTCCATTTCTAATCGGTTTTAGGATGAAAAAATCGGGGTGTAAAATGTACTGGCGATTAGAATGGATAAGTGTCGCGGTTTTTGATGTTGACGTATTTTCGGTATAGGTTCGACTGGTTTTCAAAAAGCATCCACATAACTTTCTTCGTTGATGGTTAACCCAAAAGTAGGGATTTTGAAAACCGGAAAAGCTAAAAAATATCACGGTTTTTACCGGTCTGTTTAAAAAAATAAAAATCCGGCTTGCCTGAACAAACCGGATTTTTATTTTTTCACTTAGAAGGTAATCTTATTTTTCGCCTGCTTCAGCTTTAGCATCGGAAATCATTTTTTCGTTGGCGGTAATGGCAAATTCAACCCGGCGGTTTTGGGCCCTTCCGCTTTCAGTGGCGTTGTCGTATTTCGGGCTTAATTCTCCGTATCCTTTGGTGGTGATGCGGCTTTGGCCAACTCCTTTTTTCAGCAAATAAGAAGACACAGCGCCGGCGCGTTGTTCAGATAATTTCTGGTTGTATTCTTCCGAACCGCTGCTGTCGGTATGTCCCTGGATTTCGATATCGGTATCCGGGAATTCTTTTAAAACCGTTACCAGTTTATCCAGGTTTGCCGAAGCATCGCTGGTCAGGTTGAAACTGTTCAGCGCAAACAGCACTTTGCTGTCGAATTCGACCATAATGCCTTCGCCAACCCGTTCCACTTTGGCATCGGGCACTGATTTCTGAATGGCTTCGGCTTGTTTGTCCATCTTGTTACCGATAATTGCGCCGGTAGTTCCACCAACGGCAGTGCCAATTACGGTTCCCATGGCGGTATTGCCCGAGGCTTTCCCGATCACGGCGCCTAAAACACCGCCGCCGGCTGCTCCGATCACCGCTCCTTTTTGCGCGTTGTTCATGGAAGCACATCCGCTTAACAGTAAGACAGATAAAAGGGCTACGATAAAGGTTCTACTTGTTCTCATGTTTTCTCATTTTAAAATTTGACACAAAATTTAAAATTCAATTAAATGTTTTAATCGGATAAACCGAAACATCGTGAGCAAATGTTTGGATTGAACTTAGGCCGCTTAAAGGCGCATTTCATAGGAACAAACGGTGTGAGCAGACGGTTTTGTATAAGCTCTTAAAAAAATAGTTTACTTTTTGAACGCGAATGTTGTTGAACCGATATTGTTTCCATCTGCAAAGATATCAATGGTATACGTACCCGACAGAAAAGGTTCTCCTTCTTCCTGGTCCCAGAATATGTTTACCGGCAGTTCATTTCCCTCGTAAGTCACCTCGCGCATTGCCGAGTACGGGATTCTCAGATCTTCATACTGAAAAAGATCGTTTTTAGATTTGATGAGTAAGATTTGGTCGGGACGAAGGATGCGTACATAAATATTTTTGGCTCCTCGCCTGGCGGTAATGTTTTTGCTTAGGGTAAAGCTGATCATCAGCTTCTCGGCTTTGTCGCGGCTGGCCACTTCGGTTCCCTTTTTGTTGATTCCGGTAACGGTCAGGTTCAGGGCTTCGAGCATCGCGGCCCGTTCCACTTTTTGGGAAAGTTGTTGCTTTTCCTTTTCCAGTGCAATATTCCGTGACTCCACTTCCTTGTATTCTTGCTTTACCTGGACATTTTCAGCCATCAGTTGTTCATTCCGGCGGTTCAGCGAGTCAACCTGAACGATGTAGTTACGCATAATGCGGCGCAGCGAGCCAACTTCATCCTGATAACGGGAAATCTGCTCGTAACTGGCCTTTTTAATTTGGCCTACCTCGAGGAGCAGGTCTTTTACTTTGGTCTGGGCGATAAATAATTGGGAGTTGAGGGTGTCGTTATCCGTTTTTAACGAATCGTAGTTTTGAACCATGCTGTTCAGTTCCGACTGAATCAAATCTTTTTCTGCATTCAGCGACCCGAGAATTGATTTATGCTCGTTTCGCTGGATGAAAAGCAGCACAATCACAACGATTAAAATAATTGTCAGAAAAATGACAATCAGGTTATTTCTTCTTTCTTTATCGGTATTTCCTAACGAAAACTTCTTTTTCACGGCTACTGGGTCTGACATAGCAATAGTTTTGAAATATGATAACGCCCACAAAATTAGCATTATTTTGCGGGCGTTCAAATATTATTGTTTACAGCAATTGGTTAAAAAATGTTGCCGATTTTCACTCCCAGGTAGAAGGTTCGCGGAGCAAGCGGGCCGTAAATATAACCGGGATCGCGGTCGTCGCCATAGTCAAAATCGTCCTGGAATGAGTTCAGGATGTTTTTTACCCCGCCGTATAGTTGCAGGGATAATTCATCGCCGATCTTCAGGTCGCGGGACAACTTCACGCCCAGGTCAAAAAAAGAATCGGTTTTATTTAACTGCCCGTTCTCAGGATGATCAAGAGCATTTTCAAAATAAGGGACAAGCATCTTTCCGGTGTAGTTCCCGGTTAACGATGCCCGGAACAGGGGGTTGGGGGAGTACGCCAGACTCAGGTAACCGTAAGTTTCGGGGGTGCGGAAGAACCGGTATTCGTCAAACTCCTGGGGCGATTCGTATCTGCTTTGTTGCAGCGTTAGCGACGATTGCATCACAAACCGGGCGCCGGCGGAGGCGTTCAGCTCAAAATTGATTCCTTTTACCACGGCGCCGTCTTCGGCGTTGGTGCGGCTGTAAATCACGTTTCCTTCGTCGTCGGGATCTCCGTAAATATTGGTAAACGGATCGTTTAATTTGGTATAAAACGATTCGGCCAGGAATTGGGTTTGGTATTTACCGAAGGTTTCGGTGTAATCGAGCGAAACGGTAAAACTGTTGGAGCTTTCCTGTTTCAGGCCAGGGTCGTTCACATGTGTTACCCGCCGCGCGCCCGAGGTTTCGATGTGCAGGTCCTCGTCGAAGATCTGAGGGGCCCGGTATCCTTTGGCAAAGGAAGAACGAAGCTGTATTTTCTTGCTCAGGTTGTAAAGCAAACTGACTCGCGGGCTGATAACATCGCCGGATGCTGTTTCGCGGTTTTCCTCATCGTCACCAACCGAGTAATGTTCGGCGCGGAATCCGATGCCGAACCGGAGTTGATTGCTTACCCATTCATTCTGAACGAAAAAGCCGTATGTGCTGATGTGTTGATTGGCAATCAGGGTATTGCCGGTGTGTTCCATGGTTTCCAGGTCGAGGTAACCCAGTTTCTTGTCTTTCAGCCGGTTGGTGGTCATTTCTAACCCCATGACTAATTCGGAGGGAGAAACCAACAATCTTTCTACATCACGATGGTATTGGGTGCCGCCCGAGAAGGAGAAATCTTTTGTATGACCATAGGCCGACAGGTCGTGATTGGCGCCGTAATAAGAGCCGCGGTCAACCGACTGGAAAGCGGTATAAAGACTTAACTTGTCATGTTCGCGCATAAACTTGTCGAAACTGAGGTTGACCGAGTTGATCCGGTGATCAACGGCTTCCGAAATATCGGCTTCATGGTTGGGCTTGTCAAAGGCATTTCCTCCTCTTCGCGACTCGTTGGTGTAGAAATAGTCGAGGCTTATTTTTGCCCGTGTGCCCATGCGGTGAAACAAACTTCCGCCTAAAGTGGCATTTTCAATTTTCGATATTTCCGAGAATCCGTCGTTATTGGCATCGTACGGATCGCGGCCGCGTTTGAATCCGTAAAAACTCATCCCGGTGCGAAAATCATCGCTGATCACAGAACCATTCATCGTCAGGTTGGAGTCTGACAATCCGTTTCCCCCGATAACCGATGCCGATGAATTGACTGAAAACACGTTTTTCACAGGCTCTTTGGTAATCAGGTTGATGGTTCCGGCAATGGCGTTTCCTCCAAATAAAGCCGAACCGCCTCCCCGCACAACCTCCACCCGGTCAATCATATTCGCGGGAATCAGCTCGAGTCCGTAAACACCGGCCAGCCCGTTGAATACCGGACGGCTGTTGATCAGGATCTGGGAATAGGGACCTTCCATCCCGTTCATTCGTATTTGGGTGAAGCCGCAGTTCTGGCAATTGTTTTCGATCCGTACGCCCGGCGTAAAGTTCAAGCCTTCGCTCAGGGTGACGCTTTGTGTGCGTTCAAACAGGCGGGGACTAATGGTGCTCACGATGGTCGCTGTTTCCCGGCGCGATTTTTCACTCCGGTTGGCCGATACAACCACCTGCTCCAGGCCAATCTGGTCGGGATCCAGTTCGGCCATTAAGGTGACGCCGGTTCCTGAAATCAGTTCAACTACATATTCCCGTGTCCGGTAGCCAATTGCCGAAATAATGACCGTTTGTTTTCCGACAGGCGCCGCCACCAGCTTAAAATGGCCCGTGAGGTCGGCTGCAGTGCCAATGGTCGTTCCCTTTATTTGAATGCTTGCAAAAGGAATATGCCCGTCAACAGATCTTACATCGCCAAACAACATGGTGTCCGGTTTTCTGGTAGTCGGGTCGTTTTCGGGATAGGCAAAAAGACAGCATGGCAATAACAGCATGACAATGATTACGTTCTTCATAATGAGTTGCATGAATTTAACGTGACTGCCGATGATTACCGGCTGCCACAGAATTGAAAATCGGGTTAATGGCTTACGCTCAACATCCTTTCCGGACAGGATGAATTAAACGATAGGTCAAAAATAGATTGCCCGATCGGTTGTAACAATCCCAATTTGTTGGGATTTTGATTGAAAAAAAGCAGGAAAAACAGCAAGATGAGGACTTTTATATAGGTACGCGGCAGCTTCACCTAATTATGCGGGTAAATATACGATTCAGGGATAAAAAAAGAGGACATTCTTTTTAAAAATGTCCTCTTCCGGTAAACGAAACTATTTATACCCTGCTTCATGCTCTGCCGGCTACCAGTTCAATTGAGTCTTTAATCTGGTATAGTCTGGAAACTTCTTCATCCTTAATCGCAATATTAAACGAGTTCTCCAGATAAAATAGAAATAAAGCCCAATCAACCTGATCAAATTTCAGGTCTTCCTGAAATGAAGCGTCCAGTTCAATCTCGTCCCTGGGCACTCCTGTTTTCCTTAAAACTTTATACAAAGTTCTTCTGATTGTTTTGTTTTCCATGTTGCTTTCATTTGGTGCTCAACATAATTCTGCCTTCATGTTGATAAAAATCAGGCTAAAATTAAAAAATCGAACAAAACATTAAACGATTCTACCTATAAAAAGTTTGTCGGCTCATGGGATATTAACATGTTTTAACGGACTGAATTATGCTTAGATACCTCAGTTTATTTTCTAAATAACTATTTAGTGGTGTAAAATAGGTTATTTTGATATAAAATCATCCAAAAAAACAGCATATTGATATTTGTGAAAATTATTTTCTGTCCCATTCCAATTTTAATAAACTGTAAACTTCGAGATCCAGAAAACGGTCTGTGTGCTTTTCGCCTGCTCGCTCGATACCCTCAAACTGAAATCCAAGACGTTTTGGGATCGCCGAACTTTTATCGTTACCAATGGCGCATTTTATTTGAACCCGGTTCATCTTCATGGTGGAGAACGCATAATCCGTCAGGGTTTTCACGCAACGGGTCATGATTCCCTTTCCGGTCATCTTTTCAATCAGCCAATACCCGATTTCTGTTTTCTGGTTCAGGTGATCGGTGTCTTTTAAACCAATCAAACCGGCAAAATAATCGTTATACCACACTACAAAAACCTCTTCTTTCCGGTTTGCCTGCTCAGCCAGAACCGACCGGATAAAGGCTTCGGTATCATCCTGGGAACGGGTTTGCCTGACAAAGGGCAGCCAGGTCGATAGAAATTCTCGATTCTGATCAATGGCCTGATAAACCTGGAAAGTATGTGTAACCCGGATCCCTTCGATGCGGATATTCGTATCAACAATTATGGTGTTCATCCTCGTTCACTAAAAAATAGATGGGTTAAAATTACTGTTTTTCCGGCGATTGCATAATATTTCGTTTCATTCATAAAAAGAAACCGTTTTTCAACCTGACAGAATGTTTATATTTGCGATAAATCAAGAGATTATGGGAAAATATATCGGAATGGCTTTGCTCTTATCAGCAATCTTTAGTTTTTCGTGTGGAAATGCCGGGCAAAAACCCGATGGTAGCCTGGTCAGGATTGAAACCGATTTCGGGAATATTGTAGTGAAACTTTACGATGAAACGCCCCTGCATAAAGAGAATTTTCTGAAACTGGCCGGAGAAGGTTTTTACGACGATCTGCTTTTCCATCGTGTAATTCATCACTTTATGATCCAGGGCGGCGATCCGAATTCGAGGAATGCCCAAACCGGGCAGCGGCTTGGAGCCGGCGATCCCGGCTATACCATTCAGGCCGAAATCAATCCGGTATTTTTTCATAAAAAGGGAGCGCTGGCCGCTGCCCGGCAGGGAGACCAGGTCAATCCCGAAAAACGCTCTTCCGGCTCACAATTTTATATTGTACAGGGAAAAGTATTTACCGAAGGGGCTTTGGATACCTTGGAATTACAGATTAACCAGAAAAAAGAACAGGAAATCGTCCGGGGCGTTTTTACAAAATATCAGGATGAACTGAACCAGTTACGTCAGGCAGGTGATCAGGATAAATTTTCAGTGCGTGTTGCCGAAATCAGGGAAGAGGCCAATGCCGAAACCGGGAAAATGCAAGCGTACCGGTTTAGTCCGGAACAACGCGAAACGTATACCACCATCGGGGGATACCCCTCACTCGACATGAGTTATACCGTTTTTGGCGAAGTGGTGGAGGGGCTGGATGTGCTCGATAAAATTGCAGCTGTGGAAACCGACCAGAGTAACAGGCCTCTTGCCGATCTGAAGATGAGTGTGAAAATTGTGAAATGATGAGAGTATTTGCCTTATTTGTCGGTTTGTTTACCGCGTTGTGTTTTCCCGCGAAAGCCCAGGATGAACGCATCGCCGAAATTTCGACCAACCTGGGGACCATGCGCTTCCGGCTTTTTAATGATACGCCCAAACACCGGGATGCTTTTATCCAACTGGCCAATGAAGCTTATTACGACGGTACCTTGTTTTACCGGGTGATTCAGGATTTTCTGATCCAGGGAGGTTCAAAGTCATCGCGCAATGCTGCCCCGGGAAAGCGGATTGGTTACGGCGACCCGGACCATACGGTAGATGATGAGATCATCCGGTCGCATTTTCATCAAAAAGGGGCGCTTTGTGCTCCGCGCCAACCCGACGAGGTTAACCCGTTTAAACAGTCAGATATCTCCCAGTTTTTCATCATTAAGGGAAAGGTATTCACCGAAGGAGAACTCGACACGCTGGAGCTTGCCGTTAACCGCCCGATCCGAAAGAAAATAACCGACCAGATTTATACCCCCGACATCCGCGAGAAATTGAAGAAACTAAAAACCGAAAACCAGGTAGAGGAATTCCGGAAACTGGCCAGCCAGGTGAAGAAAGATATTGATTCGCGCTACCGCCTTGATCCGGATGTGCTTGAATTTACCGAAGAACAACGGAAAGCGTACACCACGGTTGGCGGCTATCCCGATCTCGATGGAAAATATACAATTTTTGGCGAATGTATTTCCGGTTTTGAAGTCATCGATAAGATTGCCCAACTAAAGACGGATGAAAACCACCGCCCGCTGACTGATGTGAAAATCCGGGTAACAATCATAAAATGAGCAGACTGGTGTATATCATAGGGGGATTATTTCTGTTGGCTTCCTGTTCTTCGGGAGGAGGAAAAAGGAATAACGCCAACGGAGAAACGGAACAACAAAAAAACAAGGTGGCAGAACCGGCGACTGATTATCTTGCTTTTGTTCCGTCGATTGTCAAACTCGAAAGTTTTGACAACGGTCGTTTACTGGAAAGCGAAACGGCTTTTTTTGTTGATTCAAACGTACTGGTCTGTCGTTTATCGCCCATTCTGGGGGCAACAGAGGCGTTGGTTACCCCGCTTGACGAAACAAATAAATACCAGGTCGCCGGTTTTCTGGCCGTAGACCGGATCAACGATTTTGTATTGCTGAAAGTTGACGGGATAAAACGCGAAGGAATTCCGCTTCATCCCGACAAAGTGTCCAGCCTGTCCAAAACGATTTACCTTACCAGGCCACAGGGGAATGCGCTTCCGCTGCACCGCGGGCAGGTAAACGAATACGGTCGTGTTGGCGGAAGCATGCGCTACCGGGTGTCCAATCAGTTCCGGGCGCAAACATACGGAACCCCGGTTTTTTCGTCGACCGGGATGGCCATCGGGATCGGCTATTCGGAGGTTGTTGATTATGAAAGCCAGCATTTCGTCATTCCTTCAACCTTTATTGCCGGTTTGCTGAAAAAGGCAGGAACTGTGCCTCAGCCGTTAAGCGCTTTAAAAACCTCGGGCGATAAAGCAATCAGCGAAGCCAACAGCAAAATAAAAGGACTGTTGATCGAAACGGACAAAGGGGACATTAAAATCAGGTTATTCAACGAAACCCCCGAATACCGGGACAATTTCATCGCACTTGTCCGTGAAAACTATTTCGACAGTTTGCTGATCCACCGGGTCATCAATGGTTTTTGTATTCAAAGCGGCGCTGCCGATACCCGCTACGCCGAAAAAGGCGATATTGTTGGCTGGAAAGGCCCGGGTTATACGCTGCCTGCACACATTGTTCCACAGTTTTACCACAAACGAGGAATGATCGGTTCTCCGCGTAAACCCGACCGGGGAAACAGCAAACTCCGCTCCGATGGCTCCCAGTTTTATATGATCACCGGCAGAACGTATTCCGATCACGAACTGGATGATATTGAAAAAGAAACCGGGCATACTTTTACCGCCCAACAGCGGCAAGTGTATAAAACAGTTGGTGGCGCCCCCCATATCGACGGGACTTATACGATTTTTGGCGAAGTGCTCGAAGGAATGGAGGTGGCAGACAAAATCAGCCGGGTGGAGGTGAACAGTGATTTCCGGCCACTGGAAGATATCCGGGTTCGAAAAATCAGGATCATTAAATAGGCCAGCGGAAAGATTGGGTAAAAGCTGATTCAGATGAGATTTTTCAAGGAAATGAATCAGCTTTTGTTGGTTAACAACCCGATAAAAATGAAACAGTTTCTGAGTATTTACAACCGAATGATTATCTTTGCGCTTCCATTCTACAGCATTCGAAGATGTTAGCAAAGATTAAGCAATTAAAAGAAGAAATTGAGGCGGTAAGTGTTTCAACCAAAGAACATGTTGAAGAGCTTCGCATTAAATACCTGAGTAAAAAAGGCTTGTTAAACCAGTTGTTTGTCGATTTTAAACAGGTTCCCGACGAACAGAAAAAAGCCATCGGTCAGGCAATTAACGAGTTAAAGGAGTATGCCCTTCAAAAAATTAACGAACTGAAAGAAAGCTTTGAAAATGCTGATCAGGGAACAAGCGGACTTGACCTGAGCATGCCGGCTGAGCCCATGCGGCCGGGTACCCGCCATCCTTTGTCTCTGGTACGGAATGAAATCATTGAAATTTTTGCCCGGTTGGGGTTCACGGTGGCCGAAGGACCTGAAATCGAAGATGACTGGCACAATTTCACAGCGCTGAATTTTCCGCTCGACCACCCGGCACGCGACATGCAGGACACTTTCTTTATCCAAAGGAATCCCGATGTGCTGTTGCGCACGCATACCTCCGGAGTTCAGGTCCGTGTGATGGAAAAAATCCAACCGCCGATCCGGGCCATTTTCCCGGGACGGGTTTTCAGGAACGAGGCTATTTCGGCCCGTGCACACTGCATTTTTCACCAAATTGAGGGTTTGTATGTCGACGAAAATGTTTCGTTTGCCGACCTGAAACAAACCTTGCTCTATTTCTCCCGCGAGCTGTTTGGCGAGAAGACCGAAATTCGTCTGCGCCCTTCTTACTTCCCGTTTACCGAACCCTCGGCCGAGATGGATGTGAGCTGCTCCATTTGCGGGGGTAAAGGGTGTAATGTTTGTAAATACACCGGCTGGCTCGAAATTCTGGGCTGCGGCATGGTTGACCCCAATGTGCTTGATTTGTGCGGAATTGATTCAAAAAAATATACCGGTTTCGCCTTCGGGATGGGTATCGAACGGATTGCTATGTTGAAATACGGGATTAAAGATATCCGTCATTTCTTTGAAAATGATGTGCGTTTTCTACGGCAGTTTGAATCAACTTACTAGATCAAGGCCTGTTTTGGATCAAAAAAATGCAGTTTACCGCAATTGTACGGCAGATTTACCGTTTCAAATGTATTCTTCTGGTTGACTTTTATTAAATTCGTCGGTTCGTATTTTTAACAACTGATCTTAACAACCATCACCTTGACTAATGGAGAATACATTATGGGCATGATTATTTACTTTTTCGCGGCACTCATATTCAGCATTTTTGCTGCCTACAAATCAGCCTATTGGAATGCAACCCAATACTGGGGATTAAAGCTGACTTCAACCAAAAATATCCTGGATAGTTTATCCGCAAATAAGCGGATCAGCCATTACATGAAAACAATCAATGTACACGGGCTTCAATCGGCCATTACGCCCAGAAAGGAAAAAACAAAACGAATGGTCAGCGCGATCCTGAATATCCTTTTCTTTTTCGTCGGCGCCTTTTCATTCACTTGGTATATTCCTATTTTGACTTTGCTGGGCATTTTATTGCTGAAAAATATTATTCGCCAGTTTCTGCCTCCGGCTAATTCGGTTGAGTACCTGGAAATCATCATTGCCGATCTTGAGAAACAATCGAAAAGCTTTTGGAGCCTGGCCAACATAAAAGATAAAGAAGCCTCTGATTTTTTTATCGAACAGCTGAAGATTATTCATACTTAACCGCCAGTAATTCGGTTAATTCATCAACATCTTCGACATAATAGTCGGGTTGGAGGGATTTGATTTCGGCAGAATTGCCAAAGCCGTATCCAACGCCAATGGTGCTGATTTCATTGGCTTTTCCTCCGGTAATATCGTAGCGGGTGTCGCCAATCATGACGATCTGTTTCGATGCGGTCAACCGGTTCCGGTCCATTAAACGGGTAATCAGCTCTGCTTTGGTATGAAGAGCGCCGTCTCCGGCGCCTTGAAAATCGGTCAGGTAACGGTCCAGTTCAAACTCGCGTAACACCGTTTCAACAAAGCGGTCTTTTTTTGAAGTAGCGATAAACAGCTTTTTGCCTTGCGCCTGCAACTCTTCGAGCAGTTCGGTAATTCCCGGATAAAGTTCGCCTTCGTATAAACCTTTTTGACTGTAATATTCGCGGAATAACCTGACTCCCAATTCTACCTGCCTGTCGTTAAATCCCAGTACCTGCTTCAGTCCATCCTGGATGGGCGGGCCAATCATCTGGTCGATGCAGGCTGCGCCTTTCGGATCGAGCTGCATTTCCCTGAGCATATAACTCAGCGAGTTGTATAAGCCGGTTTTTGAGTTAATCAGCGTACCATCCAGGTCGAATATGAGGTGGGAGTAATTGGACATGAATAACGATTTTGGTGCAAAGAAAATGCAAATAAACGGTATCCGAACTTCTGAGACCGGCAAAATACAGATCTTTGCAAATTTTTCATCGGTTGGAAAAGTTTGAGCCCGTCTGGCTTGAGGGCAAATAAATCGGGCAAAAAATCAGATTAACCAGTATACCACCACAATTCCCCCCACCATCGCCACCGTGCTTGCCGTATTCACATAAGCCGCCATCAAAAAGTCGCGGGAAGTAATCGTTTTCAGCTGATGGCCGATGTAGGGTTTTTCGACCAGCTGGCCGTGGTACACGTTGGGCCCGCCAAAGCGGCATTTCAGGATGCCGGCCAGCGCAGATTCGGGGTAACCGGCATTGGGACTGGCATGTTGACGGCCATAGCGAAAAACATGGGCGAGGCCGCTCCAACTCAGGCTAACCAAAACCATCAGCAAGGCCGTTAAGCGAGCCGGAATCAGGTTGAGCAGATCGTCGAGCCGGGCGGCAAACCAGCCATAGGTTTTAAACCGTTCATTTTTATAGCCAATCATTGAGTCGAGGGTGCTGGCCATTTTGTAGGCAAAAAGCGTCGGAATGCCACCCAGGGCATAGTAGAAGAGGGGGGCAATCACCCCGTCGCTGAGGTTTTCGGCCATGGTTTCCAACACGGCTGTGCGGATTTGCTGCTCATTCAGTTGGGTGGTATCGCGGCCAACAATGAAACTCAGCTGTTTGCGCCCGGCTTCCAACCCATCGTGCTCCAGGACCCGGATCACCAGCCACGACTCGTAAATCAGGCTGCGGTTGGCCAGACCGAAGAAAACACCGGCCGAGGCCACAACGATAAAAACGGCGGGCTGCGCTTCTATGTAATCAACCAGGAAATGAAGAAACAACCAGCTGCCTCCAACCAGCAAAGCCGAGGTGAAGGCTCCTTCCAATTTTCGGTAGCTGCCTCGGTTAAAGCGCTTTTCAAACCAACTGATGAGCCGGCCGAACAGCCGCACGGGGTGTGGCAACCAGCGTGGGTCGCCCAGCAGGCAGTCGAGTGCAAAACCGATGAACAGGGGGAGTAAGATGAAGTAAAAATTGTCCATAAATAAAAGCCATCTTTTTAGTTACGAGTCATCCCGAACTTGTTTCGGGATCTGTTTGCAAATAATGCAGGTCCCGAAACAAGTTCGGGATGACGCTCATCTCTCTTACTTTTTTTCTTTTAAAACCGAATACACATATTCCAAATCCACATGCGCACGCACATGCGCGGCCAGCTTGTCGTATTGTTCTTCTTTGAAAGCGGCGTAATCAAATTCAGCTACTTTGGCTTGCAATTGATTGGCTTTCAGGATTTTCTCCACCACCGTGCTGTTGTCGAATATCCCGTGCAGGTAGGTTCCCCATAGTTTGGGCGAAACAAAACAGCCGTCCCGGGTTTCGTCGGCCAGTTCGCAGAGCGGTTCGCCGTCGGACAAACGCGTTTCGCCCATATGAATTTCGTAACCGGTAAACTCTCCGGCCAGATCCCTGAACTTAAAGCGGGTTTGCACCGTTCGTTTTTCTTTGGTCAGGGTCGTTGTCACCGGAAGTAAACCAAGTCCGGGAATGGCCTCAATTTCGCCCTCCACATGATCAGGGTCTCGTATTCCTTCACCCAATATCTGGTAACCGCCGCATATGCCATAAATGCCTTTTCCGGTTTCCGAAGCCTGGATGATTGCCTTGGCCAGCCCACGTTCGCGCAGATACACCAGGTCTGAAATGGTGTTCTTCGAACCGGGAATCAGCACGATGTCGGCCTTGACAATCTCTTCGGGGTTGGCCGAATAATACAGGTTGATGCCGGGCATGCGCTCCAGCATGTTAAAATCGGTGAAGTTGCTCATGTGCCGCAGCAGCACCACGGCTACATTTAGCTTGTTACCATCTTTCACGCCACCGCGTTTGTAGTCGATGACCACACTGTCTTCCTGATCGATATGAATGTCGTTAAAATAAGGAACCACCCCGATAACCGGCACTCCGGTCAGCTTTTCCAACATGTGGCGTCCTTCTTCGAATAAACTGATATCTCCGCGAAACTTGTTGATGAGAATACCCTTGATGAGTTTTCGCTCTGCATCGGGAAGCAATTTGATGGTGCCGTACACGCTGCCGAACACACCGCCGCGGTCAATGTCGGCAATCAGGACGGTGGGCGAACCGGTTTCAAGCGCCGCACGCATGTTGGTGATATCCTTATCCCAAAGATTGATTTCAGAAATGCTCCCGGCCCCTTCCATCACAATAGGGTTATATTTTTCGTTGAGTGACTGCCAGGCTTTCATCGCTTCGGCAAACAGAAAATCACGATCGGTCTTCATGAAATACTCCTGCGCTGTTTGATCTCCCAGCGGTTTGCCGTTTAAAATAACCTGCGCTTTTTGTTGACTGGTAGGTTTAAGCAAGATCGGGTTCATCGCGCTGAGGCAGGGAATGCCGCAGGCTTCGGCTTGCATGGCCTGGGCTCGCCCCAATTCGAGTCCTTCGGCGCTGGCATACGAATTCAGCGACATGTTTTGCGCTTTGAATGGCGCCGGGTGATAACCATCCTGTCTGAAGATCCGGCAAAAAGCAGCATTGATCACCGACTTGCCTACATCGGAACCTGTGCCAACAAACAGGATCGGCTTTAATTGTTGATGTTTCATTTGATTTTAAATTCGTAAACACCGCCATATTCAGGTGCAAAAGTGGTAAAAATCTCGTCCATGGATTGATCCTTCAGAATGGATTTTATCAGGCGAATCACCCCGGCATGGGTAACCACGGCTACCTGACCGGGTGGTGGCGTTTTCAATTCGGTTAAGAATGAACTGACCCGTTGCCGGAACTCCAGGTAAGATTCGCCCCCGGGACAGGGTGTATCCAGGTAGTTGTCCATCCATTGTTTTCCTTCATAAGTCGCATAAATCTGCTCCCATGGTTGAAGCTCCCACTGGCCAAAGTTAAGTTCCTTCAACCGGTGATCAAAGACGATCGCCTCTTCGGGAAACAGATCTTCGGCCAAACGACGGCAGCGGATGAGCGGGCTGGAAAAAACGGTGCCAAAGGTTAATCCGGCAAGCTTTGCTTTTAGCTGTTCAAGCTCCTGCTGATATGAACCGGCAAGCGGTACGTCGCTCTGTCCGTAGCAAATTCCGGCAGGCACATCAACGCGTGTATGACGTATGGCGAATAATAACAAGTTCCAAAGGTATTTTTAAGATAAATCGAACGATAATTAAATTTTAAATAGGGCTGTTCCTTTGCTCTGAAGCGTTAATAGGGATAATCGGGACAATTTGTACAGAATCAATTATCCAGCTTCAGGATTTTTAACAGATTACCTCCAATGAAAATCCTATCCACTCGGGTTCGTTACCATTTAACATTCAAAAACCCCCCAGCAAACAGATATAAAACACCACTTCAGTTATTTGCTGCAGAGCGCCCAAACAATCGCCGGTATAGCCACCAATTTTTCGGTCAATATACATTTTGAAAAGAATGGTGATCAGCGCCGATGCCGGCAACGCGACAGCCATCAACTGCCAGGGGAACAACGCCAACGGGACTAGTCCGAAGACAACAGCCAGTACCAGGTCGGAGTTTTTTCCGCGTTTGCCAATCGGTTTGGTTTTACTGAGTTCATCTTCGCGCGAATAGGTGCCGGTAAAAATGACCAGCACCGGCATCAGACGGCTGAGAGCATGACCGGCAATTAAAACCAAAGGGATGGTTGCGGGAGGAAAGGCTTGCAGCGCCAGAAACCTGGTTCCCAACATGCCGATCAGGCCGACGGTCCCGTAAGTGCCAATCCGGCTGTCTTTCATGATGGTGAAAATCTTTTCGCGGGTGTAGCCTCCGCCAAAGCCGTCGCAAAAGTCGGCAAAGCCATCTTCGTGGAAAGCGCCGGTCACAAAAATGGTAGCCAGCATACTCAAAAAAACAGCCAATTGAAACGGCAGCAACAGATTCAGCCCGTAAAATACCGCCGCGCCGATCCCCCCGACAATCCAGCCAATCATCGGAAAGTAGCGTGTTGAACGGTTCAGCCGTTCGTTGGAGAAAGCCAGCGACTTCGGTACCGGAATGCGGGTGTAAAACATGACTGCCGTCAATAACAGGTTGATTTGTTCTTTCATGAATATGAGTTTCAAGTTCGGAAAAACTTGTGGACTTATGAACGCACGGACTTTGCACTTTTTTCCTCCTTATTTGAAACCCCGGCATCTTCAAAGCTGGCCATCTCATTGATAAACGTAGCGGCGGCTTTGATTACCGGATAGGCTACAGCCGCACCCGAACCTTCGCCCAGGCGCATGTCAAGGCTCAATACCGGTTTTGCATTCAGGTGTTTCAGCATCAGTCGGTGACCGCGTTCTTCAGACGCGTGACAAAAGATGCAGTTATCGCGGACAGCCGCATCAAACTGAATGGCTGTCAGCGTGGCTGCCGTGGCGATAAAACCGTCGATCAGGATGACCATATCCAGTTTTTTAGCCTCGAGGATAGCCCCCGTCATCATGGCTATTTCCAATCCGCCAAAGGTAGCCAGCGTTTCTTCGGGCGTTTGCGGATCGTACTTTTCCGAAACGGCTTTCAGGATGGCAGTTTTGTGATCCAGTTTTTCACCTTCCATGCCGGCTCCTTTGCCGGTGCATTGTTCAACCGGCAGGTTCATAAACCGGTGCATCAACAACGACGAGGGAGAGGTGTTTCCAATACCCATTTCGCCAAAGGCAATGGTGTTACAACCACCCAGAGCTTCCTGACGGACATAGCCTGCGCCGCGGTTCATGGCCAGGCGGCATTCACTTAAACTCATGGCTGGTTCATTCAGCATATTTTTGGTGCCACGGGCAATTTTTGCATCAATAATCGGGCTTCCTGCCGGAAAATCGAAATCCACACCGGCATCAATCACTTTCAGGGCAATTCCGTTTTGCCGGCAAAAAACGCTGACAGCAGCGCCCCCGGTACAAAAATTCATGGCCATTTGCCAGGTTACCTCTTTCGGATACGGGCTTACACCTTCGTCGGCAATACCATGATCGGCAGCAAAAACCAATAAGCTTGGTTTTTCGAGTTTGGGAGAAAGTGTATTCTGAATCAGGCCCAATTGCAGGGCAATTTCTTCGAGCTGTCCCAAAGCTCCCGCAGGCTTGGTTTTCAGGTCGATTTTACGTTGAAGTTGGTCTGTTAATGAAGTTGTCATTTGAAAAGTATTGAGTCGTAAGTAATAAGTCGTAAGTAGTAAGTCGTAAGTAATAAGTAGCGGGTCGTGATTACTCGTGTCTCGCTACTCGCTACTCATTACTTTATCTTCACCGGGATGCCTGAAACCATCAGGTAAACCGTACCGGCTTGCCGGGCGATCAACTGGTTCATCCGGCCCTGCAAATCGGCAAACTTACGCGCCATTTCATTTTCGGGATGAACGCCCATGCCCAGTTCGTTGGTAACAACGATCAGGTCCATATCCCGGGCGGTAAATTTTATCCATTCGGCTTTGGCCGCCGCCAGGGTTTTTTCAGGCTCATACTGGTGAGCGTGAAAGAAATTGGTCAGCCAAAGCGTAATACAGTCGAGCAACACCGTTTTTCCCGCGAAATCATGCTTCGACAAAACTGTTTCTTCTTCCACGGTTTGCCAGCGTTGGTCGCGGTCGGCCTGGTGCCGTTTTACGCGCATGGCAAAATCTTCGTCCCAAATGCGGGCCGTGGCCAGATACACAGGCCGGTCGCTTTTGCTTTCGGCCATTTGCTGGGCAAAACTGCTTTTGCCAGAGCGGGCTCCACCGGTGACTAAGGTTATTGTTGCCATTTTAGTTGAAAATTAACTTATACTAATCAAGGAAGATAGCCATTGCTGGAGCAGAACCGACCGTTTTTGTTGTTTCCAGTTCACCGTCGGTTGTGTAGATCATCATATCGCCATTTACCGTACTCCCTTTGTTAACAAATACATAAGTTCTGCCGTCAATCGGGTTCACCGAAACACCGTTGATACCGGTCAGGCCGCGAACCAGTGGTTCTGTTTCATAAGTTTTGGATGTTGTATTGAATACCTGGACGCCACCAACCATATTCCAGTTGGCATCGTAACCGGCGGCAATCACATATAACTTAGTATAGTCTTTGCTGAATGACATGACAGAAGCATACGAAGTGCTTACATTATCCAGTTGATACAAGGTCATTGCATCGGTTGTGGTGTTTATATAGCCTAAACCCGTTTCGGTTGAAGGGTCCGACCAGGAGCTAACTAAACTTACATAAAGGTTATTGCTTTTATCTTTCACAAAATAGCTTGATACTGCATCTGTCGTGATATACGAAATTGCTTCTGTTGTCAGGTTCATTACCGCAATCTTTTTAGCGTAGCCCAACGCAATATACAATTTTCCATTCGCAATAGCCAAGCCTTCCGGCCCGCCGGCCAAAGCGATTTTCTTTTCAACAGTTTTGGTAACCACGTTGTATTTAACGATGTAGCTTCCAGGAACGCCATTGGCATAGTCGAACTCGTTGCCCCAGCACGAAATATACAGGTAATTACCATTAGCAACACAATAACGGGGTTTTTCAATGTAAGTGGTTATGGTATCCTGTGCCACAAAAAGCGGGTCAACCACCAACACACGGTCCGGGTTGTTGTTCATCAGGTACAAACGATCTTCGTATTCGTAGATGTACTGCGGGGCCGAACCAATTTTGCTACCTGCGTTTTGTTGTTGGTAGTAGAATGCTGTCAGTTCGTCGTTCTCGTAATCATATTTTGTAATCGAAGAGGTATTCTGTGAGTACCCCCCATAGTTTAGTACATAAGCGCCTTTGGTTAATTCACTTGGATATAATCCATTATCATCATCATCAGAACAGGAGCTAAAAAGAGCTATCGTTAAAAACAAAAAAGGGAGTAATTTGAATAACTTTTTCATGATGTTCATTATTTAGTTTTTGTTAAAATTTAAATCGGTTGAAAGAGTAAAACGGAAGCTACGCCCCCACATGGCATAACCCGGTTGGTTGTAATAAGCCTTGTTTAGCAGGTTATTGATGGCAAAGGTTAGGTTGAATTGGTGGTTATTCAACTTCAGCTTGCGCGACAAGCCGCAGTTCATCAGGAAATAATCGTCCAGCATTTCGCCTTTGGGGTTGAAAATATTGCCCGAGTAATTGGCCAACCGCTCGCCGGTATAGTTACCATCTGCAAAAACACTCCACTTTTCATATAAAACATTCAGAAACGCGTTGCCTATGTGTTTGGGAACATAAACCACCTGACGGCCAATTAAATCAGTGTTTTCATCATCCTTAATTTCAGTTGGGTTAAAGTTGTAATTCAACCGGAGGTTGAAATGAAACTTATCCATAAAAACATCTGTGTTTGAGGATACTTCAACCCCTTTGCTAACAACCCGCGATTTATTGAAGGGTTCCCATCCGCCGCTGGCCGGGGCCCATTCAATCCAATCTTTTACATCCAGATAAAAAGCGTTCAGTTTCAAGTCGGTTTGGAATGCAGTTGTACAAAATTGGTATTGCCACCCCAGTTCATAGTTCATCCCGTCTTCGGGCTTCAAGCCGGGGTTGCCCACAACAGCCCAAAAGCGGTCGTTAAAGGTGGGAATGCGGTAGCTTCGTCCAACACTTCCGGTTAGTTTCATCACCGAAACCTCATCCGAAAACAAGCGATATTCAGCACCCAGCGAAGGCGTAAACGGCACTTCGAAGTTGGTAACAACTTGTTGGCGCAGATTTAGAGTCATTTTAAGCTTGTTCCACGGCATATAAAAGCCCGACAGGTAGAAGTCGGCCTGCTGCTCATAATCAATCACATCTTTATCGTAGGCATACACATTGGGTTTAAGGTAAGTGTATTTGACGCCTGCTTTGTATCCAAATCTCACCCCAAAATCCTGGTTGCCTTCCAGTTCGCCAATCAACCGGTCGGTACCAATTTTCGCACCTTGGTTGGCATTGTATAACTGCATGTCGTGTACATAACCAAAACCAGCCTTGTAGTTGAAGGTATGCTTGCTGTTTTCGTACTCCGACCAAAAACGAATATGCTTGTTATCGAGCATTTCAGGCCGGGCATTATCCGATTTTACCTCATCCATCAGCAACTGAATCTGATGCCAGTCGTGTTCAAGCCACAAGGCGGATTTGAACCATTCTTTATCGTTGACCTTGTAATTCAGTTCCTGAATCAAGCCCATGTTTTCAATCATGGCGCCGCGTTGCGTATAGCGCTTATTGTCGGAGGGGTTAATGAATTTAAAGTCGTTTTTCAACATGAAATAATACAGTCGCGTAACCGACTCGAACTTGCCGTTGCCAACGAACACTTTCGTGCCATACAATTGTTCACCGAAAGAGCCTTCGGAAACAGTTGCTTTAACCCGGGCGCCATCCGTCCAATTGTTGTGCAAGCCTAGGTGGACCGCACCGCCAATGGAGCCCGAACCGTTAACGGCCGATGAACTGCCGTACTGCAATTCAAGTCCGTCAAAAAGGTAAACCGGCACCTTCGACATGTTGGAGTGCCCTAAGGTCAGGGAGTTGATGTTAATACCGCCAAAATTAACCGAGGTATGATCAGGAGCTGTTCCGCGGATGCGAATGGTAGATAAACCCCCAGCATTGGATTTCAGGTAAATAGGGGTAAATCGCATCAATAACTGATCAAGGCTGGTGGCTTGTACAATATCAATTTGGGCGCTTGGTATGGATTCGACTTTTGCCCCTGCCTGGTATTTTTTTACCGTAGCATACGAAGTGACCTCGTGCAACAGGATGGTGTCGGTCACACTTTCTTCCTGGGCAGAGGCGTCATTCAAGAAGAGGAATAAAATTCCTGCAATAATAAAAAACCGTCTCATTTCTTTAAACAGAATATGAGCTTAGGATAAAATTTGTGAAAAATACACGATTAGATTTCACCAGCTTTATTCCCGAAGCTATTGTTCATATAAATTACGGACTTTGGCAGGTCTTCTGGCTCACCTTACTTTCTGATGCCTTCCCGTCAGGCAGCTGCCTGACAGTGGCTGGGGTTCAGAAAGATTATACAAGGTTTACAGCTGCGGGTACAGCTCCGGTTTTACACCGGATTCCCTTTTCATCCGAATCCGGCAGTTGCCGGATCCATAGAACCAAATCCACCGCAAATGTAGAATTTATTTGGAAATACATCCCCGTTTTTGTTATTTATTTGGGAAAAGAATTATAAGAAAAAGAATGTCAGTAGCTTACCAGTCGCCGCTTAATCCGTCCTGCAGGGCCCTGTTGTAATTTTCGATATCAAACGTATATAAATAAGGAGATTTATGAGCCACACCCAGTCGTCGTTCGGGCAGTCTTTTGAGGATTTTATAACTTAATACTTTTCGTTGAAAATTCCGGCGGTCCAGTTCCTTGCCCAAAATGGTTTCGTACAGCTTTTGTAATTCAGGCATGGTAAATTTCCCGGGCAGCAGGTTGTAGCCGATTGGCTGGTAGCGAAGCTGGAGTCGCATGGCTACGAGCGCTTTTTCAAGAATCTGCCGGTGGTCCATCATCAGCGAACCAAGCTGGTCGATATTGTGCCATTCACAGTGGTCTGAGAAAACATCCGGTTGAGGTTCTACTTTGGAGAATTCCACCAGCGCATAAAAACCAACCGATAAAAACCGTTGATAAAGCCATTCGTAATTTTTCAGGCTGATGCCGGCTTTTTCCAGTTTATCTTGTTTCAGAGCCGGATTAGCCCGGGTGGGATCACTGAATACATGAAACTGGCTCAGGAAAATCTCACTCAGTCCGGTACGTTCCTGTAATACACGCGCAGCTGCCTGTTCAAGTGTTTCATTTTTAGCCACGAAACCTCCGGGCAAGCTCCACTCATCAATCATTCTTGATTTTAAAAGAAGGACCTTCAGTTGGTTATCATGAAATCCGAACACAACACAGTCAACCGACACGTGTGGCAGGTAATCCGCTTCCAGTGTTTCGAAATTTATTCCTATTGGTTTAGTTTTGCTCACGTCACAAAAATTTGTCTGTAAAATTATATAATTTCTTTTGACATTACCCAAGGGCATACGAATACCGATCTCCTTTTTATGCTTAACGCGGGGCCAGTGGATTCGTCTGTACCATCAACAAAAATCCGATGCGTGAGATTTCTTTCACACATCGGATTTTAATGTTTTAAGGATCGAATACCGGTTGCTAATGAAACAATCTTTTTATTTCTCCCGGGCGTTAATATTAAATACATCGGCATAAATCAGGCGGTCGGTTTCTTCCGACTGTTCCAACCGGTTCTGGTACGCGGCAGGCAGGCCGCCTATTTTGTTCGGGCCACGCTCGTATTCTTCAATAACGATCTGGAAGGCTTCTGTTTTATACTTTCTCGGTAAATTAAACTCGCGGCTGATGCTAAACCGGTTGTTTTCGATGATCCGGGCGTTGATCGGGATTTCAACACCCTCCTCGTTCAGGTCCTTGTCGTTGGTGCCGTCGCTTACCGTGCCAAAGATTGGCTGGGCAATCCGCGAATCCTGAAAGCTGATACGCAGGAAGTTATAGTTTCCGTACTTGGCCAGGCGGTCGTTGTAAATCGGCCCTTCAACCGTTACCGTGAATTTCGAGTTGAGGTCGTCGCGCTTAAACCGGATGGTGGTTTGCCGGTCGGGCATCAACTGGATAAAATGTCCCATCACAACCGGTGAAAGGCAAACATCCTCATTGTCTTTCCTCACCGAATAGGGTTGGTAACGCGCCAGGGCAAGTTTTACAAAGGGGAAATACATGTTGCCGGGATTGATACTGAGATCGCAGAACCAGCTTTGGCGGTCCTCGTCAAAGTGAACCGGGTAGGCTACGGCTTTTGCCTTGGCATTCCGGTCGGGGTATTGGAGGTCATCATCAATCACGGGGTTCATGCGGAAATCCTGGTCAGCTGGTGAAAAACCTGCAGGTTGCACGGAATACAGGATTGGATCGATCCCCCAGTTGGTGTAATAGTCGGAATAGCCCGGGGCTCGCATGGCTAACATGCCGGTGTTGATTGTCCGGTCGGGCAGGATGACAGCTAACATTTCATCATCGCCGGTAGAATACCAGGGCCGTTTCAGGAAAATACGCAGTCCGCCGCCCACCCGTTGATGGCGCACGGCATCGGCTGTTTGGGTTTTCCGCCATTCGAAGGTCGGGATGATGTAATCGATTTCCGGGGCTTTTGGCCGCGCGGTGCTGGGAATGTTTACCCGTTCCATCCAACTGCTTTCCCGGGTGGTTGAGAGCTCGGGGTTGGATGCCAGTATTTTATCAAAATACTCGCGGTAGCGCGATGCGGCTACCAGACGGTAATCTACCCAGCGGTGTTTGGTGTCGCTAAACTGCTGTTCAAGCGCTTTGATTCGGAACATCATTTGTTTGACAAAGCTGAACTTGTATTCCTGTACATCAAACTTCACCTGGTTAACCAGGGTCTTAGGCGCTGCTTGCTTCTCCACTTCAAATTTTTGGTACGAAACGGTCTGCGTTTTATACAGGTTGTTTAAGCGCACGGCGCCTGGTTGCGGGTCCCGCTCAAAATCGGCCTTCGTACGCATTTCAAATTTTTTGATTGGCGCTACCTGCAGGTTTTGCACTTGTGGCCTGACCAGAACTTCGGGGGCCGGAATGGTTCCTTTCGTAATAATTTCGTCCTGATAGTTTACCAGCACATCGGAAATGCTGTTGGTTCCCTGCCGTTCTTTTATTTTTACCGAGATTCCATCATCGATAGGTTCAGTCCAGCGCGACTGCAATTCTACTTTTTCGGTGCTTTCGCCATGTATTTTGAATCGGATGTTGATGTCGGCTGTGGTGTCCGAAAAATCGCGGTTGGGCAATAAATTTTGAATGACCGGTTCTTCCAGGGGTTGCTGCAGAGCGTGTACCAGTTCCATTTCGCGCGAAGGGCTAACCATCCAGTGCTGGCCGCTGAAAGCCAGCTTTTCCAGCTCAGCCTGGTTCCCCGGCGAAGCTTTTTTGACCATTTCCCAGATGGCCGAAAGTTGCTTCAAATCTTTTTCCCTCCAAAATGTGCTGAATTTAATCCGGGTACGCAATCCTTTGGGAAGATAAATGGTCAGTTGCCTTTGGCCGGCATTCCATTTGGCCTCTGTCGGGCCCTCTTCGAGTCGGATGCGCAGGTGTTTTGCATGGTACCAGTCTTCGGGTTTGTCAACCGAGTTGGTTTGGTTCGGTGTCAGTTCATCATTCGAAAAGAAACTGAACATACGCGGGCTGAATTCCTGCGTATGGGTAGTTTCGCAATCTTCTGCCAGAAATAATGCCACACCGGCGGCCATTGGGTCGGGCAGGTAAATAATCTCAACTTCTGAAGGTTTGTAAATTTTTTCCTTGTTTTTTTCGTCTTGCTGATATAGGCCTTCGTGTGACGTAATGATCTGGTAAATCTCTTTTGCCAAATCCGGGTTGCCGAAGGCTTTTTCGAACATCCCGTGTGTTTCGGCTATTTGTTGGCTGTTTTTGGGTGGCAATAGGTAGCGCAACGAATGATCGTCCAGTTTTTTCCCGTCAACCGGGTGGCTGTTTTCGTATTCGCCAACCGATTGATCGTAGTTTGACCGGATAACCATGCTTTCCAGAAATTCGCCGTCTTTTAGTTCGTTACCCACCAGCACGATGGGGCTGGCCAGCGGTTCGTAACGCATATAACGGATGTTGGACCGGATGGTTTCTCCTGGAGCTTCGGGTTGGCTCAGCAAGGGGACGCTGTTTCCGGCCAGGTCGACCGCCCGGATGCGTACGCGGTAGTCTTTGCCAAAGCGGAGTTTCGGCAGTGTACCTGCAACAATTTTTGAATGGGCATTGATGCGGAAATCCAGGTCCGGGTCGAAGGCATATTTTTGCGCCTCCTGTGTTTTCGACTTGTAAACAAAGTCTTTCTTTTGGGTTTCGCCCTCCTGCAACTCGTAATCTTCAGAATCGTTGATGGCATAGCCGGGTTTTCGGACAGAAAGGCTCCAGCCTTCCCAGCGTGCGAGGGTTTCCGAAACAAACACATCGTCGGGGTTTTCCGGGTCTTCGGCAAGACCAAGTTGGATGCAGCCTTCATCCGGCTGAATGCCTTCAATCGGGTGCGGATTGTTTTGTTCGTCGTACCAAACGTATTCATCCTGCCGCTGGTGTAGCGAATGCCATTTATTTGGATCGTCATCGTAAGCAATGTCCATTTGGTATCCCTGGATGACATCGTCTGAATAAAGAACTTTAACCGGCGCTTTCACCTTCAATTGGATGGTTTGAGGGACAACGCCCTGAATCTGCATTTTAGGCTGCATCTGCATGATCTGGGGAGAAGCGCTGACGAAGGATTGTTTGATCTGAATGTTATTTTGCACCCGCGTAAACAAGTGCTCTGCCATCCCGTTTTTGGTAATGGCAATGCCTGCCGAGCGCATAAAGGGGAGCCCTTCATCCTTTGGCGGTTCAACTTCTTCCATTTCTTTGACTTTCAGCATGGCGCTGACCGACAGGTTGGCCCGTATCTCGTAAAAACGGGCAATTTCCTGGACCTTGTTTTCGGCCATGTTCGATGTTTTCAGCGCTGTGCCGTCGGCGTCAACCTGCACCACCGCAAAGTTGTCGGTGTTAATTTTTACAAATCCCTGTTTGAAGATGGAGTCGTTTTTGTCGCCAATGTAAAACCCCGGGTTGGTAATCTCGTAGGCTGTTGCCGGGATAGAAACAGTGGTTCCCTCTTCATCGAAAACCAATCCTTCGGGAACCAGTTGGATGGTTCCTTTGTTCGGGATGGATGCGTTGTAAGGGATGACGAAGTCGAGCACAATGCCCAGTTTTCGCATGATTTGCGGGTAACTGGTGATGGTAGACAAAATATCGTGGAATTCGAAGCTTGGCTTTTTCAGCTGGATTTGCAGTTTCGGCCCTACCTGCCTGTCTACCTTATGAAACTGGCGTAGTTGGGTGAAGTCGTTTTTCGGATCCATCTGCTTCTCAAAACGTTTAAATTTGTTTTGTTGAATCGTGGCCCGCAACTGCCTGTCGGTGTCCACCTGCTTCATCATCAGGCTCTGTGCCTTCAGGGCGCCTGTGCGCCTGGGCTGGTTTACCTGTTGGATGGTCTGCGGGTTGAGTTTGATCCGCGAAATAGCGCCCAGGTTCAATTCATCGACAAATTTTTCGGGGGTAACCTTTTGCGTGGGATTGATCACGGCTTCCTGCATGTAGGTTTTCAGGATAAAATCCTGCACATGCTTCATCGGGAAGGAATAAATTTTTCGGGTAGAGAGATTTTCTTCCTCTTTGAAATCATCCACTTTGATGTCTTTGTGGAAAATAACCTGATACAGTTCCGGATCCAGTTGGTCTGCCAATAGTTGGGCATCGAGCAAGGCGCCGTTTTGCAGCCGAAACTTAAACCCCGCATTCAGCGCTTTTTGAGGCCAGGCCATAATGTCTTCAAACTCGCCGAGCGTCGTGTCGTGCGGTGTACTTAGTTTGACGGAAACGAAAACCGAAAGTTTGAGCATGTCTTCACCGTTGACCTTGGTTCGCTGGTGCGGCAACGTGGTAAATATGATTTCCTGTGGCATATCTTTGTTTTTTCGAAATTCAACATGTATCAAATTAACTGGCGAAAGCCAGGCAGTATTCCTGCCAGTCGTCCTGGTCAATCATTTCAATAAACTTCGGATCGGCATCGGCGCCTTTCAGTTCGCGACGAACAGTCACCGAAACGGTTTTGCTGAAGAACAGGACTTCTACTTTCACTTTCAGGGTGGCAATGCCTTCCAGTTTCTCCACTTTGTCGCCCTTGAACACGGCGGTAAAAGCCAGGTAGAACTCTAACGAAACCTTGATCAATCCAAGTATGGATAAATGTCCGTTGATGCGCAGGTATCCGGTGAGTGTTGTTAAACCGATTTCTTCGGTTTCGCCGTTTACTTCCTGCATCACCAGTTCAAATTTGAAGTAGAAGCCGCCCATGGCCGAAACGCCACCGGAAGCCACTCCCACGTTCAGCGACATGGCTGCTCCAAATTCGAAGGCCGCTTCGATTGACTGCAAACCGCGCAGGGTGGTGACCATCATGAAGAAACCGCCGCCGCCGAAACAGGAGACGGTTAACAGGAACGGGTTCTCACGTGTACAGAAATTGAAGCCCATCGTGAGCGGCGCGCCGGTAAACGGCAGGGTAACCCGCGCACCCAGGCTCATATTCGAAATCATACAAATACCCACTTCCACGTTGGGAATGCTGATGTTGAAGCCGGCAGTAACCTGGGTCGGTTTCAGCTCGATAAAGGGGCCGTCGTCCGAAAAACCGCCGCTGGGGATAATGCTTTGCAGGTTGTTGACAAAACTCAGCGCACCTTTAAATTCGATGGGTTTGTCTTTATCGATATCGACTTTTACATCGGTTTTTTGCGACGACCCGGTTTTGAATTCCAGGAAATTAAAATTAACAGCCAGCAAGGGTACCAGGTCGATCCCGAATTTTTCGAAACGGGCCGAACCGTTAACCTTGGCGGGTTTGGATGCATCGAAGGGTTTTTCGAACTTGGTGGTGATGGTGAGCGCCTTATTCCGGTCGGCCACATTCACCTGCAACACATCCTCAATAATGACAATCGGGCTGTTTTTGAATTCGGGTTGCCATTTGTACTCGGCATAAAAAGCATCGTTGGTCACATAGGTCTTCAGGTTTGGTATTTTGGGCATGTTCCCGTTCAGGGCATTCAGCAGTTCCGTTACCTTGTTTTTTATTTGTTGCTGAAGGTCCTGTATTTGGCTGTCCACATTTTCTTTGGTCTCGCGGGCCAGGTTTTCCAGGTAGAGGATTTGATTTTTGAAGTCCTCAATTTGTTGTTTGGTGGAGTTGATGGTATTGATCAAGCCATCGAAAGCCCCGCCCAGGTCAAGGTCGCCCAACAGGTCAAATATTTTGATGACGCCAAAAATTTTGGCAGCAGGGAAGCTGTCCAGCGCTTTAAAAAACTTCTCCGGCAGGAAGTTCAGGTCTTTGATATCGTCGATGGCCCCGCCAACTGGTCCCTGCAATTTGCTGAGGGCCGTAATCTCGATGTTTGGGGAGAGGAATCCGCCCGATTTGCCCGAATCGCCCGAGAAGTCGAGCAGAGCGCCAGCCACGCGGGCAAATACCATCCCGCCGTTTTTGTCATCTTCCAGCCCGATCCCGGTGAGCTTGCGTACCCCGGTCATTTCATCCACCTGCTTGAGGTAAACCTTAGCCTCCTGCATTTTCGGGTGAAACTTAATGTCGGAAACGCCGCTTGCCGCGTAGGTCTGGGCACCGAAAGCCATGAGGTCGGTTTCAAGCGTGGTGTCGCCATCCACCAGACTTTCGGCATAAGCAATCTCCTGTCCGGCAAAACTGACTTCGTTATAGGTTTTGTTCGGATTGTATTGATTAATGACTTGCTGCATCAGGTTGATGTTGCGGGCTACCCGGTTTTCCAAAAAGGCCAGGGGCATACGTATTTGCTGTTCAGCGCCTTCTTTATCTGTCACAACCAGGTCAAACGGGAACCCTTTATTACCAACATTGATGTAGAAGTTGTAACTGGTGTTGGCGCTTCCTCCGAAACGGTTGGCGAAATTTAAAATCTTTACCGCACCGCCGGCAGGAGGCACATTGATAATGGTTGAATCAGCCGGGTTATCAATATCGGGCGTTTTGGTCGTATTGACCCGAACCGCCTGGAACGGGAATTCAATGAATTTTCCCTGCGGGTCGGTGCGCGAGTACAGCACTTCTTTTTCAAGAATGACAATATACATGCGCTGCCGGTTAACCGCCGATTTCGTGGGCTGATGAAATTTACGCTCGGTCACTTTTACCAGGGCAGCCCGGTGTCCGAAGGGGAACAGGTAACCTTCGCGCACCACTTTTACATAGTGGTCGCGGCCCAGTGTGGCGAAATGTTCCCATTCAATAATACTAAGCACATCGTCGGCCGGCGAAGGAACATCAAAAAAAGCATGCCAGTCGAGGTAAGCGCCCAGGCTGGTCAGCATCAGATTTTTTACCGGCACTGCTTTGGGCGAGTAGCCGGGGATGGCGTAGTTGGAGGTGGTGTGAACCAAAATGTGCCGGTCGCTGGCATCGAGCGAAGCCATGAACGGTTCGCCGAGTGGCGGGGCTGTTTCATATTTTTCGTTGGCTTCGTCGGCCCACAAGGCGCGAATGGTTTTGAAGTCGCCAAGTGACCGGCTTACTTTTCCTCCGTTCAGCCGTACCCCCAGGGTGGTGTGCCAAAGTTCGGCGACCTGTCCTTTCGTGGTCGACAGTGGATCGAGTACCCGGAATTCGGTTGACATGATTTGCCGGTCCTGGCTCACCAGTTTCATTTCGGCGGTATCCCTGAACTGCAATTCCTTTTGGTGAAAGAAGTCGTTGGTTTGGTTCGGGGAAATATACATCAGCGTAGGGGCCTCAATGGAGGTATCAAATTCGGGGACAGGTCCTACTTTCAGGCTGACATTCTTTAGGGTCTCCACGTTGAAGGCCGGGCGGACTGTTTGCATATCGGCGGGTTGCAGTACCTTCGAGAGCTGGTCTTCCTGGTAAACCATCCGCTGACCTGCTTTCACTTTTGAACTTTCCACCATTCTGATGGCATAATCTTTCGATTGAGTATCCAGGTACTTGCTGCTTGTAGGTGTTTTGACGGCCTCGGTTCTTCCGGTTAAGAAGACCGGTGTTTTCAGACGGCTAATCTGTGGAATTTTTATCCAGGCCCTTGGGTTCACCCGTAATTTAAATTTCGACCAGTCCAGCAGTTCGCTCATGGTCAGCGGGAAACCTCCGTGTCCGGCCGGTAGTTCGTAAACCAGGCGGCTGCGACGTGCCCGTAAATGTTTTGCGGGTAAAACTACTTCGGTGTTGGTTCCTGTTCCGGGTATTTGGTTCGACTCGAAAAAGGCTTCTTCGAGGGTGTGCTGGCTGGTAAAATAAATAATAACCACGCCGTTTTTCTTCGCGTCATCCAATTCGAGGAAAGGGGCTTGCCCGCGGTTGGTGTAGTTGAAGTTGTGAAATTCAAACTCCAGCAGAATCATATCTTCCGGCCGCAGCACCCTGACTGTCAATGCCCGTTTGGGACGAAACCGGATCTTGTTTACCTGGATATCCAATTGCGGCTGGTTGGTTATTTGCGGACGGACAGGTTCCTGGGGAACCGTGGTCATATTACCGGTTGGTTGGGTCGTGGTTGGAGTGCTTGCAGGCTCCTGTTTTTCTTCGTTTTTCGTATCGGTGGTTGTGGCTGGTACCGTCACCCGTTGACGGGCGGGTGTTGTCACTCTTTTTACCGGCTCTTGCGAATTGATGCGGATGGACGGTGAATCGGCATAGACCGAGCCCAGGCTGGTTCCGTCGGGAAGATGTGCTTTAAACGCGTGAAGCCTTGGCTCAAGAACTTCGCCGTATAGTTGATTTCCGGCGCCGAAAGCTTCAAAATCGGGCATTTCGCGCGATGGTTCAAACTTGAATGCCCCCAGTTGGTTGCTTAGCCATTGCCCGCTTTTGGGCAGGCTGGCCGAAAAGTAAATCTTTGGGCTGGCATCTTTTAAATACTCGGCAAAGAAAAAATATTTATCAAAGGTGAAATTTCCTTCCTGAAAGCCATGAGAAACTAAGCTTAAACAGCCTTTTTTTTCAGAAACCCACATCAGGGGTTCATCTCCGATGAACAGGTGCAGTGTTGGCTTATCGGTTGCTGACAGTTGCATATCCTTTTCCGAATTCAGCGTTGAGACCAGTCGTTCCCATGCGGCAAATTCATCAAACCGAAGCAATGTGCCCCGCTTAAGAGGTTGTCCGGGGAATGAGTTTTCGCCGGACTCAGCCGGGATCAGACTCAGGTGGCTGGTTTGCAGCTGCTGCGACTGATAGGTGAAGGAAACTGCCTGATTGCCTTCGAGATCAAGTTTCCATTGATGGTTTATTCGCAGGTGAAAATTACCGGAGATTGTTACTTCGTCGTCATGGTTTATTCGTGCCGCTGTTTTATTCAGTACCGTATCGGTATAAATAGTTGCATGCCCGTCGAGCCAGTGTAACAAATCGAGCGTGGTACTCAGGTTCAGTTCCGGGACACGGAGTTTCATCAGCCAGCAACCATGCTCAAAGTAAATTTCGGCCTGCACGGAGAGTTCCAGCGTGGTGTTGATGTATGTTAAACCGGAAGCTTCAATAAAGTAATGGTCATCCTGTTGCCGGAAACTTGTTGAAAATCCGGCTTCGAAAATGCGGTCGGAAATTTCCCATGCCAGCTGGTTGTTCCTGTAAAACAACAGGTTTTGCTTTCGTTGTTTGATTTCAAACGCATCTTTCGACAGCAATTTGATTGAATCGACCAGCGGGTTCCAGGCCAGGGCGCCAAGCCCAAGCGCCTTCATAAACTTTCGCCTGCCGGGAGAAGAGGGGATTGTTTTTTCGTTGCAGAGCAAATGCTCCCTACTTTTTTTTAGGTTGAGGTACTGAAAATGCATGACTCCGGCGTTTAGAATTTTCATACAAGTTACCATGTTCAGATTAAAAATAAAATAGGTTGAATAGCTTTTAATAGCCTGTTTTAATTGTATTTATGGAACGGAAGGGTAGATTATTTGAATTTTCGGCAATTAGCGGCCCCGGCAAAAAATAAAACTGTCTGCACCTGGAATGGCGGGAAATACTTATATTGTTTCCTATTTTGTAATCTTTTCCTGGCCAATGGGTAATTTAACCGATACTAAATTGAAAGAACTTGTCCTCTTCGAAAAAATGAAAGAAGGGCAGAGTCGGGCTTTTGAGTATTTTTTTGAACGGTATTACCAGGGACTTTGTGTATATGCCATCAAGATTGTAGGCTCGGAGTCGGTTTCAAAAGATATTGTTCAGGATTTTTTTGTCCGGCTGTGGGAGAACCGGAAAAACATTGAAATTGGGCTTAGTGTAAAATCATATTTTATCCGGTCGGTCCATAACCGCTGTCTCGACCACCTGTCTTACCAGAATATACGCATGGCCTATGCCGATAAGCAGTTGTCGATCCTTTCTGAAGTTGATTTGGCGGAGTTTCCGTTGCTCGACCAGGAATTAAAACAACGGATTGACGATGAAATCAAACGGCTGCCTGATGGAATCAGAGAAACATTTATTCTCAGCCGTTTTACCGGTTTAAGTTACCAGCAAATTGCCGATCAGGAGAATATTTCGGTCAAAACGGTGGAATACCGGATCAGTAAGGCACTTACCTCACTTCGGCACGGCCTCAGCGATTATTTATATTTAAGTAGCCGGTTCTAAAATAATTTTTTCTGCTTTTTCATTAGGGGCAGCATTCAGTTAGCCGTCATCTTAATTGAAAGTTGCATGAATGAAAGAGAAAGATCAAATACCCGATTACGTTTTTGCCTGTTTACATGGTCAGGCCGACCAGGAGCAAAAGGCTTGGGCCGAAGTCTGGTTGAAAGTGGATGAAAACAGACTCGCTTATGAGCAAATTATTCGAATAAACAAGTTGTCGGACGACCTGAAATTATTTGAGCGGTTCAATCTGAAAGAAGGAAAAATTTCGGTTGACAATCAAATCAGAAAAGCCGGGAAGATCAGGATGCTGACTGCGATCCAGCGAATTGCGGCAATTTTACTGTTGCCGGCCTTATTTTTCGGGGGATGGCATTATGTTCTGAATGTAAAAATGAAGCAGGAATTTGCATCGGTACAGGTAATCCAGGAAATGAAAACCCAGCCGGGAGTCCGTTCCCGTCTTCTTCTGCCCGACGGAACAAAAGTCTGGTTGAATACGGCCAGCGTTGTCAAATTCCCTTCTGTTTTTGCCGGAGATACCCGCACTATTGAGTTGGACGGGGAAGCCTATTTTGAGGTGTTCCCAAATAAGAATAAACCTTTTGTGGTAAAGTCAGACGCTATGGAGGTTGTGGCTTTGGGAACTGCATTTAACTTTTCTGCTTACAGCGACGACAGCCGGATTTCAGCAACTTTGATCGAGGGGAGCGTGAAAGTAACCAACCGGGAAGGAAACGGAGAGGGGTATATTCTCGAGCCCAATGAGCAACTAAATTTCGAAAAAAACCTTCATCAAATAAGCAAAAACAGGGTGAATACTGACGATGTGATTGCCTGGAAAGAGGGGAAACTGATCTTTAACGAAACCCCTTTTCACGAGGTAGTCTTAAAACTCGGCAGGTGGTTTAATACTGATATCCTACTGGCCGACCACTCGCTCGACACCTATCGTTACACGGCGACATTTACCAATGAGAACCTGTCGCAGGTGATGGAACTTCTCAGTCTGTCTGCTCCCATTGAATTTACTTCGGTGAAACGGGAATTTACCGGGGACAGCGATTTTACCAAAGCACAAATTATTATTCGGGCCAAACCGAATGCGAAAATCCAGACAAAGGAAAAAAATGAAAAGCCTATGAAGCAGAGATGAGCTAAAAAAACAGGGTAGTTCCCCAACTACCCTGAAAATTAACCGTTTGTGACGGTTGTTTTTTAATTTTTAATCTAAAATCATTCAAACTTATGAAAAAATTGTGTAATAGCCTCAAGGCAGATGGAATATATCATCCTTGGGTTAAATTTATTATTATGATGAAATTAGTGGCAATTTTTGGACTAATCTTAATCACACCGGCATTTGCACTAAAGACTTACTCGCAAAAGAACCAGCTGGACCTGAAAATGGAAAATACAACGGTAAAGGAAGTTCTGAAAGTCATAGAGGATAAAAGTGATTTTTATTTTCTGTATAACGGCGACCTCATTGATGTTGACCGAAAAGTAAGCATTGATGTAACCGGCAGAAACATTCAGGAGGTTCTTGATATACTGTTTGCCGATGAAAAGGTCAATTGTTTGATCAGGGACCGTCAGATTGTACTTTCCCCGCTTAGCTACCTCGGCCAGGCAGGTACGGTGATGCAACAGAATGAGATTCGGGTAGAAGGTAAAGTGACCAATAGTTTGGGCGAATCCATCCCCGGTGTAACCGTGGTTGTAGAGGGAACAACCCGAGGCGCCATTACCGATGGCAGGGGAAATTTTGTGTTATTGAATGTATCGTCGGATGCCATCCTTGTTTTTTCGTTTGTCGGGATGAAAACGCTGGAAGTGGCGGTCAACGGCAGAACGGATATTCAGGTGGTTATGGAAGAAGAAGCGATCGGGATTGAAGAAGTGGTGGCCATTGGTTACGGTACCATAAAGAAAAGCGACGTGACCGGGGCCGTGGTTAGCGTAGGCGCCGCCGAACTGACAGCCATGCCTGTAACCAATGCCATTCAGGGGATGCAGGGCCGGGCGGCCGGTGTCGACATTACTTCCAACGAACGGCCGGGCCAGGTTGGTTCGGTGAGGATTCGGGGTGTCCGCTCAATCACCGCCAGCAACGACCCCTTGTATGTGGTTGACGGGATTCCCCTGTCATCGGGCGGTATTGATGCCATTAACCCCCAGGATATTGAATCGGTTAATATTCTGAAAGATGCTTCGGCAACTGCTATTTATGGCTCCCGTGGCGCTAATGGTGTTGTATTGATTACGACAAAAAAGGGTAAAGCAGGGAGAACAACATTAAACTATAATGGGACATTCACCGTGAGCAACCTGCACGATTACTCCGACTATATGAACTCGGAGCAATACATCGACTACAAGAGAAATGCTTACCGTGAAGCAGGGCAGTATCCCGATCAACCCAACCGCGACAAGGACTTTCAGATTTTCAATGGATCGGGAGACCCAACCGCTTGGGCAAACATCGAAAAAGGATGGGCCGGGGGAACCTGGGATGCCAGTAAGGTTCCGAACACCGACTGGGCGGGCTATGTCACCCGCACCGGAATCACCAACGAACATACCCTGAGTGCCAGTGGCGGTACCGAAACCATGAAAGCCTACGGTTCTTTTGGCTACCTGGATCAAACCGGGACAAACAAAGGCCAGGACTACGAACGGTATTCGGCAAAAGTGGGGGTTGAAATTCAGCCTACCCCTTGGTTTAAAATGGGAGCCGATATAACCGGTTCGTGGGCGATTCAGAATTACGGTTATACCGGAACCGGATCGCGCGCTGCTACGGCGATTTATTCGGCAGCCATGGGAATGTACCCCTTTGCCGAACCCTACGACGCAGAAGGGAACTGGATTTATTTGCCGGGTGGTTTTACCAATGTGGTCAACCCGATTGAAGAATACAAAAATGTGATTGATGAGCGTAAAACCCTGCGTGCACTGGGAAGCTTCTTCGCCGAACTGAAATTGTTGGACGGATTGAAGTACCGGATCAATTTTGGACCTGATTTCCATCAGTACCGTCAGGGCGTTTTTCGTACCGCTGCTTCTATCCTGCAAGGGACCGGCAACGGTGTAAATTATACATCTGTAAGGCCCAGCCAAAACTTCTCGTATACCCTTGATAATTTGATCTATTATGACAAATCGTTCGGGCAGCATGATGTCGGTCTTACCTTATTGCAAACCGCTTCCGATTCACGCTTCGAAGAATATACCATGACAGCTGAAGACCTGGAATGGGACGAACAGCTCTGGTATGCTTTTGGGTTAAATGATTTGAAGAGCAAAGGTTCTACATACAGACGCACTGCATTGACATCGTACATGGGGCGATTGAATTACGGATTTGCCGGTAAATATTTGCTGACTGTATCCGGCCGTTGGGACGGCGCTTCGCAATTGGCCGATGGACACAAATGGGATTTCTTTCCGTCGGCGGCCATCGGATGGCGTATGGAACAGGAGCCATTTATGCAGGATGCCGATTGGATCAACCAGTTAAAACTTCGTTTTGGGGTAGGTACAACCGGTAACGCTGCCATTGATGCTTATGCTACGCAGGGAGGCATTGCTCACATCTTTTACCCGTTTTTCAGCAATTACGAGTCAGGATACTATGCATCTGATTACATGCTGCAAAATCCGCCGAAGATGGCAAACAAAGAGCTTGGATGGGAAAAGACCACGCAATTCAACTTCGGGATTGACTTTTCGGCAGTAAACAACCGTGTGGGCGGAGCCATTGACTTATACCAATCAAAGACGAACGACTTGTTGATGAATATGGGCATCCTTTCGGTCACCGGTTATACATCTACCTTTGCCAATGTTGGTAAAACGTCGAACCGGGGTATTGACATCACGCTAAATACCCGGAACCTGGTTCGGGATGATTTTCACTGGAATACCGATCTGACATTTTCTGCCAACAAGGTGAAAATCGAGGAACTGTCAAAAGGGAAAGAAGACGATATCACCAACCTCTGGTTTATCGGCGAAGATATCAATGTTGCCTACGATTACGAGAAGATTGGCATTTGGCAAACTTCGGATGCCACCGAAATGGCAAAATACAATGCGAACGGGCATACCTATGAAGCAGGCGACGTGAAAGTGAGGGATCTGAACGATGACTATAAAATCGATGCCAATAACGACCGCAAAGTCCTTGGGTCATACAATCCAAAGTGGATCGCGGGTATGACCAACACGTTTCAGTATAAAGAGCTTGAACTGAGTTTCTTTATTTATGCCCGTTGGGGATTCCTGATGAACGGAGGCGCTGCCGATATGCAGGGTTTGTACCAAAGCCGGAACATCGATTACTGGAGGGCCGACAATCCAACGAATGCCTACCCCAAAGCCGATTACAATAATGGAGGGCAACCCTTATATTATAGTTCGATGAATTACCAGGAAGGTTCGTTCATCAAAATGAGGAATATTAGCCTGGGATATCATTTACCCAAACGATTGGCCTCCAATCTGGGAATTTCATCGGCAAAAGTCTATGTTCAGGCATTAAATCCGTTTATGATCTATTCCAAATGTGACTTTTTGGATGGCGACCTCACAAACGGTTATGTAAACGATGCAAACAATAACTTTAGGGCCACTTCGGTTTCTACCAGAAGTTGGGTCGTTGGTATTAACCTGGCATTTTAATTAACCCGAAAACTTAATTTATCATGAATAAACTGTTTAAAATCTTATATAGCGGGTTATTTACCGCAATCATGCTGTTATTCAGCCCATCGTGCTCCGATGATTTTCTGAAAGAAAAAATGGTTAGCTCCCTGACGACGGCTTATTTTGACACCGAAGCCGGTCTGGATGCCCTGGAAGTTGCCTTGTATCAATCGCTCCGGTTCTTCTTTGCCGAAGAACATGCCTATACAATGTCGAACTACGGGACCGATGAATTTCAGGTAGGCGGCGGTACCGACTATCGCTACATGAACGACTATTCGGCAACTATGAGCGCTGTCGACCCAAGGCCATTGTTTTCAGGTCTGTCCGACTGGTGGGATGCCATTTACGGCAATATCAACACGGCCAACATGCTCATCGCCAAGTCGCCGGTAATCCTTCAGTCCGGACAGAAACAAAACACCTTTTTGGGTGAGGCCCATTTTATGAGGGGTTTTCTATATTTCCGCCTGGTAAATCAATACGGGGGGGTACCCTTAAAATTAACTCCTTCCGAAGGGGTAGAATATGAGTTTACCCGGGCAACTAAGCAGGATGTATTTGCTCAGATTATTTCAGACCTGACTGAAGCCGCCGGGCTGCTTCCGGCCACAACTACCGACGGGCGGATTTCAAAAGCAACAGCATGGCATTTTTTGGCGAAAGTTTACCTGTTCCGCGCCAGTGAGAAACATGCAGATATTACCGAATCGAACGATCTGACCAAAGCGATTGAATACGGCTTAAAAGTGATTAACCAGGATGAAGGCACCAACCGGCAGTTGGCAAACAATTACTACGATTTTTGGAACTTCCTGGAAGAAGGACCTGATGGCGCTGCCGAAAGAAACCCGGAAATTCTGCTGGCCGCGCAATTTTCAAACAACCCTGAAAAGTTCGACCGCTTGTGTAATCGTACACATCTTTACTACCTGCCGCGTTACGAAAACAACATTGCCGGGATGACCCGGGTGATTCAGTATGGCCGTCCTTACCAGCGTCTTCGTCCAACCAACTATGCTTACGATGTGTTTGACCGGGTGAACGATTCCCGCTTTTGGAAAACGTTCCGGACCTTATACATCAGTTCCAACGGGGGAAACGGGATTGATATCGACGGAAATACACAGACCTATATCAAAGGAGAAACGCCCTGTATTAAAATTATCATCAATGACAAGAATGATACCCGGTACACAGCCCAACATGCAAGCTGTACTTATCCAAACTACTGGTTGCGTTATTATACCGCGGCAGGCGGCGGTCAGGCTTCGAACCTGAATGTTACCCAGTTTGCAGGCCTCGATAAATACCTGGACCCGCACCGTACCGGAAACCAAAATGATATCAACGGTGTCCGTGACGGTTATTTGGCGCGTATTGGCGAAACTTATCTCATAGTTGCCGAAGCCTACGGGCGCAGTGGTAATTATGGCAACGCGGTTCAATACATTAACACTCTTCGCCGCCGTGCAGGTTATGCTGCTGGCGAAAACCGCAACCCAAATGCAAATGGAACCAACCCGTATTTTAAAGGCGGAACCTATTACGAATCTACCGGTGTTGCGGCAGGCACTACCACCGAAACCAAAACCCAAATGGAAATTACCGAAGCTGCTTTTGATGGCGATTCGGATGCCGGAATTCCTTATTCCGTGTTCGGCGCCAGCTCAAAAGCCGAAAAATTCGTGCACTTTATCCTGAACGAACGAAGCCGCGAGTTAATGGGCGAGTTCGTTCGCTGGGAGGACTTATCACGGACCAAGACCCTGCATGCACGGACGATACCGTTCAACCTGGATAACGCGGCTTCGCAGCTTCAGGCAGATGTGTCAGCCGGAAAGTTTCTTCTTCGTCCGGTTCCGCAGACCTTCCTTGATCAGGTCAGAAAAGACGGCCAGTTGCTGACACCTGCGGAGAAAGCTGAATGGCAGAATCCGGGATGGTAATCCGATAACCGAAAGTGATGCCGAACGGCATTTTGTCATAGCAATGCCGGTCGTGCCGGTTAAAAAATAGCAGAAGAAAGTCTCCCGAAGTTCATCTTTCGGAGACTTTCTTGATAAATAAGGCTTTTTATTTTTGTATCTATACGGATGTGATCGCTTGAGGCTTACTGCTCGTATGCTGCATGTTCATTTCATATTTATTTCTAATTTAGCTGCACTGATCAAATATAAATTTAAACGGGCGGACGTGTGAAATACTATCTGAGTTTCTTCATACTATTTTTTAGTTATTTGGCAGGAGGGCAGAATCGTTTTGTATTTGAGCAACTTACTGTCGAAAACGGACTGGCCAACAACTCAGTACGTACGATCTTTCAGGATCAGGAGGGATATTTGTGGTTTGGAACATTGAATGGACTTTGCCGTTACGACGGGCAACAATTTAAAACATTCAACTACGTCCCCTCAGATACAACATCGATCAGCAACAACAAAATCCGGGAAATCCACCAGGACGGACTGGGCTATATTTGGCTGATGACATATGAAGATCAGGCGCATCGCTTTGATCCGAAAACAGAAACATTTCTCAATTTTCCAACGATACTTGGGCGAAACAGCGCCGGAAACACCATCCACTTCATGTACGAATCGTCTCCCGGGGTGATGTGGCTTTACCTGAACGGAAACGGTTGTGCGCGGATTATCTCTTCTCCCACGTCACCTGATTTTGAATTAAGCCTGTTTAATTCAGCGAACAGTTTGCCTTCGGACAAGCTCAATTTTGTGAAATCAGCTAAAAACGGAGGCGTATGGATCGGAACATTTGCAGGGCTTTGTTATTTGCCCGACGATCGTTTGCCGGAAAAGGAAGCGGATCGGATACAAACCTTTCTTTCAGAGCCTGACTATAGTGTTTTGTGCTTATATGAAAACGGGCAATCCGTTTGGATCGGCTGCCAGGGGAGTGAAATTTTTCGGTTAAAAAACGATACAATCTCCCTGTTTTGGAAAAATGCCAATTTTGCCAGTCGGGACAGAAGAGTCAGTTTTATTGAAGGAACTCAGTCGGGGAAGATATGCGTTGGCACCCGGGACGGTATGTGGCTGATTGATGAAGGCGGAGGAGAGAATTTTTATCTTGTAGTTCGGAACAGCCAGCTGAACAACAACTATATCTCGTCAATGTATCATGACCGGTACGACGATTTTTGGTTGGTAACCAATCAACGTGGTGTAACCCGGTTTCGACCTGAGACCAGAGAATTTACTTATTATCCGCTTCAGCCCGAGACCAGACTAGCTATTCTTGAAGGTGAAAAACAGGTATTTCTGGAAGATCATAACGGTAACCTGTGGTTAGGTATTTACGGGGGAGGCATCTCTCGTTTTAACCGTGAAACCGGCCATTTTGAGCAGTATCTGCATGAAGAAAATAACCCGGGAAGCTTATCTTCCAATCTGGTTCTGTCAATTTATGAAGATCGCTCCGGGAACTTGTGGACCGGAACTTACAAACGGGGACTTAATAAAATCAATCTTCAGCAAAATCAGTTTCAAAGCAGGAATAGCCATATCGTGAATACAGACTTTCAGGGCGAGGTCAGAGCCGTTTTTGAAGACAGCCGGAATTGGATTTGGACCGGGAATAAACGGGGAGAGGTGGTCGTTTATAATCAGGCACTGCAACCGTTGTTTGAGTTGAATAATTTGCTGGCCGGTCAAAGAATCTCGACCGGGGTGTATGCTTTTGAGGAAGACCGGCAGCATAACATTTGGGTCGGGACGAAAGGCGACGGAATTTATGTTTTAACAAACTTGCCATCCGCTGGTCAGCCGATGCCCAAATCCTTCGAAACGGTACACCTGAGTTCAAATACCAACGTAGGCGGGAACCTGTCATTTAATGCCGTATTCGATTTGCATGAAGATCGCAGCGGGCAAATGTGGGTAGCCTTGTATCACGGGGGAGTCAATGTTATCCTGAATCCCCTGAAGGAGAATCAGCAAATTTTACACTACCTCGAGAATAAGAGCGATAGGTATGCCTTATCGGATAACCGGGTGCGTTGTTTTCTGGAAGATAAGCAGGGGAATATGTGGATTGGAACCGCCAACGGCCTCAATTTCTTGTCGTCGGAATATATCTGGACGGAGAATAAAAAATTTCAGCAAATAGAAAAGACCTCGGTTCATGGCAGTATTTCATATAACGATATCATTTGTATTTATGAAGATTCGGAAGGCCATATTTGGGTAGGAACCTATGGCGGAGGTATAAATAAGTTGCTCTTATCAGAACAGGGTGCATTTCGCTTCGAACAACTGAGACAAGCCGATGGCCTCTGTAGTAACCTGGTATTGAGCATGGTGGAAGATGACAGCAAAAACCTGTGGATCGGAACCGACTTTGGATTATGCAAGTACCATCCTGACAAGCATACATTTGAGAATTATTATGCTTCCGATGGACTGGGAGAGAATTCCTTCTCCGAAGGACCGGGCATTTTTACATCTTCAGGATTGTTGCTATTCGGGCATATCTCCGATATGGTTTGGTTTGATCCCCATGTCATCCGGAAAGAAGAAAGACAAGTTCCGGTAGTGCTTACCAACCTGTTGATTAACGGAGAAACGAATCAGCAGAAGCTTAATGCGGCACGCCGAATCCTTGGCGATTCGGTTCAGTCACTCAGGCTAAAATACAACGAGAACTTTATCACCCTTGAGTTTGCCGCCCTCGACTTTAAAGAACCTTCAAAAATCCAGTATGCCTTTAAACTCGATGATTATGAACAAAACTGGAACAATTCCGGTAACCTGAACAAGGCCATATACCGCGAATTGCTGCCCGGGGAGTATCTTTTCAGAATGAAAGCGTCAAACAGCGACGGACTTTGGGTAAATCCTGAAATGGTACTGGCACTGACTATTGCTCCGCCACCATGGGAAACAGGCTGGGCCTACCTGCTTTACCTGATTGCGGGCATCGGTATTTTCCTCTTGGCCCGCCGCTTCATTCTTGAGCGAATCCGCCTGAAGCATGAGGTCGTTTTTGAAAAGCAGTTGGCCGACGATAAACTGAAATTCTATACCAGTATCTCTCACGAGTTTAAAACACCCCTTGCCCTGATTCTGGGACCCGTAGAGGATTTATTGGCCGATAAAAACCTGCCGCCAAATGTGGTCCCGCCACTGAAGATGGTGAAACGTAATACTCGTCGGCTGCTGGAGTTGATCGAGCAGTTGATGGATTTCCGGAAGATACAGAAAGGTTTTTTCAGAGTAAACCGTTACTCGGATGACCTGGTGCGATTTCTGGATGAAATTTATCTCGCGTTTGTACCCTTGGCCGAAAGAAAAGGAATCAGGTTCCAGTATACACACCAAGCAGATTCGGTAGAGGCCTCGCTCGATTACAAATCACTCGAAAAGATTGTGTTCAATTTGTTATCCAATGCCTTCAAGCACACTGCCAGCGGGAAACAGATTGAGTTGGTTCTGGAGGACGACCTAAAGGCAAAAAATCTGAATATTTTGGTGAAGGACGAAGGCGAAGGTATTCGCGAACAAGACCTGCCCCGAATTTTTGACAGGTTCAGTTTTGGAGGGGGTTCGCAATGGAAAGATGAATCAGGTACCGGCGTTGGGCTTTCGCTCACCAAAGAGCTGGTGGAACTGCAAAACGGCTCTATCCGGGTAGAAAGCGCTGTGGGGCAAGGTAGTTGTTTTTGTGTTACCCTTCCCTGGCTTGCTGCCGAAACAAGCATCTCGGAGTCTGCGCAGGGCAAAACCGATTTGGATTATACCCATCAATACATCAGCGTGGCCGAAGACGATAGCGCCGAGGTGACCGAAACTCACACCAAGGCCAATATGGTACAAAAAGAGACCTTGCTGGTGGTGGAGGACAATCCGGATTTGCGAAGCTGGCTGAGTACGCAACTCGGACTGAAATACCGGGTATTTCAAGGGGCAAATGGTCGCGAAGGGTTGGAACTGGCCAAAAAAGAAAATCCCGACTTGATTATTTGCGACATCATGATGCCCGAGATGGACGGACTTGAACTGACCGGATTATTGAAAAGCGAATTTCACACCAGTCACATTCCTATTGTTCTGCTGACGGCCAAATCGCTGGAAGAACATAAAATTGAAGGTATCGAAACAGGTGCGGATGATTACATCACCAAACCCTTCAATATGTTATATCTTCAAAAGCGGATTGAAAATATCCTCAAGCAGCGTAAGCAATTGAGAGAACGCTTTAGCCGCGACCTGCAAACAGAACCAAGTGAGCTGGTCGGTTCGACCGCTGACCAGGAATTTCTTTCGAAGGTGGTTAGACTGGTTGAAGAAAATATGGCCGATCCAGAGTTTTCCATCGACAATTTGCTCGGACATTTCAACTTCGGACGTACCGTTTTTTACAAGAAGATGAAGGGGATATCCGGTTATTCACCCAAAGATTTTGTACGCATTGTGCGGATGAGAAAGGCTGCCGCACTATTTTCCAAACCTGATATTTCCGTGGCCGAGGTAGCCTACGAGGTTGGATACAATGAGCCTGATTATTTCAGAAAGCTTTTTAAAAAACACTTTGGCGAAAGTCCTTCGGAGTACCAAAAACGGCAGCGATAAATCACCTGTCAGTGTCTGCGTTTTTGTCATTACACTAATGCCACCCCGATTTATGCTGTTGTGCTTCACGCGGAATATTCACTCCTGCCGGTTCGCGTATATCGAATTCGCAATCAACGTCCGTTCTTGCGGGTGCCGGTTCGCAAGTTACGCCATTCATTTGCATGGGAGACCGGTGGTCGCACCCCAAATAACACGTGGCGGCCATCTGCGTGTGGCCACCGTTTGAGAATAAATGGATATTCCATATCTCTTCAGTGAGTTGACCTTGAATCGAATAATAAACTATCGGATATCGGGTCAATTGCGTTTTTCCTTCTTTCTTACCGCAAAAAAACAGTTTGTCCTGTAAATTGTGTACAAAATTATGGGAATCCGGATAGAGATCGCCTCCTATATTTGTTAATCAAAATTTTTCCGCTTCTGAACTAAGCTAACTAACTGAACTACGCGCACAACTACAATCGTGGTTGGGCAGATGGTAGGACAATGTATTTGAAGATTATAGGATAAATATCAACCAATAAACGCTAAATTTTATGAAAAACGAAACGAAAAGCAAACGAGCTCTAAGCGACTTGTCTTGTTCCATCTTCAGAAGATCACCTTCCGAAACGTATGATTATCAATCAGGTTCCTGTAACAACTCAATGATGAATTTTACAACGGCTTTTCACCCGACCAATAAGGGAAGCCACACCGACTGCATTGTATTTCTGCTCGGCCAGCGGTAGAATTAATACTCCAAATTTTAAATGATTATGCGAAAAATGAAATTCATGAAAAAGCTGTATTGGATATTTATAGTCTTATTGGTATTCAATGCCTGTGAGGATCAGATGGATAAGCATTATGAAGTTCCTGAATGGCTGAAAGGCAGCGCCTGGGAAGTGTTGGAAGCCAGGGGTGACTATGCTGTTTTTCTGAAAGGCGTCGAATTGGCAGGATTCAAACCCATCCTCGAAGGCAAAAGCCTGGTGACTGTTATGGCGCCGAATGATGCCGCCTTCGCTGCTTATCTCTCTGAAAATGGAAAGTCTTCTATTGAAGATTTTTCGACCGATGAATTACGGAAGATCATTGGTTTTCACCTGATGTATTATTCCTACAACAAGGATATGCTGGTCAACTTTCGCCCGCTCGAAGGAGACGGTGCAACCGAAGAAGAAAAGAAAATGATGGCAGGTCTGTATTATAAACATCGTACCCGCAGCTACGATGCGACCACTACGGCCATCGATACCAATGGGATGGAGATTACTATTTACCACAACGAACGGATGCTGCCGGTTTTTTCGTATAAGCTTTTTGAAACCAAGAAGATCAATGCCCGTTACAACTACGAATATTTCTATCCCAACTCAGACTGGACGGGCGGCGACGGTTTTAATGTATCGAACGCCAGTGTTACCGAGTACAGCGTTGTGGCTGATAATGGTTACCTGTACCTGGTTGATCAGGTGGTTGAGCCGTTGGAAACCATCTATAATGAGTTAAAGAAACGTCCTGATTATTCAATCTACCTGGAATTGTATGATCAATACACTTCTTATACATTCGATCCACAGTTGACTATTGACTTTGGAAACGGCACAGACCTTTATTTTCATAACCACGATCCGCTGCCCAACATTGCTAACGAGTGGCCGGTGGGTGATTATCGTTCGGTCGCATTACTGTCCTACGCCTCCTACAGCCTGTTTGCTCCTTCTAACAATGCGCTCAACCAGTTTTTTGAAGATTACTGGAGACCGGGCGGATACAATTCTTTGTCGGAGGTAAACGAGATTGCGATGGCCTACTTTCTTTACAACAGTGTTTATGGAGCCTCGGTGGCATTCCCCGAAGAAATTCAGCGGGGAGAAATTATCAATGCCTTTGATATGCAGATCGATTTTAATGTGGACGAAGTTCCGGAACAAAACCGGGTGATGTGTGTAAACGGCGCTTTGTACGGTTTAAATCAACTGGATGCTCCCGGGATGTTCCGGTCGGTTACCGGGCCTGCCTTCCAAAATAAAGACTATTATTATTATTTACATATGCTTGATGCCTCGCGGCTATTGGTCGGACTTTCCGGCAATAATGTCACACTGACAACCATGATTCCCAACAACATGCAGATGAACGAAGGAGGCATTTCTTTGATTGACCGGCAGCTATGGTCGGATTATGATGGTGACCTTTCAACCATGAGTACGGCGGCAATGACCGAAATTGTGAACCTGCACACGGTTACCGGTGGAACCGGTATTAACAGTTCGGGAACACAGGTGTTACGTACCAACATTCCGTTTACATACTGGTATGTGAAAAATGGCAAGCTGACTACCAGCGTACTTTTCAACCAAAAATTCGACAACCCGGCCAGCACGGTAAATTTTGCCACCATCACCGAGTTTGACAACAACGGCGCCGGCTGGACGAACGGAAAAGCCTATGCTTACGATAATGCTGAAATTTTCCACCCGTTGAGCGCCACTTCGTCGGTACAAAACCGGTTGGCGATTACCCGCGATGAGACCTATCCGTTCTATCAGTTTTCCGAACTGTTGCGTAATGCCGGTTTGGTGGACGCGGCGAACGGGACGATCAACTTTCTGAACGGTATGCGGGCGGTTATTTTTGTACCTACCAATGCAGCAATCCTGCAGGCTATTGCTGAAGGACGAATCCCCGGGGTAGATACCAGTGGTGCGGTTACCAACCAGTCGTTGCTGGCCAGTTACCTGCGTGGTTATTTTGCTTCCACCGAAGCCAACGGAATGACCACTTATCCCTACCCCGGCTCCGGCATTAACGGCGCTTATTCTTCACGCGAAACCTATATCGTGAACGGGAGTTTTGCTTACGGCCAGTTAATTATTGAAGATGACGGTCTGTCGCTTCGGGTGCAACGTAAACGTCCCGGATTAGACGAGGGCAGTAAAGTACATGTCGTTGCCGATTATGATTATTTCCCCTTTGCCTTTGATGACGGAGGCGTACACTACATCGGCGACGTTCTTTAAAAACATTTGAAACTTGTTTTGTATGAATAAAATAAAATATTTCTTAATCCTTGTATTCCTCCTGAATGCGGGAACACTCCTGGCGCAGACTTCAGTCCTGACCGGGAAGGTGTTCGAGATGGTTGACGGGGCAAAGCTGCCGGTTCCCGGTGCCAACGTGGTTGTTGCCAACAGCCAGAACCGCTTCCTTACGGGGGTGGCCACCGGAATGAACGGCGAATACACCATCCGGATCCCCAATGAGCAAAACCTGAATATCATCTTCTCCTTTGTGGGGATGAAATCGGAAAAAGTACCTTATGCCAGGCAATCTTCTATCGACATCATATTAAAACCGGACGAGCAAGTGATGACTGAAGTGGTGGTTGAAGCCCGTCAGGTTGACCGGATTACCGGGATTACCGAGCGGGAGCAAACCGCGGCTACCCAGCGGGTGAAAATGGAAGAGATCATGGAATTCTCACCTGTAACTACGATCGAAGAAGCGATACAAGGTCAACTGGGCGGGGTGGACATCATCGCCGGAGGGGACCCGGGTGCCCGCAGTTCCATCCGAATCCGTGGTACCAGCACCCTAAATGCGAATGCCGAACCGTTGATCGTAATCGACGGAATCCCGTATTCAACCGATATTGATGAAGATTTCAACTTTGCCACAGCCAACGAAGAAGATTATGGACAATTGCTGAACATCTCGCCAACCGATATTGAATCGATTGAAGTCCTGAAAGATGCCGCTGCAACGGCCATCTGGGGCACTAAAGGGGGTAACGGGGTGCTGATGATTACCACCAAAAGGGGAACAAAAGGAAAAACCCGTTTCAGCTTCTCGTCCAAAGCAACTACCAAGTTCGAACCCGACCCCATCCCCATGCTTAGCGGAAACCAGTATGTGGCCCTGATGCAGGATGCCATCTGGAATACCGCCAACGCCAAAGGAATTCAGTCGTCGGCTACCTTACTGGAACTGTTGTATAATACACCCGAGATCAATTATAGCCCTAATTGGCGTTATTTCGACGAATACAATGTAAACACCAACTGGCTCGACGAAGTGCGCCGCACGGCTTTCACCAGCGACAACAACTTTGCCATGTCGGGCGGTGGCGATAAAGCTACTTACCGCTTTTCGCTGGGTTACCTCAACGAACAGGGAACAACGATTGGGACAGAGGTTGACCGCTTTACTTCGGCGCTGAATGTTTTCTACAACTTCTCATCCCGTTTACGGGTAGATGCCGACTTTACCTTTACTCAGACCGAAAAAGATGCCAATGTGTTGAGTGTTCGGTCTGAAGCCATGCGGAAGATGCCAAACAAAAGCCCTTACTGGATTGACGACCTGACCGGCGAACGCACAGATGTGTATTTCTCACGTCAAAATAAAGAAGAATTTCAGGGCGCTTTCGACGGAAAGAAGAACTACAACCCGGTGGCCATGGCCAGAGAAGGGTACAACACGACAGGGCAGCGTGAGTCGAAAATCACCTTTCGTTTAAATTATAACATCTCGGAGGTTCTCACTTACACCGGTTGGGCATCTATGAACATGCGGTCTGTGAAAAACCGGAAATTTCTCCCACAGGTGGCAACCGGGGTTACCGGCCTGAGCTCATATGCCAACCAAAGCACTGATAACCTGTCGGACAAGTTTGCCCTGCAAACCGAAAACAAGCTGATGATCCGCAAAAACTGGAACGATGAACATAACCTGATTGCAACTGCCCTGTTGCGCACTTCGCAAACCCAAAGCTCAAGCTACAGCAGTACCATTTCGGGCGCTGCCTCACCGGGTCTGTCCGATCCCATTACCGGGGGCGATGTAACCGGTATTGGTTCGGGGGCTTCCGAGGTGCGGAGTGTTTCGGGAATTACCAATTTTCACTACACGCTGAAGAACCGCTATATGCTATCGGGCACCCTGAATATGGAAGGAAACTCCAGTCTGGGAAACTCCGAACGTTGGGCTCTTTTTCCGGCGGTGGGTGTGGCCTGGCATGCTCAGGAAGAAGAGTTTATGCAAAACCTGACCTGGATTAATCAAGCCAAATTCCGTTTGAGCTATGGACTTAGCGGGAACTCACCCTCAGGGGCTGCGCCTTACATCGGATCATTTGAAGCCTTGGGTACCAATTATATGGGTATGGCTGCCATCGCCCCGGTAAAGATCCAACTCGATAACCTGAAATGGGAATCATCCGAGGAGTACAACTTGGGTACCGATTTCACATTTCTGAACTCGAGGATGAATGTGACCTTTGATTGGTATAACAAACGTACCAGCGACCTGCTGCAGAAAGATGTAAAAATACCGGCATCAACCGGTTTTGCCACCATCAAGTATTTCAACTCGGGCGAAATGACCAACAAAGGGGTTGAGTTTCGGGTAGATTATGAATTGTATAAGAATAAAGACTGGCGGATTTCGGTCAATGCAAATGTAAACCGGAATGTAAACAAAATAGTGAAACTGCCCGAAAACCTGAGCGAGGAGGCATATACTTTCAACAACGGTAACTATGCCCAGCGTTTGGAGGCTGGCGTTCCTGTTGGTTCATTCTTCGGTTACAAATACGAGGGGGTTTACCAGAATGTTGAAGAAACCTATGCCCGCGATGCCAATGGCAACCTGATGACCGATATGAACGGCGACTTTGTTGTGATGCAAAACGGCGACCTGAAGGTTTACCCCGGTGATGCCCGATACACCGACATCAACAACGACGGAGTAATTAACAAGTACGATATTGTGTATATCGGGAATGGAATGCCGGTGCTCACCGGTGGTGGCGGCTTCCAGGTAAAATTTAAAGGATGGACGCTGACCAGTTTCTTACATGGCCGTGCAGGGCAGAAAGTGATTAACGTGGCCCGAATGAACAGCGAAGCGATGTACGGAAGAGATAACCAAAGTACCGCTACTCTGAAACGTTGGCGCAACGAAGGCGATGATACCGATATTCCGAGGGCCCTTTATGACTACGGGTACAATTACCTGGGCTCCGACCGTTTTGTGGAGAATGCTTCGTACATCCGTTTGAAAACCATCTCGGTAAGCTATAATGTTCCCCGGAAAATATGTCAGAATTGGGGGATCAACAACCTCAATATTTTCCTCACCGGATACGACCTGTTCACCTGGACCAAATACACCGGACAGGATCCGGAGGTCTCGTTGCCGGGTTCAGCGTCCGGTTTGGTAAAGGATGAGTCTGACACGCCGGTATCCCGTCGTTTTGCCTGTGGTGTAAACATTAACTTCTAAAAGGGAGGAATAATTATGAAACGAAATACATCCATATCAGCCTTATTGTTAGCTTGGATCTTTTTGTTGAGCTCATGTAATGAATGGCTCACGGTGCTCCCGGAAAATGAACAAGTGAGTGATGAATACTGGACTTCGAAAGAGGAAGTGGAAGCGGTACTGGCTTCCGGTTATGTCTATTTGCGCGATGCAGCTCCCCGCCTGATTGACTGGGGTGAACTGCGCGGCGGAAGCGTTTATAACCAATACGGCAGTAACCTGCAAACTTTTCAGGTTAACCCCGATCAGGAGAACTTATGCAGCTGGGCTCCGCTTTATAAGGTCATTGGGATGGCCAACTCGGTGCTGGCCAATGCCGAAGCCGTGCAGCAGCGTGACGAAACCTTTGATCTGTCGGTGATGAACTCGCTGATGACCGAAGCTTATTTCCTTCGGGCGCTCAGCTACTTCTACATTGTCCGCAACTGGCGCGATGCTCCGCTGATTCTCGATCCCTACGAAACAGACAAGATCAGCTACGAAAAGGAAAAATCTTCAGAGGCTGAACTTATAGTACAGATTAAAGCTGACGTAAATGCCGCTTTGGGTACCGGCGCCGCCAAAACCACTTTTGATGAAGATTGGAAAACCAAAGGAAGGGCTACCAAGTGGGCGCTCCACGCCTTGATGGCCGATGTTTGCCTGTGGTCGGAAGATTACGGAGGCGCCATTTTGCACTGCAACGAAATACTGACGGCTACTTCATCGTTCCGTCCTGTTTTTGTAAGCGATCCGACCAAATGGTACGAAATGTACTACCCGGGCAACAGTAACGAGTCGATTTTTGAAATACAATGGAATCAAAGAACCTATAGCCAGTCGAACAACCTGGCCACTTTGTTCGGAAACAGTACGCCAACCTACCTTTATACAGAACGGATGCTGCAGGACTTTATTGAAGAAACCGTTCTTACCGGAGTCAACCAGGCTGTGAGAACTCTGTACGGAGGCTTTGTTCCCAGCACCTCGGCAGCCAATTACCAGAGCGCCGGTTATGGGTATGTGTGGAAATATTCGGGTATTGGTGTACAGGACCAGGTCAGGAATACGACTGACGAACAGGATCCGAACCTCATTGTTTACCGTGTGGCCGATATCATGCTGATGAAAGCCGAAGCCATGGTGCTGAATAGCGACCGGGAGGAAAGCTGGACCGTTGCGGTTGACCTGATCAACCAGATCCGCACCCGCTCCAGGCTTCCGGAGATCAACCCTGTATTGGGAGAAGTGAGCGAAGGGGATTTGCTGGAGCTGATCCTGCACGAACGGAACATGGAACTGGCCGCAGAGGGAAAACACTGGTACGACCTGCTGCGCTTCGGGAAACGGAATGGTTTCAAATATCGCGAACGTTTCCTTTTGAATATGGTGGTTGAATATAATAATACCGCGAACGATTCCTGGGTCCGCTCGGTATTGAATAACGATAACGCTCTTTATTTGCCCGTCTGGACTGACGAACTATTGAACAACAGACTGTTACAGCAGAATCCGTATTACGACATTGTAAAATGAAAAAGATGAAACACATGAATAGATATTTGACCATCTGTATGGCTTTGTTCTTCCTGTTCTCTTGCGAAGACCCGTACAAGGATAATACCTTCCAGGCCTACGATGTTTTTCCGACATCCGCATACCTGGATACACGCCCGGAGGATTTTTCGAAGTGGGTGGAGATTCTGCACTATGCCGATTTGTACAATGCCGTTAACCAGGCAAGTCAGACTTATACCTCGTTTGTTCCCGACAATCAGGGCGTACAGGCGTTTTATACCAGATTGGGCATTTCATCCATCGAAGATATGGGTAAGGAATATGCCCGCAACCTGGTACAGTACCATATGATCAATGGCGAAATTGCCCAGAAAGAGTTCCTGATTGGTGGAAAATTAACCAAGCCAACCGTTTCGGGGGATTACTTGTCTGTTTCCTTCGAAGATGATGGAGGTGGAGGCTTGAATTCGGTTTTTATAAATCAGGAAGCCCGGGTAACCGAGTTGGCCAACCCAACCACAAACGGTCTGGTTTATGTTCTCAACAGCGTACTCACTCCCTTGGTGGAAACCTTGTATGACCGGCTGGAAGAAAACAATCGCTATTCAATATTTAAAGATGCGGTTGAACTGTCGGGCTGGAAAAACCGTCTCGATACACCCTACGATACTATTTATTCTGATTTTGGCCGGGCTACTGCCATTAAACGTAATTTTACCCTGTTTGCCGTTAGCAACGAGGTCTTTGCCCAGTTGGGAGTAAATAACGTGAATGACCTGGTTAGCACGCTTGGAGCCGGTTCCGACTATACCAGCGACGATAATGCTTTGCGAAAATATATTGGTTATCACCTCCTCAGCCAAACCCAATATGTCGAAGACCTGTTCCCGTTTGGAACGGCCGACTCTACCATCATCTGGAGTACTCAGGCTATAAACGAGGTATTGTCGACCAATAGTGTTGACGGTAATTTCTATCTCAACTACACCCGGAACTCGGACACAGGAACTTCCCTGGTGGACGGAAAAACGGATATTCTGGCCAAAAACGGGATTATTCACGAAGTAAACAACCTGATGCCGGTTATTTCGCCCGATCCGATGACTGTAATTTGGGACTTATGCACCTTCCCCGATATTGAGTCGGTGGTGAATGCATACGGTGCTGCCAATAACCTGGGGGACTGCTATCAGCAATATCAAAGTGCCGAACACCAGATTGATCTGACCGGCGACGCAATAACCAGCTTCGAATGGAAAGCTTACTCGTCGGCAAGTACAGGTTCCTGGCGACGTATAGGCTACTTGCTTACCAAGGCTAACAGTGGCGCTACCGTGAACACCTATGGCGCTTACCTGAACGATATGTTGGTTGTTAACCTGGGCTATATGGGACATATGAAGATGCAAACCCCTGTGCTGCTGAAAGGAAAATACAAGGTGGAATTGTATTATGCCTGTGCCGGATCGCTCTCAGAATTCATCAACGGCGGTTCCAAATGTCAGTTTAGCCTCGACAATCAAAGTAAGGAAGTGTACGTGTATGATGGCGCCAAAGCTACGGTGGGCATCTATAACCTGACGATGTTCAGTGAAATTGGATTCGACACCACTTCATCTCATGACTTCAAGATTGTACTTCTGGATCCCAGGGCTACAACCAACAATGTGTACAGGCTTCAGCTTGACTACGTGAAATTCATTCCGATTTTTGAATAATACAGAGAAAGATGAAAAAAAGATATTTATTCATAATGGCAGTCCTGGCGTTTTTTCTGGCTGTGTCGTGCAGCGATAAGTGGAACGATCATTACTCCCGACAAGATGTCGTGGTAAACAGCGAAGTTGTTGAAGTAGTTGGCACCAGTGTGCAGGATTACATAAAATCCAACAGCGACCTCAGCACCATCTCCGGCTTATTTGCAGAACAGGGCGTTTATAATCGTATGGACGCTAAAAACCAGTTCTTTACCGTGCTGGTATATCCAAACGGGAGCCTGAGCGGAGTGACTATTGAAGACCCCGAATTTTTTGCCCTTACCAGCGTTTGCGATCTGGGTATGACCCCATCGAAACTTACCAACGGTTATTCGATCCAGATGTGGAACGGAAAATACCTGGATGTGACTGTGCTGACCGGTGTACTTGGCAGTGAAGTGTATATTGCCGGATCGAGGCTGAAAAGTGTAGTGCAGGCAAAAAACGGCTACATCTATGTCATGGAAGATCCCATTTTCGCGCTAAAATCCCTTTACGAAGTGTTGCAGGATTTGGGCGACGACTATTCAATATTCAAAGAACTGGTATTTAGTTTTGAAGAACGGGTATTCGACCGGGAGAACAGTATTCCGGTTGGAGTTGACCTTACCGGTAACACGGTGTACGACTCGGTATTTGTCACCAAAAATCTGTTGATGGACCGCTACGACTCAGGGGGTACGCTTACCTGGAATATGCGTTCGGAATATTTTTCGTCCACTATGTTAATTCCATCCAATGAACTGATCACCCAAGCGCTGGACAATGCTTACAACGATGTTCAGCAAGCGCTGGGTCGGAAACCAAATAGCGCCGATACCATCAAATTCCGGGAGTGGATCGTGAAATCGGTTTTCTATAGCCGGGCGCTGACTCCGGAAGAGCTGGACGGTGAAACGGATATTTATTCTGTCTCGGGTTATCAGGAGGGAGCTTCTGCATCTACTTCGGGAACACAGTGGAAACCGACTGTGCAGAAAGTGAATACGGCAAACTCGGTTCAGTTGAGTAATGGTGTAGCTTATTACGTTACCAAACTTAAAATTCCCAACAACGTGGTGATCTGGAGGATTAAAAATCGCTTTTATTATTGGGAAAACTGTGCTGCCGAAGAGAAAGAGCTGTACTTCAAATGGACCAACCTGCAAACTCCGGATATCTGGGACAACGGTGGTTTTGGTCCGTTAGGGCCCTGGCCTTTTGTCTCTTACAAAGTCTTGCGTGCATACCCAACGCCTGAGGCCGAGGCTAATAAATTGCCCGTAGCGCTTGAGGTTACGGGTATTAGCCTGAACGAAGACGGTACCGTATCGGTGGCTATGGTACCCCCGGGTGAGTATTACCTGCGCATGGGATTCCGCTCAGACAAGTATCCATTCCGCTTGGATATCTATTTCAATGATGAACTGGTGAAACAAACCCTTAATCCAAACATCCACTACGACCGTACTGCGATAGGTTACCCGGAAGGCTATGTGTGGAGGGATTGGTATGCTACCTCGAATCGGGCAAATTATTACGATTGCGATGGAGGGGAAATTGCCATTGTAACCGTTACCGGTACAGAGCCGCAGCCAATCAAAATCAAAATGGTGAGTAACGACATGACCCAGGGAACCGGGTCCCGAAACCGGTTGATCACCTATTGCTGGACCTTGCGGCCCACCACCAATAATTATTAATGGATTAAGGATAGTCGAATATGAGAAATATAAAATCAATACTGACAGTTTTGCTTGTCATCATTGCCTGTGGGCTGTCGGCGCAAAAAGTTATCGTGAAAGGGCGGATTACCGGCCCCGATAAACTTCCCGTGCAGAATGCCGTGGTTTCGGTAACGGGCGCCGAGCGTGCGGTGCAAACAAACGAATCCGGGGAATTTGAAATTGAAACGACCAACCCGGAAGGAATCATCACGATACTGGCCGAGGGATACTACGAAATGTCGCAACCCCTTCAGAACCGTACCACCGTTGAAATGGTGCTGGTTTCCGGTCAGAAATCAAAATACAACGAGGAAATAGTTTTACCCTTCCGCCAGGGAAATGAACGAATAAAGTTTGCAGCTTCCGACAATATTTCCAAAAAAGACCTGGGTGAAGGGATTTCTCTGGAAAGCGCCATGCAGGGAGAACTGGCCGGACTGCGTGTGGTGAACAAGGGGGGAATGCCCGGTGAAGGCGCCTACCTGAATCTGCGCGGGATCAAATCGTTGGTAAGCAACAATACGCCGCTGATTGTGGTCAACGGTGTACCCTACCTGACGGATACCGAAGATTCGCCGGTCATTGGTGGTTATTCCAGGGGCATCCTCAGCTCGTTCGATATCAATGACATTCAGAACATCACGGTGCTGAAAGGCGCCGATGCATCTATTTACGGCTCCATGGGCGCCAATGGTGTGATCCTGATCGAAACTGACGGGACTGCGTCGGATAACCTGGATACCCGGATCTCCTTTTCGGGCCAGTACGGACTGAACTGGAACAACAAAACCTTGCCGTTAATGGGAGTCGCCGACTATAAAGCATACCTTTCGGACGTGGGCATGACCTATTATGATGATATGCAGGAATTATTCGGCCGTTTCCCTTTTCTGAGGGACGATCCGAATTATTACTACAATTATCTGTACAACAATAACACCAACTGGCAGAAAGAAGTATATGCTCCCTCGGTGGTTAGCGATAATGTCCTTCGGGTGGAAGGAGGTGACGCGGTAGCCAAATACGATATCGCCCTGGGATACATGCGCAACGGAGGGGTGGTTGACAATACCAAGCAAGATCGTTACCACACGCAGATCAATACCAACATCATGATCAACCGGAAATTGGAGCTGCTCACTACCGTTGGGCTGGCGTACATGCAGGGCAAGTTCCAGGAACAAGGCTTGCTACCTATTACCAATCCGGTACTGATTGCTTATAACAAGTCTCCTTTGCTGAGTCCGTACAAAAAAGACGCAGACGGAAATATCCTGGACGAATACGATACCTTTCGTTTTGGTGTAAGTAACCCGGTAGCCATTGTCAATACGATGGATGCTACCAACAAGCAATACGATGTAAACCTGCGTTTGGGATTGACCTATACCTGGAATGAAAACCTGAAAATGACGGGTGTGATTGGTACGTATTACAATTACATTCAGGAAAACGTGTTTATCCCGGGCCGTACAACTCAGACCATTGTGCCGATGAATTACAACCTGGCTGAAAACTCGGTACGCACCGGTGTTGGCGAAACCAGGAATATGTTCTTCAACCTGAATGCCTACTATCAAAAAGTGTTCAGCGAGGTGCATGCGCTAAACTTATCGGCAGGGGTGCAATTGCTGACCACCAACCGCGAATATGATGCCGGATCGGGTTACAATACGGCCAGTGACTTTTACCGGACACTGGACTACGTGGAAAGCGGCAGCGCCACCTTTTATGGTTACATCAACGAGTGGAACTGGATGAACTTTTACGCTCACGGAGATTATACCTGGAACAGCTTGATTCAGGCTTCGGCAAATGTGGCCGTTGACGGTTCTTCGTCTTCAGGTCTGGATACTGACCGTTTTGGTATTTTCCCTTCGGCCGGAGTCACTTTCATGTCGAAAAACCTGAAAGGTTTGATGAACTCTTCGTTCCTGAACCGTTTGGATTTACGTGCCGAATATGGCCTCACCGGCAACAGCCGGTTCTCGGCCAACTACGCGAAAAACTATTACCACAGTGCCCCATTCCTGTCATTGTCGGGTATCGTTCGCTCAAACATCCCAAACACAGGTTTGGGCTGGGAACGCACCAAACAGTTTAATGCGGGCATCGACCTGACTGTGCTGCGCCACCGTTTTGATGTGTCGGTTGACTACTATTCTGCCAGATCAACCGATGTGCTCTTCCTGCAACCGATCTCCTCGGTTTTCGGATCAGAAGGGTACTACGATAACTCGGCCGGCATCGACAATGAGGGCATTGAGTTTTCGCTGCGCGCCTCGCTGCTCCAAAGTAAGGATTTTGAGTGGGTAGTGGGAGGTAATGTGGCCTCGGCTAAAACCAAAGTTGCTTCGCTGGGCGATCTGAACGAAAGTGTCATCACCCTGAGCGACGGCGCCCAGGTAATTACCCGCGTGGGAGAAAATCCGTACAATTTTTATGGTTTTGTGGCAGAAGGAGTGTTTTCTACTCAGGCCGAGGCCAGCACCGCAGGTTTGTCGAACTGGCGCGGCGATGCCTTTGCTGCCGGCGATGTGCGTTATGAAGATGTAAATGGCGACCATGTTATCGATAACAAAGACAAGCAACTGATTGGTTCGGCTACCCCCGATTTATTTGGTGGCTTATTCACTTCGGTGCGTTTTCGCAACTTCACCCTTTCGGCCGAATTCATTTACTCGGTGGGTAACGATGCCTATAACGGTGTACGCCGTTCAATTGAAAGCATGGACAGTTTCAACAACCAGTCGCGTGCAGCGATAAATCGCTGGCAGTTTGACGGACAGGTAACTGATGTGCCTCGCGCTTTCTATGGCGACCCGATGGAAAACAACGCTTTCTCTTCGCGTTGGATCGAAGATGCCTCGTACCTGAAGCTGAAAAATATCACCCTGGATTACCGCTTCGACAAAACCCTGCTCGGCTTCTTCCGCTCAGGAACGATTTATGCAACGGCCGAAAACCTGTTCACCTGGACCGATTACCTGGGCCTCGACCCCGAGTTCTCGTATTCATACCACGATGCTATCCAAGGTGTCGATTACGGAAAAGTGGTTCTCCCGCGTACGGTAAAATTTGGCTTTAACCTGAAATTCTAATTCTTATGAGACAAATACGTTTAACTATAATTTTCCGGATGAAATTCCTGTTGAAAACAGTATTTTCACTGGCTGTCCTATTCATGGTGGCCGGGTGTGACGATTATTTCGATACCAACCCGGACGATATCATTAATTCAGGCGACTACATCAGCACCCAAAGCGAAATGTACACGGGCTTTTTGGGAATCATTACCAAGATGCAGGAAGTGGGCGACCAGGCCATCTTCCTGACTGATACCCGTGCCAATTTCCTGGAACCGACAAGCAATGCTCCGCAGGAGTTGTGGGACATCTATTTTTACAATGATATCAGTAACAACTCTTTTGCCGATCCAAGAGGTTATTATGCAGTGATTATCGCTTGCAACGACTATTTTCACAAGATGTTTGAATACAAGGAACGAGTGGGTGATGCTATGGATGCCAGTACCGAGACCAATTTCGAGGCCATGATCAGCAGTGCGCTGCGGATTAAAGCCTGGGCCTACCTGACGCTGGGTAAAATTTACGGCGAAGCGGTTTATTTTGACGATCCGCTGACCGAAATGAAAGACCTGAACGACGGGAGTATCTTCACCGGTTTAAACTCACTAAATGCCGTGGTGGACAAGTGTTTTGATCTGATTGATAACGGGATTAACGGGATTGACGGTAAAAAAGTGATGAACTGGGGCCTTTGGCTCGATCCGGAAAACCCGACTGACGGGGCCTATAACGTGTGGAACTACATTACTCCCGACTATTTGAGTATGCGTGCCGAATTGTGTTTGATCAAAGGCGTTGAATACGAATGGGTTCGCGAGCAAATTCTTTCGCTGCTCAGTGAGGTTTTCCTTTCCGACGGGTATAAATTCCGGTTGAATGCAGGTTTTACTTCAAACTATTACCGTGTTTTTGCAGAGGGGAGCGCCTATAGCCGCGAGGCGATTACGTCGATCATTTATGACCATTCAAACAACCAAACCAACCGGTTGATTACCTATTTTGCCCGTCGTTATCCGGCAGAGTTCCTGTTGAAACCGACTACGCATGCCATGAGCAAATACAACAGCAACGATACGCGTGGTTATGGCACGTATTTTACCGTTCAGGACGGGGCCGATACGGTTATGACCAAATATCACAGTAATTTTCGTTGGAGACAACCTTACCAGAGCGATGCCAGTATCCCGCTTTTCCGCGCACACGACCTCCATTTTATGCTGGCTGAGGCCGAAAACCACCTGGGCAACTGGGACCCTGCAGGCGCCATTCTCACGGGCGGTATTGCCGGGCGTTTCACTACGCTGAGGGTAGATACCTCGCTGCCAGGCTGGGACTCACGTTACCAGCATTGGATCGACAATGCTTCGTATCCGAATATTGGCATACAGGGCTCTGTGCGGGCCACGCAAACCGTCTTGCCCAAACCCACCAACGACGGTTATGAGTTGACCGAAGAAGAACGTATCAAGTTGTATGATTTGGCTTTGCTCGATGAAATGATCATTGAATATGCAGCAGAAGGACGCGCCTACGGAATGATGATCCGGATGGCCAACCGTTACAACGACTGGTCGATTGTGGCCGACCGCGTGGTACCGAAATACCCCGAGTCGATACAGGAATCCATCCGCGCCAAAATTATGGCAGGAGAATATTTTGTGAACTACGACCTGGAGAAATAGATCATCTTCTCTTCAGGATTAAGCTGATTTGACGAGGCTGTATCAAAAGTCTTTAATCTTTGGGAATCTGGTCACCCCGAATTTATTTCGGGGCCTGTCATTCAACAGGTTGAGATCCTAATCCGGCAACTGCCGGACAGGATGACTCTATTAAAGACTTTTGATACAGCCTCGTCAAATTCATTTTAGTTAATCTGATTAAACATGACTTCATTCAAATTTGTGATTTTGTTTTTACTGACAAGTGTTTCTGTTTCCGCTCAGACTCCTGCTTTCCCCGGCGCTGAAGGTTTCGGAAAATATGCCCGTGGCGGCCGCGGCGGTGAAGTACATATCGTGACCAACCTGAACGATTCCGGTCCGGGTTCGTTGCGTGACGCGGTCAGCCAACCCAACCGGATGGTGGTTTTTGAGGTGGGCGGGGTTATACATCTGAAAGATCGCTTGATTTTCTCCGAGAACCTGACCATTGCCGGACAAACAGCACCGGGCGAGGGGATTACCCTGTGCGGTAACGGCCTGTCGTTTACCAACGCCAATAACCTCATTTGCCGCTACATCCGCGTGCGTACCGGCAAAGCTGCCGGCAAGGGCATCGACGCCATTACCATTTATCAGGGGCACAACATGATTTTCGACCACCTGTCGGTGTCGTGGGGCACCGACGAAAATTTTTCCATCAGCTCCATGAAAGTGGTAGACGGCCCGGTGAATGTGACCGTGCAAAATTCCATCATTGCGCAGGGCCTGCAACCTCATTCCTGCGGCGGACTGGTACAAACCGAAGGCGGCACCACGATGTTCCGTAACCTGTACATCGATAATTATACCCGCAACGTCAAAACGAAGGGGCGCAACCAGTTTGTAAACAATGTGGTGTATAACTGGGGCGGTGACGGCTACATCCTGGGAGGCGAGTCACAGTATAAATCAAATGCCGTAGTCACTGATAATTACTTTATTGCCGGGCCCGACACCAAAGGGAAGCCCTTTACCCGAGGGAATGAGAATTTTTCGATTTACGCGGCAAATAACTTATTTGACGATAACCTTAACGGTAAAGCCGATGGACAGGTACTGAAACGCGAGGCATACGGGGTGGTTAGCTGGCTGGAAACGCCTGTGAGTAACTTTCCCGAGCTGACGGCTGTGTCGGCCGGTCCTGCCTTAACCCAGGTTTTGCGGAACGCCGGCGCCAGTTTTCCCAAACGCGATGCGGTTGACCGTTTTCTGATGAAAGAGCTGGCCTCCTTCGGTAAAAAAGGGAAGATTATTCCCGACGAAAAAGAATTACCGGTGGGTATTACTACCAAACAATGGACACGTAGCCCGGCGTTGGATGCCGATCGAGACGGTATGCCCGACAAATGGGAACGGCGCATGGGACTTAATCCCGCAAACCCGGCCGATGCTGGCCAATACACCCTCGGCAAAGCTTACACCAACCTGGAAGTTTACCTGAACGGACTGGTAGAGTAAAACACTTCTTAATAACTAAATATTTGGAAAGAAAAACAGTTTATCGTGGAAATCCGTACAAAATTACTGCTGTATAAGCGCCTTTCTGCCGAAATTTGTAAAGCTGTTTTTTTAAACCAGATTGTAATGAGGAGAATGAAGAAGTTTTTCAGTCCATTGGCGATTTTGCTAAGTTTTATGACCGTTGCTTCTGCACAAACCGCCGAAGTTTTTAAGAGTGACGGAATCAGCGCCGAAACCCAGGAGCAATACGAAGCTGCAGCCAAAGCTTTTGAGGCTGCAGCCAAAGCTTTCAGGGAACAGCAAGTAATCGATACAATCAGCATCTACCGGGCCGGGGCCAATTATGTGCGCATCAAACAATACGAAAAGGCCATTCCCTTTTTACAGGAATGCGCCGAACTGAATTATAATGCGGGCCGTAGCCTGCGTCTGCTGTCCGATGCCTGGGAAGGGATGTCCGATGCTGCCAAAAGCGAATCGGTGTTGCTCGAAGGCAAAGAAAAATACCCGGACGAAGAGATTGAGTTTGATAAAAAACTGGCTTACCTGTATTTCAATACCGGGCAATACGAAAAGGCAGCCAATGCCTTCGAAACATTGAATTCAGCCTTTCCCGGAAATAAAAACTACTTGTACCTTCAAGGCTTTTCTTTGGAACGAATCAAAAAATACGACGAAGCCATTGCCCGGTTTGAGCAAATGCAGCAGCTTTTTCCCGATGATAACCAATCGAAAAAAATGCTGGGTATTACTTGTTTTGAACAAACCGATGAGATGAATGAAAAAGAGGTAAAGCGATACGGGGAGATGAAGGATGCCCGGCTGGAGGATTATCTTACAACAAAGAAAAGACTTGAGCGTATCAATGCAGGATATGAAAAGGCCCGTTTGATTCTGGAAGAATCACTGGTCGATTTTCCCGATGACAAACAGGTAATCAACTTTCTTTATCTCATCTATAAAAAGCAGTTTAAAGAAGATAAAGCTGCTCAAATGAAAGCCCGCCTGAAATAAAATGAATTAGTTTTACTCATCAAAATCCTGAATATACAAACCAGATGCTGCTTGTCACGTCATAGCGGCAAAAAACCTGAAACAAATGAGGTATAATCAAACTTTGAAACTCAGTCACTTCATCCTGTCGGTCATGCTTTTGGCCGGATTATATGCCTGCCAAAAACCACAAACGGTTGCCTGGCCCGAAATCACCCATGAAACCAAACCCTGGACGCGTTGGTGGTGGCACGGCAGCGCTGTGAGCCCCGCCGGCCTGACCACGAACATGGAAGAGTTGCAAAAAGCTGGTTTTGGAGGTGTAGAGATCACTCCCATTTATGATGTAAAAGGCTCTGAAGATTTGTCCATCAGTTTTCAGTCTGACGAGTGGATGAAGGTTTTTGAACATACCCTGAAGGAAGGACAACGCTTGGATTTGGGCATTGATCTGGCCAATGCTTCCGGCTGGCCTTTTGGCGGGCCGTGGATACAGGCCGAAGACGCTTGTAAAAATGTGCAATTCAAACAATTCAGCCTGAAAGAAGGGGAACGGCTGACAGAAAAGGTGGAATTTATCCAGCAACCCCTGGTCCGTGCTGTCGGAAAACAGGTGGATATTTCGGAAGTGAAATTCCCGGTCAGCAGTAATCCTGATTTGCAGGAACTGGCTCTCGACCAGGTACGTTTTGAAAAGCCGCTTCCCTTGCAAACCCTGATGGCCTACAGCGATGCCGGAGAAATTCTGGAGCTGACCGACCGGGTTGCCGCCGAGGGAACACTGGATTGGACCGCGCCTGCCGGTAACTGGAAACTATACGCGGTGTTCCAGGGCTGGCACGGCAAGATGGTGGAACGTGCCGGTACGGGTGGCGAAGGAAACGTGATCGACCATTTTTCGGAAACAGCTGCCCGCAGGTTTCTGAAAGATTTTGACGACAAAGCAATCCAAATTGACCTCACCGGGCTGCGTGCCTTTTTTAACGACTCGTACGAAGTGGACGATGCCCAGGGAGAATCGAACTGGACGCCGTTGTTTTTCGAAGAGTTTGAGGCCCGCCGCGGGTACAATCTGAAACATCACTTATCTTCACTGATCGGTAATGGTTCCGAAGAATTGAACAGCCGGGTACTGTGCGATTTCCGTGAAACCATCTCCGATCTGCTGCTCGACCGGTTCACGGTGGTTTGGGCCGACTGGGCCAAAACCCACGGAGCAACGATCCGCAACCAGGCTCACGGTTCGCCGGCCAATATTCTCGATTTGTACGAGGCCAGCGACATTCCCGAAACCGAAGGTACACAACCTATGCGTATTAAAATGGCAACTTCGGCAGGCCATGTCTCAGGCAAACCGCTCATTGCCTGCGAGGCCGCTACCTGGCTCAACGAGCATTTCTTGTCGGATTTGGGAGATGCCAAACAAAATTTCGACCGCTACCTGGCTCACGGGGTAAACCATATTGTGTATCACGGCACACCGTATTCGCCGCAGGACGAAGCCTGGCCCGGCTGGTTGTTTTATGCCTCGGTGCATTTTGGGGCAACCAACTCGTGGTGGGACGACCTGAAAGCGCTGAACGACTATGTGGCCAACTGCCAGTCGTTTATGCAAAAATCGATTCCAGACAACGACCTGTTGCTGTATTTCCCCATTTACGACAGCTGGTCGGAGAAAGGACGCAGCATGCTGAAACATTTTGGCGGTCCGCACGAGCCCGTCACCGAAAAGATCAGCCACGAGTTGCTCGCAAAAGGATATTCATTCGATTATATCTCGGACAAACAGATCCAAAAACTGACGGTGGAAAATAACCGGGTGAAAGCGCCTGGCGCTACCTACAAAACCATCCTGGTGCCTCGCTGCGAATACATGCCGCTTGAGACGCTCCAAAAACTGGCGGACCTGGCCAAAGCGGGAGCAACGGTCATTTTCCACGAAAAACTTCCAGTGGATGTGCCTGGCCTGGCTGAGCTGGAAACCCGCCAGCAGGCATTTGACGATCTGAAACAATCGTTTGCCTTCGAATCCAAAGGGCAACTGCTTGCCTGTGAAACTAAAAACGGACGATTACTGATGAGCAATGATGTGGATGCGCTGTTAACCCAGGTTAATGTGTTTCCCGAAGAAGCCGCTCAGCTTGGCTTATGGTTTAACCGGGTGAAGCGTAACGAAGGTACCTGTTATTTTTTGACTAATTGGAGTGATCAACAGGTTGATCAATGGGTCACGGTTCAATCAAGTGGAAAACAAGCTGCCTGGTTCAACCCGATGAACCGAACCATGGGAAAGGCCCGCTCGCAAAAAAACGGTACAAACCAGTCGAAAGTGTATGTGCAACTGGCTCCGGGAGAAACGCTGATCCTTCAATGGTATCCGTATGAAATTAAAGGAGACGAATACCCGGTTTGGAGTTTATCCGAAACAAAAATACCTCTGGCGGGTAACTGGACCGTGTCGTTTTTGAAAGGCGGGCCAACTTTGCCCGAAGCTTTTCAGACAAGCGAACTGAAATCGTGGCCCGAAGTGTCGGATGAATTGGCCAGATTCTCGGGAACAGCAGCTTACAAAACGACATTTAAGAAGCCCGAAGTGCAGGCCCCGGCTTATCGGTTAGATTTGGGTGAGGTGGAGGTTGCTGCTGTCGTTTATCTGAACGGTGAAAAGTTGGGAATGCTGGTGGGACCAAGCTATCAGTTGACCCTGGATGCAGCCCTTTTGCAGGAATCCAACGAGTTGGAAATCCAGGTATCGAACCTGATGGCCAACCGCATCATCGATATGGATAAAAAGGGGGTGAACTACAAGAAATTCTATAACATCAACTTTGCGGCCAGCAAACGCGAAAACCTGGGAGAAGACGGGCTGTTCACGGCTGCCCGTTGGGAGCCGCTGCCATCCGGTTTGTTGGGGCCGGTCAGTTTAACGCCGCTTCAGCTAAAAACCCCATGATAACTTATAAATCAGTAGTTTGACTTGACGTCAGCACAAAACTCTCCTGAAAAAAGAAAAAGATGAATCAGTATAAACGAACGGTTGTTTTTGCCCTGGTCTGCATGGTTTGCCTAACGGTTTGGGCCTCTCCTCAAAAAAAGGAAATCCAATACCTGTCGGGAACCGACAATGAAAACACGGTCACCTGGGATTTTTATTGCACTTCGGGGCGAAAAAGCGGCTTCTGGAGTACCATCGAAGTGCCTTCGCACTGGGAGCAGCAGGGTTTTGGCGAATACGACTATGGTCGCGACTACCGGACCTATGGCAAAAAGTTTAAGTTTTCGGATGAAACGGGAATTTACAAACACCGGTTCCCGGTTCCGCAGGATTGGAAGGACAAGACCATTTTCATTGTCTTTGAAGGGTCGATGACCGACACGGAAGTGAAAATTAATGGTGAACTGGCTGGTTCGGTTCATCAAGGCTCGTTTTACCGTTTTCGCTATGATATTTCTGACAAGCTGCAAGCCGGACAGGAGAACGAACTGGAAGTGACGGTTCAAAAAATGTCATCCAACCACTCCGTGAACCGTGCCGAGCGTTTTGCCGATTACTGGATCTTTGGCGGAATCTACCGACCGGTTTACCTCGAAGCGGTGCCCCAGGAATTTATCGACCGCGTAGCCATTAACGCCAAAGCCGATGGTCGTTTTTCGATGGACGTGTTTCCGGTGGGCTTAAAAAAGAAGCAAACGATTCTGGCCGAAATTTTCGATGTGGAAGGAAATCGTGTGCAGAGTTGCGAAACCAAAGCCGGGGCCGGCGATTCGCCGGTAACCCTCGCGTGCCAAGTGAAACAGCCCAAAACGTGGACTTCAGAAACACCTAACCTGTATACGGTAAAAGTGAGTTTAAAAGAAGGGCAGGCAAGCCAATACGAACTGACCGAAAAGTTTGGTTTCCGTACCATCGAAATCAGGCAGGGCGACGGCATTTATATCAATGGCGTCAAAGTAAAAATGAAAGGGGTTAACCGGCATGTATTCTGGCCCGAAACCGGTCGTTGTGTCAACGCAACCATCGATTTGAATGATGTGCTGCTCATCAGGGAGATGAATATGAATGCCGTTCGTTGCGCCCATTACCCGCCCGATAAAGCTTTTCTGAACTACTGCGACTCGCTGGGCCTGTATGTGCTCAATGAACTGGCCGGCTGGCAAAATGCTTACGACACGGAAGTTGGCCGCAAGCTGGTGCGCGAGATGGTTATCCGCGATGTGAACCATCCGTCGGTCATCTTCTGGAGCAACGGGAATGAAGGCGGAACCAACAAAGAACTGGATGACGATTACGCCATTTATGATCCGTCGAACCGGCCGGTCATTCATGCCCACCACCGCCCGGGAAACGATTTTAATGGCATTGATTGCAACCACTACGAAAATTACTATTCTTCGAAAAAGATCCTCGAAGAAGGGCTGATTTTTATGCCTACCGAATTTTTGCATGCCCAGGATGATGGAGGCGGAGCCGCTTCCCTGAGTGATTTCTGGGAGCTCTTCTGGAATTCCGGGCGTTCGGCCGGCGGCTTTTCATGGGTACTGGCCGATGAAGGTTTGGTGCGGACCGATCTCGACGGTTTTATCGACGCCAACCGGGTGAATGCCCCCGACGGACTGGTAGGGCCGCATCGTGAAAAAGAAGGCAGCTTTTATGCCATGCGCGAAATTTACAGCCCGGTAAAAATTGAGATCGATAAACTGCCAGCCGGATTTGATGGACGTATTCCGGTGGAAAACCGCCATCATTTCACCAACCTGAAGGCTATTCGTTTTGAATGGCAACTCGTGAATTTCGGCTTGCCCGGGCAGCGCGGCTCCAACCGGAAGGTGATGAAGGAGGGGAAAGTGGCCGGCCCCGACATTCAACCGGTACAAAAAGGAGAGATAAAACTGGAATTACCGGATGATTATAAACAATACGATGCCCTGCTGTTGCGTGCTTTTGCTCCGTCGGGCGACGAAATTTATTGCTGGAGCTGGAAAACCGATGGCAACACCAACGCCGTGGTTCAACTGGTTGAAAAAAAATTGAGTGAAACGGAAAAAGAACGGCTGAAAAAGCTGAAAGCCCAGGGAATCGAAGAGGACAACATTTTACCGATTGAACAGCAAGATGGCGGGGATATCATCAGTTCGGGGGTGGAACTAACTGAAAATGATAGTTTATTAACGATGAAGGCCTCGGGAATTTCAGTTTCATTCCGAAAAAAGGAAGGAACAATTCAGGCGGTAAATAATGATTTTGGCTTGCCCCTCCCGTTCTCCGACGGCCCTGTGCTGGTTAGCGGCGCTGCCGAACTGATTGGCTTCTCGCAACGCTCAAATTCGCAGTCGCATGTGCTGGAATTCAACTACTCCGGCGATCTGAAATCGTTTACCTGGACCATGTACAACAGTGGCTGGCTGCAACTGGATTACGAATATCATGTTAAAGGCGACCAATATTTCACCGGCATCAGCTTCAACTTTCCCGAGTCGGATGTGATTGGCGCCAAGTGGTTAGGACAGGGGCCTTCGCATGTGTGGAAAAACCGCTTGCAAGGGGGGCGTTTGGATGTATTTGAACGTATGTACAACAATATTTTGCCGGGCGATAATTCCTGGGAACATCCGCAGTTTAAAGGGTACTTTGCCGATGTTTCGTGGATTGAATTCAACACCGTAGATGGCAAGTTTACCGTGGTTGCCCAGGAAGACGATCTGTTTGTCCGCCTGTTCGATTTCTACGGCGTTTCCGGACCTAAAAACTACCCGGTACTGCCTGTCGGGAACATTTCCTTTTTGGATGGCATTCCCCCTGTTGGAACCAAGCTCGCGATGGGCATCAGCAACGACACCTGGAATCTCGGTCCCTCAGGCGAACTAAACGTGATGGAAAAACCGGTGAAACGAACGCTTTATTTTTATTTCGGACTACGAAACGAGTAGATAATGCGGAAGCTTTTTGTAACCATACTGCTCGCTGCCATAGCTTGGGACCTTGGCGCGCAACCGATCGATCCTGCCCGTTGGTGGCAGGGAAAAGAGCGGGAGCTCCGGTACAAGCCCGATGGCGAAGAGTTTGTCATTCATAATGGAGACAAACGGTTCACCCGTGCCATATACGGAACCAATACCGGTTTTCGTTTCGAAACAAGCGATTTTCCCGAATTTGGGCTGTACATGCCCTACCTGGGCGGAAGTGTGTATATGGCCATTTCAACACCGTTTGGGAAAAGCTGGGTTCGCGATCTGGAGTCTGTCGAATCCCGCTTCAAATCCGGACAGCGCACTTATATTCTGAAAGACAAGAACTTATTGGGGGATGGCACGCTCACCGTCGATGCCGTAGCTTTGGCCGACGGCGATGGTTTGGTTGTCAGGTACATTGCCGACCGGCTTCCCGATGGAACAAAGATTCTGTGGATTTACGGCGGGGCCAATAACAAGCGGTATAGCCGCGAAGGCGATTTGGGGGCCGACCCCGAAGATAGTTTTTTCATTAAACCGGCCAACTGTCAGGGAAATGTTTTCGAAATCACCGGCCATCAGGCTACTGTTTGGTATGGACATGTTACCAAATCGGTTTCCGACGACGAAACTTATGAGAATCCCGAAAGCCGGCAAAAACCGGCGGGCCCCGCATCGCAGGTGTATGCGAACTCCAAAAGCATCACCGCCACCTATCCCGCAGGCACGAACATTCGCGAAGCAGATGGCAACCGGATTGACGATCTGGAACAGTTGCTTCAGTCTGAGAAATCTTCCCGTCCGGTGATCATCGCCGAATACGAAATTGGTGCTGAGCCGTTTTACATTGAATTGCATAACGCGAAGAGCTGCGCGCTATTCGCGTACAACAAACTGGCCGATGCTTTCAACAAAGGCGTTGCTTATCGCGAAAAGATAGCTTCGACGTTGAAACTATATACGCCCGATCCGTATTTGAATACATTGGGCGGAATTTTCTCCGGGGCTGAGGATGCCGTGTGGGAAGATCCCGGCTATTTGCACGGAGCCATTGGCTGGCGAATGCCGCTCACCGGCTGGCGGGCCGCCTATCTGGCTGACCTGCTTGGCCTGCACGACCGGGCACGTACCCACTTCAACGGCTACATCAACTCGCAGGTGACCGGTGTGCCGGTTAGCTTACCGCACCTACAGGATGAAGAGCTGAATCAGGCACGTGCCGCGAAAACATGGGGCACGCCAATGTACAGCAATGGCTACATCTGCCGGAGCCCCAACCGGACCGATATCATGCACCACTACGACATGAACCTGGTTTTTTTCGACGAGCTGTTGTGGCACCTGAACTGGACCGGCGACATGGATTATGCCCGCGAAATCTTTCCGGCCCTGAAGCGCCATCTCGCCTGGGAGAAAAACACCTTTGACCCGGACAACGATGGTCTTTACGACGGCTATTGCAGCATTTGGGCTTCCGATGCCCTTCAGTACAATGGCGGAAAGGCAACCCACTCGTCGGCCTATAACTACCGGGCCAACAAAATGGCGGCAGAAATTGCCAAAAAATTAGGAGAAGATGCTTCGACCTACGCGAAGGAGGCGGAGCTGATTATCGAGGCGCTGAACCGTGAACTTTGGATTCCGGAGAAAGGCTGGTGGGCTGAATTCAAAGATAATATGGGGCATGAAATGCGGCACGACAACGCTGCGGTGTGGACCATTTATCATGCGATTGACTCCGATGTTCACGATCCGTTCAAGGCGTACCAGGCAACACGATACATCGACACGGAACTGACGCACATTCCGGTTCTGGCAAAAGGGCTGGAAGACACGACCAATCACGTGGTGGCAAGCACCAACTGGCAGCCCTATATGTGGTCGATCAACAATGTAGCTTTTGCCGAGATCGTCCATACTTCGCTGGCCTACTGGCAAACCGGCCGCCCGGACGAGGCTTTCAAGCTTTACAAAGGGGCGCTGCTCGATGCCATGTACCTGGGCTCCGGGCCGGGCAACATCACCCAGATTTCGTTTTATGATGCAGCCCGCGGAGAAACCTCCCGCGACTTTGCCGATCCGGTGTCCATGGGCGTTCGGGCTTTGGTGCAGGGAATGTACGGCATCGTTCCCGACCTGATGAATGACCGGCTGACCATCCGCCCCGGATTTCCTGCGGATTGGGATTTTGCGGAGATCGAAACCCGGAATATGGCGTATTCTTTCAAGCGCGAAGGAAATACCGATAGTTATACCATCAAACCAAACTTACTGAAAAAGAATATCCGCCTGTTGCTGGAAGTGAAGGCCCCATCGAACCGGGTGCAGTCCATTCGGCTGAATGGCCGCGAAACCGACTTTGAGTTGGTCGGAGAGTCGGTGTCGGTTCCGCGAATTCGGATTGATGCCGGAGTGGCCCCTGCTTACGAAATTGAAATTGAATGGGCGGGAGAGGAGCTGACTACAGAAAAAGTAGCAGCAAAGATTGCCCGGGGCGAAGTGCTTCATTTGAAATTGCCCTTCGAAGGCGAAAAAATATACGATCCGCAATCGGTGCTCCGGGGAGCACAAGTTCGTAAGGGCGTTTTAAGCGGAACTGTCTCGACTTCGGAAGGCAACAAAACCTTGTTTGTTCCGGTTTTATCCGGCGAAATGCACTTTTGGCTTCCGGTGGAACTGGAGGTGGTCGAGCCTGTTGAAATCGCCAATCATCCGGATTCGGAATTGCTTGTTTTCGATCTGATGAATCATACGGATGTACCCCTTGCCGGTGAGCTTTGGGTGAATGGCAACAACACCGGGGCCGTAAAAATCCCCGCTCAAGGAGAAACCCGATACGAGTTTAAATCGCCGGTGGCCACATTGGGAACGAATAAAATTGAAGTCAGAAGCGAAAAAAAGACGTATGACCTTCGTGCCATCAATTGGAACATCGCCAATCCGGCCGGGCAGGAATATCGTGCCGTTGCGATGACGGACGGCTTTAATGAAAAGGTGCGCGACATCTTCGCCTACGGAAAATACCTTTCGCCGCGCTGGGAATACACCACATTGCAAGTGCCCACGCAGGGGATGGGGCAGTGGTGCCACCCAAACGACCTTTCGGTGATTGACGACAGCGGAATCCGCTCGCTGGCTGCGGCCAACGGCGGCACTTTTACCCTTCCGCAGGGTATTCCTTTCGCAACTCCCGGTAGTAAGGATGCCAACAACATCGCCTTTACCACTTTGTGGGATAATTACCCGGCTTCGGTCAGCATTCCGCTCAGCGGCAAGGCATCGAAGGCCTATTTCCTGGTGGCCGCTTCCACCTATCACATGCAGGCCTACGTGCTGAACGGACAAATACGTGTTGGCTATGCCGATGGAACAGAGGATCTGCTCGACCTGGTTTTGCCCGACAACCTGATTCCGCTCGATCAGGATTTGTTTATCGATGACTGGGCGTTTTACACCCGGCAGCCCCGTCCGTGGCGGGTACGCCTGAAAACCGGCGATGTGAGCAAATACCACGCCGGCGAGATGGGCGGACGAATGTCGAATGACCCGATTTATGTGGACGGCGGAATGGCAACTTTGCTCGACCTTCCGCTCGATCCGGAAAAAGAACTGGTTTCGTTGACTTTGGAAACGATTGCCAACGAAGTAATTATTGGCTTGATGGGGGTAACCCTTTCACGATAGTATGACAGGCGCTGTCCAAAAAGTCGGTCACCCCGAATTTATTTCGGGGTCTGTTTATGAGTAGTTTGAGATCCTGATCCGGCAGTTGCCGGACAGGATGACTTGATCAATGACTTTTTAGGTAGCGCCTTTATCTTAGGAATTTTTACATCCTGATGGCGATAAATTTTCTTCTAGGAGAAAAAAAAATTCCATCTAGGAGAAAATAAATTTCCGTATAGATGAAAATATAAGCGGGTACTGATGAAGAAAATGCCCGTTCAATAAAAGAGGAATTGACCATGCAAACACGACGTGATTTCATACAGCAAAGTTTACTTGCCGGAGGGGCGCTGCTGATTTCAGGGGGCACTGGTTTGGCAACATCCGTTCCCGGTAAAAATTACCGGAAACAGGATATTTCTGCTTTCTCTAAACGGCTGAAACCGATGGGGCGAATTCTGGAACTCGATGGCTATTACGTTTGGGGCTGCAGCCCGATTGTTGCACCCGACGGGAAGTTCCACGTGTTTTTTTCGCGTTGGAACGCTGAAAAAGGCATGGGCGGCTGGATTAACAGTTCGGAGATTGCACATGCGGTTGCTGATGAGGCGGCCGGCCCTTACCGCGAAATTGAAACCATCCTGGCACCGCGTGGCGAAGGTTTTTGGGATGGCACCACCTGCCACAACCCGCATATTCAGTTGGTTGATGGCACGTATTGCCTGTTTTATATTGGTAATTCGAACCGAAAAACAAATACCAAGCGAATCGGTCTGGCAACAGCCAAATCGCTCAACGGCCCGTGGAAACGGCCCGACAAACCACTGTTGGAGGCGGGCGCAGAAGGGGCCTGGGATGATCATTGCACCTCGAACCCTTCGTTTCTGAAACATCCAAACGGACAGTATTGGCTGTATTACAAAGGCTGGAACGACGAAGAATATGTCAATCCGGTTGATCCGGCTATCCGTGGAAACCGCAAATACGGGCTGTCCATTGCCGAAAAACTGGAGGGACCGTACGTCCGCTACGCCGAAAATCCGATCATCGATTACTCGGCATTGGGCAACAACCGGCAACTCGAAGATGGCAATGTGTTTCGGGAGAATGGGACGTTTTACATGCTGGCGCGCGATATGGGGTGTTTTGACCATGAGGTGGGCATCATCCTCGAGTCGGACGATGGCATTCGCTGGTCGGAGCCAAAAATCAGCTATTTCGGGGTTTCGCATTACTTTGATCAGCCCGAAGCACCCAAGCATTTACGCAAATACGGTCGGTTTGAGCGGCCACAGGTACTGATGCAGAACGGCAGACCCACGCATTTGTTTGTCGCTTCACAAGGCGGAAAATTCCAAACAGCCTCGCCTTTTGTGTTCGAAATCGAAGCGGATGTACACAAATAGAACATATTTATGGCGCGGTCTAAAAAATCACAAATCTCTGGCTCGAGTCACCCCGAATTTATTTCGGGGTCTGTTTATCAGTGGTTTGAGATCCTGATCCGGCGGTTGCCGGACAGGATGACTCGGTCAATAACTTTTTAGACAGCATCATCAAAAAAAAGAGAAACTAAGACTTTCATTGAAATGATAAAATTGATCAGTTTTTTTCTGGTAAGTTGCTTGTTGGCTTTCGGATTGCCGGAAGCAACTGGTAAGCCTACCATTTTTACCATTGGCGATTCAACCGTGAAAAACGGGTGGGGCGATGGCTCCGGCGGGCTTTGGGGCTGGGGCGATCCGTTGGTACAGTTTTTTGATACCAGCAGGATTCAGGTGGAAAACCATGCTTTGGGTGGAACCAGTAGCCGTACGTTCCGCTCCAAAGGGCTTTGGGCGCCTGTTTTAGAAAGGCTTCAACCGGGCGATTATGTGCTGATGCAGTTTGGCCACAACGATGCCGGCCTGCTCAACGATACGCTTCGCGCCCGTGGAACCATTCGCGGCATTGGCGACGAAAGCGCGGAGATTGACAACCTGCTCACCGGCGAGCACGAAACCGTACACTCGTATGGCTGGTACCTCCTGCAATACATCAACGAAGCGAAGGCAAAAGGGGCCATTCCGGTGGTTATGTCGCCCATTCCGCGCAACAATTGGAAGGATGGCCGCGTGCCGCGAAACGATCAAAGTTATGGCTTGTGGGCCAAAGAGGTGGCCTTGGCCGAAGGGGTTGAATTCATCAATCTGAATGAAAAAATGGCTTTGGCGATGGAAAAGCTGGGAGAAGCGCAGGTGACGGACAACTTATTTTTTCAGCACGATCATACGCATACCTCGGCTAAAGGAGCTGTATTGGCGGCTTCGCTGATTGCGGAGGGCCTGCGCGAAGCTGAGAACTGTCCGCTGAAAGACTACCTGCTGGAGAATCCTTCCATTAACTTCCCCGCAAAAAAGAAGATCTTTTTGATTGGCGACTCAACGGTTGCCAACGGCGACGGCAAAATCGTGGGCTGGGGTCGCGAGCTGACTGCCTTTTTCGACACCAGCCGGGTGGGAGTTATCAACAAAGCGCGTGGCGGACGCAGCAGCCGGACGTTTTTGCACGAAGGTTTGTGGGCTGACCTTGTTTCGCGACTGGGCAAGGGCGATTTTGTCCTGATGCAGTTTGGGCACAACGATGGCGCCCGTCCTGATGCCGGGAAATTTCGCGGTTCGCTGCGGGGTATTGGCGACGAAACGCAGGAAGTGACACGTGAAGATGGTTCCAAAGAAACGGTTTACACCTACGGCTGGTACCTGAAAAAATACATTCGCGACACGCAGGCCAAAGGAGCGATACCAATTGTCGTTTCTATGATTCCGCGAAACCAATGGGAGGACGGAAAAGTGAAACGCGCCTCAGATATGTATGGAAGATGGGCCCGTGAGGTGGCCGAACAAACCAGCGCATTCTTTATTGATTTGAATGAAGCTGTAGCTGCTGAATATGAAACGTTGGGGCCTGATTCGGTTAGCACGTTCTTTACTGGAGATCACACGCACACCAATGTTGACGGCGCCCGGTTGAATGCCAAAATCCTTTCTCAAAAAATAAAACAACTCAAGGCTTGTCCGCTCAGTGGCTATGTAAACCGAATCAATGACTAATTGCTGGCGGCGTGTTAACAATAAAGATTAATTACATTATGAAACGAATTATTCTGATCTTTCTGCTCTTTTGCAGTTTCTCGGTTGTTGCCCAACGTCAGATGGAACATTTGTCGCGCGGGCTGGTGGCAGTGCAAGCCGGTAAAGACAGTGTTTTTGTAAGCTGGCGTTTGCTGGCTTCCGATCCTGAAAACGTGGGATTCAACCTGTATCGGCAGGCTGAAAGTGCCGCTGAGGTAAAGCTGAATGATCAACCTTTAACTGATGTAACTTCGCTGATGGATATTGCCGGCTTACCAACCGGAGTCTGCACGTATTACGTTAAACCGGTCGTTGATGGAAAGGAGACCGAGGCTGAGGGTTCGTACAGCCTGGCAAAAACCGGTGAGGTGCAGCCTTGGTTAACCGTCCCCTTGCAAACTCCGGAGAAATACTCGCCCGGAGACATTGCTCCCGGCGATCTGGATGGCGATGGCGACTACGAACTGGTGGTGCATATGACGGGGGTTGGACGCGATAACAGCCACCACGGGTTTACCAATGAACCTGTTTTTCATGCCTACAAGCTCGATGGTACCCTGCTCTGGAGCATCAACCTGGGGAAAAATATCCGTGAGGGAGCTCACTATACCCAATTTTTGGTGTACGATTTTGATGGCGACGGACGCGCCGAAGTGGTGATGAAAACCGCCGACGGGACGGTTGATGGCGCCGGAAAAGTCATTGGCGATCCCGATGCGGACCATCGTAACAAAGACGGGCACATTGTCCGCGGACCGGAGTACCTCACTGTTTTTGACGGGTTGACAGGCGCTGCTCTGGCAACAGTGCCTTACGTGCCCGGCAGGCATTTTTCAAAATTGAACCCCACCCCGAACGAAATGAAAGAAGTTTGGGGCGATGGGAATGCTAATCGTTCTGAACGCTACCTGGCTTGCGTGGCTTATCTGGATGGCAAGCGCCCTTCGATTGTGATGTGCCGGGGCTATTACTCCCGGGCCACCCTGGCGGCTTTCGATTGGCGCGATGGGAAACTTACCGAACGCTGGCTGTTTGATAGTGACGACGGCACACCCGGCAACCGTGCTTACCGAGGCCAGGGAAACCACAGCGTGAGCGTGGCCGACGTGGATGACGATGGCTTTGATGAAATCATTTACGGGGCGGCAGCGATTGACCACGACGGAACGGGGCTGCATGCTACAGGCCTGGGCCATGCCGATGCCCTGCATCTGTCCGATCTCGATCCTACCCGCCCGGGTTTTGAGGTGTTCAATATCCAGGAACGATTCGGCGATGCAGGCATGAACTTCCGCGATGCACATACCGGAGAAGTCCTCTGGAAAGTAGCTTCGGTGAAAGCCGCTGATTCGGGTGGCGACAAAGGCGAAGGACCTGGCCGGGGCATTTCTGTTAATGTGGACCCGCGTTTCCCCGGAAACGAATGTTGGGCCTTTGGCGCCGGTATCAACGGCATGTGGAATGCCCAAGGGGAAAAGATCACGGAAACGACCCCGCGCAGCTGTAACTTTGCTGTATGGTGGGATGGCGACCTGCTGCGTGAATTGCTCGATAAAAACATGGTGATGAAATGGGACTGGGAAAACGAGCAACTCCATACCTTACTGGTGGCCGACGGCTGCCGGAGCAACAATGGCACAAAATCGACTCCCGGCCTGAGCGCCGACCTGTTTGGCGACTGGCGCGAAGAAGTGGTATGGCGAACGGTTGATAACCAGTCGCTGCGCATTTACACAACAACCATTCCAACGCAGCATCGCTTTATTACCCTAATGCACGACCCCGTTTACCGCCTGAGCATGGCCTGGCAGAATGTGGCCTACAACCAGCCGCCACATCCCGGCTTTTATATCGGCGACGATATGAAAAAACCAACCCGCCCCACGCTGGATCTGGTAAAACACCAGGCAACCGGCAAGAAACAAACAAACTGGAAGTTTGATTTTGGCAACGGACCTGTAAAAAAGGGCTTCACTCAAGTCACAGAAAAAAACAGTTATACGCCCGAAAAAGGCTTTGGGATTATCAGCGACAATCCGGTTAAGGTAGTAAATCAGGAAGGAGAAGACGAGCTTACCGGCGATTGGATCGCTTCAGACACACCGTTTTACTTCCTTGTTGATTTGCCGGAAGGTAGCTACAAAATTACGCTGATCTTGGGCAATCCGGTTGAGGCAGCTGCAACAACTGTGAAAGCCGAATCGCGCCGTCTGATGCTCGAAAATATTCAAACTGCCAAAGGCGAAGTCGTTATAAAAACCATGGTGGTGGATGTGCGTACCCCGCACATTAACGACACGCTGGAAATTCGCCGGAAACCGCGCGAGATGACTTACCTGAACTGGGACGACAAACTTACCCTGGAATTCAACGGCCCGAAGCCCTGTGTTTCGTCTCTTGAGATTGAGCCCGCAAACGATTTGCCGGTGATCTTTCTGGCCGGGAACTCCACGGTAACCGACCAGGAAAACGAGCCCTGGGCATCATGGGGACAAATGTTCCCGCGTTTCCTGAAGCCGGAAATCGTGGTGGCCAATTATGCCGAATCCGGTGAAACGCTGAGAGCTTTCCAGCGCGAAAATCGTCTTGAGAAGATTTTATCCCTGATGAAGCCGGGTGATTACCTGTTCATGGAGTTTGCCCATAATGACCAGAAGCCGGGTGGTAATTATCTGGAACCATTTACTACGTACCAGGACGAATTGCGTAATTTTATCCAGGAGGCACGTAAGAAAGGCGGAAATCCGGTTTTGGTGACACCCACCAACCGCCGCAAGTTTGATGAGCAGGGGAAAATTGTGAACACGCTGGAAGATTATCCCGAAGCCATGCGGCAGTTGGGAAAATCCGAAGATGTTCCGGTAATTGACCTGAATGGCATGAGTAAAGAATTGTATGAAGCGCTCGGTCCCGAAAACTCTAAAAAGGCTTTTGTGCACTATCCGGCCCATACCTATCCCGGACAAGAGCGCCCCTTGGCCGACGATACCCATTTCAACCCGTATGGAGCTTACGAACTGGCTAAGTGTGTCGTGCAGGCGATATTGGACCAGAAACTGGATCTGGCAAACTATGTGGCCGATGAATTCAACAGATTTAACCCTTCCGAGCCGGATTCGTTCGAAAACTTTTTCTGGCCCGAAAGCCCGGCTGCCGATATACTGAAACCGGATGGGAACTAAGGATCGATGATTGGCGATTGATAATTGATGAATGAATTTTTAAACCAAATAAGTACAATGAGAAGAGCAATGATTTGTTACCTGATACTGGCTGTGCTGTTCACGGCCTGTCAGACCGCAACGGAGAAATTTCCGACCAAACAGGAGGTGTTGGATAAGATGGTGCTGACCAATCAATACTTCATGGAAAAATGGCCCGATACGGGTAAAAGTATCATTACCAACCGCGAGCGGCCAAGTAATATCTGGACGCGGGCGGTTTATTACGAAGGTTTGATGGAGTTGTACAAAATCAAACCCGATCCGGCCTACCTGGATTATGCGGTTTCGTGGGGCGAAGCGCACAACTGGAGCTTGCGCGACGGCATGGTGACTACGCGTAATGCCGATAACCAGTGCTGCGGCCAAACCTATATCGACCTGTTCAAAATTGAGACAGATTCTGTTCGAATTCACGACATTAAAGCGTCCATCGACTCGATGATGGTCACCGATAAAATAGATGACTGGAACTGGATCGATGCGCTGCAAATGGCGATGCCGGTTTTTGCAAAACTAACTGTCTTGACGGGTGATACGGCCTATTCGGAACGTATGTATGAGATGTATATGGATACAAAAGTGACCCAGGGATTGTGGAACCCGGAGGATGGCCTGTGGTGGCGCGACAAAGATTTTCTGCCTCCGTACGCCGAACCGAATGGCGAAGACTGCTATTGGTCGCGCGGAAATGGCTGGGTGGTAGCTGCTCTGGTGCGGGTGATCGACATTTTGCCCAACGACCCGCACCGCGACGAATACCAAAGTACCTTGCTGCAAATGCTGGAAGCGCTGCTGCCGCTGCAACGCGAAGATGGTTTCTGGAATGTCAGCCTGCACGACCCCGATCATTTTGGCGGTAAAGAAACTTCAGGAACTGCTTTGTTTGTTTACGGGATGGCCTGGGCGGTAAACAACGGCCTGGTGGATGAAGCCAAATACAAACCGGTCATCCAGAAGGCGTGGAATGGTATGTCCGCTGAAGCAGTCCACGAAAACGGGTTTTTAGGTTTTTTACAAGGAACCGGAAAAGAACCCAAAGACGGCCAACCAGTGAGCTACACCAGCATGCCCGATTTCGAAGATTACGGACTGGGTTGTTTCCTTTTGGCTGGCAGCGAGGTATATAAGATGGCCCAATAAACAGGAACATCAAATTGGCGATAAAAAACGGGGACATTCTTTCTTTATTGGCTAACTGCAATATTTTTCACCCGTTTTTTATCAAATATGGTATGTCTGCTTCCTAAAAAGAACTTATTTTTGAGCTTCACCAATACTGCTAATCATGATCAAATCAACCTCAATCCTTTTTTTAAGTTTATTTCTTTTGTTTTCCTGTCAGCAACCCAAAGAAACCGGCGATCTAAAATTATGGTATCAACAACCGGCCGGCGAGTGGATGGAAGCCCTTCCTGTTGGCAACGGCAGCTTTGGCGCCATGGTTTTTGGCAAACCCGATCACGAAATCATTCGTCTGAACCATGACGAATTCTGGTCAGGCTATCCCAAAGATTTTACCAATCCCGATGCAGCCGGTTATGCCGGACAGGTAGCCGAACTGGTCAGCGAACGGAAATATACCGAAGCCGATCAGCTTATTCGGCATATCCAGGGGCCGTTTTCACAATCGTATCAGCCGCTTGGTGATTTGATCCTCGAAACCGGCCACGAAAATGTTACAGCCTACAACCGGTATCTCAATATTTCAAATGCGACGGCGGGGGTCAGCTACGAGGCGGATGGAACGACCTTTACGAGGGAACTATTCTCCAGTTTCCCCGATCAGGTGATCGCGATCCGGTTGACTTCATCAAAAGCCGGTCAGCTTAATTTTTCACTTGGTCTGAAAAGTTTGTTGCGCTATCAAATCGAATCGGAAGGCGATGTGTATAAAATGATCGTTCAGGCCCCCAAGCACGTTGAACCCAACTACCGGAGCCAGTTCACCGGCGATGATGCCGTGGTGTATGACGACTGGGACGGAGAAGGCATGAAGGCACAGGTTGGCATCCGGGTGATGGCTTCGGGAGGAGATATTTCGTTGAAGGATGAAAAGATCAGCCTGAAAAACGGAACAGAAGCTATTGTGCTCATTGCTGCTGCGACCAGCTTTAACGGACCGTTCAAATCGCCCGGACTGGAAGGAAAAGATTATGCTGCCATTGCCGGCGATATTCTGGCAAACGCCGGTTCAAAAGGCTGGAGCGAACTGAAAAACAATCATGTTCGTGATTATACGGACTTATTCAACCGGGTCAATCTTCAACTTGGTGACAACACGTCTGCCGATACCATTCCCACCGATCAGCGAATCATTTCATTCAGGGAAAATGAAGATCCCAACATGGTTTCCCTCTTGTTTCAGTACGGGCGTTACCTGTTGATTTCTACTTCGCGCCCGGGAACGCAGGCCGCCAACCTCCAAGGCATTTGGAGCCAATCTGTTCGCCCGCCCTGGAGTTGTAATTACACGCAAAATATCAATCTGCAAATGAACTACTGGCCTGCCGAAGCGACCAACCTTTCGGAGCTGACCGGGCCCTTGATGCAACTAATCAGGGCCAATTCGGTGAAAGGTGAAGCCATTGCCGAGTCGTATTACGGGTTGGACGGTTGGGTGACGCATCACAACGGGGATATCTGGGCACATTGCCCGCCTGTCGGCGATAAGGGAACAGGCGACCCGGTTTGGGCCAACTGGGCGATGGGTGGCCCCTGGATGCTGAACCATGTTTGGGACCATTATTTATTCACCGGCGATGTATCCTTCCTGAACGAAATGTACCCCCTGATGAAAGGAGCGGCCCGTTTCGTGATCGGTATGCTGGGAGAAAATGAAAAGGGCTACCTGGAAACAAAATTCGGCACATCGCCCGAAAATAAATTTATTGACCCGAAAACCGGCAGGCAGGTGTCCGTTTGTGCCGGTCCGGCCTGCGACCTGGCCATGACCAACGAACTGCTGAACAATTGCCGGAAAGCGGCTGAAATACTGAATGTCGATCCCGAATTCGCAGCCGAACTCGACAGCCTGATTCCGCAGTTGCAGCCATTCCGGGTGAACGACAAAGGTGTTCTGATGGAATGGAATGAAGATTTCGAAGAAGTTGACCCGCACCACCGTCACCTGAGCCATATGTATGGTTTTCATCCGGGAAACCAGATCAATGTCTGGGAAACGCCTGAGTTGTTTACAGCGGTGCGTAATTCGTTGTTGCGCCGGGGTGACGAGGCGACCGGTTGGTCGATGGGCTGGAAAACCAATATGTGGGCGCGTATGCTGGATGGCGACCATGCGCTGAAAATTATCAGCAACCTGTTTACGCCCATTGGTTATGGAACCAATATTCAGTATGCCGGCGGCGGAATGTATAAAAATATGCTCGATGCGCATCCTCCTTTCCAGATCGACGGTAACTTTGGCGTTACGGCCGGTATTGCCGAAATGTTGCTGCAAAGCCATGCCGGAGCCCTTCATTTACTGCCTGCCCTGCCGGTTGTCTGGAACAAAGGAAGCGTAAGCGGATTAAAAGCGCGCGGCGGTTTTACAGTAGATTTAGATTGGGATCAGGGCCGGTTAAACTCAGCCACGATTTACTCATCCATTGGTGGCGATTGTGTCATTCGTTCCGAATGGAAACTGGACTTGCCCGAAGCAACAACGCCGGTTTCGAATCCCTTATTTGAGTTTACCGGAATTTCAAAACCCGAAGTAGCCGGAACTCCCGATCTTCAACCCAAACAAATAAAAACGTATTTTTTGTACCGGGTAAATATTCCCCGGGGCGAAACGCTGAGCTTAAAAACGATATAAGTCAAGGTTGAGTATCGTTAAGTACCCGAATCCATATTCAGCAGGGGAGGAGGATTGTCTGTACAGTTCTCCTCCCTTTTTTATGCGTCAAACCTGCAAAGTTTTTTATCTTTAGTGAAAAATCAGAAGATGAAGAAGTTGGTGGTTTTAACCGGCGCCGGAATGAGCCAGGAAAGCGGCTTGCGCACCTTTCGCGATATGGGCGGACTCTGGGAGGAATATGATGTGATGGATGTGGCTACGCCTCAGGCCTGGGCAAAAAATCCGGAACTGGTTAACCGGTTTTACAACGAGAGACGCAAACAACTATTCGACTGTGAACCCAATGCCGGTCATAAAGGGTTGGCTGAATTGGAGAACGATTTTGATGTTTACATCATCACACAGAATGTGGATGATTTGCACGAGCGGGCCGGAAGCAGCAAGGTGCTTCACCTACACGGTGAGTTGAAAAAAGTACGCAGCACCAAAGACCCAACCCTGGTATACGAACTGGATGGCTGGGAATTGAACCTGGGCGACAAGTGTGAAAAAGGAAGCCAGTTGCGTCCGCATATCGTTTGGTTTGGCGAAGAAGTTCCCGCCATGGAAGAGGCAATCGAAATTGCTGCTCAGGCCGACATTTTCGTGGTGATCGGTACCTCGCTGAATGTATATCCGGCCGCCGGCCTGCTAAATTATACCCCCGACCGGATACCCGTCATCGTGATTGATCCGGAGAGGCCGCCGGTTTACCTCAAAGAAGTTACTTTTATTGAAGAAAAGGCAGGGGCCGGTGTCGCAAAACTGAAAGAAATGCTTACAAAAGAATGAAAGGGTATTTTCTGATTATCATCTTGTTGCTGTCGGGCCATTCCATCAGGGCCCAGCAGTTTTACGGCGGACTCATCGGCGGACTGAACGCCTCGCAGGTGGATGGCGACAATACCAAAGGCTACCATAAGCCGGGTTTTATTCTGGGTGGCTGGGTACAAACCGATCTGTCGCCTGTGGTGTATGCCGGTATGGAAATCAAATATGCGCAGAAAGGAAGCCGGAAAAAGCCGGATGAACGAGAGCCGGTAAAGGAAAAATACACCATGCGCCTGGCTTATATGGATATTCCGGTTTACATCGGATTTCGTACGAGCGAGCAAATTTCGCTGTTCCTGGGGCTTTCGGCCGGGTATCTGGTGCAGAACGCCGAATATGGCAATTACGGCTTATTCCCTAAAGAAGACCGGCACGAGTTTAATGAATTTGACTATCAGGCTTTCATCGGAGGCCGCTTCGATCTGACTAACCGCCTTTCACTCGATTTACGCCTCGCGTATTCCTTCCTCCCTGTCCGGGAACTCGAAACCGATATTCTTTGGTATTGGTGGGACGACCAGTATAACAATGTCATCAGTACCTGTTTGGTTTATCGCTTCGGAAAATAGTTTTTTTTGTTATTATTTTATTCGCGCATAAGTTTGAATTTCAGATAATTAAGAAAGAGAGTTGATTTTTTTGCAATTTTATTTCAAAAAAATTGCAACGATTTGATAAAATATTGGTCTTATATGGAAGCCAAAGAAAACAAACGAATAATTATCTGAAAACAAGTAAACAATGTTTAGAAAACTCTTTTTTATGCTGGCCATATTCCCATTCATGGCCGGATTTAGCTATGCTTTTGCCGATGAGGATAATAAGTCGGACCGGCGGGTGATCAGCGGGCACATCAAAGATGCCGAAAACGGTGAAACACTGATTGGAGCTAATCTTTACATCAAAGAAACAGGAGCCGGCGTCGTCAGTAACAATTACGGATTTTACTCCATCTCGCTGTTGCCCGGAACGTACACCTTGGTCTGCTCTTTTATCGGGTGCCGGGACGAAGAGCGGCGCGTTGAATTAACGGACAACATGATCATTGAATTCGAACTGAAACCCGAGTCGGAAGAAATCGGGGAAGTGATGGTTTCTGCCGAAAGGAAAGACAAAAACATTACCCGCGTGGAGATGGGTGTAGAAAAGCTGCAACCCAAAACCATCAAGTCCATCCCGGCGTTAATGGGCGAGGTTGATTTGATTAAAGCAGTGATGTTGTTGCCGGGCGTGCAATCAACCAGCGAAGGAGGATCCGGTTTTAGCGTCAGGGGCGGCACGCCCGACCAAAACCTGATTTTGCTGGATGAGGCGACCGTTTACAATGCCTCTCACCTGATGGGTTTTTTCTCGGTGTTTAATAACGACGCCATTCACGATCTGAAACTCTACAAAGGCGATGTGCCTGCCCAGTACGGCGGACGCTTGTCGTCACTGCTCGATGTCAGGATGAAGGACGGGAACTCCAAAAAGTTTACCGGCGCCGGCGGAATTGGAACGATTTCGAGCCGCCTTACCCTGGAAGGGCCGCTTGAGAAAGACCGGACTACCTTTCTTCTTTCGGGACGAAGGACGTATATGGACCTGTTTCTGCCGCTGGCAAGCGACGAAAATGTTCGCGACGCCAAACTCTATTTTTACGATGCCAACATGAAACTCAGCCACCGGTTTAACGAGAATAACCGCTTGTACCTAAGTGGTTATTTTGGGCGCGATGTCATGAAAAGCCCCGACTTCGGGATGGGATTCGGCAACAAAACCGTTACCCTGCGCTGGAGCCACATTTACAGCCAAAAGTTGTTTATGAATCTGACTGCTGTTTGGAGCCGTTATGATTATGAACTGGGAACACCCGAGGACCAGCCGGAGGCCTGGCTTTGGAAGTCGGATTTACAGGATGCCGGACTGAAAGCTGACTTTTCGTGGTTTATTACCCCCGAACAAAACCTCCAGTTTGGCTTGCAAAGTTTTTATCATGGCTTTGATCCCGGATCGGCAAAGGGAATAGGCAGCCAGTCTATTTTTTCGGAATACGAGGTCGAAAGTACCCGGTCGCTCGAACATGCCGGTTATTTGTCTCATCAACTTCGGCTTGGCGAGAAACTGATCATAAAATATGGCGTGCGTGCCTCGCTCTTTCAGAATGTGGGCGATGCAACCGTTTATCATTTCGACGAAGATTACGAGCTGGCTGATTCAACCTACTACGGGAAAGGCGATGTGTACAAGAATTATTTCGGACTGGAGCCAAGGCTTGGCATCAATTACATCCTGGCCGAAGACCTGTCGGTTAAGATGAACTACAACCGTACGCGGCAGTACATTCAGCAGGCGACCAACTCAACGGCCGGCAGTCCGCTGGATGTTTGGTTTCCGGCCAGTCCCAATGTAGAGCCGCAGGTGGCTGATCAATTTGCCGTGGGGCTGTTTAAAAATCTTCGTGAAGGTGAGTACCAGTTGTCAGCCGAAGCCTGGTACAAAGACATGAAAAACACGATTGATTTTGCCGATCATGCCGAATTACTGTTGAACAAGTACCTGGAAGGTGAAATACGTACCGGAACTTCACGTTCGTATGGAATTGAATTTATGCTGAAAAAGGCTGAGGGACGACTAAGCGGCTGGCTGAGTTACACCTTGTCGCGGGCCGAGCGGACCATTCGGGGAATTAATGACGGCGAAACCTATCTGGCGCCATTCGACAAACCACACGACGTCAGTACGGTGTTGAACTATGAACTCAGCAAACGGGTATCCGTTTCTGCCAACTGGCTTTATGCAAGCGGGCAACCGGTTACCTTACCTATTCAGCGCTATGAAATAAACGGCTCGATTATTCCTTATTATTCCGGACGGAACGGCGCCCGTTATCCGGATTACCATCGCCTCGACCTGTCGGTTGCCATAAAAAACCGGAACAAACATCAGCGGAAGTATACCGGAGAGTGGGTGATTTCGCTTTATAACGCTTACAACCGAAAGAATACCTGGGTCCTCAACTTTAAACAGGATAAAGAAAATCCAAAGGAAACATATGCTGAGAAGACCTATTTGTTCCCCATTATTCCATCGGTTACCTATAACTTTAAATTTTAAACATCATGAAATACGCTGCCATCATTATTATAACGATTTTGTTTTTCCAATCCTGTACCGAGCGGGTTGATATCAACCTGGAGCTGGCCGGAGAATCGAGGCTGGTGGTTTTTGGCGAAATTACCAACGACGTGAAGGCCCATGCGGTGTACCTCACGAAATCGATGCCTTACTTTTACAATGAGGAAACACCCGTTGTGTCGGGGGCCATTGTTCATCTCAGCGACGGTACAGCCAATATTCAACTGGTTGAAGATCCGGCAACTCCGGGCGTTTATCTTACCCCGGATGACTATGCCGGTGTTCCCGGGCGGACATACCGGTTGAGCATCGAACAGGTTGATGTTAATGAAGACGGGATCATGGAAAGCTACGCCGCCGAAACATTGATGAAACAGGTTACCCAAGTCGACGCTGTTGGTGTAACATACAACAGTCGCTGGGATGGTTGGGAAGTTGAATTATATGCCGACGAACCTGGTGAAACCGAAGATTATTATTTGTTCAAGGTGTATAAAAACGGCGTTTTATTTACCGATACGATTAGTAATTACTGGACTGCTGACGACCGTTTTTTTAATGGCAACCGGATTGACGGGGCGATGGTTCAATATTTTGATGAAGAAAAAGATGAGCTGGTTGAGTCCGGCGATGTCATTATGCTCGAGATAGCGGGTATAACGAAAGAATACTATGATTTTATCAATGCCCTGCAACAGGAGATCAACGGTAAAGTACCCATTTTCAGCGGACCATCAGCCAACGTGAAAGGAAACATCAGTAACGGCGCTCTTGGCTTCTTTGCCGTGATGTCGGTGTCGCGTGGCTCCTGTGTTTACCTGGAATGAGCGCACCCGGAAATCAGGCAATGGCCAGCGTGAGGATGCTGACTTTTGCCTGACATTGCTTTAAAATGGCCGTGGTACAGGCTTCCAGGGTTGAACCGGTGGTGATAACATCGTCAACCAGAACCAGGTGTTTGCCATCAAACAGTCCCGGATCTGCGACATCAAAAATACCTTCAACATTTTGCCAGCGATTAAATCGCGACCGGCGGGTTTGGGTATCAGTGTAAATGGTTCGCCGTAAATTGGTGTGGTCAACCGGGGTGTTTAAGGCTTTCGACAGGCCAAGTGCAATGTGATAACTCTGGTTGTATCCTCTCTTTCGCTCTTTTTTTGGGTGAAGCGGTACCGGACAAATTAAATCGATTTCCCTGAAAGTTTTGCTTTCTGAAATCTCCGATCCAAACCGCTCGCCCATATATTCGCCCATTTCCTTTTGACCGCTGTACTTTAGGCGGTGAAGGATCTTCTGATAATCGCTTCCTTTCCGGAATTCGAAATAGGCAGCTGCCTTTTCAACGGGTATACGTCCGTAAAACAGTTGTTCCATCACATTGCCGGCTTGTTTATGGTAGTTGGTCCGGGGCAAATGGAGCAGACAACTCAGGCAAAGATGTTGTTCGGTTTGAATTAACCGTTGCCCGCAAACCACGCAAATACGCGGGAAAAGCAGCTCCAGAAAGCAATTAAACAGATTTGTTGCCTGTGTTCTCATCGTCAGGGCTTTCAAATGTTAGTTGACAACATAAAAGATACATCATTTTATGCTGATTATTCATAATCGTCTCAAACCTATGCTGATTTTTTAATATTTCTGTAATGGTCTTGTAATCAGAAAATAACTCAAATCCGGGAAGAGAATGGTAATTTTAAATTGTTTTTGAAACTTTCCGAACTCCCTTTTTCGTTATTCCCAGAAGGTTGCTGTCCCGGCAACCTTTTTTTACAGGCTGATTCCCGGAAAACAACTCGTTTTATCCGCATTTTTTACAGGATTAAGTCGGTTCAAATAAGTATTTTACTAAATTTGGTGGCTACTACTTAATAAACGATTAACCAGAAAATGACTATGCTTATGAGCCTGCGCAAATTTTTCCAAAAGAGGATTTTGCTTGTTTTATTTATCGGATTTTCCTTTGGAATCCTTGTCCTGATCGGGTTTAACCGGTCAGTTGAATATACCTCTACCAACGAGTTTTGTGAATCATGCCACGTGCACCCGCACGTATTCGAGTCGTGGAAATTGTCATCGCATTACGACAATCCGTCGGGTATTCAGGTAAAATGTGTCGACTGCCATTTGCCCCCGAAAGGACATGGTTATCTGAAAGAAAAAGCCCGTCTGGGGATGAAAGACATTTACGGTTACCTGTTCAAGGACCACGAAAGTTTTAACTGGGAGGCCAAATCAACGGTCGAAGAGGCGCAGCATTTCGTGTATAAAGAAGCCTGCATCAAGTGTCACGTCAATTTATTTCCCCTGGCGCTGACTAAAGAAGGGCAGGAGGCGCACCTGTATTATTCGCAGCGCGAAGATGAGCTTCGCTGTATCAATTGCCACCTTTTTGTCGGGCACTTTAATCCGAATGCCAAACACGAAAGCAATGTCGGTTTTGGAAAAGGAGTGCAAATTAACCGGGAAGTTTATCCTGAAGCAACAGCGGTGAATGTGCATGAATCCTTCACCGAGAAAATTCCGAACACAACGGTTTCATTCAAAATGGTTGCCATTCCTGGAGGCAGCTTTACCATAGGAAGTCCGCAGGACGAGCCCTACCGGAATACCGACGAAGGCCCGCAGAAGCGGGTTGAACTGAGTCCGTTTTTCATGGGTGAAGTGGAAGTAAGCTGGGATGAATACCTGGCTTTTTATGCACAAACAGGGGCCGAAGGGCGTAGTTCGGATACCGAAGGTTCCCGGACCGACATCGAAGTGGATGCCATCACAGGGCCAACGCCGCCGTACGGCCAGCCCGACCAGAACTGGGGACTGGGGAAACGTCCGGCCATTACCATGAGCTATAATGCTGCCGAAACCTATTGCCGCTGGCTGTCGAAAGTTACCGGTAAAAACTATCGCCTGCCAACCGAGGCCGAGTGGGAATATGCCTGCCGCGCGGGTACACAAACACCGTATTTCTTTGAAGGCGATCCCAAAAAATTCTCAACCGACAAACTGTGGAATAAGTTGTTTGGCGCCGATACGACCTACATCAATTCCTTTGTGGTTTATGAGAAAAACAGCCTGGCCAGGACTCAACTGCCCGATGTGGTGCGGGCCAATCCGTTTGGTTTGAAGAATATGCCGGGAAATGTGGCCGAATTTTGCCAGGACTGGTATGCCCCGGATGCGTATCAACAACTTACCGATGGCGCGCTCAACCCCAAAGGTCCTGCCGCGGGAACGGAACGCGTTGTCCGGGGAGGTTCCTTTAAAAGTACGCCGGGCGACTTACGCAGCGCTGCCCGCGGCTACACCCAAAGCGAGGCCTGGCTGAAAACAGACCCACAGCTTCCCAAAAGTATTTGGTGGTATTCTGATGTGAATACGGTAGGATTCCGCGTGGTTTGCGAATTTGACGAGCAAACAGGAAATACCCGGTAACTGAATCATGAACATTAAAAATAAATTCAATTTATACCATACAAACTAAACTTGATTTATCATGAATGAACAATCCAGCCTGTCGAGAAGACGGTTTTTGACCAATGCCGCTGCAGCGGGAGCTATTGGTATCATTGGCGCCAATGCCTTGGTTTCGTGCGCCGAAAAACAAAAAGCAGTTGAACTGAACCTGCCTCCCCTGTTAGACCAGGCTCCTGACGGCAAACCGCTGAAAGCCGGCGTCATTGGTTGCGGCGGACGCGGCTCGGGCGCAGCTCTCGATTTTCTCAGCGCAGGCCCCAACCTGACCATCCACGCCTTGGGCGATGTTTTCCCGGATCGTATTAACGACTGCCGGAAAAAACTGAAAGAACAAGCCAACCAGGAGGTTGCCGATGAGAACATTTTTATTGGCTTCGATGCCTTCGAAAAGGTAATCGATTCGGGTGTTGATGTGGTTATTCTGGCTACACCTCCACATTTCCGTCCCCAGCATTTCGAAGCGGCCGTACAAGCCCGCAAACACATTTTCATGGAGAAACCGGTCGCTGTCGACCCGGTTGGTATCCGCCAGGTCATGGCCTCGGCCAAAAAAGCCGAATCGCTTGGGCTGAAAATTGTTACCGGTACGCAACGCCGCCACCAGCGCGATTATATCGAGGTGTACAAACAGATTGCCAACGGCGCCATCGGCGAGATCGTCGGTGCCAACTGCTACTGGAACCAGTCGAAACTGTGGCACCGCAATGTCAATGCCGACTGGAGCGAAATGGAATACATGATCCGCGACTGGGTGAACTGGTTGTGGTTATCGGGCGATCACATTGTGGAACAACACGTTCACAACATCGACGTGATCAACTGGTTTACCGGGAAATACCCGTCAAAAGCCGTTGGCTTTGGTTCGCGCCAGCGCCGTGTAACCGGCGACCAGTTCGACAACTTCAGTGTTGATTTTGTATACGACAACGGGATGCACATGCACAGTATGTGCCGGCAGATTAACGGCTGTACCAACAATGTTTCCGAGTTTGTGATGGGCACCAAAGGCTCGTCGAACTGCAAAGACACCATTTGGGACGCCGCCGGCGCCGAGCTGTTTAAGTACCCCTATCCGCTGGATGCCAACGGGCAGCCCGAACGGAACGTGAAAATCAGTCCGTACGTGCAGGAACACATCGACCTGGTGACCTGTATCCGCCAAAACATCCCCGTAAACGAAGCCGAAGCGACAGCCATCAGCAACATGGTTGCCATTATGGGACGTGTGTCGGCCTACACCGGGAAGGAAGTCAGCTGGGACGAAATGATGAATTCAGACATGAAACTTGGCCCGAAAACTTATGTGATGGGCGATGTCGGCATTGTTGGTGTAGCCACCGTTCCGGTTTCGGGCGAAGCGGCCGATCCAAACGCATAAACATAAATCATCTGATAATTAAAGAAAAGTCTGTTCCACCCGGGACAGGCTTTTCTTTTTTGCAATGGAGAGCTTCTTTCCAAGTGAAACTCTCTGCTGTCAGTGATATATCATTTTCTCTTTAATCGATCGGTATCTCTGCTGGTATTGAAAATCTTTTTACTCCATTCTTTTTCGAGGTAGCTAAGTATGGCTTCCAAATCAGAAATGGCATTTTGTGTCCAAAGGATCTTGGAATCAGAGGCCATACTTTTTTTTAATGTCTTCGTGTGTAGTTAATCTCCCATCTTCAATATTTTTCAAACCTTGCTGGATGCTGTATTTCTGCTGCTCATTCAAATCATGCCACCAATCTTTCCCCGAAGTCGACGAATCTTTGACAATTTTCAGATAATCAATTGTATCCTTATCTTCCAATTTGGTCAGCCATTCTATTAATTCCAGTTTAAGTGCTTCGTGTCCCATATTTTCTTTTTTTACAAATTTAAGACATTCGTTGTATTGCGAACTGAGGGATTCACTCTGCATGACAGAAGAGAACCGGACGACGATCGGTTTCAGGAAGAAATATTTATCCGGAATAATGTTTTCAAGAAGGAAGTACCCAGAATTTGGCTTTTAACTGTTTTTGTTGAGAAGGCGAATTGCTGTAAAAAAAACCTGCTGTGGTTTCTCCAAAAACCACGTGTGGTTTTTTTCACCCTCAACCGTATCACTTTTATTCGGCGTTAAAAATTCCACGGACTGCCCGTCCATTTTGGGCCTCCTGTCCGCCATACCCAAAAAATTTCTATATTTGTACTCTTTTTAAAATTTGGTCAAAACAGGAATCCGATGAGCGATAAATTCCGTGAATACAAGCAATTAGATCTTTCCCAAATCAACAAAGATGTGCTGAAAAGATGGGAAGACGATGATACCTTTCACAAAAGTATTTCAACCCGGGAAGGCAACCCGACCTTTGTTTTTTACGAAGGGCCACCTTCGGCTAACGGAATGCCGGGTATTCATCATGTGATGGCCCGGGCCATTAAGGATACGTTTTGCCGCTATAAAACGATGAAAGGTTTTCGCGTTCACCGCAAGGCCGGCTGGGATACGCACGGATTGCCGGTTGAGTTGGGTGTGGAAAAAACGCTGGGAATCACCAAGGAAGATATCGGAACCAAAATTACCGTCGAAGAATATAATGCAGCCTGCCGCCGCGAGGTGATGAAATATACCAAAGAGTGGGAAGCGCTGACCCGGCAAATGGGATACTGGGTGAATATGGACGATCCGTACATCACCTACGATAACCGTTACATCGAATCGGTGTGGTGGTTGCTGAAACAACTGTTCGACAAGGGCCTGTTGTATAAAGGATACACCATCCAGCCGTATTCGCCTGCCGCCGGCACCGGCCTGAGCTCGCACGAGCTGAACCAGCCGGGCTGCTACCGCGATGTGAAAGACACCACGGCCGTTGCCCAGTTTGCCGTCGTTCGCGACGAAAAGTCGGAGTTCCTGTACGAGGGTGTGGATACGCCTTTGTACTTCCTGGCCTGGACAACAACCCCCTGGACGCTGCCTTCAAATACCGCGCTGTGTGTCGGCCCGAAAATTACCTATGTCAAGGTGAAATCATTCAATCCATACTCCGGAGAACCGATGACGGTTATCCTGGCAAGAGACTTGCTGTACAGCCATTTCGATCCGAGAAATACCGAACTCTCGTTTGATGAGTACGTGTTTGGCGATAAGAAAATTCCCTATCAGGTTCTGGCTGAATATACCGGGGAAGAACTGGCCGGCGTGAATTACGTGCAGCTTATCAACTGGGTAAAACCGAATGGCGATGCTTTCCGCGTGATCACCGGCGACTTTGTAACCACCGAAGATGGTACCGGTATCGTGCACATTGCACCCACCTTTGGCGCCGACGACGACCGTGTGGCCAAACAACACGGCATTGCCCCGTTGCTGGTAACCGACAAAGAAGGAAAAACCCAGCCGTTGGTCGACCGGAAAGGACGTTTTTACCGCTTGGAAGACCTCGATCCGGCATTTGTTGCCTCCAACGTGAACACCGGAACCTACGGCGAATTCAGCGGTCGTTATGTGAAAAACGAATACGACGACTCGCTGAATGAAAACGATCCGACCGTTGATGTGGATATCGCGGTGATGATGAAAAAAGAGAATAAGGCCTTCAAGGTTGAAAAACATGAGCACAGCTATCCGCATTGCTGGCGCACCGACAAGCCGGTACTTTACTACCCGCTCGATAGTTGGTTCATCCGTACCACGGCGGTGAAAGACAAACTGATTGCCCTGAACAATACGATCAACTGGAAACCGCAATCCACCGGAACCGGTCGCTTTGGCAACTGGCTCGAAAATCTGGTGGATTGGAACCTGAGCCGTTCGCGTTTCTGGGGAACACCGTTGCCCATCTGGCGTACCGAAGACGGAAGTCAAACGAAATGTTTCGGCTCAGTAAAAGATTTGTATGCCGAGATCGAGAAAGCTGTGGCAGTCGGGGTGATGAGCAAAAATCCTTACGAAGGATTTGTTCCGGGAGCATACGATAAAACGAATTACGAAAAAATAGATTTGCACCGTCCGTATGTTGACGATATTGTGCTGGTGGCCGACAACGGCGAAAAAATGTTCCGCGAACCCGACCTGATCGACGTTTGGTTCGACTCGGGAGCCATGCCGTATGCCCAGAACCATTATCCGTTTGAAAACAAAGAAAAATACAACCCGGGGAGGGGGCGTGGGGTGTTCCCGGCCGATTTTATTGCTGAAGGAGTCGATCAAACCCGGGGTTGGTTCTTTACGCTTCATGCCATTGCAACGATGATTGATGAGTCGGTAGCTTTCCGAAACATCATCTCGAATGGTTTGGTGCTCGATAAAAACGGCAACAAAATGTCGAAGCGTTTGGGCAATGCCGTCGACCCGTTCGAAACGATCGAAAAATATGGCTCCGACCCGCTGCGCTGGTATATGCTTACCAACTCGCAGCCCTGGGACAACCTGAAGTTCGATTTGGGCGGGGTGGACGAAGTACGCCGCAAATTCTTCGGAACCTTATACAACACGTACAACTTCTTCGCACTGTACGCGAATATCGACAGTTTCCGTTTTGAGGAAGCTGAAATTCCGGTAGCCAAACGCCCGGAACTCGACCGCTGGATTATTTCCCTGCTGAATTCGCTGATCAAAGAAGTGGGTGAAAGCCTCGAAACATACGAGCCAACCCATGCCGGACGTGCCATTTCAGAATTTGTAAACGAAAACCTGAGCAACTGGTTTGTCCGCCTGAGCCGCAAACGTTACTGGGGCGGCGAATATAATCAGGATAAGATTTCGGCCTATCAAACGCTTTATACCTGTTTGGTAACCGTGGCCAAACTATCGGCCCCGATGGCCCCCTTCTATGCCGATTTACTGTACACCGACCTGAATAAGCTCACCGGAAAAGAGCCCGACCTGAGCGTACACCTGGCGGAGTTCCCGATGGCTGACGAGTCGCTGATTGACAGGGATCTGGAGCAGAAAATGGATATTGCCCAACGCACTTCTTCTATGATCCTGGGCTTACGGCGGAAGGAAAAGCTGAAAGTGCGCCAGCCGTTGGCAAAAATCATGGTTCCCGTTCTGAATCCCCGTTTCCGGGAGCAATTCGGGGCGGTTGAAAATATCATCCTTTCCGAAGTGAACGTGAAAGAGGTAGAGTACCTGACCGACACGGCCGGCATCATCAAAAAGAAAATTAAGCCCAACTTTAAAACACTGGGCCCGAAATATGGTAAAATCATGAAACAGATTGCCGCTTCGGTTTCCCAATTCAGCCAGACTGACATCTCCGAACTGGAAAAAAGCGGTGTCCACACCTTGAGTGTCGAGGGTCAAACAGTGGCTTTGGCAACCGACGACGTGGAAATCACCACCGAAGACATTCCCGGATGGCTGGTGGCTACCGAAGGCGAAATGACCATTGCCCTCGATATTCATGTAACCGACCAACTGAAGCAGGAAGGCATTGCACGCGAGTTCATCAATAAAATACAGAATATACGCAAGGAGAGCGACTTTGAAATTACTGACCGCATTTCTCTGAAAATCGTTAAGCACGAGTATTATAACGATGCTGTGGCGAACTTCAAAGAATACATCAGCAGCCAAACCCTTGCGCATGATTTGATACTGGTTGATCGGTTGGAAAACGGATCGGGAACTGTGGTTGAAATTGATCAGGATGTGGAAGCTTGCATTCTTGTTGAAAAAAAGGAATAACAAAGGATGCAGGTATGTTTAATGACCTGTTCATATTCAAATTTATTTTATAATTTAGAAACCGAATGGACTATTGTATTAATAGCGGAATAACGAACTTAAATCTTTGAGGCTATGACAGAAAAAACCAGATATTCGGATGCTGAGCTAACGGAATTCAAGGAGCTTATTTTAGGTAAGCTTGAAAAAGCTCAGAAAGACTATGAAATGTATAAGAATTCGATTACACATAGTGATGGAAATGACACCCAGGATACTTCGCCAACCTTTAAGGTATTGGAAGAAGGCGCTGCTACTCTGTCGAAAGAAGAAGCTGGTAAACTGGCGCAACGTCAGCTGAAATTTATTCAGCATTTGCAGGCAGCCCTGGTTCGTATCGAAAACAAAACATACGGAATCTGCAGGGAAACCGGGAAACTGATTTCGAAAGAACGTTTGCGTGCCGTGCCTCATGCCACCTTGAGCATTGACGCCAAGAATAACCAAAAGTAATTAAAACCACCTGTTACACGACGATGATTGGAAAAATGCGTTCTTCCAATCATTTTTTTATGAATACCTGATAACATGACAAAATTAACAAAGTCAATTCTGATTATCTTCCTGATTCTTTTAGTTGATCAACTACTGAAAATCTGGATAAAAACCAATATGTATCTGGGCGAAGAATTTTCCGTGATCGGTCATTGGTTTTTAATTCATTTTGTTGAAAATAACGGGATGGCTTTCGGGATTGAGTTTGCCGGCGAATACGGCAAGATTTTTCTGAGTATTTTCCGGATTATTGCCGTAACCGGTATCGGATGGTATTTATTCAGGCTGGCAAAAAGAGAAGATATCCCGATGGGTTTTATTGCCTGTGTTTCGCTCATCTTTGCCGGTGCAGTGGGTAATATCATCGACAGCGCTTTTTATGGGATGATCTTTAACGAAAGCTACGGAGAGGTTGCCCGCATGTTTCCCGAAGGAGGCGGATATGCTTCGTTTTTGCACGGGAAAGTCGTCGATATGTTCTATTTTCCACTGATCTCGGGCCGTTACCCGGCATGGATCCCCGTTTGGGGAGGGCAGGAGTTTCTATTCTTTCGTCCGGTTTTTAATGTGGCTGATTCGGCGATCACCATTGGCATATTCAGCATCATTATTTTCTACTGGCGTTTATTTAGTCGTTTAGACGCGAAAGAAGCCATTGACGATAGCTCCGATAAAACGAATGAAGCAGAATAAGGTCGGGCGAATTTTAACATTTTGCTTGTGTATTTTCAGCTAATGTTGTAAACTTGCAATCCGAAAATCGGAACTACGTAAAAGCAATATCACAGCCTGTTCCCGAAAGCGGGAGACTGATCTCCGGATTGGATAAAACGGCAGAATATATTTTAGGGCCCATAGCTCAGTTGGTTAGAGCACCTGACTCATAATCAGGGAGTCACTGGTTCAAGCCCAGTTGGGCCCACATATTGAAATAGAAGCAGTTACAAAAATATTTTGTAACTGCTTTTTTCTTTATTTGCACACAATTTGCACACAGCTTCCATTGCCCCAACTTCCACATTGAATGTTCAAAGTGACTTCAAAATCTTTATTTGGCCTTGTAATACAATCAATATAGACGGATAAAAAAGATAATGGATAATGTCTGGTGTTTTAAGGACAGGGGATTTTCAGGGAATAAGCGAAAATACCTTTGTCGTGGGTGGGGAAAAGAGTGGGTGCGAGGTACGAAACACGCACTCGTGGGGTGCTGAAGCTGGTGAGATGAACGAAATGAAATAGTGCATTGAGGTACGAAAGTGCATAATATTGCACGGATATAACTAATAATGAATAAATTACCTGTTTTTATGCAGAAATATCCATTTCTATTCATTCCTGTTGATTTTTATTTATTCCTATTCAGAACTATGCAGTATTGGTTATTCGGCCGACTACAGATGAGTTACATTTCAGTGATATTATCTACAGAAGACAGCATGGCGCCGGGATCAGAAAAAGTCGAACCGGGATTAACACTTTTCTGCTTGGGTTCGAGTCCAGGTTGAAGTTCATCTGTTTTGCTTTTGCCCTTATCTTTCTTTTTCTCCCGTCTAGCCGCTGAATATAGGCTTGTGACGTTTATCCTGCTTTTATCTATGGACAATTCTTCACTTAACCAATCCCTGAAAAGGCTGCAACCCATTTCATTGATCCGGTCAGCATAATGATGGGCAATTAAGGAATAAATCCCTGCCTTGTTTTCCAGTAGTTTTTGTTTTAAAAATTCGTTCATTTCGTTGATCATTTAAAATTATTCAGGAAGGGGATTTGCCTTTAAATATTCTTTAATGGCCTTGGTCTCCCTGTTTTCAATATTGGATTGATAAAAGTTTTCATACCACCGGAGTTTGGCCGAATCGATTGTTTCCTGGTTCTGATTGCTTAGATGGATCACGTAAAAGATAGCTAGGAAAGAGATTGCCAATAGTAAAGGCAAACCCAACCGCCCAAGGCCGTATGAGAATGCTTGCCAGCGCGGGTGTTCTCGATCCAGCGCTAAAGTTCGTTGAGAATCTTCAATTTTATCGATGGCCTTGTTCAACGCTGTGTTTTGAAAAACAAAGTTCTGTTCCTGCTCTTTTTTCAAAATAAGTAACATAGCCAGGGCTGTCTCGTCAAACCGGTAATCGTATTTCAGAAAGTACTCGGCCTGCATTCGTTGAAAATCAATCTTCACATGCTCCATCACGGTAATTTTTGAAGTTCTTTTTGAATCTTAATTTTCTCAATAAAGACGTATGCGTTCATTCCCTTTCCTTCAGAAATGTACCTCAGGATGTTTTTATGAGGGGCAGCATCCGTATCAAAATCACCAAAATAGTTGACCCCGCTAATATTGCCTGAATTGGCTTTTGCATAGTTTTCTAATTCTGCAATCAGTGATTTGTAATTCTGAAATGAAAACTCATTGATAAAGATGACAATTCTGAAATTCTGTTGGTTTAGACCGGCAATATTGTTCAGGTAATTGGTGCAGGGAAGGTAGGCGCTGCCTCCTGCCACAACAATGTTGAAGATGAATTCAACATCGAGTTCATCGGCAATCTGCCTAAATTCTTCGATGGTATAATCTTTTGAAAACAGGGAGGTAAACTGCTCGCTTTCGGGTGCGCCAAAGTCAAGAAAGAATTCCTCATAAGGTTTTTGTGCGAGGATCTGCAGGTTTTCAAACAGCCGCTGCCGATCAATTTTACCGCGCTCATCCAGTAAATTCATTTTTGCAAAGCGGGCTGGAGTCTTGCCCTGCAGGAATTTTAGCTGCTGCGTACTTGATTTTACTGAGCTGTCAAAATCAATAAAATAGGTTTGGGGATTGTCTTCATTTTTTAGCGCCAGGAAATAGGTGAGCATCGATTTGCCGCTGCCGCCTTTACTTTGTAGAATAAAATTCATTTTCTTCATTGTGAGTATTTTAAAAGTTAAAATTGATTTGTTGATTAAAAGAAACTTGCAGTTGGAATAAGTAAACCCAATGTTTGCCTTCAGGATGGCATTTTACCGTTTCAGTCCCGACTGTTTCAATATTTGAGCTTGCTTCATCTGCGGTTTATGTTTTAGGCACAGGTATTCGTTTAAATCTTTACTCCCGGAATAGGAATAGGACAGGTCATTGACATTGTTGCTGTCTGATTGGATTTCCTGAACAGCCTTTCTTCCCGCTTGGTCATGATCAAAAAATGTGAAGATTCCTTTATAAGCTGTGAGCGTACTTTTTACTTTTCCAAGATTCGAGAGTGAATTGAGAACAATCACATCTACCGGGACATTTTTCTGCCTTTGTATCGTTAAAAAACTCAGATAATCCATAAACCCTTCGAACAGCACACAATGGTTCTTATTTCGCTGTACCGTTGTAATGTCTTTCGAAGTGCATCCTTTAAAATATTTACTTCGCAGCTCATAGCCTCCTTTGTCATTCTGGAACCCGACAGCATAATAAGGTTTATCATTTATCGAGTAATGAACTTCGCGGCAATGAATCCGGGCAATGTCAATGTTGATTCGGCGCTCATTCAGATATTCAATTAATGCCGGGTTGCTGATCTGTTGGACGTTCAGGATTGTTATCGACGGATCCTGTAATTTCAAGTCCGGATCTGTTTTTCCCCGGTGAAAAGAAAAACTGCTTGTAGGTTTGCTGCTTCGTTGGTAGGTACCTACATCCGTAGAGCGGTATTTTTGTTCCAATATAGATATGGCTTTATGTAGAGAACAATGTTCCATTTTCATTACTAGGTCAATCAATGTTCCTCCTTCATTGGTTCCGTAATCTATCCACAGATTTTTGGGATAGTCCACTTTCATACTTGCGTCGTGGTCCTCTCTGAAAGGAGAATGATACATCCCGTAATGGGAATGGTCTTTCTCCGGGTAGATTCCAAAACCAGCCAGGTATTGCCGGATACTTATTTGCTTTATTTCGTTCAGGGTCATAATTGCCAAATTTTTGTTGTTTTGTTGTAAGTCGCCGTAATGTTCATATTTTCAATAAATTACACCTCCAACAAGGGCACAACAAAAGTCTGATTTGTTGCGGTCAGAGCTCAACAAAATGAAAATTGTTGTGGGTTTGTTGTGTCTGTGTTGTAGCATTAAATTCATTATTAATCAATGCTTTAAATATAAAACCCAACATTACAACAGGATTTTGTCCACTACTGTGATTTCAATTTCCATATAACGTCCTTTTCTTTTCACCGGGACCAATTCTCCATTTGTTCCTATGAGATAAAAAAAGTAGTCTCCATTCTTTTCAGACGTTAGTCCCCAGCTGTCTTTCAGTATGTTTCGGATGGTGTTAATATCCGCTCTTAACCCTGATTCGCGCAATACATCCATAAGGTCTTTGGGGCAGCATCGAAATTTGGTTTGTTTCAAACTTTCCATTACCTCATAGCAATAAGCTGCCATTTCTATCTCAATCTTGTTGGTATTGTACTTTTTGATTTTCTGTAATGCCGGTGTGTCGAGGGTCGATGGATGAAACCACATCCGAGATTCATTTTGTGAAGAGAGTTCCCGGTGAAGGAGAAAGTCTAAAAAGTGTGGTATTTCACTCGCCATCTGTTCCCGAAGATGAATGTTATCCTTCTCTACCGGATTGATTTTGCGAACCCAGAATCGCACTTCTTCTTTGGGAATGATGATCGGATTTCGTTCATTGTTAGAGCAAAGAACAAACTTGGCAAAAAATTCAATCTCCCTCCGGTCTTTTCCTTTGGCCTCAACCTTATAATCGCCGCTGATAAGAGGCCTTTGTACCGTTTTATACAATACAGTACCGATGCGGATGTATTTTCCGCAATCATTTATTTTTCCTTTCATCGCGGCTATCTCTTAAGTCTGGCACTCCGTGCTAATGTCAGGCTGATTTTACTTGAATCGTGTTTGGGTTTTGTTTGGTTCTCTGCCCACAGCAACAATTCCTTTCTCGAAAAGACCAGTTTATTCCCGTAGGTCTTACAGGGAATATCTCCGGAAGAGGTTAGTTTGTATATCTTGGCTTTGGAGGTTGGATAACCGTGTTCTTTCAACAGCTCCAGGGCATCGGTCAGCGTGATAGTGTCGATGGGTGACGGGTTGGATGGCGGTTTGGGAAAAGCGCCGGAAATCGCTTCGCTTACAATTGCACGCAGCTCATCGGGCGTGGTTAGAATAATGTTTGACATGGCATTCAAATTTAGTTTTACACGTAGTACTGATTAAATTCTGGCGTAAAATAAAGATGAATATAATTGATAATCAAATAGATAAATAACTTTACACGAATAAGACAATTAAAGACAAATCGAACCAAACTTAACTAAGTAAAGTTTTTAATGGCACTTTTTTATTTACCTGTTTATGACAAATTATGTCAATCTTAACAGATGTAAAGCTGAAAAATTTATTTTATTTTTTATTCTTTTTGTTTTGAAGCTGTTTCAAAATCTGATCGGGAGGAAAGACTTTTGTATCCGACAAAACACTGGATTGAACGGGGGTTATAAATTCTTCCCTAATCCATTTGTCAAGGGTTGGCCGCGAGATTTTCAGCATTCGGGCAATATCTTTTTTGGATACAATCATTTCGCCGTTGATGGTCTGGATGTGTTCCCTGTTAATGGTGATGTATCTTTTCAGGTTGGCTATCGCCGAATCAATATCTTGAATCCGTGGAGTAATTTTCTTCTTTATGGATATTTCGATGGTGCCCATGTCGTAATCGGCCAATTCAGGATTCTGCTGAAGCTCGGCCACGATAACATCATAAATTGCCGTTTGCCTGGCTGATATTTTGTATTGCTTACGTCGGGGCATATTAGTTCTTTAGTTTATCTAACGCATATTTCGATAGAAAATAACCCCCGGTTTTCTTTGCTCCTCTGTATTCAATCAGATTATTTTCTTTCAGAATTTTTAGATACCGTTCTATGGTAGTTTTTGCTTTTCCTATTCGCTCAATAAGTTCTATTCTATTGATTCCTTTTTGACTGTGAATTATTCTCAACACATTTACCAATTCATTGATTATAGCTTCACTTAAAGCACCATTTATAACCCCATTTATAGCACTATCATCACCAACAAAAAACATATAGTACTTATTATCAGCTATTTGAATAGGTTGATCTTTCCCTTTTATAACCCCATTTGAAGCATCACTTCGGTCTAAAAAGGCTGAATGTATCGGAAGTGTTGTTATAAAATAACTGTGATTTTCGTCTGTTTCAAAGCGGGGTTCAGGAGAGCCGTTCTTTTCCATTTCCCTGCGGATGATTGGAATACCTGTTCCCCGGCCTTCAGTCATGTCCAATTCTTTTAGAAAATCGCCAATTCTCCGGTTTCGATACCTCCGGTTGTGAATAATTCCTTTTTGTAGCTCTTCCATCCTGACACTCCGGTCGGGACCTCCCTGGTTGACAATCTCAATGCAATCCGGCAAAATCCGTATTTCAACCGGCTCTCTAACTTCCCAATTCCTGTGATACAAGGCATTCACAACGCTTTCTTCCAAAGCCCGGAAAGGATAATTCCATACCCGTTGCGCTTCTGCCCTGTCAGGCAATTTATATATCCGCTCTTTCAACACAATGCTTTCCAACTGTCCAAGTGCTTTCTGTATCTGTAAATAAACCGGGCCTGTTATTGTCGGCTTCTCATAAAATACTGGATCACCCAATCCATTAGGAAATTCAACAATCTCAATCCGGGAATAGGGAAAGAATTTTTCCGGCCGATAATTAAACATCATCAAAGCAACATTTTTCGGATAAAGTAATTCATCAGGACCACTTACCAAATCCATTGCCCGATAAATATCATTTATTGGAGTTGTTTCGATTTGATCGACCAGTGAACTTTTCACATTCTGCAAATATTCCCTGACCAACAAAGGAGAAATATCTTCAACACTTGCCTGAGTGTTAATCCTGTCATCAAAAGGCGTTTGGCGGGTAAGACTTATCAGTTCATCCCGTTCGTCCTTATCTGCCTGAACAGTACTTGCATATCTTCGGATGTAGTATCGGTATTTTTTATCCTTCTTAATGGTAACATCTTCAGGAACTTCATATGGCCGTTGATTTCCTCCGGGAACCCATATTACAAGAATTGAGGCATTATCAATTGTTTCAATACTGATTTTAGGATCATAGTGGGGATTTATCATTTTATTGAATTCAACCATCTTCTTCTGAATGGAATCCAATTCATCCGTTGCAATACCGGCAACCGGGCGTTTTGCCCTTCCTTTTTCTTCTTCCGCTCCAACAATGATATAACCTCCACCAATATTTTCAAAATCATTGGCAAATGCACAAATCGTCCGGTAAATCGCCGCAGGATTCCAACCTTTTTTGTACTCTATCCGCTCTCCTTCAACGATTTTTCCTGATATCAATTTCTCGATGTTGATGTGTATTGCCATGGGATTATTTTTATAAAACAAACATATTGCTTATTCTCCAAAGTTGGTTAACAAGCTTGCATTCTTTACTCGCTCGTCCCGTTCAAAAGATGCTAAATAGTTTTCTGTCGTTTTCAAATCATTGTGACCTAAACTTTCAGAAATATAGGCAATATTAGCACCACTTCGCTTCAAAACTGTGGCATATGTATTACTCAAAAAGAAAACCTCAGATAATTAAATACAAAGTGCTGGCTATTAGAGTATAACTGCGTTATTTCACTATATTCTTCCAACCCCTGAAATGGAAGGATAACACGCACTAAGGCAGAATTTCCATTACCTATGTATTGCCCTTTGGGTTGTTGTGGAAAAGAAAATAAAGAACGCCGGAAAGCCTGAAATAAAGCAGTTCATCAACCTTTCTCCTGCGAAAGATCGACAATCTTTAACGGTCATCGGCAAAAAGGTTGAAAAACAAGCGCTAACCGGTGCCTTATGTGCTGACACGCTGCATTTTGCATAACTACAAATGACTCTGTAACAGTTAATTTTAAAATTTAAAAACAGGGTTATGAAACAAGCAGTCAAATTATCATTTTACCTCAAAAAGAATGAGGGAAAACCCGACGGGACATGCCCCATCATGGGACGTCTTACCGTCGGCAAAACAATGGTGCAATTCAGCACCAAGATGAACGTACCCATATCCCTCTGGGATACCCCTTTCGGACGTTGTAAAGGCAAGAGCAAACAAGCTGTTGAAATCAACGGGCAACTGGACAAAATACGCCTATCCGTCAGTTACCATTACCAGGAGATTGTCGCCGTCAAAGAAAAAGCAACGGCGGAACAAGTGAAAAATGCTTTTTCAGGCATTGCCTCCGAACAGGAAACGCTGGTGAAGTATTTTGAAAAGCATAACACGAATTTCGCCAAGCGGGTTGGGGTAAACCGCACTTCCCACACGAGCTTTGAATATGAAAATGCCCTGCGTCATCTTAAAAACTTCCTGAAACATAAATTTAAAGTTTCGGATGTCCCGTTTTCCGCATTGGACGATGCTTTCATCAACAGTTATGACTTTTACCTGCGCGTGGAATTACAGTTAAAACCGAATACGATCCTGGGAATCGTAACCCGGATGCGGAAAATGATTAAGTATGCGGTTTGCGAAGGCATCACAACCAGCGACCCCTTCATCAACTACGCGCCGGAACGTCCCAAACCGCAACAAAAATACCTTACCCGTGCCGAATTGGATAAGATCATGAACACTCCTTTGGACCATCCCAACCGCTACCTGACACGGGATATGTTCCTGTTTTCCTGTTTTACCGGGCTTGCCTACCGGGATATGTGCAATCTTTCGGAAAAAGATTTGTATAAAGCAGAAGACGGGGTGATCTGGATTAAAACCACCCGGCAGAAAACAGGGACACCCTGCGAAATCCCCTTGCTGGAATTTCCTTTACAGATCATCAAAAAGTACAGGGCCCTGGCCCCTGAAGGAAAATTGCTCTTAATGTTGAGTTGTGGCAAACTAAACGTTAACCTGAAGAAAATCGGCCAAATATGCGGGATAAAAAAACGGCTTATCTTCCACATGGGCAGGCACACCTACGCGAGCGAAATCACGCTGTCACAGGGAGTCCCTATTGAAACGGTGAGCCGGATGCTGGGGCACAGCGACCTGCGTTCCACCCGTATCTATGCGAAAATCACCAACGATAAGATCAGCGAGGACATGGGCAAGCTTGAAGAACGGATAAGCGACAAATACCAATTAGCGGATTAAGGATGATGGAAACCAAAGAAATATTGAAAGGACGCAGTAAACACCGCAGCACGTTCGCCGTGATGTTTTACATCAACCGGACAAAAACGAAAAAGGACGGTAGGTGCCAGCTTTTGTGCCGGGTAACCATCGATACAAGCGTGGCGCAGATAGGCACGAAGATAGCCGTTGACCCATCCGTATGGGATGGCAAAGCCGGACGGGCTACCGGCAAGAGCAGAAACGCCATTTTTGTCAACCAGGGCATAGATAAGCTGATAGAAGAAATTACGGCCCATTACAGGGAACTGCGTACATCCCTCGGCTTCGTTACAGCGGAACTGGTAAAAAACGCATTGAAAGGTATCGGCAGGAAACAAATCACCCTGATGAAACTCTTTAAGGAACACAATGAGGAATTTCAAAAGCGGGTTGGCGTGGACAGGGTACAGGCAACACTCGACCATTATGTGCGCACATACGAATTACTGGAAATATTCCTGCGGGAAAAATACGGTACGGAAGACGTAACGCTCCGCAGCCTCAGCCTGGCCTTTATCGATGCCTTCGACCTGTTTTTAAGGCAGGACAGGCTGATGGCGCAGCACACGATATCCGGGCACCTGATCAACCTGAAAAAGATCGTCCGCCGTGCGGTAAGCCAGGGAACGCTCAAACGCGACCCCTTTGTCACTTTTATCCCGGAACAGCCCGAACGCAAATGCCGCCACCTGAAAGCCGGAGAACTGGACCGGTTGATGAACCTGCATATTGACAGCAAAAGCCTTTGCCACACAAGGGATATGTTTATCTTTTCGACCTTCACCGGCCTGGCTTACGCCGATTTGTTCAACCTTTCGGAAGAACACCTGAAAACCGGGGCCGACGGCAGTTTATGGATAAAGATAAACCGTCAGAAGACAAAAACCGAGTGCAACATCCGCTTGCTGGAAATACCGCGCCAAATCATTGAAAAATACCGCCATGAACGGAAAAGCGGCAAAATATTCAATGTAAAAACGCTGGCTGTTATGTGCAACCACTTCCGTAAAATAGAAAAAATGTGCAATATCGAACGAATTACCTTCCACATGGCGCGTCATAACTTCGGGACGCATATTACCCTCTCGCAGGGTGTCCCCATTGAAACCGTCAGCCGGATGATGGGGCACAGTTCTATAACCACCACACAGGTTTACGCGCGTATCACCGATACAAAAGTAAATGAGGATATGAAAGCCCTCTCCGGTAATATCAGCAATAAATACTCGCTTTTTGAAGATCAGCGGATGCCGGTGGGTATAAGCCTTAATCAGAATTTCAGGCTAAAGGACAAAACAGTAAACCCCAATAAAAACAAACAATCAAAAAAATAATAGCCATGAATACAGGAAGAATCAATATAAATGGGAATGCCGTAACTGTAAACCAGATGCATGGCAACGTATGGCTTACAAAACACCAGATCGCTGACCTTTTTGGCACTTTTGTTCCGACTGTCGGGAACCATATCCGCTCTGTACTGAAAGCCGGATTGCTGAAATAGGAGAATGTGGTATTGCACCATCAAACCGCAATTGGAAAAACCGTTGAATTATACAACCTTGAAATGATAGTTGCCCTCGCTTTTCGTATTCGTTCCGAAAAAGCGGAAGTGTTCCGGGCGTGGGTGATAAGCCGTACCGTACATGGGACTGTGCTATGGAATTTGACACAGACTGGCCTGATACTCAATTAAGCGCTAAACCGATAAAAGAAAGAGCAACCTTTTCCGGTTACTCTTTCTTTATACCAGGTCTTCAATCTCCGGGCTGCTTTTCCGCGCCGTGTTGATAGCCTTTTCAATCTCACTCTCCTTGTATAAAACCTTACCGTTTACCAGGTAATAGGGAAAAATACCCGCCGCACGGTAGTCCTGCAATGCCCGGCGGCTTAACTTCAGTTTTCCAGACAATTCCCTGTCATTCAAAAAATGTTCCTTGCCAAAGGTTTGACGGTTATCCTTTTCCAACCGTTCAAAGGTATCTTTGATCTGCTCCAACTGCTTAAACAGTTCTGCCACCCTCGGGTCGGAATTATTCAACAGGCTATTTTTCATGACTGTTGTTTTTATATGATGCATCCAATAACTTTTCCACATCTCCAGGCCTGTAAAGAACTTTATACCTCATTTGGTAATACGACAGGATACCGCTGTTGCGGTAGTTTTGCAGTGTACGCTTGGTTACACCCAATATCCGGCACACGTCCTCATTGTCCAGCCAGTCGGAAAGGGTCATATCTTTATCTTTCCGGTCCAACATCCCGGCTTTTTTTGCCAATGTTTCCACCCGACTGACAAGCGAATCGAAAACCCTTGTATCAAGACTAATAATTTCCATATTTTAATATATTATTGTTTCCTCTTTTGTGAAGCTAAATGTAGCTAAATAGTTTTCAACTATTTGCCATACAGCATATTGCTGGCAGTCCTTGGCACAGTAATGGCCACTTGAGGCATTATAGTCCTTGGAGTTTATTTGCGATTTACTTTTGAAATCGCAGGTTATCTACAGTTTAGTTTTTCCAATGCTTCTCCCTGTATAATTTCTTCCCCGTTCAGCAGAGTATGCGGAAAGCGGTTTTGAGTGACCGCGTTCAGGTGCGAAAGTATTTCCGTGTTCTTTACGCCGCCGCAAATTCAAGCCTGACGGTTTTGCGAAAAATCTTCCTCTTTCCCTTCGGGCGAGCGTATTTGTTCGCAAAAAATTTGACAACGGCTAAACACTACTTTCCCATGCCCCTGAAACACGGTCACTCCTCACCGGCTCCGATACGGCATAAAAAAAAAGTCAGAAATTATGAGAAGCATTGAAAAAAACAGGAAACAACGATCTGCCTACCTTCCAATCAACATAAAATTGGTAGTAAAAATCGCTTTGGTGGTTTTGGGGTTCTGTGTATGGGGAACGGAGTTCATTTGGGTAATGTTGGGCTTATACCTCGGTTGGGCTGTCATCAGACAACTGCTTTCCTGTCTTGTCTCTCTCGTGGTTCTCTTAATTATCCTGGCTTTGCTGGTTTCATTAATTTTTTAACAGTTAAAACTATGGCAAAGTATTATTCATTGTTTGGGGGAACTACCACAGATACGGAAGTACAGGTGGTGAAAGAAAATCAAATTGTTATCGGGTATGGCTATGCCATGAGTGAATCCCGGTACGTGGTCTGTAAGGTGGAACACATTGAAAACAGGGGGTATCTGTACCATCTTGTCAATACCGGCACCAAAGACATGGACAGAACGGATATACTAAACCCACTATCCAAAAAATTCGGCATCGGCAGGTATTATGATGATTTAAACCCCGAATTTATGGACGCTTTTGAGGTCGCCATACTCCTTCAGGAAGCACAGGAGAAAGCCAAAACAAAAGCGGACGAAGCCGAAAGGGAAAGGGCAAGGGTGGAAGGAGTTAAAGAAGCCGGTCGCAAACGCTTCGCCGGAATATTTCCCGAAAACGCACAGGCGGTCATCGTGGCACGGCTCAAACAGGACGAAAGCGACATGCAAACCGACTACTTTGCAAGCAGTACCCGGCGCACCGTCATTTTAGGATTTTCCACGCACAAAAGGGACATCTTTTCCGAAATGCGCAAACATGCCGAACACTTTGAAGAAACAGCTTGGTTAGCAGGATACAACGGGCAGTACGAACACCGGGAAAAGTATTCGATGGGTGCAGGGTATTATTTGGGAGAAAGCAAATATCACGGGTGGATCATTGAGAAAGTACCCGTGTATGACCGGAACCGCACGATAGAGGAATTTTCCTATACCGCAGGGAACGAAGATAATATACACATCAATAAGCTCAACGGGACAACCCCCAATAACCCCAAAGGAGAAGACAAGGCAAATTGCACAATGGTTGAGTATTCAGCCAAAGCGGTCGCAGTTTTCGGGGATACCAAACCAATCAGGGAAGAACTCAAAGCGATGGGCGGGCGGTTTAACAACAGATTGACATTTAAGGGAGAAAAAATCGCAGGTTGGATATTTCCCAGGTCAAAAGAGCAGCGTTTAGCCTGTTATTTCGGATTGGATTAATACAAATGTTTCACACGGGGTAGTATCCCTGCCCCACAATTTCAAAAAAAATGAAAGCATCAAATCATTTCAAAAACACTATAAAGGCTTATTTAGTGTCTCTAAGAAAACCTGCAATAATTTATAGATCAACAATATAGTATTGATATCTTTTTTGAATCTTTTGGGTTAATTGTTTTGATAAGTTGATTATAGTGCAGATATTCAGGGTATTATTACATGAGGATAGGATATTTTGACCACTTGACAAAAAAAGATTGAACCATGAGAAAAAGATTCGAACAACAATTGGGGTTAGGGCAATTGCCAATCGAAGCTACTTATATTAACGTGAGTTTTGGATATAAACAGCTATTAGTTAATAACTTATGATAGTTCAATAGAGATTGTATTTAAAAAAATGGGAGCTTTTAAGTGCAAAACATAAAACAAAGCTCCCATGACAGAAAATTTGGAACTAAAATTAATTGAAATTTTTTGTTGTGCCGATGATTTCTGCCAACAATTTGAGAAAGAAATAGAGCATAAATTAATACCCGTGGTATTGCAAAACAAAAAATCCAAAGTCCCCTGCGGGTTATCAATGAGTGAGATGATGGCCGTTGAAATGTTTTACCATTTACAGGGGAGCAAATGTTTCAAATATTATTACAGGTACTTTGTAGAGGTACACCTGAAAGGCTATTTTCCAGGCTTGCCTTCCTACAACCGTTTTGTCCAACTCAAACCCAGGATGCTGCTATACCTTTTTTGTTTTTTGCTGGCCTGCAGGATGGGGGCAGTTACCGGAACTTATTACATTGATTCGGCCAAACTGGTGGTTTGCCATAACCTGCGGATACATTCGCACAAGGTTTTTAAAGGGCTGGCCAAAAGGGGGAAGACCTCGACAGGTTGGTTTTTTGGCTTGAAACTGCATTTGGCCATCAACCAGTTTGGGGAGATTGTTTCCTTCATTATAACCCCCGGAAATGTGGCGGACAACAACCTTGAATTGGGCGTCAAGCTATGTAAAGGTCTGTGCGGAAAGCTTTTCGGGGACAAAGGCTACATTAGTGAAAAGCTCCGGGAAGCATTGGCAAGACAAGGGCTCCTGTTGATTACAAAAACCAAAAAGAACATGAAAAATAAGTTAATGTTTTTCGAAGACAAGAGGTGGCTGCAAAGCCGGGGGGTGATCGAATCGGTCATCGATCTGCTAAAGCATATCTGTGATATAGAGCATTCAAGACACAGAAGCCCGGTAAATGCGATGGTCAATGTCCTGGCAGGCCTTGCTGCATACTCGTTCCTTGACCATAAACCATCGGTTAAAAATAAGAATATAAGGTTCCGGGAGTATTTATTCCTGAACTATTTACCATTAGTCGCTTAACCCAAAACTCACGTTATATTAATCCCAAAAGCAAGAATGCTTTAGATCAACTTTTAGCAGCGTTGAAGGCGATCTATTGCAACAAGAAATACAACGAAGAGATATTCAGTATTTTGGAAGATCATATCAATTCCGGGAAGAAAAATACGGGAAGGACAGGAATGGACCTATGGAGTATTTTTGTTTTGGCCCAGGTTCGCTTGTGTTTGAATTTAAGTTATGATGTGTTGCACGATCAGGCAAACAACCACCACAATATGCGGTGTTTGATGGGCGTAGAAAAGGGCTTTGGTTTTGAACGTATCGAGTTTGAATACCAGAATATTTATGACAATGTCGCCCTGCTTAGCGATGAAATGGTTTGGGAATTAAACAAGGTAATCCTGGATTTTGGGCATGGAGAGGTGTTTAAAAAAAAAGAACATACAGCATTGCGCTTAAAATCAGATAGTTTTGTTGTTGAAAGCAATGTTCATTTCCCCACAGACTACAACCTGTTGTGGGACTGTGCCCGAAAATGCATCGGCACCGTTTCAAGGATAATGAACAAACATAAGGATATTGGAGGTTGGCGCAAGATCGGCAATTGGCGTACAGAGTTGAAAAAGTTGATGCGCAATTTGGGCCATGCCAACCGTTCAGGAGGCAAAAACAAGAAAGAAAAAGTAGTTGCCGCGGCCGAAGAATACCTCAATAAATCAAGGTTATTGCTCAAAAAACTAAACGAAGAAAAGTCCGGTTTCCCGCTAACGGACATGGGCGATCTGGTATTGATCATTACGTTGGAGCACTACATGGAACTTCTTGAAAAGCATATTGACCTGGTCGACAGGCGTATATTAAAAGGCGAAACCATTCCGCATGAAGAAAAGATGTTTTCGGTATTTGAAACCTACACCGAGTGGATTACAAAAGGGAAGATGAACCCCAGTGTTGAACTGGGCAAAAAACTGAACATCACCACCGACCAGTGGGGGCTGATCGTGGATTACCAAATAATGGAACAACAACAAGACCGGGACATTGTTATCGAAATGGCCGACAGGATTTTAACAGAACATAAAGTCGCATCGTGGAGCTTCGACAAAGGCTACTGGTTAAAAGAAAACAAGGAAACCCTTCAGTTGGAAGTTGACCAGGTTATCATCCCCAAACTTGGGAAGCGCAACAAAAAAGAGAAAAAGGAAGAACGCAGCAGGTCATTTAAAAAACTGAAAAACAAGCACAGCGCGATCGAATCAAACATCAACGAATTGGAACACCGGGGGCTCGACCGTTGTCCCGACCGGAGTTATGCGCATTTTAAAAAGTACATCGGGTTGGGCGTGTGCGCCTACAACCTCAAGAAAATTGGGAAACAAATCCTGAAGTTGGAGCGTGAAGCGCTTGAAGCGCCCACCAAGCAGATTAGGAAAGCTGCTTAGTAAAATCGGTTCAAGGAAAAAACATGAAAATTAAACATGAAAGGGAGAATTATGCCTGGAAACTAAAAAATTACACCGAAAACCCAATTTTCGGTGGCGAAAATTACGGCAACCAATTAACAGGCTAAAAAATTTAGTGGTAGTAACCGAAAAAACAAGCCGATTACATATAATTATGTACACCTTTCGAAAAAAACGGGTAGTTTTCTTAAAGACACTATTTAGATCAACGGGCAGAGGGCGATGCATTGTTCTCGCTCCAGTATTCCAAACCTGAAAAGAATTTAGAGGATTGCATTACTTACATCCTGAATACGGTGCAGAAAAGTGGCTGTAATGGGTTTGCTGACGAAGAAATCTATTCAATGGCGGTGCACTATTATGATGAGGACAACATCGGAACAGGCAACCCGGTTAACTGCCATGTGGTGGTCAACCATGTGGTTGAACTGACCGAAGAAGAAAAACAGCAGGCACGCAAAGATGCTATACAGCGGGTACAGGACGAAGCATACAACAAGCTGAAACAGCCTGTAAAAAAAGCCCTAAAAGAAGAGATTAACATTCAACCATGTTTATTTGATTTTTGACCGATGAAACCACGAAATAAATTTCAGAAACAAGTTTTGGCATTAAGCAAAAAACTGCCCCCCATTACCGAAGCACAGGTTAAATGGGGCTACAGGAACTGTATAGAACATATCGGGCGCAGGATAAAAACAGGTGTTATATCCTGCATGGAATGCGGGCATTCATGGACTGATAAAGCAGAAAAAAAGCATTGCACCTGCCCGCAATGCAACACAAAGCTGGTTGTTAAAGATACAAGGCAACGCGTATTCGACGATTACCAGTACCTCTGTATCGTTACGGCTTGCGCAGGGTTTCAGGTATTGCGGTTCATATACATTGACTACAGGGCAAAGGTTGGGGCGAAAGCACGGTATTTTCATTCGGAAGTAGTGCAACGATGGATTGCGCCTGACGGCAAATATGCAACAATGTCCCGGTTGAGGCCAACGGGATTTTTTGTGCATACATGGAGTTTTGGCAGCCCGCTCGAAATACGACCGGAGAAGCCCCTGTACAACATCATCCCGACCTGCATCTATCCACGCCAAAAGTTAATCCCTGAAATCAAACGAAGCGGGTATGGAAGACGTTTTTATGGCCTCACACCGTTTGACTTGTTCCAATACATATTGACGGAGAACAAAGCGGAAACACTGCTGAAAACCGGGCAAACAGGGCTGTTGAAATTCTTCGCTTACAATACCTCCCGCAATATTGCGGATTACTGGGCATCCATACGTATTTGCATCCGTAGCGGCTATAACACAGGGGATGCTTCCCTGTGGTGCGATTACATGGATTTGCTCCGGTTCTTTGGCAAAGACCTGCACAACGCCAAATATGTATGCCCGGCTGACCTTAAAGCCGAACACGATAAATACGTGAAGAAAAAAAGGAATATATGGAGCGGGAACGCCGGGAAGAAGCAAGAAAGAAGGCATTGGATGATGAAGCAAAATTTCAGAAAATGAAATCCGCTTTTTTTGGCATCCGGTTCACCGACGGGTTGATACAGGTGCAGGTTCTTGAAAGTGTAGAGGAGGTGATGCGGGAAGGCGATGCGTTGCACCACTGTGTTTTTACCAATGATTACCACCTCAAACCCGGTTCGCTAATCCTTTCTGCCCGTATCAATAACGAGCGGTTAGAGACCGTCGAGCTCTCCCTTGCAAAATTACTGGTACTCCAGAGCAGAGGGCTATGTAATGAGAATACAAAGTACCACAACCGGATAATTAAGCTTGTGGAAAAGAACATGCCCCTCATTCAAAGGAGATTATCAGCATAACCATTAACCACGGGGGATAAATCCCCCACAACACAATAAGGAAATACAAACATGAAACCGGAAGAAGTAAACAATAGCATGATAGGGAAACGTTGCAAGTGCATTTTTACGGGTATGATGGTTACCGGTGTGATTGAAGAAATTACAAAAGACCAACACGCTGTACAAATAAAAGTACGCTTCGACGAACCACACCGGTGGGGCGATGAAGTATATGAATGCAACTGGTCATTCGCCCGCCTTTCCGACGGGTTTGGCTCACTCCACTATCTGGAAATTACAGACGACAAATACCGGGACAGTTGGGATATTTCTGAAAAAGAACGCCAAAACAACAAATAATCATGAAACAGGAAATCAGGCAAAACGCAGTAGCAATTTTAACCAGTGAGGATAATTGCTCTGTCCCTGTCATTTTTAATAACCTGACAGGCAAAAATCACGAAACCGACGAAGAATATCAAATCTATATCGCACACATAGCTATTCCTTTAATGGGATTTAGTTATGGAGAGATTGAACGGGTTGAAAACGGGGAAGTAATGGAAACGGGGCAAATCAGCAAGAACAGACCCCAATAAGGACGGGCGAACCGCCCGTTACTTTTTCCATGAGCCGGTTAATTGTAGCGGGAGAAAAAGTAACAAAAAGCCATTTATAAGCTATTTGCTTTCTTGCTTTCAGGCAAATAGGTATCTTTGCATTGTAATTCAATGATATGGCTGTAAATGCAAAAATAGAAAAATGGGTTATTGCCCAAAAGAAACATAAGCTGCCCGATAAACACGTTCAGATGGCCCGTGAGTTAGGATTGAATCCTGATAAGTTGGGCAAGATAGACAACCATAAGCAGGAAACATGGAAAGCCCCACTGCCACAATTTATTGAAGAAATATACTTCAAACGTTTTAAGCGGGAGAGACCCGTTACCATCCGTTCCCTAAAAGAAATTATGGCCGATGATAAAGTCAAAAAGAAGAAGAAGAAAAAGGAAAAGGCTGAAAAACGGGTAATGAAGGAAGAACAAGATAAAACCCTTCAATAGAATTAGGCTGACCATACATATGTTTTTTATACTCATTCAGCCTGTTTGGGTATTGATCTCTTTTTTAAAACGGACAGGATCGGCAACAAAAGGATAACTGCTTACAGCGCTTCCGGTTGTAACGGTAATCGTTCCCAAAGCGAAATTATTAAATAAAGGAAAGCGTCCAATTTATGAACGCTTTCCTAATTTTGAATTTCTGTCTCGTTCCGTCGGCACCAATATAACCCGGTCAGTTATGTAACTTTCAATTTCCAACGTAAAAAATTACTGTCTGCCTCATTTCACTTTTAATTCGTTAATCACTTTGGCGCGGACCAGATCAGCATTCTCCACAAAAAACGACTGGTGCCGACCGCCCTGTTTTTCGTGCAGTTCAACCAGCAGGTGTTTATCATCGGGGATGGTAAATTTAGGCAGGGCAAAAACAGTCCGTTCGGTAGTTTTGCCCCCGATTTCCTGAACGTTGTTGTAAGCCCGGAGCGGATAGACCACCTGTTCCTGGATGGCGGTGCGTTTGGCCACTTTTCTATCCACAATTTTGAACGTAATAAAATCCACATTAAAAGGGACATTGGACGAGTTTTTCAACTGGAGGTGGAAATACAGTAACCCGTTGTGGGTATAAATCCCTTTCAACGTGTGCTGGATGCCGAAACGTTTGGAACCAATATGCTTGATTTCCCGTTTATCGTTTTTGTAAACCGATTTCATAATCAGCCTGACCAGCAGCGGCGATTCCTGCCCCAGTTCTTCCAGGTAAACATCCAGCGAGTTATTGGGCCGGTTAACCGCTTCCCCGTCGTGGATAAAATCGGCCATTTCAACAGACAGCTTGACCGGCTCATCGGCGTATTTTACGTTGAAAGAATAATACGCCCCGTCTTCGGTAATGACCGAAAGGTTGCTTTCCCGTGAAAAGTCCCGGACAGCCGCTTTCACCCGCAGCACATTCTCCGCACCGTCGGCTTTGGCCGCCAGCAGGTCGGATGAGCCTAAATCCACATAGCGGATGGCCGACGGGAAAATAATATGAACAGTTTTGTTAAAGGTTACTTCCAGCGCGTAGGGCGGAATCATCCTATCGAAAGTCAGCGGACGTGTAAGCCCGTTAAAATAATCCCCTGTCGTGGGTTTTTCCTGTGCGTTGGCCGCAAATAGTATTGCTGCGAACGCCAACATCAAAATAATTTTCTTCATATTTCTGATTGTTTAAAATGAAACTTGTTTGTTTTGGATATTTTAGTGGCAATAAGCCTTGTTTACTGCATGGAAGGGAGCAGCAATACCCGGTGCCCGGCTTTGAGCGTAACCCTGACCGTCCGCATCTTTTTGCCCGCATATTGTGAAGCCCCCTGGACAATGCCCCGTCCCAGATCCGCCAGCAGTTGCGAACCGGCATTGTCGGAGATGGTAATACTGCTCCCCATTGAGGTGCCCATATTGGCAGCCACTTCCTTTACGGCATTGAGTTCTTCCGAACCCGGTACGGAAATGCCCGGATTGCCATCCAGGTCGAAAACCTCCATTTTAACCGGGATGATATTCCCGGCATACTGGATATGGGTTATCTCAATGTTCATCCGTTCGCCCGAAATCCGGGCGGAACCGGATACAAGCGTATTTTCGGGAATCTGCATTTTCCCTGCACGTACAGGCTCCAGCAGGCGTAACCGGACTTCCTGCCCGTTAGTAACCGTGACGGTTTTGCTGATACAGGCATTGATGCTGTTCTTTTCCGTTGCCTGCTCACTGCCGGCAACCGTATGGAACCCCAGGTTCCGGGGTTGGGCATACTCTTTCATAAATACCGAATCGGGAACGGGAGCAGTTAATAATGAAATCACGTTACCGGAAACCTGCGAGACCGGGCTGGAAACGGTTTTCTTTTCCGGTTTTGCTGTTTTTAAGACGGGAGCAGTTACCGTTTCTGCAGTTTTCTTATCAGCAGGCATATATTTAGCGGCAATCTCGTAGGATTTTTCTACCAGGGCGAGTTGCTGCTCCGCATCGTTCTTTTCCTGAAGTTGCCGTTCCAGTTCCCGGACACGCTCTTCCAAAACGGACTGTTCCTGACCCTTTGCTTCGGGGGCAGGCTCTTTGTAAAAGCTGCCCAGTTGCAGGTTGATATCCTGGTACTGACCGGCAGACGAGCGGAACGCACTGGTCCGGCTGCTTCCCGGCGAACTGTTTTTAAGGCTTGAAGGTTTGACACTGCTTCCCGAAGATTCAGGGGCCTTCAGAAGTCCCGCATTTCCGGGTGACGTCTTTTCTTCCGGTGTTCCATCGCCCAGCATAAAGGCAAAATCCTGCAAAGAGCGCATCTTTTCCTGCTCTTTGGCCCTGATGGCTTCCTGCCGGTAAGCGTCCCGCTTGTCGGCTATAATACCGCCTTTCTTTGGCGTGGGAAGATTGGTATTAAAGACATCCCCGGTTTCTTCTTTTTTATCGGCAGGTGGCGCGAAGATGAGCCACATACTGATGGCAAACAGCAGGAAGGAAAGCGGGAAAATCACCATTTTCTTCCGTTTTTGTAACTGTTGGGGCGAGAGTGGCTTTTTTTCTTCCTCCGCCGGTTTTGTCCCGTTATTATTTTCTTTTTCTCTCATAATAAAATTCATTTGTTGTTTTTAAACTGTCCGGTTTGTTCCGTTTGTCCTTTAATAATTCCAGTTGCAGGCCTTCGATATGTCTGAAGTTCAGCTTCGCCCTATCATCTTTTCCGAAATTGAACAGGGATGAAAAAGTGACGTAAAGCGAAAGCCCTGTAAAAAGGGAAAGAAGGCTAAGTACGACGACAATCCTTTTACCGGGAGGAATCCTCCCGCACCACTGCCGGAGACGATTTTCCGTCCGTTCTCCGATGGCAGTGAATCTCTTTTGTTTTTTTGCCATAATACTTTACCGGTCCAACACCCGGATGTCTTTGTTTTCAAGGATTTCGAATTTCTCGATGGTAAACCCGTGCGGGTTGTTATCGCTGCGGACCGAGTTTATCAGGTTGCAGCGGGTCACCAGCGAGCGTTCGGTTACATTGCTCGACCGGATAATCCGCTGCCGGGCATAGGTAACCGCCGTGTACGGATAACCGGCAAAGTTGCATGCCACACTGTCCACCTGCAAGACCTGCTGGATATTTCCAGAAACAACCCGGTTGAAATACCCCTTCTCCTGCATGTCCTGGTAATAGTTGTAGGCGCTGCGGTCGGCAAGGAACAGGGCGCGGGTGATATTGGATTCAATGGCTCCCCGGTCAGGTGAAAGGGTAAAGAACAATTCATGAAAGCGGGCAACATGGTCGCGCGCCTCCACCGGCCGGTTCTGCTCCATATCCTGGGAGAGCGCCAGCATAAGGGATTTTCCCTGGTCAAGCACATAGATTTTCTGCCGTTGCGCTTCGGCATAACTGAAAGCGTTCCACACCGAATAAACGGTTATCCCGGTACAGAGACAGAGAAACACAAGGACAAAAAACCGGATTTGCCTAAATGAGGTCTCTATGTTTTTCAAACTCTTAAATTCCATAATTCTGTTTTTTAATTGTTATGATTACCGTCCTACAAGGCGACCGGCCACATTTCCGGCGGCGCCCCCTGCTACTCCTGCTGCGAAACTTCCGGCTTTTCCTGCGGTTTTATTGATCGTCTGGTTCGCACTTCCCATACCGCCTGACTGGATGATCCAGTTGGCCACGGTGGGAACCGTAAAGTACCCGATGATGCCGATGAGCATAAACACAATGTAAATCCCGTTAGAACCGTCAGGAATATAATTGGGGTCTTCCAGCAGCTTGATATCGGCTTCCAGCATCAGAACCTGAATACGTGCCAGTACCGCCGAAAAAAGGTCGGAGACCGGTAGCCACAGGTAAACACTGATGTAGCGGGCAAGCCACTGGGTAAGGGTTGCCTGGAACCCGTCATACACGGAAAAGGCAAATGCAACCGGCCCCAGAATGGACAGCACCACCAGAAAGAAAGTCCGTATCGTGTCTATTATCAATGCCGAGGCATTGAACAGCAGCTCCATTAAGTCCCTGACCACCTGCCGGAACCACATTTTGATGTCGTACCAAAACCTTTCGCTCCACATCCCGATGATTTCGGGGGTGTCCCATATGCCAAGGTCTTTTAGTTTCTGATCGTATGCTTTATCGTCCACCAGCCACGCTTTCCCTTCCCTGACACGGGCCTCGTATTCCAGTTGTTCCTTTTTTTGCTGGTAGGCCTGCATATCGAAAGTCTGGGTTTCCAGAATCGAATGAGTACCTTTAACAACCGGGCTCATTACCGCATTGATGGTCCCCAGTACAATAGTTGGGAAATAGAGGATGCACAGCCCGATGGCAAACGGGCGGAGCAGCGGGAATACATCGATTGGCTCCGCTCTTGCTAAGGCCTGCCAGACGCGGTATGCCACATAGAACAAAGCGCCCAGCCCGGCCAGCCCTTTTGCCACGCCAATCATGTCGCCGCAAAGGGGCATCATATCTTCGTAAAGGCTCCTTAGAACCTGGTGCAGGTTATCAAATTCCATAATAAACAACCTTTACCTGTTACCAGTATCTTTCCGACGGACTGCCATAAAGCGCCAGCACCCTGTCCGTATCGGCTTTTGCCTTGGCGCGGATAAACGAAACAGAAATGCTTTTCTGCGTAAAATACCTGGTCAGGTTGCGGTAGTCCAGCATCCGGTCATAAATCTGGTCGATCACATCCATGCGCTCCTTGTCCGACATGGAAAGCCCGTTGCCGCCTGTTACAATGTTTTTGAGGTCGGTTATCAATGCGCCCCCTTCTTCCATCAGTTTGGCATAACCTGCGGAGATAGCGGCCAGTTCGTCAACGGTAAAATTGGGGTCGGCCACCATCTTGTTGAACCCGGTGATGTACATGTCGCCGATTTCGCTGATCATCTCGATGGTCCTTTTCACCTTTCTCGCATCCTTAATCAGGTTGTTAACTGATTTCAGTGCGTCGTAGTATTGCTTCCCCTGCTCGTAGATCTTTACCGTTTCCTCCACGTTCCTGACCATATTGGACAAAGTCGAGGATGTTTTGACCACCTGCTGGATGTTCTGTACCAGGTTAGACGGGTCGATAACCGCCCACTGCGCTTTGGCCTGATAGCAAAAACCTGTCAGGACCACACATACAATTAAAAATATTCGTTTCATGTTGTTTCTTTTTGTTTGACACTTTGAATTGAAAGGGCCGGGATCAACTCCATGGGGATGCTAATCCCAGTCCTGTAATGTTTTCCCGCAAGGGAAAAGTTGAAGTACTTCATTATTCTTGTGACAGAGCAGGCCCGCAAAACCGTAAAGGCTTGCATCCCGGATATGATCTGATTGGTCACTTAAATAAATCGTATGTTTTTTTTTACTGTTTGCTTTCAGCAAGTTGCTTGATGGCCAGTTCAATGTCACCGCCCAGTTTTCCGGCAAGCTGCATGACTTCCATCTTCTCCGATTCTTCGGTGGTATAAGTCAGGTATTCCTGAGCTGAAACTTCTGTAGCATAGACTGCGCTCTGAACGCCGCCCAGTCCTATCCAGACCTCCTTGTACCTGCGGCCTGGCGCATTGCTCATATTAATGGAAAGAATCTGCGACTTTTCTTTTTCCGTCAGTCCGAGCAGGGACTGTATCTGGTCGAACTTGTTCATGTATTTGCGCTGGTCCAAAAGTATCTTGCAATCCGAATTATTGATGATACTCTCTTTTACCACTGGACTGGAGATAATATCGTCCACTTCCTGTGTGACCACGATGGCTTCGCCAAAATATTTACGGACGGTCTTATGTAGGCTAAGTACCCGGCGCCTATTTTCGCATTTCTGCGACAGGTTTCCCGGCACTCGCCCCCGAACCGGACTTACACCTCTCAGCGTATCCGGCTCTCCACCAATTCTACTCAGTCTATACTTTTCCCTCATGTCGCAACCTATGACAACTTCTACATAGCGCAATCGTTTTGCGCTTACGTGCTAACATCAACTTTTCCCAACTCTCTTTACCTTTCAGGTTTTTGAGTTTATTGGTATGGTGCATGATTAGCTTGTCCGTAACACCGCACAATTCACACTTTTCAGCTTTTAACCTGTCCGTAAGATTGGTTGTACTGATGTCATGGATAGAGTACGGTAGTAAATCGCAACTTTGGGCGAAAGCTGTTTTTCTGCGTTTGAAACTTTCTTTATAGAAATACCTTTCTTTAACCTTTCCTTTCGCTGTATACCTCACAGTAAATATTTTGTTCTTGCGGTATTTTTCATTGATTTTCCGCACCGAACTTTTGTACTTACCTGCGAAAGTTTTGTACATGCTATACTCCATAAAGTACCTGAAGTTATGTAACAGTACACAGTCGTTTGCTATTGAGTAGTAGTTGCAGAATCCCCTTAATTCCCGGTTATACCGGTCGAGGATTTCGAGGTCGTCATTATAAATAAGGTATGGTCTGCATTTAGGTTTCCAGACTTCTTTTCCGGCTCGCGCTTTCATCTCCATTGCGCCGTATTCCAGAAGTTTGTTCCTTACCGTTCCCATGCCTATTTTAAGATGAACACGTTTGCCGTAGGTTCTTCTTAAACGTCCTCGTACATCCCGTCGCTGGTGGTCGGACTTCGTTACCATAATCTCAAATCCGAGGAATTTTGCAGATTTTTCCGTATGGGTAATGAGTGTTTTTTCTTCGGACAGTTCGAGGCATAGCTTATCGGCAAGAAAATTTCTTATATCTTCTTTGATTCGCTTGGCATCCTCTTTACTGCCTATCACTCCCAAAATAAAATCATCTGCGTATCTCACGTATTTAAGTCTTTTGTAATTTTCATCCATTTCCTCACAACTCGGAAATGCAGCACGTTCTTTCTCAATAGCTTTCAGTCTTTCGACCAAGGCTTTCTTTTCAGCGTCGTCTTTTGCAGATTTCAGCTTTCTCACAGTACGTTTTCGCGCATTTTCAAAATCATTACGCTCTTTTCCCGGTTTTCTTTTCCCTCCTTTATCGAAGTTTTGGATATACTCTTTCACGTACTTGTCTAATTTATCAAGGTATATATTCGCCAGTATGGGACTGACAATACCCCCTTGCGGCGTTCCGCTGTAAGTCTTGTGAAATCTCCAATCTTCAATATATCCGGCATTCAGGAATTTCCTGATAAGGCGTAAGAAACGGTCATCCGATATGCGTTTCCGCAGGGTGTCAATTAATACATCGTGGTCGATGTTGTCGAAGAACCCTTTGATGTCGCCCTCAATAAACCATTTCGCCCCTGTGAACGTCTTTTGAACTTGTAAAAGTGAGGTATGACAACTGCGATGAGGACGAAAACCGTGCGAGGTGTATTCAAAATATCCCTCGTAAACGGCTTCCAAAATCATCCGTGTCACTTCCTGCACCAGCTTATCGTCCGCAGACGGTATTCCTAACGGGCGTGTTTTACCATTTTTCTTCGGTATATTTACCCGTCGTGCCGGTTGGGGCTGATAGCTTTCGTCTTTCAACGATGCTATCAAGTTTTCAATCCGAGACAAGCTCATGTCGTCAATACTCTTGCCGTCAGAACCTTTTGTCATACAGCCCTCATTTGATGCTATCTTCTGATAGGCTAAATGAAACATCTCTTCATTAAACAGAATCCGGTAAAGGCGTTCAAACCTGTAGCTTGAATCTTTACTGTGTTCGTTCAGACTGTTTAATACTTTCTCTGGACTTCTCATAATGTCTCTCACATAATCCGTTAATTGTATTAAAGAAAATTAGCTGCCTCCCTTTGCCATGTACAGGTCATTACCCTGCTCGGACTACTATGGAGGCTCCGTTGCCACTCCTGATTTTCATAGGTCTAAAACCTAATAGCCTTACGGCTTTCAGGGAATAGGCAATCCCCGTTTATTGCTTAGTAACTATTAGCATAATAGATTGTCGGATATGACTTCCGTCCTTTACCATTTACTATGGTTGTTCTGCGATAAGTTCTTGCTGGCTTCGTACATGTACACCAAAGCAGTATCACAGTATGACGATTTCAGTTACCTTACGTCATAGCCTCCGTTCAGACAACTCGGACTATCTTTCAAACAGTATGGTCTTTATCCTCATATCTATTGTTTCATCTCGCCATTCAGCGGCAGTCTGGTAACTGACTGGCTTATGACTTTTCCGCCATGCTACGCTCCCCGGTCGCTTAAGTTTTCACGATTCAGGTAGGCGGCTGATGATAAGTTTTTCAAAGAACACTTACTTAATCCCTTGCTAATGGGATATTTACTAAGCAACCTTTACGGGCGCACACATGTAGCGCAGGTATTCAGCCATATTAGCCGAAGCGATGGCTTTCCAGGCTTCTTCCACTATCAGTTGTTTCCGGACCCCTTTCAGACGGCGCATTTTGTTGATAAAAGCCTCCATGATAATGATAGTCACCACGGGAAAAAGTTCCCGGTTTTCCTTAATTGCATCAATCTCGAAAACAATAAAGCGTTTGGACAGCAGGTCAATATTCTTATCCGAGTTCAGCAGGAAATCAAAGCGCCCGCCCCGGTAATACTGCCTCAGTGTGGTCAGCATATTGTCGATATTAAAATCGTCCCTGCCTACCTTGATTTCCCTTTCTTCCAGTTCACGGCGGTAGTCATCGCGCATGTACTCGTAGAACGTATTGAAGCAGGGTGTAATATTCCGGTTTTGCTGTATCCGACGGATATAAGCCGATACCGCGCTTCCCAGCTCGCCGCTTTCGGTTTTGGACACTTTGTCGTCTTCACTTTTCCAAAGCGTAAGCAGCAGTGTTTTGATGCTGTCTTTCTTTTCCACATCAAACACAGAATCGTCGGTGTAGAAGGGATTGAATGAAATCGGGTTTTCTTCGGTATAGGTGAAATAAACCCCGTCTTTCCCCTGGGTTCTCCGGTGAATCATTTCGCACAATCCCTGGTAGCTGTTCCCGGTATCCACAAGGACAACATGGGTACCCTGTTCGTAGTATTGCCTGACCATGTGGTTCATAAAGAACGATTTGCCGCTTCCGCTGGGCCCAAGCACGAATTTATTCCGGTTGGTGATAATCCCTTTTTTCATGGGCAGATCGGAAATATCCAGGTGGATTGGCTTACCGCTCACCCGGTCGCACATCCTGATGCCGAAAGGCGACGGGGATGACCGGTAATTGGTTTCTTCGGTAAAGAAGCAAAGCGCCTGTTCGATGAAGGTGTAAAAGCTTTCTTCTACCGGAAAGTCGCCCGCATTGCCCGGTATGGCCGCCCAGTAAAGGGTAGCCGCATCCACGGTATTGTGGCGGGGCTTGCACTCCATCAGCGCCAGCTGTGAACCTACCTCGTTACGGATATGCTTTAGTTCCTGTTCATCCCCGCTCCAAGCCATTACGTTAAAGTGCGCCCGTATGGAAGTCAGCCCCAGCGAATGGGCCTGGTTCAGGTAAAGGTCAATCCATTCCCTGTTAATGGCATTGCCCCGGCTGTAACGCGACAACGACTGCATGTTCCTGGCGCTTTTTTCAAACTTCCGCAGGTTTTCCGCGCTGTCGTCCAGAAATAAATACTGGTTATACACATGGTCACAGGACAGGAGCAAACCTACCGGGGAGGCAAATGACAAAAGGCAGTCGCTCCGGTCGGTGGACAGTTTTTCGTAACGCATGTCCGTGCCTACCTTTCCGGGTAAATCTTCCACATCGGATAAGGTATGCAGGCAAACGTGTTTATCGCCTATGCGGAGGCCGTCCACTCCCAGCTCCATATCTTCCAGGCAGGTGGTATCATCGAGTGAAAGCGAAAAATACTTTTCGATCAGCCCGGCATTTTCCGGCGTCCCGACAATTTCATCGGTTGTAATCCGTGTAAGGCGTATAAAACCACTGTCGTTGATGATCCGCTCAAACTGTCCGACTGCTTCCAGGAACCTGACCGTATGGTCTTTATTGATTTCTTTGGGGATGATATTGCCCCGGCAGAGCGATGAAAAATTGCTTTGCATCCGCATCCGCTCCCTGGTCGTTTTGGTCAGGTAAAGGAAACAATCATGGTTCAGGTAAGGCCGCTCGTTAAAATGGCGTTCGTAACTTCGGGACAGGAAACTCATTTCCCCGTCATCCGTTTTTGGGTGGTAAGTTTCCCGGACAAACCAATCCTGTTTTTGTACTACACTGTAATCGGGCAACACCTTAACCGCTTTTGCCCAGGCCGAATGGATGGCTTCGTATTCGGGCGAGGTCACGGTAAACAGTTCCGGCAGGCTTACACGGAAAGCGACCGTTACATCGGCGTCTTTACTGACGATACAGTCTTGTTCAACGCTCAGCAGCGGGAACTTGCTTTCGATGGTCGTTGCTTTCATGATATTCCTCATGCTGCAACCTCCCTTCTTGCTTTTTGGAAAAGGCTACGGAGAACCTTCCGGTTAATCAGGTAACGGGGATGCTGTTTTTTGGCCATGAGTTTCATCAGTCCAAATTCCCCGTAACGGGCATTCAGGCTGAAGGTCAGCCATACCAGTACCGACGCGGCAATCACCCCGAAACCGATGCAAACCCATTGGCTGACACCTGCCATGTAGAGAATGACAAACACTACGAAAACAGCGAGCAGCCCGGCAGCGAAAATAAACAGGTACTGGGATTTCAAACCTTTAAATTCCACGCTTTTGCCAATTCCTTTGTTGATATTATACTCCATTTTATTCTATTTTGATGAATAATAAAGGGGTCTGTGACCTTAAAGGAAGAAGGAGCGCAGGATGGTGGCGGCTACAATCAGGAAGATACATGCGCCGAACCAACTGGCCGCGGTTTTACTGGTATCCGGATCTCCTGAGCTGAACTTGTTGTAAACTTTGATCCCGCCGATAAGCCCTACCACCGCGCCAATGGCGTAAATCAGCTTGGTTCCGGGGTCAAAATACGAGGTGACCATATTGGTGGCTTCCGTTATTCCGGCAGTGCCATCGCCTTGTGCAAATGCGGTTGAAACGGCAGCCACGATAAAGGCTGCCTGCATCAGGATTTTCTTTTTTGTCATACTGATTTCTTTGTTTATGGAACGGGTCTAATTACACTCCGCCCCGGGTGAATAAAATGTTTGTCTTTTTCGGATATTTTAGTGGTCGTGTGAAATGAAACCGGCCTATCCGTAATCGCGCTTTTTCATCTTTTTGTACTTAATGTGTTAAACATACTTTCGGACGTCAAACCCTTTGGGAACAGGGGCCGCGGGAGTCTTATTTTCTCCCGGCTGTTCAGCTTTCCGCTGATGAAAAGCTTTCAGGTACGAATCGATCAATCCGCCGACCCTGTCTTCCCTTTCGGGCTTACCTGAAACCATCGCCTCAAACATATCGGTATGCTTCAGGTTGAGAAGAACACCTCCTGTTTCTTCTTTTTTCTCCTCTGTTAGAATTGGATTGTGTACCACGGTGCGGTAGGCTTCGCCCATTTGTTCAAAACTGATTCCCTCGGCCAACAAGCGGCCTGAAACCTGCATGGCTTCGTATTCTTCCTCCTCGTTCTGGTTCTCTTCATCTTCCTTGTCCGGTTTTTCCGGCATCGGGCAGTCAATGTCGAGCGGCGGGTTGGCCTGGCCGGGAGGAACATCGCCAAAAACTTCGTCCAGCTCATCCGCCGGAATGATCCGGGAATGTTCTTTGGGTACATCTGACGGGACAAATATATTTTCTTTCCCGTTATCTTTTACATTGTCAGGTTCTTTGGCAGTTTGTGGCGCCGGAATGCGTTCTTTGAGGACAAAATGGCTCTTGCCGATAATATCGCCTTTGCGCTTTTTTTCGCCCTGTTCGTTAAGCATTGCTTCGCTGTTTTCCTTCCGCAAACGCCGGTTTTCGGAGATGAAAAAGAACATGGTCCAAAGCGCGTAGAGCACTGTAAAAGCAACCAGCAACACCAGTACGGTATAAGATGTAATAGTTATCATCTGCTGATGGAGTTTAAATCGTTTTCCCGCTGTATTAAAAAATATCAGTATTCTTTTTCCGGTACAACTGGGTAATATCATCCTGGAACATGGTAAAATGGTGTTCCAGTACATTGTCCAGGTAGCTGAACAGGGACAGGTCGTTTTCGCCGATCACCCGGACGATTTTCAGGATGCGGTCATGGAATTCCTTACGGATATAGACCACTTTGCCGTTGCGCGTTTTAACTTCCGACTCTTTGAAAAAGAGGGCTTCGTAATCCACCTCTTTAAGGGGAATACACTTCACATCTTGTTGGTCCAGGGGTTGCCTGGCAGCAACCTTTTTCTTTCTGAATAGTTTTCTCATTTTTCCAGGTTTTTAATAATGTTTATTCCTTTATGTTTTTCGTTATAAAGACGGGTAATCTCATTACCGTACGTCTCAAAATGATGGGCCAGCACATTGTCGATGTATCCCGACAATGACACTTCATTGTTCCCGATTACCCGGCATACAGCCTGGATCGTATCATGAAAATCGCGTCGGATATACACCATCTTACCTGTTCTTGCGGTAACCGGGGATTCTTTGACAAAAAGCGTTTCATAATCCTGCTCTTTTCCACGTTTGCGCCGGATTTCTTCTTTGGATATTTCCGCTTTTTGGGCAGGCGTTTCTCCGGCCTCTTCGTTGTTTTCCCGCATCAGCGAATCATGGTCTATTGGCTCATCCTGAAGGAAAGAAGCGATAATCGCTTTTTCGTTGATATCTTCTTTTTTAAAGGTTTTGTCCATGGCATTGATTATTAATGATTTCCAAAATTTCATTCATAAGGGAGTCAAGGTGACTTCCTTTCAGCAATGCTTTATCGGCCGGGAACATGGTCGAGCGGAACAGGGCTTTATGTGAAGCGGGAAGCTCGCGGCGAAAACGCTTGCTGTCGGGCAGGAAGGTTTTCAGCAGCGGAAGGTGAAGTTCTGCTATGACCTGTTCATATACTTCGTACAAATCCGTTTTCTCCCGGCCATCCACCAGGTTCCAGATTAAGTATAGCCCTTTAACCCTGGATTTCCCGGTGGTGATGATGTTATCGTTCAGGCGGGAGGCAAAACGTAAGGTGCTTTCAAGTACTGCCCTGTCGGCACTGATGGGTGAAAAAATATAATCCATCAGCGACAGGGTATAAATTACCCCTTCCTTATTGACCGTTCCCGGCAGGTCAAAAAATATGATGTCGTATTTGCCTTTGGACATTAGCGCTTCTGCAGCTTCCGGCGCTTTTTCGGGAAGGCTTTTGATCACCGGGTACATTTTCTTGTCCAAACGGGTAAACTGCTGGTATGCCAGCGACTTGTAATAATCGTCCTCTGTGGCCATTTTTAAATCGCGCTCCCGCATTTCTGCAATGCTGTACTGCGGGTAATCACAATCTACTACTGCCACATCGTAACCTTTCACGTAGTGCAGGTAGGAAGCTGCCAGTACGGTCAGGGTTGTTTTTCCTGCTCCTCCTTTTTGGGTGGAGAAAGCAATACACAAATTTTTCTTTTCCATTTTTAATCATTTAATAAGTTATACATACAGTTGTTTATACTTCTGATTTGCAGACTGGTTGGGTGGATAGCCAGCCAAGACATCTGTGTAATCACATGGCTATTAGGGTAAAAGAATGATTGGCCGTCTTAAGATTTGAATGCTTGAATGTCTCGCTGTCTGGCCAGTCGTATATCCAATTATTTATCAATCATCCAACTATACAGTGTTATATCCGGCCTTTTGAGAAGTTATTCACTCATCCCACTGTTCATAAGATTTTTCAGCCATTTTATCCTGCTATCAGTCATTTGCATAATCGGTCATATTTTTAATCTCATGCAAATAAAACCCAATAAAACCCCGCTTCAACAGGCGCTGAGGAAAGTGGCAGCTTCTGGCTCCAAAGTGGCAATCTTTGGCACAATCATGTAATATTCAAGCAATTGAAAAGACCGGTAATTTTGCCTCCGGTTCGATACCGGTAACCGGTCAGGCTGCTGTCAGTCCTGTTTGCAGCCCGTCAATTTATCTGTCCTAATGGCGGACAGATTTATTTGCAACGTGGCAAATAGCAAGCTGTGTTTTGGGTTACTCATTTCATTTCGCGTAACCCAAAACCGCTTGCCCGCAAGGGGAGAAAAGCAGGCTCCAAAGTCGCTGCTTTTTGATAAGGACAGCTACAATGGCTGTGTTATGGTACCGGACTTTTGAAACACTAAAATATCCGGCAGATGAAACAGGAAAATACAAATAGCCGAAGGCGAAAAGGGGGACGCCCTGCCAAAAGCGACCCCGTAACAGAATGCGTTATGGTACGCTTTAACGCCCGTGAATATGCCCGTTTTTTGACATTATTTGAACAATCCGGGGTAAAAGCAAAAGCCGTTTTTGTTAAGGCCCGGGTATTCGGCCAGCCTTTCCGCGTGGTTAAAACCGACCGGGCGGCGCTCGAATACGTGGCTAAACTGACCACCTTTTATGCCCAGTTTCGTGGAGTGGGTACTAATTACAACCAGGTGGTAAAAGAACTGCACAGTAATTTTTCGCATAAAAAAGCGCTGGCATTGCTCTTTAAACTGGAAGAACTGACCAAAGAACTGGCCGCAACCGGGCAACAAATCATCGCCTTAACAAAAGGGTTTGAGGAAAAATACCTGAAAGATAAGCTGACATGATTGCCAGAATAACCACCGGAAAAGACATCTACGGCGCACTTGCCTACAACCAGGAGAAGGTAAGCGAAGGATTGGGAACCGTGCTTGCATCGAATATTATCCCGGAACCGGAAGATGGCCGTTTTAGCGTCATAGCGTGCACCGAAGCCTTTAACCGCTGGTTGCCCTCGCATTACCGGACGGAAAAGCCCGTCATCCATATTTCGCTTAACCCGCACCCGGATGACAGGCTGACGGATGACGGGCTGGCGGACATCGGGCGTGAGTATATGCAGATGATGGGTTACGGCGCACAGCCATATCTTATCTTCAAACACTCGGACATCGGGCGCGAACATATCCATATTGTTTCATTACAGGTGGACAGCGAAGGCAAAAAAATCAACGACAGCAAACGCAATTTACGGAGTGTCGCCATAACCGAAAAGCTGGAGCGCAAATATGGTTTGCATCCTGCCAAAGGACAGAAACAGTCTGAACAAGGACAGTTTAAGCCTGTCGATGCAGAGAAAGGCGATTTGAAAAAGCAGATCGGTTCGGTCATCAAACAGGCAGCCGCTATGTACCGGTTCCAGACAATGGGTGAATATCGCGCCCTGCTATCCCTCTACAACATTGGGGTAGAAGAAGTACAGGGAACGCGCAGCGGGAAGCCTTACCGGGGATTGCTCTATTCGGCGCTGGACATTGAGGGCAACAAAGCCGGTACTCCAATCAAATCATCTGCATTCGGGAAAACCGTTGGCTTTGATGCCCTTGAAAAGCGGATGGAGCAATCCGCCATCCAGGTAAAAGAAAAGGTATACCGGGAACGCTTAAGTCCATTGGTTGCCGGGGCATTAAGCGAAGCCCGCAGTGAAACGGAGCTGCGCCAAAAGTTACGTGAAAAGGATATTGACCTTTATCTCCGGCGAAACAATACAGGGCGGATTACGGGGGTAACTTTTATCGACCATCAAACCCGTTGCGTGATGAACGGTTCCCGCCTGGGTAAAGAATTTTCGGCCAATGTGCTTAACGACCTGTTTAGAGAGTCCCCTACAGCGGAGGGGCACACAAAACAGGTGGGAGAAAAAGAACCGTTCACGCCTTTGGCTGAACCGTTCTCACCGGCCAACAATCAGGCCGGGCATATTGAATCCGCCATCAGCAGCCTGTTTTCAATTTTCTCGCCGGAACCGGAACCATATCAGGAAAATCAGCAACAGCTTCGCAAAAAACGAAAGAAAAAGAAACGCAGGTATGGGAGGCAGATGTAAATTGGATGTTTTTGAAGATGAAGAAAGACTCGTTACTGGTTTATATTTTTGAGGATATATGTACTTTAAGTGCATTTCTGCAATAAAAAATAAACCATATATCTCAAAACCATTTTTATAGCTGTTTACAAACTTCCTTCGCCAATAGCATACAACGGAACATTTGTCATCCATTGTTCTTCCTTATAATCTGTTAATGACGTCCGGATAGCTTTTGAAGGTTCGTATTTTTCGCAAAACAACCGGAAACTTCTTGCTTTCAGGTTTTCGCCTGATTTTACTTCAACCGGGATAACCTTTCCTTTTTCCTGAATGACAAAATCAACTTCTGAGGTGCTCCGTTCGTTTGTCCAGTAGCCTACATAACGTTCGCCGTTCAAGCGCAGTTGCTGCATCACATACTGTTCGGTGAGGGCGCCTTTAAACTCAGTAAAAATTTCATCGCCTTCAATAATTGTCCGTACATCCAGTCCTGCCATGGCGCCAAGCAAACCGACATCGTGCAGGAATAACTTGAACACGGAAATATCCTGGTATGCAGCCAGCGGGATTCCCGGTTTCGATACCCGGTGGCTTTTCAGCAGCAAGCCGCAATCCACCAGCCATTGGATGGCCAACTCAAAATCTTTGGCGCGGGCGCCCTCCCTTAAAACCCCATATACAAATTTTTTATTCTCCTTGGCCAGTTGCGAGGGGATACTTTGCCAGACCATCCGAATCCGGGGAACGGTCTCGTTGGGCGCATGCTTTGAAAAATCACCTTCATACGAGTTAAGTATCCTGTTCTGGATACGGCGTACCAGCTGCCAGTCACGGGTTTGGACAAAAGCGTCCACGACTTCAGGCATTCCCCCCACGTAAAAATAATAACGGAGGTATTCTTTCAGTTTTTCAGTAAAGATGGAAACAACGCTCCAGTTTCTCTGCTTCAAAGCATCAACCAGCGCCGATTCATTCAGTGAGAGCAGGAACTCGTAAAACGAGAAGGGGCGTAAATCGAGGAAATCAACCTTGCCAACCGGGAATGAAACCTGGCTGTGTAAACCCATTCCAAGCAGGGAACCAGCGGCAATTACATGGTATTGCGGGGCGTTTTCACAGAAATACTTCAAAGAAGTCACCCCGCGTTCTGCAGACTGTATCTCATCGAAAACAATCAGCGTATCTTCTGCTGTTATTGTTGTTCGGGCTTGTATTTGGAGTACCGTTATGATTCGCTCAATGTCAAAATCTTTGGAGAAAATATTCTGCAATGCCGGAGTTTCTTCGAAGTTCACGTAAACGAATTTCGAATAAGAAATGCGGCCAAACTCCTGTAAAAGCCACGTTTTCCCCACCTGGCGGGCGCCCCTGACAATAAGCGGCTTACGGAATTTATCTTCTTTCCAATTTTTTAAGCTGACAATCGATTCCCGGTACATCTATTCATCCATTTGATTTTGATGTAAATATACACTTTTATCAAGATAAAAGTGACTTTATAATACATTTTTATCGAGATAAATATGAAATACATTTTTCAATAATACTCCCGGTCACATGCTGCCATTGCTACGCCAAAAACAGCCAGCAGGGAAGAACCATACTTTCCGACCTTAAAGCCTTTCTACTTTCGCTTTCCGAACATCAAAAAGCTAATAATATGCAACAGGAAGATGATTTGAGAGCTTTGGCAAAGGTTATGGACTTTATGCGTGCACTGAGTATTTTATTTGTGACCATCAATATTTATTGGTTTTGTTACCAGTCCATGGTCGGATGGGGCATCAATATCGGCGTAGCAGATAAAATACTCCTGAATTTCAACCGCACTACCGGGCTATTTGAAAACATCCTTTACACAAAACTTTTCGCAGTGGTGTTCCTGACTTTATCCTGTCTCGGGACAAAAGGGGTCAAGCAGGAAAAAATCACCTGGAACAACATTACTGCAATCCTTTTTGTTGGCTTTGTCCTTTTCTTTTTTAATTGGTGGCTGCTTGACGTGCCGTTACCACTTACCGCCAAAACAGCTTTCTACATCCTTGCTATGGCTGCCGGTTATCTCTGCCTGCTGGCCGGCGGTGTTTGGATGGGCCGTCTGTTGAAAAACAACATGATGGACGATGTTTTCAATACCGAGAACGAATCCTTTATGCAGGAAACGCGCCTGGTTGAAAACGGGTATTCGGTGAACCTGCCTACCCGTTTCTATTACAAAAAGAAATGGAACAATGGCTGGATAAACGTGGTAAACCCTTTCCGGGCAGGTATTGTATTGGGGACACCCGGCTCCGGTAAGAGTTACGCGGTGATCAACCAGTTCATAAAGCAGCAGATAGAAAAAGGGTATTCGCTGTATATCTATGATTTCAAGTTCCCCGACCTCTCGACAATTGCCTATAACCACCTGTTGAAGAACCAACGCGGTTACAAGAAAGTACCGACTTTCTATGTCATCAATTTCGATGACCCGGCACGCTCGCACCGGTGCAACCCCATTAATCCCTCGTTTATGAGCGATATATCCGATGCCTATGAAAGCGCCTATACCATCATGCTGAACCTGAACCGCACATGGGTGCAAAAGCAGGGCGACTTTTTTGTTGAATCGCCGATTATCCTGTTTGCTGCCATTATTTGGTATTTACGCATATACAAGGAAGGCCGGTATTGCACGTTTCCCCATGCCGTCGAGTTCCTGAACAAGCGCTATGAAGATATTTTCCCCATCCTGACCAGTTACCCCGAACTGGAAAACTACCTTTCTCCTTTTATGGACGCCTGGATGTCGGGGGCGCAGGACCAGTTGCAGGGACAAATCGCCTCGGCTAAAATCCCGCTTTCGAGGATGATTTCACCGCAATTGTATTGGGTAATGTCGGGCGATGAGTTTACGCTGGACATCAATAATCCCGACGACCCAAAAGTATTGGTTGTAGGGAACAATCCCGACCGTCAGAATATTTACGGTGCAGCGTTGGGCCTTTACAACAGCCGCATCGTAAAACTTATCAATAAAAAAGGACAGTTAAAAAGCTCGGTTGTCATCGACGAGTTACCTACTATCTATTTCAAAGGGCTGGATAACCTGATTGCCACAGCCCGGAGCAACAAGGTTGCTGTATTGCTCGGCTTCCAGGATTTCTCACAGTTAAAGCGTGATTACGGAGATAAGGAAGCAGCCGTAGTAATGAATACCGTAGGTAATATTTTCTCCGGCCAGGTTGTGGGCGATACGGCCAAAAATCTGTCGGAACGTTTCGGTAAAATTTTACAGAAACGCCAGTCGATGACCATCAACCGCAACGATAAATCAACTTCTGTCAGTACCCAGTTGGACAGCCTGATCCCGGCCAGTAAAATTTCCACGCTTACGCAGGGCATGTTTGTCGGGGCGGTTGCCGATAATTTTGATGAACGCATCGAACAAAAGATTTTCCATGCCGAAATTGTAATGGACCGTGCAAAGGTTTCCGCCGAAGCCCAAGGATACAAGCAAATTCCAATTATAACCAATTTTGTGGACGGGAATGGTGTTAACCGTATGAAAGAGATGATTCAGGACAATTACAACCGCATCAAGGAAGAAACAAAACAGATTGTCTCTGATGAGTTGAGCCGGATAAAGAATGATCCGACGCTTTGTTATTTGTTGCCACAAAAGCAATAATGACGAGATGGCTCAAACTAATTTTCCAGAGACGACAAAAGCATTCCCTGTAACCCCAGGGGCAGTAACCAGTGTGGCTGCGCAGCCGTTTTAACAATATTTTGAAACCAATAACTCTATGTTTTTTTTGTAAGTTTGTTACAGAAAAGGAAGAACTGTAGCCATAAGTGCCACAACCCGAAAACTTGCAGTAATACTTTGAAACATGATTGTGAATAAACTACCCTATAAACCACCAACGGATTACTTATTCTTAGATGAAAAAGAAAGCTAAAACTGGTGGTAAGAGTCAAAAAACAAATTGCTAAATTTGAACCGACCAAAGAGGATTTTGGATTTGCAACTAATTGATTAACAAACTTGGTGAAAAACGTTAGTCAGAATTTTAAAGCGACACCAACAGATAGCAAATGGAAAAACTAAAATCATATTTTGAAAGTGTAGGTTTTAACGACACAGACATTTGCAAAATAGTAAGTTGCTTTAAAAAACAACAGTTTGACAAAGGTGATTATTTTGTAAAAGAAGGCAAGAAATCTTCACAAATGGGCTTTATTGAAACAGGACAGTTTCAGTACTATTCTATTACCGGACAGGGTGAAGAACGAACCACATATATTTCTTTGCCAAATACTTTCGTGGCTTCATTATTAACTTATCTGACTGAAGCACCAGCAAGGGAAAATATTAGAGCCTTGACAAATGCTACACTTTGGATTATTGACAAAAAGGATATAATCGAATTACAAAATCAAACTCCAAGTTTCAAAGACTTTTACATCAAACTCATAGAATGGCAAATATGCTGTATTGACAAAGCGAAGTTTGACCTTATTACATTAACTGCCGAGCAACGTTATGAAAAAGTAATGAGGGAAGAACCTGAATTATTGCAGCAAATACCCTTATATTGTATTGCATCAATGTTGGGCATCACACCAAGACATTTGAGCCGCTTAAGAAATAAAATATAGTCAAAAATAACTTTTAGACATTTGTCTGGCAGATTGCTTCTCGATTGAGAGAGCTTTGCATCGTAAACAAAAATAAATTACGATATGCAAAAAAATCTCCTTTTGGCTTTAATGCTTGTGTTGACAAGTACAACCTTCGCACAAACACCATTTTCCAAGCACCAGTTTAGCATCAATGGATTTAGAAATCCGTCAATTGGTTTGGAATACCAGCAACGCCAATTGTCTATTCACGGTGGCTATTATGTTACTAATTTTACAAGTGACGTAACTACAGAATTTCTTAAAACAGGATTGACATATTGGTTTTTGCCGGTGGACAAAAAAGAAATGCCTTCTTCATTTTATGTTGGGGTATCTTATTTACGTGGGTTAACCAGAGAATACGAAAACAAAAATGCTTTTGCAGTTGAGGCAGGTTTCCGTTGGTACGCTTGGAAAGGTTTGAATTTTAGATTGGGAGTTATTGCTCTTACAGCCGGAAGACAAGACCTTAAAATTAACCCAACACCAAGTATTAGTTACTCATTCAAATTTTAATTCACTATGAAAACGGAAAAAACAATAGGCATTTTACTGATTATTGGTGCAATAGGAGTACTTGTCCCTTATACCATCTTGACAATCATTTTTGACTATCCAAACATCCTGCGACAAGAAACAGCGGTAATATTAACAAAATTTCACGAAGGTGGAATTCGCTTAATATGGAATTGGTGGGCATTTGCGATTTTAGGATTGCCACTCTTGGAAGCCTGCGTTTTGATAGGACAAAAGTTAGAACAAGAGTTTTACTTTGTTCGTTGGGCTACAACTTTGGGTGTAATTGGTTTGTTAGTACAAATAATTGGCTTATTGCGTTGGACTTTTGTAGTGCCTGTGTTAGCCAACAATTTTGTATCAGGAAATGAAATGGCGAAAGAAGCCAGTAAAGTTGCCTTTCAAATTGTACACCAATATGGTGGCGTAGTTTTAGGCGAACACATCGGACAGTTATTTACTATTGCCTGGACAATTATGATGACTTCTGCTTTTGCACAACTCAAACTATTTCCAAAATGGACAATTTGGCTCGGTTACATTTCATCTTTAATTTACTTATTAGCGCAAACAGAACTTTTTGCAACAGTTATGCCTAATATTCCTGTAATTGGTTTTGCAGGTTTTGTTGGTAGTACACTTTGGATAATTTGGCTTTTAGTAATTGGGGTAAAATTGTTAAAGAAAAAATTTGAATAGTAACACAAAGAAAAACGGAACATAAAAACAAAAAACAGCGTGTATAGTGCATTTGGCGGATAGTGCTAATTTCAAGGATATTACATCAAATAAACTTTGTAGCGGGATGACAGGTTCGTGCTTCGAATCGCCAACGACACCATTAACGAAAACCGTTAGCAAAACAAACATTCCAGACAGAACTTATTTTTCTTTTACTTGTCAGGCGGGTCAGGCTTCTTTTGACGGTATCCGGCTTCAACATTGGAAATGCTCCGGTAACTTCCGTAAGCGCGAAGGTTATCCCGCCCTTTTTTGAAGGTCTTCCACCCATTCCTTTACTGAATATTTACTGTTAGTATCCGTTTCGATTGCACTGCAACTGCAAAAATAGACAAAAAAATGTCTATTTTTGCAGTTGTGTTGAGAAATATTTTCTGTGTAATATCCATTATTCATACATTCACACCAAAGCGCCCTGTTTCTACGCCACAAACCACCACTACAGTTCCTCAAACTGCCATAATTCATATATCCATTTATTTGACAGAAAGTTACACTTATTTTCGTCCATGCATCAATAGTGGTGCAGAACTTAAAAACATTCGTAAGATGGACGAAAAAATCAGTAACGACGGCAAAAAAGTATTGCTCGTCAAAGATGCAAAGGACGGCAAAGTGAAAGCCGTTACCGGTATGGATGAAAAAGGCAGCATCCAGACCGGGGAACCGACAGCAAAAAACCAAAGCAGCCTCTTTGCAGTGAATACGAACGAAGCCATGCTGGAGGCGTTCTTCAAAAAAATGGTAGAACAGGCGCAGCAACCCTCTCACACGGGATTTTTCCTGGTGACAGAAAAGATGCTGGACAGGCTTATTAAAATCAACCTCGACCCCCACGAACTGGAACTGCACCGTGTCTACCCGGCAGAGTACCTCGAAAAGGTACAGAAACAGGACCCAAAACAAACGCAGGGTGGCGGGGAGGACACATCCCAAAGCGCTTTCCAGCCGATGGATGTCAGTAAAATAGACCGGCAGGAACTTCAAAAATATGGTATCAATGCCGCCGATCTGGAGCCACACCTGAAAGCAATGTCCTACGGGCACAAATCCCCGCAAATGATTTCCATGAACCCGGAACTGGAAGCGGGCACCCATGTTCCGACCAAAGGGCGCGTATCCCTGGAAGAACAGGCCGACGGCTCGCTCAAAATCATCCCGCATTACTGGCAGGAAAAGCCCAACCTGGATGCCCCTTTTCACGGGGTGTTGCTAAACGAAAAGGATAAGGAGAACCTGCGGCAGTCCTTCAACGCAGGCCGGGTGATTGAACTGGAACCTGCACCCAGACAAAAAATCCCGGCTTTCGTTTCACTTGACCGGCTTACCAACAAGCTCGAAGCCCTGCCGGTGGAAAACATTTCCGTTCCCAACAAAATCAAGGGGGCAGACCTTTCCGAAGACCAGCAAAGCAGGCTCGGCGCAGGTGAAAAGGTGCTTATCGAAAAAATGGTTTCCCGCACAGGCCGTTTCTTTGACGGGTATATCCAAATCAACGCTTCGGACAAAAAGTTTGATTTCACCTACGAGGGGCTCGACCGTAACCGCTATTCAAAAGAGAACAAGGAAGTCCGGAGCCAGCAGAAAGAAAACGCACCGGAAGGGGAAACAAAAAAACAAAAGCAACTGTTTATTCCCCAAAAACTGCTTGGCGTTGAGCTGACCGAAAAACAGCAGGAATCCCTCAAAGCAGGCCAGTCCACGTACATAAAAGGTATGCTGAAAGATGAGAAAGGCGAGCCGTTCAATGCATGGGTAAAACCCAATCCCGAAAAGATGAAATTCGACTTTTTCAGGTGGAACCCCGACAAAGCCAGAAAGCAGGGTACAGAAGTCACACCTGCTGAAGAAAGTAAAACACAGGTTGCCGTCAATAACGAGGGCAAAACCAACGAAGCGACCAGGAATGTCAGGGAACCGCTTAAACAGGGACAGCAAACGCCTTCGGAAAATCAGATGGAACAGCAGGTACGCAAGCCGGCTGAAAAGAAAAGCGGTATCAGAATCTGATTCCGGATTTCAGCCAGTTCCGGCTCAAACCCAAAGAAGATAAGTTCAACCGGGAATGGTTATATTTGCCACTGAATAGTCCGCTGCTTTCTTCGATAGGCATAACATTTCTTTGTTCGTTTATTGTTTGATGGATAACGGATATTTTAGTGGTGCGCTCCGGGTGGGAACCCGGGGCGCTTTTGCCTGGTATACCTTCCTTTTTTTTCAACCACTAAATATCCGTTATCATGAAAAATTCAAAAAATAGAACCGGGAAGGAGTTGTCCTATTACGGCTTATCCTTTCTTTCCTATCTGAAAGAAAATCACCCCGACCGTGCCGGCGACACGGCGTTTATCCGGGAACGCGCTGATGCTGCGGCAGAAACGTACAGCAATGCCATAAAAGACGGGCTGACACATACTGAGGCAGGGGAACTGGCGTCAGAGGTACTTTTCCGGGGCCTGCACTTTTCCCCTTACAACACCCTTGTCCATATCCTGTGGAACGAGTTCCCTAACGAGATAGCTGAAGAAAGGGCAAAGGAAATTGCCCTTCAAATCTTACCGCTTTGCAGTGAAGTACTGGACAAATACAACCTTTCGGATGACTTTGACGGTTCGCCGCAATACGATGGATTATATACCAAGCTGACAGGAACTGTCCAAATACTGCTCGAAGATGGCTTACAATAAAAAGGAGCACCTGCGGGCAAACATCGACGCGATAAGAACGGCGTTTACCCTTGACAGGGAGAGCAGGCATGCAACAGCCGCGGAAAAGGAAATACTTGCCCGCTATTCCGGTTTCGGCGCAATTAAGGAAATACTCGATCCGGTCCCGGCTACCGGCTCAGCCAATTCGCTTCTAAATGAACTGCATACTGTTTTACGGGAAAATACACGGGATGATAAAGAGTACAAACGCTGTTTCGACGGCCTGAAAAACTCCATCCTGACAGCATTCTACACCCCGCCGGAAGTCGTAAATGCTTTGGCCGGTGCACTCCTTGACCGTGGAATCCTACCGGCCCGCCTGCTCGACCCAAGCGCCGGGACAGGCATATTTGCCCGGACCTTTAAACAGCTTTCCCCGGACACCGAAGTAACCTGTTTTGAAAAAGACCCCGTAACCGGTATGATACTCAAGCACCTTCACCCGGAAGACAAGGTTAGGGTACAGGGCTTTGAAAGCATCGAAAAAAAGTATGCCGGTTATTACGATGCAGCAGCAAGCAATATCCCGTTCGGGGATGTGGCCGTGTTCGACCCCGATTTTCTTTCCGGCAGCGACCCGGCAAAAAAAATTGCCTCGCGTTCCATCCACAACTACTTTTTCCTGAAATCGGTGGATATGCTCCGACCGGGCGGACTGGTGGCTTTCATTACTTCGCAGGGGGTGCTGAACGCCCCGGCAAACCGTCCGGTGCGGGAGTACCTGATGTCCCGCTGCGAGCCGGTCTCCGTTATCCGGCTCCCCAACAACCTGTTTTCAGAACATGCAGGCACAGAAGTCGGCAGCGATTTCATTGTCCTGCAAAAAAGGGAAGAACCGGACCAGTCCCCGGAAGGTCGCGGTAAGCAGGAGTTCATCGAATCGCGCACCCTGTCCAACGGCATACCGGTCAGCAACAGTTTTAAAACCTTCGACCGGGTAGTCCATACCGATGCCAAAGCCGATACCGACCCTTACGGCAAACCGGCAATGGTATTCATGCATAGTGGCGGAATGGAGGGAATTGCCAAAGACCTGAAACGAATGCTTACAGAAGATTTTTCGCAAAACCTTAACCTGGATTTGTACCGCTCTTATGCCCCGCAACTGCCGGAACAAAGCACATCACAAAAGAATGAACAAACGGGTTCATCCGGGATCAAGCAGCCGGTTATAAAAGCGGCCCCGCAGTCAAGCGTTCAGCAGGAACCGTTGCTTACCCTTTACGACCTGTTCGGCTTTTCCCAGGAAGAGCGCAACCAGCACGGGCGTTTCAGCCGCAGAAGGGCACAACAGCCCAAAACACAGGCCAGGCAGGAAATCCCTTTTATGGACTGGCGTGAAAGGTTGCATTACCAGGGAATGCAAAAGGAAACGCAGCAGGAAGAAGAACTTCTCCAAAATGGTAAAAAATACCCCGAAAACGGTGTCCGGAAGGAAGAACAGCCTGAAAGCTTAAAAAGAGAGCGGGAGCAGTTCAAGCGGGAAGAAGTAATGAAGCCCGTACCGTTCAAAACTGAACTGTTGGCCCATTACCGGGAAGGTTCGCTGGTTTCTGACCAGGCTAACCGTATCGGCTATTTAAGGAATATCGAAGGCTTACAGCCCATGTTCCATCCATTGGACATTAATGCCATCCAAAAGCAGAAAATATCCCTCTACATTGAGATACGGGACACTTATCACCACCTCTACCGTAACGAAGCCGGGCGGATGGAAGCCAATCCCGCCCTTCGCGACATGCTGAACCACCTGTATGATGACTTTTCCCGCCGGTTCGGGCTGCTCAATGACAAGAAGAACCTTGACCTGGTTAAAATGGATGCAAGGGGAACGGAAATTTTATCGCTGGAACGCTACATCGACGGCAAAGCTGTAAAAGCCGATATTTTTAACCGCCCGGTAGCGTTCAATCCCAACGAGGTCACTTCTGTTGATAACCCGCATGAGGCGCTGGCTGCTTCGCTCAACAAGTATGCCGGGGTCAACCTGGGCTATATGGCTTCACTGACCGGCAACACGGTGGATGACCTGAAAGAAGAACTAAAAGGAACGGTTTATTTCAACCCTATGACTGGCGGGTATGAGGTGGCCGATCAATTTATTTCGGGCAACGTTATTTCCAAAGCGGACGAAACGGAACGTTTCCTTGAACGCAATCCCGGGCACCGCGAAGCTGAGGAATCGCTACGCGCCCTTCGGGAAGCTACCCCCAAACCCATTGCCTTCGACGACCTGGATTTCAATCTTGGTGAACGCTGGATCCCGACAGGCATTTATAACAAATATGCTTCGCACCTTTTTGATACCGAAGTTACCATTCACTACGCTTCCAGCCGTGATGAATTCAGTGTCCGATCCGACCGTACAAATATAAAGATTACCGACCAGTATGCCGTAAAATCACAAAACCGTACTTTCGACGGGCTGGCACTGATGAAACATGCTTTACAAAACACCTCTCCGGACATCACCAAAACAATACTGGTGGACGGCGAGGAAGTAAAGGTCCGGGACGGGGAAGCCATTCAGTTGGCCAATTCGAAGATCGATGAGATGCGAAACGGGTTTTCCGACTGGCTCCGGGAACAGTCGCCGGAGTTCAAAGACCGGCTGGCAGGCCTGTATAACCGCACCTTCAACTGTTTTGTCCGTCCGGCTTATGATGGTTCGCACCAAAACTTTCCGGAACTTGACCTGAAAGGGCTGGGCATTGACAGCCTTTACCGCAGCCAGAAGGATGCCATTTGGATGGACAAGCTCAACGGCGGCGGTATTTGCGACCACGAGGTCGGTGGCGGCAAAACGCTTATCATGTGTTGCGGGGCGTATGAAAAAAAACGCCTCGGGCTGGTGAACAAGCCGATGATTACCGGGCTGAAAGCCAACATCCACGAGATTGCCAAAACATTCTGCACAGCCTATCCCAATGCCCGTGTCCTGTACCCGGGCAAGGAGGATTTTACGCCCAAAAACCGGCAACGGATTTTCAACGAGATAAAGAACAACGACTGGGATGCCGTAATCCTTACGCACGAACAATTCGCTATGATTCCTCAGTCGCCGGAGGTCCAGCGTGATATCTTGCAGGCGGAGCTCGACAGTGTGGAAGAAAACCTGGAAGTCCTCAAAGGGCAGGGCAAAGAGGTTTCGCGCGCCATGCTGAAAGGTTGTGTGAAACGTAAACTGAACCTGGAAGCCAAACTCAAACAGGTTACCTTCAACATTGAAAGCCGGAAAGATGATGCCGTGGACTTCCGCCTGATGGGGATTGACCATCTGTATTTGGATGAATCGCACAAATTCAAAAACCTGACCTTTACCACCCGGCACGACCGGGTAGCAGGGCTGGGCAACCCCGAAGGCAGCCAGCGGGCGCTGAATATGCTTTTTGCACTGCGCACCATACAGGAACGCACATGCAGGGATTTGGGCGCCACTTTTCTTTCAGGAACCACCATTTCCAATTCCTTAACGGAACTGTACCTGCTGTTCAAATACCTGCGGCCAAAGGAACTGGAACGGCAGGACATCCGGACATTCGACGCATGGGCCGCTATTTTTGCAAAAAAAAGTATTGACTACGAGTTTTCGGTTACCAATGAAATCGTGCAAAAAGAGCGTTTCCGTTATTTCATTAAAGTACCGGAACTGGCGCAGTTCTATGCCGAGATCACCGACTACCGTACGGCTGCCGACATCGGCATCGACCGTCCAAAGAAAAGCGAAATCCTGCACAACATCCCTCCAACACCAGACCAGGTTGATTTCATTAACCGGCTGGTCCGGTTTGCAAAAACCGGGGATGCAACACTTTTGTACCGTGCCCCCCTGAACGAGCGGGAAGAAAAGGCAAAAATGCTGATCGCAACCGATTATGCCCGAAAAATGTCACTGGATATGCGCATGGTCGATCCCCGTTTTGATGACCACATTGACAACAAGGCGAGCCACTGCGCCCGGATGATTACCGGTTATTACCGGAAGTACAACGGGCATAAGGGGACGCAGTTCGTGTTCAGCGATTTGGGGACCTATAAACCGGGGGAATGGAACGCTTACAGCGAAATAAAGCGTAAACTGGTGGAAGATCACGGCATCCCGGCACACGAAATACGTTTTATCCAGGAGGCAAAAACTGAAAAAGCCCGGAAGATGATGATCGCCGATATGAACGATGGAAGAATCCGGGTGATGTTTGGCTCTACTGAAATGCTGGGAACAGGCGTAAACGCCCAGAAACGCGCCGTAGCCGTCCATCACCTGGACTGCCCCTGGCGTCCGTCGGATTTGGAACAGCGCGATGGACGGGCCATACGAAGGGGCAACGAAATAGCCAAAACGGTTGCCGGGAACCAGGTAGACGTTATCCTTTATGCCGTGGAAAAATCGTTGGATGCCTATAAGTTTGGGTTATTGCATAACAAGCAGCTTTTTATCCGCCAGCTAAAAAACAACAGCCTGGGTTGCCGTACCATTGATGAAGGTGCGATGGACGAAAAAAGCGGCATGAACTTTTCCGAATATGTGGCCATTTTATCAGGCAATACGGAACTGCTGGAAAAAGCAAGGCTGGAAAAGAAAATAGCCGCCCTGGAAAGCGAACGCCAAGCTTTTGTCAGGGGTAAATCATCCAGCCGGTATAAGTTGGAGAACATTACACAAACGGTTGAAAAGAATATGGGACTTATTGAGCGTATCTCCAAAGATGTGGAAAACTTTAAATCCCGCGTCCAGACAAACGAAGATGGTTCATACCATAACCTGGTACAATTGGACGGCGTTACCGGCAGTGATTTCAACATAATCGGTAAAAAGCTGAATGAAATTGCCGATACAGCCAGGACACATGGTGCACATGAGCCGATTGGAAATTTGTACCGTTTTACGCTTTATGTGAAAAGTGAAACAACCAATAAAGACGGTCTTGATTTCATACAGAACCGCTTCTCTGTTCGTGGCGACGGTGAAATATTCTATCATTACAATAACGGGCAGATGGCAGTTGACCCCAAGCTGGCTTCGCAAAACTTTCTGCATGCTTTGGTGGATAATATGCCGCGCCTGTTGGAACGGTATAAGGCGGATAACGAACGACTGTTAAAAGACATTCCCGTTCTAAAAGAAGTGGTGGAAAGTACCTGGCGAAGGGAACCGGAATTGTCTGCTTTAAAAGTTGAACTGTCGACACTGGAAAGAAAAATCCGGCAGTCACTAAAATCCAACGGTGAAACGGAAGGGCGAAATGCTATTTCGGACAATGAAGCGGTAAGCAAACAAATGCTTACAACCGTGGAGCAAAATCCGGAAGGACCGGCTAAAATACCGGAACGCTTGCAGAAAATTGCAGAAGCTTCTGACGGACGAATTGTTATCGCCGGTATTGGTTATTCGGCGAAACCGGATAATCCCATTGTTTCAAAAGGATTGAAAGTATAGCATACTGGCGAAAAGAGCCGGTACTGTAAATTGATACCGGCACTTTTCTTTTTATGGTCTGACCCGCACCGTTTATCAACGAAGCGGGAAAAGCAAAAAACAAATAAATCAGTTTTTATTTTTCTTATTGCGCTTTGCATGGAAACGGCTGAAATGGCTTTCAATAAATCTCAAAACATCCGATTCCTTATAAAAAGTCTTGTGATAGATCATTTGAAAAGGTAGTTCGTCGGATGAGCGGTAACGTTGCAATGTTCGCTTGCTGATGTTGAGCATCCGGCAAACGTCGTAGTTATCCAGCAGTTTCTCTCCATCAAATAAAGGAACTTCCTCACCGGAATCGTCCAGCTTGTCAACGACATCGTCCAGCCTCGACATGATACGCTGCATCCAACTTTCGAAATATTCCTTATCTATAAACATTGCTGTAACTCATTGAATTACTGCAAAGTTATGTGCTATCCACATGACTGATAAGGAAGTCGGTGCTACTTTTTTTGAAATAATTTCCGACAGCTTATTATTCAATGATTTACAGGACTGCTTTGGGGAGAAACAGCCATGAAAAAATGAACAGATACTCGGTATCAGTTATTCATTTCCTTCTGCCCATACGCCTGAGCAGTGCATCTTTCAGTTTGTCTAAAAAAGGGGTAGGGACATTACGAATTTTCATGTAGCTGAATGCGCGTGACAGGTTTTTGTCGAGCTGGATGTTAAAAACATTTTGAATATAGTCAGACAATTGCGTGAGCGGTACTTTTCCAAAGGTACTGGCGCTGTCCCAGCAGTAGAGCTGTTCCATCAGTTCCGTTTTTGTACCCCTCCAGGTTAGTTTAATTAAAGGAAATCCTGAAGGGAGAGAAGTTATCCCATTGTTATCCAACCGTTCTATCTCATGTATCAGATAAGCCGAAAGTATGTCGTTGGACAATATTTTTGCTACCTTAAAATCGTAGTTAGTAGAAAAATTCGGGTCAAGTTCATAATAAAATGTTTCCAGGTATTGTTCTGTATCTGTTTTCCCCCGCAAAAAATACAAAGAATCCAAGTGGGTAGCACCGGAACGGTAATACCGGATAAAGTCCAGCCGTTTAATGTTATACTTGTTTATCTCGTTTAGTTCTTCGCTTAAGTACTCTTTTTGTTTGTCCACTCCTGCAGGACGGTTCATTTCGATATTGTAAAGCTTTCTGTAATAAATTAAACGATAACACAACTTAGGCTTTATTTCTTTGAAAAAAGTGACTTCCTCCTCCTCATCTTTAAATTGGTATAAAAGGATAAAAGCCTTCAACTGATCAAATGCCTTTGCAAGCACATGAGAAGCTTCCAATGATTTTTTCAGGATATTGAAATCTGATGATTCGATGCGGTCTATTGCTTCGTCCGTTTCTTTTCGCAGTTTGGTGACGTATTCAAGCACGTTTCATGTATATTTAAAATTAAGCGCTTTACCTAAGTATCTGGCCTGATATAACCGATGGTTATTCATTGTTCATTTATGATAGCAATTGAAATTTTTTACTTTTAATGTGAGTATAATTTAAGAAAAGCCTCATTTTAGGTTTTAATTTAAATAAATTTCCTGATCCTACCTTACGGAAACCACACACCTAAATCCAGTATGTTCCAAACTTGTATCCCAACTAGTTTTCATCCGTGCCGCAACACGAAAACCTGAGCAATATTGGTCTGTACACAAAAAGGAACCTCCACGCACTACCCGTTTAGGGACATAAGGCTCATCGGGGTCGAAGGAATCCTGAGGCCCTTCGGGGTCGTTTACAATTCCTTGTTTTGCGCAAATTGAATAGTAATCCGGACGGTACCAGTCGCTACACCATTCCCACACATTCCCTGCCATGTCGTAAAGCCCGAAACCGTTTGGCTCGAACGACATAACCGGCGCCGCATGGTAATAACGATCTTTCCGGGTATTCTCATTGGGGAAGTTTCCCTGCCATGTATTGGCTTTAACAGCGCCTTTATTGACGGGCTCATTGCCCCACGGATAGATCGAATTCGGGCTTCCGCCCCGTGCAGCGTATTCCCATTCGGCTTCCGTAGGTAAACGTTTCCCGGCCCATGATGCATACGCTACTGCATCATCCCACGAAACCTGTACCACAGGATAATTGTCTTTCCCTTCAATGGTACTTTTGGGGCCCTGCGGATGTCTCCAGTCTGCACCAGTCACCCATTTCCACCAAGCTGAAACATTGTTTAGCGAGACCGGATGATTCGGCGGAGAAAACACAAGAGAAGCAGCATCCAGTAGACTATCCGCTGGTTTAGGTGTCCCTGGAGGAAGTTGCTTTTTTATTTCCTCCCAATCTGGTTTGCGTTCGGCTGTTGTCACATAATGAGTAGCTTCCACAAAAGCCCGAAACTGTGCATTTGATACTTCATGCCTATCCATGTAAAAAGAAGATACTTTCACTTTATGCCGGGGAAACTCATCGGGCCTGCCCCAAATCGAATCCCCACCCATCACAAAGCTTCCTCCCGGAATGTAAACCATATTATCATGCGTGGATTCCTTCGTTAATCGGTTGTTAGTTTGTACTGTATCTGCGGCTTGCATGAAAGGCCGGGATGGCAGACCGGACGAACAGCAACTAAGGTTATTGTCCATCCCTACTGAATCTGTTTTTTTGGCTGAACTTTTATCCGGGTTCTTTGGATTTGAATGGCATCCACCGAGAACAAATACAAGAAGCACAGCAGAAGCAATCCTTCTTTGAAAATATTTATATATTATCCGTTTCATATCAGAGTTGAATAAGCATTTTTTAATTCTGGTCAGATTTTAATACAATCTGTACCTATAAATTAATAATTCAGTTTCATTGAAACCTACTCCGCATTCATAGCACACCTGAACCCGGTATTGAACAATGATGTTTCCTGAGTATTGGATGAGCGACCGGTGATGGAGTAACTGTTTTCTCCGTTCTGGTCGAAAAAGAACGAACCTCCCCGGATGACTTTTAATTCTGTATTTTGTTGATCCGGAAAGGTACTTCCCGGATAAGGTTTGTAAGTATCCGAACACCAGTTCCAAACATTGCCTCCCATATCTGTCAAACCACAGAGTGTTTCTCCAAAATAACCAACCGGTGATGTCAACTTAAAACCATCAGCATCCTGTTTGGCCAAAAGGTCATTTCCCTGCCAAACATTGGCCAGGTATTTCCCATTTTTGATCAGTTCGTCACCCCAACTAAATTTTGATGTGCTTTTCCCGCCGCACTGTGCTGCATATTCCCATTCGGCCTCAGTCGGAAGCCTTTTACCTGCCCATGAGGCATAGGCTACTGCATCGTTCCAGCTAACCTGTGTTACCGGATGAGTATCCTCTGCCTGAGGTGAATTCTTCCCCAGAGGATATTGCCAATTTGCACCCGGAACCAACACCCAGCTTGAAGTATTAAAATCGAAAACACCGGAATCTCCAAATTTATCCGCATCAGTTGTATAGCCGGTAGATTCCACAAAACGGCGAAACTCCTTTACGGTAACCGGAAATTTATCGATTTTAAAAGATTGAATATTAACTTCATGTACAGGTTGTTCCTGCGGAGTACCACTTAATGAACCCATCCTGAATGTGCCACCCTTAAAATAAACCATTCCATCCGCCGAAATAGGGACAACAGCCTCGGTCTTTTCTATTAACGAATTACTATTAACCCCGGAGGAAGTTTTGTTTTCCCTGTTCCCGGAACACGAAAGCATTAAAAATGCTAAAACAGATACTGAACTACGATTAATCATGATTTTGTCTATGCTAATTTTAAACGAACTACTTTTTCATAAAATCATCGAAAGCATTGTAAACGCCTCCGGTTTGCTGTTTTACCTGATGGATGGCTTGCTGTTCCTTCCATTGTGCGGCCAACTGTTTCAGCGTTGGATCGGCATGTTTAAAAAACATTTTATAGGTTGTGCAGAACCGTGGCCGGTGGTGATCTGCCGGATCTTTGATGCGGTCTTTGGTACATCCGCCGTAACAATTGCGTAACCAGCTGCACTGCCGGCATTCGCGCGGTAAAACGGCTTTGGCTGCCCCAAATGTCTGTTGGGTCTTCGAGTTCAGCATATTGATAATACGATCATGCATCACATTGCCTAATTTCCACTTAGGTTCCACAAAAAAATCACAGCTATAAACATTCCCGTTGTGTTCAATCACCACGTAAGGGCCACATTCTTTCATCATGGTGCATTCCGGCGCTTCCATTCCTACATACGAATGAAAAACCGATTCGAAATGCCGGATAGAAGTGGTCGGAACTCCATTAACAAAGTCGGCCAGCCACAAATCGAACATCCGGATCAGAAAATTGCCGTAATCGACAGCTGATACCGAAAAAGGAGCTGCTTTTGAAGGATCTTTTTTATCGGTTTCAACAATCGGGATAAACTGCATAAATGTGTAGCCCAAACTTTTATAATAGGCGTACAATTCATCAGGAAATTGAACAGAATAGGAAGTAAGCACACACATGGCATTGGCTGCAACCCCTTCCTGCTGAAGCATGATGGCATTTTCCTCTACCCGCCGATGAGTACCTTTCTGTCCTTTGTCGAACCGGTACCGGTCATGGATGTGTTCCGGCCCATCGAGCGAAATGCCCACCAACCAGTCATATTCTTTCAGGAAAGCAGCCCAGTTTTTATCCAGCAGCATACCGTTGGTCTGTAAGCCATTACCGACCATCTGGTTATGCCCGTACTTTTTCTCCAGCTCAATGGCCCGTTTATAAAAATCCAATCCCATCAGCGTTGGTTCACCGCCCTGCCAGGCCAGCGACACGTTGTCGCCCGACTGTTGCATCACCTGACGGATCAATTCTTCCTGAACTTCAGGACTCATGCGATGAACCGGAGTCTGCTTGAATAATTCTGACTTTTCCAGGTAAAAACAATACGTACAGTCCAGGTTGCAATCCGGACCCGTGGGTTTGATTAAAACAGATGATAAAGGTCGATGTTTTTGTGCCATAATATATTCACTTTAGCTTATTCCAAATTCAACGATTCCACCATTCCTGAAATAATCGGTGGTCTGATAAAAAATCTCTGCAACTTCTTTGTTGGAAACCAGCAGTTTGTATTTGCCTGGCTTTAAATTGTTGAGGAAAAATGAACCATCTCGGTCAGAAATATGCCCATTCTGAAGAGATTCATTATCTGAAATAAGTGTAACTGCTGCAAACGGAATTTTATCGTTGGTAGTTTGATCGGATACTGTTCTCTGAATACTACCATTTTGAGCAAAAAGAAAACTGAAACTAATAAGGATAGTAAATGTAGTAAGAATTATTTGCTTCATGCCTGAATTATAATCTTATAAATTATTCATTTTGATATTGTATTTTTCAAAATGACATGTCAATCTTTTCAGATGGGATAATGTCTGGAACCAGTTTAGCTTTAGTGTATTTAGCTATTTGGGCATCGCATTTTTTGCGCAGTTGATCAACCACTTTTTTATATTTTGGATCTTGTGCCAGATTATTTGTCTCCATCGGATCACGTTCCAAATCATACAGTTCTTCAGGAGTTTTAATAAACCGATACCTGAAGTACTTCCACTTTTTGGTTCTGATCCCTTCACTCGATGGTATCTGAGGCAATTTCCAGAGGTGTTCAAATAAAACAGCTTCACGAACCGTCTCCGGTCTTTTACCTTTTACGTATGGGAGCAGGCTAATGCCCTGATATTCTCCAGGTGCTTTTACGCCGGCTATATCGAGAATGGTTTTGGCTATATCGATGTTGAGTACCATGTCACTGACATCATGGTGTTTTTTTACCCTTGGATCATAAACCATCAATGGTACACGCAGCGAATTATCGTGCATCAACCACTTGCCGGCCAACTGGCGTTCTCCCAGATAGTAACCGTTATCGCCTATGAAAATGATAATCGTGTTGTCGGCTATTCCTTTTTCTTCCAATACTTTCCTGAGTTCGCCTATTTCATCGTCCACCTCAGTAATCATGCGGTAGTATCCCTTTACACTATACTGATATTTTTCAGGAGTGTCGAAGCGCCAGGTCCACCGTAACCGGTTAAAACCTTCCCGCACTTCTTTGGGCAATGCATTAAAGTATTTATCCTCTCCCAACAAAAAAGGAGGAATGACCACATCGGCATACCGCTGATTTGATTTTTCCTGCCAGAAGTACTGTTCCGGGGCTTTATCATGTGCGTGTGGTGCGCTAAAACTTAACGAAAGGCAAAATGGTTTATCTGTAGGTGCATTCTGAATAAACTGCTGCGCCTGATAACCGGTATATCTGGTAAGATGAACTGTATCCTGACCAATGGTCTTGTAAAAATAACCTTTCCTGTTTGGATATTTATCATTGCGGTCATAAATATCGGCAACATTAAAAAGATTTACAGCATCTTTATAGGTGACTCCGAGTTTCCCGAAAAAGCCGGTATAATACCCTTGCTGTTTCAAGGTTACCGGATAACTGAGTTGCATGTATGGTTCCTTTAATGGCCCTTGCTGGAAGGTATATCCGTGCGTCCGCTCATACATTCCTGTTAATATGGATGCCCGGCTCGCGGCACAGATTGGAGTTGTTACAAATGCATTTTTAAAATATGTTCCCTCCCTGGCCAGCTTATTCATCTCGGGAGTCTTAATTATCGTATTTCCGGCATACCCCAAAGCATCCCAACGCTGGTCGTCCGTAAGAATAAATATAATATTAGGCTTTTTGTCAATGATTGATTCCTTTTTTTCTGGTATATATCCTGATAATACGGAGCTACCAACTAAAAGAATTAATAGTTTTTTCATCTATAAATAATTTTGTGTTGACTACTCAAAGTCAACGGGTTTATAATTTTGTTAATAAAGCACAGCCAAGAGTTGTAAAATTTCATCTTCGAGCTCTAAGCTCAACCCTGTGTGCTTAGCTGTGCAACACCTGTTTCATAAGCGGGGCCTAACCTAAACTAATCGGCTTTCATTAGCAGGATCAGACGCTGACGCCCAATCCCTTTAATTCGTTTTGCAAATGGGTGATACGCTTTTGGTTACGTCTCTTCTCGAATTCCTCCACCGGATAAGCCATGTAAGACAGCCTGGCGGTCAGAACAATGTAGGCAGCGTTCAGGATCTTATGTCCTATTATCAATAGCGCCTTTTTACGTCCTTTCCTTGCCGCCATGCTGTCGTACTTGGCCCGCAGGTAAGTTCCCTTGGTTCGTGTCGCTGCCCAGGCAGCCTCTACCAGCAAACTCTTCAGGTACTTATTGCCGTGTGTCGTCCGTCCGCTCATCTTCTTGCCACCACTCTCGTTGTTACCCGGACAGATACCGGTCCATTTGGCCAACCGTTTGGGACTACCAAAGGTCTCTTCAACCGTTGTCCCAATCTCGGCCAGCATCTTTACGGCCATTACTGTATTGATGCCAGGTATGGTCTTCAACAGCTCGATGCTTTTCCGGTCTTCTTCCAGAAGCCGCTCTACTTCTTGCTGTAGCACGGCAATCTGTGATCCCAGATAAGCCATATGGTGTTTGATCTGCTTCAGCATAAACCGATGGTGATCGGTCATTCTTCCGGTAATGGCCTGTAAAAGTTCTGCCTTGCTTACTTTCAGCTTGCCATGGTAGAGTTCATCAATCAAAGCTTCCAGGTCTTCTCGCCCAATCATTAACCCATCGATGATTCCAGTAGCAACGACTCCCGAGGTATCGCTCACCACACTGCTCAGCTTGATATTGGCGTCTTCCAGGATCTTTTGTATCCGGTTCTTCTCTGAGGCCAACTGCTGGGTCAGTTTGGTACTGTATCGGTTCATATCCCGCAACTGACGGATCTTCTCTTGTGGAATAAAGCTCGCTTTCAGTAAGCCGGCCAGCAATAACTTGCAGATCCACTGGCTGTCTTTCTTGTCCGTCTTCCGGCCGGGAACATTCTTCAGGTGCCTGGCATTGACCAGGATCACCTTGAAATCTTCCTCAAGGATGTTAAAGACAGGTTTCCAATAGCCCCCGGTGCTTTCCATGGCAACATGGCTAACGCCATGTTCGCGTAACCAATCGCGTAATTCATTCAAAGAACTGGTGTAGGTGGCGAACGTTCTGGTCTCCTTGACCAGACCTTCTCCATCTATGGTCGCTACAACGTTCTTTTCGTGAACGTCCAAGCCACAACCCCGCTTGATCAACTGTTCAAATTCAACAGTCCGGGCTGATTCTGATACTTTCTCCATAATATGTTAGTTTGTAGAAAGTTACCAACTCTTATTTACATGCCCCTGTGTGTGCTAAAATCTCATGTTCGCTTCATAATCAAAAGTTTTATAATTTAATGATACAAGGAAGCCAACTTATTTACTTTTTTCTTTAAATGTTACTTTACGCAAAACTGTAGATCCAACAGGGACTAAGTATCTTTCGTCACTCTTGCCCGCATTCACAAATAAACCTTTGATATAACCATAAGGGGTATCAAAGGGATATTCATTATTTGATTTGGGATTGCGTTCATAAGTAAACATTTTTGGGTTTTTTAAAAAGTTTATATCAGCATTATCTGGTAATCGTAATTTTTGAAATATAATATCCGCTTGCGATTTTTCTAATGGTTCTACGTCGTAATTGGAAAAACCCTCATCAAATACTTTTGTGGCGTTCTTTTTTTCATCAATATTCATAGCATAAATCAGCGCTCCACGTTTCAAATAAAACTCATTATTGGTAAATCGTTTCACCTCAACCGGCGCATCAAATTCTACCTCAACCATATCATTTTTCTGCCAATTTTTTGAAACTTTATAATAGCCTCCTTCTCTAACTACTATTCCTCCCTTTACGGTAACCTTTGTATTTTTTGACCACCCCGGATTGCGCAGGTATAATGAAAATTCATTCCTAACGGACGGGGATACCGTAAAAGTGATTCTGTTTTCAAAAGGATATTCTGTAGATTCTTTGATATTGATCTGTACACCATTAATTTTTGTATTTACCTCTGAAGCACCGTACAGCTCTGCATAGATTGATTTCTCATCTTTACTTTTCATCCACATATTACTTACGTAATAAGGAATAAGTTTTGCGGCATTTAGGTTACAACATGCGACTTTATGGCAAGCCGCAATTTGATATCTAAACCCATTCTTTTCCAAAGCATCCAGCCTGTTATCTGTTGTTGCGTAAGATATCGCACTGCCATCAGGTAATCTTGCTCCCTGCCCAGCATTAAATGTTACATTTTCAATCAAATCAGCAAGTGCAGTCTTATTGAATTTCTGTAATGCTGATGCACCGCTTATTACAGTCTCTGTGATTGAACAATATTCATACGGTAAATATGGCGATCCGTAATTTCCTGCAACACTCTCGTGAATGACCGGATCTATTACTATTGTCCCTGTCGGAGCCTGAGACAATTTGAGTTTATGAAAAACGTTATCTACTGCCTGTAGCAATTTGAGATTATTTGTTTCAGATGCCAGCCAAAAAGGAACTCGCAAATGCTCAATTACATGTACGGAGTGTTCCATGAACATTCGATCTTTATCCAGTAAATTATTGATTTGATTATCGATGTTTTTTAGCTTTGGCTCTGCTTTACTATAATCGTCATATAACCAAAGGGCAAAATCTAAATATTTTTTATCCCCGGTCAGTTTATACAGCCATTCCAGAGTTTCGCAATACATTAATCCATGCGTCAGTCCCCCTCCATTGGGTGTTGGCTGTTGAAAATATGATTTCCCGCTTGATGTGTAACGGGCTATTGTATAATCTACCGCCCTTTTAGCTGCATCAAAATACTTTTGTTCATGTGTAAATTCATAATAGGCAAGCAGTGCACCCAACATCCGGCTTTGGGTCCATAACTCGCCATTTTCGTTTAATAAGTTGTCTAAACGGCATTCTTCGTCATAAATCCCGATGTAACCGGAGGGCTCCTGATACTTGACAACAGATTCGACAATTTGCCGTGCTTTTTCAATCCAGGCTTTATGCCCTGTCAGAAAAGCATTACGGATAACCAAATCCGCAAAATAGCCCTCGTGTTCCCCGGGCCACCATGTTTCACGCCGAGCCTCCCAGTTGCCATCCTTGTCAATAGAATAGTTCTTCGATTTCTTAGGTCCAAAAACATTTTGCTGCATGGTCGGTTGCATCTTGTCATAGGCCGAAATATATCCTTCCGTGATATCCCTCAACATCTGATTTTTCAGCCAGCCATCTGGTTTTATTTCATTTAAAGGCAGTACCTGAAGCGGCTGCGCCATGCCTTGTACCGCAAGAAAGAGTATGCTACTTATTAAAGTCACTGTTTTCATAATATATATCCTTATTAATCATACCATAACCCACACGGGTGGGATGTTTTATACCATTTTTTAAAAGTTTTACCATTTCCAGGGAATAGTCCCGGTTTCATCCACAACATAGCCCCATTTCTCAATATATGACTGGCCCGGTAAAAATTCATCGTTGGTATCTCTCAGTTTTTGTTTTAAGATTTTCTCAAGGTTTCCTTCCAATTTCGAATATTCGGGATTTCCAATCAGATTATTTTGCTGGTAAGGATCGGATTGGTTATCAAACAGCATCCATGGGCCATTCAAATTTCGAACATAGGTATATCTTTTTGTTCGGATCCCCCGGTATTCAGTCCCCCCTCTTTTCCTGTCCCATTGCCCAAAAGGAGTAATGGATGAAATCAAAACCGGGTTATCCTTTAACTCTTTTTCACCTTTTACATACTTTGACAAATCCTTGCCTTCTATCGATCTCGGAATTTTAATGTTACATAAGCCCAATAGAGTTGGTAAAATCTCAGGTGTAGTAACAGGAGCGTCAATTATTCGCTTTTCCTTACCATGTAAATTAGGATACCGTAATAAAAACGGAACTAAAATGGATTCATCATAAGGTTGCTGCTTGTTGGTTCCGCCATATGAATACAGCATATCGCCATGGTCAGAAGTAAAAACAAAAATTGTGTTTTCAGCAATTCCCGACTGGTCGATGGTTTTCAACAACATATCCAGGCAATCGTCCAATGCATTGACGTGAGCGTAATAGCCCCTAAGCGCATTTTTTGCCTTTAATGTATCTATGTCCGGTACATTTGGCCTTAATTGTATATCAAAATTTTTATACTTTTCTTTATACTTTTCCGGGGCTGTATGGTATGGATCATGAGGTGGCCCCCAAGATAAAACCAGCAAAAACGGCTTTTTATCCATCGCATGTTCCTTTATATAATTCTGCGCATCGAGAGTTTGGTCAAATGCATCGTACCCCTCCCATTTAGATGGAACAGTTTCTTCATTGGCATAAAAAAGGGAATTGTTGTAGTCATGTGTACATTCAAGTACCTTCCAGTATTCAAACCCTTGCCTTCTCTCCGTTGGTATATAACTGGATCGCCCATGTCCGTCAAGGTGCCATTTCCCGATGTAAGCAGTATTGTACCCTGCTCCCTTAAAAATCTTTCCCATGGTATTTGCCTCCGGGTTTAACGGTGCATCATTCATGAAAATTCCATGGGTCAGCGGATATTGACCTGTAAGGAGGCTTGCCCGGTAGGGACAGCATACAGGTGTGCTGGAAACAGCTCTTGAAAATACAACTGATTCCGTAGCTAATTGATCAATCGCCGGCGTAATTGCATTGGGGTCGCCTGCAAAACCGGTAGCCTGGGCCCGCCACTGATCAGCAAAAACAAAGACCACGTTAGGTTCTTTCAAAACCTTTTTTGAATCCTTATTTATACTGACACAGGAGGTAAAAATACTTAATGCTAAAGTTGAATAAATTACGGCATTTAATGTTGGCTTCATAATGATTAAATTTATTTACAATTTACGTAATGATATACCTGTCATGCGATCGGCTCCATCCGGTTTTGGATTTGCAGGAATAACATCTTTTGTTTCTGCTATCCATTGATCAAGCTTCCGGCGCATTTTCTGCAAAACATCGGAATAGTTGTTTTTTATTGCCAGGTTATTTAACTGCTCCGGATCCTTGTTAACATCATATAACTCTTCAGAAGGCCGGAGCTTGATAAAACAATCCGTCTCGTTTTCTTTGAGCATTCCTTTCTTATAAATCCTGATCATTTCCTGATAGGTAATACCCCTCACTACATCGGCAGGAGGACTCGCATTCAATTCGGGAAAGGCATTTCTGATGTACAAAAACCGGTTAGTACGAACTGCCCTCTCGTGGGCCTGGTAATCGTGAAAATTGTGCTCGGAAAATATTTCGTCACGTGTTATTTTACTCTGATTACTTAATATCGGTGCAAATGAAACCCCCTGAACCGGCTCAGGTATTTCCAATCCGGCCATCTCGCATATTGTTGGGGCAATATCAATCGAACTAATTATGGAGGAAGACTCTGTCCCAGGTTTTATGCGATCCGGCCAGCGTATAATAAACGGCATTTTTATACCACTATCATAAAGCCGGTTTTTGGCACGCGGAAAGGGCATCCCGTTATCAGACATAAATATAACAACGGTATTCCTGTCAACACCCTGTTTTTTCAACAATGTCATAACCTTGCCCACATAACTATCCAGCCGGTTAACTTCATCATAATACAAGGCCAAGTCTTTACGTGTAGAATCGTTATCTGGCAGGTAAGATGGAACAATTACATCTGAAGGCTTATGAGGATCAGGAATAATATTGGGTTCATAAGGCCTGTGAGGGTCGATTGCCGCAAGCCACATAAAGAAAGGCCGTTCTTTGGGACGATTTTGAAGCGCTTTTTCCCAGAATCCGCAACCACTTGGCCCACCACCTCCATAAATAGTATCGAATTCCATACGTGGGGGGCCCAAATGCCATTTTCCTGCTGAAACAGTATAGTAACCTGCTTTTTTTAATTCCCCGGGAAATATAATCTGATCAGGCGGCAAGGGCATTCCTAAATTAGGAGCACCTGTATTATGAGGGTATCGCCCAGTCATTATACTGCACCTGCTTGGGCTGCATGAACTTGTTGTTAAAAATGCATTTGTAAATTTCAAACCTTCATTTGCCAAACGATCGATATTCGGAGTACGAATGGATTTGTTTCCATAAGCCTCAAAATCATTCCATGCAGCATCATCCGCAATTATTATAACAAAGTTGCGCTTTTCTGCGCTCTGGGCATATATCATTGACCCATTTACCATGGCGAACAATATTAACAAAGCTTTTTGAATCGATTTCATCTTTATATTTTTTAATCTTATATACTAATAGTTTAATTCTTTATTATCTTTTCTGCAGAAAATGTTGTCCTTCTCAATATCGTAGATCCAATCGGTACCAATTCATCTTGTATGGTTTTCCCTTTATATAGAAAACTGCCCGTTATTTTACCGTAAGGATTATCAAAAGGGAATTTCAGAGATGCTTCAAGGTTTTTATTATAAATAAACAGGGTGGTATCGCTTAGTATTTTTACATGAGTATCCACTGGCAATTTGTATCCATTGTATCTGTCAACCTCTTTACTATCTGTCGGAACAATATCATAGTTTGCAAAGTCGCTATTATCCCAAATTTTGGTGACCTCCTTTTTCTCATTGATTTTAAGGCCATATAGCAACGCTCCCCGTTTGACGTAAAGCTCATTATTATAGCTTGAATTCACTTTTATACGAGGGTCAAAAGAAATCTTTATTTTATCTCCTTTCTTCCACTGTTTCGATAAACGAATAAAGCCTTCTTCATGATGTATTATTGCTCCATCAACCCACACTTTAGTGTTTTTTGACCAGGATGGATTACGCAACAAAATATCAAAAGAAACCATTTTGGAAGGATTAACGATCATCTCCACTTCGTTTTCAAAAGGATACATCGTTTCCTGTTCAATACCAACGAATACTCCTTTAATTTGTGTATTCACTACAGATGGACCGTAAAAAGCAGCCACTAAACTTCTTTCATCGGCATCTTTCATCCACATATTTGCCACATATTGAGGCATTACCCGACCTACATTATAGACACAACAAGCTATACGATGGCATGCAGCATATTGATACCGGAACGTATGATTATCCGGTGATCCTACAGCCTCCATTTGATTGTCCTTTGAGCAATAAGCATTGGCTTTACCATCTGCGAAACGTGCAGCCTGCGCAGCATTGAACACGATATTTTCTGCTTCTTCCGCCAAAGAAACATCCCCAAATTTCTGAAATGCAGACTCTAAGCTGATTGCAGATTCTGTAATAGAACAATACTCATATCTTAGATCAGCCGAACCATATTTTCCATTTACGCTTTCCAGTATATTAGGATCAGTAATCAATCCTCCTGATGGAGAAAGAGATTGTTTGAGCTTTTTCAAACTGTTCTGTGCTGCCTTTTTGAACTTCGGATCATTACTCAATGTAGATAACCAATAAACTACCCGGGCATGTTCTGCAGCGTGGGGGGCATGATAAAGATAGGGGAGGTTAGCATCCAACAGATAATCCATCTGGCTATCAATATTCTTCAAGTTTATAGAATTACTGTAATCCTCGTATAACCGAAAGGCAAAATCTACATATTTTTTATCACCGGTCAACTGAAACAGTTTTTCAAGTACTTCAATATACATTAATCCGTGTGCGCGGGCTCCTCCCTCCATACTACTCTCCCCAACAAAATATCGATTAGATTTTTCTCCAAAAAGATAGATCATATTGTCAACCGAACGTTTAGCGGCATCCAGATATTTCTTCTCTTTATTGTACTCATAAAAGGCTAAAAAAGCACGCAAAAAACAACATTGCCCCCAAAGCTCACCTTCAATCTGAGCCAAAGATTTAAAATTTCCCGGGTTCTTTCTACCCATGTAGCCCAAAGCATCCTGATGCGCTATAAGATAATCAGCAATTCCCTTTGCTTTCTCCAACCACGGTTTGGAACCTGTCAAAAAAGCATTGCGAACAACCGCATCCATAAAGTTTCCTTCGAATTCCCCATACCCTCCTTTTTCAGAAAGTATGGAAATAGGAGCACCCAATTTTCGCATCTGTTCAAGATATGAACTATTGCCCGAAGTGATATCCCTTAGCATTTGTTGTTTGATCCATCCTTTAGGTTTAATCTCAGAGAGAGGCAGAGGAGAAAATGAGAAACTTCTACTATACCTTACATTTGAATTATCACTACCTTTAGAGACCTTCAAAGCCGTTCCTCCCGTATTAGTTCCAATCCTCTCTTTAGATGGTCCTAAAACACGCTGCTCAAGGGTAATTTTTTCCTGGGCTGAAGTTGTAATGCCCGTTTTTTTCTGCGGAAGCTGAAAATTTGCTGTTATAATCAAAATGCCTATTCCTAATGTTAATAATGATAGTTTCATCTTTATTATTTATTATGCTCTCTTTGATGTTTTTCTTCATGCTGACCCATTTCTCTTGATCATTCCTTTGGTTTGCGCTTCCCTACATCTCTTTTAGCAGCTTTGTCTGCTTCACGGTTGTAGTTGCCAGGATTGCTGGGGTTATCGCGATATTTTTCGCCGTTCCCGACGGTCTGCCACCATTCATCCCACTGCTGCGCAAGAGATTGCGCCTTATCACTTTGTTGTGCGGTGAGATCGCGCAACTCTGTGCGGTCGGCGGCAATATCATAAAGTTCCCATGGCTGGCCATCATGCGAGACCAACTTCCAATTGCCGGCCCGCACAGCACGGTGGTTAACAAGTTGGAAGAACAACGCCTGGTGCTCCTCCCACGACTGACCCGCAAGAATTGGAAGCAGACTCTTTCCAGGCAATTCCGGGATAGGATCACCACCTGACTGCTGCAGATTCCTTTTACCGTCATATGTTTTGGTACCGAATGGTGGCGTGGGCTGGCCGGCGAACTCCTTTTGATAATCCAAGCCCGCCACGTCGGCAAACGTTGCCATAAGGTCAATGATGTGGCCAACCTGGTCCGTCAGCCCCCCGCAGTTTTTGATGACCGCCGGCCACCTTGCGATCAATGGCGTGGCATTGCCACCTTCATGTTGATTCCGTTTATAGAACCGGAAAGGTGTATTGCTTACATTAGCCCATGGTAAACCGTATTCCCAACGTGCATCTCTTCCTCCAGGTAAAAGGCCCTTTTGAACCTGTTCCTTTTCCGCGTTAGGGCTATGGTAAGGACTGCCACCGTTATCGCTCAAAAACAACACCAGTGTGTTATCTTCGATCTTCCATTCGTGCATTTTTTCGAGTAACCGCCCGACATTTTGATCGAGCCGATCCACCATCGCGGCATAAACCTGCATTTTTCGCGCTTCGAGTTGCTTCTGTTCTGCATTTAAACTGTTCCACGCCGGAATGTTACCTGGGCGTGGCGATAACTCCCACTCTTTTTTGATTAGCCCCAGCGCCAGTTGCCGGTTATAACGTTCCTGCCTCAACTGGTCCCAGCCCTTCTCATACACGCCTTCGTACCTGGCAATATCCTCCGGCCATGCCTGTAGCGGCGAGTGCGGTGCATTATAGGCAAGATAAAGGAAAAAGGGTTTGTCGGGTGATTCTTTCCGGGCCTGTTCAATGAAGCGGATCGCGTAATCGGTGTTCGCATCGGTAGTGTAAAATTTTTCCTCCGGAATTTTGAAAGGCTGGCCGTCGAGGTGGAAGGTATTATCACCGTTGAAGTACTGTGTCGCACCCGTGAGGTGACCGAAGGCGTGGTCGAAACCACGCTCCTCCGGTGTACCATCAACATGCCACTTTCCACAAGTCAACGTGGTGTAGCCCGCCCTGCGCAATACCTGCCCCATGGTCGCCCCTCGGCGGAGACCCAGACGCGCTTCTTGATGATATAACCCCGACAAGATAGAGGCCCGAGTCGGTTCACATTTGCCCGCATTATAGAATTGGGTGAAGCGCAACCCTTGCTCTGCCAGTCGGTCGAGGTTGGGTGTTTTGATTTCGCCGCCGTAACAGCCCAAGTCAGAAAAGCCCATATCGTCTGCAAGAATCAAAATAATATTAGGTTGAACAATTTTATCTGAAGGCGCACAATTTGCTGTCATCAGCAAAGAGCTGATACCTAGTGTTGCTAATGATAATTTCTTCATGTTTTATTATTATTATTATTATTATTATTATCCGGATTGGCAATTTTTTGAAAATAATTTTTCTGTTTCAAACTGAAATTGACCGGACTCAGCCATTATTTCCGTTTTTGACTTTGAACCTTTCTTACTTCCTCCCATGGTGTAACTTCAGATTCTTTCGCCCACTGTTCGTAATACCCTTCCAATCTTTCAACGATCTTGGGATATTGACTGCTTAAATCATTTTCTTCACTTCTGTCCGTTTTCAAATTGTATAAAGCCCATTTATTCTGAGGGTTTTTTGATACCATTTTCCAATCGCCTTCCCGAACGGCCCGGAAACCCAGGTGTTCCCAAAACAGTAATTTATGCAGGGGCTCATCAGAGCCTTTCAGTATTGGCAAAATGCTTATGCCGTCGAGAGGTTTCAGTTTGTGGCCATGATAGCTATCACGATAGGTCAGCCCCGCCAGATCAAGAAATGTAGGGGCCAGATCAATGATATGTGCAGGGGCATGTTCTATACTTCCTGATGAAATTGTACCCGGAAAGCGGGCTACTAAAGGAGTGGAGATACCCCCTTCATACATCCAGCTTTTAAAATACCTGAAAGGGGTATTGCTTGCATTTGCCCAATTGGCATCATACGAAATAAATGAACCGGGACCTCCGGGAACAGAACCTGGTTCGTTCCTGCCAAAATTTCCGGCATCTTCCATGCACCCCCCGTTGTCACTTAAAAATACAATAACCGTATTTTCTGCCATTCCGGTCTTCTCCAGCAGGTTAAGCAATTTTCCAATCCCCTGGTCCATGCGGTCAATCATGGCCGCGTATACCGCCATTTTTTGGGCCCAGGCACCTTTTTCATCAGTGGAAATGGAATCCCATGGCGGGACTGTTTCGTTTCTTTCTGAAAGCTTAATATCTTTATCAATTACTCCCATGGCTTTCATTTTCCGGTATCTTTGGGCCCGGATCGAATCCCATCCAACTTTATAGCAATTTTTGTAACGTTCAATATCTTCCGGCAGGGCCTGAAGTGGCCAGTGCGGGGCAGTATAGGCCAGGTAGAGAAAAAACGGAACATTCCCATTCTCTTTTTTGTGACCATTTATAAAGTTAACAGCATGGTCAGTGATGGCATCTGTCATGTAAAAATTGGGATCAGAGGGAATGAATTTTTTATCATCAATGACCATCTTTGTTTTTTCAAAATCACCCATGTAGGGGTCAAAATAGTCCGTAGCGCCCAGAATAAAACTGAACGAACGATCGAACCCCCTGTTTACCGGCCAGGAGTCTTCTTTATCCCCAACATGCCACTTGCCGGATAAATAGGTTTTATAGCCACCCTCTTTCAACATCTCTCCTATTGTCATACATTCCCGGTTTAAATATCCCTGGTATGCAGGAAGCCCCATATCCTTTGTCATGGCGCCTATGCCTGTTTTATGATGATACATTCCGGTAAGAATAGATGCCCTGGTCGGGCAACACCTTGCGGCATTATAAAACTGTGTGAAACGGACACCTTCATTAGCTAAACGATCCAGGTTGGGGGTCCTGATTTCAGAACCATAGCACCCAATATCTGAATAACCCATATCATCGGCCAGAATGACAATGATGTTGGGTTTTGCAGTTCCTGTCACTAAAGGCTGTCCATTTGCTACCATGAGCAAAGAGCCTATCCCTAATGTTGTTAACGATAATTTCTTCATGATTCTTTGATTGAATTATTTTTTTTCACCAGAATATGTTATTCCCGGCCATTCATCCGTGCGAAACGGAGAAGCCGGTAACCCTTCCCTGTTATATAAATTACTGCCTTCGGGGTTATCGGCCCATGCATAACGTACTGCCACAGGTGATTTAATATGATCACTCCAGACTACAACCTGGTTCCCCTTAATTTTTGCATTGGCCCATATAAACTTCTTATCCTCCCCTGCAATTGAAAATTGTTTTAAAACCCCACCTCCTTTTACCATTAAACTGCTGCCTGAATTATTGAACCTCAGAATAATCTTATTGTCAACTATCTGCATAGACTGATAAATCGGCCCGGAATAAACAACCGTTTTATCACCGTAAGCAGTTTTGTACGCTGCCAATGCAAGTCTTAAGCCAACGTCTTTTTTGTTATGGGGATGGATATTTTTAGCTTCCCCTAAATCATTAGTAACGGCCATGCCCGTATTGGGTACAGATAAGGCCATTAACTGTGCTTCTCGCAATTCAGCCCAACCACTTTCTTCCGGTTCCGACACCGGGTCTTTAAAATTCGGTAATTGAACATATATAAAAGGGAATTCCCCCTGACCCCAGTGTTTTCGCCAGTCATCAATCAGTGCGGGAAAAAGTCTCCGATACTCGTAAGATTTACCTTCAAGGGCATTGCTTTCTCCCTGATACCAGAGAATTCCTTTAATGGCATAGGGAATTAGAGGTGCAAGCATTGCATTATACAAATTGGCAGGAAACCTTCCTGGTTTTATATTTTCTGATTTTGCGATTGCCGCAAAACTCTCCTTATTACTTCTTTTCGCGACAACATCGCTTATCCTATCATATTCTTTCTGATAATTCGGATATTCTTTTACCGTTTCAAGGCTTAACCATGCTTCTGCAGTGGAGCCACCAAGGCTTGCGTTAATTAAGCCAACAGGCACTTTATATTTTGCATATAATTCAACAGCAAAAAAATAGGCAACGGCAGAGAAGCTGAGTACCGTTTTTTCATCCGCTGACTTCCAACCACTTGACTGTAAACTATCCAATACTTTTAAACTGGTATTACGCATAACTTCAAATTGGCGAATATTGGGATTGGGGGCCTTGGCAATATCCTGTGTATATTTATCTTTTACAATTCCCATTTTAAATGCCATGTTGGATTGACCGGAACATATCCAGACATCGCCAATTAAAATATCTTTAATTACTATTTCATTGTCACCTTTGATGATCATATCAAATGGGCCTCCTGCCTTGTATGCCGGTAAATCAATTCTCCATTTCCCGTCTTTATTACTGGTTGTAGTAAATGTGTGGTTCTGAAAATTAATACTTATTTTTTCTCCGGCAGAAGCCCAGCCCCATACAGGTATTTCAATATCCCGTTGCAAAATCATCCCATCAGATATCATCCTGGGCAGTCTGATATTGGCACTTGTTTCAAGAAAAAAACAGGATAAGAAGATTAATAATACGAATTGTCGTGATATAGTTATTTTCATGTTTTTTATTTTTTTAGATGTATACTAAGTCCCAAAAAGCTTATTTCGATTGACTGTTGCCATTTCGTTGACCTTTACCGGATGATCTAGAACTTTCCTTTGTTGTTATTTTTTGTTGCATTTCGTTTTTCTCCCGGCATCTCGCCTCTTTGCCCCTTAACCTGAGTTTTAATGGTTCCCGGCTCTTTCTGGTACCAGTCTTTTGTTAAGTTTTGTGGAATATTATCTCCGGTTTCATCCATCCAATCTTTCAAAACCTGACGTAGGTTTTTCAGATTTGCCAGATAATCAGAAACAGAAACAAGATTTTTCATCTGGTCAGGGTCGGAGGTATTATGATATAATTCTTCGGTTGGGCGTGGTGATAGAAATATATCGGCCTGGGCAGATGAAATTCTTCCCTCATTTTTCAAATCAAGCAGGTCCTTAAAAGATTGACTATTGATTGCATCAGCAGGCCCCATGTTGGCAAACTGTGGCCTCGAATTAAGAATATACAGAAACTCTTTGGTTCTGACCATTCGCTCATGCGCCTCATAATCATGCCAATTGTGTTCGGAAAAAACATAATTTCTGAATGTCTTTTTGGGATCGCTTAAAAGTAATTTAAAACTTTTTCCCTGAAGGCTTTCAGTAGTTTTGACAGATGCCAGATCAAACAAGGTTGGTGCAATATCAATGGCACTTATCAGGCTCGAGCACTCCTTACTTTTTTTACCTATCCCTTTGGGCCAGTGAACGATGAACGGAGTTTTCATTCCGCGGTCGTTTACCCTGGTTTTACTGTGCGGAAATGGCCTGCCGTTATCTGCCATAACCAGAATTACAGTGTTTTCGAGTACATTTTGTTTCCTGAGTTCATCAACAACCAACCCAATATTATGATCGAACCGTGCTATTTCATCGTAATATTTTGCCAGGTCAGCTTTTGTACCTTCTACATCGGCCAGATAAAATGGCGAAGTTACAGATGTCTGATGGTGAGTTCCAGAAAATTCGTTAGGCCCCCATGGACGATGGGCATCGTAGGAGGCATACCACATCATAAAAGGTTTTCCTTTTGGCCGTTCCTGAAGTGTTTTTATCCAGAGTTTCTCTCCCCCATCACCATTTAATTTTCCGTTTTGATTGGTTATATCAAACCCGCGTAAAGCATATTTACCCATATGAAATTTGCCAGCTTGAGCAGTGTAATAACCGTTTTGTTTCAGGATCTCCGGAAATGAAACCATTTCGAGGGGAGGTTCGGTGTGCAGTTCCGCAGCTCCCGTATTGTGCGGATAACGCCCGGTAATGATACTGTTCCTGCTTGGACTGCATGAACTGGCAGTTAGGAAAAAGTTGGTAAACCGGATTCCTTCGGAAGCCAAACGATCGATATTCGGTGTTTTAACATCCTTATTTCCATAGCAACCGAAATCATCCCAACTGACATCATCAGCCAGAAACAAGACGATATTGGGCTTTTGCTGGGCAAATGTGACGGAAGATAAAGGAGAAACGCTCAGCAAACAAATCAATTTTAGTGTAGTTAATGACATAGTAATAGTTATATATTCAATCTATATAAAGAAAAAAACATAAGACAACTGGTAACCTATTCTAAATAATGTCTAATTTGTATAAGGAGAATTTTCAAATGACGGATTCGCACTCATCCGTGGATCTTTTGTCTCGATCAACATCTTATCCATCCTTTTCGATAGCCTGGATTTTGCATCTTTGTATTGAGGAAGCTCCGCTACGTTATGCAACTGTTCAGGATCCTTTTTCAAATCAAATAACTCTTCGTAAGGCCTTTTCGCAATGGCGTAATCAATGTACAGTTTGAAGATTGGGTTATCGAAATTAAGGGATATCCAATCTTTGGTGGGGCCTCTGTCAATATCCTTCATGCCCATTTCAAAACTGCCTTCGGGCCACCTGTCCGGTTTAAAGTTGCGGATATAGAGATAATCATCGGTGGTAATCGCACGTTGCGGATAAGGCAAATTCCCCTCCCGTGCATTTCCTACATGTCGTTCCCTCCCCGTCAACACATAATCACGATCCTTTTCAACCCGTCCTTGCTTATTGGATAGAAGAATGGGCATCAGGCTCTTACCTGTCATAACTTCGGGTACTTTTACCCCTCCGGCATCTAAAAAAGTAGGCGCTAAATCCATTAAATTTACGAAATCGGTTACAATTCGTTTACCGGGTATCTTTTCCTTCCAACTAATAGCCAATGCCACATGGGTACCTATATCGTACAGGTTGGTTTTTGATCTCGGAAACCCTCCTGCTCCATGATCGCCACTTATCACAATCAACGTATTGTCATATTCCCCAATTTTTTTCAATTCCTGGATGAGCACTCCTATCCCGGCATCGAAAGCCTGGACTTCGCCCAGATAATCTGCAAAATCTTCACGTATCTCAGGAACATCGGCATAACAAGCCGGCAATTTTCCTTTAAGTTCGTCGGGGTTAATACCCCAAAGCCTTTTGCCGGAACCCTTTTCCCATTCCCGGTGTGTATTGGTCGGACCAAACCAAAAACAGAAGGGTTGACCTTTTTTTCGGGCTTTGAGGAAATCCCGGAAATTTTCTCTTACCTGATCATATAACTTCTCCTTCGCTTCTTCTATATTATCTGATTTTGAAACATTTTGTGAGAACTTGTTAAAAGCAGTTCCATGATTTTTAAATGCATTTTTTTCCCCACCATAAGGGGCATTAGCTGGAGTACCGGGTGACCAAACCTTGTACATAAACCCGATATCGTAACCCTGCTCCTGAAGCAACAGGGGATAAGTAGGAATCTTGTTATCCCACACGGCGCCACTAAGGATGGCACCTAAGCCTGTTCTGTAAAAATATTGGCCCGAGAGCAATGCACTTCTGCACGGTGTACATGAAGGAGCGTTTACGTGAGCGTTTGTAAACAGAACACCATTTTCGGCAATTTTGTCAAAGTTGGGAGTTTTAACAAGCGAAGAATGAGATTTATCACCTTCTAACTTAGCATAAATACTGGCATGCCTTCCCCAATCATCGGCGAAAAGAAACAGAATATTGGGTTTCTGCTGTTGCGCCATCAAGGATGCGGATGACGCTAGCAAGAAACCAGCAAGAAAAATGCTTAACTTATTATTTTTGAGATACATATTATTGAATATTTTGAGTTGCTTATTTTCATAGTTCTCTGATCCATATATTTCTGAAGCTGATAGCTTCGCTTGGGTCGCCGTGATCCTGAAGTATGATTGGACCATCGTCATGCACCTTTACCTTGGGGAAACCTACGTAGGCAGTAGTACCGTTTATCCTTGTATTGTTTTGAACAATTACCCCGTTGTGGATCACGGTTACATAAGGATAAGTACGATAAGTGCTGTCTTTCTTAAAAGTAGGCGCCGTATAGATAATGTCGTACACATTCCATTCGCCCGGCTTTTTCATAGCATTGGCCAACGGAGCCGTTTGTTTGTACACACTCCCCGCTTGTCCGTTCGCATAGGTTTTGTTTATGTAGTTGTCCAATACCTGTATTTCGTAGATCCCCTGGAGTATAACGCCGCTGTTCCCACGAGCCTGGCTGCTCCCTGTAATAGATACAGGCACTTTCCACTCCAGGTGAAGCTGAAAATCGCGGTAATTCTTCTTCGTTTCAATACTTCCGGTACCCTTTTTAACGATAAAAACGCCATCTGAAACAATCCATTGGACCTCCTCAGTTTTCACACCTTTCCACTTCGAAAGGTCTTTGCCATCGAATAAAATATCAGCATCAGAAGGGGCCGGAATTGGTTCATCGCATTTGACAACACCAGGCGTGACAACCACAGGCTGCGGGAGCCAGAACTCCGACATATCATGCTCCATCTTCCCGGGGTTAGGAAACTTTTCCTGTGCCGATAGTGGGTTTGAAGCAGTAATAGCAAAAAGCAGTGTTAAAACTTTAATGACATTATTTGTATTCATAGTTGTATAAGATTAAAGTGTTGGAAATTTGTAAGGTGTTCTGTATTCAGGCTTAATAAATTTGTCAGCCTCAGTGTTATTAAAAGTTTTATTTGTGTCGTCGTAAGTTAACACTGCTTTGGTGCGGGCTGCAATATTGCCTAAATGCGCGGTAACTGCGGCGGCATGGCCAATTTCAATACTACAAGCCGGCTGTTTCCTGCTTTTTACTGCATCCAAAAAGTTCCGGACATGCGCCTGGTGTTCGTTCTGCTTGTTTGTCTGAAGCGGAATAGCTGCGGTTAACGGGTTATCGCTTTTCCCCTCCGGGATTAACTCCCACGACTCACGGTTTGCGATAAGAGTGCCCTTTGTACCTACAAACGAAACACCGTAATTGCGGTTCCAGGGACCGGTTTGAATTCCACCGTTATGTTCCCATTGCAGTATCCAATCACCATAATTATAAACAATATTCAGGGTATCCGGGGTCTGAACTTCATTTCCCGGAAACCGCATTATGCCCCCTGAGGCCATAACCGTTTCCGGAAATTGACCAGTGTCGCCCTTACACCATAATGCCATATCCAACAGATGAACGCCCCAGTCAGTTGTCAATCCCCCTCCATAGTCCCAATTCATTCGCCATAAACCGTGAAAACGGTTGGCATTAAATGGACGGACTGGAGCAGGTCCAAGCCATTGGTTATAATCAACGCTTTGGGGAGGCGTACTATCCGGGATTCTTGGCTTTCCTGCACCATAGGTAAAATTGGCCCAGCAGTTAATCCTTTTTACGTCTCCCACCGTTCCTGATTTGACCAGTTCCATAACTTTTGCCCAATCCGAACCGGAGCGTTGTTGCTGCCCAACGGTAACAATACGGTTGTATTTTTTTGCTGCCTGTAACATGATATTACATTCAGCAATACTGTTTGCCAATGGCTTTTCGACATATATGTCTTTCCCTGCTTTGCAGGCATCTACAAACGGAAGACAATGCCAGTGGTCGGGTGTGGCAATGATTACCGCATCAACTGCTTTTAAATCCAGCAATTTCCGGTAGTCATTAAAAACAAGCGGCTTTTTACCAGTCTTTTCAAATACATCCTTCACTCTTTCATCCAACACAGCCTGATCCACATCACATAAGGCAATACATTCGACATCGGGATTTCCGATAAAATCTTTTAGGTTGGCCCATCCCATCGACCGGCAACCAATCAAACCCACATGGATCTTTCCATTGGCTGAAATACCTTTGGCCTGGCTTCCCAATGCCGGGGAAGTAATGCCGGCAACGACCCCTATACCGGCAAGTGTGCTTATCTTATTAAACTCTCTGCGTGTTATTTTCATGGTTCTTGTTTTATATTTGTTTATTCATTATACAATAAATCTATTTTTAAAAATAAATGGAGTATTACAGTATCTGCCATATCTAAGGGTAACATGTCATTTCTTTACTGAGGAAACTCCTTCCCGGGGCAATCACTCCTCCAATTTTTGTTTCTTCAATTTTGTCACAGGATTAGCGGGGTCGTAGTCGGGATTAGGTAACGGCATGACCGCGTTTACGCTCTTGCGCCAGGCAATGAGTTTTTCATGCAACTCCTTCACTTTAACAGGATTCACAGCAGCGAGGTTATTTTTCTCTCCGATGTCTCCTTGTAAATTGAAGAGTTCCAGACGCCCGTCCTCATACCACTCAATGAGTTTCCACTCGCCGTCACGTACCGTTCCTGCAGGAGCACCACCTTGATTGCTGTAGTGTGGGTAATGCCAGAAGATCGGCCCACGTGCCAAAGTTCTACCCTTGAGCAGTGGCACGAAACTCATTGCGTCACAGTGTTGTTTGTAATTCAACGGCAGACCGGCCAGCTCAAGTATCGTGGGGTAGAAATCGGTACTGGCCACCGGCACATCACTCAAGCTGCCAGGCTTCGTCATACCGGGTACAAACATGATCCACGGCTCACGCACACCACCTTCATAGAGCCAGCCTTTACCGCCCCGCAGAGGGAGGTTAGAAGTCACATGGCCTTCGGCGGTAGAGAGTCCGCCATTGTCAGACATAAAAATCACGATAGTGCGGTTGGCAAGGCCATTTCTCTCAATCGCCGCCAGAACACGGCCAATGGCTATATCCATCTGCTCGACCATTGCGGCATAAACCGGGTTGTTCTGAACGAGGCGCACTTTGTTTTCTCCCTCTACCCCCCAGGTATCCGGCGGTGCGGAGGACTGTTTCTTCCGGTATTTTTCCACCAGATCGGGGCGGGCGCCAATAGGGATATGAACAGCATTGAAAGGAAGGTAGGCAAAGAACGACTGGCCTTTGTTCACTTCGATGAACCGAACCGCGTCAGCGGCAATCAGGTCGGTGCTCTTGGGATCCATCTTTTCATCCGGCAGCGGGCTGTCCGGCGGGAAATAACCACGCTTCAGTGTAATCAAATTGGGGTCGAAGCCCTGGGCATTAGGCCCATGCTTGCCGGTTCCGAGATGCCACTTGCCGGCAAAAAATGTAACATATCCCGCATCACGCAAGGCCTCGGCAATCGTGTATTCCTCTAATGGTAAGTTGATTGCATGGGGAGCAGGCAAAAGTTTCCCGACCCGTTTTCCACCAGTGTGATCTGTCATCCCGGTGCGTGGTGGGTATTTGCCCGTCATGATACTTGCACGCGTGGGCGAGCACACCGAACACGCAGCGTAACCGTTCGTAAAGCGCATGCCCTGCTTTGCGAGCAAATCTATATTGGGCGTTTCGTAGAACGTTGCCGGGTTGTTAGCGCCGATATCCATATAACCCAGATCATCGGCGAGGATGAAGACAATATTAGGCTTGACTGGTTGAGTCTCTTTCGCGTCGGACTGGCAGCAAAAGATGCCTTGAAATACAGAAATCCCAAAAAGTAAATAAGATGATTTTGTCATGTTTGTAATTGTTTTATTTATCATGGCAATCATTAATCTATCATAATCAATAAAGTTTTATTTTTACTATGTTACTTTCCTTGTTTCGAAATAATTACAAAATGAACTGGTATGAATACATACCGCTACCTACGGTTTGAATACAGGTTGGCAGGTGCACCTCCGCAGAAGCGCCAGGGGGAACCGTCAGATCCAGAGCGATCTCGCCGCCCTTGCGCTCCCACTTCACCTTGATCCAGCCGTGCGGCGAATCGAATGCGTACGAGACCTTGTCCAATCCATGGACGAACGACGGCTTCACGATGAACCGCTCGTAGCCCGGCGCATCCGCCAGCGGTTCGACACCTGCGAGCGAACGGATCAGAAATGAGGAAAGACCAATGTAGCAGGAATGGATCTTACTGGAACAGGTCGGATCCCAGAGTTCCGGCCAGTTGTCATAACCCTGCTCTAGAAAATAGGCGAATCCCGGATAGTCGCGGCGATGCAGCACATCGAAAAACCACTGGTGCTCTTCCGGATGCTGAATGATGTAATCAAAGAAAACCGGCAGGCCCGAACTTCCGGCATCGATATAGTTCTTTGTTTTCAGTTCCGCATCCAGCGCGGCGCGAACTTTTGCCAGATCGGACGCAGGGGTAATACCGGCCAGCGGCATCAGCATGGAAAGAACCTGATTCGGTTCGACATATGCACCCGAATCCGGCTGGAAAAATTTTTCATGCACCGCCGGCTGCAATGCATCCAGCCTATTTTTCCAAGTCTTGGAAACGTCCGGTTGTCCGAGTGCGCTGGAAATGCGCTCCATGGTTTCAATATCAAATGCATAGATTCCGTTATTGAAGGCGAGCGCCATCGGGCTGTCCCCGTAATTGGCGACGTGCTTCTCCTGCCCCCGGTCTTCCGGCGGAACCGGCCGCGCCCAGTCGCCGAGAAAGTCGAACTTCAGTTTATTCTCGTATTGGGTCAGTATCCGGTTTTTGACCGCGGCCTGGAGATATTTCATCCAGCGGTTGGCCGAGTCCTGGTTTTCTTCCAGAACCTGCCGGTCGCCGGATTGCAAATATAGATTCCACGGTGCCAGCACGGTGAACGAGCTCCAGAGCGTGCCGCCCCCGCCCTTGCCTTCGGGCGCGCTATGCGGAATATAGCCGTCGGGCTTTTGCACATCGCGCCAGTCGCGCAGCCATTTGCGGGTGAAGGCGGTCAGATCATACGTGACCGCCATGTCCCTGGACGTGCCGAAGGCTTCTTCGCCGTAGCCGCGGCGCTCGCGGGTTGTGCAGTCGTGCGTGTAGCCGTCCAGAGTCACATTTCGGTAGGTATAAAGATCCGTTTCGTAGAGCCGGTTGATCAGTTCATCCGAACATTGGAAAAAGCCGATACGACTGAAATCGGTGCTGATGCGGTGCACGGTAAAATCGGACAGTTCCGGTGTGCCGGTCAAACCGGTAACTTCCAGCCAGCGTCCGCACATCCAGTTGAAGCGATGCTGGAAAACGGCAGAGCCGGATGGGCCGGGAATCACTTCGCTGTACTGTCCGAAATAATCGGGTCTTTTCAAATCGGCCAGCGTGGCAAACCGGATCGGCTGGCCGGGTTCGCCATGAACCCGGGCCGCGAGCTGGCCGGTGCAATATGTTCCGAAGTCCACCAGCACCGTGCCGTTCGCAAGCCGCTCGATTTTCTTCGCCGTGATGGTTTCAACCTGCCGCGTCGGCGGCATGATGTCCGCTGAAAGTTCTGTTTTCTCCTGGCGAACCGTGGCGGAAGCCCAGGCTGAATCGTCATATCCGTTTTTGTTCCAATCCGGAATAAACGCCCGGTCATCCTGCTGCTCGCCGCCGTAGCGCGCCTTCTCTTTCGGATTGGTTGAATAATAGCGCACCAGATTGGCGGCCCTGGTCTTCCACGTTGCATCGCTGATGACGGTTTGTCCTTCCAATTTCGCCTCCAGCAGAAACGCCGGTTCCACCTTGATGGCGGCAACCCGTCCGGGCGAAATCCACACGGCCAGCGTATTTTCACCGGCCTGCAAAAGCGGCGCAATATCGTAGATCACATAGAGCGTCCGCTTCTCCATGATGCTGGCGTTCGGAGCCAGCGCACGGTCGTCCGCTTTCTTTCCGTTCACATACAGTTCGTGATAGCCGCGCGAGGCCAGCAATACCAGTGCCCGGGCAGGCGCTTTTTTGAGGGAGATGGTTTTGCGGAACCAGGAGGTGCCGGTTTTCCAATCGTTGGGAGAATTGGGAATCCACTGACCAACAGGCGCTTCGCCGTCCAGCAGTCCAGTCGCGAAGCGCGCCGGGGCGCTCCAATCGGATATTTTACCGGCACAATCCTTGACCCGGACTTTCCACCAAACATTCTGCAACGACCGGAGCGGGGTTCCGGCGTACGGAACCAGCTGGTTGTCGGCGCGGTCGACCCAACCGGAATTCCAGAGGTCGCCTTTGTTTCCGGCCAGCAGCTCCGGCGAGCTTGCCGCCAGAATCTGATAGGCCGTCTGCGCTTGTCCGTTTTCATCCGCATCCAGTTTCCAAGAGAAACGCGGCTGTGTAGTTTCAATCCCCAGCGGTACTGCGACATGTTCACAGGAAAGACTCCGCACGTTTAAACCGGCCTGTGAAACAGTCGCCAGCACTGTTGTTAAAACCAACAGACATATTTTTCTCGTATTTATGTTTTTTTTTAGTGTTATCATCATCGCATAATAATTAACCAATTAATCGACTTATTCTTTTTTGTACAAATGGAGTTTCACTGAACCAAGTAGTCCTGAAGGCAACCGATTATTTTTATTATTTCGCTTCATGATTTGCAGTCCATTCCAGGCATTATATTTTTCATCCCAGATTGTGCCATAATGCTCCTGTAATTCCAGGGGAATGGGTGTGGGTTTATCGAGACCCGCGGCATAATTCCATAATAAGTTGACTACCTCAATTTCAAGTTTGTTTTTCCCCGGCCTAACCTTTCTGGTTATATCTATTCTGTAAGGCTGCATCCAGACTGTGCCGGCATGCCCGTCATTAATCCTGACAGCTGCAACTTCATGCACTATGCCAAGATCGAGCTCTACTTTGCCTTGCTGGTCTGGATTGGCGGGAAAATCGAATTCAAGAGAATAAACCGCCGATCCTGAAAAATTTTCCAATTCTTTTATTTTCGTCCAATCCGTAAGAGCATCCATAACCAGACTGGTCCGATAATTTCCTATACCTTTGAAATCAACATTCCAGAAACCTGAAAGCAGAATACTTTTTTCTATTGTTTGTGTAGCCAGAACCTCGAAACTGGAGATGTTTTCATTTAGTGATTCCAGTGTTTGTTTTTCAGGGGTCAGTAACACAAAGATTGATTCCCAGGGTTCAAGTGATACGGGCATTATGATGCGACCATCTTTTGCAAAACGGTATTCTTCCACATTCATAATACTTCCAGTCATTGCATTCCATGTTTGCGGTACTTTATTTATGGTGTTAAGAGTTATTGATATTTGCTGACGGTTGGGTTGCAGGTTGCAAATAAACCAGCAATCAACATCACCAATTGTTGTATGACGAAAAGTAAGACCGTTGCTCTGTTGCTGTCCATTAATTTCAAAGTCTGGTACCACATGATGACGTAATGCATTTATAAATCTTTTAAAAGCCTCATTCAGCGGTTTTGTGGGTTTCCAGTCAACCGCACCGGGTGACCACGTAGTGATATAATCAAAACCATCACATTCCGGTATAAAATAAGTAGTCCCGGCACCGGTTTGTTTTGTCCCTCCTTGTTCAGCAAACAGACTGTTGCATAGCTTGTGCAATAATTGATTATTTTCATGGTAATTAATTAAACCGGTAGAAATTGACGGAAGTGTATTGAGTGCAAAAACGGTTCCTCCTTTATTCACAAATTGCTCAATCACTTTGAGGGTGGCGGTCGACAGGCAGATTACCCTGGGAAGTATTAAAACAGAATAGTGGTAACCATTAATGCTGATCTTTCCTTCTTTAATTTGTGAATGGTTCTGTAAAAGATCATCATTCACGCAGTCAAAATCATAACCGTTTGCAATAAGGGTTTTAGGAAGCTCTCCAAATGGGATATCACGAATATGCTTTACTGGAAATTCTGCTCTTTCTGACCAGACCGTGGGCATCGGCGAATATAGCAATATGTTTGCTTTAGGCCTTCCCTGTCGGCTAAGAAATGCTGCACGTGTTTGGTAATCTGCAAGTCCCCGGTAATAGGGCCACCATGTATTCACATGGCTGATACGGTTCGCATAAAGCAGATCCCGGGATGGTGCCAGTTCCTTTTCAGGTGAATAAAAATACCCATGATTGTAGAATTGTGTGATGCCATCACGTAGAAACAGATCAGTTGCCTGTTTAATCTGTTCCATTGTAGTCTGATATTTAGTATTGACAAAGGTGAACGCTTCGGCGGATACCCACCTTTTTTCTTTCGACGGATAGAGCTGTGCGCCGCTGGTCGTAAGTTTATGGGGCCAGGCATTCGGATCAAAACTGCGGCGGGAAAATTCTGTTTCAGGGCGCTGCAAACGGCCTGATGCCTCAATCAGCTCTGTGGTGAAGCGGTAGTGTGGTTGTTGCCGCATTTGTACGCCAACTTCATCTGCATAATCTGCCAGGGTTCCGATGATCCCTTCCATGCCCAACTTGTGAAGGAAACTTCCGACATCATAACGTACATAGGGAGTTTCCGGGGCCCCGCCATATTTGATCATGGGGAGATACGGACGCAGGTCGTAACCTTTTTCCTGCATGAAACGCCCGAAAAGGTCCGTGCTCCAGTAAGAGAAATCCTGCTGCAGCTCGAAACTGTCGCCAAAAAAGGAATCAACGGTCTGGCCGAAATCTTTTCCAAAAAACTTTTGGTAACGTTTGACCATATATTCTGCATAGGCCCGGACTGCCTTCTTATCGAAGTGGTCCACTAATGCAGAGGCTGGTTTGTAATCCTCCATAGCACATTTTTGCCCGGTAAATACCGTCCAAAAACCCATAATCTTCCATTGGCCGTCAGGCAGGCTGGCACTGACCTGAAAGGCGGGTTCCACGGCAAAATCCCTTGAACCTTTCGTCTTTGAACTCAAGTCTATTCGTTGCCCGCAGTCGGGCACGCCCTGTTCGATAACCTTCACGGCGACAACGGCCTCCAACTTCTTTTTGTTCCGTTTGGCATAATCGGGTTCCTCGGGCAAAGCCAGTTTAAATACCCCTTGTTGACCCCCAGGAACCTCCTGCTCCGAGATCACCAGCGACTTGGCCCGGTCTTCCTCGGGTACCCACGCGTGGCCGTGGTTCCACCCTGGCCCCAGTGGCGGGGTGACCTCCATGCCCAGTTCCCTGGCCTTTTTGACTGTGTGGTCAACCATGTCGAAAAACTCAGGGGAGCCAAACTCGATATTCCCTTTATCATAGATTTTGACAAAACTCATGATTTCCACCCCGCCAAACCCCTGTTCTTTCATCTGCTCCAATTGCCAATCGATCCCTTCAGGGGTGACGGCATTGCCAGGCCACCACCAGCGTGTGTGTGGCCTGTATGTTGAAGTTGGGTTGTTCCATCCCTTTTTGAGCGCAGAAATAACCTCGTCTGTTGTTTTTGCCTGTTCTATTTCTGCTTCAAGTGTTAAGGAACCCGTTGTATTTTTAAAAAGATAGGGTAGAAATGGCTCTGTTACTAATGCCACACCCCCAAAAGCGCTTAATTGTGCAAATTTTCTTCTGGATATTCTCATGATTCTTGCCGTATTTGGAATTACTTTTTGTTAATATTTGATAAAAATTTATTTGGTTGTCTGCAAGGTCACCGGGCCGGTGAGACCGGCTGGCGCGGGAGGAAGGGAAAGTCCCTCTTTTTCCCATGGGTGTGTCCCCGCAGTGAATTTGTTGGCCAGCCGCCAGTTGTGCCAGGTATTGACCACGTGGATTTCCAGTATGTTTTTACCCGGTTGCAAAAGTTGGGTGATATCCACGCTAAACGGCGGTGTCCAGACTACGCCAGCCGGTTTTCCATTCACAAGCACCTCGGCCAGATCATGGACAACTCCGAGGTCAAGAATCCATTTCGAATTTTCGTCCTTTGGACTGACATCAAAGGTCGTCTGGTAGGAGGCGGTTCCGGAAAAAGATTTGATGCAGACATCGGAACTTTCATTCCAAAAGAACAAGGCCGGGCTGGTGACCTCGAATTTTGGATCGCTCTCGCGTCCCGGTTGGAACTCGATGCGCCATGGGCCTGCGAGTGTAGTGATGGCAATGCTTTGCCCGCTGATTTTATCCATCACGGGCAGCGGCTTGCCATGGTTGCCTTCGGATTTTTTGCGGAAGACGACGAACGTTGAGGCATGGGGAGGCAACTTCAGCACAAAGCGAACAACGCCTTTACCTACTTGATATTGCGGACACGGCGAAATCTCTCCGGTCACGGGATCCCAAAATTCCGGCTGCTTATCTGCCACTCGGCAAGCGCACTCCGCGCGATGCCAGGCGTCCTTCCAATTCGCGACAAAAAAGATATCCGTGTCGCCATCCTGACGCTGAATGTAGTCGAGGAACGGCTTACCATCGTCTGGCGTATAGTCGAACGCTGGCGCGAGGCCGATGCGCGCAAGCAAGTCTTTCACGGGGATGTCGCCGAGGATAAGTTTGCCATTGCCGACTTTATAAACGCCCGCGGGCCTGTCTGCGCCCAGTTCTTTCAGGCAGCTGGCAATCATCTTATCCGAACCGGGATAACCCGTCCAGCCGGGCGCCTGCTGCGGCACGGTACGGAACCAGACTGTGGCGCCTTCTTTGACCAGTTGAACGGTTTTCTGCAATACCGCCGGTTCGACAGTTGCATTCGCAACAGCCAGTACGACATAGGATAAACCGTTCGACAAGCCGACCCGCCCGTCCGGCAATACTTTCAACTGTTCAACTAGGAGACCGCCGGGAATCGCGTCGCATTTGCCAAGTGCAGTGAGTGAGCGCGATTCATTCTCCCGAATTATTTTCTGCGTTTCCTGGCCGTCCACGTAAAGGATGTCCACCACCGGACTCCCGGCCAGCAGCATCACCTGACAGCGGTTAAGGTAGGAGAAGAATCCGCCTGCATATTTCCACCAGGTGACGCCGGGATTAAAATGCGTACCGGCGAAATAGACATCGCCGGGCATCGGTGTCTCGGGGCGCGAATAGGAATAGCCGTGTAAGGTCAGGTGGTTTACGCCGAGACAATACACTTCGTCCGCCAACGGCTTGAGCATGGCGGGATATTCCATCCAGTGCTGGCGGGAGGTGAAGGACTCGAACGACACGCGGTTCTGGCCATAAATGTGGCTGGCTATAACGGTATTGGGGTTGAATAAGAGGAGGTTGTTGGAATTTTCGACGTAGCGCGGATGTTTTTTGTCGTACCGGAGGTTCCAGAATTCACCCATCGGCAAATCGGTTTCGCCCTTGACGCGCAGACTGCCGTTCACATCGCCCCCTTCAGTCTCCAGCTTGATGCCGTGCTTATGGCAAAGCTTGTGGAACGTTCCGTAGTGTTCGTCGGCAAGCAATTCGTCCACCGTCTCCAGGAAATCATGCTCGACGCGGAATACCTGCGGTTCGCCGGCAAATGTTTTCCCCGCCAGTACCGGCAGCCACGGAATCAAATCATAGTGCCGGCGCGCGGCGAACTGTTCCGGGAAATCGGAAGTCCAGTCAAAGCTGCCCAGTTCGATGCTGTCCTCATGGAAAAAGTCGAGCGTCTTGCCGACGTGCGGACCGGCGGCGTTGAGCAGCGGCAGCCCCACCTTGTTGAAAAATAGTTCCATGGTTTTTGCGCTCAGGTGGTCAATCTGTAATCCGGTGAAGCCTGGCGAGTCCTGTTTCATCGGGACGAAATTGGGAATGTGCGCAAACCGGAAAACTCTCCATCTTCCGGCGGGAACCGGCCAGTCCAGCGTACCATCAGGTTTCATCCGGTCGTCGAGCCGCACGAGCGAGTCCCGGACCAGTTCACCTTTGCCGTTTTGGCGAAAGGCCAGTACTGCAACGGACTGAAAATGTCCCTTCGCCTTTTTGGAAATCCCTGCGTGAGGCCCCTTCCGGAATTGATCCGGCACCGGGAGCATGACCGTCGTCGCCAGGCCGGTGACCAGGGTTTCGGACCAGACCAGTTTCTGCGCACCGATTTCGGGCGTGACCCACGGCGCGCCTTGGTACCAGCCGTTGCTCATCACTGCGCTGATCTTGATGCCCAGTCGGTCCGCTTCATCGAGCGCATAACGAAACAGCGCCAGCCATTCCGGAGAGAGAAACACGACGCCGCCCGTTTCAATCGTGGCGCTGTGGTACCGGGTCATACCCAGGACGGCACGTCCGATTCCCGTCTGCTTCATCGCCTCCAGGTCACGGGTAATGCCTTCTTTCGTGACCGTATTGGCCCAGAACCAAAAGGTTCCCAACTGAGAATCTACCGGCGCACCTTCGCCAGTGGGATTCTGGAACAATTTCTCTAACAGCATGGTCCCGGCCACTATTGCTGTTTCAAGTGATCCAGAACCTGCTGCCGCCCGAACAGAACGGGGCAAAAAGGATTCTGTCATTAATGCCATTCCGGTACAAACACTCAATTGGGTAAATTTCCTTCGCGATATTCTCATGATTATTAAATTATTGGTTATATGGTATTTATGTAGGTTCTCGCCAAAATGCTGCAAATTAATCACCGATATTTCTCAAACTGCTTTTATACTCTGCCCTTTTACCAAGCTGTTTCAGATAAGGCTTGTATTCCGGAGACTTCATCCACATTCTGGGCTCCGGATCAGGTTCGATTAAGCCACCAGGAAAATCGTTTCCTGCTATACTCGATTCAACGGATTCATTCCAGCGTTTATAGGCGTCGATCATTTTATCTGCGATTTTAGGTTCAGACCCTATCAGGTTTTTTTGCTCCTTTGTGTCTTCTTTTAAATTGTATAATTCAAATTTGTTCTGTTTTAAATCGAGCGTAACCAGTTTAAAATTATTATCGATGAATGCCCCTTTCCCGAGGAACCTGAATGGGATAGGAGTCTTTCTTGATTTTATCTCCTTTTCAAACAATCCTCTGATGCTTATCCCATCAATGGGTTCAATCAGATCAGACTTAGGCAAACCGACGATTTCGGCAATTGTGGGGAAGATATCCATCGTCACTGCAGGAAATTCTGTGATGCGGGCTACTTTAATCACTGCCGGCCATTCAATAACACAAGGTACCCTTAAACCACCTTCATAAACGTCTCCTTTAAATCCCCGAAGCCCTCCAACCGTTTCAGGTCCGAAATTTTTCAGCCCCCCATTGTCGCTATTGAACCAAACTAAAGTATTTTCTGCTATCCCCATATCACGCAATCCTCCTCTCAAAGCGCCAATGCTTTTATCCATATCAACCAGTTCCCCATAATGATTTTGTGCAGCCTCATCCAAATCCTTAAAAGATTTTTTGTCTTCGTCACTTGCCAGCCAGGGACCATGCGGACTTCCATACCAGATGACCACAAAAAACGGTTCATCTTTTTGGCTTATTTTCCGTATATATTTCAGCGCCTCATTCACAATTACTGTTGATGAACTACCCGTCAACTCTTCGAACTTGCCTTTTCTGCTCATTATTGGGTTCATGTCAAAGAAATTGGTTACCGAGAGCCACTCATCAAAACCAAAATGGCCGGGATTTCGGTTATCACCCTCTAAGACAGGGGCACCAGGTCCCTTTAAACCATCCAAATGCCATTTCCCAAAATGTGCTGTGTTATAACCGACTTTCTTAAGTGCCTGGGCCACGGTTTGCTCTTGTCTTCTCATGGGATATCCGTGACTGAAGACAGCAGTGCGGTCATTTGATCGTCCTGTTAATACGCTGGCCCTGGTGGGTGAACAAACAGGGGCTCCGGCATAAAACCGATCCAGGCGGAGTCCATGCGAAGCCATGTCATCCAGATTAGGTGTTTTCAGTACCGGGTGGTTGTAATAGCCTGTCTGTCCCCACCCCTGATCGTCGCTCATGACCAGGATAATGTTGGGCTTTTGATTCTTTTTATCGTTTTTTTCTGCCTGAAGGGTTCCGCATTGGACTACCGCCAACGACGTTAATATAACATTGACGCATTTCATTTTTTCGATAATTTGTTGTATTTAAAACATATCTACCAGTACAATTTTTCGGTAATTGGTAGTTTGACACAATAGAGATAAAGGAAGTTTAAAGTACCCTAATCTTTTTTGACACAAACTCATAGCTTCCGGATTTCAGTTCATAAACTGCTTTGCCATTTTCATATTTTATGAAATTGACCCCTTTTACTTTTTCAGTGGCCTTACCGCTTTCGGTTACATCTTTCTCAGACAAAGCCGGGAGATAAAGTGTTGCAGTTGTATTAGCCGGAACAGTTGCGTTATAAACCATCCTGTTGTTATCCAAACGCCATTCGCTTTTTATCCTGCCATACATTGAATCGTAGTGCCCCCTGGCAAAGGTCATCACGCCATCAGGGTCGGGGGTTGGCTGAAGGATAAAGTGTTTAAAGCCAGGTTCTTTCTCATCGCGCTGAATACCAAGCGAATAGTTATACATCCACGCCCCGACGGCGCCAAAGGAGTAATGGTTAAACGAGTTCATCGCGTTGTTTCGGCCAAATCCCTTTTCAACAGTATAAGAGTTTAACCGTTCCCAGATTGTCGTGGCCCCCTGATCTACAGAATATAACCATGAAGGGTAGGTGGTTTGTTGAAGCAAACGGTAGGCGATATCATTGTGCCCGTGATCGCTAAGCGCTTTGCTGATCCATGCAGTACCAATGAAACCGGTCATCAGTGAGTATTCCGGACGGGTTTCACCACTATCATCGGTATTTTTCCGTTTTACCGCACCTGCCAGGTATTTTGCGGCATACGGTTCGTTTTCAGCGCTAAATACCCCCAAAGCCAGTGGAACAGCATACGAAACCTGTGTATCTGTTTGCTGCCCGGCAGCCAAAGAGCCGTCTTCTGTAGCGTTCTCCCCGGCAGCGGGCCTCCGTTGGGCAATAAATCCCGATTTGACTGTTTTATGGGTCTCCGCATTCACATATGTTTTGTTAAAGAAGGCTTTGCGTTCATCATATTTTTTTCTGAACCCGGCAGCATCTTCGGGTTTGCCCAAAACACCGGCAATTTTGGCCATCATCTCCAGATCGAATACATAATAGGCTTCCCAGATTAACGTGTTATCGTTTTTATTTCCTTCAGGGCTTAGCCAATCCCCCAGCGGGCCCTCGTTCATAACCCCGGTCTTGGGATCGGTTCGGGTATCCAGGAACGAAAGGTATTTTTTCATGGCATCGTAGTGCTCTGTAATCATTGCTTTGTCACCATATTGCTGATACGCTTCCCAGGCTACGGTAATGCCTGCGCTTCCCCACAGGATACCGCCAAAACCACCACCTAAAGGAGCAACATCGGTAAAACGTCCATCCTCACGCTGGGCATCGCGCATACCCAGCAAATGGCGCCTCAGGAACTGGGACCCACCGGTCAGGTATGTTGCAGTTCTTGCAAAAACCGAAATATCGCCGCTCCAGCCCATCCTCTCGTTACGCTGCGGGCAATCGGTCGGAATAGATAAAAAATTACCCAGTGTTGACCAGGTAATATTTTCCCAAAGCTTATTGACTTTCGGGTTCGAAGTTTCATAACCGGAAGCCAGCTCTTTCACAGAGCTGATTACTTTGCCCTTTACCGCGTCTAATGGCAAAACTTCATCAATACCGGATATTTCCAGGAACCGGTACCCGTGAAACGTGAAGCGGGGTTGGACCACTTCTTTGCCGCCTTTGAGGATATAGATGTCCTGGGCTAAGGCCGCGCGAATGTTTTCCAGCAAAATCATCCCAACGTTTCTGCCATATTCGGGAAGGTCGGGGTACTTCACCTCGGCATAACGCAGTGTAATAACTTTTCCTGCCGTGCCATTGCTAATGGTCACTTGCGGCACCCCCACCATGTTTTGTCCCATATCATAAACAAATACCCCGGGTCGAACTTCCTCCACCCCGGTTGCAGTCAACTCTTTGACAATGCCGGCATTTTCGCCAACCTGGCCAACAAGCAACATGTTGTCGTAACCGGAGAGTGGTGCAAACCCCATCTGCTTTCCAAAAGTTTCGTCAGTACACGTAGTTCCGTCAAGGCTTACCTCAACCGCATTTTTCCAATTGCCGGCATCATAATCCGCGGAGTACCAACCTGAGATAGCTGCTTCTTTAGAAGCATCGTAAACTTCACCCTGAAAAAAACTGCTGTAAACAATTGGTCCGTCGCCGTAATAGTACCAGTTTTCAGGATTTGTCGTAACGGTTTTTGTTGTACCGTCGGTGTAAGTAATGACCAGCTTGGCAAGTAAAGACTGACGGTCTCCAAAGAAGTTCCAGTTTTCCCCGCTATAGGTAATATTCCCACTCCACCAGCCTTCGCCCAACATTGCTCCAATGGCGTTTTTCCCGGTTTTAATTTTATCTGTAACGTCATAAGTCTGGTACATATGTGTCTTGTTATACTGGGTGAGACCTGGGTTGAAATAATCATTTCCTATTCTCTGACCGTTGATATAAACTTCGTAGATGCCGCGGGCTGTTACGTATAGCCTCGCTTTGGCAACCTTTTTGTCACCAGTATTAAAAGTTGAGCGGAGCATTGGCATCGAGTTTTTGCTAGGATTGGCGATAATCGTCGATCCGGTCTTCCCGCCATCGATAAAATAAGCATTATTGATAATTTTTATTCCGGATTTCTCGTGGTTCGTAAATTCAGAAAAAGTGCCGTTGTAAGATACCGGATCAGACAAATCTTCGGCGAAAAGTTTGTTGGAGGGACTGCGGAAGTTCCTGATCTCAAGACCGGAGAAACTGGCTTTTTGCCCTGCATCAAGCGAAAAACCGATTTCAGCCAGCATCGGGAAACTGATTACGTTATTGCCCCTGCCCACCGGATTTAGATTTACTCCTGAGTATTTGATTGGCCTGTTGTCTGAATTTTCATTTTTCGCAGTCTGGCGCTCAATATTATTACCATCAATAAAAATGCTGAACACGCCAAAAACAGCCTCTGTATAAATTTTATGCGGCCCGTATTTGTTGTTGTTGTTAATCAATGCTTTAGGAATATTGAAGCTTTTAAACGGTTTGTCAGGCGAGTCGTCCGGATGGTATCCTGCACGGTAAATGTTGAATTGCGCCAATCCGTTTTCTGAGCCATCCAGCTGCGAAATATCGAGTTCAAACTTGATATAACTTTCATTTTTTTTGCTTTCGGTCCCCAAAATATTTTTGTTTTTATCCATTAAACGGCTGTCGTTGGCCCCAAATATGAAACCAGCTTTCGTTGTGTTGGATGCTTTATCAAGGTTTAGTACATATCGAAGTTTGAATACCGACAGATATGGGGAGTAGAGTACCAGATCCTCATCGGCGCCGCCAATCCACGTGGCGCCATCCCATGCCGAAAGTTTCGGGTCAGGATTTAGCAGTCCGGTTTCAAACCATGAAGACCCTTTTGCAGTTTTTCCGTTTTGGTCCCAAACGGTAACGGTCCAGTTGTACCTTGTGGTTGGCTGAAGTGGGCTCCCTGAATAGTGAATATTAAGTGATTCATCATCGGCTACCTTTTCACTGTCCCAAACCACTTTCCCATCGGGACTGGCAACAGTCAATTGATAAGCGGCCTGGGAATAGCCCCGTTTTTCATTGGCGACACTCATTTGCCAGCTAAAACGTGGTGTTGCAACATCAATCCCGAGCGGGTTCGTCGCATATTCCACACGCGGGTTTTTAACGCTCATATTGGCGCTTGCTGTCGTCCAATACCAGGCCAATAGAATTAAGGCAAGGAAAAGCAGTAAATAAGCTGGTTTAAATTTTGTTTTCATACTTTAATGGTTTGTTTATAATGGTCAAACACTCCTTGTTTTTAATGCTTTGATTATCCTTTTGTATTTGTTGATTTTGCTGTAAAATGATTTCTTTTGACATTGTATTACAGTACATTACAATGGCACTAGTATATTGTGCAACCTTAATTTTCAAAAACGGGTAAAACAGTTTCAGTATATCTTTTGCCATTTGATTGTCGCGGATGATCTCCCAGAAACATAGCGCTATTCTTTATGCCCTTGGTAAGCTGCCCTGGATTGTTTGACCTTGCACCTTGACCTGTTGCGCTTGGACCGTGTCCTAATTTAAATTTGCTGGCAAAAGGGCTGAACGGCAATATTCCACACATTTGATTACTTCTTTTACGGCATCCGAACCTTCTGGAATGGTATATTCAAGTTCAATATCGCAGGTGATCGGCCATTTGTTCTTCTGGATCAATTGTAGGATTTCTCTAACTGGAGTCTGCCCCTTCCCAAATTGTTGGTTTTTATTTGGGTCTGAAGCTTTTGACCCGGTCTTGTCCTTGATATGGATACTTGCAATCCGGTTATGAAGCCTTTCAATCAACAGACATGGATCTTTACCGGTAGCACCGAAATAATGGCCGGCATCTAGGTTCAGCATCAACATAGGGCCGTAGGCCAGGATTTTGTCAAAACTGAAATTCGGGTCTCCAGGTTGAAGGTGGTTATGAAAAATCACGTACATGTTGTGCTTTTCTGCAAACGGAACCATACGTTTTGCTGCTTCTTCAGAAATCTCCATACTAATACCCCTCGCACCCAATGTTTTACAGACATTGAAAGCATAATCAATTTCCCCGTCCGACCAGGTGTGGCTTCCCAACTTCAGGATGTCGATCTTTACCCCTTTATCCTTGAACATCTCGCGGATTTCCCTGAATCTGTCCATGGAAACGGTAGTACGCCACTGGCGAAGAAGCTGAGGATCTTTCACCTGTGGGATTCCTGCATGTTGTTCCGCAAGAGACCCCATCAACTCCACCGAACTCAAGCCCGATTGTACCACGTAATCCAGGATATCCGGAAGCAACTGACCCGGAATGCTGCGGAAACTGTACGTGATCACACCGATCTGGACACCTCCGAATCTGGAATCTTGTTTACATACGGCCGTAGCAGCTGATTGGTCACAAAAAACGGCAAAAATCAGGATTGCCATTACCTTTGCAACAGAAGGCACAATTCTTTTAACTTGTCTTTTCATAACATATTTATAACCACTATTATCCGACTAACATGCAGATTTGAGATTTTTGATCTTTAATTGCATGATAATCAATTGTTATTATTTCTATTTCAAAAGTCACCCCCTGCTAAAAAGCAAGACTGGTTTGCATATTTGATATTGGTGACCCTCTTTGTTTCAAGTATTCTCGGTTAGTACTTCGAAGCAATTCAAATACATCAAGCAAACTAATCAGATGTATGCGAACTAACGAAGCCACAACTGAAAATGCTTTTTTTGTTTGGGCCATCTTTTGAATCACTGTCATTAGCAATTGTGCAATTAAGGTGCACCAAACCTGTGTGCGAATGGCATTCTCGTTTTCCCCGTAAAAGTAATGAAGCTGGAAGTTCTGTTTTATTTTTTTGAACAGCAGCTCGATGCCCCACCGTTTTTTGTATAAGAACGCTATTTCTTCGGCCGTACTATCCATGCTATTGGTGATAAACTCATAATACCGGTTCTTTTCATCCTGATAGCATACTTTTTTCAGGCGAAGGGTTTTCTTCTGCTTTGTTTGTTTTTTGCCATTTTCATCTTCAGGAGAGTACTCAATTTCTATGATTTCCTCCCGAAGTACCATTGCTTTTCCTTTCTGTTTTTGATGTTCCTGCAACACTTCAATGACCGTATAAAGGGCATTTTTCTTGATCCGGGTAACAAAAAAGACCGATTTACTTGTCCACAAGGCAAACTGATGGTAATAGTTATAGGCCCGGTCGAAAACAACCATACTGTACGAGATCAGTTCCAGTTCCTTCAAAAAGTTTTTGTCGTGTACTTTGGCTTCGGTTATTTTAATAAACCGTCCAACCGATTGTACTGCATCAATGAGCATATGAACCTTTAGCCCGCCTTTCTTTTTGCCATCGTTCTTGGGATTGCGTCCAACTCCTTTCAGAATATCACTGAATAACCGGATCGTGGTCGAATCGATCAGTAAGACTTCTTTAAAGGTGAGGCCAAAGGTTCGGCTGTCCGACAAAAAACTTTGATAATGGTGTACCAATTTAAAATAAACATCTTCAAAGAACTTGTTGTCCCGGTTGCGCATCCCATCGCAAGCGGTACTTTTGGCTGGCGCTTCTTCAAGCCCCAAATGGTTCAGCTTTCCGCCCAAAGCCCGCAGCCCTTCACATATCTCGGTCATCGAGTCGCACCGGCTAAAGATGCCAAAGAGAACCGTGATCAAATGTGTCTTTGCCTTAAAAGCTTTATAGTAATAATCAGCATTGTGCTTCTTTACTATACTGGTCAAACTGATGCCCTCTATTAAACTAATCACTTGTTTGAAAATCGGCTGTCCGACAAAATTTATTTCTGTATTTTTGCTCATGTTGAAGTTTTTTCGCAAAACAAACTTACAACATGGGGCCAAACCTTCGGGGAGTAACCCCTATTTATTTTTTTCCCCGTTCAGTAGTGATTTATAACGTTTAATAATTTACAACGAATAAGGCCTCCTGTATTGATAATGGGAAAGCCTGTGGCTGGCTGCTTCCGTATCATTGCCAAAGCTCAATGTTGCAGGATCCCATTTAACAGGGCGTTGCAATTCGGTTGCAATGTTGCCCAAACAACAGAGTGTATTGGTACTGCAACCTACTTCAACCGGTGCGATCGGGTTCTTGCGTGAACGAACAGCATCGATGAAATTCTGCATGTGTGGTGAACTTACTTCATATTGCCCTTCACCAATCTTCTTTTCTTCTTTTTGTAGCAATGAAGGGTCGGAACATTCGATATAGCCACGTGCCACTTTGATCCAGCCTTTCGTACCATTAAACCTGATGCCGTTTCCGCCTTGTTCCCTGAAAGGCTGTTCAGTCATCACGATCCCGTTCTGATATTTCATGGTAAGGTATTCTGTCTCGTTGTATCCTTTCGGAATAAATTCACAGGGACCGGAGCCGTCCATCCCAATAGCGGCCTGCGCAATGTCGAACATGTGCGCGCCCCAGTCCGCGGTATACCCATTACCGGTCTCGCGGTACCAGCGCCAGGCCCCCCATAGTTTTTCCTTTTGTTCAGGGTCGAGTGAAATAGGCGGGCACAGATCCGGATGATAATGAATATTAGGATCGTTCAATGGGCCCATCCATTGGTTCCAGTTCAATGTCCCGGGAATCGGTTGTTCCGTTAGATCCAGTGGCATTGGAGGATCGCCTACTTTAGCATAGATAGTTTCGATATGACCTATGGAACCACTGCGGACCAGGGCAATAGCCTGTTGAAACTCCTTACTTGAGCGCTGCTGGCTGCCAACCTGCAATACGCGGTTGTTTCCCCGAACTGCTTTGACCATTTCCAAACCTTCGTGGATGGTAAATGCCAATGGTTTCTGTACGTAAACATCTTTTCCTGACTGGCAGGCATGAATTGTTGCCAAGGCGTGCCAGTGGTCGGGCGTGGCAATCGATACCGCATCGATATCCTTGCGATCAAGCAAATCTTCGTAAAACTCGTACATGTCGCAACGCGGGGCAATGTTCTGAGACTTTTGCCATGCTTCCGCTTTCAGTTTGAAACGTTCCCGTTTCAACTGGCTGACATCACAACAGGCAACAACCTGCACGCCGGAACATTTAGAGAAACTGTTAAAATCGGACACGCCCTGGCGTCCTACGCCGATGAATCCCAAAACGACCCTATCGCTCGGTGCAATGCGCTTTCCATCAGACACCATCCAGCTCGGAAGGATAGTCAATCCGGTCAGACCAAGTGCTGAATATCCCAGAAATTGACGCCTGCTTAAAGAGTTCTTTTCCTTTTTTTTCATACTCATATTAAATTATTTGGTGTTACGCTCAACTTTCACTCATTATCAATAAGTTATCAACGAGGAAACTTGAATGGTATAACAGTGGAAGCATCAACAGATTCATATTGTATACCGCGCTCGCGTCTAACCAAAGTGTCTTTTGCAGTGTACACATTAGCCCCAACTTTGTATGGTAATAAGCTGGCAGGATTATTTTCTGCCAGCTTATTTGGAACTACCACCCCGGATTTTGATCCCCAAAATTAGGATTGGCATTCAGTTCTGCCTGTGGAATTGGGAGTAGTAAGTTTTTACTTGTAAAAAATTCAAAAGGTCTATTGTTTTTCCTTCCCCCCTTCCAGGTCTTTGATTGACTATTCCATGTTGGATCACCTTCAGGAATTGTTGGAAGAAAATCTTCTACCTGGTACATATACAAAACTTTCCCGTTGGGAGCCTTCATTCGTAACAGGTCAAAGTACCTGTTACAACCTTCACCAACAAATTCCAGCCCGCGTTCTTTTAATACTGCCATCCGAAATTCATCTTTTGTCAAACCGGCTGACAGGTCAGCCGGAACACTAGCTGGTGTTCCATCGGCTTTCCTCGCCCTGATCCTTAACTGGTTAAATGCATTATATGCTTCCGGTGTTGGTCCGTTCAACTCATTTTCAGCTTCCGCTTTTATAAGATAGATATGCGATAACCTAAGGATATACATATCATTCTCATTGTTGTTTTCGTTCCCTGAGGGATCTTTATACTTAGCTACAAAAGGAAACTTTCCATTTATCGCCCCTGCTGGAATACTTTCAGGATAACCAACAGTCAGTTTTCCGTTATTAACATTAACCCAGTTTGTCATGAACGATACTTTGGTCCGATAATCTCCTTTATATTCCCCTGTATTATATTCATCATAAAACCAGGGTTGAACAGCATAAGACCCAATAGTCCTACTTGAGTAAGCCGTACCGGCAGGACAATAATTCCTTGCAAAATCAGAACCCTTACTGTTGAATGAATTATCGTTGGGATCACGGGTGTATTGGATTCCATATATCACCTCTTTGCTGTAATTATATTCTTCTTTACCCACATCCCACAAGTCAGCATAATTATTAACCAACTGATATTTCCCTGACAGAATTACAGAGTCAGTATAGCTTTTTGCCTGTTGATAATATTTAGTTGCTTCACTGTTCCTGTTTTGGAGATCGTTATAATTCGCATACGTTAGGCTTGCCGATGCCAGCATTCCCTGGGCGGCCCCTTTGGTTGCCCTTCCCAGGGCTGTTCAATTCTAATTCCTCCCCCGGCCATCTAAAAACAAGGAATGTTCATAACTTTGTAATTCACTAAAAAACAGAGCTATGATAATAACATTCCTTGATGAATTAAAGGATCATCGACGATCCCAGGGGCAAAGGTACGAATTGCGGTTCATTGTATTGTTCTCAATAATGGCAATTTTGAGCAATGCCAAGTCATACCGTGACATTGCCCGTTTTATAAAGAAGCACTTCAAAAACCTGCAAAAAGATTTCGGGCTTAAGTGGAAAAAAGCCCCGGGCTACACTACTGTTAGAAATATAATACAAGGGATTGACAAGCAAGAGCTTGAATCATGCTTCAGGGCATATGCCCAATCTTTGTTAGGGACAGACAGGGGCAATCCTGTTGGAGTGGCAGTTGACGGGAAAGTATTGCGGGGGAGCTATGACCATTTTCAAGACAAAAAAGCAGTACAGGTTTTGAGCTTTTTCGACACCCGATCGGAACTCATCCTTGCACATGAGACAATAGATGTAAAAACAAACGAGATACCGGTGGCACAAGCCTTGATCCCACAATTGGAATTGGAGGGGGTCGTATATACCCTGGATGCATTGCACTGCCAAAAGAAAACGTTTGAAATAGCCGACAATGAAAATATGGAAGAAAAAAAAACTCATAATACAGGTCAAAGAAAACCAAAAAGAACTTTTACAAGCTTGCATGGATATTATCCGTTTTTCAGAACCAGAAAGTTGCTCCCAAACTTCAGAAAAAGGGAGGAACAGGATAGAAGAAAGGTCAACTTCGGTATACCACGACCATAAGCAGTTTATCTGTGACAAACAATGGAGCGGATATGTTGAGTCTGTCATTTGTATTGAAAGGCAAACATCTGTTTTTAACACCAAAGAAAAGATATACAAAGATAGAAATGAAGTTGCTGTATACATCGCCAACTACAAAGTGAATGCAACACAGTCCAATGGCCTGATCAGAAAACACTGGTATATCGAAAACAAAGACCACCATGTACGGGATGTAACTTTAAGGGAAGATGAGTCAAGAATAAGGGTGAATCCTGAAAACATGGCTACATTAAGAAGTTTTGCTTTAAATATTCTCAGAAATAACAAAGTCGAAAATATAAAAGGTGAACTATACGTGAATAGCTTGGACTACTATAAGTTATACAGTTATCAACAATTTATATAGAATTGAACAGCCCTGTTGCCCTTCCTCTTTCGCTTGCATTTAATGCCGATAATACAGGTAGCCGCTTTGATGCTTCTGCAAAATCATTTAAAATTAATTGATACACTTCATCAACTGAAGAACGGCGGAGGTACATTTCCTGATTCAGGTTAAAAGAAGCTGTCCGAATAGGAACACCTCCGTATAGCCGAACCAGGTAATAGTAAGCAAATGCCCTTGTGAATAATGCATCTCCAATAGTCCGTGTTTTAAAGTCTGCACTTACATTTGCATTTTGTACGACTTCCATGTAATAATTAGCGCTATTGATCATGATGAACAGATCATTCCACATTAGTTCATTTCTTAACAACGAGGCATCGTACGTTCTCATAGATTCCCGCAAAAGGTTTGAGCTATTTACGGGGACAAAAATATCATCGGCATAATTACACATTCTAAATACCCCGTTTTTAAAGGTAAAATCAGAATACATAGAATACATCCCGGTTATCAACGTATTAAGACTGGTTTCATCCTTGATTAAACCAGGATTTGGGGTATCCAACAATTGCTCATCAAGATTGCAACTTATTAATTGCGTCCCAATCAAAAAAGCGAGTACAATATTGTATGGTTTCATGATTATATATTTTTAGTTAATTAAAGACTACATTAAAACCAACGGTAAATGTACGTCCCTGAGGGGCAGTAAAAGAATCTATTCCCGGTCGTGTTGAACCTAAGCCACTGATTTCAGGATCATATCCTTTATATTTTGTAAAAGTCAGTAAATTTGTACTACTGGCAAATACTTTGATCCTGTCTATGATATTTATATTAAATCTTTTTATTGGTAGTTCATAAGCAAGTACTGCACTTTTAATCTTAATATATGAACCATCTTCAAGCAGAAAGTCGGTAAAACGGCCTTTAAAGGGGTTTCCGATTGTGGTTGCTTTTGGATAGGTGTTGCTTGTACCTTCACCTGTCCACCTTCCATCATAAGCTTCTTGTGTCGTATTCCATGACATACCAGCTACTAAACCGTCAAGACGATGTCTATTTAGATTTGCTATTTTCTGACCAATACTTCCTGAAACCAAAACGTCCAAAGTTAATCCTTTATAGGAGAGGGTATTGGAAACGCCAAAGACAAAATCAGGAAAAGGGCTTCCAAGAATTACGATATCTTTTGCATTAATTAAACCGTCTTTATGTGTATCGACAAATTTCAGGTGCCCCGGTTCATTTGGAATAACTTCATCAGTGGGCCCGTTATCTACTTCTTCCTGATTCTGATAAACACCGTCCACTTTATAGCCCTGGAACATAAATATTGGCTGCCCAACTTTCGAAATAAGGAGGGGCACACTGATGCCCATTGTATTCTGGGCAGTTGTCATTTCTGTTAAATCCCCCAAACTCAATATTTTATTTCGGTTAAATGAAATATTTCCGGACATGTTCCATTTGAATTTTTTAACCAGAATATTCGCACTGGCCTCCAATTCAATTCCTGAGTTCTTTATTTCTCCAAGATTAGTAGCATAACTGGTATAACCCGAAGACCCAGGTAATGGGTAATTACCCAGCTGGTCTCTGGTCGATTTAATGTAATAATCAACAGATAAAGTAAACCTGTTTTTTTCCAGAAATCCCAAATCGACACCCCAGTTCCATTGATTTGTAATTTCCCATCCCAGATAAGGATTTTCAAAACGTCCGGGTAAATAACCTACATAAAGGCCATTGCCAAAAACTGCGCGGTTAGTAGTAAGGATACTTTGGCTGCTTCCCGGCGAAATACTTTGGTTCCCGGTTACTCCCCAACTTGTACGTAATTTTAAGGTCGATAACAATTTCTGTTGTTTCATAAATCGCTCGTTATGGATATTCCATCCAGCCCCGACTGATGGGAAAAACGACCATTTATTTCCTTCGGACAACCGGGTTGATCCGTCGTAACGGCCTGTTATTGTTAAAGCATATCGATTATCAAAGGAATATACAGCCCGGCCTATATAGGAAGCCAACGCATAAGTTGAAAATGAGGTTCTCGGTTTATCTACAGCATTAGCAAGTTCAAAATTATAATATAATGTCGCATCATCGGGAAAATCCCTTCCTAAAATGACCATTCTTCGGTTATTCCATTCCTGCCAACTATACCCGATAAAGGCATTTAACCGGCTTTTCCCAAATTTCCTGTTCAAGTTCAGGGTATATTCAGTTAAATAATTACTTCTTTTTGTGTCAAATACCGTCGCATAACCATTGGGAGCATTAGCTCCCTGCAAAGTTTCCCGCCCATAATAATTATCCCGGTTATCAATATTACTGTTAAAACCACCGTTAAATTTAAACGTTAACCCTTTAAAAATGGCATATTCCATGGAAAGGTTACTAATCAATGTTTTATTGTTGTAAATATCGACCCTCCTTTTCAGAAGTGTTAACGGATTATTCACGCCATCGTTTATCCCGTCACCATCATCCACGAATGCCGAATCAAAAGGCCTGAAATTTAAAGCGCTTGAGATCACAGATATATTTGCCGCGGTCCCATTTATCGTATGGGGAACTGCATTGCTTTTACCTGCCGAATAATTGGCCCGTAAACTTAATTTGAGGTTCTTTGTGACTTCTCTGTCAAAATTAAAACGTAAGCCTCCTTTATCAAAAGTGGAAGTAAGGATAATTCCCTCATTACTTGAATAATTGGCGATAATCGCATATTTGTTTTTCATATCCCCGCCGGTCAGCGAAAGTTGATGGTCATAGGATAACGCTTCCTGAAAAATTAAGTCCTGCCAGTTAGAATTTTTTTCTATCCTTTGGGCGTAAACTGAATCGTTGGGGTAAGGAAGGGTAGTTAACCCATCATTAATGCTCGCTTCATTATAGAAGTCCATATAATCTTTTGAATTGAGTACTTCGTACCTTTTAATAACCTTGGTGGACGACATATTAAAATTATATTCGATTTTATCTTTCCCTATTTTTCCACTTTTAGTAGTTATCAGTACCACCCCGTTTGCTGCCCTCGACCCATAAATTGCCATGGATGAAGCATCTTTCAAAATTTCGATGGATTCAATGTCGTTTGGATTCAAATTTGCCAAACCGCTAAAATTTACATTTGGATTCAGATCTGCCCGTTGGGCACCTCCCGGGGTACTTGGCCCCCATGTCCCGGCATCAACAGGCATCCCATCAATTACAATTAAAGGTTCATTATTTGAGAAAGAACTGATACCCCGTATATTAAATGTTATTTCAGATCCTGGAATCCCTGAGTTGTTAAATATCTGGACACCTGCAGTTTTTCCATAAATAAGGTCGGATGCTGAAACAATTGAACGTTCTTTGGCATCCTCACCAACTTTTATACTTGAAACGGCTCCGGTTAAATCGCTTTTTCGAACAGTTCCATACCCAACGGCCACTACCTCTTCAATACCAACTGTTTCTTCTGCAAGTGTCACATTTATGATTGTTTTGTTGCCAATCGGGATTTCCTGAGCTTTGTATCCAACAAATGAAAATGAAAGGGTTTTTGTACCCAGTAGTACATCAAGAGTAAAATTTCCATCGCCATCGGTAATCGTACCAATGGTTGTGCCTGTTACCACAACGGTAGTACCCGGAACGGGTTCTCCTTTGGTATCGGTAACCTTTCCTTTGAGGTTTTTCTTTTGGGGCTGCTCAACTGGCAGCACAACGGGAAATTCTTTTTCCAGTTCCTTTTTCTTATCCTTCCTGAGGATAACTGCCCTGTGTACGATCTCATAATCAAGATTCGTTCCCTTCAGGCACAAATCAAGCACTTTCTCCAGACTGGCTTTTTCAAGCTCAACCTTTTCGACTATAACCCCGGTTACGTCTTCCGGACTGTAAAAAAAGGTAAATTCCGTCTGTTTCTGGATTTCTTTAATCACATCACTCAGGGCAACTTCCTGCATCGAAAGTTTGATGTTTGCCGTTTGTGAATAAATGTTGGCCGAAACCTGCAGGAAACCAACCAATAGAAAAAAACTTACAAGTTTCATCACACGAATGATTTTTTGCATGCTCTCCCGAAAAGGGAAGGCATCCGATCGTTTTTTTTTCATAAATTTACGGTTAAGTTTTATAACTAATATTTCTGTACCACCAGAAATGTTTTCTACAGGAGATGCTGCAAACATCTCCTGTTTTTTTTATCCTATTTTTAAAAATGAGACTTCTTTCCCTTTTACCAAAACCTTTACTTTTTTGGTTTTGGCAATAATATCAAGTATCGGGTCAATACTTTCATATTTATTTAAACCTCCTTCAAACCTTATTTTTTTTAGCGATTCGTCTTCAAATTTGTAGTTAAAGTCATACCATCTTGAAAGTGTTTTCATTATTTCATCCAAAGTCTCGTCGGTGAACGAATATTTGCCTGTTGTCCATTGAACAATTTGTTTCGCATCAACTTTGTTGATAACGATTCCGGCAGAAGCAGGATTGAAAACAGCCTGCTGGTCGGGTTCCATAATATGGATATTTGAAGGTTGATCGTTTGGATTGAGCTTTACACTTCCTTCAACCAATGTGGTGTACGAATAAGTATCTTCGGGATATGCTTTTATATTAAACAAAGTACCCAACACTTCCACCTGAATTCCTTTAGCAGTAACTATAAATGGCTTCGATTTGTCTTTGGCTACCTCGAAATAGGCTTCGCCTTCTTCAAGTGTTATTTCACGCTTATCGCCTGAAAACCTGACCGGGAAAACCAGTTTGCTCATCGAATTTACAAATACCTTGGTGCCGTCAGAAAGGACCAGGCTATACTCTCCTCCCTTTGGAACAATCAATGTATTTAAAAATGTTTTCACGGATTTTTTTGCTGATTGCCCGGCATAGCTCAATTCTTCATTGCTATTTTTGATTACCGTGCCGTCGTTTTCTACCAGATTTTTTGTCGTATCATTTACTAAATCAACACTTTTGCCATTAGCCATAACCAAAACTGCATTGCGGGAACCTGATTGTATTTGAACTACTTGATGTGCAATTTCCGATGAATGGTCATTCAGGACCCAATAGGTAGTTAGCCCAAGTAGAACAGGGAGTAAAATTGCAGCCGCATATTTAAATACAAGTGACCAAACACGTTTTTTGTGCTGAGCCTCTAAAACTCCTGAAACTTCCTTCCATGCCTGCTCAACATTAACACTCTCGTATAATTTATTTCGTTCAGAGATATTGCTACTATCGAGGATCTTGCGGTACATTTTCCGGTTTTGCCCGGAGTTGTTTATCCACTCTTCCAACAATTCTTTTTCATATTGACTTAGCTTACCGCTAATGTCGTGTGCAATGATCTCTGAAATTTCAAATATTGATTTTATTTTTTCCATCGTAAAAAAACATTCTTTTAAGAAAGATGAATTATGGAATCACCAATTACATCCTTTCAATTTCCCCTTTTAATAGCGAAACAAATGAAAACAGAAACCGGGTGAATGGGGGGTGAAAATTATTTAATGAAAATTTAATCTTGGGCATTTCCGGAATAGCTCCGGACATAAACTAATTCAGAAATTGGCTTAGTAGGAGCAGGACGAACACTTGATCTTTCAATTGAATGCGCAGCTCTTTATACGCATTTTTTTTCAGGGTTTTAACGGTATTTACTGAAACGTTCAAGTGGTCGGCAATTTCCTGATTTTTATTTCCTTCCAGGCTAAGCCAAACAATCTTTCGGCTTTGAGAAGCCAGGCTATTGACTGCCTGATGAACATGCCTGTATGTTTCTTCTTCAAGTATCAATTCGTAAAAATGATCCTCTGCAAAAAATTCATTTTTCAGAATATTTTCCCTGATTCCCTTGAGTTTAAGATGGTTTAAGCATTTATTCCGGGTAACCGTATAAATAAAACCTTTCATGGCTTTTAAATCTGTGAATTTTTCCTTCTGCTTCCAGAATTCAATAAAAGCTTCCTGAGCAAGATCTTCAGCAAGGTCTGAGTCCTTCAGATACTTTCGTGCAAAAACGCAAACAGAAGGATAAAAACCTTCAAAAAAATGCTTAAAGGCTTTTATATCACCACATTTAACACTAAGACCCAAAAGTGAACTATTAGCTTCCATAAGTTCAAATATAGTTCAAATATAGAAATGTCTTTTTACATTACTCCGTTTGTAGGTTCAATTTACAAATACCTCCAAGTATTGGAATTTCTTTTTCCCAAAGCAAACGTTTGTGGCAAACCGTTTCGGGAAAATGCTTAACAGCAGTAGATGTTCTTATCTTAACCGTTCGCAGCCTCCTTATTTGAGCATGATGGTGGCTGATATATACAGGTATAGCAAGGAACAGAGAATTTAAGCTTGTCAATTTGCTAAAAATCTATTATTTTCAAGGTTCCGGTAATGTCGTTGTATGGTATTAATCCTATGGAAAAAGAAGGTTCCCCACCAAAAACATTTCCGATAGCATTGCTTGGCTTGAGCGACTTATTCCGAATACCTGTGGCATCAAAATTGAAAATATTACCCTGAATTAGGATGTTTGAAGATTTTTCTGAAATATCTATACCAATTCGTTTGGGGCTTGCGGGCTCTGTAAACTGATTGCCAGAGATAATCACATCTGATGTGTAATCACAGTTAATATCCCTTGATTCATAGGTCGATACCGGATTCGTATCTTTTTTCCACCTGCTGCCTGCTAGGTTGTGGCAATAAAAAAGATCGTTCGAAATAAAGACTTGTCTTATTCCCTTCAGGAAAACGCCATTTTTAAGGTAATTTATATGACAATTTGAAATATGGAAAGCTGGTTCTGCCCACTTCGAGTAATCTTTTAAATCAATATAGACGCCATTATCCTGACCTACCAGGTAAGTATCTTTGATTATGCCGTCTTCGGGCGCGATTTTGTCTCCTTTGTAATGCAAGCCATATAATGCATTTCCCCAAAAGTAGGAGTTTGTTATCAACGGACTGTAACAATCCTGAAAAAGAAAACCACAATTCATTTTATATTTCTCCGAATCAGCGCCATAACGTGAAGTAATTTTTACATTATCAATCATTGGATACCAGGCGTTGTAACACAATACTCCGTTAGCAAAATATCCCTGGTTAAATTTCTCCCCTCTTATTAATACATTTTGAACTTGCAGCATACGGGAATGATGGTCCCCGGGATTTTGATTATTTGTATTAAACTCTATTGCCGTCCCTGCACCATCTCGAACAGCTACAAAACTTAAGTCCTTAATTGTAACTGTAATTAAATTTGTACCGGCATTAAAATAAAACCCACCTTCATTATTGTCGCAAACCAGCTCTGTTACATCTTCACCCGCTCCTCTAAAAACCAATCCATGGTTATTTTTATACCCGCTGAGATTTGATTGATCAAAAACTATCCGCTGAGAGATTTTGTAACGTCCAGCCGGTATATGAACATCAATGAACCGATTATTGCCCATTGCCGTTAATAACTTCAAAAATGCAGGTGAACTATCAACGGTTCCTGTATTATCGGCTCCAAAGTCAATAACATTAAGAGTAGTTTTGTTTTCAGTTTCGTTTGATGATAAAATAATATCGTCATTCTTTTCACAACTATAAAGTATTGTAAATAAAATCACTACTGAACGGGGAAAAAAATAAATAGGGGTTACTCCCCGAAGGTTTGGCCCCATGTTGTAAGTTTGTTTTGCGAAAAAACTTCAACATGAGCAAAAATACAGAAATAAATTTTGTCGGACAGCCGATTTTCAAACAAGTGATTAGTTTAATAGAGGGCATCAGTTTGACCAGTATAGTAAAGAAGCACAATGCTGATTATTACTATAAAGCTTTTAAGGCAAAGACACATTTGATCACGGTTCTCTTTGGCATCTTTAGCCGGTGCGACTCGATGACCGAGATATGTGAAGGGCTGCGGGCTTTGGGCGGAAAGCTGAACCATTTGGGGCTTGAAGAAGCGCCAGCCAAAAGTACCGCTTGCGATGGGATGCGCAACCGGGACAACAAGTTCTTTGAAGATGTTTATTTTAAATTGGTACACCATTATCAAAGTTTTTTGTCGGACAGCCGAACCTTTGGCCTCACCTTTAAAGAAGTCTTACTGATCGATTCGACCACGATCCGGTTATTCAGTGATATTCTGAAAGGAGTTGGACGCAATCCCAAGAACGATGGCAAAAAGAAAGGCGGGCTAAAGGTTCATATGCTCATTGATGCAGTACAATCGGTTGGACGGTTTATTAAAATAACCGAAGCCAAAGTACACGACAAAAACTTTTTGAAGGAACTGGAACTGATCTCGTACAGTATGGTTGTTTTCGACCGGGCCTATAACTATTACCATCAGTTTGCCTTGTGGACAAGTAAATCGGTCTTTTTTGTTACCCGGATCAAGAAAAATGCCCTTTATACGGTCATTGAAGTGTTGCAGGAACATCAAAAACAGAAAGGAAAAGCAATGGTACTTCGGGAGGAAATCATAGAAATTGAGTACTCTCCTGAAGATGAAAATGGCAAAAAACAAACAAAGCAGAAGAAAACCCTTCGCCTGAAAAAAGTATGCTATCAGGATGAAAAGAACCGGTATTATGAGTTTATCACCAATAGCATGGATAGTACGGCCGAAGAAATAGCGTTCTTATACAAAAAACGGTGGGGCATCGAGCTGCTGTTCAAAAAAATGAAACAGAACTTCCAGCTTCATTACTTTTACGGGGAAAACGAGAATGCCATTCGCACACAGGTTTGGTGCACCTTAATTGCACAATTGCTAATGACAGTGATTCAAAAGATGGCCCAAACAAAAAAAGCATTTTCAGTTGTGGCTTCGTTAGTTCGCATACATCTGATTAGTTTGCTTGATGTATTTGAATTGCTTCGAAGTACTAACCGAGAATACTTGAAACAAAGAGGGTCACCAATATCAAATATGCAAACCAGTCTTGCTTTTTAGCAGGGGGTGACTTTTGAAATAGAAATAATAACAATTGATTATCATGCAATTAAAGATCAAAAATCTCAAATCTGCATGTTAGTCGGATAATAGTGAAATAAAATTAAGAGGGCTAACGGTAGAAGTTTCGAGTATTTCATTTGTTTAAGGTTTGAATCTTTTATTATTCAATCTGTAGAAGGGAAAACATAAGGCAAGCGATACCGGTGCAGTAATGCTGGTAGCCATCCCCATGCCGGCAAGTGTGCTTATTTTATTAAATTCCCTGCGTATTAACATATTTGGATAAATTTTTATCTACCAGTAACGAATTGTATATTCTTTTTGCGGCATTTCAAGTTGTATATCATACCAGTTATCTCCAATTTCATTCATGACAACGCCCTTTTCAATTCTGGGTAGTCTTTCACTTTTTATCCTGAGGGTTCCAACGCCCTGTACTGTTTTCACCCTGATTACCTTTTTATCCATATAAACTTCAATGTTCCCGTTGGGCGTTGGCACTTTCCCTTTTATCCAGTCCAAACCGGCCAGGGAGGGGTCTATCAAATAGGATTTGTATCCCGGAGCGGTTGGCTTTACTCCAAGCAAATACTTGCCGAACAAGTAAACCGGGTTGGCACCCCAAGCATGGCATAAACTCTTCCCGAACGGACGACCATACATGGCATACTGCTCGTCTCCTTTTTGCTCCGGGTCATATGATTCCCAAAAAGTTGTGGCTCCCATCTTTAGCATTCCTCCCCAGTAAGTCCTTACAAACTCAATGGCCTTCTCTTTCTCACCTATCTCACACAATGATGCCAGTTCATAGAATTTCATGTAGGGGGTAGTTATTTTTAAAATCTTATCGTTCAGTATTACATTTTCCTTTATTTCCTGTTCCTTTTCTGCATCTACATACCCAAATAAGATGGCGAACATATTGGCATATCGGGTAACTTCATCAAACAAAACACCATTCTTCCGACTATGAATAAAAGCACCCTTTTTGTTACTCCAAAAAACATCAAAGACTTTCTGCTTGATCTCCTTTGATAATTTCCGACATTTTTCTGCGTACTTCTGATCATTTGCCAATTCGGCACTAATGGCCATCGCTTCAAGACTCCTGGTCAGCAATATTTGTTCAAAACTGATTTCGCCTTCCTTATCCATTTTTGCCCAATCGATAAATACCCAATCTCCAGAAAGACCCTCCACAAATCCATCCGGATTGACCCTCTTTAAACAAAACTCCATTAAGGTTTTCATCCGAGGGTAAATTTGCTTGACAAAAGCCGTATCTCCAGTATAAAGAAAATGATCGTATATGCCTATCATCCAATAAAATGAATAGTCCAATATCGTATTGATATGGGTCTCTGCCGGATCATGGCCCCGCAAGGCATATAACGTCCGTTTGTTTACATCTTCATCAAAGAAGGTATAAAAATTCATCAAGTAGCTTTGATAGGCATCACCACTCCAAACCCACCGGTCCCGCTTAATCCCGTCCAAAAAAAATTCCCTGGTATTCAGATGTAAAGTATACAGCGAGACATGATAAATCCGGTTTAATAGCGAATCAGAACAAGAAAAGTTGCCTCTGTTTTCTTCGGGAAGATATTCATACAAGGCTGATATCTTCTTAAAACTCACAGTGGGGTCGCACACTGCATAAATGTATCGGAAAGCATGGGTGGCAGTCGTATCGTTTACGGGAAAGGCTGCATTTATATCAAGATAATCATAAGTCTCTGCCTGTGTTTCAGCCAGAGCTTCCTGTTTGGTTTCCCCATAATACAACCTGAGTTTTCCCTTACCACAAACTTTTTCAGCAATAACTTTTCCAAAGGTTTCTTTACCAAAATCAACCAGCATCGAATTTTGTCCCTTCTCAATTATTTCCGAAGCAATCGGGGCATAATCAAGGTGAAACGTTGAGGGCGGATATTTAGAGTCGGTAAAATTGCCAGAAGCTGCAGGATAAAAAACCTGGTTCTGATTGGTAACCTGCCAGGTCTCATCGGTAAAAACTGTTTTTCCTTGTACCAGTAAGGATGGAAATGTTTTATAATTCTCAACCAACACATGCATGCGGTGTTTGCCGGCCGGTAATACAAGGTTCATCGGGTCAAAATCATACACAACTTTTCCATCAATACGGACATGGTAACGGCCATCGGCAAATACCTGAATGGTTTCAGGTTCCGCAATATCATAAGTCTTTTCAAAACGTACTAACCCATAAGGACTATCTACCCGCCAAAAAGGCGGATAGACTTGCCCGCGCTCCTGCCTCCTTCCCCCTACATCGGTATGTAGCCATACCTCAAAATCTCCAGGATACCAAATCCATTTCGGTTGAATAGTCTCTGCTCCAGAAACAGAAGAAGAAGATAGTATAATCACCGCCAACAATAAAATCTGACAATAAATATGTTTATATAAAATTTTGATATTCAAATACATACAATTACTTATTAATTTAAACTTCATTATTAACCTTTAGTATTTTTATTATATGCCTGACAAAATAAATTATTGACAACTGGGTTGTTATAAATTCAATTTTCAGTTCATTTATCATCAAAGTGGATTTATAATAATTATATGGCTTACGCATTATTTTCGTTTATTAACATAACTTAACGATGGAATGTATGGAATCAACTGCTCCTTAACTTCACTTCTTACATCTTTTTCCCACAGGGACAGCTTTTCGATAAGTGTTGAAACTATGGTAGGGTTTTGAAATGCAAGATTATTTTTTTCGGCAATATCGTTTGTCATATCGTAAAGGAAGTAATCAAACTTAAAGGCTTCTCCATCTTTCGGTTCTTTAGCCTCAGCAACCAATTTCCACCTACCATCCCGAACTGCCATTCGAGGGCCTAAGGCCCAGTAAAGTGTGCGCTCCGGAAGCTTTTTGCCTCTAATAACAGGCAACAGGCTCACACCATCTAACGGTTTATCCTTATCATTGTATTTTATTCCTGCCATTTCCATTATCGTGGGGAACAAATCCATTCCCATTGCTGTTTGGTCACATACTGTACCCGGTCGAATGACAGAGGGCATATACATTATTCCGCAAACCCGGTGTCCACCTTCAAACATCGAACTTTTAACTCCTTTAAGCACTCCCGCCGAGCCATATTTTGGATTTGGCCCATTGTCTGACATAAATACGACCAAAGTATTACTGTCCAGTTTCATTGCTTTCAGTTTATCCTGCACCTCACCTACACACTTGTCCATATTCTCAATCATATCACGATAAGCTTCTTTTGCAGGACGATTGAATGGTGCTGTCTGCCTTGGCTTTACGTTTAAGAACCTATAGGCGGAATCAGTTGGTCCCTGAATAGGATCGTGGGGACAAGCATAAGCCACATAAAGACAGAAAGGCTTGTCTTTATTATCTGTTACCAAAACAACCTATATCGCCATATCCCAAATCATCGGCCAAGATGATTACAAAATTTGGTGACTTACTTTGCTGAGCATTCGCAACAGGAGTTGAAGCCAACATTCCTAAGCATAATATATATGAATTCTTTCTCATTCAACATGATATTAAATATACTTAGATCAAAAATAATCTCACATAAAAATCAGAGCTCTCTGATCCAGATGTTTCTAAAGCTGATAGCTTCGCTTGGGTCGCCGTGGTCCTGAAGCATAATAGGGCCTTCGCCATGCACCTTTACCTTGGGGAAACCTACATAAGCAGTAGTCCCGTTTATCCTTGTATTGTTTTGAACAAGTACACCGTTGTGGATCACGGTTACATAAGGATAGGTACGATAGGTGCTGTCTTTCTTAAAAGTAGGCGCCGTATAGACAATATCATACACGTTCCATTCGCCCGGCTTTTTCATAGCATTGACCAACGGGGCTGTTTGTTTATACACACTCCCGGCTTGTCCGTTCGCATAGGTTTTGTTTATGTAGTTGTCCAATACCTGTATTTCATAAATTCCTTGCAGTATAACGCCGCTGTTGCCACGAAACTGGCTGCTTCCGGTAATAGATACAGGTACTTTCCACTCCAGGTGAAGCTGAAAATCGCGGTAATGTTTCTTCGTTTCAATACTTCCGGTACCCTTTTTAACGGTAACAACACCGGCTGAAACAATCCATTGAGCTTCTTCTGTTGATTTGCCTTTCCACTTCGAAAGGTCTTTGCCATCGAATAAAATATCAGCATCAGAAGGGGCAGGAATTGGTTCATCACATTTGACAACACCGGGAGTGACAACGACAGGTTGCGGGAGCCAGAACTCCGACATATCATGCTCCATCTTACCGGGTTTAGGAAACTCATCCTGTGCCGATAGAACGTTTGAAGCAGCAATAGCAAAAAACAATGTGTAAACTTTAATAAGATTTTTTGTATTCATAGTTGTACGAGATTAAAATGTTGGAAATTTGTAAGGTGACCTATATCCTGGCTTGATAAGTTTGTCAGCCTCCGGGTTATTAAAGGTTTTATTTGTGTCGTCGTAAGTCAGCACTGCTTTGGTACGGGCAGCAATATTGCCAAAATGAGCATACTTTGCACAGAGGCTGCCATTTTCGATCGTGCAAGGCGTAAGTGGGTTACGTGTTTTTAAGCATTCAACGAAGTTCTTCACGTGATCTTTATGTTCATTACCATCGGCAAATACTTTTTTGTCTTCAATAATGGGGTTTTTCGCTGAATCTAAATTTGAGATCACTTCCCAATCATTACGGTCGGCTACCAAAATACCATTTAATCCTCTAAACGCGACACCATAATTCCGTCCAAAATAATCGCTTTCGACTGTTATATGACTCCAATTGATCAGAAAATCATCAAATTCGTATGATACATTCTGCGTATCAAAAGTCTCTGGACTATTTTCAGGGAAAGCAAATTTACCACCAGTTGCAACAACTCTGTTAGGCATTCCAGTGACTTTCATCCCCCAGAGAGCCATGTCTAAAAGATGAACGCCCCAATCTGTCATAAGGCCACCGCCATAATCCCAAAACATCCGCCAACTTCCGTGAAACCTATTCTTATTAAATGGGCGCACAGTTGTATGTCCCAACCAGGCATCATAATCTATCCCATCAGGCACTTCCGAATCGGGTACGGGAAGAGATAAGGCGGCATACTTAAAATTGGCCCAAACATCTACCTTCATGATCTTACCCAGTTCGCCCGAATTGAGGTAAGTTATCATTTCATTCCAATGCTTTCCGCTTCTCTGTTGTTGTCCAACGTTTACTATTCGATTGTATTTTTTAGCAGCAGCCACCATTGTATCACATTCGGCAATGGAATTGGCAATAGGCTTTTCTATATATACATCCTTACCAGCGGCACAAGAATCAACCATATGCAGACAATGCCAGTGATCTGGCGTTGAAATGACAACAGCGTCGATCTCATTCATTTTCAACATTTCTTTATAATCTTTAAACAATCTGGGATTATTACCCTTTTCTTGTTTTACTAAAGCCGCTGTTTTTTCTAAGTTCTCAGGATCGAGATCGCACAAAGCTATACACTCAATCTCTGGCAATATCAAAAAATCTCTTAAATTGGCATTTCCCATTGAGCGACAGCCAATAAGTCCAATATTGATTTTCCTGATTGCTGTCATATTGTTGATTGCCATTGTCTTTTCTGAAAACAAACTTGGTGTAACAATACCTAAAGCTACTGCAGTAGCAGTAGCTTTAATAAATTTTCTTCTATTTTGCATAGTAAATGATAGTAAGTATTGGCGAAAGCCATCAAAAAAGAATTTGACTATTTTTTTGATGCGTTAATTTGAATGATAACGACACGCACAATATATGTGCGTGTCGTTAATCTAATAAATCAATTAATAACCAGGGTTCTGAACAAGATTTCGGTTGGCATCCATTTCTTGTTGCGGTATAGGCATCAACAGATGTTTTCTAGTTGCATTTACTTTTCCGATTGAGTGAAGGAAATCAAGTGCATACTGTCCATCATCTATGCGGATAATGTCGAACCATCTGTGTCCTTCAAAGGCCAATTCCATACGTCTTTCGTGAATTATTTTCTCTTTTGCTCCGCTTTTAGTCAATCCTGTCAAAGCAGGCAACCCAGCTCTTGCCCTAACCTGGTTTAAAAGAGGTTCGGCCTCTGCCGTTTTGCCTAGTTCGTTTAAGGCTTCAGCATGCATCAGCAAAACATCGGCATAACGTAAAACAGGGAAATTTAGAGGATTACTGTCATATGTTGGAGCTTCGGCTTTTGTCACCAAAAACTTTCTTGTACTATAACCTGTCGTTGAATATGCGGGGTCATAAGCTTTACCACCAAAATCCGGACATCCTTTATACAATATTGTCACATCTTTCCTAAGGTCACCTGGTTCATACGAATCCACAAACTCTTGTGTGGGTTGCATCCAACCCCAACCTCCAGAGACCATGCCTGAATTTCTAGGCCCCATGAAGCAACTAACCCAAGAAGACTGATTTTCGTCATTCCAAAATCCTTTACCTGCACCGGCCACATACTGAATTTCGAATATTGATTCAATTGAGTTCTCAGTAGCTATACTGAAATTATCTTTATAGTTTGCATTTAAGGCATAACCCAAATCGGTAACTTGTTGACAGAGAATAGGCACTTTATCAAAATTCCCCAAAGTAAGGTGAACTTTTGCCAGTAAGGCCAAAGCAGATCCTTTTGTTGCCCTGCCTAAGTCGGTACTAGAATATGATTTTTTTGTAGGGAGGAGATTAATCGCATCTTCCAAGTCCTTTACTATCTGCTCATAAATAATTTTCTTATCGGTTCTTGCTGGAAATAGATCATCCCCAGGAAATTGCGGTTTAGTTAAAAGGGGGACGTCGCCAAAAACCCTCACAAGAATAAAATAATACAGAGACCTTAAAAATTTGGCCTCCCCTTCTATCCTATTTTTTAAGTCATTATTAATATTCATACCAGGAAGCTTATATAGCAAATAGTTACATCTTAAGATTCCTGGAGATGGACCCCGCATAATATCTAACAGTGCTGGATTATTGGTAGTGGTAACTTGACTTGCGATGTCTTTGGTGTCCCGCCCATCTTCTCCTCCTCCTGCTCCAACAATCGCATCGCTAGGCCATATATCAGTTGTCCACATGCGAAAGTTATACAGCTTTGGCCATTGCAATGGTTGGTAAGCCCCATTTATTGCAGCAATGGCATCTTCTTCTGTTTGATAGAAGTTTTCCGTGTTAATACTGTTGTGAGGTGATTCAGTAAGAAAATCCTCTCCACATGCAAATGCTATAATAGCTAATATTATAATAAATATACCTTTTTTCATCGTGACAATTTATTTAAGATTAAAACCCTAGATTTAGACCTATACTGATTGTCCTGGTAACAGGATAAGTATTGTCGTCAATACCGTTTGATGGCACCTCAGGATCAAACCCTTTATATTTGGTTAGCGTAAGAAGGTTTGTTCCTGATATATACACCCTGGCAGTCCTTAATTTGGCTTTTTGACAAATAATACCTGGAAGGTTGTAGCCAAATGAAGCATTTTTCAACCTGATATAAGATCCATCTTCAAGAAACCTATTTGATGCCCTTGCATTTTTGTTTGGATCATTAAGTACAGCCCTTGGCATAGAGTTGCTTGTTCCTTCACCTGTCCACCGATTAAGAGTAGCAGTAGTTTGATTAAGAGTAATATCCATACCTTCGTTCCATACCCTGTTCGCATTGTAAATATCATTTCCAGTTATTCCCTGCAAAAAGATATTTAAGTCAAACCCTTTGTATCTAAATGTATTGTTTAAAGCGAAGATTAATTTTGGGTTAGGATCTCCGATATAGGTACGGTCTTTATCATCGATTATTACATCATTGTTTAAATCTTTAAAGCGAATATCACCTGCTGACGTACGATTGTATGGGTCATTCCCAGGCATCTGTACTGCGTGATTATCAACTTCTTGCTGAGTCTGAAAAACACCATCGGTCACAAAACCATAAAATACGTTAACAGGTTGTCCATAAGCAATTCGAGTTACCCAACTGTTATAATTCACTCGTCCTCCTATCAAAGGTACAGAGTCGTTGAGTGCCAAAACTTTGTTTCTATTATACGAGATATTGAAATCAGTCGTCCATTTAAGATCACCTTTTAGGTTGTCTGATGATACCGTGAGCTCAATTCCGGAATTTCGTATTTCTCCAGCATTTACAAAAGGCGGGTTTTGATCTGAATAACCTGTGAATAAAGGCACAGACATGGGAACGAGCATATCGTTGGTCCTTTTCGAATAGGCATCGATTGATATAGATAGACGTTGATTCAAAATTACTGCGTCAATCCCAATGTTAGTTTGGCTCTGCGATTCCCATTTCACATTCGGGTTTGGCATTGCAAAAGGTACAACTGCATTAACTACAACATTATTGAAATTATACACAATAGGTTTCAGGTTAGCTGCAAATGAATATAATCCTATCTCTTGGTTACCTGTTACTCCATATCCTACACGGAGTTTCAGATCATCGATAATTGGGTTATCTTTGAGAAACTCTTCTTCTGAAATTCGCCAAGCAAATGAAGTAGAGGGGAAAATTCCCCATTTGTTTTTCTTGCCGAAACGTGAAGAACCGTCACGCCTAACTGTTGCAGTAAAAAGGTATTTGTCAGCAAATGAATAGTTCAATCTCCCCATATATGACATGAGCGACCAATCTGTTGTATTCCCGTTTACCCGTGGATCATAGGATCCATTGCCTAATTCTTTAGTCAGATCACTTGCAAATTTTTGAACACTTCCACTAATAAACGAGTATGTATTACTTTGGGCACTTGTGCCAATCATAGCGATAATTTTGTGTTTATCAGAAATGGTCCTGCTATAATTAAGGGTGTTGTCCCAGTTCCAGGTAATACTTTTGTTATACGATTGTGCTAATGATGAATACGGTTGCGGAATAGGTTTCCATTCATATTTTGGTGACCAGGTTTTTGTATCCCAAAAGTGAGCCTCAATCCCAAAACTAGACTTAAACATCAATCCGGGAAAGATGTTAATCTCTGTGAAAGCTGCACCCAACATATTATATCCTTTTGTCGTGTTATCAACCAAACGTGCTTTGCCAATAGGATTTGTTGTATCACCATACCAATCAGGTCTACCTTTGGGACCGGTGTAAATACCGTTTTCATCTATGATTTTCTGTGTTGGTAAAGCGTTCATAGTGTTTTTGATGTTGTAATCCCCTCTAGTTTTTATGTCATTATTAAGGCTGATCATATTTCCAAACTTAACGCCTTTTAAAAGTTGTGTTTCTGAATTTAACTTTACAGTAAGCCTTTTGAAGCCAGTTTCCAATACAATACCTTCTTGATCAAGATAGCTACCTGAGACATAGTATGTAGTTTTATCATTCCCACCAGAGTATGAGAGTGAGTAATTTTGAATAGGCGCTGGATTAAATAGTTCTCCAATCCAGTCTGTCCCATTTCCTAATGATTGCGGATTGGAAAAATCAGGGTTTTGATCAACCCCTGCATTGAGTAGCATCTCATTATGTAATTTTGCGAACTGACTGGCATTTAACAGTGGAACCTGTTTTGCCATGCTTTGTACAGCTGAATAAAAACTAAAATTTATTTGCCCCTTATTAGCTGTTCCCATTTTAGTAGTAATGATAATTACGCCATTTGCACCACGAGATCCATAAATTGCTGTTGAAGATGCATCCTTAAGTATTTGAATGGATTCAACATCATCCAAATTAAATTGGTTCAATCCCCCATTAGTCGGTATTCCATCCACAACTAATAATGGATCGTTATTGTTAATTGTCCCAGTTCCCCTAATCCTAATGGCTTCGTTACTCCCAGGAGTACCTGATGATATTATTTGTACACCTGAAGCCCTTCCTTGAAGAGCAGACCCAATACTTGTGGCAGCGATTGATTTTAAGTCCTCTGCTTTTACTGAACTCACAGATCCGGTCAAATCGCTCTTTTTCATAGTTCCATATCCAATTGCAACAACTTCCTCAATGCCAATCGCCTCATCTGCAAGGGTAATATTAATAGTTGTTTTAGTTCCAACTGAAATTTCTTGCATTTTCATTCCAACAAATGAAAACTGTAAAATCGCATTTTCAGGAATTTTCAGAAGCGAATACTTCCCATCCATATCCGTAATTACGCCAGTTGTAGTTCCTTTAACAACAACTGAAACACCAGGAAGGCTTCCGCCTGTTGAGTCGGTAACTTTACCTGAAACAGATTTTTGCTGTTGAACATTTGTAGATAGTTCGTTTTCCTTAGAGGAAATAATGACATAATGATTGATAACACGGTAAGAGAGATCTGTGTTCTCAAGTGCCTTATTTAGAACATTCTCAATCGAGGCGTCATCGACTGAAATATTTATACGCTTTTCAGTATTAATGTTGGATACGTCATAAGCGACTTTCAAATCAGATTGTTTTTCGATCTGTTCAAAAATTTCGATCAAATTTACTTTCTCTAACCTAAAAGTTAAATTCTTAGATTGAGAATAGGTTCCTGTAGCAAATGAAACCAAAGTTACAGTCATCAAAATGAATAATACTTTCATAATTCTGCATGTTCTTTCCCATGGGACAATATTTACCCATGAAAAAAATTTGTTGTTTTTTTTCATAAATTTGTGATGAATTAAGATTAAACGTTTTTAATAATGTTTAAGATTCCGGGGGAAGTGGTAGGACACTTCCCTTTTTAGTTCAGCCAGCAAGTTTCTATCATAGGCAAACTTATTTTTGATTTTTAGTTATGTAAATTTTATTCTCTTTTGTTGAACACTTTGCACCAACAGCAGTCTCGATAATTTCAAGTAATCGGCTAAGCTGTTCACCTTCCTGAAGTTTAACAGTTAATTTATTTTCTCTAAAATCTTCAGGATTATAAATAACCTCAACACCATACCATTTTTCAATTTTCCGTGTCAGTTTGTAAAAATCATCGTTAATGAAAATCAACCGATTATCTTTCCATCCAATTGCAGCTTCTTCGTTTAATTTAGAATTAGTTATTTTGTGAGACAATTTTGAATAAGACAAAACATTTCCAGGAACTAATTGAAATGATTTGCTTTCACCTTTGAGAATCACATTAATTTTTCCTTCTACTAGGGATGTTTCAATAAATGGTTCATCATTATAAGCGTTTACGTTAAAATGAGTTCCTGTTACTCTTACATCCAAAAAGGGAGTATGAACGAAAAAAGGCTTCCCAGTATTTTTTATAACTTCGAAATATGCTTCTCCACTTAAATCAATCGTCCTGTTTTTTTTATTGAAATCTGAAGAATAACGGATGTTTGACCCGGAATTTAACCACACCGTACTGCCATCAGGTAATTCAACCTTGGCTTTTTGTCCCAGAGGTGCTTCCGCAGTATAAAAATCTTCTTTAACAGAAGGATTATATAGTATGTATATTGAAATTCCTAATATTAGCGGGATGAATAATGCTGCAGCAATTCGATGATAGTAATGAGAGAGATTTACTACCTCATGATAAAACTTATATCCATTTTTTTGTTGGACTTCGTATTGGCTGATTTTTTGTCTTAGCTTATCGTAACTGATTTCAATGTCATCAAATGGAGCAGCGTCCCAATTAGTGGAAAGCCATTGGTTTATTTCTTCCCGATAAACATTATTCACAAATATCTTTTTCATTGCCCTTAATTCTGAAGCTGAAATGGGTTCACCGAGAATAAACTTTTCAAGTATTGCCCGCGCAATTTGATTCATTTTGTACCTTTTTACTCTTAAGTACGAAAAATGAACAAGCTTCCGTGACAGGAGAGGAAAAATAATTAAAAAATGAGGAGCATAAATATGCTTATTTTCTTTAGTTCATCTCTAAAGTATTGCAGAGTCCGTCTAATTTGTGTGTCAACTGTATTTTCAGAAATGTTGAGTTTCGAGGCAATCTCTCTGTACGAAAAGTCTTCAAGACGGTTCATCATGAAAATTTTCTTTCTTTTTTCAGGGAGTTTATTCAAAATGGATTTAAACCAAGTCTGTAATTCTTTTTCTTCTATTTTTATGTCAGTTTCATTTATCCCAAAATCATAAGAGAAAGAACTATCATTTAAATAAACAGAATGTTCAATATTTTTTCGCAGTTCATCAATAACAATGTTACGCGCAATCTGAAAGAGATAAGGGCCAAACGGACGATTAGCATCTAATTTTTCTTTATTGATCCAGATACGAAGGAATATTTCATGGACGGTTTCTTCCAAATCAATTCGTGGAGGAATGGAACGCTTAATAAAATTACCTACTTTACCCCTGTAACGGTAAAACAGGATTTCAAAAGCCATTTCATCACCTGTTGATAGTCTTTGGATTAACCTTTTCTCATCTATGTTCTTTTGTTCTTTCAAAACAAAAAGTCTATGTTGGCACAAATCTAATAAAAAACTCTAGTACATGACAAAAATATAAACAACTGATTATCAGCAAAAATAGATTTAAAATATTTACATAAAATCCTGAATATCAATATTTTACAAGAAATCACCACATCTTGAAGTAAGTTAAGACACCCAGAATAGCGTCTAAAAGTAGTGAATTAGTTTCCATTTTCCATGAACAATCAGGTTGGAACCTGGCACGTGTTAAGTTCTTTGTTTTACTGATCAGTGCACTCTGTTGGTTTTAACCCAAATTACGCATTGAAAGTAAAAAATGAATTCAAAAAACTTCTGTAACCTTTATCACATATAGGATACAGCAATTTTATATTTATATAATGTCTAATGCTACGAATTAGAAAAATATATGGTTAAAATAATCTATATCAGTAATTTAAATTTCAATATTTTGCTATTGCGTAATTTGGGTTTAAGATGTTAGCTATGCTTTGATTGTAGCGCCAATATCAGTTCGTCTCTAAGGAGAATACAACGATTTATGGCTGCATATCTTCTTAATACAGATTTGATAGCCGATAGATATTCAGGTCAATACCTCACAAACCACCTTTCTGCCTTGCTATGGACAGGACGAATTAGAAGTTTGGACAGCAGAATATCAACGTATTGATGATCGCAGTTGTTTATCATGAGGTTGCTTTCCCTCTTTTGTTTAGGTGATTTGGTAACAAAAATCAGATTGTTTGCGCATCAACGGCAGCTGGTCCAGCATTTGAAGGCGCTAACATATCAATGGGCATGGGGGCTGTTACCGGCACTATTTCTTCTTTTAGCCTTGACGCAGAAAAAATAGAAGCTCATGTTATCGGGAATACCTCACCCAAAGGGATTTGCGGTAGTGCATTGATTGATTCGGGTGCAATTCTGCGCAGTTTGGACAAGATTGGATTATTTGGTGAAATTAATTCGGGAGAAGACCACATTAAACTGATCGGGAAAATTAGACTGACACAAAAAGACATCAATGAATTTCAGATGGCTAAAGCCGCAATTACAGCAGGGCTGACCATCCTTGCCAACAGATTATCAATCCCGCTTTCTGATATTCAACAGGTATATATTGCCGGGGGACTCGGAAATTATATCAACCTGGAACATGTTTCTGAATTGGGAATGATTGAACTTCCGGAAGAAAGAATATACAAAATGGGAAATACAGCCCTGATTGGGGCTAAGATGTTCCTGTTTTCTGATGAAAAAATTATCAATGAAATTCTGGCAAGAACCAGGCATATTAACCTGGAAGGTGATCCAAATTTTCAGGATATTTATGTGGATAAAATGTTGTTATAATTTTAAAAGTCATTTTAGGAATTAACGATTCACCTTGGGATTGGTAAATCCGTCAAATTCCAAAAAGAACAGGAAATATTCAGTGATAGAATAAAAAAACTCAAAAGAAATCGAAACCCATTGCTATCCATGATCAAAGAATATAATTTCAAATTCGATGAACTGGTCATCAGCCAAAAGGAAATCAGTTCAGTGTTGGGTTATGGAGATGATCCATTGCCAGCACCGTTTGATGAATATGTAAAAATGGCCCTGTGTGATGCAAAATACCTGACGGATATCCGAAGCGTATACCGAATCTTTGATGATGCAGAAATAGATTATAAAAAGTACAGCTTACTGGCAGGAAAACAGGAATTCAACTTGGGCAAGGCTGTTTGCAGTGAGTTAAAAGGTACTGCCCGGTTAGCCTTTTATGTCTGTACTGCCGGCAAAACTATCAGTGAGAAATCGGCAAGTTTGCTTCGGGGCAATGACCCTGTTTTAGGCTATGTTTATGATATTTTGGGCAGTATTATTACTGAAGCTACAGGTGACCGGATGCTATCTTTCCTTAAAAGTGAAACTGAGATAAATGGTGAGCGTTTGACTAACCGTTACAACCCTGGATATTGCCAGTGGCCCGTATCAGACCAGCATAAACTTTTCTCCTTCTTCCATGAAAATATTTGCGGTGTTTCACTTACCGATTCGTCATTGATGTATCCGGCAAAATCAATCAGCGGAGTTGTTGGAATAGGTAAAAATGTGAAATTCCGTAAGTAGTGTCTTTAAGAAAACTACCCGTTTTTTTCGAAAGGTGTACATAATTATATGTAATCGGCTTGTTTTTTCGGTTACTACCACTAAATTTTTTAGCCTATTAATTGGTTGCCGTAATTTTCGCCACCGAAAATTGGGTTTTCGGTGTAATTTTTTAGTTTCCAGGCATAATTCTCCCTTTCATGTTTAATTTTCATGTTTTTTCCTTGAACCGATTTTACTAAGCAGCTTTCCTAATCTGCTTGGTGGGCGCTTCAAGCGCTTCACGCTCCAACTTCAGGATTTGTTTCCCAATTTTCTTGAGGTTGTAGGCGCACACGCCCAACCCGATGTACTTTTTAAAATGCGCATAACTCCGGTCGGGACAACGGTCGAGCCCCCGGTGTTCCAATTCGTTGATGTTTGATTCGATCGCGCTGTGCTTGTTTTTCAGTTTTTTAAATGACCTGCTGCGTTCTTCCTTTTTCTCTTTTTTGTTGCGCTTCCCAAGTTTGGGGATGATAACCTGGTCAACTTCCAACTGAAGGGTTTCCTTGTTTTCTTTTAACCAGTAGCCTTTGTCGAAGCTCCACGATGCGACTTTATGTTCTGTTAAAATCCTGTCGGCCATTTCGATAACAATGTCCCGGTCTTGTTGTTGTTCCATTATTTGGTAATCCACGATCAGCCCCCACTGGTCGGTGGTGATGTTCAGTTTTTTGCCCAGTTCAACACTGGGGTTCATCTTCCCTTTTGTAATCCACTCGGTGTAGGTTTCAAATACCGAAAACATCTTTTCTTCATGCGGAATGGTTTCGCCTTTTAATATACGCCTGTCGACCAGGTCAATATGCTTTTCAAGAAGTTCCATGTAGTGCTCCAACGTAATGATCAATACCAGATCGCCCATGTCCGTTAGCGGGAAACCGGACTTTTCTTCGTTTAGTTTTTTGAGCAATAACCTTGATTTATTGAGGTATTCTTCGGCCGCGGCAACTACTTTTTCTTTCTTGTTTTTGCCTCCTGAACGGTTGGCATGGCCCAAATTGCGCATCAACTTTTTCAACTCTGTACGCCAATTGCCGATCTTGCGCCAACCTCCAATATCCTTATGTTTGTTCATTATCCTTGAAACGGTGCCGATGCATTTTCGGGCACAGTCCCACAACAGGTTGTAGTCTGTGGGGAAATGAACATTGCTTTCAACAACAAAACTATCTGATTTTAAGCGCAATGCTGTATGTTCTTTTTTTTTAAACACCTCTCCATGCCCAAAATCCAGGATTACCTTGTTTAATTCCCAAACCATTTCATCGCTAAGCAGGGCGACATTGTCATAAATATTCTGGTATTCAAACTCGATACGTTCAAAACCAAAGCCCTTTTCTACGCCCATCAAACACCGCATATTGTGGTGGTTGTTTGCCTGATCGTGCAACACATCATAACTTAAATTCAAACACAAGCGAACCTGGGCCAAAACAAAAATACTCCATAGGTCCATTCCTGTCCTTCCCGTATTTTTCTTCCCGGAATTGATATGATCTTCCAAAATACTGAATATCTCTTCGTTGTATTTCTTGTTGCAATAGATCGCCTTCAACGCTGCTAAAAGTTGATCTAAAGCATTCTTGCTTTTGGGATTAATATAAGTAGCTTCGATTGGCAATTGCCCTAACCCCAATTGTTGTTCGAATCTTTTTCTCATGGTTCAATCTTTTTTTGTCAAGTGGTCAAAATATCCTATCCTCATGTAATAATACCCTGAATATCTGCACTATAATCAACTTATCAAAACAATTAACCCAAAAGATTCAAAAAAGATATCAATACTATATTGTTGATCTATAAATTATTGCAGGTTTTCTTAGAGACACTAAGTATGTTTGTACCCTTTGTTCCAGTAGTAACTGTATCTATCGAAAGATTTAACGATTTGCAGCAATAATGTGAATAGGATTAACAAAAAAACTTTACCATTTTATTCCTCTCTTACGATTCTTGATTATCTTCTTTCTATTTCTAAAGTTATTTTCATTCGAATAGTTGGGTATCGACCGCAGCAAATCAACCAGCCTTCTCGAATTTCCCAGGCGATTATTTATAGTATGATTTGATTTATCCATAGAATGACCATCGAAAAGCTCAATCCGTTCAGCTTTCCCTTTCGACAGATAAAACTTCGGCCTTTCTTCATAGTCTGACATCTTAATTGAATACCGAACCGGGTTCCCATTTTCATCAATTACAAATATCGAATTTTCTTTTTGAGCTTCCTGTATTTCAATATGAAATAGTTTTAGCGCACCATTATACAACTGGTCACTGGTAATAAAATTCATCCAGTGGAATCCCGTGAATAGATTCATGAGGTTTTGTTTCAGGTACTTGCTCGTTGGTCAAATTTCAGATTAATCTTTTTCTTTGGTTTATAATTTCATTGGTTATTGATACGTTTGTTCAAGGTCTTTAATGAACCGAAGTACCTTTTTTTTGCAAAATTTACCAATTAAGTATGCCCTATATCGCAGATGAATTTCACAATGGGAGTAAAAAAATTAGCAGCTCTTATATTTTGAGAACCATGGTACTTTTTCTTCAAAATCATTTAAGGTTTAAAGTTGATCCAGACATCCTTTAGCAATTGCGGTTGCGGTACGAACAAAAATTTCTCGGGGTTTTCCTCAAACTGGGTATAGATGGGTTTTCCAGGCTCGATATCCAACTGGCCGTAATTTCCAGGTGTTTTCACAATCAATTCGCTGGTGCGGTAACTCGGGTTCTTATGCCATTTAATTTCGCCTGAAGGAGAAACAACCGGGAACCAGGCCAGTCCGTTATGCGCCCGTACATCATCGTATTCAAAACCGTATTCGCGGTCGCACCAGGCCCCGAACGTGAGCGGTTGTTCCGGATCGGCGCTGATGGTGGCATGTGCCCAATACGGCGGGACAATCACGACTTCCCCGGGACCGGCAACCACGGCATAACAGCGCCCCGGGTTATCTTTGGCGGTTTCCTGCATATAAATAATTGCTTTGCCCGACCATATCTCGTACACTTCCGGGGTTGACCAGCCGCTCAAAGGCGAAACTTTATGGATATGCCCCTGGCTGCGGACGGGTTCGTCGCCCAGCTTCCCGGCGGCATAAGTGACGCAACCGTACAACAGGTGCAGTTCTTTCAAAAGGGGCAAATGTTCCGACTTGCCAACATCCATGGCAATGGAATAAACCGGGTCGGGCCCGGTGCACTTCGGATCGCGTAGGCTCTTTCGGATCGAATCAAGCGAACGGTTTTCCACTTTAGGGCCAAATACCCCCGGGCCGTATTGAAAGCCCATTGGATGGGTTGTTGGCCGAATATCAAATCCAGGATCAAAAATCATAACTCCAATATTTAAAATCTCACATAAGCTTTCATTGTCCCGCAGGTTTTCCCTTCGGATGTCCCATGAGGACGAATGGTGTAAGCGCCCACTTTTGCCGGGACGATAAACACTTCGGCATAATAGACCACGAATGGTTCAAAAGAGTTGGACGGGCTCTCAACGATCACTTCGTCCCCTTCAACCAGGCAAACAACATGTACCCCGCCGTTGGTATGATGTTCTACCCGTTTGGTGAACCAATGCCTACGGGTTTCAATAAACTCACGTTCATGCAACCCGGTCCGTTCTTCGGACCAGCCATCGCCCTCAGCAACCTTTTCTACCCGGTTCACCAGGTTTTGGCGTGTCCACCCGGTGCCCCGGTCCCACTGGATGACTTTTTTGCCATGCTCGATATTTATTGGACGGGGTTTGCCGTCAAGCCCTAAGCGGCCCCAGTCCCAAAGCTTGAACGTAAAAATGTAAGGGGTGGCGCTGATTTCGAGCACCATGCTGTTTTTGCCCGAACAATGTACCGTTCCGGCAGGGATCAGCACATGGTCGTGCTTTTTTACCGGCCATGTCTCAACGTATTTTTCAGCTTCGAAAGTTTTCCCGCCGGATTGGGCTTCCTCCAGTTCTGCCAGCATCTGCTCAGGATCGATGCCTTCTTTTAAACCAAGGTAAACAATAGCATCATCTTCGGTATCCATCATGTAATAACTTTCGTCCTGCGTGTAATGAATCCCGAATTTTTCCTGTATGTATTCCGTAAGTGGGTGGACCTGAAGGCTCAGGTTCCCACCATCCATCGTATCCAGAAAGTCAAAACGGATCGGGAATTCATCACCAAAACGGGCATGTACAGGATCGCCCAGCAGCTCGCGCGGGTGACAGAAAACCAAATCGATGGATGGGATTTCAATTATATCGTCACCAAATTTTAATAGCAGGCTGTTTTCTTCCGGTACGCAGTTAAAGCACCATGCGTAATTTTGCGGCTCCGGGTCGAGGTTGCACACCTCTTTCATCCACTGCCCGCCCCACGGACCGGGGTCAAAGAAGGGAACCACGCTGAATGGCTGCCGACTGGCGAGTTCCAGCCCTTCGAGGATAGCTTTTCCTTCCATAAGTTTTGGGTGGCCAATTTTATTGGTATCAAGCAGGAAGTCCCACTTGTCGAAGAGTTGTTTTTTCAGACGGTCGCACACACGCCAGTCCACAAAGAAACCCTGTTTGTAAAGCAGCATCCAGTCGGCGGTGTCGCGGTTCTTTACTCCCAGGTTGTCCACCAGGTGACGGCGCATGCGCAATTGGATTTCCCAGCGGGCCATATCGGCATAAACCAACAGGTCGGGTTCAGGGCAAATATGGGCAGCGCCGGTTCCATAAATCACAACGGTTCCCTCCTCCAATCCGGCAAGTTCGTTTTGTAATTGCTTTACCTTTTCCGGATCATAAAAAGCGTCGATTTCCAGCCGGGTCAAATAGCCAAAAATCCGGTCTTCGGTTACATCCGGGTAAACCAGTTTCTTTACTTCATCTTCCGGCAACATCAATTCTTCTGCCCGGACAAACCGGTCGCATTGCAGTCCGGATTCCAGGTGGTGCATTACTTCCCCGTGAATCACTCCCTGGTAAGTTTCCACAACCACCAGCTTTTTTCCCCCCTTCAGATTCTGAATTGCATGATTCAGTTCGGCAACAATGTTATTCCATCCGGTGGTTACACGATACGCCTTGTTTTTCACCTCAACGTATGGGGTGTTGTTGAATTTCGAAGGTTTGTTCAAATATTTTTTCACCATAATCTTAATTTGTTCTCCACACTATTTATTGTTCTGTTATTCTTTCTTCAGAAGACCTAACCAAATAATCCGCACCGTAAAGCGCTGCTGTATTTATATTTTTGGCTTTCAGCAATTTCACTTTTCCCCAGGGTGTCCAGGCATATTGGCTCACGCGTTTCTGCAATTCGGGCAAAATAACAGCGGCGCTTTTCAAAATGCCTCCACTCAAAATAATTATCTCCGGATCAAAGGCGTGGATCATTGAGATTAAACCGGACGACCATACCGAAAAACAGTGGTCGAGGATTTCGTTTGCCAAAAAGTCGTTTTGGGCCGCATTTCTGAATAATGCTTCATAGTCCAGTAATTTTTCGTTTTTTAAAGAACTGGAAGCAAAAAATGAATGGCCTTTTATCAATTCCGGCAAACGCCAGGTGGAAGCTTCCGATTCCATACAGCCGATGTTCCCGCAGGTGCAAACCGTTCCCCGGTGGTTAACGGTAAAATGCCCGGCAAGATTCCCTGCCTGGAAATGTTTGCCTCTCAGCAGTTTTCCCTCGATAAGGACCGCAGAGCCAATGCCGGTTCCCAGGGTAACCATCACAATGTTTTCAATCCCTTGTCCTGCGCCATGCCGCCATTCGCCAAGCAGCGCCATCCGGGCGTCATTTTCCAGGTAAAGCGGCAGGTTCCAGGTCTCTTTTGCCCAACGGGGTAAATCCAGGTCCGGCGCATCGTCGTACTTTTTGTTGGTGGAAAGGACGCGGTTGTGCGCCGAATCAACCAGTCCCGGAAACGAAAACCCGATTCCCAGTATTTCTTTCACTTCCACACGGTGACTTTCCAGCAGGCGGCCAATCATTTTTTCGATCTCCGGCAGATTATTTTTCAATCCTTTCCCCGAAGTCGCTTTTTCGGTAACAGAGCCCAACAGCTTTTTACCGTCGAGCAAGCCTACCTTTATTATTGTCCCTCCGAGATCTATTGCGATTGTATTCATCATTTTATTAGTTCCGTTTCAAGTTCTTCCAGCGTTCTTCCTTTTGTTTCTGGAACGAAGCGCCATACATACCAAAGGTTTACCAGGCAAATCAGGGCGAAAATCAAAAATGTAAGGGCCCCGCTCAATGTTTCGAGCATAACCGGGAAAACGATGGCTATAATCGTTGCTGATACCCACAAAGCCACCAGTGCCACCGACATTCCCTTACTACGCAGCCGGTTTGGGAAAATCTCGGAAACAACCACCCACAACGCCGGGCCAAGCGACGCTGCAAAAAAGGCAATGTAGCCCAGGATAAAAATCAAAACAAGCAGACCGCTTGCCGCTTCCAGAAAATAGAGCAGCGACAGCCCGGCCAGCATCACCGTCATCCCCAGCGAGCCAGCCAGGATGAGAAATTTGCGTCCAAACCGGTCGATAAACAACATAGCGACTACCGTAAAAACCAGGTTTGTTCCGCCAATTGCAATGGTTTGGAGCAGGGCTGTGTCGTTCGACTGCCCGATTTGTGCAAAAATTTTCGGCGCGTAATACATGATCGTATTGATGCCCGTAATTTGCTGAAACACGGCCAGGATGATGCCTACCCAGAGGATGGGCTTCACCTTGGGTGTCAGCAATTCCCGGTAGTTGGCTTCTTCATGGTTTTGCAGGGTTTGCCGGATTTCACCCAATTCTTTCCGGGCCAAATCCTCTCCCACTGTTTTGACCAGCACGTCGAATGCGTTATCGTCCCTGTTCCGGGCGACCAGCCAGCGCGGGCTTTCAGGAACCAGAAACAGGCTGAAAAACAACAAAAGGGCAGGAGCCGTCATCACCAGCAGCATCCAGCGCCAGTTGTTTTCCCCGGTATCCACCAGCAGGTAATTGCTGAAAAAGGCTATCAGTATCCCAACCACGATGGCCAGTTGGTTCAGCGAAACCAGTGTACCGCGGTATTTGGCCGGGGCCAGTTCTGTAATGTACATGGGAGACAGAATTGAAGCAACTCCAACTGCAAGTCCGCCCAGAACCCTGGCAAACAGGAAAAAAATCAAACTATGTGCTGACGCGCTGCCAACGGCTGATACAAAAAATAACGAAGCCGCCAGCATCAGTACTTTTTTACGCCCGTAACGGTCGCCGGCTTTTCCGGCCAGCATTACCCCGCCAATACACCCGAACAGGAGGCTGCTCACGGTCCAGCCCAGCCCGGCTTCGGACAGGCCGAAATAGGGCTGGATAAAATTGATAGTGCCTGATATGACAGCGGTATCGAAACCAAATAAAAGCCCGCCCAGTGCGGCTACTACTGATATGAGAATAACGTATGCCTTCATTTTTAATAGGTTATTTAAACTAATTTTGGCGCTCCGTTCACTTCCAGCAGCCTGGCTGAAAAACCGTTCACGGCAATTTCTTCGTAATCGTGGCCCGCATCCGACGGCCAACAGGCCCCGACGATAAGGCTTTCATCGCCCGTGTTTGCCAGCCGGTGGGCTATTTCACTGCCAATGTAGTGCAGGCTTCCGGGATACACTTCTTCGGCCCAGGTATTTCGGTCCCGGTCCATCAAAATCAACATGCCTTTCCCTTGCACTCCCCAGTAAAATTCGGCACGGTCGGACTGCGAATGAAAATGTCCTTTGGTCATAAAATATTCGTTGCCTACTTTTCCCGGGAAAATGGTGGAAACTCCAAAGAAAAGCCCGCCGGGAGTCCCTTCTGAAATCGGCAACCACGACTGCACCGAGTAGGCGGGAATCTCAGGGGTCCGACTTCGCCAAGATTCCTGATCAAGAAAAATCCCGGCTATGTCTTTCAATAACCTGGTTTGGGCAACGATCGGGGCCCCTTTCATTTGGTAATTTTTGAGGTTCATCTCAACAGGAGATTTGCAGATTTCTAAATGCTTCATTTGCTTATCGGGGTTAAATTGAAATACTTGTATTCTTTTGCCTCTCCAACTTTCAGGAATCGGCGACTGATCACTGGTCGTCCATTTTCGGGTGTAAATTCAGCGACAAGCACATAACCTCCGGCTTTGGTTGGCAAAACGATTGAAACAGGAATATTGGTACATAGGTATGATTCGAGTTTTACTATCAAGTCTTGACCTAAAGCACTTTCGCCCGTTTCATTTATTAGTTTTACGTTGACTGTGCCGTTGACTGCTTTAGTTAAGTTATTGATTCCATATAGATTAAACATTAAAGTGGAACCAAGTTTGTGAGGCGGAAGAATTTTAGTGTATCGTTCATCGGTGAGGTTAATAAATGTAGCTACTGGTGCAAAAGCGTGTTGGAACCAATCGAGTGTAGGCGTAGGTTTCAGGTCTTTGATGTTTCCGGCAAACCAGTCGCCGGTATAGCCGTAATTGTTGGCTAAGTAGCAGAAGGCCAAGACCCCGGCAATGGAAGGTTCGCTACGTAGCCATTCGGTTTCCAACTGCATCCAGTAGGCTTGTAACTCCCAATTTTGTTGTGGGGTAGAGTTTTTGCCCAAATAATATTCGTAGGTGTTAACGGTTAGCTTGCTGGGCATTCCGTTGCGCCACAGCCAAATCCAACCGTATTCATTCACCAATTGTGCTGAACTTGAACCTTGCATTTCTATAAGACGATCGGGTTTAAAATCTAATTTTCCAAGTGGATAAAAGTTTTTATTCGCACCCGGCTGCAAACTACTGATTCTCCCCATGTAAGGGTGCGGTTCGTCCATCTCGTCTTGTTGCATTTGGTCGGCAGTCATATAACCCGCGTCCCAAACGCGGGTTGGATCGAGCAGCTTCAAGTCAGGAATCAATGTGTTTCCTATGAAGTCGTCCCAGTTTTCGTTAATGGCATCCCATATTGCTATACTCGGATGGGTTCCATCAGTCCAAACCCAGTCGGTATATTCCTTTCGGATCTGATCGTCCCAGCCATGGTTTTGCCAATACAACCATTCGTTCTGAAACAACAATCCGTATTCGTCAGCGATATCGTACCAAAAATCAGGAGCAATGCCCGCACAAATGCGCATCATGTTCCAGTTCAATTGCCTCGGATAATCAACCAGCAGTTTTTTTACCCATTCCCTGTCCCAAACCAGGTTGCTGCAATCCGGATCTTCAAAAAAGCGTTGAAGGGTAACATTGGTTCCCCGGAGAATGATTTTCTCACCATTCAGGTAAAAGAATTTCCCTTTCCGGGTAAAGTCGCGCATTCCAAACTGTTTACCTATTTCGTCGGAAGTGCCTTGGTCTGTTTTTAGAGTTGCCTTTGCAACATAGAGAAAAGGTTGATCGGGAGACCAATTAGTGAATTTCAATAGTGGAATTTCAAGAACAGCTTCTGTATTGTTATCGCGTTTGGCAGCGAATCGCCCGCTTTTGCTGGCAACCACTTTACCCGTTAGTTTTTCGGCAATCGAAATGTCCAATGTTACCGAATCGCTCATGGCATCGCCGTAGAAAATCTGTGCAGGTTTAAAATTGCGCAACTGTGCCTTTACCGTCACTTTTTTACCTGCAACCGATGGCAAAACCAACAACCGGTGTACCCGAACGCTGCCAGTAAACGAAAGCAGCACATCGTCCCAAATTCCGGGGAGATAATGTTCCTTTTCTTTGTCGGTTCCTCCGGCAGCTTCGGATGGAAGCCAAACCCGGTCGCCGACTTTAATCAGAATTTCGTTTTCGACCCCAAATTTCAGGGCTGTGGAAATTGGAAATTCCACAGGAGTGTAACAGGCCATCGAAGTTCCCATGTCGATGCCATTCACATACACCTGGGTAACGTACTGACTCTTTTTGATGGTGATCGTAGCCTCTTTGCCCTCCAATTCTTTAGCCAAAAAAACCGATTTCCGGTACCAGCTGTATCGAGGGGTATAATCAATATTGTAAAGATTATGCTGTACTTTGGCTTCAACCTGATCGGCACGTTTAAAAAACTTGTTGTAGTCGTCAATTTTCGGAGTTACCAAATGCACCAGGCCGGGAACAGGAATGGTTCGCGTAAATTTCGCCGGAGGAAAGGCGTTGACGGTTTGATCAAATTGCCAGGTTCCGTTCAGGTTGATGACAATTCGTTCACCATCGCTGGCAGCACGGGCCAGAAGCGAAAAACAAAGTAGTAGTATAATAAACAGATATTTCATAATAGATTATTATTTATTGTTGGTAGTATCCAAAGAAAACAAATTATTACCCGAAGTTATGGGTTAAACAATACCCTGTATGCTTTTCCCTCGTCCAACTTGCCTACATAGACTCTCCGTCTGCTGATCGTATTCTCTTTACCATTATCGTAAATGGCACTTGCCTTTAACAGATAAGTACCTTCCTTTTCAGGAATATCAAGTGTAAGCCGATATGTATTCTGCCCGTTTGAGGGTATAAATATCTTGCTGTCGGACTGAATTGTATCGCCTCCGTTTACCGAAACCATGGTTAATCTCAATTTCCCGTTAATACTTTCATATTTATCATTGATAACAAATATCAGAAAATCCTTTTTTATCCCCGGGTCAATTGTCGGATGCCAGAAATTTAAATATACACCCACGGGTTTGAATGCCTCGCTCATATAATTGGCAAACTGCGGACGAAGTTTGAGATTGACGACATCCTTAAAATTGTCTGCCGTTACCTGCAGCTCACTTAAAGGCTGGCTATTACTCAGGTAAACAAAATGCAAAACTGCCGCGTATGTTCTATGCGCCCGAAAATATTCGGTTTCCGCAGCAAAAAAGTATGCCTGCGCTTCCAGTCTCTGTTCTGCAGTAGCATCTTCTCCTGTCAGCATCTCAAACACATTTTCTGTAAACTGGGTAGGACTGCCATCCCTGTTTAGCCAAAACCACCCATATTCATTGCAGATTTTTGCATGGGCGTTATTACGTCTATCAGGCTTCTGCTTCAAAACAGGAGCGGTTTCCTCAAGTATTTCAGGTCGAAAATCACTGTTTTTTCTATTGGCTACGTAACGGTGATACGGATGATCTTCCATCGGGTCATCGGGGCCCACCGGAAGATTCCAGCCATTTTCCCAAGGCCTGCCTGAAAGATCGAGCGGCCTCACCTCCGGGATCACTTCATTTCCCAGTATATCCACCTCCGTTTCGTTACATGCATCCCAGATCACCACGCTTGGATGGTTCCATGTATCTTCCATCCATTCACGGAACTGACCTACCATAACTTCTTTGGTCCACTCCTTCCTGTAATCATTTCCCCCTGACCAAATAAAAAATTCGTTCTGGATCAAAAGCCCAGCTTCATCGGCAATATCAAGCCATGCTTTCGGTACAGGGCCGACGCAATACCGGAAACTGTTCCAATGCATTTGCTTCGGGATATCAACCAGTAATTTTCTTACCCATGCCTCATCCCAGACATTTTTCATATTTTTAACTTCATCTTCAAAAAACCTGTGCAGGCAAATGTTGGACCCACGCATATAGTAGATTTTCCCATTGAGATACGCCTTTCCGGTAGCTGTTTCAAAATGAAACTCTCTCATTCCAAACCGTGTAGACACATTATCCCCGCTTGTTGTACTTTCCAGTTCATACAAAAAAGGATTTTCAGGCGACCACAATTGATGGTTTGGAACAGGTATCAACCTGGTAACGGTTTTTTCCTCTCCCGGTTCAAGAGATAATTCCGGGTTCCGTACATCAGAGACAAATTCCTTTTCTTTCCATGTTTTTATGACCTGATCGAGGGTTGTTGAAACCGATTTTTTTCCGTAATTTCTGACAGTCGTCTGAACGAGAATCTCGCCGGTTTCAATACGTGGGGCAATCTGAACTTTCGTTATTACCGGGTTGTCGCTGAAAGACACCGACACTTCATCATATATCCCTGGCGTCCATTTCAGTTTTTCATAGTCCATGCCTGTCGGGACCCAGGCAGGCAAAACATCGGGATGTGCACCGATCCTTACCAGTACTGTGTTGGTTTTTCCCCATAAAAGGGCATCAGAAATATTGAAACTTCCTGATGTAAAACAATTCAGTTGCTCTCCGACCTTTTTTCCATTCACCCATACTGCTGTTCCGAACTGGGCTTTACCAATTCTGAGAATGGCCACTTGCTTTGGATCAGGTGCCTTGAATTCTTTTTGATACCAAAAGTAATTTCGTTTTTGTCTGGTAACGCCCCTTTTTTGCCACAAACCGGTAGTATCGAGATCCGCCGGCAACTGTACTTTCCCAAATTTCATAACAAAACGGCCAACCATTTCGTTGGAATAGAACTCATCGACAAGCGGGAATGAGGGCGTTGCCAGCCTGACCAAGCCCGGTACAGGCACCTCGTGTTCAAAAGTGCGGGGAATGTGATCCCCTTCGACACTTTCTCCAATCTTCCAGTTGCCATTTAATGATAGTGTCACACGTTGAGAAAAGCTTAAACAAGGCGGCATCATCAAAAAAGTCAACAAAATAATTTGTAAATATCTTTTCATCTTAATGTATAATTTACGTTCTGAATAATTAATATTTATCCTTAACAACGACAATATCAATATAACCCAACGTTACCTGTTCAGTAAGGTCCGATGCTGATTCTGCAATTATACTCAGGCTCTTCATTCCTTTTGTCAAAGCAATCGGCTCAAAGCTGATTTCTTTGGAAGTTACTTCCTGTGCCTTAATTATAACATCGTCAACTTCAATAGCCAGTTTTGCACATTTGTCAAGTCCGTCATCTGCTTTAAGTTTGACAAAGTAGCGACCTGGGGTAACTACATCTACCATATAGTTGGCTTTATCTCCTTTCTGGGAAAAACCTTTCATTTGCCGACCTTCCAGCTTCACTGTTCCCTCAATTGCCTGTGCATAGCAGAGTGATATTCTTGAATTCTTTTCGATAGATTTATCAGCTAATTTCCGGCCAATTTGTTGAACTGGCATTCGAAATGCACGGCCACTTGTAATAATTTTCTCCCATTTCTGCCGACATTCGTCGGCCATTTGTTGTGCAATATCGGGGTATTTATTTATTACATTATTTTTCTCTCCCGAATCATTATGCAGATCATATAACGCGGAAGTGGCATCAGGAAGAGCGTGGTATTTAAAACGGGGACCTCGTATGATGAGATGATGCTCGCTATACCGGAGTTTTCGCGGGTCAGCAATAATTCCCTGTTCAGTTTTAGGAGATCCATCAAAAGAGATAGCTATCCGAAACACATTTGGATGCTCAATGGTTGCATCTTTATCTTTTAATACCGGCGCTATGCTTACGCCTGCAAATGGCTGATGACGTAACTTGCCGGAATCAATGCCAGTCATATCCAACAAGGTGGGCAAAACGTCCTCAACGCTTGCAAACTGACTGCTTTCTCCCGAAGCAATCACTTTAGGCCATCTGATTAGTAAAGGAACCCGGATCCCGTTGTCATATACAAGAGACTTATATCCACGAAAATGAGCAATATTTCGTTTTTCCCAATCTACACCAGGGACCTGACCGGATTTTCGATCCTGCAATTTTTGAACCTCCGGGCTGCTTGGACCGTTATCGCTCAGGAACACTACAATTGTGTTTTCTTCCTGACTGGTTTCTTGCAACGCATCCAATAGCTTGGCTATATTGGCATCCATTTGAGAAACAGACCCCCAGCATGCGGCGAGATTTTCCGAACACCCCATTAATTGATATGGATCTGAATATTTTTTATCACATATCCACGGCATGTGAGGAATAATATAATCGACCGATACAAACCAAGGCTTATCATTTGGCGATTGAATAAACTTTATGGCATGATCGGTGATAATATCGCATGTCCATCCTTCGTAAGCCACAAGTCCATTTTCAGTCCCTAATTTGGGATTGAGGTGCTGATAGCCTGTTACAGTCAATACATCGTCCCAACCATATTCCCAAGGCTCTGTACCAACAGGTTGGGCACAATCGCGTTTTCCAACCAGAAGGGTCCTGTAACCTGCCGATTTAAAAAATTGGGGCATCAGCGCTTCGTCCTTTCTAAGATTGGCGCGAGGGGGGACGCCCCATACTCCTGTAGACAAGTGGTTTCTTCCAGTTAAAAGCGATGAACGTGTTGGCGAACATGCCGGACAAACGACAAAATTATTTAGAAAAACAGATTCGCTTTTGAGTTTATCCAAAGCCGGTGTCTTAATAAGAGGATTGCCGGTAAAACCAAAATCGCCATAACCTTGATCATCACTGACAATCAGTAAAACGTTTGGTTGTTTTCCCTTACTCTCAGCATAACTTTTTACTGCCAGTCCACTGTTTAATGCTGCAATCAGCATTAGTGAAATCTTTCGGTTTATTGTCTTCATATAAGTTATTATTTGTGTTTCATTTTTATACTTTGATTACAATATGCTCAAACCATTAAATTATCGATGATTTTCATGGTAGAATTTTTGCTATTTATTAAAGACCAAAACCAATATCTCATCACCCTCGAGCGATGCAGATAGATTGGCTGTTTTACTTCGAGGAGGATAAATAATACTGGCTTTCCCTTCGGAAACAGGCTTAAGGCTTAATGATTGTTGCTGGAACTTTTCGTACTTCAAGAGATTCATTTCAACCATCTTCTGGGCTTTTGAAAAGTTTATTGCCATTTGCTTAACAGTTCCGTTATTTATGTGGTTACTATTGTAATACGGATTCAGGTTGTTATCCATTTTTAATTCAGTTTTCATTAGAGACGAGAATGAACTCGCGTTATTGAGCCATACAGCAGAGGCTTTTCCCAAATCTAATTCGTAGGGAAGAATTGAGAGAGGGATTGAGACAGATATTGTCATTGCCTCTTTAGAAAGTGGATTGACCGACCATGATGCCAAAATGACTGTAACACGATTTTCATTTACAAAAATTGCAGACGTAATATCCCTTTCCGGTTTTTCCGGCTGTAAAGTTCCTAACAAATAAGAATGATCTCCCCTCAAATGATCGAAAACAGAGTAAAACCAACCTACACTATTAAGAAAGAAAATATCTGATGTTTCTGTTTTGAAGTGTTCTGAACCTCCCCATGCCCAGCATTTATCCAAATACCCGGCTGCATGGCATCGAAACATAACCTGAAATTGCCATGAAGCACACCGTACAGCAGACATATAGTAGTTAGCCGGAATATCGTGACCGCCTAAAACCCCGTACTGATGAAATTCAAAGCTTAAACTATCGACAAAACTTTTTGGTTTCCCTCGCAAAACTTTTTTAAAACTTTCAACAGACAGGTCAGTCCGCTCTTTAGGGCTTAAATCCTTACTCTCAGGAAAAGAATGTGATGAGCGGGGAAGAGCTGCTACCGGCGAAGGTTTTGGCAAGCCCGCATAATTTTTCCCATTCACAAGATGGTCAAACAGTTTTGGATAGTCAACCGCATTGTTTGGGCCTGACGGATCACCCCCAATTTCTCCCGGAAGAATTTCTGCCTTGGGATAAACCTCTAAAATAGCTTTGGCAGAATAATCGTACAACTTTTCAAAGTCCGCTTGGTTACCTGTAAACGACTTGGTCTGAGTATATTCATTACCAATTTTAAACTTAAGGTTTTGTTGCACTTCCAACGGGTAAACCCTTTTCATTTCCAGACAAACGGCCTTAACAAAATCATACCACTCATTCCAATCACGCGGAGGTTCTGTTGAGCCATAAGGTCCGGCCTTACCGGGATCTCTACTCATATCCCATGGCACATTTTCTATACCAATGGTGAAATTCGTATAACCGTTGTCAATATATGGTTGCAGGCGCTCCCTTATCAAATTCAGGCGGTATTTTAACTTTCCGTTATCAAGGTATGCCAGATCATTTGTTTTTAACTGGGCGCCTCCGTGCGACCAGCTTTGGTTATAACCTCCCAGAAAGCGTGTTATGGAAAACTCATCTACAAAGAACACCTCTTTGTTACTGTTCTTTTTCATGTAAGGAAAATCGCTTCCTTTGCACCAAAAATCAGGCACCTTATTCAGGTTAAGGCCATTTTGTACCAAGTCGCCCTGAAGTTGAGTATGACGATAAAACCCAGTAAACATTCCCATATCTGTCAATGCCAAAGGATTTCCCTCCCCCCAATCTTTCATAATTAGTTTAGGAGATTTTAGATCATCTGTTGGCTTTTGTTCCCATTGGGCCGGATTCTGGGCATTTCCTACGAGCAATGCGAATACTAAAATCAATAATACAGGTATTTTTATCATAAATTAAACTTTAAAGTTCGTTTTATTCTTTTATTTTTTTTAATGTCTCGAAAGAAGATGCAGGTATGGCCTCATAGTTAAAAAGTTCCCCTATAACATAGTCTTTAAATGCATATCTGACGGCAATAGGTGCTTTAACTGTTTCGTTTGACACTGTAACACCGTCTTTAGTTATTTTTGCATTTGCAGGAACATATATGGTATCAGTTCCGGCAATTTCAAAATTCGTAAGATCTTTTCCAAAGGAAGTAAGGCCTGTTTCAGCATAATTAAACTTTATCAGTATTTCATTCCCTTTTATTTCCATTGATTTAAAGGTCGGCCCGCAATATGCAAATCCCGCCATATTGTATGTTTTTGCTAATGCCCAATAGAGTAACCTCTTTGCTACAACTTCCTTATCCATAGGGTGAATATTGTTCTCTTCTCCTGCATCTGTTAAAATCGCTATACCTGAATTTGGGATTACATCCATGCAATTGGTCATTGCCTGCCTCATATATGCCGAATTATGTTTATCCTTATAATGGTATGGAGATATTTGTGCGTAGTAAAACGGCAGGTTACCCATTTGCCAGCCGGTACGCCACTCTTTCACCATCGCGGGTAGTTGCCTTGCATATAGTTCCGGTGATGCGTGATTCCCTTCTCCCTGGTACCATAAGAACCCACGGATTCCAAAGCCCATGATAGGACAAATCATTCCATTAAAAAGTTCCGATGAATTCGCCTTACCTGAAGGGGTTCCGAGGGGGATATTAAATTCATCTGAAAGCAGTTTCTCGCTCATCCATGCTTCTATTTTAGTGCCACTGAAGGTTGATCTGATAATCCCAACCGGGACACCTAAAATCTCTTGTAACTGCTTTGCAAAAAGGTAGCCTACTGCACTAAATGCTGCAACCGATTCAGTGTTTGCGTCAATCCATATTCCCTTGCAATTAGTCGCAGGTTTTTCTGATTTCTGATGTTCAACAGTAAAAAGGCGAAGCTGCGAATTTCTTGCACGTATTATATAGTCGTTGCAATTCTTTATCTTCACAATGTTTGCCACACCCCTCATCGGAACTTCCATATTTGACTGACCTGAACATATCCAAACTTCACCTATTAATACATTATTCAAGGTTATTATAACTCCATCGTTGATATTAATGCTGTATGGACCACCGGCAACAGGCGTAGAAATCTTTGCCATCCACGTACCATCATTATTTACTGTTGTAGAAAAAGTCTCCTTTGTCCATGATGGAGCTATCATCACTTTTTTCCCCTTATTGGCTGTTCCCCAAATTGCAACAAGACTTTGCTGTTGAAAAACCATATTGTCAGAAAAAATTGATGCTAATTTGACCTCCCCCGGAGAAGTTAATTGGCTCACTATAAATAACAAAAAAAAAACTGACTTTTTCATCTTATCATTTTGCTTTATTGCTGACTTATAATTATTGTCTTGACTTGAATGTCTTCTTTTGATTTAGCGTTTTCAGCATACATTGTTAATCTGTGTTTGCCCTTCCTAAGTTGAAATTTCCCAATAGGTAGTTTTGCCCAAGTTTGCGGATATGCTGCCGGCGCCCTATCTACCCGGTCATGATTAGGTAGCATTGTGGTTTTAAAATAAGGGATCTTCGTATCTATTTTTGATCCATTGCATAATGCAAAAAACCTGCTTTTGGAATCTTTATCGCTGTTTGTATATTCAATTGATACATGATAACTTTCACTTTTCACTACATTTATTTCAACCACAATAGAATCATTTTTACTTTGAAAGTAGTTGACCCAATTTGCGTTAGGCGCACCAATAAATTTTAGTTGCCCAAATAGCAATGCTTCAGGAGCAGCAATCCGGACGGAAGGTGATTCTTTATATCCTACCGGCACAATTGTGTGTGTTAATACCCCCTCAGATGCCACTTTAAACCAATCTTTATATTTCTCATATAATGCCACATCATTTGAGTTGTTTTTGTCGTATATATTGTGCTTCTCTTCAGGGTCTTTTAATAAGTCGAATAGCAGTATGCTATCTTTCTCAACTTCAAGGCGTAGGCTATTTGTTCTCACTGCACCTAATGCCGGGTTCAATTTTCCCGTGAGGCGGTGTGTGTAAATGTTGCGTTCCGGCAATTCCTGTTCTTTTCCAAGAATCAGCTTATCAAGAGAAATACCATCAATTGGAAAATGCGTTTTGAAATTCTCGAATCCACACAAATTCATCAATGTTGGCAGAATGTCAATAACCGCAGTTGGGGTATCTATAATACGATGCTTAATTCTCCCCTGCCAATTTACAAAACATGGAACCCTAACTCCCCCTTCATGAACAGTCCCTTTTTCACCGCGCATTCCTCCGTTGTACCGAGGTGATAGATTTTTAAATGTCGGACCGTTATCCGACATAAAAAGCACAATGGTGTTGTTTCTCAACTTTAATTCGTCAAGCTTGTTGAAGATCCTTGCAATATTATCATCTACGTTTTCAACCATCCCGTAAACCGTTGCCACCACGGCTCTTTCAAGATCATCTTTTATTGGTAAATTATTGTAATATTTATCAAAGTATTTGTCTGGCACCTGATAGGGTGAGTGCGGGGCATTAAATGGAAGGTAACAAAAGAAAGGTTGTCCCTTATTTTCATCAATAAAATTCAATGCTGCATCTGTAAAAATATTACTGATATAGCCCTTCTTTTCTACCATGGTTTCATTGTGCTGAAGGATAGGATCGAAATAGTTAGCCCAATGCCCGGAGCAGAATCCTAAAAACTCATCAAACCCCTGTCCATTGGGAGTATAAGGATAATAGGCTCCGTTGTGCCACTTGCCAAAGCACCCGGTAGCATAACCAGCCTTTTTAAACAGTTCGGCAATGGTAGTTTCTTCTGGTCGCATATTTTCCAACCCATTCTGTACAAAAGATACGCCTGTGCGCAAATGGTCTCTCCCGGTTAGTAAAGATGCACGTGATGGGGCACATAATGGAGAGATATAGAAATAATTGAGCACGGCCGACTCGCTATATAACCGATCTAATGTTGGCGTATGAATGAGATTATTGCCATGTATCCCTGCATCACCCCAGCCCTGGTCATCAGTTAAAATTAATAACACATTGGGTCTCTCCTGTGCATAAGAGACAGAAAATGTAAGAGTTGCTATGGCTAGCGAGTATATCTTTTTCATATGCGTGTTTGTATCCATGTGGTAATTATTTATTTTCTTGTCTCCTTATCTCCTTAACGGCTTCAATCATTGCAATAAAACTATCGACTGGAATGTATTCGGGTATTGAATTACCCGATCCCAACCCATAACCATTTGTTAATTTTCTATAAAGAGTCCCTTGTTCCAGAACAGTTTTAAAAACAGTCTCAGGTTTTTCCAGAACCAGCAAATTAAGATCAAATCCGCCAAAAAGTCCTATTCGTTTGGAATACTTATCAATCCATTCTGTAAAGGGGGCAATCTGGTCTTCATTTGAATGTTTGGCATCGATACCCAAATTGATAATATCATCCATGAGAGGGAAAATATTACCACAGGAATGGAGTAAGAATTTTTTATCGGAACTATGTGCCAAATCAATAATCCTTTTATACTGAGGGAAAATATGCTGACGTATAATATCCGGTTCCAGCAAGGTCGAGGTTTTATGTCCGAGATCGTCGCCCATCCTGAAAAAAACAAATATATTGGAATATTTTTCGATCACTCCCTGCCATAAGGATTCCCAAAGGTCACCTATCTTTATAAAAATGTCAGCAAACAGATCCGGATCCATACACTGCATCAGACATAGATTTTCGTACCCGACCAAATCCTGACTCGCTTCAAAGATACCATATCCGCAACCACCATAAGCTTTCATTCCAGGCGGCAAGGTTTTTCGAATTGCCTCAAAATGTGGAGTGTATGTTTTCCAGAATATTTTTGGAACATCTTCCCAGGGGTAATTCTCAAAATCCTCCCTGGTTTGGACCGGACCAGCCATTCCTCCCAAAATTGCTCCGTGCCCCGGCAGAATATCACAGATTGCCGCCTCAAAATCGAAAGCATCATACGTCATATCTTTCCAGAAACCTATGACTTTCCGATAGTATTCTTCCAATTCATTGGGTTTTAACCCCTGCGATGAGATATTCTCACCAAACACCTTTGAGATAAAAGGTGCATCGATATGATGCTCATAAAGAGGCAAATATTCAGGGCGCTGATTATGCAACACCTTCAAAATATTGGTGTAGTCGGGTTGAAATCTATCGTTCATACTTTATGGGTTTTTAATTTATTGTTTCTATTTTGGATATTTAGTTTTTAAAAATTCGTTATTATGTCTTTAGGATCAACTGTATCCGGGCACAGCTTGGCTGATATGTATTTTTTTATCTGTGCGTCACATTCTTTGCGCAGTTTAAAAAGCACATCCTTGTATTTTGGGTCTTGAGCTAAGTTAATTTGCTCCATCGGGTCGCTTTTTAAATTATACAACTCCTCCGGAGCTTTAATTAAACGATACCTGAAATATTTCCACTGATCTGTCCTAATGCCCTCGCTCGAAGGTATCTGAGGAAGATTCCATAGATGTTCAAACAGAATTTCTTTCCTGACCTTTTTAGGTTTTTGATGGTTAATGTAAGGCACTAAATTTAACCCCTGATAAGGTTTAGGAGCTTTAACCCCGGCAAGACCGAGAATGGTTTTTGGAACATCAATATTGAGCACCATATCGGCTACATCCTGATGTTTCTTAACCCTGGGGTCGTAAATCATCATGGGAACATTTAGCGAAAGATCATACATTAACCATTTATCCGCAAGTTGACGTTCGCTCAGAAAGTAACCGTTATCACCCATGAAAATGATTACAGTATTATCAGCAATTCCTTTTTCTTCCAGCATTTCCCTGAGTTCCCCAATCTCATCGTCAATCTCACTGATCATCCGGTAATACCCTTTAATACTTCGCTGATATTTTTCAGGGGTATCGAAACGCCAGTACCAGCGGGTACGGTTAAATCCTTCCTTCACCTCTTTGGGCAAAGCATTTAAGTATTTATCTTCGCCTGTTACAGGGAGAGGAATGGTCATATCGGCATAACGGCTATTTGACTTCTCCTGCCAGAAATATTGCCCGGGGGCATTATCATGTGCGTGTGGTGCACTAAAGCTGAGTGATAAACAGAATGGCTTGTTGGCAGGAGCGTGCCGTATAAACTCTTGCGCCTCATGACCTGTAAAACGCGTAAGATGGACAGTATCTTGTCCAATGGTTTTGTAAAAATAACCTCTACGGTCGTTATATTTTCCATTACGGTCATATATATCAGCTTTATCAAATAAACTTTCCGCATCCTTGTAATCAACTCCCAACTTTCCAAAAAAGCCAGTGTAGTAACCATTTTGTTTGAGTATTACAGGATATGCGATATCCATATAAGGCTTTTTTAATGGACCTTGTTGAAATGTATAACCATGAGTACGTTCGTATAACCCGGTAAGGATTGAAGCCCGGCTCGCTGCGCATATTGGCGTAGTTACAAAGGCATTTTTAAAATACACACCTTCCCTCGCAAGGCGGTCCATCTGGGGGGTCTGAATGATTTTATTCCCGGCATAACCAAGTGCATCAGCACGGTGGTCATCCGTGAGAATAAAGATAATGTTTGGTTTTTTCTCAGCCACTCGAGCAAATGCACTGTAAGGGGAAAACATAGACGTACCGGCAACTAACATGCCTGATAGAAATATTGTGTTTTTCATCTTATCCATCGCATGAAAATTTTAAGTGTAATATTTTTCTTTACTAAAAAAATTTATTCATTATTTTCTTCATCGTTGGGTTATCCTCGTCCTCATTATCCTCCGCCTCGTCTTTCTTTTTAAGCAGTTCGGTTTTCATCTGGTTGACAACTGTCTTGTACTTCGGATTGCGATATACATTCTTCATTTCGAGAGGATCTTTTTTAAGATCGTATAGTTCCCACTCAGGAACGAGAGTTGAGCCAAACGAGCCTGTTTTTCCAAGAGGATCGTCATAGTAAAAAATTAGTTTATAATCCTTTGTGCGAATGCCCAAATGAGCAGGAGTATGGTGGAAAATTTCCATGTTCATCCAGTAACGATAATACATAGAGGTACGCCAATCGGTAGGAGTTTTTCCCTGAAGGTTGGCCCGAAAACTCCGGCCTTGCATAAATGTTGGAATTGGTAGGCCGGCATAATCTAAGAATGAGGGGGCAAAATCGATATTGAGTGTCATATCATTGTTTGTGGTTGGAGGTTTAATTTCTTTTGGGTACCGCATCACAAAGGGCATTTTAAGGCTTTCCTCCTGCATTAAACGCTTATCGAACCATCCGTGTTCTCCCAAAAAGAATCCCTGATCGGAGGTATAAATCACAATGGTGTTTTCTGTCAGTCCATGTGTGTCTAAATAATCGAGTATTCGTCCAACATTTTCATCAACTCCCGCCATGCAACGAAGGTAGTCCTTCATGTATAATTGATATGCCCACTTACGGTGCTCGTCGCGCGAAAGATTAACCGGAAACTTTTGTTTCAGATCAACGGAGTCCATATCTTCCAATTTCATTTTTAGCAAGTGAGTGTATTTTCCGCGAGACTCATACTTGTCATATAAATTTGTGGGCTCAGGTATTCTTACATCTTTAAACATATCTTGATACTTTTTATCGGGTTGCCAAGGGCGATGTGGAGCTTTAAAGTGACACATCAGAAAGAAAGGTTTACTTTTATTCCTGACATCTAACCATTTTAAGGTTTCATCGCCTATAACACTCGTAATATGCCGGCCTTTAAAAACTGTTCCTTTTGATTTCTCAAAGGTATTGCCATCAAGTTGTCCTTTGATATTGAAAAGAGGGTCAAAATACCGACCCTGTCCCTTCATGGCAAAATAGTAATCAAAACCCTGAGGCTCAGTTACCAAATGCCATTTCCCGATCATTGCGGTAGTATATCCAGAGCGTTGAAGAATTTTTGCAACTGTTTCATGAGTAGTGTCCAACTTATCATCCAAGGTATAAACCCCGTTTTTGTGGCTATACTGTCCGGTAAGGATTGACGCTCTGCTAGGAACACAAATAGAGTTAGTAACAAAGCAATTGTTAAGCAGTACTCCCTCATTTGCAATCCTGTCGATATTAGGTGTTTGAAAAACGCTACTCAAGCGGCTTTTGTAACAACTGATTGCATTTGAAGCTGCATCATCCGACATAATAAACAAAATATTTGGACGATTATCGTAGTGTTGATCCTGGCCATAAGCCGTAACTGCAAACGTGGCTGCACTTATGAAAGCCGAAAATGGGAGATTTAATATTTTCATTTCATTTAAATGTATATACCATTACCTTCAAATTATCTCAGATACGATTATTTTAACCTTTTTTTCTTCTTTTTTTTTACGGGAAAACCATTTGAATTCCAATCTCTATTTAGAATTATCATCAAGCAAAATTTTCTCAATGAAAGTTTCAGTATTGGGATAAGATTCAGGACTTATTGTTCCCGGAATATCTAAACTTAGTTTATAACCTATTTTATCTGCTTTTTCTTTTAGTTTTATGCCAAACATTGGATGATGAATTGCTACCGCTGGAGTAGAAGGAGGTAAAGACATATTTCCCGGATAAATTAGATAGAGTGGCGGGTCTTCCGGATCCATATAATTTATGGGTGAAAAATCATCAATCAGCGATTTGTATTTATTGTAATTATTCATCATATCAACATAGCTTACCGCTCCAACCGCTTTGAAAATCATAGGGTAAGCAGCTGCCTTCTCACCAATCCAAGTATTAAGCATAACAGGGTTTATAGAGGTTTGAGGGAATTGTCCCACAGCGCCTTGAACCCGACTGGATTCCCGTTGTACCGGATCCGAGGAGGACGGATCAGCCAAATCATCATGAAACAGAATCCACAGTGCCGAGCACCCGCCTGCACTGCCCCCTTGCAATACAACGCGGGACGGATTTATATTGAAGTCCTTCGCCTTATACCTTAGAAACTGGACGGCCCTGGCAGCATCTAAGACCGGGGCGGGCAAAATAGCCTCAGAACTATAGCGATAATCAACAGATGCCACCGACACCCCTTTCTTTAGCCACTTTAAAATTGGAACCCGTTGATGAATCATATCCTTACTACCCCCTTCCCAACCTCCACCATGTATATAAATCAATAATGGTCTGGGCGAATTCCCATCGGCTATCCATAAATCGAGCACATTGTGCTTGTGTCCACCGTAGGAAATATTGCTGTATGTTGGAGGGAGATACCCAAGAGAGTCACTTTTCCCTCCTTTTGTATTTTGTGCTGCATTGACATAAACCCGCGGGGAAAAAACAAAAACTATTATGGTTAATGCTAAAAATAAATAATTTTTCATAATGTTACGGGAAAATTGTTGTTTTCATTTCAATTGGCTTTAACAATTCTGATTCCACGGTAAAAGTTTTAGCTTCTCCGCTATTCCACCACCTGTATGAAAAATCTCCCCAAAGTTCGCCTTTGGGTACCGTAAGTTCAATCTTTCGCACCTCCCCCTTCTCCATGAAAAAGGCGTTGTCAGAAAAGTTAATAGTCGGGTCGTTCCCGGTGATAAGCACATAAGGTGTAAACTCGTTCGCCCTGAAAGTGAGTGTCACTTTTGATGCGCTATTACGTTCGACCGACAAGGTGAGGTCACACGGCTTTGTTTTTAACTCTTTAAAGTAACACGGGATGTAGTGATAAACAGGTATTTCCCTGTTATTCTCCACCCACATTTTGAAATAGTACCCTCCATTTCTAAAATCAACTTGTTTTACATCGATATCGATAACTTTGGCAGATTTGTTTTCCTCAAAATCAACCTCATTAGACCACTCCCTGACCAGGTTACCATCACACATTAAAAGCTGGCACCTGATCCGCTGATTGCGCTTCGCGGTGAGGTCGTTGATATACCAAACTGCAAGTTTGTTATCCACATTATCCATCGTCAGTACAGTAGGGGAGTATGCTCGTTTTACCGTATAGAACCCGGCTTTTTTAAACTCTTCGTGTTCAAAAATGCTAAAGCAAACCGAAGGCCACACTTCTGCCCACTTCCACATCATGACCCCGCCGCACTGGTCCATATTTTTCCTGAAGTTTTGTGCCATTCTCGACAGGCCGTGCGCCTGCAGCACCTGGGAAAGGTAAACCAGTTCAGCCAGGTTCCGGGGAGTGCCGAAATAGGCATTGATGTTTTGTAATACCGGTTTATATAGCTGGTAACGGGCTGTGGGCAGATCCCCCCAATGCATATAGTAGTAGTCACTATTTACAGGCCACTCGGATTCCTGCGGCATAAATTTGCGGAGGGTCGAAAGCTGAGGGTAAGCGCTAACCCCGCCTTCGCTGATAAACCTTGCTTCGTCGCCCCGGATATGTTGATAGTCGTTTTGCGGGTAAAGCGATCCCCAGTTCCTCTTATCCCCGCCCCATGGGCTTCGGGGGTACCCGCCACCCGATGGGCTTGACGGATGCCAGAAATGGCCGGGATCGTATTTTGCGAGTACCTGTTTTTGTACCACATGGGTGATTTTGTTGGAGAACTGACCAAATCCACGGTCATAATTCACCATATCCGATTCGTTATCGCCACACCACGCGGCAAGACACGCCCTGTTTCTCAGGTGTTTAACCACATTAATTGTTTCTGTTTCCACTTCTTTCAGAAAGAAATCATCGTTTGGAAACTGACCGGAAGCATAAAAAAAGTCTTGCCAGACTAAAATACCCTTTTCATCGCAGGCATCATAAAATTCGGGATTTTCAACATTTGCACCACCCCACACACGGAGCATATTTGATCCTGTTTGTACTACCGCATCTATAGACCGGTAATATTTTTCTTTGCCCACTGTTACAGGAAAAATATCTAATGGCTGAAAGTCGAATCCTTTGATAAAAACGTAACGGCCGTTCACGTGAAATTTAAAAGGGGTTACCTCAACTTCTTCGGGTTTATCAAGAGGGATTTTGTTCCAGGCACCCACGGAAATCCCATCCATCGGTACAGGGCCATCTTTTTCTACATTTCCTATCCGGTAATTGACCATTCTTTTCTCAACCGGGGTATTTACCACTTTTATTTCGCGAATAGCTACTTTTTCAGAATATGAATCAGTGATTTTTCCTCCTTTTTTGATATTCACCACCAAGGTGTACAAAGGCTGTTTCCCCAAGTTTGACGGCCACCAGAGTTCAGGGTCGGGGATATTGACCGAAAACGCTGTTTTATTAAGTTGCTTAGACCCGGTCAGTTTCACTTTTTGTGAAGCCCTGTATTTTTTTTCATCTTTTGAAAGGATAACTTCAATTTCACCCGTCATTTTGACATTTCCTATTACGTCCACTGCAATATTAGCTGTTGCTGAAGTGTAATTATTTTTGAGACTGGTTCTAAACCAAACATTATCAATTCTACCAACCTCACAAACTCTTAACTTTACCGGTCGATAAATACCCGTGGTGATAATCCTGGGTGTGTTGTCCCAACCGTAGCTCATTTGAGCTTTTCTGGTAATAAGCCGCTCCTTCACCCCAAAAGCGCCGTTTATATTTTTAAGTACTTCTGTTGCATTGGGATAGTACTTGTAAATTTCCTTCGTGGGAGATGCAAGACGAATAGTTAAAAGGTTTTCCTTTTCTTTCAGCATATCGGTAACATCATAAGAGTACCTCATAAACATATTATGAGTTTTAGCTATTTGTATGCCATTTAGCCATATTGTGGCAAAGCAATCAAGCCCATCAAAGTCGAGAAATGTTCTCGAACCCTTCGTAGTCGCAGGAGCATTGAAGCTTGTTTTGTAAATGAAATCTTCATTTTCTACCCATAAAGACCGGTAAAAATTTTGACCATAAATCAGATTTGGTAACTCTCCGTCACGCTGCAAGTCGAGATGCACATCACCTGGCACAACGGCAGTTTTCCATATACCCGAATTACTTTTACTAAGTGCCTCCTCATCGGTTTGGCAATAGGGGAAATGTGTATATTCCCAATTTGCACTTAATTCAATTGTATTGCTGGTTTGCTGTCCCCTTGAAAGTCCGGCGAAGGATATTAACATTATTAACAACAATTTTAATCTTCTCATTTTTAATATTTTAATATTATTTTCCCATAACTATCACAGTACTTTCAGGAGCAGTCAATTCAACCGAAATTTTATAAAAATCTGCATCTTCCTCTATTGTGCCCTTAAATGCCTTCAGGGTCAGGGAACTTTTCCACAATAACTTGTATTTATCCCAATTTTCAGCAATCACCCTGCGCCCTATACTCAGATCACTGGTCAAACTGCCCAAATCTCTCGGAATGTATTCTGGCTTATTGGTAAGGATAGGATTGAGTATTCCTTTTCCCTCAATGTCTTTACGAATATTATAATAGATACTGTTGGAATTATTCAGCGTTGCTGACTTTAGGCTGTTGATTTGAAATGGAACATTTTTCTTAGGTAATTTCAAAGTCACTACATATTTATTATGACTGTTTCTATTGGCATTAAATGCATTGACAAGTAGATAAGTCTTATTATTAAATACACTCAAGAGAGCCGTGTGGGTTGTTTGGTCATCAACATTTGTGCTTTCAGGTATGATTTTATATGCCTCTCCTCCTGCCATATAATCCAATACACTATAGCCCCATAATTGACTATTGGGGATCATTAATGTTTGCTGCCCTGCAATGTCAACTGATTCGAGCATATTCCAGTGAAACAAGCGGTCTAATCCATTGGAATAAAGATTGATCATCATTTGCAAATTCATGGCATTTCCAAATGCATCAGGATTATTGGTTCTCGGGTTAGCATTCCAATCGCCAATTGCACCGTATTCATGTATCTCACGGATAAAATTTTTATTCCCGGGAATACTGTCTTTAATGAAATCCCACACTTCATCGATACCACTCACGATGGTGTTTAAATCATTTTTCTCGCAATAATAACGCGATGCGGCGATAAAAGGTAACGCGACATTGGGTTTCCCCGATTTTCTGTTAATACCCGAAGAAGAATGTTCAATTACGCGGAAAGCATTCACATTGTGTCGTGTTTTAATATTTTCAATGGATGCAGACGAGATATTATACAAACTTAAACGGGCACCGGGTAAAACATCGGCAATGGCAGCGGTGGCATAATCAAAATGGGTAATAAATTGGTCCTCCGTCCCTGCAAAACGTTCGCATCCATTCATCTCGGTACCAATACGAAACCGGAGCTGATTAGCTTTTTTTTGCCCCAGAAGGTTTTTCAATGTCTCACAAAGCTCTTTCACCGTCCGGTACCATTCTTCCGGATTATCGGCTGGCCCGACCTGGCCAAACCCGCCAATGATCGGGTTCTTTCGCAGGCCCCATGGCACATTATCCAACACTATGGTTAAATCTGTATAGCCCAAATTCAAATAAGGCTTGAGCCTAGCTTCGATGAGTTCGGGGCGAAAACCAAGTGTTCCGTCGCTTTTCCTGTATGCAAAATCATATCGTGATAATTTTCGAATGGAGGCGGTATCACTGGCTAAAAGCCTTGACTTTTTCATTGTTCCATCGGCGTTCACACCATTTCCTTTTTCAAGGTTCAGCTTCAGCCCGGGAAAATTATCAGTACCTCCGAGCAGCCTTACTACCGAGAGGTGGTCAGCAAAAAGGACTTCCTTTTCAAAGGGGCGCTTTTTATAAGGAAAATCAGTATCAAGAAAATAGTCAGGCACTTTATTTAGACTTATCCCATCCTGAAGGAATGGCCCTAAAACCGGCTGATTACGCCAAAACGGATCAAGTCTTCCCAAAGGTGTCGAATGGGATTGTGAGAACAAGGCTGGTACCCATACTATTAGTATTGCAAATAAAATTAGTTTCTTCATATTCTTAGTTTTTAATTATAAATTCGCTTTATGTATGTTTAGGAGTTAGTATTATCATTCTAATATGTTTAATAAGTCAGTTCTGCAACTTGACTAGCTTTATAGCCAGCCCTGACCGCAATCGCATTTATGGTATCACCTTTTTGTAATTTCATTGCCCCGGTATAAAGGAACCAATGTTTTTCGTTATACCCTTTCCCGTTGATTTGGTAAGCAATTGAAGTTCCGGGAGTAGGGCAAAATATTTTTACCTCGTCTCCGTTTTGGATAATAACAGGTTTCTCAGTAACTGGTTGAATACCTCCCGGCAGCATTAAGTCTCGTGCCTCCTTTTCTGTAAGCATCCAAAATCCGTTGTAGTCGTGTACCCATTGGTTATAAGTTGCCTTTAGCCGCTGGATTTCCACCTTATATCTCTCATCATTGATCAGGTTATGAATTTCGTTGGGATCATTGTCAACATCGTAAAATTCCTCGACAGGGCGTGGTGCTTTGAGCCAACTCATTTGAGTTTCATTTAATTTACCTTGATCCCTTAACTCTAATATATTTCGCATCATGGACATTTGCTTGCGGAAAGCCGACTGTAAATATTGCCCTGTAGAATCTGGCATATAATTACGTATGTATTGATAATTTCTATCTCTCACCGTGCCTATTTTATCAATTAGCTCATCACATCTATCTGATGCTCCATAGACGTATTCCCGAGAGGGCGCTCTATACTTGCCTGCAAAGGCTTTTCCGTGCATGTACTCAGGGGGACGGACTCCAGCCAGCGACAGGATGGTGGCTGGTATATCTATGAAACTACACATTTGAGTTTCAACAGTTCCTGCATCTTTCATATGAGGATAACGAATAATCATAGGAACTTGAAGTCCGGAATTATATATAGATCGCTTCTGTCGAGGCAAAGGACCACCATTGTCTGAATAGAAAATAATTATGGTATTATCCAACAGCCTAGCATCCTTAAGTTCATCAATTTTGCTCTGTACCAGCTCATCCATTGTTTCTATATTGCTATACATACGGGCGATGTCTTTTCGGACAATTTCATTATCTGGATAGTATGGGGGAACCACTACTTTTGCAGGATCTATGGTCAAAGGTAACTTTCCTCTTTTCCATATCTGAGACTCATGGGTTACTCCAAAATTATATACTGCATAAAAAGGCTTGTCTTTGGGGGCGTTTTTCCAATCTGCAGTCTCCCCATTTTCATCCCATGCAGTAAGGGGCGCTTCAAATTGATAGTCGGTTTTACCATTATTTGTACAGTAGTAACCTGCTGTACGCAGGTATTCTGTAAAACACTTTACTCCTTCGGGCAACACCACATCATAGGGAGTAATTCCTTTGGGCAAATACTGGACACTTCCCTTATTTCTCATTTGATTTGTACCCATAGCAGAAGGGTACATACCTGTAATTAAAGATGATCTGTTTGGGGCACATACGCCATGAGTTCCATAGAGATTTGTATATCGAACTCCCTCCTTCGCCAATCTGTCAATGTTAGGAGAATGTGCTACAGGATCTCCGTAACAACCAAGATATGGGCTAATATCTTCGCATACCAGGCACACTATATTTAAGGGTTTTTCTTGAGCAATTGCTGAGATTGCTATGGGCATTGATAATGTTGATTGAGCCAATAAAATAATACTTGTTTTTTTTAATATTTTCATTTTTTTAATATTTCATTTTTTATTATAAACTAATTTTTTATGTAGACTTGATTAATTCTACTTTGACAGATTAAAACTGGAACTTGATTTTTCTCCTGATTTTATAAATTTTATGTTTCAATTTTGTACGTTTATTTTATTATCCCGGTAACTGAAAAATAACGGTCTTTCTACTCTGTCCCGTAATCGAATAAAAGCGGTTTTCAACTTATTCCATTAAAAGGCTTTTGTGAGATAATATCAATTCCAGTCAACCGGATATGATTCATGATTTTCTATACTTTTAAGTAATGGGTCTTCGCTGCGTATCATTTCCTTAATTAACAAATTCTTTATTTGCTTCAATTGCTCTTTGTATTCCGGGTTTTCAGCAAGATTGTTAAAACTATAAGGATCTTTACTTAGATCAAACAATTCTTCACGGCGTCGTAAGAGAATGTAATCCATCCTTTTTTTCATTTCAGGATCAGATTGAGCAGCCTTTTGCATGGCAGCAAAAGTAAGACCACTCTGATTTTCAGTTGGCTCACCACTTTCTTGCTGACGTTTCTTTATTCCATCGGACCATGGGTTAAACACATAGCTCCACTCTTTGGTATGTACTGCACGCATTGGAAATACCTGCACTCCCGGATAAATATAGTTGTAAGTGGTGAAGACAGCATCCCTGCCTTTTTGCTTTTTGCCCAACAAAATAGGGAGCATAGAACGGCCATCCTGTTTTTCCGGCTCCGGAATATCCAATGCTTCCAATACAGTAGGCATTAAATCTAATGTTGAGACCATATGATCATCATCGACCAATCCGTGCTTGATTTTACCTGGCCAACGGAACATTAGTGGGGTAACTGAAGAATGGTAGTAACAGTTCTGTTTGGCAGTAGGCATGGAAGCATCATGGTCGCTAAAGAATATGAACAATGTATTATCTGCAATTCCTTCTTCTTCAAGCAACTTCATAATTAATCCCAGTGTATCATCAGCCCGGTGTACCGCGGTATAATATTGAGCGGTTTCTTTGCGAATGTCAGGTAAATCAGGTAGATATGGTAACAAAGGTGCCTCATCTGCTGAACAAAACGGTTCCATAACAGGATAATCTTCTGCATCAGGCTGCACCTTTCGATGTTTTGTTTCCACAAACCACTTTTCCTGTTCGGAACCTGGAAATGGGCGGTGTGGATCTGAAGTATTCACTCCCAGGTAGATAGGTTGTCCTTTTGCTTTGGCATTTTGGATAGCACTCTTTGCTTTCTCGTAAAATCCTGTCGGATTTCGACTGTACCATCCACCTTTACCCAGACCATCATAAAATTCATCCCAGGGAAACGCCTTGTAGTCACGCCCTTTTCCAATGGAGACTGCATAATAACCTTTTTCCATCAGAATTCCTGACAATGACGGGCAGTACCCTTTCTCCACTTCAACAAAACCAAACGACCCATTGCGATGTGGATGCAACCCGGTCATCATGGATTGACGACATGGCATGCATATTGCCGAACTAACATGGGCATTAGTAAAACGAATACCTTGTGAAGCCAAGCGGTCCATATTCGGGGTAAGACCGGGAAGTGGATTGCCATAACAATTCACAGAGGTAATGTCCATGTCGTCAACAGTGAACACGACAATGTTCGGATTCGTTTGCTTCTTTTGTGGCAATGTTGTACGGGCATTCAACTGCGTAAATAACGACATAAGCAAACCAGTACTTAAAGCTATCGACTTTAGTATTGTCTCATTTGTTATTCTTTTCATTTGTTATTCTTTTCATTTGTTATTCTTTTCATTTGTTATTCTTTTCATTTTTTATTCTTTTTATTTGTATCATTCTATAATTATTCTTCACCTCTAACCCGAACCCCATTTGGATTTTTCATCATTGCTTCAGCTGCCGCAATATTCTGATAGGCTATCCGATCACCTAAACCCATGGGCATAAGCTTACTCTTCAGTTCCGCAGGCATATAAGCATATTCTGCCTTGTCCAGCCACATGTCCAGCTCTCTCTGGCAGCTTCGGGCAACCTCGGCATAGGAAGGATCATTGATCAGATTTTTCTGTTGCAACGGGTCTTTCTTATTGTCATAAAGGATGTAGGGTCCATTCACTCCAACCGAGTAGGTGTATTGTGTTGTGCGCACACCACGGAAATACGGACGGAAAATTTTTGCTTTGGAGTTATTTTTTACTATTTCGTAATCCTTATAGTTGGCAATGTGCATGATGAACTGGGAGTTTGGCGTTTGAACCGATTGGCCTTGAATCGCCAACGATAGGTCCTGACCTTGACAGGTTGGCGGAACGGAGATTCCAGCTAAACCACAAAGGGTTGGAAATAAATCAATCGTTCCCAGAAGAAAGTCCGGCTTGGAATTGGCCGGCACCTTCCCCGGCCAACGCAGCAAAAATGGAACCCGAATCGATTCCTCATACGGGTAGCGTTTGCTGTTAAGATTATGAGAATTTAGCATCGTCCCATGGTCCGAGGTGTAGATTACAATGGTATTTGATGTGCATCCCAGTTGATCCAACTTGTCCAGAATTCGACCGATTTCCCGGTCGATGGCGGAAATATGGGCATGATACCCCTGATAAGTGCTCCACTCTTTCGAGTTTACCGTGGCGTTGGCCCGAACTGACAATGCATCCTGATTTGGATAGAGCGACTTGAATTCCTCGGGAGCATCCTTCATATCGGCATGGGGCGGGTTCCAGGATACCATCAAAAAGAAGGGTTTCGTTGACTTTGCATACTTGTCCATTAACCCCAAGGCTTGGTCGGTCATCAATATGGGGGCATAACCAGGATAATTCGTTGAGATACGATTTTGAGTCAACTCGGTAAAACTAGAATTCCAGTGTTCATTGGTATTATCCCATAGGAAATGATCTTGAAACCCAGCACTTTGAGGATCCATGTTCACGTGCCATTTCCCGGTATACCCGGTTTGATAACCCGCGGCGGCAAATGTTTTTGCCATTGTTGGTTGACTTTCAACATCGGGCATCGGTTCGTTAATGTTCTCCAATGTGCGAGTGGCATAACACCATTTGCCAGTCATCAGCATCGTCCGAGAGGGAACACAGACAGGGTTATTACTGATACAGTTAACCAAGCTGACTCCTTCAGTGGCCAATTTCGACATTTCTGGAGTCTTGAGTTCCGGCATATCGGTATGAGCCATGCCCTGCCAACGGTGCTCGTCTGAAATCAGAAAAACGATATTAGGTCTGCCCTCAGGCACTGGCGTTTTTAATGCCGACATAGCCCCCAGCGGCACGAGCAGTAGAGAGGGTGTGATCATCTTAAAAATTCTCATTTGTTTTCTTTTTTGTTCAAAAGGATATCCATTATCTATTTTCTCAAAACTAGTTTTAAAAGGGCTCAAACATATTTTTTAAAATACAACCTGTATTTAACATCCGACCTGATTTTCAGACTTATTATTCAAGTTGATTGGTGTAATTTGATTTTTACTAGCCCGGTTTCCAGGGAATTTATGGAAATAACCGCTCGTGTATCTCATTAATCCGTTTGATATTCCAAGGCAGTTTTTTAGGGTAATCTATTGGATGCCCAAGCTCCTCTGTAATAAAAATTGCTGGTATTTTTAAGCCAACATTTCTCACATAGTTATTTCCATACTTGAGATTTTTCCCTTGCGCCATTTCATGCAATACAGGTAAAGCTGGCAATGCTTTTTTACCCAAACGTTCTAATGCATCAATAGATTCAGCGGCAATCAGGGCATCCTCTCTTTGCAGTAATCCATCAATCAATACTGGTAAAGCTTTGTCTTCCATTCCAATTTTGCAAAGAACTTCTGCCGCAGCAATTCGAACAGGAAATGATTCATCTTCAAGGGCAACTTCCAGTTGTTTTTGTGCCAAACTTGCTTTATCTCCAAGACCTAACAAACCTGCAACAGCCCACCAGCGTATTGCTGCATCAGAATCTTTCATTAATGTTTTTATTTTTGGCAAATCTTGTTCGTTCATCTGCATGGTCATTGCACTTACTTCCAACAATTTATCAATCGGATTAAGCAAAGAATCCAACTCTGTGGAATTCGAAGACCTACACTCTGCACGCCTATACATTTCACTCTCTGGGAGCAATCCAGTATCATGATTTTTTCTCATCCATGCAGTACACTCTTTACGAAGTCGTTCCAGCTCATTTTTAAAAGATGAATTATTTGCCAGATTATGAAGCTGATAGGGATCATTTACTATATCATAAAGTTCTTCAGATGGGCGAGTTGGCGTATAAAATTGACTGACGCGCCCCTCTGGCAACTTACCTTGGTTATATAGATCACGCCAATCACAGTAGAATGTAGGAGCACAAAGTATAGCAAAGTGTTTTGGGGAGAACGGCATAAACGGCATAAAGTTACGGATATAAAGAAAATGTTCATCACGTACAGAACGCATCAGATCAGCCTTTGTATCAACTCGATCACGGACTCCATAAACATAACTCCGGAGAGTTGCAACTTCCTGACCAAGAAACGACTGACCAGTCATCGAACTTGGCTTAGTTTGCCCGATAAGACTTAGGGTTGATGGAGCAAAATCTTCGAAACTAACTAAGCGCTTACTAACTGTTCCCGGCAATTGGGGAGATAAGTTCGACCATTTTTTCGGTACCCTAACGATTAGTGGAACATGCAATCCTTCATCCCATAAAGTACCTTTTCCACCTGTCATACCCATGCCATTGTCGCCAAAAAAGAAGATAATAGTGTTTTCAGCCTGACCTTCCTGCTCCAGCCATTCCAAAATGTCACCGACTTGAGCATCCATTTCTGCAATCGCGTCGTAATATTGTCCAAGAGTCTCGCGTATACCGGGAGCATCAGGCAAAAAAGGAGGAACTTGAAGCTTCGAACGGTCACAAAGCTGCTCGTGTGTCAAACGCTTACAAAGGCGCTGAGCCGCCTTGGTTTCTGTTGGGTAACCATATTGTGATTCATGGGTACGTCCAAGGGTACACATAGCAAAAAAGGGTTGTCCCTTTTGACGTTTACTCAATGCTTTAACCAAGCTTTCGCTTAACTCCTTTCCTGCTGAGAAGTAACTACCTTCGATGTGTGCATCCCACCCTACCGTATCACCGGGTTTTTTGGGCTTGTTATATGGTGATTCAAAATTGAAGTCAGTTTTATTTATAGCACAAAAATAACCGGCATCTTGCATAAACTCAGGCAAAATGCGGATGCTTTCTGGCTTAATCACATTATTACGCATCTGCTGTGCCCCGATCGTTACAGGTGAACACCCCAGAATTAGGGTAGTACGTGCAGGGGCGCAAGTCGACCCGTGGCTGAATGCACAATCAAACCGTACACCTTCGGCTGCCAAACGATCGATATTAGGTGTCAGGGCATTGGGATCACCATAACAGCCCAAATTTGGACAGATATCTTCAGCTATTATACACAGGATATTAGGTTTTTTTTCTTTTGCTGAAGCATTCGTGATACAGAAAACGGTCGAGAATGCAACAAATGAAAGGTGAAGGGTTTTTGAAACAAGTCCCTCCATTGCATTGTTTTTCTTCATTTTTAATGATTTTATAGTTCTTAATCTGTATTATGCTGTTGCTTAATTGCCCCCTCTGATTATTCCTGTCACGCGTTGGTGCCATTCGATATCCGCCCAAAGTCTTGGAAATTGAGGGTGCGTAAAATTGGATGAACAGTTGAATCGATAACCGTGTTTTTTCCCCAGTCTGGCACAAATCACCCCTGTCTCTTTAATGATATCCCAACTCAGTGACGGATGATCAAGCCAGTTGATGATCCCCCATCCTTCTGTGTTACCAACAGGTTTTCCATATTTCATACCCAACGCTGCTGCTTCTGCCATTGATTTGTCCATCCATTCGATCAACTCAGGCTTATACTTTTTCCAGTTTGCGAGCAATGCCCTTTGCACCTGAGGAAAACGCTCTTCAATACCGGCCTGTTTATGGATATTTTCCCAGTATCCTGTGTCAGGATCGCCTAACAGAGGATTCATAACGAACCAAAGATGGACATCAAGTGCAGCAATTTTTGTTGGCGCCATCACCCGCCAGTCGGCGCTTTTATTTAATGTTAGAGAGAAGATAAAATCTAATTCCGGCCACTTTTTCAGAAGACGGGAAATGGCATCGTTGGCAAAAGAGGTGTAAAATTTCTGTGACTCCTCACCGGTGTAGTTTCCAGCCTTTTCCTTCCATTCATACACACCTTCGCCCAGTGTCATTTCTTTGTTCCCTTGTATCTTACTATCCATTTGTGCTCGCAACCATTTGAACCCACTAAAGAGGGGGTATTCGTTCAACAAATCCACATAATAAATATTGTGGAGCAGGTCGTTATCTTTCAGGAAACTAAGGGTTTCGTCCCAAACACGGACAAACTCGTCCACTCCGGCAATTTTCTCTGCTCCTGGTCCAAAGAACCATGTCGAAAGCCCAAGAAGAAAGCCACGGTCGAGACAACGCGGGATAAACTCTTTTAGGGCTTGCCTGGGATTAATCGTGGTAGGGTGCTGATTGCCCCACATTACCGGACGTTTTTTGTTTTGGGAATAATAAAAGGTCTCTACTAGTTTGCCATCCGGTTCAGTTGCCACAAGATTGGGAAACACATCAAGCCTGATGGCATTGTATCCACGGTCAACTAATTCATCCAGAACCTTGTCCCAATCTGCGAACTCGCTTCCGACCACATGACCCGGTTCATGCCGCAATAACCAGGAAAAATCCCACATGGCGATAGCAACCGCTTCTTTGCAGGTACTTACGCCACCTCTCTTCATTGGAGACACTGCCGACAGTATAGGAATATTACCAACTCCAATTCCTACAAGTGTTGTTGTCGTAACTGTTTTTACAAAAGAACGACGATTCATCATTCGCTTATTATTTAGTTATTTATTAATATTAGATGCTGAGATACGTTCAGCATGAATTATAAAAAAATCCATTGCCATAACACTACGCATTATTCTATCTCTGAGAAATTTAAATTCACGCCGTTTTTAATCAAATTCGCACAGGAACGTGCGAATTTGATTAAAAACAAAAAAACATCATTTAACTGTTTCGTAACCAGGGTTATTATCCAATTCTGATATTGACAGGTTGGCATTAATCTCAGTTTGAGAAATCGGCAAATAATAGCCTTTTCTTGTTCTGGCACGTCCAACAACAGCACATTTTTCCTCTAATTTGCCTAAGCGGCACAGATCGAAAAAACGGTGTCCCTCATAGAATAATTCAATGAACCGTTCGTATAATATTGCTTCACGAAACTTTTCTTCATTTGTTGAACCCTCAAACCTGGAAATCCATTCAGTATAATTCCCGGGAAAGATATTCTCACCCTCCATGTTCTGATTCCCATCACGTATATGAACCCTTTTTAAAAGCACCCAAGCCTGGTTCCAGTCACCTTTTTCAAACAAACATTCTGCTTTCATTAACAGCACATCAGCAAAACGCAAAAGTACCCAGTTATTGGAATTGTCATCATGGATAGTTCCTTCAGTATCAATATATTTTGACGTATATAACTTGACAACTTGCCCACCCGTATTTCCTTTGTAAGTAGCAGATCCGGCATCCCAAGAATAGAGCCTATTATTTTGGTTATAACGATAATAGTTATGCACAAATCCATTCTTGTATCTATTATCAGTTATGTCAATAGCAAATTTGCTTACTTTATTGGCAGGATCCCCTTCAACTGCAGGACGATAATCAAAAAAGGCATTTTTATAAATTCTAAAAGGGCCATTATTAGCTAATAAGAATGTCTTAATAAGCCCATGTGTTCCTCCCCATGTACCGCCATACAACCCGGAATAACCAGGGGAATAAAATGGTGCCAACCTTGAACCATAACCCAATTGCCCAAATGCCTGAATCTCGAATAAACTCTCAATCCCGTTTTTCTTTTTGGTATTAAAATTGGTCATAAAATCACCATTTAGCGCATATCCCAATCCTTCAACTTCGTTACATTTTGCAATACACAAATCGTAATATGTGGCCGAATCGAAAACTTTATAAGCTTCCAAACCATCAACCTGTCCAGTGTTGCTATTTACCAAAGGTGCATCAGTACGCCTGTTTGCCGCGTTTGATGTTGAAGCAATTTTTAAATAAACCTTTGCCAACAGTGCTTTTGCTGCTCCCTTTGTGACCCTGCCTCTATCATTTGTATAAGATTTTGAATTAACACTTTTGGTTTCTCCTACATTCCAGCAATTTTCTTCAGCAAATTTCAGGTCGTCAATAATTGCATCATATATTTCTTTTATAGATGTACGTGGAAGATCCATATTATCAGTTCCTTGTGGAAGAGTAGTTTTTAGAGGAGCCGGACCCCAGATTTGCACGATATGAAAATAATTTAAAGCCCTGATAAACTTAGCTTCTCCTATTATGCGGTTCTTTATTTCTTCATCAATTTCAGAAGCTTCCATTCTCCCAATAGTAACATTCGTGGCTCCTATTGTAGTGTAATACCGTTCCCACAGGGTTATGACATATGTATTATTAGATGACAATGAATTGTTGTAAAAAGATATAAATTGGGTACTTCCATCATTAAAATCTGTTAAATTATCAAGATAAACATAAACGCCATTACCTTGAGATATGAAGTTATCTTTCATCGACTGATAACATGCATTTACTGAAATAATTCCTTCTTCACCAGTTTTATAGAAATTTTCAGGCGCTAACGATGACTGAGGTTCTTCCATTATACTATCCTCACACGAAAGGAAGCTTCCAAAGAATATCAGGAAAGCCATAAATTTATATATTGGTTTCATTTTATAAAAATATATTGGTTTCATAATTTCTTTTTAAAGAATTATATAAATAAAAAATAAATTAGAATGTTGCATTTATACCGAATGTAATTGTACGCGACGCAGGATATGTACCAAGATCAAGTCCTCTACGCGAAGGGCTATTATTAAAAGCGGTCACCTCAGGGTCAAATCCATCATATTTGGTTATTACCAGTAAATTTGTAGCTGACGCATATATCCTTAAATTTTTAACTCCAATTGATTTTATCACCCTTGAACCTAAATTGTACCCCAAAGAAATATTGCGTAATTTAATAAAGGTGGCATCTTTCACATATTCATCGCTAGTTCTCCGACGTTCACTTGAGAGTACGTAAAACATTGGTCTGGCGTTGTATGGATCAGAATTCCCAAAACCGTAATCGTAACCTTCGGTTGAGAAAATGGTTCCGTCTTTCATTTCCCATGATGAACCGGGAACTCCTTCGGCGGGAACCCATGAATTTACTGCTGCGTGGTTTGTTGCATTCTGATGCCTAAAGTTTGATTCTATGTTCATATCTTCAATAGAATAAATATCTCCACCAATCTGCCCGTCAATTAAGATGGACAGGTCGAAAGATTTATAACGGAATTCATTCGTTACCCCCCATAGTGCATCAGGATTAGGATCTCCAATAATAGCTATGTCATCTTCATTTAATAAGCCATCAAGGTTTTGATCCTTAAACATCATATCTCCAATGGATGCACCGGGTTGGGCACTGGTATACACCTCTTCCCATGTTTCAAATATTTTAACCTTCTCAAAGCCAGTAAAAGCTCCTAAAACCTCACCTTCCTTGAAAATTATTGGTCTAAAGCCACTTATGCTAAATGATGAATATTGAAATCCATTTCTCCCCATTTCCAGCACTTTATTCTTATTGAATGAAATATTTCCACTGACATTCCATTTTAATCTGCCATTCAGAATTGTGGCCAATAGTTCAGCCTCGACACCTTTGTTCTCAACTGCGCCAACATTATCAATTTTAGTAGCAAATCCGCTTGATGGTGGATTTTCCACTTGCATTAATAAATCGGTCGTTTTTTTGTAATAGGCATCAAGTGTCAGGTTAAATCTATTATTTAAGAAGCCAAAATCAATCCCGGCATTGTACTGGTTTGTATTTTCCCACTTCAAATTAGGGTTTTCAAGGTTATTTTCTATAAAACCAGATGCTATATTGCTATCAAACGTATAATTTTTTGTGACTAATGTTGCTAACGATTGGTATGGGCTTATTGCCTGCCCTCCGGTTTTACCATATGATAACCTCAATTTCAGATTTGAGAAAACATTCAGGTCCTTCACAAAAGACTCTTCAATCATCCTATAGGCTAAAGCTCCGGAAGGAAAATAACCCCATTTATTATTTTTGGCAAAGCGCGATGAACCATCAGCCCGAAAAGATAACGTTAAAAGGTATCTATCCTTGAGACTATAATTCACCCTACCCAAATAAGATTTTAAATAAGAATCGTAAAAATTATTTTGGGGGACAGCGTAATCGAGCCCCGAAGCAAGGTTTTTGTAAGATAATACATCGGTAGGAAAATTTTTTACACTTAAAAAATCCTCTCTAAATTGAAATTTCTCATAGGAGTGAACCAATACAGCATTAACTCTATGATTTATGTTGAATTGTTTATTGTAAGACAACTGATATTGTGTTAGATACTTAAAAAATTGGTTACGAGAAGAGGTTGCATCCCCTTTGGATGCCTCTCCTCTTTGAGTTGACATCGGCCAATACGTATCACGGTTATTTGCATTGTAGGTTAGAGCGCCGGTAGCATTGAATGTTAGATTCTTTAATATCTTATAATCTATGCCGAATGAACCTAACATATTTATTTGTTCCTTATCATCAACTAATTTTGTTGCAATATCAATCGGGCTATCCTGATATTGTGGAGCGTTAAAATCAAAATCCTCAAAAGTCTCTCCTGCACCAAGTGGTTTATTGGTTGGTGCAAAACTGGTCACCTTGGTAATCAAATTCATAATACTATGCCCGTTGTTGGTCATAAGTGCATTTGCATTACCCTTGGTGAAATTCATAATGGAATTGACCTTGATTTTTTCAGTTATCTTTTGATTTATATTCAGATTTGTATTGATACGTTCATAACCAGAACCCATCAAAATACCTTCCTGCTCCAAATAGTTTAAACCAAACGAAAATGTCCCTCTATCTGAACCTCCAGAGTAACCTAAATTGTAATTGTGGGTAATTGCTGTTTGGAATATTTCATCTTGCCAATTCGTATTATTCAAATCAGGACTGTCAGGCAAAGGTCTTTCAACTCCGTCAAATTGCCATTTATAAGCTTTGGCCTCAGTAGTATTTTTGGTGCCCCATGGAGAAACATCAGGTATTACTGAAATCTGGCCATTGTCAAAAAGCATTTGCTGGTAATCCCACCACGATGTTTTTATGTATGATAGATTGGCCGTAGACAAATTTAACCAGTTTGCAAACCCCGGCCCATCCAAAATATCCCTGTGCTTTGATACCTTGGCAATATTAAGCGAATATTTAAAAGTTAGCTTCTGCCTTCCTGATTTCCCCTGTTTAGTTGTAATCAGGACTACCCCGTTTGCCCCCCTCGCCCCATATATGGAAGTAGCAGAAGCATCTTTCAATACCTCTATACTTTCGATGGAGGATGGATCAATAAAATTAATTGAAGTTTCAACGGACCCACCAACGGATTGCCCTTTGGCATCCTGGTTTGGCTCTACTGGAATGCCGTCAACTACATATAATGGCTCGGTTCCTCCCAACATTGAATTAGCCCCCCTGATTTGGATTGAGGCTCCGGAGCCAGGTTGTGCTCCATCAGTCACTTTAACTCCTGCTATGCGGCCAGCAAGTGCATTTTCAACCGAATATGCAGCTTGCTCCTGAAATTTTCCGGCATCTACACTCGATACAGAACCTGTAAGGTCCCGTTTTTTAACAGTTCCATACCCTATTGCAACTACTTCTTCAATACCGATGGTTTCATCTTCAAGCACAGCATCCACCGTACTTTTGCCTGAAACGACGACTTCACTTTTTTTCATTCCTACGAACGAAAAAACGAGTGTTCCCTCAGAAAGAACACCTGCCAATTCATATTTCCCGTTTGCATCGGTTATTGTTCCGATTGTTGTTCCCTTTACTACCACTGTTACACCGGGTAAGGGAACGCCGGAGGAATCGGTGACGCGGCCGGAGATATCTTTGGCCTGTTGAGTCAAAACTTCCGAATGATCCTTTGGCAACACAACGATTACCCTGTTCTTAAGGACATACGAGAGATTTGTCCCGTTTAAAACATGATCCAGAATCTCGAATACAGATTTATTGGAAAAACTCTCATTGACTTGTTTCAAATCAGTGAGATCTTCTGATCTGTAAAATACTGTGTAGTCTGAGACATGTTCAATTTCATTGAACACATCTTTAATGGAAGAATTCCTGAAATCAACAGAAATACGCTGATTTTGGCCCAGGCTTTTTGCTGATAAATGCAAACAAGCCATCAGAATAATGATAGCAGTTAGTTTCATAATGAGAAAACATTTTTTAAAATGTATGGATACACCCTTCCCATACAGATAAATCTGATTTTTTTTCATAAATTTGAATTTTGGTATTGCAAACTTTTAATACTAATCTTAAGAAGGGGAATGGTGGATCATTCCCCTTCTTTTTTAATTTATTTGGCTTTCTTTATAATTAATTTTCTGTCAGTTAATGTATATTCAATTTTTGTTGTCAGTTTTATAATATCAAGTACTTGCCAGATGGTTTCTTTATTCTTAAATTTTCCGGTGTACCTAATCCCGGATAATTCCTTGTCCGCAAATGTAATTTCGACATCATACCATCGTTCCAATCTTCTGGCAAACTCAGAAAATTCGATATTCTCAAAAACAAATTCATTGTTTTTCCAGGATGACTCAATTTCAGGGATCGATCTGGCTATCGTATATTCATGCTTTTCTTTCGAAAAAATAAACTTCTGGTCAGGCTTCAACTCCGCTATTTCTGCGTTTTCTTTTCCCGAATTATTTAAAATTTCAATTTTTCCTTCTTCCAGAGAAGCTTCTGTCCGGTGAAAATCTTCATAAGCCATGACGTTGAATTTCGTTCCTGTAACCTTGATATCAAAGTCATTTGTTTTTACTACAAAGGACTGACCATTGTTCCGGGTTACATCGAAAAAAGCCTCGCCTGACAACTTAACCCATCTTGCTTTTTGTAAGAAATTTGCCGGATAACGCAGCTTGCTTTCTGAATTTAACCACACTGTAGTTCCATCCGGAAGATGCAATTGTGACTTCTGTCCCTTGGGCACTACAACTTCGCAATAGTTCTCAACCACAGGCACCGGCTTTTCCCGGACAATATTTTGCATGAACCAGAAAGAAACAAAACCAATCAGGAAAATTGCTGCATATTTCAGCCCTGCATAACTAATTCTTTGTTTTTTCAATTGTCCGTCTGACCTGTATCTTCTGGAAATCAACTTATGCCAATGATCTTTTGTTAATTGATCCATAGGAAAATCGTAGTTCCTTTCAAATTCAAAAAACTCATTTTTAAGTTTTTTATCATTTTGAAGAGCGTTGTATAATTCTCCTTCTTCTTTTACACTGATTTTCCCGGTGTAAAATTTTTTGATCAATTCAGAATAGGATGTTTGTTCAGAGTCCATTTTTTTTGCTTGTTATAATTGTTACATCAAGAGCAAAAAAAACCCGCACGTTTTTTAAAAAAATGTGAGAAAAAAATGAAGGTTGGTTATTTTTCGTTCGCCTCCAAACGCTAATTCACTTTTCAAACGCTTCATTGCCCTGGAAAGATGTTTTTCGACCGTCTTAATATGAAGACCTGTTATTTCAGTAATTTCCTTATTCTTTTTATGTTGAAATTTACTCAGCACAAAAACCTTTTGAACAGATTCACCCATCGTTGAAATAATGGCCATTACTTCTTTCTTGATTTCAGCCCGAAGATACTCTGCTTCTTTTTCCTCCAGAAAACTAAGCATATAGAGATTCAATGACGGATTGTCGTATTGAATAAAGTCAAGGTATTTTTGTTCAACCTTTTTATGTTTGATATAATTAAAGCATGCATTACGGGTCATTTTAAACAGATAGGATTTTAACAGACCCTCGCTGGTGATTCTTTTCGTGTTTTTAAAAAGTGCAATAAATACATCCTGGGCGATGTCCCTCGAATCTTCATCGTTATTGGTCATGCGAAAGGCAAAAAGACGGATACGCGGAAAGTATTTCCGGAAAACATACTCAAAGGCGGCCCCGTTTTCAGCACGTAATCCTTCTATGAGTTTATTCCCATCAAATCCCTGATACGATTCGCTGTTAACGTTCTCTGACATATAACTCGTTGATTAGTTTTAGCTTGTGAAAATAAGCATTTTTATCCGTTTTAGAATGTTGAATATTCAAACTATGACGTTCATACATTAAGGAAAATTACGAATGTTTCCGACAAGGGAGTAGTTATCGCCAGTATAAAGCAGTGGATTAAACCTGATCATTCTATTGTTTTAAAGAGATTAAAGGTTTAGCATCAACGAAAAGAGCCGATACTGTAAATTGATACGGGCGCTTTTCTCTTTACAGCCTAACCCGCACCGTCTTGCGACGAAGCGGGGTGATAACAAAAACAAATAACTCATTTTTTATTTTTCTTATTGCGTTCTGCATGGAAACGGCTAAAATAGGTCTCAATAAATTTCAAGACATCCGACTCTTTATAGAATCTTATGAAATGTCATTTGAAAAGGTAGGTCGCCTGATGAGCAGTAACGTTGCAATGTTCGCATGCTGATATTGAGCATCCGGCAGACATCTTAGTTGTCCAGCAGTTTTTCTCCATCAAATAAAGGAACTTCCTCATCGGAATCATCCAGCTTGCCAACGATCTCACCAGCCATGACAGGCTGCGCTGCATCCAGTTATCGAAGTATTTCTTATCTATAACATAACAGTAGCTCTTTCATTGAATTACTGCAAACATCGTGACCATTATGATGCCTGATATAGAAGTCGGTACGGCTTTTTTGTTTTCTGTCGGACTAATATTAGACTGTTTACACGATTGCTTTTTTGAAAAGCAACAACAAAAAAATATGCGGATACTCGGGATTAGTCTATTTATTTGTTTATCTTTACAACAGAGTTATTTTGAAAGTATAAAAAATGAAGTGTAATAAGGCACTTTTTCTCCTACTTATCTGTTGCCCTTTTTCTTTTCGATATCGCCTAATTGGTTGATAATTATCTTATTAAAAGAATAATTTACTAATGTGGCATAAGAATGCCGGGCAGTGTATGTGCTCAATGATTCAATTCCTAAAGTTGTTCCGATCTTTTTTAATCGCTTATTACAAAGTTTGGTGACAGCTTTTATCACGTCTTTTTCCTCAAAGGGTGTTTCCTTACCTGTAAGATATTTAAAAATATATTCATCCGGTTTTTGGGATTTATTTCCCCATCTCTGGATAATTTTATTCATTTCAGGAGTCAAAATCGCGCATACTTCTTTTTTTACCTTGGACGTTCTGGATGTTTTTGCACGTAAAAAGCAAATCTCGCCATTCCGTATATTGGCATATTTGAGCGTAAGCATATCCGCAAAGTTAATACCATTGCACAGATAGGAGAAAAACCACAGGTCTCGATATTTCTCGGTCGTTTCTTTTCCGTCAGCATAATTAGCAATTGATTTTATTTGTTGCAATGTAAGTGCCAGTTTCCGACCTGTTCCCGTTGTTATTTCATACTTACCATTTCCAAACGGATATTGATTTTCCTTGATTATGCCAGCCCTTTTTGCCTCATTGATAACAGAACGGATTGCACGACAATACATTCCTATGGTTGTATAGGCTCTTCCTAACTTAAGCATATACTTTTCATAGTTTCTTAGCCAATCTACGGTAACAGACAAATACGGAATATTCTCTCCTCCAAATGATTCCACACTTTTAAGAGCATCCTGATAAAATAGATGAGTTCCAACCTGTTCATTATCCAATAAAGCCTGAATCTTTACCTTAAATCCAGCATTTAAAGTATCTGAGGGAGACTTCGTCAGACGACTATTTAATGCTTCAAAGGAAAAGCCATCTTCGTACAGCAAAGTCTGAACAGTATCTTTCACAACATCAAATGAATTTTGAATATCCAGTCGCACAGAAATCATTTTCTTACTCTTGGTATCTGGTAGTTTCTCCCATCCTTCTGACGTCATATATTTTCCGGTCGAATAATACTTGCGGATACGCTGAAACGTTACACGTATTTTGACAGGAAATAAATTGTCTTTGGTTGCCCTCCTGTCATCTAAAATAGAGGAAACGGTAACTCCACTGTTTGCATAATTGAACATAGACAGTATATTTAAACTCTAATTTGTCGTGTGCAAATCGATTGTTTGCACACAATTTGCACACAAACATAGCGATTATTTCAAAATAGGCACTATTTGATAAAATGATATTATCAAATAAAAACTTAAATATCAATAAATTAGAAGAAATATATAAACAAAAGAAAATAGAAGAAAACAGAGGTCTTAATACTCATAATCAGGGAGTCACTGGTTCAAGCCCAGTTGGGCCCACTTAAAAATCAGAGAGTTACAACGAATGAGTTGTAGCTCTTTTTTTTCACACAATTTATACTTATTTTTTTGACTGCTATTCCTAATTTGAACTCGCACCCGACTGAATATAATTATGACGGATTCAAAGGATGATTTTAGAGAATATGATGTTCGATGGGAGCATCTGCCAAAGGAAACCAGAGAAATTACTTCATTTTTCAATCTGGTTATCGATGAAGCCATTGAATCGATGAATGAGGAATTTACACCAAGCTATATCCGATGTTTCGGAAAAAAATGTCATGGGACGATTGAAACAGCCATCAGCTATGATTTGGACGAAATTTACTGGAGGTGTACCAGTTGCCCGAAAGCAGGGGTAATCAAAAATATTTTCGGAGAGTGATTGGGTGTATTCTCCTTTTTCCTGATCTGCCAAGAGATAACGAAGGTGCGAAGTACCGGTTTATTTGCGTTCGCTCTCTACCGTAAATACAAAACTATCACCACGGTAATACCCCAGGTTGTACTCAATCGGACGTTTGTTTTCGTCGTACACAAAGCGGCGGCGAAACAGGACAGGTTCTTCGGGAGAAAGATTCAGCTTCCGGCACAGGAAAGGGGTGGCTTTAATAGCGCTCAGTTCTTCGTACGAAAGGGTAGCTTTCACCTTGTATTTTTCTTCAAGAATTTCGTATAGGGGGCGGCTGAAATCATCGTTTCCGGTAATCCCAATGTCCGGGTTAAAATAAGAGATGAAGAATACAAACGGGAAATTTTCTTTTCCCCGGAGCCGTTCAAGTGTCAGGACTTTTGTTTCCGGCTTAAGGTCGAAAAATGAAAGCACTTTTGCTTCCGGTTCCTGCCAGCTCACATGAAGTTCAAAATTGTGAACGGCAATACCCAACGCTTTCATCTCCTGTGAAAAACTCAACCAGTTTTTTGCCCTGCCCGAAATGCCTGTTGTTGAAACTTTTGTCCCATAGCCTTTTTTCCGGGACAATAAACCTTCATTGACGAGCTTCAGGATGGCATACCTTAATGTGTTTCTCGAAATACCAAGTTGTTTCGAGAGTTCAACCTCGCGCGGAAGTAATTTTCCATCCTGGTATTCCTTTTTGGCAACCAAATCCCGTAAGAGTTTTTCGGCCTGCATGTGCAGAGGAGTGGAGCTGTTATGATCGACTTCAAATTTCATACGTAAAGAAAATAGGGACGCTTAAATTATAAGTTAAAAATATAAAATGTTTTTTAAAACGAAGTGAAAGAATTGGGAAGAAGATCCTTCAAAAGGAAAGTCTGCATTTGCATCCCTGCGGTAAACTTAAAATTGATCATGCCGATAAAAAACTTTCGGATGGATATCCCCGAAGAACTGGCAAGGCAGGTTCTTCGGGGGAATCAAAAAAATCAGCTTTATTTTGATGTTATTTCTTTAACCGTTGTATAGTTGTACACGTTGGTACTGTTCACTTGTTTATTGATTCTGGCTCCCACTCTCAGGAAATATTTTCTCGGGTAAGAAGGAAATGTTCGTTGTGAACCGGTACCGATACCGCCCGGCCAGCCTGTGGTTATGCTAACTGTTTGCCCCAGTGCAGGTAAGGTTGCGCCGATCAGTTTGGTCGAATAGTTCGGACTGTAACTGAAGTCGCCAACGTATTGTGTTTCGCTGACAAACAACCAGGTTTCGGCCAAAGCTTGCTGGTAGTCGGGATTTGAGGTGCCACGGGTGATTTTCACCTGAACTGTTGCCGTACCGTCGGTGTTGACAACAGGTTCTCCAACCCACTCGATGCGCAGAAACGGTTCAACTTCGTAATTTTTTTCAACCGTGCCTTTAATGTCAATTATTTCTTCCTGAAGGGGGACGAATGCTCCATCCGGCTTTACACCGTATCGGCCTTCAAATACCTTCGTGTTGCTAAACGTTCCGTCCATCATGCAATACATGTAATATGGCGTTGGATTCTCGCTCCAGCTGTATTCCATCATCGTAATTCGGATGCCTGTATTTCCAATTGCTGTTTGGAAAGGTTCTTTGGTTGTCGCATCAACAAAAGATCCTTTGAATGTTTCGGCCGGGGCGTCATAGTTGTCATCTTCACAAGATACCATGCCTGCGAGGAGAAGGAGTAATAATGCGAAATATGCGATATTTTTCATATTCATAAATTTTGAATTGGGTTAAAAACCAGGATTCTGTTTGCAATTCGGGTTCTTGTTTATTTCCGAAGCCGGGATTGGTTGATAGTAATATCTTGTATCAAACGTGTAGATATACTGGTAACCTGCACGCGGTTCCTGAAACTTAACAGACAGGAAATATTTTTGTGCATCGGTTGAGTAGAACGAGTTGAGAATCCGGAAACGCCTGTTATTCTGTTCTTCGTAAAGAACCCTCCAACGCTTAAGGTCCCAGTAGGTTTTGTTCTCGAAAGCAAGTTCTTTGCGGCGTTCGGTACGAATGATCTGAATGTTGCTAAGTTCGGTTTCGCCTGAAAGCAATGTAGCGCCGGCGCGTTCGCGGATACTGTTGATATTGGTGTAGGCTACCGTGCGATAATTATCGCCGGAAACGCCAGCCAGGAGCAACTCATAGGCGGCTTCGGCCTGGTTCAGCAGAACTTCGGCATAACGGATTTCGATCCAGCTTTGGGTGGAATTGAAGCCGTTGGTTGTACCGCTCTCTCTCAGGTACTTACGCAGATAGATGCCACCCACATTACCAAAATCCCAATTGGATACCGGACCGTTGGCGCCTGCAGCCTTCATGCTGGTTCCATTCGGGTCGCCCGGATTGAGGCTGATGGAAGGATTTGAGCCTAAACCTGCTGCCAGTTTCAGGTTGGGATCGGTTAATTGATTACAGTTTCCGACATCGCCTTCGTTGGCCAGCGGCGGTATGCCATTGCTCGCATCGCCGGTCCAGATACCGCGGCGAATCTCGATAACCTGCCCCCTGTAAGTGTCCATCGGGAGAATTACCGTGGCGCGCAGGCGGGGTTCGGCGTTGGCGAATGCGCTTAAAGGCGAATTGAACAGGATATACTTCCCGTTGTCGTCGATGTTTTTGAAACGGCCATTCCCATCCTTGGCAATCCCGTCGAACATCTCGATGAAGTCCATGGTCGGATTGACTTCCGAATCGTTGCCGCCAGATTTCGTCTGGTTAGGTTGCACCGATTGGTCGTAATCATGCGTGGTATTGGTCATGTCGTAATACTTGACAAAGATGTTCTCAGAAGTTTCGCTCAGGAACAAGTTTTTGAAATTGTTGTACTGGGCAACCGGGTCGTCTGCCTTCCAAAGACCTTTGTACAACGAATATTTATTTGATCCGGTAACCAGTTTGGAGGCATCGTAAGCGGCCTTAAAATAGTCGTTGGCGCGGCTTGACGGAACACCGCAAATACGCAAGGATGTGCCGTTCTGATCCTGAACCTCATTCACGGTATTGTATTTTGCAATACTTCCGGCATATAACATCGCCCGCGATTTGAATGCAGCGGCAACGTATTTGTTTACACGGCCTTTTGCCGGTGAATTTTCGGGCAGATTCTCGATGGCATAATCAAGGTCGGATGCAATAAAATCCCAGATAGCTTCTTCCGAAGCACGGAAAAGATGCGTCCCCTCCATATCGACAGAAGCCGGATAATCGACGATCGCATCGATCAAAGGAACCCCGCCGTATCGTTTTACCAGGGCAAAATACGTGTAGGCCCGGGCAAAGCGAGCCTCTGCCAGGTACGTTTTTACGGCAGACTCCTGCATGGAAGATGAATATTGGGGAACTTTCTCCAGGAGCATGTTGATATCGCGGATTTGTGAATATCCTTCATCCCAATAGGAGAACCCTTCGCTGTCGGCAGCTTGTGTGTCGCGGCCGATGGCTTCGCCGGTCAGGCAGGCCATTTGCTTATATTGTGTTGCGCTGGAGTTGAACCCTGAAGGATAGTAATATTTGAAATCTTCGATAGGAAGTCTGCTATAGATGCGGGCAATATTGCTCATTACGCCTTCATTGCTGCCGTAGATGTCATTTTCTCCCAACAGGTTTACAGGCGGAATATCCAGATCGGTACAGGCCGAAACAGCGGCGCTTAAACCTATGATCAGTAAGATTTTTTTCAGTATCATAAATTCGTTAGTTTTAAAATTTCACGTTTATACCAATTGAAAAGGTCTTGTTGATGGGATAGTTGTATCCAAGATCGGTAAGACCCGATTTGCCAGTATCATTATTTGTGTAGAACTCAGGATCCATGTATTTCAACTTCGTAAACGTAAGTAGGTTATAGGCGCTGGCATAGATTCTGACGTTTTTCAGATTGACCGGATTGAGTATTTTCCCGGGCAGTGTGTACCCGATTTCCAGGGTCTTCAGCCTGAGATAAGCCGCGTTCTGGATATTGAAATCGGACAGCGCATTTGGCGACGAACCGGTATAGCCGTATTCGCCGGTTACCCATTCTGTTGCCGGATCGTACGGGTTTGCGTTCGGATCGGCGGGATGCCAGCGGTCCATGAAATCACTGATGGCATTGGTGGTGGACCAAAGAGGTTGATACAGGAATTCTCTGGCAATGACATATTTTTTACCTGCACCCTGCCAAAGCATGGTCAGATCCAGACCTTTCCATTGAGCGTTAAAAGTCAAACCATAGTTGATCAGTGGAACCTGCCCGTTGATGGCCAGGGGGTGAACATCGAGGTCGCTGATCCAGCCGTCGCCGTTCCAATCCAAATATTCATAGTCGCCCAGGATGGAACCACGACCGATGTATACCGGATTGTAGTAGATTTCGTCCCAGCTGGTGATACGTCCGTTTCCGGCATAACCCCACCAGATGTTGTTGTAACGCTCGTTGAGCCCGTTGCGCCAATTCAGGTAAGAATTGCCCAATTCAGCCATTTCATAGTATTTTGTTTTGGTTTTTGTATAGGAGATGTTGCCTTTAATCTGGTACCTGACATCCCCGATACGATTCATATGGCTCAGTTCGATTTCAAAACCACGGTTTTGGTCGCTGTTCAGGTTTTCCTGGGGAAGATTTGCTCCTACAATACCGGGAAGACTTCCGATACGTGTGGTTAGAAGACCTGTGCGGTCTCTGTTAAAATATTCAACGGTTGCACCCAACAAACCTTCCCAGGCTGTAGCATCTACCCCGATGTTCAGTGTTTTTGCCTTATACCAGGTGATTGCCGTATTGGCCAAACCGGTATTGCTTGACGAAGAAACAAATGAGTCCCCGAAGATATATCCTGCAGGCAGCCCGGTGCGGCTTCCCGAAGCAGGGTACTGATAACCGCTCACAAATTGGTACGACAAAGCGCTGTCGTCGCCGGTTGTCCCGTATGATGCGCGGAATTTCAGGTTGTCGATGAAATTGAGCGATGAATTTTTCCAGAAGTTCTCATCCGAAATTCTCCAGCCAGCCGAAACCGACGGGAAAAATCCCCAACGACTGTTTTTCGGGAATTTGGAAGAGCCTTCGTAACGGTACGAGAATTCTGCCATATACCGGTGTTTAAAATCGTAAGAGACACGACCTACCGATGCGCGGTTGGCATAATCGTAAAGCGAACCGCTGGATGTACTCTGCCTGATCTCCTGGTTCTCGCTTATCCCGGCAAATATTTGGGGCAAAGGAAGCACCAGGTAGCGGGTACCGTAAAAATTATCTCCCTGGTAGTGTGAGTTCTCCAAAAGATTCATGGCAGATACCGAATGGTTCCCGAACTGACGCTGGTACGCGATCTGTAATTGCCACAGACTTGCGTTTTTTCCGTAGAAATAACGGGAAATCCTGCTGTTGCCGCTTTTCTGGGTATTTGCCTTATATTCGGCGCCTGTTGGCAGGTACAGGGTGTAACTCTTCGAATACTCTTTGTTGTCATTCAGGGTGTAGTCGTAACTGTACATTGATTTGAGCGAGAGTCCTTCGATAAAGGGAACCTTGTAGGTCAGGGCGGCGTTCGATTGAAACCATTTGCTCTTGTAGTTATTTTCACCAACAAGGTCCTTGTCCATCATCGCCACCGGGTTCAGAATCACGTTCCAATCCATCATGGAATATTTTTTTGACTCTTCATCATAGTAGACCTTATCCATCGGATGTTGCAGCCACATGGCCCTGACAATGTCGTTCGAACTGTAAGGCGATGATTGCCGCTCATCAACAAGGCCTGATAAATTAAGGTCGAGCTGGATGTTTTCAGTGACTTTTGCGGAGATATTGCTCCGTATGTTGTACTTTTCATAATTGATAGCATCCGTCTGAAGAAAACTGCCCTGGTATTGATACCCGATGCTGGTATAATAGGTAATCGCGTCATTCCCGCCGGTTGCGCTCAACGTATGTTGCGTTTGGGGAGCGCTGTTACGCATAACCGCTTTCTTCCAGTTAGTCGAGAGGTTTGTTCCATCGCGGTACGATGCAATCTCCTCGGCCGAATATTTGGGAACCACACTGCTGTTGTCTACATTGTGTTTCTGCGATTCGTTATAAAGGGTCATCCAGTCGGCGGCATCAACCAAATCGGGATAATTGGAAGGAGTTTGCCAGGTCATGTTCCCCGAATAACTGATATTAGCCAGCCCTGTCTTCGTTCCTTTTTTGGTAGTGATGATGACAACGCCATTTGCTGCACGCGAACCGTAAACGGCGCCCGAGGCATCTTTAATTACGGAGATACTTTCAATATCTTCCGGATCCAAACGCGACATATTGTTTCTGGGAACGCCGTCGATGATAACCAGCGGCGCACCAAAACCGCGAATATCCATCGAACTGTTAAACTGACCCGGTTCGCTGGAGTTCTGAAGAATACGAAGGCCGGAAATTTTACCGGTCAGCATATTTTGCAGGTTCTCGTTCTTGGTGGTGATGATTTCATTGTTTTTAATCGACGAAACAGCCCCTGTCAGCGTGGCTTCTTCCTGAACGCCATACCCGACGACAATGACTTCATCAATGCCTTTGGTTGCAACACCCATGACGATTTCGAAAAATGTCTTTTCTCCAACGTCTACCGTCTTCATTTCATAACCTATGTACTGAACCAACAGTTTGGAATTAGGTTTTACAGATATGGTAAAACTTCCCGAGTGATCGGTTACGACACCATTACGGGTGCCTTCCTCCAGAACTGTTGCGCCAATCAACGTCTCGCCCGAGGCATCTTTGACGACGCCGCTGATTTTTTTAGAAGACTCAGCCGGGCGGGTTGTTTGACTTGCGGCCATTATGCCTGAACTACAGATTAGTGTAATAATCAGCATAATATTACGCAAAGAAGAGAGATCGATTTTCATATTCATATTACATCATTTTAAAAGTAGTTAGTTAGAATCTTTTCATTCATTGTACAAGCGTATTCTGTGTTTTATTGAGATTTGGATTGTTGTGAGATAATAGATTCCGGACCCGATGTGGTGGAATGCAGGAGTGAAGTTTTGGTTTAAGCGTAATTCTTTTTTTCATAGGCTGTCAGTTTTTTATTCGAGAAAATAATTGGTATTTATTGTTGATTTGATTTTTGCTGGCCGGGAGTAGTGAATATCGTAGTTTGGTTGAGCATGGCGTAGGGTTTTATTCGTTCAAATAGGAAAACTGATCCTGCTTCCGGGTGGTCAGCTTTACTCCGAAATTGGTTTTTTATGAATGGCTTCATGTACATATGTAGGGCTAAACTTTAATTTGTTCATACATGATATCGCTGCAAATATATAAATATTTTTATTGGTTTTGCAAAAGAGCGATTTTTTTACGGTTGATCTGTCGTCTTGTCCCGTGGTCTGGTCTTAATTACAGACAGCCACAGGGGCAAAAAAAACGATTTGTGCTTTAATTGGCTGATTGATAAGTTAAAGAAACTGTTAATCCAAATTGTTGTATCAGATCTTTTCGAATGAATTTTTTTGAAAGAAATGGGTTTTCACCTTCAAAATACAAACGAATGCCTGCCGGGAATTGAATAGTTTGTTCTTCTGCTGAAATAAAACCAAAAAATTTTGTGAATGATTTGCTCATTGGATAAATATTAATAAGTTTGCACATATTAAATAAATATATGAACAAACACGCCAGGTGATTTTGTCGAATCTGGAGTTGTAAATGAAAATCCGGCGCGAAAGAACCATGTAAAATGTGTTTTTCATCAGGGCCTGATAGGCGGGGAGAAGTAATGAGATTTTTTAGTAAATTGAATGAAAGTGGCTTTATGTCTTTCTTGTAGGAGATTGTAAAAATTTAAATTAATCGATATGCAAAGAGTATTTCTATGTACCATCGCAATTATCCTGTTGTTTTGTTCAAATCTTCAGGCGGAACTCATCTGGAAGATCGGGACAAACGACCATTCTTCGGCTGATCTGGCCTTAGGCCCGTCGGATTACAAAAAATTCCTGAGCAAAGATTTTGGTTACGAAGACCGCTATTATTTAATAGGCAGGTCAACTGCGAAAAATGATTTCCCGTATGTATTACCCGGCCCCGACGATACCTGGGGCGGAACCTGGGGAACTTCGGGCTGGCGGACGCACGAGGTAAATATTCTGTTTGGGGTGCAGGAACTACCTTCCGGCGGAAACTGGAAACTGGTGGTTGATCTGCTGGATGCGAATCCGAAAAAGTCGCTTCTGAAAGTGAGTGTCAATTCGCAGCACAGCAAATTTTTATTACAAGGAGGAACCGACGCCTCGCTCACCGGAACAGCGGCAGATTCAGAAGAACAGGTTCTTGAAATACCCATTCATAATGGGACCATCAAAAAAGGAGGTAATTGTGTCACCATTACCATACTGGAAGGCTCGTGGGTGGTTTTCGACCATTTGCGGCTGGAAGGCCCCGATGGCGTGGTGCTGACAAACAACGACCAGGTTTTTGTCCGTTCGGTTGAAGCTGCGGTATACGAACTGCAGTCAGGAAAGAAAAGGTTTCAGCCACTGTTGGTTGATGTGGAACATCTGTCGGGAAATCCCCGTTTTGTTGTTGAACTGGATGGAAAACCGCTGTACCAGGCTGTTTTAGACACGGCCCGCTATCAGTTGGAGGCACCGATGCCTTCGGTTTCAAAAACGAAAGAAAGCAGCTATCGCATTTTGGTTGATGGGAAGGAGCTTGAAAAAGGGACCATTGTCAGGGCGCCTCAAAAATTGCAAACACCGGCCGGTTATGTCGATACGCGCATCGGGACGGCACACTCGCGCTGGATGATCGCCCCCGGGCCGTGGATGCCTTTCAGCATGGTGAAACTGAGCCCCGACAACCAGAACATGGGCTGGCAGGCCGGTTATCAGCCTACATTCGAAACGGTTGGCTGCTTCAGCCACATCCACGAATGGACCATGGGCGGGCTGGGAATGATGCCTACCAATGGCGAACTGCAAACAAAAGTCGGCGACCAGTTCGATCCCGATTCGGGCTACCGGTCGCGGATTGACAAAGCCACGGAAGAAGCGCCCCTCGGGTATTACAAGGTATATATGAACGATACGGATATTTGGGCCGAAATGACCGCCACCACCCGCTGCGGGTTTCAGCGATATACTTTTCCCAAAGAAAAAGATGGCCGGGTGATGATCGATTTGCATGTTCAGGCGGAGTATGATTACAATTTACTCGATATCGAGATTAAGAAAATAAGCGATTACCGCATTGAAGGAAAAAGCCACCAGATTTCGCCCCGCCCTACCGTATGGAGCAACGACGCCGACCAGGAATACATTGTCCATTTTGTGATTGAATTTGATCAGCCGATCAAAAAGATGGGCGGTTGGATAAACGACGAACTGGTTGGCCCGGATCAGATCAAAGGCAAAAACCTGAAAGATGCCGGGGCTTATGTGAAGTTCGACACCCAAAAATCGAATGTGGTACAGGCCCGTTCCGGCATTTCACTGGTCAGCATCGAGAATGCGGCAGAAAATCTCGCCAAAGAAATTTCGGAACCTTTTGGCTGGAACTATCATGCCGTGGTGGAAAACCAGAAAAATGTATGGAACAGCTATCTTTCAAGAATTGAGATATCGACAGACAATCGCCTTGAAAAAGTCCGTTTTTACAGCAATTTTTTTCGTTCGCTTTGCCGCAACACCTGGAGCGATGTGAACGGGGAATGGATAGCCGCTGACGAAACCAAACAAAAATTCGCCAATCCCCATCATTTGGCTTTGGGCTGCGATGCGTTCTGGAACACCTTCTGGAACCTGAACCAGTTTTGGAACCTGGTGACGCCCGAATGGTCGTCGAAATGGGTCAATTCGCAGTTGGCTATGTACGACGTGAACGGCTGGCTGGCGAAAGGCCCCGCCGGCATGGAATATATCCCGGTGATGGTGGCCGAACACGAAATCCCGCTGATTGTGGGGGCTTACCAGATGGGCATTCGCGACTTCGATACCGAAAAAGCGTTTGAGGCCATGAAAAAGATGCAGACGACACCGGCAACACAGGTGGCCGGGGGCTTTGCCGGAAACCGCGACCTGGTGCCGTACCTGAAATACAAGTATGTGCCATCCGATCTGGGACGTTTCTCCAATACCCTGGAATATTCGTACGACGACTGGACGCTTGCCCAGTATGCCAAAGCACTGGGCAAAACCGACGATTACAAGCTATTTTCAGAAAGGGGCAGTTGGTGGAAAAATGCCTTCAACCCCGAAAACGGCTATGCCCAACTGCGCGACAGCAACGGAAAATTTGCCGATCCCTTCGACCCGTTCCAGTCGGGCCGGAACCATCATTATGTGGAAGGAAATGCCTGGCAGCTAAGCTATTTTGTACCACAGGATGTTCCCGGACTTGCAAAAGTGATGGGCCGGGATGCCTTTGTTGACCGGTTGAACTGGGGCTTTGAGGCCAGCGAACCGTGGCGTTACAACGCACCCAACGACCAGTATTGGGATTACCCGGTGGTGCAGGGAAACCAGCAGTCGATGCACTTCGCCTTCCTGTTTAACTGGGTTGGCCATCCGTGGCTGACACAACGCTGGAGCCGCTCGATCATCGAAAAATATTATGGCTGCGGTTTGGCAAATGCGTACCTGGGCGACGAAGACCAGGGACAAATGAGCGCCTGGCTGATCATGGCTTCCATCGGGCTTTTCCAGACGGATGGCGGGTGCAGCGTGGAGCCGGTTTACGAAATTGCCAGCCCGCTGTACGAAAAGATTATCATCGATTTGGGAAAAAGATACAACCGGGGCAAACAGTTTACCATCGAAGCTAAAAATACTTCGCGCAAAAACATTTATGTGCAGAGCGCCGAACTGAACGGTATAAAATTGGATTCGTTCGGTTTCCCGGCTAATGAACTTTTTAAAGGCGGAAAGCTGACCCTTGTTATGGGCGACAAACCAAACAAAAACTGGGGACTTGTACTACCTGGCGAAAAAGAGGAATAACACCTTTGTCAATTGAAATACTTTTAAAATCAAACTTACATGACTGTTCGATACCAAAAAAAACTGGAATTTGTAGTGGCTTTATTTCTTTTTGTTTTTATTGCCGTATTTCCGGCACAAGCGAAGGATCAAAAAAAGCTAACCGACTATGTTGATCCCAATATTGGCACGGCGCATTGCCGCTGGTTTTTCTACACCCCGGCAGCGGTACCTTTTGGCATGGCCAAACTGGCCCCCTCAACGGATGCACACCTGGGAAATACAGGAGGATGGCAGGCGGTTGGCTACGATTTCCGGCATACTTCCATCGAAGGCTTTGCCAATTTCCACGAGTTTCAGGTGGGCGGCGTGGTGGTTGCTCCTACCGTTGGCGCGTTGCAAACGGTACCCGGAGGACTTGACAACCCGGACGAAGGCTACCGGTCGCGCTTCGATAAAAAAGATGAAATTGCCAAACCGGGTTATTATTCGGTTTTGCTGAAAGATTACAAGGTGAAAGCCGAACTCACCGCCACAAAACGGGTGGGTTTTCACCGGTACACGTTCCCGAAAACCAATCAGGCCAATATTCTGTTTGACATCGGCAACAAACAGGGCGAAAGCGGCGAGGTGAAAGACGCATGGGTGTCGTATTCAGACGATGGCCGCATTGAAGGATATGTGATCACCTGGCCGGTGTATGTAAATAAATACCAGCAAGGCGTCGATGTGCGGATGTACTTTTCAGGAAAAATGAACAGGAAGCCGGCTTCATTCGGAAGTTTTGTAAAAGATAAAATTACGCCGGACAAAAAAGATGAAAAAGGAGTTGGTGCGGGCCTGTATTTCACCTTCGATACCGAAGAAAACGAAGTCATCGAGATAAAAATTGGCTTATCGTACACCTCGGTTGAAAATGCACGCCTGAACCTCGAAGCGGAAGCGGAACAGATGGATTTTGACAAAGCCCTGAAAATCGCCCGGAAAACATGGGAGGAATCTTTGGGCCGCATCACGGTTGAAGGGACCAATGAGAGCGATAAGGTGAAATTTTATACCGGCCTGTTCCATGCCTTGCTTGGCCGCGGCCTGGCCAGCGATATGAATGGCGCCTATCCGAAAAACAATGGCGAAAACGGGCAGATTGCACTCAATTCAAAAGGTCAGCCGGTTCACCATCATTATAATACCGATGCCATTTGGGGCGCTTTCTGGAACCTGACCCAGTTGTGGGCGGTGGCCTATCCCGAATATTATTCCGACTGGGTACAAAGCCAGTTGCTGGTTTACAAAGATGCCGGCTGGCTGGGCGACGGAATTGCATGCAGCAAATATGTGTCGGGTGTTGGGACCAATTTTACCGGATTGGCAATTGCCTCGGCTTATAACTGTGGTATCCGCGATTTTGATGTGGAACTGGGCTACGAGGCTGCCCTGAAAAACGAAATTGGCTGGGAAGGCCGGATTGAAGGAGCCGGGAAAATGGATACCCGCCAGTTTGTTGAACGGGGCTATTGTCCCTACGAGGAACGTTTTAACATGAGGACCGTAGAGGAAGGTTCCGGATTTGGAGCTTCCCATACCCTCGAATACTCGTTCAGCAGTTTTGCCGTAGCGCAATTTGCCAAACAACTTGGAAAAATTGCTGATTATGAAAAGCTGAACCAGTTGTCGAAAGGCTGGAAACTTTTGTTTGATGAAGAAACGAAACTCATCCGCCCGAAAGATACCGAAGGAAGATTTATTCAGGATTTCGATCCGCTGGTCCCCTGGCGGGGTTTTCAGGAAGGAAACGCCGTGCAGTACACCTTTTATGTGCCGCACCAGCCCGAAGAACTTGTAAAAAAGTTGGGAGAGGAAACGTTCAATAACCGCCTCGACAGCATTTTCATCGAATCGCAGAAACATATTTTTGGTGGCGGGAAAGAGGTAGATGCCTTTGCTGGGCTAAAAACCTTGTACAACCATGGGAACCAGCCGAATTTGCATATTTCCTGGATGTTCAATTTCTCCGGTAAGCCCTGGCTCTCGCAAAAATGGGTGCGGGCCATCTGTAACGAGTTTTACGGTACCGAAGGCATTCATGGCTACGGTTACGGACAAGATGAAGACCAGGGACAACTGGGCGCCTGGTACGTCATGTCGTCGATTGGTCTGTTCGATGTAAAAGGTCTCACCGAAATCGATCCGAAATTCCAGATCGGCAGCCCGCTGTTCGATAAAGTCACCATCAAATTGAACAACAAATATTTCAAAGGCAAAACATTTGCCATCAAAACCGAAAATAATTCGTCTTCCAATCCTTACATCCAATCGGTTGGCTTGAACGGAAAAGAGCTGAATTCTGTTTTTATCCCTTTCCGTGACGTGGTCAATGGCGGCGAATTGGTCATAAAATTGGGCAGCGAGCCAAATTTTAATTTGAAATAGTCAGTATGAAAAAGAGAAGAAGTACAAGCCAGTTTTTAATGCCTTTTCAAAAAGGCGAAGAAGTCGCGTCAGGATATGATATTTATCCATCGTTAAAACTGGAGGAAGGGAAGATTTCGCATGATTTAAAATCGCTTGCCGGGGTGATTGCTTCGCAAAAAGTGGTTGTAATCGATGGCTATATCGGCGTTTTTTACGAAGATTTCCGCGAACAGATGGATGCCGAATTAAAAACGATGGGTCAAACGGCGCATTGGGTAAACTGCGAAGAAGCATTCAAGCCCGAAACCGAAATTGATAAACTGATTGCCCCGTTCATGGGCGCCGATGATTCGATTTTCGGCACCCGCGCAACCATCGGCCTGAACGATTTTTTTGACAAGGAAAAGCTGCATGGACTTCAGCAAAATCCGGCTGCCGGCATGAATATTATCTACGGCTCCGGAGCGCAATTATCCGGATGGAACGGGATGTTAATTTACATCGACCTTCCTAAGAACGAACTTCAGTTTAGGGCAAGGGCAAAAAGCATCCGAAACCTTGCGGCCAGCCAGGCTTTCGACATGAAAACCATGTACAAACGGTATTATTTTATCGATTGGGTGGTGTTGAACAAACACAAAAAAGACATTCTGAAAGACATCGGTGTTATTGTTGACGGGCAGCAATCCGAGGTTTTTCCCTGGATGAGCGGCGACCGGTTGCGCAAGGGACTGAAAACGATGGCGAACAATTTTTTCCGCGCCCGCCCGTGGTTCGAACCCGGCGTGTGGGGCGGAACCTGGATTAAAGACCACATTGAAGGATTGAATAAAAAAGCTCCGAATTATGCCTGGTCATTCGAACTGATTACGCCCGAAAACGGGATTGTGTTTGAAAGTTCGCATAACCTGCTCGAAGTTTCATTCGACTTCCTGATGTTTGGCGAAGGCGACGACGTTTTGGGAACCGATCGTGAAAAACTTGGCGACGAATTTCCCATCCGCTTCGATTTTCTGGACACCTTCGACGGCGGTAACCTTTCGGTGCAGTGCCATCCGCGCCCCGAATACTGCCGCGAACAGTTCGGAGAGAATCTGACCCAGGAAGAAACCTATTACATTCTCGACCGCAAAAATAACGCGTCGGTATATTTAGGCTTTCAGGAAGATATTGAGCCCGTGAAATTTGAAACGGCGCTTCAGGAAAGTTTCGATACCAACACGGCTATCGACATTACCCGTTTCGTACAGGAACATCCCGCGAAAAAACACGATTTGTTTCTGATCCCTCCGGGTACCATTCACGCTTCGGGAATCGACAACCTGGTACTGGAAATCAGCACCACCCCGTATATTTTCACCTTTAAAATGTACGACTGGGTGCGCCCCGACCTGGACGGAAACCCGCGGCCGCTGAATATTGAACACGGGATGAAAAACCTTTATTTCGACCGCAAAGGCGAAAAGGCAAAAAAAGAATTGATCTCAGAACCTTATTTAAAAGAGGAAGGCGCCGACTGGAAATTATTTGAACTGCCGACCCACGAGAAACACTCGTACCGGGTAAACCGCTATCATTTCAATTCGGAAATAGAAATTGAAACGAACGGGAAATTCCAGGTGCTGAGTTTGGTAGAAGGGACTTCGGTGACCATCGAATCGGACAACGGGATGACAGACACGTTCCAATATGCCGAAACCTTTGTTGTTCCGGCAGCCGCAAAATCGTACACAGTAACAAACAATTCCGGAAGAGAAGCCATGTTGGTAGTAGCCTTTATGAAATAAGGGTTTTATGCTATGACGAAAAAATACGCAATAGGGGCCGACATCGGGGGTAGCCATATCAGCACTATTTTAGTTGATATGGAAAACGGGAGAATGATTCCTGAAAGCTATGCTGGACAAAACGTTGACAACCAGGCTCCGGCTAACGAAATACTGAACAATTGGGCCGTTGCTATCAGGAAAACGATTTTGCTGAATACATTTGAAGCCGGATGCCTTGTCATTGGCGGAAATGTTTCGGGGGCCTATCCACTGTTTGGTCCGGCATTTGAAAACGCGCTGCGGAATCAAAACGTGGAGGTGAAAATCATGGTTTCAGAATTAATGGAATCAGCGGCCATGGTCGGGAGCGCGCGCCTCTTAGATGATGGGTTCTGGGAGAAAACGAAACCACTTAGATCAAAAATTTAACTAATCAGTACTTTCAACGATGAAAAATAAAATGTTGTATAAAAAAATGCTTCCCGTATTATTCGGGTTTTTTGTGATGGGTTTTTGCGATGTGGTCGGCATAACTTCGGCACATGTAAAAGAAGATTTGCTGGGCGGGTATAGCCCTGAATTCAGGGATACCCTGTCGAACCTGATACCGGTGGCTTTATTTTCCATGTTCTTAATTTTTTCGATACCAACCGGGATGCTGATGAACCGGATTGGCAGGAAAAAAACGGTAGTATTGAGCAATGTCATCACGATGATAGCAATGTTTATCCCCCTGATCGAATACAACTTCGTCATGTCGCTGGTTGCCTTTGCTTTGCTGGGGATTGCCAACGCCATTCTCCAGGTCTCATTGAACCCGTTGCTGACCAACGTGGTAAAAGGTGATCAGTTGACCAGCAGCCTCACCGGAGGACAATTCATAAAAGCCATTTCATCGTTTAGCGCCCCGTTTATTGCTGCATTCGCGGCATCGCAGTTTGGGAACTGGCAATACATTTTCCCGGTCTACGCTGTTGTTACGCTGTTGTCAACCATCTGGCTGATGGCCGTCCCTATTGCTGAAGACATGGGTGCCGTACAAACAACCAGCTTTGGCAGTGTGATGAGCATTTTAAAAGATAAAACCATCTTTTTGCTGTTCCTCGGTATTCTATTCGTCGTTGGGGTCGATGTGGGCGTCAATACAGCTTCGTCAAAAATACTAATGGAACGCGCCGGACTGAATTCCATCGAGGCGGGTTATGGCCCCAGCGTTTATTTTGCCCTTCGTACAATTGGAGCTTTTCTGGGTGCTTTCCTGTTAGCGAAATATTCCTCATCGAAATTCTACAAAATCAATGCAGTGGTTATGTTAATTGCCCTGACAGCCTTGATTTTTACCAGCGATAAGTTCCTGATTTTCGGGTTGTACGGGATCATCGGGTTCTCGATAGCCAATATTTTCCCGATTCTGTTTGGAATGGCTATCCAGTCGTGTCCCGATAAAGCAAACGAAATCTCGGGGTTGATGATTACAGGTGTGTTTGGCGGCGCTGTCATTCCATTTTTTATGGGATTGCTTTCAGATATAATCGGCTCACAGGTTGGATCTGTTATTGTAATCTTAGGTGGTGCGTCATATTTACTGTCCATTGCTTTTTTCATTCCGAAATCCCAAAGAGAGAAGACATCAGGTTTCAACATACCTGTCAACGCGAGTTAAAGCACCTGCTATTCGATCAGATTGGAGCGAATATGAACTCAATTCTGGCAGCAGTCCTGCTTAACCGAAGAAAAATGCTCCGGAGGTTAGAATCCGGAGCAAAAACTATTTTTGATTTTTTTAAAAACTATCGGCTTTACGGTAGGCTTCAATGAAGGCCAGTTCGCCTTCTTTTCCGGGCAGGCTGCGTCCATGTTCACAGCAAAGCGTGCCGTCATATCCTTTCCCGTAAATGTGCTTGAAAATATTTTTGTAGTTGATCTCACCCGTTCCCGGTTCTTTCCGTCCGGGATTGTCGCCGATGTGAAAGGCCGCGATAGCATCCCAGGCCAGATCAATATTCGGGATCAGGTTGCCCTCGGTAATTTGCTGGTGGTACAGGTCGTTTACAATTTTACAGCTTGGGCTGTTTACCGCTTGGCAAATCAGGTAGGCCTGCGGAATTTTGGTCAGGAACAGACCGGGGTGGTTGGCCCATGCATTCAACGGCTCCATGACCAGCTGAAGGCCCGATGGCTCCACGATTTCGCAGCACATCCGCATGTTGTCAATCACGTTGGCGGTTTGGTAGTCCCACTCCAAATCATCGGTAAATCGTCCGGGAACAACCAGCGCTGTTTTAGCTCCCGTACGTTTGGCGCATTCCAACCCCTCATTCATTTTCTTTTTCAGCATGGCCTTAATTTCCGGGTCTCGGGTAACAAACGATTTCACGCTGAAATCGGCATACAATACAAACGGGCCCAAATCCATGCCCAGGCGGGCTAGTTCATTGGCAATTTTTTCCTGTAAAGCAGGTTCTTTCCCCATTAAGCCGTTGTCAAAAATAGCCCTGAAACCCTGGTCGTTCATAAATTTGATCTGGTCAATCGGGTCGTTTCCGGCCAATTCGTTAAATGTGCCTAAGCCGGGAGCATATTTCAACTTGAACCGGGCATCGTTGGATACTTTTTTTTCGGAAGCAGAAGCGGAAAGTCCGGATGTTAATCCGGTTGCAGCGATACTGCCGACGACAGTATTCCTGATAAAATTTCGTCGTTTCATGGTAGTAAATTGAGTTTAGTTATTTTTCAAAAATAGCATTATTTGAATGAAGATACAATCTTTTTTTATTTAGCCAGTCCATTCTGGTCTGGTCGTTTTTTCGCGAAAGGAATTAGCGGTTAAGTTTGATAAATTTTTTAACTTTGACCAATTACTAACAAAAATCTTCTAAATCGAACAAATATGAATCGTAAAATTCGCATGGGAATGGTCGGTGGAGGCACTGACGCCTTTATTGGAGCCATCCACCGGCTGGCTGCTTTTATGGATAACCAGATCGAACTGGTTTGCGGTTGTTTCAGTGTTAATCCCGATATTTCGCTTGCTTCGGGAAAATCCTATTTCTTGCCGGATAACCGGGTGTATAAAACCTATCAGGAAATGTTTGAGCAGGAGGCCAGGCTGCCGGAGGGCGAACGGATGGATTTTGTAAGCATCGTCACCCCGAATTTTGTTCATTTTGGCCCGGCAATGATGGCCCTGGATCATGGTTTTCACGTCGTTATCGATAAGCCGATCACGTTCACCCTGGATGAAGCCCTTCAACTTAAGCAGAAACTGGATGAAACCGGGCTAACTTTGGCGCTTACCCATACCTACTCCGGATATCCGGCCGTAAAAGAAGCAAAAGCCCGGGTGGCGCGCGGCGATTTTGGAAAAATCAGACGAATTTATGTTGAATATCCGCAAGGCTGGCTGGCATCAAAAGTTGAAGATGCCGGAAATGCGCAGGCAAGTTGGCGTACCGATCCCAAACGTTCGGGAAAAGCCGGTTGCATGGGCGACATTGGAACACACGCCAATCACCTGGCCGAATATATTTCGGGGTTGAAAGTCACCGAAATCTGCGCCGAACTCAATACTTTCGTTCCCGGGCGCCTGCTCGATGACGATGGCGCCGCGTTTCTCCGGTATGATAATGGCGCCCGCGGTGTACTGATTGCCACCCAGATTGCCGCAGGAGAAGAAAATGCCCTGAAAATACGTATGTACGGCGAAAAAGGAGGCCTGGAATGGAGCCAGCACGAGCCGAACACGCTTTGGTTGAAGTGGACTGACCGCCCAACTGAAATGTTGCGGGTGGGAACCGGGCAGATGGGCAGTACGGCCGTTCATAACACCCGAACTCCCGGCGGACATCCCGAAGGTTACCTCGAAGCTTTTGCCAACATTTACCGGAATTTTTCGCTGACTTTACGGGCGAGAATGAATAAGCAGGCGCCAAGCCCCGAAATGCTCGACTTCCCCGGAATTGAAGATGGCATCAGGGGAATGATGTTTATTGATGCCGTGGTGGAAGCCGGTTACAACGACTCGGTGAAATGGGTGAAATTTAACAGCCTCCCCTAAGCTCTCCAAAGGAGGGTAATTTTCCTTCGGCTACTGCCGGAGGGACAGAAACCTTGAGCTATTATCAATGACCAATTATCTAATATCTATTGTCTAAAATCTGAACCAATATGAGCAGACCTGTAACACTTTTTACCGGACAATGGGCCGATTTACCCATTGAAACCATGTGTCAAAAAGCCAAAGCATTTGGCTACGACGGACTGGAACTTTGCTGCTGGGGCGATCATATGGAAATTGACAAGGCCGATCAAGCCTATTGCGATGAACGAAAAAGCTTACTTCAACGCTATAATTTACAACTGTTTGCTATTTCCAATCACCTGGTTGGCCAGTGTGTTTGCGACAATATCGATGAACGTCATAAGAATATTTTGCCCGCGTATATTTGGGGTGATGGCGATCCGGAAGGCGTGAGGCAGCGGGCAGCCGAAGAAATGATCAAAACAGGGCAGGTGGCTAAAATGCTCGGACTGAATACGGTGGTTGGTTTTACCGGAAGCTCCGTTTGGCACATGCTGTATTCATTTCCGCCTGTTTCGCAGGAAATGATCGATCAGGGTTACCAGGATTTTGCCAAACGTTGGAAACCAATTCTGGACGAATATCAAAAAATGGGCGTCAAGTTTGCCCTTGAAGTCCATCCGACTGAAATTGCCTTCGACATCGAATCGGCAAAACGCGCTTTAAAAGCCCTGGATAACCACCCGGCTTTTGGGTTTAATTTTGATCCCAGTCATTTTGGCTACCAGCATGTGGATTATGTCCGCTTTATTTATGAATTTTCCGACCGCATTTTCCATGTGCACATGAAAGATGTTTACTGGAGCGATGTTCCGGTTACGGCCGGCGTTTTCGGTGGTCACGTGGAGTTTGGTGATCACCGCCGTTACTGGAATTTCCGTAGCCTGGGCCGTGGAAAGATCAACTTTGAAAATATTATTCGCGCCCTGAATGATGTAAAGTATCATGGTCCGCTTTCGGTTGAGTGGGAAGACAGCGGCATGAACCGCGAAGCGGGGGCCGAAGAAGCCTGCCGTTTCGTCTGTCAGGCCGACTTTGCCCCTTCGGATGTGGCATTCGACGATGCCATGCAAACCAAATAGAGAGAACAAATATCATTTATAAGCGAAACCAATGACAACAAGTAGAAGAACATTTATTAAAAATACTACGGCAGCAACCGCTGTGGTGGGCTTAGCCGCTTCCATGCCTGCTGCCATGACCGCATGTGCCGGTCCGGACAAGTTAGTCCGCTGCGGATTGATTGGCGCAAAAGGCATGGGCTTTGCCGACCTGAGAGCTTTTCTTGGTCAGCCAAATACCGAATGTGTGGCGATTTGCGATGTGGACCAACGGGTGTTGGATGCCCGCGTGGCTGATACCGAGAAATTGCAGGGTAAAAAACCCAAAGCTTACAGTGATTATCGCCAACTGATTGAGGACAAAGAGGTAGACGTCGTGATTATCGGCACGCCCGACCATTGGCATTGTCTGCCCTTCGTGGCAGCTTGTGAGGCCGGGAAAGATATTTATTGCGAGAAGCCGCTCGCGAATTCCATCGAGGAGATTAACATCATGGAGCGTGCTGCCAAAAAATACAAAACAGTGGTTCAGGTTGGCCAGTGGCAACGCAGCGATCCGCATTGGCGCGATGCGGTCGACTATGTTTATTCGGGCAAGCTGGGAAAAATCCGTACCGTGCGCACCTGGGCTTATCAGGGGTGGATGGAGCCGGTTCCGGTGCAACCCGACAAAGATGTTCCCGAAGGCGTTGATTATGATTTCTGGCTGGGCCCGGCCGCTAAAAGGCCTTTCAACCCAAACCGCTTTCATTTTAACTTTCGGTGGTTTTGGGATTATGCGGGCGGACTGATGACCGACTGGGGGGTACACATTATCGACTACGGTTTGTTTGGCATGAAGGCCAACGCGCCGAAATCGGTCATGGCGATGGGTGGCAAATTTGCTTATCCCGACGATGCCTCCGAAACCCCCGACACCTTGCAGGCGCTTTATGAGTTCGATGATTTTACCTTGCTTTGGGATCACGGTACCGGAATCGATGGCGGACACTTTGGCCGCAATCACGGGGTGGCTTATGTGGGCAACAACGGAACGCTGGTGGTTGACCGTAACGGTTGGGAAGTGATTCCGGAACGCAAAAACGACAAAGACCTCGTGGAACGGGTTGAACTGCAAAAAGGAACCGGGAAAGGCCTGGAACTGCATATGGCGAACTTCCTCGATGGCGTTCGTAGCCGAAAGTACGATTTGAATTGCAGTATCGAGATTGCTGCCAATACCGCCCGCGTGGCACACCTGGGAAACATTGCCCTGAAAACCGGGCGCCGCCTCTACTGGGACAGCGGGAAAAGTCAATTCATCGGCGACGATGAGGCGAATAAATACCTGATCCCAACTTACCGCAGTCCGTGGAAACTGCCTGAAGTTTAATCAGGAGAGATCCGGTCTTGCGAAAAAGGCCGGATCTTTTTATAATCAGCCAGTCTTTTCTTGTGAATCCCCGTTTCATTTCCGAATTTTGGATTTTCATATAATTAAACTCAGAACCAATGACCCGACGCTTATTCATTTTAATCATGTTGACAGCATCCCTGTTGGTTGCCTGTCAACCAAAAGATTCATCACTTGATATGATACAGGAAATTAATGAAGGCTGGCTGTTCTCGGAAGACGGAAAAGAAGAATGGCTGCCGGCCGTAGTCCCCGGTTGTATACATACCGATTTATTGTCAGCCGAAATTATTCAGGACCCGTTTTACCGGATGAACGAGCACGACCTGCAATGGATCGACAAACTGAATTGGGCTTACAAAACAACGTTCCGGGTGGCCGATGAGCTGGAACGCGATCGCGTGGCGCTCGATTTTAAGGGGCTTGATACTTATGCCGACATTTTTGTGAATGGAGAAAAAGTAACTTCCACCGATAACATGTTTCGTGAATACCTGGTGGAGGTAAAACCTTATCTGAAAGAAGGCGATAATGAGCTGAAGATCGTTTTCCGATCGCCCATTGTTGAAGGCCTGAAAAAATATGATACCAACGACCTGGTAATTCCGGTTTCGGATAACGATCTGGCCGGAATTGGTCAGGTGGAAGAGGGCAAGAAGGTGAGTGTTTACACCCGTAAAGCCGGGTATCATTTTGGTTGGGACTGGGGGCCTCGCCTGGTGACCAGTGGTATTTGGCGCCCGGTATACCTGAAAGCCTGGGATGAGGTCCGTATAAGAAACATGCAGTTGGTTCAGCATGAAGTGGACACCGGGCGTGCCCGTTTCACGGCTGTTGTCGAAATCGAATCAGAAGATAAAACCCCGGCAACGATTCAAATTGAAAATGAAGGAAAGGTGCTGGCAACGGCCAGGCTAAACTTGGGGAAAGGCGCTGCTTCTTATTCGGTTGATTTTGAAATTGCCAACCCGAAACTGTGGTGGACAAACGGCCTGGGCGAGCAACCGCTTTATCAGATTAAAGCCAACCTTACTGTTGGCAAAAGAACAACCGGAATAGCAGATCGTGTTGGGATCCGGACCCTCGAACTGGTTCGCGAAAAAGACGAACAGGGCACGTCGTTTTATTTTAAACTCAATGGCGTACCCGTGTTCATGAAAGGCGCCAATTACATTCCCAACGATGTGTTCCCTTCGCGTGTTTCGGGCGAGATGTACCGCACCGTGGTCAGTACGGCGAAAACATCGAACATGAATATGCTGCGTATTTGGGGTGGAGGTATTTATGAGGATGATTTATTCTATGACTTATGTGATGAAGCCGGTATCCTGATTTGGCAGGATTTTATGTTCGCCTGCGCGATGTTTCCCGGCGACGAAGCTTTTCTTGAAAATGTGAAAGAAGAAGCGGCTGATCAGGTGAAACGCTTGCGGAATCACCCCAGTATCGCTTTGTGGTGCGGCAATAACGAGATTCTGGCTGCCTGGTTTGGTTGGGGCTGGAAACGGGCAGAAGAGGCCAAGAGCCAGGAAAACGCCGACAGAATCTGGAAAGCCTATGAGGATATTTTCCACCAGGTTTTGCCGGAAGCGGTTGAAACCTACGATCCTTCACGGGCTTACTGGAGTTCGAGCCCTTCTTCCGGAACTGGTATTCCGGCCGACCTGGTGAATGGCGACGAACATTACTGGGGGGTTTGGTGGGGAAAAGAACCCTTTAAAAACTACGCGACCCACCTGGCCCGTTTTATGAGCGAATACGGCTTTCAGTCGTTCCCCGAACTAAAAACAGTGAAACAATACGCTTTGCCCGAAGATTTCGACATTGTTTCGGAGGTGATGAACTCGCACCAGCGTTCGTCAATCGGGAATAAAACCATTGAATATTACATGTTGCAGGACTATAAAAAACCGAAAGATTTTGAATCGTTCCTGTACGTAAACCAGGTGTTGCAGGCCGAAGGGATTAAATTTGCCCTGGAAGGACACCGCCGGGCCATGCCTTTCTGTATGGGGAGCCTGTACTGGCAGATCAATGATTGCTGGCCGGTGGCTTCGTGGAGTTCAACCGATTATTACCAGCGCTGGAAAGCCTTGCAATACTATGTGAAAAAAGGCTTTGAACAGGTGTTGATTTCGCCTTACACTGAAGGTGATCTGCTGAAAGTGAGTATTGTAAATGACCGACTACAGGGAATCGATGCCGAACTGAAGCTCAGCCTGGTCGATTTCAACGGCAAAGTAGCCTGGGAGAGCAATGTGCCGGCGACGGTTCCGGCCAACTCCGCCGCTTCGTATTTCGAGGTCAATCAACCTGAATTTTTGAAGGGAAAAGACAGCCGGAACCAGGTATTGGTTACCGAAGTGATGGAAAACGGGCAGACGATAGCCAACAACCTGTATTATTTTCGCCCGGTGAAAGAACTGAATTTGCCAAAACCGGAAGTAAAATATTCCATTGCCGCTGTTGACGGTGGTTACGAAATCAGGCTGCAATCCGGCAAACTGGCCAAAAACCTGTTTTTGACTATTGGCGATGAGGAAGGATTTTTCTCGGATAATTATTTCGACCTGTTGCCTGGAAAGGAGGTCAAGATAAAACTGGAAACTTCGGTCTCTAAAGAACTGCTCGATGAAGTTCTTGCCGTCCAAACCCTGGATCAGGCTTTTTAAAGTGATATGAGTTTGAAAGATATACGAGTCATTGCATTTGATGCCGATGACACCCTTTGGGAGAATGAAAATTTTTTTCGCGAAGCCGAGCAGTCTTTTTGCCGCGTCATGGCAGCCTATGCGCCCGACCGGAAAGTGATGGAAGAGCTGTTTCGCGTTGAAGTGCAAAATATGGAACTCTACGGTTACGGCATCAAGGCATTTATCCTCTCGTTGATTGAAACGGCCTTGTTGGTTTCTTCAAAAAAAGTACGTCCTGACCAGATTGAAGCAATCATTCGTATTGGCAAAGACATGCTGCAAAAGGACGTGGTCCTGCTTGATGGTATTGTTGATTTGCTGGACAAACTGTACGGGAAATACCGGCTCGTGGTAGCCACCAAGGGCGATTTGCTCGATCAGGAACGAAAGTTGAAAAAATCGGGTTTGCTGAAGTATTTTCATCACATTGAAATCATGACCCATAAACGGAAAGAGAACTACCTGGAATTAATGAAGCACCTGGAAATTCAGGCCGATCATTTTCTGATGGTGGGCAATTCGCTGAGATCGGATATTTTGCCGGTGATTGAATTGGGGGGCTATGCGGCACATATTCCCTTTTATACAACCTGGGAATACGAACGGATGGATCCGAAAGAAATTAAGAGTGACCGTTTTTTTGAACTGAAAGAGATTCACGATGTTTTGAATTTGTTCAGCGAATCGTTTTTGTATTTATAAACTTGACGTGAATAAACTATGGAATACCAGGGAAACATACTGAAAATGCACACCGAGCCGGGCGCTCCCATCCAATATCGACTGCCGGTGGGAGATCAACAAATTGATATGAATGCCTTGCTGGGCAAACCAATCAGCTTTCGATTCGACGGGCAGATTAATTGTGTGGCATGCGGTAAAAAAACGAAAACCTCATTTGGACAAGGCTTTTGCTATTCGTGCTTTCAAACAGTGCCCGAGGCGAGCGAGACCGTCATGCGCCCCGAGTTATCCAAAGCCCAGTTTGGCATCGCCCGCGATCTGGAATGGGCAAAAGAACACGACCTGATCGATCACTACGTTTACCTGGCTGTTTCGGGTGGGCTGAAAGTTGGTGTAACCCGTCATCATCAAATTCCAACGCGCTGGATTGATCAGGGAGCCAGTTATGCCATTCGCGTTGCCAAAACGCCTAACCGCCATATCGCCGGGGTGATTGAGGTTTTCCTGAAGAAGTATTTCCCCGATAAAACCAACTGGAGAACGATGCTTCAGAATAGGGTAGACAACAACATTGATCTGCTGGCAGAGAAGGCTAATGTGATCAGCCTTCTTCCGGACGAACTAAAACAATATGAGTGCGACGACAGCCAGTTGGCAGCGCTGGAGTATCCGGTGCTCGAATACCCGGATAAAATCAATAGTTTAACTTTTGACAAGGATCCGGTTATTGAAGGGAAGCTGCTGGGAATGAAAGGACAGTATGTGCTGTTTGATCAAAACCGTGTTATTAATATTCGCAAACACAACGGGTATTTTCTGACTGTTACTGTTTTGTAAGCCCGGTTGCGATGGCCGGTCTCTTAATTCTTGGAAATCTTTGTGTTAATTTTCTTTTTGGTCTTTCTATGCGTTTGCAATTTCAAAAAAAAGAAATACTTTTGCAGTCCCGATTATTGTCCGTACTTGCAGTTCTTATAATTTATTAAAAATGTTGAAGATAGAAAAGTTATTAACGGGCCCGATGTTAATAACCCGGAAACTTCAAACAAATTGAAATGTAAGTTTTTGCAACTTTTAGTGTTTAATTAAAAAAAAATTGAGCAAGTGGATACTTTATCTTACAAAACCGTATCGGCCAACAGCGCCACGGTAAACAAAGAATGGGTTGTGGTTGATGCCGCCGGTATACCGCTGGGTCGTTTGGCCAGCGCCGTAGCCAAAATGCTGCGTGGAAAACACAAACCTAATTTTACTCCTCATGTTGATTGTGGAGACAATGTGATTGTCATCAATGCCGAGAAAGTCATTTTGACCGGAAACAAGCTGAATGACAAAGTATACCTGCGTTATACAGGTTATCCGGGAGGACAGCGCAGCCAAACCCCCTCGGAAATTCTGAAAAGATTTCCTGAGCGTTTAGTTGAGAAAGCCGTAAAAGGGATGTTACCAAAAAATCGTCTGGGACATGCTATTTACGGGAACATGAAAGTGTATGCCGGTCCTGAGCATAAGCATGAAGCTCAAAACCCGAAAGTAATTGATTTTAATACTATTAAATTATAACAATGGAAGTAGTTAACACCTTAGGACGTAGAAAAACTGCCGTTGCCCGTATTATTGTCAGCGAAGGCAAAGGAAAGATTACCATTAACAAGCGGGAACTGAATGAATATTTCCCCAGTGGTACGCTACAGTTTATTGTTATGCAGCCTCTTAACCTGCTTGGTGTCGCCGATCAGTATGATATTCATGTCAACCTGGATGGCGGCGGTATTAAAGGACAGGCCGAAGCTGTACGTTTAGCTATTTCCCGCGCATTGGTCGAAATCAATCCGGAATCAAAAACTGAACTGAAACGTGCAGGCTTTATGACCCGCGATCCGCGTGAAGTGGAACGTAAAAAACCAGGTCAGCCCAAAGCCCGTAAACGCTTCCAGTTTTCAAAACGTTAATAGATTATTTCAAAATAACTGTGGATCTGAAATCACTGAGACTCTCCGGTTTAGAGGGACTACTCAGGGGTTGCTTTTCAACAAATTATTTAAAAAAGTAAAAAGATGCCAAGAACAAATTTTCAGGAATTATTGGATGCAGGTGTACATTTTGGTCACCTGAAAAGAAAGTGGAATCCAAACATGGCTCCGTATATTTTTATGGAGAAAAACGGGATACACATCATCGACTTGCAAAAAACAGTCGTAAAAATTGACGAAGCTGCTGCTGCGATTAAACAAATTACCAAATCGGGACGCAAAATTTTATTTGTGGCAACAAAAAAACAAGCCAAAGAGCTTGTTGCTGATGCTGTTGGTAAAGTGAATATGCCATACGTTGTTGAACGTTGGCCCGGCGGTATGCTTACAAATTTCCCAACGATCCGCAAAGCGGTTAAGAAAATGATCTCTATCGACAAAATGACCAAAGATAGCAGTTGGGATAACTTATCAAAACGCGAAAAGTTGCAAATTACACGTCAACGCGCAAAACTGGAAAAAATGTTGGGTTCGATTGCCGACCTGACCCGCCTTCCGGCCGCTTTGTTTGTGGTTGATGTATTGAAAGAAAAAATCGCTGTACGTGAAGCCCAAAAACTGGGTATCCCGGTATTTGCGATGGTTGATACGAACTCTGACCCCGATGGGATCGACTTTGTTATTCCTGCAAACGACGACGCTTCTCAGTCTATCCGACTGATCGTTCGCCTGATGTGCGACGCAATTGCCGAAGGCTTGAACGAACGTAAGGTTGAGCGTGAAAAAGACGGAGACGATGCTCCTGTGAAAAAGTCGAAAAAAGCTGACGCCAAAAAATCTGCTGCTAAATTCGAAGAAGATGAAGATTTAGTTGAAGAAGATGAAGACGAAGAAGATGAAGATTTGGTTGAGGCCGACGAAACGAATGACGAAGAAGAATTGGAAGACTAATTGCTCATTCCCGAAATATAAAAACAAAAAATTATGGCAATTACTGCTGCAGATGTAATGAAGTTGCGTAAAGCAACTGGCGCCGGCATGATGGATTGTAAAAATGCACTGTCCGACGCAGATGGCGATTTTAACCGGGCCATTGAAATTATCCGGGAAAAAGGTAAACTGGTTGCAAGTAAACGTTCTGACCGTGATGCGACAGAAGGTGCTGTTCTTGCTAAAGTGAGCGATGATAACAAGTTTGGGGCAATTGTTGTGTTGAACTGCGAAACCGATTTCGTTGCTAAAAATGAAGGTTTTGTTAGCTTGACCCAAAAATTTCTGGACCTGGCTATTGCCGAAAGACCAGCAGATCTCGATGCGTTAAAAGCATTAAAACTGGATGGTCGTACCATCGCCGATCATGTAACCGAACAAACCGGCGTTATCGGTGAGAAAATTGAGTTATCGTTCTATAGCAGTCTTCAGGCTGATTCGGTTGTGGGTTATATCCACCCGGGAAATAAGCTGGCTACGGTAGTTGGTTTTAACCAGGCGCCTGTTGACAAACAAGTTGCCAAAGATGTGGCGATGCAGGTTGCAGCCATGAACCCGGTTGCTGTTGATAAAGATTTCGTTTCGCCCGAGGTTGTTGAAAAAGAGCTGGAAATTGCGAAAGAAAAATTCCGTTTGGAAGGTAAACCTGAAGCCATGCTGGATAAAATTGCACAAGGCGCTCTGGTTAAATTTTTCAAAGAAAGTACCTTGTTAAATCAGGCTTTCGTGAAAGACAACAAAGTTACTGTGGGCGAATATCTGAATTCCACCAGCAAAGGACTTACCGCTACCGGTTTTATCCGTTACGCTTTATCAGAATAATTTGTATTCGAATTAAATATAAAAAGGAGCTTCGTTTGAGGCTCCTTTTTTTGTGTTTTATGGGGTTGAGATCGCTTATCCGTTCAAGGCCTCTGCGCCGTTGGTTACCTCCAGAATTTCGTTTGTGATCGCTGCCTGGCGGGCCTTATTGAAGGTCAGTGTCAGTTCCTGGATTAAATCGGTGGCATTATCTGTTGCTTTGTGCATAGCAGTCATCCGGGCGCCATGTTCAGCTGCGTTGGAGTCGAGCAGGGCCTTAAACAGCTGAATCTTCAACGAACGGGGAATCAGTTCCTGTACGATTTTCTCTTTCGAAGGCTCGTAAATAAAATCATAATTTGCCGGGCCTTTTTCTTCCCGGCCGGTTTCCACAGGCAGAAATTGTTCTGTGGTACAAATCTGTACCGCCGCGTTTTTAAACTCGTTGTAAACCAGGTCTATTCGGTCGTAAACAGTTGTGGCGAAATCGTACATCAGGTTTTCGGCAAGTTTGGATACATGGTCAAAATCCAGACTGTCAAAAATCTCATTCGCCTGTCCGGCAACATTCATCTTACGGGCTTTCAGGTATTTTTCTCCTTGTTTCCCGATTACCAGAAAGTCGAGTTTCCCGTTTTTTAACTGACGGGCATATTGGTCGAAAGCCAAGTCGAGGGCTGTTTTGGCGATGGACGAATTAAATGCCCCGCACAAGCCCCGGTTCGAGCTGATTAATACCAGTAACACCTGCTCCGGTTCGCGTTGTTCAGTGTAAACCGATCCGCCGGCATTTTCGAGGCTGGCGCTGAGCGAGCCCAGAATTTCTGATAGTTTATCGGCGTAAGGCCTGATCTGAAGAATTGCATCCTGTGCTTTTTTCAGTTTTGCTGCCGATACCATTTTCATGGCGCTGGTTACCTGCCGGGTTGTTTTTACCGATGATATTCGTGTACGTATTTCTTTTAAACTGCCCATGTTAATGTGTCAAAAGTTTCCCATTCCTGAATTCCGGAACTCCTGCTTTTACTTGTAGCGCTCCGAAATATCCGCGGCGGCTTTTTCAATCGCTGCGATGCCATCTGCCGTCAGGGCTCCTGTTTTTAATTCATCCAGGGTATGACGGTAGTGCAATTCCATGTGCTCCAGAAAGTCTTTCTCAAATGCCCGCACTTTATTTACCGGGATATGACGTAACAACTCTTTTGCTCCGCAATAAATGATGGCAATCTGGTGCTCAATTTTCATCGGGGCATATTGGCCTTGCTTCAGTATTTCTACGTTTTTACGCCCTTTATCGAGTACGCGCATGGTGGCGGCGTCGAGGTCGGACCCGAATTTGGAGAAGGCCTCCAGTTCGCGGAATTGGGCCTGGTCGAGCTTTAAGGTACCGGCAATTTGTTTCATGGCTTTTACCTGGGCGTTTCCTCCAACGCGCGATACCGAAATACCGACATTGATAGCCGGGCGAACCCCCGCGTTAAACAGGTTTGATTCCAGGAAGATCTGTCCGTCGGTAATGGAGATGACATTCGTAGGGATATAGGCTGAAACGTCGCTGGCCTGTGTTTCGATAATGGGAAGAGCTGTCAGGGAACCACCGCCTTTTACTTTACCTTTTAAGCATTCAGGGAGGTCGTTCATTTGTGCGGCCACTTCATCCGAATCGATGATTTTGGCTGCTCTTTCCAGCAGGCGCGAGTGCAGGTAGAAAACATCACCCGGGTAGGCTTCCCGGCCTGGCGGACGACGCAGCAACAGAGATACTTCGCGGTACGATACGGCCTGTTTCGATAAGTCGTCGTAGATGATCAACGCATCGCGGCCGGTATCCCTGAAATATTCTCCAATTGACGCTCCGGCATATGGCGCGTAAAATTGCATGGCTGCCGGGTCGGCAGCCGTTGACGATACGATCACCGTGTACTTCATGGCGCCGTACTTTTCGAGCAGGGCAGCGATGTTGGCCACGGTGGAACCCTTTTGGCCTACGGCAACATAGATACAATAAACCGGTTTGCCTTTTTCGTAATTTTCACGTTGGTTGATGATGGTATCAATGGCCACGGCTGTTTTACCGGTTTGACGGTCGCCGATAATCAGCTCCCGCTGCCCCCGTCCGATAGGAATCATCGCATCAATGGCTTTCAGGCCGGTTTGCAGCGGTTGTTTTACCGGTTGGCGGAAAATAACCCCCGGAGCTTTACGTTCGAGCGGCATTTCAAATTTTTCACCCTGAATGGCGCCTTTTCCGTCAAGCGGGATACCAATGGTGTTGATGACGCGCCCTAAAAGGCCTTCGCCCACCTCGATGGATGCGATACGGCGCAGTCGTTTTACGACATCGCCTTCTTTTACTTCTTCGGATGGACCTAAGAGTACCGCGCCCACATTATCTTCTTCCAGGTTCAGAACGATGCCTTTCATCCCTTTGCTGAATTCAATCATTTCGTTTGACTCAACATTGGATAAACCGTAAATGCGGGCAATACCATCGCCAACATGGAGCACGGTGCCCACTTCTTCCAATTCGGCTTCCGACTGAAAGCCTTCCAGTTGTTGTTTCAGTATTGCGGATACTTCGGCGGGTTTTATATCAGCCATGACTATCTTGATTTTCTATTTTATTTCTGATTGTAATAGTTCTTCTTTTATTTTTCGCAGCTGGCTGGCCATACTGGCATCCACCTGCCGGTCATCAATTCGCAGGATAAAACCTCCGATAAGTTCCGGGTTGATTTGCTCGCGTAATTCAATCCGGGCGTTTAAACCAGATTCGAGCTGTTGTTTTATTTGCCGGATGATTTCGGGACCAAGCGCCATTGCGCTGGTGATGACCACATTTTTAATGCCCTGATCTTGTTGGAAAAGTGCAAGCACATTTCTGCAAATGGAAGCGAGATAAGCCTCCCGCTTATTTTCGGCAAGCATGTATAAAAAACTCAGACTAATCTCATGTACCTTTCCTTTAAAGATCGCCTCCATCAGCTTGATCTTTTGGGATGTTTTAACGACCGGGCTTTCCAGCAGCAACCTAAAATCAGCGCTGTCGGTACAAAGATGATATATCAGTTCGACATCCTTCTTCAGGGCGTCGAGTTGATTTCTCTCTTTGACCAGGGTAAAAAAGGCTTTGGCGTAGCGGACGGTGATTTTACTTTGATCCATAAATTATTGTAATTTCAGATCTTTCAGAAGGGTATTGACCAAAGCTTCCTGATCTTTCTTATCTTCCAATTCTTTTCGTATCAGTTTTTCGGCGATGGAAACCGACAATTCAGCCATCTGTTTTTTCATTTCGGCGATCGCTGCCTGTTTTTCTGCTTCAATCTGTTCGCGTGCCGATTCAATCAGTTTTTGTCCTTCCCTGGCTGCTTGTGATTTTGCATCGGCCAGGATGTGGTCTTTCATATCTTTCGCTTCCCTCAGAATCACATCTTTATCTTTACGGGCCTCGGTAATAATCTTCTCGTGATCTGCTTTCAGTCCTTCTACTTCTTTCCGGGCTTTGTCGGCTGACGAAAGCGCTTCTTCAATGGATGTTTCCCGGTCTTTCAGGGCATGGAGAATTGGTTTCCATGCAAATTTTTTCAGTATGAAGAGGGTGACCCCAAAAACGATCAGCATCCAGAATATGGTCCCGTAATCAGGCGTAACTAATCCCATAATGTTTGTTTTTAGATGCTGTCCGGGCTCCCGGCAACCCCGGGAGCGGACAGCGGGTAATGAAAATTCTTAAACTAAAATTACCAATGCACAGGTAATCACAGCAAAGAAAGCAACACCTTCGATCAAAGCGGCCGATACGATCATACTTGAACGAATATCACCGGCGGCCTCAGGTTGACGTGCAATTGCTTCCATCGCGCTGGAACCGATACGGCCAATGCCCATACCGGCGCCAATTGCTGCGAAACTTGCGCCCAAAGCAGCGCCAAAACTGCCGAGCGATGCGCCGGCGGCTGCCTCTAAAATCACGGTTAAAATGGTTGTTAATAACATAGAATTGAATTTATAGTGTATAAATTAGTGATGTTCTGAGGTTGACATGCCGAAGTACAAAGCCGAGAGCAGGGTAAATACATAAGCCTGAATAAAAGAAACCAAAACATCAAGCAGAAAAATGAATATGGAGAATCCCACAGAAATAACCGAAACTCCCAGCCCGGCATAAACTCCCATGAGTTTTCCAAAAATGAAGATCAGGCTGATAAATACCGTTACAATCATGTGCCCGGCTAACATGTTTGCAAACAAACGAACCATCAAAACGAAAGGCTTGACAAACACTCCGGATAATTCGACTACCTGCATTAACGGAATCGGGAATTTCAGTCCCAGCGGTACATCGGGGTTAAACAGCTCTTTCCAGTAATGTCTGTTGCCGCTGATGTTGGTCATGATAAAGGTAAACAAAGCCAGCACCAGGGTTACGGCAATGTTTCCGGTGACATTGGCGCCAAAAGGAAATATGGGAACCAATCCTAGAATATTATTAATCAGGATGAAAAAAAACAAGGTTAACAGGAACGGCATGAATTTTTCATATTTTTTTTCACCAATTGAAGGTTTCGCTACTTCGTCGCGGATAAAAACAATCACCGGCTCTACAAAGTTTTGAATACCGGTTGGCGCCTTGCCCGCATTTTTTTGGGCCGACCTGGCTACCGATAAAAAAATCCAGAGCAGAACGATAACGCTGACAAAGGCTCCCGCTACCGTTTTGGTAACCGACAGGTCAATGGGTAATCCGATTACTTCGCCCTGTGTATTTATTTCTTCAATTTTTCCGGCATTTTCGCCGGCATGTGCAAGTTGAAAGTTTTGATAAGGCGTTTGCCCGTGATGGAATCTCGAAGACCAGAAGAAATGCCAGCCGCTGTTTTTGCTGTGCACAATAATTAGAAGCGGAATACTGATGTGGGTTTTCCCGAAAGTAGCGATGTGCCATTCATAAGCGTCGAGAACGTGGTGCATGACAAACTCTCCCGGTACAAATTCTTCTTCATGCCCCGATGTGTGCGTGTCTGCAGGATGTTCCTCTGCATACAACAAATGTGAATTGAGGCTTCCCAAAAGGAAAACCAATACAATAGCCAGACGTTGTATTGGTCTGGCTGGTTTTATAGGAAAGTCAACCTTCAACATGATCATACGCTTGAAAAAGTTCCCCCAAATTAGTAAAAAAAATCCAACAGCTTCAATTATTTTTTTTGTTTTACCACACGCGTAATCTCATACACTTCCAGAATAGAAAATGCAATGTAAATGATCAGGAAATTTACCAGAAAGATGGTAGCCTGATTGCGGCGGAACAACACAAAAACAATGGCGAAGACAAGATAAATGAACATCTTGACAAAATTCATCCCCATAAAACGGGCGGTGAACCTGGCCATATTTTTATCAGCAATACCTAACAAGTAATAATGAACAAGGTTTGTGATAAAGAAGAAAAAAAACAGGATTACCGGGAAAAAGGGGAAGTGAAGTCCGGTAAATAACTGATAATAGACCAGGTAGCCAATGATTAAAAATACGACACCAAGCAGGCTGGTCCGGGTGAGAAAACGCTTCATGAAAGGATTCATTTTAAAAAATTTTTGATAGCGTGATAAATTGCACCAACGACGGAGAGCAACATCAGACTTAGGGTGAATACCGGAAATGAAAGATTAAGCCAGTGATCAATCTTGTGGCCCGCATAGGTTCCCAGGGCCATGATCGCGATCATCTCAAAAGCCAGGTTCGAATACTTGATAAACTGATCAAATGTCTTCTTCTGCTTATTTAGTTTTGGGTTCTTCATGCTTGGTTTGATCCCCCATCGCACACGATCCGGTAAAAACAGAGCCCGGCTCAATACTGAGTTTGCCGGTGTTAATTTCTCCGTGGACTTTTGACGAAGATTTTAGGCTTAAGAGTTGCTCAATTACCAGTTTTCCCTTCAGATAGCCTGAAACCTCGCAGTTCTTACAATGGATCTCTCCCGAAACTTTGCCGGTGTCTCCAACCACAACTCTTCCCAAACATTTCAGATTTCCGTTCAATTCGCCGTCAATACGGATATCTCCCTCCGAGTGAATATCACCGGTGATACTGGTGCCTTTGCCAATCAGGTTAATTTCCTGAGAACTAATTTCGTTATACGACTTTGCCATTTTTGCTTTTTTTGAAAGAGACCAAATATACTAAAGCTTTCGGTCTATTTAAGAACGAACACTTTAGTTTTTTAGTTTATCTCCAAAAAAAATAACGAATAAAATTGGCCTTGGCTACTGATTGAAGTGGTAAAGGAAGATCAGTTGTCCTTCGAAAGCCGGTTTCTTATTGCCTTCAATTTCCATCGAAACCTGAAGGTGTACTTTGCTGATCCCGCGTAAATTTGCGATCGATTTCAGCCAAACATGCGTCCGGATCCGGCTGTTGACCAATACCGGCTGGCCGAATTTGAAGTTCTCGATCCCGTAGTTAACCAACATGCTGAAATTCTCGACCTGAACGACCTGTTCCCACATAACCGGAAGCAAGGATAAACTCAGGTAGCCATGGGCAATGGTGGTACCGAATGCTCCTTCGGCTTTGGCACGTTCCGGATCGGTGTGGATCCATTGGTAGTCGAGGGTAGCGTCGGCAAATTTGTTGATTTGTTCCTGGGTAATGGTGTGAAATTCGGATACTCCCAATTTTTCGCCTACGTATTTCTCAAAATCCCCGTGGCTTTTTATGACAAGACGACTCATGATGATAATTTTGATTTGTTGTTTGTATGCTAAGCATTTAGGAATTGTATGCCCATTTCAGATAAACCGATCCCCAGGTAAATCCGGCGCCAAATGCTGCCAGAATCACGTTATCCCCTTTTTTTAGCTGAGGTTCGTAATCAAAAAGGCAAAGCGGGATGGTGGCAGCGGTGGTATTGCCGTATTTTTCGATATTGATCATCACCTGTGCCGGGCTGATGCCCATTCGCCGGGCTACAGCGTCGATGATGCGCATGTTGGCCTGGTGCGGAACCAGCCACGCCAGGTTATCAGGGGTGATTCCATTCTTTTCCATGATTTCGACGGCCACATCTGCCATGCGCGATACGGCATATTTAAATACTGTTTTCCCGTCCTGATGGACAAAGTGTTCCCGGTTCTGAATGGTTTCGACAGACGCGGGACGTTTTGAGCCTCCGGCCTTCATGTGCAGGTAATGACGCCCTTTCCCGTCGGTATGATTGATATGATCGAAAATTCCTACCTCTTCGGTTGTTGGCTCCAGTAAGACGGCGGCAGCGCCGTCGCCAAAAAGCGGACAGGTCGTCCGGTCGGTATAATCGGTAATGGACGACATCATGTCGGCCCCGACAACGATGACTTTTTTGTACCTGCCCGATTCCACAAAGCTGGCAGCCGTTGTCAACGCAAAAACAAAACCGGAACAAGCGGCATTGATGTCGAAACTCCAGGCGCTTGTCAGCCGCGCTTTTCTGCTGATGACATTGGCAGCAGCGGGGAGTGGCCGGTCGGGAGTAATGGTCGCGCAGATCAGCAGGTCAATTTCGTCGGGGGCCGTGTTGGTTTTTTCGAGCAACTGCAACACCGCAGCCGTTCCCATATCCGAGGTCGCCTTTCCGGGTTCTTTGAAAATTCTGCGCTCTTTAATTCCGATGCGTTGCATGATCCATTCATCGGAAGTATCAACCATTGTGCTCAGTTCTTCGTTGGTTAACCTGTATTCAGGCAGAAATGCACCAATACCAGTTATTGCTGCACGAATATCTCTCATAATAAATAATTTAAACGATAATCCGGTCCATATACCACATACAGACGGGTAAATAAATCTATGCTATAACTTAATAAAAAAGAAGTGCGAAAGATAGAAGTAAAAATTTGAAGCACAAAGAAAAATACGCAAAAGATACAGGCGTAAGTCGTTTTAAAACAATTAATTGAAACGTTCAAAAATTTAATTAAACAAATAAAAAAAGCTGTTCAAAAAACTATTTCCCCGGTAACCTGTTTGTCTGAACTTTTTTCCGGACATGGGACTCGTCGCCACATCGGAGTTAAATTCACAATCACCGCTGAGTACAATCAGTAAACCTGATTTTTAGCTTTTTGGACAGCCCTTGTTTATCGTGGACAGGATTAAACTGTAACTTCTTTTTCGATAGCGAGCTTTCCTCTGTAATACCCACATTCAGGACATACCGTGTGGTATTTTACCGTGGTCCCGCAATTTGAGCAAGTTGCCAAGGTTGCAGGTGTAGTCTTGTGGTGTGATCTTCTCTTATCCCTTCTGGATTTTGATGTTTTGTGCTTTGGATGTGCCATTTTTTTAAGTCTTTATTCGTTTTCTAATAATTTTTTCAATTCATCCCATCTCGAGTCTGTCAGATTTTCCTGCGGACTTGATAAAGATGTCAGGTTGTTCAGTTTTTCAAGCATTTCCGGATTACAAAGGCTTTTGCCGTTTTTGTCTGCCGGATGAACCTGGCGGATTGGAATGGAAAGAATGATAAAATCATAGATCATTTTTCCAACGTTTAACTGGTACTCGTTTGTACTCACCCAAATGACATCATCCCCTTCTTCAAAGGTATCTTCGCCATATTTGACAAAGACTTTGTTCTCGCTGATGATTGGCTGATCATAAGGGTCGAGACACCGGTCGCATTGAATTTTAACCGTTCCGCTCACATGAAACCAAAGAACCATGAATGCACTCTGTTTTTCCAGCACGACTTTTACTGTGACGTTCCCGTCTTCAGCGATTCCCCCGGCAAAAAAATCAAAGAATTTTTTATCGATCTGATATTCAAATTCGTGCACTCCCAGTGCCAATCCTTTAAATGCAATATTATATTTTGCCAGTTCAGCCATTGCTGCGAAAAAAGTGTTGCAAAATTATAAAAAATATATAAACGGCGAAAATTTCCTGTATTTTTTAACAAGGAATATTATTGCCGTGGATTCGTTGATTCAAAATTCTCGCTTTCAGTGATTTGTGTTTTGGCTCCGGTGTTGAAAATTTAATCCTTTCGAAGCGCTACGCGAAAGGTGGTTCCTTTACCGAGCTCGGAGTGTTTTATGAAAATCTTTCCGCTATGGTAATTCTCGATGATCCGTCGGGCCAACGAAAGCCCTAAGCCCCAGCCTCTTTTTTTACTGGTAAAACCGGGTTCAAAAATGGTCTTAAACTGAGACTTGGGGATACCTTTTCCGGTATCGCTGATATCCATGATGATCTGGTTGTGCTGGTTGTAAAGGTGCAGGCTGATTATTCCGTCATTTTCAATGGCATCAATGGCGTTTTTATAGAGGTTTTCGATAACCCAGCTAAACAATGCGGGGTTGTGAGGTACGATATACGATTGTGTTTCGTCGAGTTCAGTCCGGAATTTGACCCGTTTTGACGTCCGGCTTTCCAGGTAGGAGAGGGTGGAGAAAATGACTGGTTTTAAGTCTTCATTGACCAACTCGGGCGTGGAACCGATTTTAGAGAACCGTTCGGTAATTTTTTCGAGCCGGGTGATGTCTTTTTCAAATTCCTCAATGAGTTCAGGTTCTATTTCCTGCATTTTCAGCAACTCTATCCAAGCCATTAACGATGAGATGGGCGTGCCCAACTGGTGGGCTGTTTCTTTCGACATGCCTACCCAAACCCGGTTTTGTTCTGCCTTTTTGGACGAGCTGAAGGCCAGGTACGATACCAGAATAAATAAGGATATTACGCCAAACTGCGCCAGAGGGAAATACTTGAGGTTTTGAAGGATGGTGGAATCCCGGTAATAAATGTACTGTTTCTCTTCACTTGAAACGAAAATCTCGATTGGTTCATGTTCCCGCATCATCTTTTTTAATTGGCGCTGCAGAACCTGTTCTTTACGTTTCTCGGCGTATTTAATATTGCTGAACTCGATGATCTGGTGAAGGCTGTCGGCCAGAATGATCGGGATGTTGGTGTTGTTTTCCAGAATATGCAACAGGAAATCCATATCGCCTGTCGATTCGTGTTCCGGCTGCGCCAGCCGTTTGGTAGCTTCGGCCCAAAGCGCGACACTTTTGCGTTCTTCAAAAGATACCTTTTCGACCAGCCAGTTGGTGTAATACAACGATGCCGAGCCAATCAGCGTGGCAACCAGCAGTAAAAAAAATTTCCAGCGACGTCTTTTTAAGTAAAGTTCCAACTTATATGAATTATAATCCTTCATCAGAAACGATGGACCATGAATAAAAAGTATACCTGAGCTACAATTATCGGTTGATTAAATCCACGATGCCCTGGTAAATTCCTTTCTGGTCAAAACCGCACTCCCGGTAGAGTTCTTCCTGTGTTCCGTGATCAATAAAGAGATCGGGCACACCAAGCCGGACCACTTTGGCGGTATACTGGTGGTCGGCCATGAATTCAAGGATCGCAGAGCCAAATCCGCCCTGTATGACCCCATCTTCCACGGTAAGTATTTTGTTAAACTTACCGAAGATCCGGTGAAGTGTTTCTTCATCCAGGGGTTTTACAAAACGCATGTCGTAATGGGCAATGGAATAACCGTCCTTACTTAATGATTTGATGGCTCTGCCGGCAGCAATACCGGTAGTCCCGATGGTGAGAACGGCCAGGTCGTCGCCTTCAGCCAGCTGACGCGCTTTCCCGGGCTCGATGGTTTCAAACGGCTGACGCCAGTCGACATGGCATCCGCATCCCCGGGGATAACGGATTGAAAAGGGCCCCCTGTTTTCCTGTTGAGCGGTGTACATCATGTTGCGTAACTCGATCTCGTCCATCGGCGCCGAAACAATCATGTTGGGAATATTCCGCATATAAGCCAGGTCGAAAACGCCATGATGCGTTGAGCCGTCGGCTCCAACCAGGCCGCCGCGGTCGAGGCAAAACACCACATTCAGCTTCTGTATGGCCACATCGTGGATAATCTGGTCGTACGAACGCTGCATGAAGGTGGAATAGATATTGCAAAAGGGGATCAACCCGCGAATAGCCATGCCTGCCGAGAAAGTAACTGCATGTTGTTCGGCAATCCCGACATCGAATGCCCGGTGGGGCATTTTTTCCATCATGATATTGAGCGAGCTCCCGGTGGGCATGGCCGGCGTAACACCCACGATCCGTTCATTCATCTCGGCCAGTTCAACCAGCGTGTTGCCAAAAACATTCTGAAATTTGGGCGGTTTGTTCACTGCACATTCACAATCCAGGAGTTCTCCGGTCAGTTTATCAAATTTTCCGGGAGCGTGAAATTCGGTTTGGTTCATTTCGGCCTGTTTAAATCCTTTCCCTTTTGTAGTGATGACATGCAGTAGTTTGGGGCCGGGAATATCGCGCAGGTCGCGTAATACCCGTGTAAGGTATTTGATGTTGTGTCCGTCAACAGGACCGAAATAACGGATTCCCAGACTTTCAAACAGGTTTGATTCTTTCAGCAGGGCGCTTTTTAATGCTCCTTCGGTTTTTTGTACCAGGCGGCGTGCCCGCGGTCCAAAACCATTCAGTTTGCCCAAACCATCCCAGATTTCCTGTTTCAGCCGGTTGTATGATTTTGATTTGGAAATATTTAATAAGTAATCGCTAACACCGCCTACATTTGGATCAATGGCCATGTGGTTGTCGTTCAGGATGATGAGAACGTCGGAATAATTAACCGCGGCATTATTCAATCCTTCGAAGGCGAGTCCGCCGGTCATTGAGCCATCGCCGATTACCGCTACAATTTTCCGGTCGTTTTCTTTTTGCAGGGAGCTTGCAACGGCCATTCCCAATGATGCCGAGATGGACGTACTGGCATGTCCGACACCAAAAGCGTCGTAACAGCTTTCGCCTGGCTTGGGGAAGCCGCTGATACCGTTATATTTTCGGTTGGTGTGAAACTGGTTTTTGCGACCGGTCAGGATTTTATGCCCGTAGGCCTGATGCCCGACGTCCCAGACTAATAAATCGTACGGCGTATTGTATACGTAATGCAGGGCCACCGTCAGTTCGACAACACCCAGGCTGGCGCCGAAATGTCCCGGATTAGTTGAAACTTCATCAATAATAAACTGCCGGAGTTCGCTGCATACGGCCGGTAAATCTTCCAGGTTCAGTTTCCGAAGATCGGATGGATCATTTATTTTATTTAGTAAGCTTCCCGCTAATTCTTCCATGTACCGAAAATTAAAGCCCAAAGATACAATTTCTGACTTACACGACAGCAACAAAATCCGAGCGATCAACCAACTGCCGGGTTCCGTGTATTCCGGGTGTTTTATGAATTAAATCCTGTACGTACTACGCTTGCGTTTATCGAATGCAGCCAACTCTTTAAATCCGATCCGGCGAAGAAGGTCGATTCCGGTTTCGAAGTGGCGGGCTACCTGTCCGGTTTGGTGGGCATCTGATGAAATGGTCATCGGGATATGATGGTGATAACAACGCTCGGTAATGGCCGGCGAAGGGGTAAATTCGGTGCAGGGGCGGTCAATCCCTCCGGTGTTCAGTTCAACTACCAGGTCGTTGTCTTTGATAATTTGAAGCGTGTCTTCAATCAGCCGGCTTTGATCAGATTCCGGGTAGATCCGAAATTTTTTGATAATGTCCAGGTGGCCGATGATGTCAAAGAGCCCCGATTTGGCTGCCAGTTGTATTAACTCGTAATACATATGGTATAAATCATCATTCGACCATTTGCCGTAAAGCGATTGATCGGTGTCGAAATTCCAGTCGCCGATAAAATGAACAGAGCCAATCACGTAATCAAGCGGCAACGCATGGATGATGGCCCGGATTTCATCTTCTCTTCCGGGGAAATAATCCATTTCAATACCATATTTTATTTTGATCTGCCCCTTGTATTTTTCTCGTAGTTCCAGTATTTGTTGGGTCATCACCGGTATGTCGATTTCTGAAATGGCCCAGGTTACCGGTTTAAGGCAAACATGATCACTGAAGCCCATTTCTTCCAGTCCCTTTTCAATCCCTGCTTTGATCATTTCTTCATATGTATCTCTGCCGTCAGAAAGAATGCTATGCATGTGATAGTCTACCGTCCCGTTCATGATTGCTTTTTAAAGGGGCCTGATCCTGATATTTCTGAATTGCGTTAATCCGCCGTGGTCCTGTAAACCAATATGTCCGGTTTTGGACATGCCGTATTCCGGAAAGTCTTTCCATTTGCCCTGTTCTTTCAGTTGATACCATTCATCCGACCATAAATGATAGTGGACCACCAGTCGACCGTTCAGGTAATGTTCAACATGTTCACCGTCGACCACGATTCGTGTTGCATTCCATTCGTCAAGCGGTTTTACTTCGGCATTGACCGGCGCGTGCATGGCGTAGTTTGCTCCCGAACTTTGTGAAGGTTCCAGCGCTTCGGGCCAGCCGTTGTCGTCAATAAGCTGATATTCGGGACCGGATTCGTAAATTGCTTTGACATTTCCTTCCTTTACATGAAAAAACACGCCACTGTTGCTTTCGGGTGCAATTTTCCATTCCAGGTACAGTTCGAAGTTTTCAAATTCCTGCGTGGTGATGATATCTCCGCCATGGTCGCTGCCAACACCTGAGTTGTGCAGGATTCCATCAACGACTTTCCATCCGGTGACTTCGCCCCCGTTGAATATTTTCCAGCCATCGAGGTTTTTACCGTTAAACAACAGTTGCCATCCCTGATTGATTTCAGTTTCAGTGAGTTGATTGATTTTTGGTGATTGGGTGCAGTTACTGAGAATGAATACTGCCAAAATCAGAAAAAAGTTCTTCATGGGTTCGTGTTTTAGCCTTTAAATTTAATGAAAGTATTACAAAACGAACTATTTTTTTGCAAGTCTGTTTCGCGAGGGGCAAAAAAAAGGCAGCTTCAACAAGCTGCCTCAAAGCCATGAAAACAATTAAACAATGTTCAGAAAACAGAAAACTAGAAACAATTATATTGTAAAAATCTCTTGATTTTTCAACTCAAGCATCTTGTCAACCTTTTGGACGTATTGATTGGTCATCGTCTGAACGTCGTCTTCGGCGTTCTTTCCAAGGTCTTCAGATAAGCCGTTTTTCACCATTTTTTTCAAGGTTTCGTTAGAGTCTTTACGAATCGAACGAATACTCACTTTTGCATGTTCGCCTTCCTGACTGACTTGCTTTGACAGGCTTTTACGCCGGTCTTCAGTTAATGGAGGAACATTAATGCGAATAATCTCGCCGTTGTTTTCCGGGTTGAAACCCAGGTTTGCATTCAAAATTGCCTTTTCAATCGGGCTGATCATCGCTTTTTCCCACGGTTGAACAGCAATCGTTCTCGCATCGGGCGTACTGATATTTGAAACTTGTGCCAGGGCGGTCATACCTCCGTAATAATCCACCATCACGCCATCCAACATTCTCACGGAAGCCTTGCCTGCACGGATATGAACCAATTCTTTTTCCAAATGTTCTATGGCGGCTTCCATTTTCTCTTTACAAAGATCCAGTATCAGTTCTACTTCCTCTTCCATAAATATTATGGGCTGTTCATTTTTTGTGCTAGGGACAAATATAGAAATATATTGCAGAAATTTAAAATTGATTCTGATTTTTCATCAAAAAATGCTTTAAAAAATATTTTAGAGGTGAACCAGAGTGCCAATATTCCCGCCGGTAATAACTTTTTTCAGATTTCCCTTGATTTCCATATTAAACACAATAATGGGTAAATGATTCTCTTTACACATGGTTGTTGCGGTTAAATCCATCACTTTCAGGCCACGTGTATAGATCTCGTCAAACGAAATTTTGTCGAATTTAACCGCATTCGGGTCTTTTTCCGGATCGGCGGTATAAATCCCGTCTACACGGGTGCCTTTCAGCATCACGTCAGCTTCGATTTCAATACCCCGCAGCGATGAACCGGTATCGGTAGTGAAATAGGGATTACCGGTCCCGGCCGAAAAAATGGCCACTTCGCCTTTTTCCAGAATTTCAATCGCTTTATCTTTTGAGTAGAATTCTCCAACCGGTTCCATCCGGATGGCCGTAAGGACTTTGGATTTTACACCGGCTGCCTGGAGCGCAGAGTTCAGCGCCAGGCTGTTGAACACTGTGGCCAGCATGCCCATCTGGTCTCCTTTTACCCGGTCGAACCCTTTGGTTGCGCCGCTTAGCCCCCTGAAAATATTGCCGCCGCCAATAACGATACCCACCTGTACGCCTAAGGCCGTAATTTCTTTAATTTGTTCGGCGTATTCGTTTAGCCGCTGCTGATCAATTCCGTATTCCTGGGCGCCCATGAGCGATTCGCCGCTGAGCTTTAGCAGTACCCGTTTGTATTTGGTCATTTGAAGAATTTTATGCAAAAGTAGAAAAATATATAAAACCGAAAACCGGCTTTTTTGCAGAAGATGAATTTTGGATTCGTAATTAATTATTACTTTTACAGCCGCTGATTTTCAAGAGTTATGACTGAATTGAATGTGATTTTATTTTTAGTGAATTTTTTACGTACCCTGTTTTTTATCCTGATCATTTATTACGTGATCAGGTTTATTAACCGGTATTTCTTGCCATTTTTCGGATCGTCATCCAATCCGCAAAAGCCATACCGGCCCGAACAAAACAGGCGGCCTGAAGGCGATGTGCGGCTTGAGAAAAATCAGTCGTACGGTTCACGAACATCCCGGGATGAAGGTGAGTATGTTGACTTTGAAGAAATTGATTAAATCCCCAAAAGACAGATAAATAACAGATTATGGCTCAGGAAGATATTTTTAAGAAACTGGTTGCCCATTGCAAGGAATATGGATATGTATTTCAATCCAGTGAAATCTATGACGGATTGGGCGCCGTTTATGATTACGGACAAAATGGTGTTGAACTGAAAAATAACATCAAAAAATACTGGTGGGACAGCATGGTGCTGTTGAATGAGAACGTCGTCGGAATTGATTCGGCTATTTTCATGCATCCTACCATCTGGAAAGCTTCGGGCCATGTGGATGCGTTTAATGATCCGCTGATCGACAATAAGGACTCGAAAAAACGTTACCGCGCCGATGTACTGATTGAAGAACAACTGGCCAGGTACGAAGAGAAAATGAACAAGGAAGTGGAAAAGGCCCAAAAGCGTTTTGGCGATGCTTTCGATGAAAAGCAATTCCGCGAAACCAACCAGCGGGTCCTGGCCAACCAGGAAAAATGGAACCAGCTTCACGATCGTTTTTCCAAAGCCTTAAACGACAGCAACCTGGATGAACTGAAGCAGATTATTATCGATGAAGAAATTGTGTGTCCGGTCAGCGGAAGCCGCAACTGGACGGATGTTCGCCAGTTTAACCTGATGTTCGCTACCGAAATGGGTTCTACCTCCGACGGCGCATTGAAAGTTTACCTGCGTCCGGAAACGGCACAGGGTATTTTTGTCAACTACCTGAACGTGCAGAAAACCGGACGCATGAAAATCCCGTTTGGAATAGCCCAAATCGGGAAGGCTTTTCGTAACGAAATTGTTGCCCGTCAGTTTATTTTTCGTATGCGCGAATTTGAACAAATGGAAATGCAGTTTTTCGTAAAACCGGGGACCGAACTCGACTGGTTTGAAAAATGGAAAGAAACCCGGATTCAGTGGCACCGTGCCCTCGGATTTGGCGACGGAAGTTACCGCTTTCATGTGCACGAAAAGCTGGCTCATTACGCCAATGCAGCTGTCGACGTTGAGTACAAATTCCCCTTCGGCTTTAAAGAAGTGGAAGGCATTCATTCGCGCACCGATTTTGATTTGTCGCAACACCAGCAATATTCGGGCAAAAAAATTCAGTATTACGATCCCGACCTGGGCGAATCCTATGTGCCCTTTGTTGTCGAAACGTCGATTGGTGTCGACCGGATGTTTCTACAGGTCATTTCAGCTTCGTATTACGAAGAAGAAGTACCGACCGCGAGTGGTGAAAAAGATCTGCGCGTGGTGTTGAAATTGCCGCCGGCGCTGGCGCCGGTCAAACTGGCGGTGATGCCTCTGATAAAAAAAGACGGCCTGCCTGAAAAGGCCCGCGAAATTATCGATGAGCTGAAATTTGATTTCAAGTGCCAGTACGACGAAAAAGATTCTATCGGTAAACGCTATCGCCGGCAGGATGCTATCGGAACGCCTTTTTGTGTAACCATTGATCATCAGACGATTGAAGATCAGACGGTCACTATCCGCTACCGCGATACCATGGAACAGGATCGAGTAGCTATTTCCGGATTAAAAGGAATTATTTCGTCACAAATCAGTTTTAAACAGCTGTTTGAAAAACTGAAATAAAAAGAAATTCATCGTGCGATGAAAACGGGCCGCTCAACCAGGTGTTGGGCGGCCTTTCTGTTTGCTGAACGGCAAACGTGTGCTGGGAGTAATCGGTGACAGAGAAACGTTTTGTTGTTTCGGTTTCCGAGTTCTGAGGTTCTTGCCCGGGCATTCTTATTTTCTGTTTTGTGTTTTGCTTTCAAATTGAAAGTATAAATCGACATCCGGCTTGCAAATTCGTTAAAATGGTAGAAAATTTGAAATTATTATTTTTATCATTATATATGTAATGAATTAATAAACAGATCAATAATGTTATTTTATTTTGAAAATATGTTGTAGAATATATGTCTTTTAAATTGAAATTAAAAATCAGTTTACAATCCTTTTTAAGTATAAAAAATCGGTTGTAAGGATGTAAAAATGAGTTGGACGCCATTTTGTCTTTCAATTTGAAAGTTGACTTTTTTTAACAAAAAAATATTTTGCCTTTTGTCAGTTTTTAATCTCATTTCTGTTGCTACATTTGCTGCCGTAATCAATTACATGAACAATTAAATTTTAGTGTTATGAACAGAATGTATCGTTTAGTTAGCTTATTATTCGTTGCATTAGTAGCTATTTCTTCAGCCGGTTTTGCACATCAGGGCGAAACCTTTGTTGATGATTATAAAATCTCCCCCAAAACAGATTTTGTACCCGGAACAGATTTCCAGCAAAGTTGGAATATTACTTACGGTGATTCAAACCGCCCGGTTCAGGTTCTTTTTAAAGAAACAAAAGGCGGACAGGAGTATATCGTGCGTACCAGTTACTTTGAAGTGAAGTATGTGAATTCTGATCACGGTTTTGGTGTAAGACCTCTGAAACTGTCAGAACAACGCGTTCCTGCAGATCTGAATTTTAAGGTGTTAAATGCGCAGCAGCTCAACAGTCAGAAGATCATCAGCGGCAATATGGTTTCAAGCGACCAGGTCCTGGAAATGATTGCCGATTTTCTTCCCGAGTTGATTAATGATGAGTATAAGAATATCCTTAACTGATTATTAAACAGACATTTATTCAAAAAGCCGTCTCTTTATAGGGACGGTTTTTTATTTTCAGATAATAATGAATAAGACGATCAAAAGGATGAAAAGCATGAAGAGGATTAACTGGTTCCGGACAAACAGCCCCAGCAAAATCAGAATTTCTATTTCTTCGCTCTCTGCCGAGTAGATCTCGATATATCCTTTATCCTTCGATAACAGCTCGTTACTCTGGAAGATAATGATCTCCTGCCCGTTAAATTTCCAGGCCCAGCGCGACTGCCAGAAATTTTTGATTTCCAGTTCAAACCGTTTTCCGTTGATGATCAGGTCGCTTTTGGGATTAAACAGGTTGATCATGATCGAACCCAGTAACGCCTGGTTGTTGGCATCCTGTATTTCAAGTTTGGAAAGGAAGAAATCGCGGTTCATGATAAACCTGCGGCCATTTAGCGTAGCCAGAGCCGTGGAACTAAACATGTTGTTCCAGTCAATCACTCCGATTTGTTCGTTCATTCTGGTAATAAACAACTTGCTTTTAAAAATACCTTTTGACCAAAGCAATTTTTCCATTTCTTTATTTTTCAACGCCCCTGCAATTTAGAAAATTTGCAGCAAAATGACATTGACTTTTTCCCGGTCTGATTGTCGAAAAATGTTAAAATATTGTAATAGAATGTCAGATCGTAAGTTGGCCGGTGTTTCTGTTTTTCGCTCACATGATGTAAGCCTGAAATAAATGCCGTAATTTTAACGGTATAAAACCCGGAGCCATGAAACTGATAACCGACAGGCTAATTTTAGATGAAATAGTAAGTGCTGACCTCGAGCTCATCCATAGCCTGCATTCTGTCCCCGAGGTGGACGAATTTAATACACTTGGTATTCCCGAAACCTTCGAAGAAACCCGCAATGTGGTGTGCCCGGCTATTGAGGACCAAAAAAATGAAGTGCGAAGTCAATACTGCTGGAAAATTGTGGAGCAGGAATCATCGGCCTTTATCGGCTTGGCCGGCATGTTTTTGTCGAACGACCGGTTTCGTCTGGGCGAAATTTATTACAAGATTCATCCGGCTTATTGGGGAAAAGGTTATGCCACCGAGCTTGCCAAAAGCTTGGTGCAGTTTGGATTTGAAACGCTGAAGCTGCATAAAATTGAAGCAGGCGTTGCTACCGAAAATATTCGCTCGATTCATGTGCTGGAAAAAATAGGCATGACCCGGGAAGGCATCCGCCGAAAAATACTTCCTATCCGGGGTGAATGGAAAGACAATTTCCATTACGGGATTGTAGAAGACGATCCGAGGGAATATTAAAAATGGGATACACGATTGAAGCGGGTTATTTCACCAACGCCTTGGTCGACAGCAAGCCGCAAGCCGCGTAAATATCCTGTCCGCGTGAAGCGCGAATGGTGGTGGTGATTCCCTTGGCTTCGAGGGCTGCTTTAAACTCCTGCAGGCTGTTCTCATCGGTTCCCTGTAAAGGCGTGTCGGGTATCGGGTGAAAGCGGATCAGGTTGATGCGGCACTTTATCCCATCGAGCACACGGGCCATTTCGCGCACGTGACGGCTTGTATCATTGATCCCGTGAAACACGATATACTCGAAGGATACCCGTCGTTGACGGCCAAAATCCCAGTTGCGGATTTCGTGCAACACTTCATCCAGCGGGTAGGCAATTTCAACAGGCATTAGTTTTTGGCGTTCGTCGTGAAAAGGGGTATGCAGGCTGATGGCCAGGTGGCAATCGCTTTCGTTCAGAAAACGCACCAGCCCCGGCACAATGCCAATCGACGAAACCGTGATGCGGCGCGGGCTCATGGCAAATCCCCAGTCGCTGATCAGGATTTGCGTACTTTTCAGTACTTCGTCCAGGTTATCAAAAGGTTCGCCCATTCCCATGTACACAATGTTGGTGATCTCTTCCCACTCCGGGATGTTGCGGATCTGGTTTACAATTTCGCCGGCAGTCAGTTGCCCCTGGAACCCTTGTTTGCCGGTCATACAAAAAAGGCAGCCCATTTTGCATCCTACCTGTGATGACACGCAGACTGTTTTCCGGTCTTTATCGGGGATCATGGCTGTTTCGATGAATTTGTCGCGAACAGTCGGGAATAAATATTTTTTTGTCCCGTCAACACTTTCCTGTACGCGGGTGGCATCAATCAGCCCAAAGGTGTAGTTTTCAGCCAATAATTCACGGGCTTTTTTGGACAGGTTGGTCATTTCCTCGATGGAGGACACCGGTTTTTTGTACAGCCAGTCGGTAATTTGCCGGGCAGTAAAACCGGGTAATCCCAGGTTTTTACACATCTCCTGGAGTTCGGCCAACGTTTTCCCAAATAAAGCTTCTTTCGTCATCCTGTAAATTTTCGGTAAAATTAGAAATAAATTTCAGCAATGATGTTTTCGTAGGGGACTCCTTTTGCAATCAGTAAATCGCGGACTTCAACCACCATCAGGGCTTTACCGCACAGGTAGTATTCGGTGTCAGCGGGTAAGCTGCCGAGGCTTTTCAGGTAGTCGGTTACCCTCCCGTGAAAAACACCGTGCGACTGTTCGCGCGAGCAGCAGCGTTGGTAGTTGCCGCCCAGGGCCCAGTCCAGTTCATCTTTAAAATAAAACTGGTTAAGGTAACTTGCCCCGTGTACCAGTTTTTTGTTTTCAGACAGGCCCGATTGGAACATGCTGTAAAAGGGGGCAATTCCGGTTCCCGACGCAATCCACCAGGCCGGTTTTTTGCTTCCGGTAAAGCCACCGTATGGTTGTGTGACCATCACCTGATCGCCCGGGATCAGGGCAGCCAGCCTGGGGGTTAGATAACCTCCTTCTTTTATGTTGAAAAGAATCCGCAGTTCTTTCTCGTGGTTTCCGCTGCAAATGCTGTAAATACGGGGTGGTTCCACACGGTCGACAGCCAGTTTGACCACCTGTCCGGGCAAAAAATCAAACCGTCTGTTGACCGACAGCAGGAATACGCCCGGCGAAATTTCTTCGTTGCTCAAAACGGTTTCGGTAAAAAGTTCCCGCTCTGTTTTTATGTATTCTCCGGCTTTGGCCATTTTATTCAATTTGTTTGTCCCATTAACGCAACCGGAACCATTTGGTTTTCATCTTTTAAAGAAAAATATGAAACGCCCGTTATTCTTCTTTGATGAAAGCGGGCATATTCCTGAATGGGAGGCTGAAGGAGGAATGTTTACCCGGCCGGAAAACAAACGGTTAAGTCGGTTCCGGCCTGCCGTTAGCCGGTCGCCTTTTGCAGGGAAATCGATTTTAGAGTATTTTGCGTGCTATTATGAGTGTCTTTCTAACTTATTTGATGTGGAACCTCCCCGGTCCTCCCTTTAAAGGGCTACTCTTTATACACGAATATTCTTCCTGCTTTTCTTGCCTTCGGAGAAAGAACATTTCTTTTACAAACGGCATCGCGCGGACGATTTTCCTGTTTTCGTCACTTTTTTTCCGATAATTTATATCTAATTGAAGCAGAATAAAATAGGCTTGTTTTATTTTGATTTTGGGTGTCTCATGGCTATTTTTGTTGCATGTTTGTTCGTCGCAAAGCAAATAAAACGGGATCGGTCAGTGTCCAGGTTGTTGACAAGAGCCATGGGCGTTACCGGGTAATCAAAAGTTTGGGTGCAGGGAGGACCGAGGCGGAAGTTGTCCGTTTAGAAGAGAAAGCTCGCCAACATGTACGCGAACTTACCGGAACAAACAGGTCTCTTTTTGAGGATGAAGATGAAATCAAGCTGGAGGACTTCCTATCAACCATTTCCAACTCACAGATACAAGTCATAGGCCCTGAAATCATATTTGGGACACTTTATGACCGGATCGGCTATGGCCGTATCCACAATGAGTTGTTCCGGCACCTGGTTATAACCCGGCTGTTTAATCCGGGCAGCAAGCTGAAAACGATCGATTACCTTTTCCGTTATCAAGGCGTTGTCTATAACATCAGTAAGATTTACCGGTTTCTGGACAACCTGTGCTTCCGCAGGGAGGCAGTGGAAAGCCAACCAGATGGGATCCCCGACATAAAAAAGCAGGTGGAAGATATCTCCTATTCCCATACGCTTCGTGTGCTGGGAGGGAAGATCGATGTGGTTTTCTACGACATGACCACGCTCTATTTTGAATCAAGCGACGAAGACGATCTTCGGAAAACCGGTTTCTCAAAGGACGGCAAACATCAATGCCCCCAGATTTTTCTTGGCTTGTTGGTTGGCCAGGGCGGGAACCCCATCGGTTATGAACTGTTTGAAGGGAATATTTTCGAGGGAAATACTTTTATCCCGGTACTGCAACGCATGGAAGAGCGGTATAACCTTGGAAAACCCGTTGTCATTGCCGATTCTGGCCTTTTGTCTAAGAAAAACATCTTGGCATTGGAAGAGAACGGGTATGAATATATCCTTGGGGCACGCCCCAAAAACGAAAACGACTTGATCAAGCAAAAGATTCTTGCCTTTGATTTAAAAGACGGTGATGTGCGGACGATAAAGAAAACAGGGGCCACCCGGTTGGTTTTGTCCCGGACAAACAAGCGGATGTCCAAAGATGCCCATAACCGCAAACGTGGATTGGACAGGCTGACCAAGCGCCTGAACAGCGGAAAACTGACCAAATCAAACATCAACAACAAGGGATACAACAAGTATTTAAAGATGGAAGGGATAGTTACCATCTCTATTGATTTGGAAAAGTTCAATGCCGATGCCGCCTGGGATGGCATAAAAGGATACTTGACCAACACTGCCCTTCAGGCAAAACAGGTGATCGCAAATTACAGGAACTTATGGTTTATTGAACGTGCTTTTCGTATGAACAAAACCGATCTTAGGGTACGTCCAATATACCATCGGCTATATAGTGTCTCTAAGAAAACCTGCAATAATTTATAGATCAACAATATAGTATTGATATCTTTTTTGAATCTTTTGGGTTAATTGTTTTGATAAGTTGATTATAGTGCAGATATTCAGGGTATTATTACATGAGGATAGGATATTTTGACCACTTGACAAAAAAAGATTGAACCATGAGAAAAAGATTCGAACAACAATTGGGGTTAGGGCAATTGCCAATCGAAGCTACTTATATTAATCCCAAAAGCAAGAATGCTTTAGATCAACTTTTAGCAGCGTTGAAGGCGATCTATTGCAACAAGAAATACAACGAAGAGATATTCAGTATTTTGGAAGATCATATCAATTCCGGGAAGAAAAATACGGGAAGGACAGGAATGGACCTATGGAGTATTTTTGTTTTGGCCCAGGTTCGCTTGTGTTTGAATTTAAGTTATGATGTGTTGCACGATCAGGCAAACAACCACCACAATATGCGGTGTTTGATGGGCGTAGAAAAGGGCTTTGGTTTTGAACGTATCGAGTTTGAATACCAGAATATTTATGACAATGTCGCCCTGCTTAGCGATGAAATGGTTTGGGAATTAAACAAGGTAATCCTGGATTTTGGGCATGGAGAGGTGTTTAAAAAAAAAGAACATACAGCATTGCGCTTAAAATCAGATAGTTTTGTTGTTGAAAGCAATGTTCATTTCCCCACAGACTACAACCTGTTGTGGGACTGTGCCCGAAAATGCATCGGCACCGTTTCAAGGATAATGAACAAACATAAGGATATTGGAGGTTGGCGCAAGATCGGCAATTGGCGTACAGAGTTGAAAAAGTTGATGCGCAATTTGGGCCATGCCAACCGTTCAGGAGGCAAAAACAAGAAAGAAAAAGTAGTTGCCGCGGCCGAAGAATACCTCAATAAATCAAGGTTATTGCTCAAAAAACTAAACGAAGAAAAGTCCGGTTTCCCGCTAACGGACATGGGCGATCTGGTATTGATCATTACGTTGGAGCACTACATGGAACTTCTTGAAAAGCATATTGACCTGGTCGACAGGCGTATATTAAAAGGCGAAACCATTCCGCATGAAGAAAAGATGTTTTCGGTATTTGAAACCTACACCGAGTGGATTACAAAAGGGAAGATGAACCCCAGTGTTGAACTGGGCAAAAAACTGAACATCACCACCGACCAGTGGGGGCTGATCGTGGATTACCAAATAATGGAACAACAACAAGACCGGGACATTGTTATCGAAATGGCCGACAGGATTTTAACAGAACATAAAGTCGCATCGTGGAGCTTCGACAAAGGCTACTGGTTAAAAGAAAACAAGGAAACCCTTCAGTTGGAAGTTGACCAGGTTATCATCCTCAAACTTGGGAAGCGCAACAAAAAAGAGAAAAAGGAAGAACGCAGCAGGTCATTTAAAAAACTGAAAAACAAGCACAGCGCGATCGAATCAAACATCAACGAATTGGAACACCGGGGGCTCGACCGTTGTCCCGACCGGAGTTATGCGCATTTTAAAAAGTACATCGGGTTGGGCGTGTGCGCCTACAACCTCAAGAAAATTGGGAAACAAATCCTGAAGTTGGAGCGTGAAGCGCTTGAAGCGCCCACCAAGCAGATTAGGAAAGCTGCTTAGTAAAATCGGTTCAAGGAAAAAACATGAAAATTAAACATGAAAGGGAGAATTATGCCTGGAAACTAAAAAATTACACCGAAAACCCAATTTTCGGTGGCGAAAATTACGGCAACCAATTAACAGGCTAAAAAATTTAGTGGTAGTAACCGAAAAAACAAGCCGATTACATATAATTATGTACACCTTTCGAAAAAAACGGGTAGTTTTCTTAAAGACACTATATAACAGGATCGAAGCCCACATTTGCATCTGTTTCACTGCATATACGGTAATGCTCGAATTGGAAAGATTGCTCAAGGCCAAAAAATCGGTCATTAGTTTGAAAAGGGCACAAGAAATAACGCACAATATGTACCAAATCCTTTATCAATTACCCTACTCGAAAGATACCAAAGCTCGAATGTTAAGAATGGATAGCGAGCAACAGGAACTATATGATATTATAATCCAATCCAAAACTGTAAATTGAAATTTAGGTGTCCCATTGACGAAAACAGGACGGCATCGCGCGGACGATTTTCTTTCTTCCCACTTCAACCCGGGGCGCCACTCCTTCGTCGTTTTGCCCCAGGCTACCCATATTTCGTCCGGCAACTGCCGGACTTTTGTTCCCGTTACGATCTATTTTTATTAATTTAGCCGACCTAAACGCTTGGGTGAATGCAGTGTGTTGTCAGGTTTATCATGAAGGTATTGAGTTGGACGCTTTTGCTTCCGGTGTATTTTTATAAGTACGCGATTTCTCCTTTGACGCCGGCTTCCTGCCGTCACGTGCCTTCCTGTTCCACTTATGCTGTTGAAGCGGTAAAAGTTCACGGGCCGTTTGTCGGATTTTGGCTGGCTACCCGTCGGATTTTGCGTTGTCATCCCTGGGGAACTCACGGCTACGACCCGGTTCCTCCCAAAGGGCAGATCAGGGTAAAAAAGCTTAAACTGAAAAAATAAGACCAATTCTCCCCGATTTGTTAAAAAGGAGAACAGCCAATTTTCCAATTTTATTATTTCTTCAATCAACAAACAAATGCTTTCTTCGTTACATGAAGGGACAATGAAGTTTTTTATCTTTGAAATAAACACAGCATGAAGTCATTTAGATTTATGAAACAGATACTGATCTTTTTACTACTGATCGCGGCAGGATGCAGCCAACGGACGAATTCTGAAAAACCGGTTATTACCGTGACCATCCTTCCGCAAAAATTTTTCGTTGAAAAAATTGCCGGCGATTTGGTTGAGGTAAGCGTGTTGGTGCCGCCGGGCGCCAGTCCCGAACTGTATTCGCCCATGCCTTCGCAAATGAAGGAGCTTGCCGGCTCGCTGGCCTGGTTCAGGATTGGCAAAATGGGTTTCGAAGAAAGCTGGATCAACAAAATCAGTCAATCGACCCCAAAACTGAAAATTTTCGACACGTCAGTCCAAGCCAAATGGATTGCCGGCGAGGCAGAGCAACACGGCGATCATGTGCATTTACATGGCATCGACCCGCATATTTGGGTAGCGCCGGATGAGGTAAAAAAAATTGTGACGGAAACTTACAAGGCTCTGCTCGGCTTATTTCCGGAGAAGGAGGCTGAGTTGACGGCTAACTATGATCTGTTTCAGCAGGAAATTGACCAGCTCGATGCGGAGTTGAAACGGAAATTTGATCAACTTGAAAACCGGAAATTTCTGATTTTTCATCCGGCTTTGGCTTATTTAGCCCGGCAGTATCAGCTGGAACAGGTTTCGCTTGAAGTGGACGGGAAAGAACCTTCGCCGGGTCATTTGCGTTCGCTTGTCGATCTGGCCAAAGCCGAAAACATCCGGGTGGTATTTATCCAAAAAGAGTCGAATGCCGAAAATGCCCGGCAACTGGCCCGCGAAATTGGCGGCGAGGTCATTCAGATTGACCCACTGAGCGAGCAGTGGGATGACGAATTGCGTGAGTTGGCGGACAAAATTTTAGCAGCATCGGCAAAATGATCAAACTGGTTGAAATAAAAGAGCTAAACGCCGGCTACGACGGCGAAGTGGTTTTGCGGGATGTGAACCTGGAAATCCGGCGTAACGACTTTCTTGGTTTGATTGGCCCTAACGGCGGTGGAAAAACGACCTTGATCAAAGCGTTGCTTGGGCTGGTCAAACCCATTCAGGGCGAGGTGATCTTCCATGTCCCGGTAACCCGTATTGGTTATTTGCCGCAAATCAATCAAATTGACAAAAGTTTTCCGATAAAAGTACTGGACGTTGTTCGTTCGGGAAAAACGGAAGGACGCAACTTCAGCCTGTTTAAAAACAACAAAAAGGAAACGGCCTATGCCGAAGAACTGTTGTCGGAGATGGGCGTTTTTCACCTTCGCGAAAAAGCAATCGGCGAACTTTCGGGAGGACAAATGCAGCGCGTTTTTCTATGCCGCTCGTTGATGAATGATCCGGAGCTGCTGATCCTCGATGAACCGGACACCTATGTTGATAATAAGTTTGAGAGTGAGTTGTATGAAAAGTTGAAGGAACTGAATAAACGCATGGCCATTTTGTTGGTTTCGCATGATGTGGGAACCATCTCGTTTTATGTGAAAACTATTGCCTGCGTTAATAACTATCTGCATTATCATCCCAGCAATATCATCAGCAGGGAGCAGTTGGCCTCGTACAATTGTCCGCTTCAGATCATCACACACGGAGATATTCCGCACACCGTATTAAGTTTGCATGAAAATCGCGACCACCATGGGCACACTCATTGACCTGTTTTCCTACGACTTTTTTTTACACGCGTTCTGGGCATCCTTGCTGGCGGCCGTTAGTTGCGGCATTGTTGGTGCGTACATCGTAGCCCGGCGCATTGTTTTTATCAGCGGAGGCATTACCCATGCGTCTTTCGGCGGCATCGGGATCGGCTATTTCCTGGGCATGAACCCCTTGTTCGGGGCGGCTGTGTTCGCGGTATTGTCGGGTTTGGGGATCCAGTTTTTTACGCAAAAAGGACGGTTACGCGAAGATTCGTCGATCGCCATCTGGTGGTCGTTGGGTATGGCCGTGGGGATTATTTTTATCTACCTGTCGCCCGGTTACGCGCCCAATCTGATGAGTTATTTGTTTGGAAGCATCCTGACGGTCTCGACCACTGAAATCTGGCTGATGCTTGGCTTATGCGTTTTGCTGATCGCTTTCTTCTCGTTTATGTACCGGGCCATTCTTTACGTGTCGTTTGACGAGGAATTCGCCAAAACGACCGGCTTGCCCGTTGCCCTGATCAATTACCTGCTAATTAGCCTGATTGCTCTCACCATCGTGCTGAATATCCGCGTGGTAGGAATTATTCTGATTATGTCGCTGTTGACCTTGCCGCAGGCAACTGCCAATTTGTTTACCCACGATTTTAAGCGGATGATGTTGTTATCGGTATTCTTTGCCTTTATGGGCGCTTTTGCCGGTCTGCTGTTCTCGTTTTTTGCCGATATTCCTTCGGGGGCATCCATTATTTTCACGCAGGTCGTCATTTTTGCGATCATGAAATTGTTTGTTTTTCTGAAACGCAACCGGACAAGGAATGGAAGATGAAGAAATTTTGACCTGTCTGAATTGCGGAGAATCGTTTGAAAAAGGCAGCCTTCAGCGCGATTGCGGCAACTGTTTTGCCTGTACCGGCTGTGAGATATACGTGTGCCCGACTTGCCGCGGGGAGATTGTCGTAAAACCCATGAAAAAGCCGGAACTGAAAAAATAACAAGCCTGCTTGTCGCTGGTTGACTATTGGTTCGGTGAAACGCTTGTCCGAAAAATCCATGCTTCGTTTCCCTTCATCCGGGGAATGTTATCTTTGCAGAAAAAATATCGTATGACCCCAAGTCCCCGAATCACGATCTATACCGACGGCGCTGCACGCGGAAACCCGGGCCCGGGAGGTTACGGCGTGGTGTTGCTCTCCGGTCAGCACCGCAAAGAACTTTCTGAAGGCTATGAACTGACGACAAACAACCGCATGGAATTATTGGCGGTGATTGTCGGGCTGGAAGCCCTGAAAGTGGAAAACAGCCAGGTCACCATTTATTCCGATTCGAAGTATGTGGTTGATGCCGTTGAAAAACGTTGGCTGTGGGCTTGGGTGAAGAAACGGTTTAAAGACAAAAAAAACGCCGACCTTTGGCAGCGTTTTCTGAAAATCTACGATAAACACCAGGTTCGTTTTATTTGGGTGAAGGGACACGCCGATATTCCCGAAAATGAGCGCTGCGACCAGCTGGCCGTCGAAGCATCGCTGGCACCCGGATTGAAAAAAGACCTGGGCTACCTGCAATCAAAGGAAGAATAATATTTCCTGATCAGCGGAGATTCGACCGGACTACTGTGAATAAATTGCATTATTTTTGCCCTTGTTTTTAACCTGCTTGTATGGATCTGATATATCAACTCGGAATTCGGTTTTACACCCTGGCCGCCCGTCTGGCCGCACCCTTCAATGAAAAGGCCCGTTTTTGGAGTCGCGGGCAGCAAATGACATTTTCCTACCTGCACAGTCGGATAGACGGGGCTTCTCCGGTTATCTGGGTGCACTGCGCCTCGCTGGGCGAATTTGAACAGGGACGTCCCTTGATTGAGGCCATCAAAAAGCAATACCCCGAGTATAAAATCCTGCTGAGCTTTTTTTCACCCTCGGGCTACGAAATCAGGAAAAACTACGACCAGGCCGATTATATCTGTTATTTGCCGGCCGATACGCCGGCCAATGCCCGCCGCTTTGTTGAGTTGGTGCAGCCCCGTATGGTGTTCTTCATTAAATATGAATTCTGGAAGAATTTCATCGGTGAGTTAAACCGTAAGAAAATTCCGCTGTACCTGGTTTCCGGAATTTTCAGGCCGGGGCAATTATTCTTTAAAAAAGGAATCAGAGCCCGTTGGTATCGGGATTTGTTGAAAGGAATTGAACACTTTTTTGTTCAAAACCAGCAATCGGCTGACTTGCTGGCCGGCATCGGTTTTAAAAATTCGACTGTTACCGGTGATACCCGCTTCGACCGGGTAGCCGAAATTGCTGCAAACCGGAAAGACCTTCCGCTGGTGGAACAGTTTAAAGGCAATTCGAAATTGATCGTGGCCGGCAGTTCCTGGCAGCCCGACGAAGAAATCCTGGCTGAATACCTGAAGATCAACAAATCGGTTAAACTGATTGTTGCCCCGCACGAAGTGAAAGAAACGAACATTAAACGGCTGCTGGCTTTGCTTCCCGAAAAGACCATCCGCTATTCTGAAGCCCGGGGCGACCTGAGTGCATACCGCATCCTGGTGGTCGATTCCATCGGGATTTTATCCAGTATTTACCGTTATGCAGGGCTGGCGTATATCGGCGGCGGGTTTGGCGTGGGGATTCACAATACGCTGGAAGCTGCCATCTATAACATTCCGGTCGTTTTTGGGCCCAACTATCTTCGGTTTCAGGAGGCTGTTGAGCTGGTCAGGCGGGAGCTCGCTTTCCCGGTTGCCGACGCCGGGGAGCTGACAAACCTGCTCGACCGGTTAATCTCCGACGAGAGCCGGCTGGCGGAAATTGCCCGGGGATGCAGCCGGTTTATGGCTGAGAATATCGGGGCTACGCAGCTTGTGCTGACTAAAGTATTTGCCGGGTAGCAGGTTTTAAGGTGGCAATCCGGCTCGTTTCGGCCGGTTTTCTTTTGCCCGTTTCCTTTTCTTTTTTGTTGATTTTTCTGTTCACAACTTTTTAGAAAAAAATCATTTCGGTAAACTTTTTTGAATTATCAAAAATCTATTCTACTGGACGTGAACCAACTAACATGTTTCAGTTGATAACTTTCAATGCTTTCAAAAAAAATAGTATTCCTTTTTTTTCATTCAGGTGGTATATTGCATGTAGCAAAATCAAGAAATTGGCACCTGTTTTTTGATCAAGCATACAATCACTTAACAAGACAACAGATTTTAATTTTTGGTATATGACTTTCAAAAATGCTGAAGTTGCCCAACAAACGGGCACAAAGACCTATTCTCAGGACGATGCCTTTAAGGAAACATTGAAGTATTTCAATGGAGACGATCTGGCCGCTCGTGTATGGTTAAATAAATACGCGCTAAAAGATTCGTACGGGAATATTTATGAACGAACCCCCGATGATATGCACAAACGTCTGGCAGGCGAGATTGCCAGAATTGAGCAGAAGTATGAAAATCCGATGGATGAGCAACTGATTTATCAGCTGTTGAAAGATTTCAGGTACATTGTTCCGCAAGGCGGCCCGATGACGGGTATCGGCAACGAGTTTCAAATTGCCTCCCTTTCCAATTGTTTTGTGGTTGGAAACGAAGGTAATTCTGATTCATACGGTGGTATCCTCAAAATTGACCAGGAACAGGTACAACTCATGAAAAGGCGCGGTGGCGTAGGACACGACCTGTCTCACATCCGTCCCAAAGGTTCGCCGGTTAAAAACTCGGCCTTAACATCAACCGGGATTGTTCCGTTTATGGAGCGTTATTCCAATTCAACCCGTGAGGTGGCGCAGGATGGCCGCCGCGGCGCCCTGATGTTGTCGGTGTCGATCAAACACCCCGATTCGGAGAAGTTTATTGATGCGAAACTGGAACAGGGAAAAGTAACAGGCGCCAACGTGTCGGTTAAAATCCACGATGACTTTATGAGGGCTGTTGAAAGTGGCGTTCCTTATCGGCAACAATATCCGATTCAGTCGGACAATCCGGTGTATCACAAAGAAATTAACGCGGAAGGGCTGTGGAAGAAAATTGTGCATAACGCCTGGAAATCGGCTGAACCCGGTATTCTTTTCTGGGATACGATTATTAAAGAATCGGTTCCGGATTGTTATGCCGACTTGGGCTACCGTACCGTTTCGACCAATCCCTGCGGCGAAATTCCGCTTTGCCCGTACGACAGTTGTCGTTTGTTGGCGCTTAACCTGTATTCGTACGTTGAGAAACCGTTTACAGCGGAGGCCAAATTCAATTTCGCCAAATTTAAAAAGCATGTAGGATACGCTCAGCGGTTGATGGATGACATCATTGACCTGGAACTGGAAAAAATTGATGCCATTATTGCTAAAATTGATGCCGACCCGGAAGGAGACGAAATTAAACAGACCGAGCGTAAACTTTGGGAAAAAATTCAAACCAAAGCGCGCGAAGGCCGTCGTACCGGTGTTGGTATTACTGCCGAGGGCGATATGCTTGCCGCTTTAGGCTTGCGCTATGGAACGGATGCCGCTACCGATTTCAGCGAAGAAATTCATAAAACGCTGGCCGTGGAAGCTTACCGTTCGTCGGTGAATATGGCCAGGGAACGCGGCGCGTTTACCATTTACAATGCCGATCGTGAAAAAAATAACCCGATGATCAACCGGCTCCGCAAGGAAGACGAAGCCTTGTACCAGGACATGGTAAAATACGGCCGCCGTAACATTGCCCTCTTGACCATTGCACCAACCGGAACCACCAGTTTGATGACCCAGACGACTTCGGGTATCGAACCCGTGTTTATGCCGGTTTACAAACGCCGCCGCAAAGTTAACCCGAATGATAAGGATGTCCGGATTGATTTTGTGGACGAAGTAGGCGACAGCTGGGAAGAGTACATTGTTTTTCACCATAAGTTTCTGACCTGGATGGAAGCCAACGGCCTGAATAAAAACAAACGTTACAGCGAAGAGGAACTGGACGAACTGGTGATGAAGTCGCCCTATTATAAGGCCACCTCAAACGATGTAGACTGGCTGAACAAAGTGCGTATGCAGGGACGAATCCAGAAATGGGTCGACCACTCCATCAGCGTGACCATTAACCTGCCGGCCGATGCCGAAGAAGAACTGGTTGGCCGCCTGTATTTCGAAGCCTGGAAAAGCGGCTGTAAAGGCGTAACGGTATACCGCGACGGCTCACGCTCGGGAGTGCTGATTTCAAACAAAGAAGAAAAGAAAAAGGAATCTTCTGTTTTCCCGACAAAACGTCCGGAAGAATTGGATGCCGATGTGGTTCGTTTTCAGAATAATAAAGATAAATGGGTTGCCTTTATCGGCTTAATTGAGGATCAACCTTATGAAATCTTTACCGGTTTGCAGGATGATGAAGACGGAATTTTGTTGCCCCGTTCGGTGACGCACGGGAAAATCATTAAAAACCGCGATGAGAACGGTAATTCCAGGTACGATTTTCAATATACCAACAAACATGGGTATAAAACAACTATCGAAGGGTTGTCCTATAAATTTAACCCGGTATTCTGGAATTATGCCAAATTGATTTCAGGTGTTTTACGACATGGCATGCCCATCCACAAAGTGGTGGATACGGTGACCAGCCTGCAATTGGACAACGAAACCATTAACAGCTGGAAAGCCGGTGTAGCACGCGCCCTCAAGAAATACATCCCGAACGGGACCTTGGCCGAAGGCGCCACTTGCGGCGAGTGCGGATCGAAGAACGTGATCTACCAGGAAGGCTGTTTAACCTGCCCCGACTGCGGATCATCGAAATGCGGATAATCAACCCCGGTGACCATGAGAAGAGGCTGTTCGTGCGAACAGCCTCTTTTTTATGATTAGCCGATGAGATTAAACTTCTGCATCAGGTATTTGAGAAGTAAAAGGACAAGGATCAGGGCTGCTAAACCCAAAAAGGTCAGGGTAATATCGCCGATCTTTTTCCTGTTTTCGTCAATGGGACACCTAAATTTCAATTTACAGTTTTGGATTGGATTATAATATCATATAGTTCCTGTTGCTCGCTATCCATTCTTAACATTCGAGCTTTGGTATCTTTCGAGTAGGGTAATTGATAAAGGATTTGGTACATATTGTGCGTTATTTCTTGTGCCCTTTTCAAACTAATGACCGATTTTTTGGCCTTGAGCAATCTTTCCAATTCGAGCATTACCGTATATGCAGTGAAACAGATGCAAATGTGGGCTTCGATCCTGTTATATAGCCGATGGTATATTGGACGTACCCTAAGATCGGTTTTGTTCATACGAAAAGCACGTTCAATAAACCATAAGTTCCTGTAATTTGCGATCACCTGTTTTGCCTGAAGGGCAGTGTTGGTCAAGTATCCTTTTATGCCATCCCAGGCGGCATCGGCATTGAACTTTTCCAAATCAATAGAGATGGTAACTATCCCTTCCATCTTTAAATACTTGTTGTATCCCTTGTTGTTGATGTTTGATTTGGTCAGTTTTCCGCTGTTCAGGCGCTTGGTCAGCCTGTCCAATCCACGTTTGCGGTTATGGGCATCTTTGGACATCCGCTTGTTTGTCCGGGACAAAACCAACCGGGTGGCCCCTGTTTTCTTTATCGTCCGCACATCACCGTCTTTTAAATCAAAGGCAAGAATCTTTTGCTTGATCAAGTCGTTTTCGTTTTTGGGGCGTGCCCCAAGGATATATTCATACCCGTTCTCTTCCAATGCCAAGATGTTTTTCTTAGACAAAAGGCCAGAATCGGCAATGACAACGGGTTTTCCAAGGTTATACCGCTCTTCCATGCGTTGCAGTACCGGGATAAAAGTATTTCCCTCGAAAATATTCCCTTCAAACAGTTCATAACCGATGGGGTTCCCGCCCTGGCCAACCAACAAGCCAAGAAAAATCTGGGGGCATTGATGTTTGCCGTCCTTTGAGAAACCGGTTTTCCGAAGATCGTCTTCGTCGCTTGATTCAAAATAGAGCGTGGTCATGTCGTAGAAAACCACATCGATCTTCCCTCCCAGCACACGAAGCGTATGGGAATAGGAGATATCTTCCACCTGCTTTTTTATGTCGGGGATCCCATCTGGTTGGCTTTCCACTGCCTCCCTGCGGAAGCACAGGTTGTCCAGAAACCGGTAAATCTTACTGATGTTATAGACAACGCCTTGATAACGGAAAAGGTAATCGATCGTTTTCAGCTTGCTGCCCGGATTAAACAGCCGGGTTATAACCAGGTGCCGGAACAACTCATTGTGGATACGGCCATAGCCGATCCGGTCATAAAGTGTCCCAAATATGATTTCAGGGCCTATGACTTGTATCTGTGAGTTGGAAATGGTTGATAGGAAGTCCTCCAGCTTGATTTCATCTTCATCCTCAAAAAGAGACCTGTTTGTTCCGGTAAGTTCGCGTACATGTTGGCGAGCTTTCTCTTCTAAACGGACAACTTCCGCCTCGGTCCTCCCTGCACCCAAACTTTTGATTACCCGGTAACGCCCATGGCTCTTGTCAACAACCTGGACACTGACCGATCCCGTTTTATTTGCTTTGCGACGAACAAACATGCAACAAAAATAGCCATGAGACACCCAAAATCAAAATAAAACAAGCCTATTTTATTCTGCTTCAATTAGATATAAATTATCGGAAAAAAAGTGACGAAAACAGGAGGGTAATATCGCCGATCTTTTTCTTGGGTTGTTGTTCCGGTATTTGATTGATTTCTTCCATTTTGCAATAAATTAAATTTTAAACTGATAACCGGGTAAACCTGCGCCGGATTTAAGGCACAGAACAAGCGTCCGGCTCCCCGGGAAACCAGACGTTCAACTTACCAATCAATTGCAAGGGAGCTAACGACGCAAGGCATGTCCCCGGATAAACACAGGAACAGGCGCCTCATGATCAATCAGATAGAAGGTTAAACGAATATCATTCCGGAAACAAAAATTGCGCGGAACCAGCCTGTTGGGGTGTATCGACAGAAATTGAAATCTGAGGTTGGAGGCAATGGTTTCCACTCCGGTATTTTCATTGCTAAATAGAAACAAAGGCAGTTGTTCCGGAGCCTGAATAGCAGACAGGTCCTCGGCCGTCAGCGAAGGCGCTGTTTCGTCCTGGCAGTCCTGGTCGCATGCAGCAAAAGCCCTTCCGTCAGGAAGTAGGCAGCAAACGATCAGCATCAATAAGAATATCCGGAGTAACTGTTTCATTGTAACAATCTGGTTGCAAAGATAAGAAGAGAGCTGTTGAAAACGATTTTCAGCCAGTATTAATTTCCCGGTTTAACTACAAAAATTAACCTTTGGACTGCTTTGCACGACAACCCGTCCGGTTAAAATTTCAGGGAAGATGAGCCCGTCGTACTTTTGGTATAAAATCGGATTAACAACAAAATGCTACGAAATGATGAAAACAATGAAAACAAGTGTAAGGCAAAAACTGCTTCTGACCGCAGGAGCCTTCTGTTTTTTAGTGACTGCGGCCTGTGCCCAGGCAGAACTATTTTCGGCAAAACTGCCCAACTCGGATTTACAGAGGCGTGCAGAACACCAATACCTGGTTGAAACGGTGTACCGGAACCACGACATCTACGGAAACTTCAGCGGGAAACTAAAGATCTGGGGAAAATACACCTCCGGTTTGGATGGCGGGAACGTTCGCTGGGACGATGTGTACATCTGCCGTTCCTCTCATTACTCCAATTTGCTTCCGGCCCGCGAATCACTCGCTTTTATCAACGGTTTTAGTTACAACTATGAGCAGAATTTACTGGCCCCGGAGTTTTTTGCCAACTTCCCGCCCAATTCAGTTGAAGCTAAGAATCTGGTGTGGGATTTGGCCGGCATGGAGTTTTTTGCCTGGGGCCATACCGATTCGCTGAAACTCAATGTGCCGTATCATGCCCGGAATGCCAACGGCCCCGTGGACTTGGCCGGTCATGGATTTTTTGATAACCGCGACATTGTACTCTACTGGAAAGGCATCACTCAAAATGACGGAGAACAACTGGCGGTCGTCGATTTCCGCACGCTGAATAACCCGCTTGAGGTTCGGGTTGACCTGGGTGAAAGACAATTACAAACGAAAGGACGAAGCCACTACTGGGGGACCATCTGGTTGTCGGTTGGGCAAAACTGTATCGACCGGATTGAGTTGTTTGAAGATGTGGTCCTGGAGATGGGTTGGAGCGATCAAGCTGAAAAACAGTTGGTTGATGTACTGCGAGAGATGAAGGTCACAAAAATTTATTAATTTTCAGCCATGAAACCCGAAGCCACCACTGTGAATGCCAGAACGATCCAATACCACCTGTGGATCGTTATCGCTTCGCTCGCTTTTACCCTGTTGTTTGAGTTTTTCACGAAGAGGGCGTTCTTTAGTCATTTGTTTGTTTCCATCTTTGTTCTGCTGTTGGCCCAGATGGAACTTTTTATATGGCTGGGACGGCGTATGTTCGGCCATCTGACTTATTTTACGGTAAAGGAATTTGTAAACCGGATCCTGTTGCAACTGCTTAAATTTTACCTGCTGGTTTTGCTGATCAGTTTTTTGCTGTTTGTCACGATTGGGGTTGTTTCTTCGTTGCTGCACGATTATAATCCGTTTGAGTTTATCCGGAGCATTCCCCGGAACGAATTGAAAGGTTTCGGGATTGGCTCTGGGATCGGCCTGCTGTGCGGGAGTATCTTCTTTTTTACCACACAACTGATCCATGCGATAAACCGGGTACAAAGGCTGCATGAAGAGAAACTGGCTTACCAGTACCAGACCCTGAAAAATCAGGTGGATCCCCACTTTCTGTTTAACAGCCTAAATAGTGTCTTTAAGAAAACTACCCGTTTTTTTCGAAAGGTGTACATAATTATATGTAATCGGCTTGTTTTTTCGGTTACTGCCACTAAATTTTTTAGCCTGTTAATTGGTTGCCGTAATTTTCGCCACCGAAAATTGGGTTTTCGGTGTAATTTTTTAGTTTCCAGGCATAATTCTCCCTTTCATGTTTAATTTTCATGTTTTTTCCTTGAACCGATTTTACTAAGCAGCTTTCCTAATCTGCTTGGTGGGCGCTTCAAGCGCTTCACGCTCCAACTTCAGGATTTGTTTCCCAATTTTCTTGAGGTTGTAGGCGCACACGCCCAACCCGATGTACTTTTTAAAATGCGCATAACTCCGGTCGGGACAACGGTCGAGCCCCCGGTGTTCCAATTCGTTGATGTTTGATTCGATCGCGCTGTGCTTGTTTTTCAGTTTTTTAAATGACCTGCTGCGTTCTTCCTTTTTCTCTTTTTTGTTGCGCTTCCCAAGTTTGGGGATGATAACCTGGTCAACTTCCAACTGAAGGGTTTCCTTGTTTTCTTTTAACCAGTAGCCTTTGTCGAAGCTCCACGATGCGACTTTATGTTCTGTTAAAATCCTGTCGGCCATTTCGATAACAATGTCCCGGTCTTGTTGTTGTTCCATTATTTGGTAATCCACGATCAGCCCCCACTGGTCGGTGGTGATGTTCAGTTTTTTGCCCAGTTCAACACTGGGGTTCATCTTCCCTTTTGTAATCCACTCGGTGTAGGTTTCAAATACCGAAAACATCTTTTCTTCATGCGGAATGGTTTCGCCTTTTAATATACGCCTGTCGACCAGGTCAATATGCTTTTCAAGAAGTTCCATGTAGTGCTCCAACGTAATGATCAATACCAGATCGCCCATGTCCGTTAGCGGGAAACCGGACTTTTCTTCGTTTAGTTTTTTGAGCAATAACCTTGATTTATTGAGGTATTCTTCGGCCGCGGCAACTACTTTTTCTTTCTTGTTTTTGCCTCCTGAACGGTTGGCATGGCCCAAATTGCGCATCAACTTTTTCAACTCTGTACGCCAATTGCCGATCTTGCGCCAACCTCCAATATCCTTATGTTTGTTCATTATCCTTGAAACGGTGCCGATGCATTTTCGGGCACAGTCCCACAACAGGTTGTAGTCTGTGGGGAAATGAACATTGCTTTCAACAACAAAACTATCTGATTTTAAGCGCAATGCTGTATGTTCTTTTTTTTTAAACACCTCTCCATGCCCAAAATCCAGGATTACCTTGTTTAATTCCCAAACCATTTCATCGCTAAGCAGGGCGACATTGTCATAAATATTCTGGTATTCAAACTCGATACGTTCAAAACCAAAGCCCTTTTCTACGCCCATCAAACACCGCATATTGTGGTGGTTGTTTGCCTGATCGTGCAACACATCATAACTTAAATTCAAACACAAGCGAACCTGGGCCAAAACAAAAATACTCCATAGGTCCATTCCTGTCCTTCCCGTATTTTTCTTCCCGGAATTGATATGATCTTCCAAAATACTGAATATCTCTTCGTTGTATTTCTTGTTGCAATAGATCGCCTTCAACGCTGCTAAAAGTTGATCTAAAGCATTCTTGCTTTTGGGATTAATATAAGTAGCTTCGATTGGCAATTGCCCTAACCCCAATTGTTGTTCGAATCTTTTTCTCATGGTTCAATCTTTTTTTGTCAAGTGGTCAAAATATCCTATCCTCATGTAATAATACCCTGAATATCTGCACTATAATCAACTTATCAAAACAATTAACCCAAAAGATTCAAAAAAGATATCAATACTATATTGTTGATCTATAAATTATTGCAGGTTTTCTTAGAGACACTAAATACGCTTTCGTCGCTGGTACATACCGATGCTGAACTGGCTGATCAGTTTATTCAAAAGCTGGCGTCGACTTACCGTTATATCCTCGACCATAACCGGAATAACCTGGTTCCGGTAGGCGATGAACTGGATTTTGTGAAAGCTTATTTTTACCTGCACCAGTTAAGGGGAACGGATAAATTCAGGCTCGAAATCGATGACCAAATTCCGGCGGGCGCGCAGGTGTTGCCTGTTTCGTTGCAGTTGCTGGTTGAGAATGCGCTGAAGCATAATGCCGCTACCCGGGAACAACCGCTGCTGGTTCGCATTGACGCCGGCGAGCAGGGCTACCTGACGGTGAGCAACAACAAGCAACCGATGCAGGCGCTTGACCAATCCACCCACACGGGCTTGAGTAACCTGGGCGAACGGGTTCGTCAGATTTGCGGGCGCGACCTGGTTATTCAGGAAACATTCGATTACTTTAAGGTAAAATTACCAGTTGTTCTGAAAAAATGAAGGTACTGATTATCGAAGATGAAGAACCGGCCGTTGTCAGACTGAAAAAACTGCTGGACGAGCTGGACGATCCGGTTGAGGTGTTGGATTGTCTGGAGTCGGTGAGCCAGTCGGCCGCCTGGTTGGCCGCAAACCCCGCACCCGAACTGGTTTTTATGGATATTCGCCTGGCCGACGGGCTGAGCTTTGAGATTTTCGAGCTGGTACAGGTAAATGCGCCTGTGATTTTTACCACGGCTTATAACGAATACGCGCTGAAAGCCTTCAAGGTAAACAGTATCGATTACCTGCTAAAGCCGGTTAACCCGGGCGAGCTGCAAAGTGCGGTAAACAAGTATAAAACCTGGTTTGCCTGTTCCGGCACATTTGTTCCCGGCTTTCAGGAGAACATGCAAAAGCTGTTGTCTCATTTTTCGGGGTCGTATAAAACGCGTTTTTTCATCAAAGCGGGGCAACGCTACCGCTCGGTTCCCGTTCACGAAACCGAGAGCTTTTTTGTGCAGGAGAAAAGCAGCTTTCTGCGGACCACCGACGGCAAAACCCTCGGCATCGATTATTCGCTCGACCAACTGGCCGGCTTGCTCGACCCGGAGCTGTTTTTCCGGGTGAACCGTAATTTCCTGGTCAACATCAACAGCATCAGCGAGGTGCTGATTTATTCAGGCAGCCGCCTGAAGTTGAAGCTCCGGTCGGGTAATTACACTGAAACCATCCTTGTAAGCCGAGACAAAGTAAGTCCTTTTAAACGATGGATGGACCGTTGATCTGCCTAACAGGAAAACGCATTGTTGTTTGCCCCGCAAACGGCCAGGCAAAAAATCCCAAGCGACACCTTCGGTTTACAGCTGACAGCCGGGTTGCTTTCAAGCCGGAAAGGAAAGCTCTTGTTGGGGATTGAATCGCCGCTCTTTAAATTGATTCCAAATTAACCCGATAGTAAGATTTATTACGTCAAGTTTTATAAATTGGGGATCGAAACAAAAAAAACCGGTTAATCCGGCGAATTGAAGTGGTGAGGAATGACTGCTAAACTCTGCCTGCACGGTTGGATAAAGGGTTAAAATTCACATAGCTTGTGAAATAGTAATTACAAAAAGCCTTATATGAACATGGATTATTCATTAGAACGGACCGACTTTTTGGTCCATCAGTTGTTTGCTGCATCAAAATCAGAGCGGGTTATAAAGAGCCGGAGAAACTCAAGGATAAGATTGCCAATTTTTTATTTCATATTGGGGGTGATTTTGTTTATTCTGGCTGACCTGGTTTATGCACTAATCTTTATAGGCATTGGGTTGGCTTGGTATGTCTTTCATCCATACTTTATGAGGAGAAGATATGTACGGCATTTTGAGAAGTATATCGATGAAAACTTTCAAAACAGATTTGGCAAAACGGTTTCTATTTCGTTTGATGATGAGTTTATTCAGGCATTTGACTACTTAGGCGAAAGTAAATTAAGGATCAGTGAAATAACAGAAATTAGTGAAATTAAAGAATACATCTTTTTAAAATTCTCATCCGGAGAAACATTAATTGTTCCGAAAGACAGGGTGAATAACCGGAATGAATTAAACGACGAAATAGCTAAAATCACGTCTGATCGAAGAATCAACCACCGGATTGACTTAAATTGGAAATGGAACTAAACAACGAATCGTATGACAATCAGAACTTTTTGGACATTATTATTGAAAATTCTCGGGATATGGCTTATTCTAAGTGGTTTGACCGTGATCCCGCAATTTTTGAGTTTTTTTACATTTTGGGGGAACAATCAGCATGATAACCTCATCGGGATAATCTATATTTTAGTATTGATGCTGTTAACCATCGGATTATATGTTGTCGTCCTGAAATTATTTGTTTTCAATTCACACCGGATCATCGATAAGTTGAAATTAGACAAAGGCTTTCCGGAAGAAATGATTGATTTGAATGTGACATGGAAAATGGGATTAACCATTGCCACCGTTGTAATTGGCGGACTTATATTCGTGGATGCTTTGCCGATGTTATGCAAGCAGATCTTCACTTTTTTTCAGCAAAAAACTGTTTTTAGCGAAGATCCGCAGTTTGGCTGGATGATCTTTTATTTCGTTAAAACCATTATTGGATACCTGTTGATGACCAATAGCAAATATGTGGTAGATTATATTCAAAAAAATTCAGATCAGCATGGGGAATAGACAAAAAAAATGCTCCGTAAGATTTGGATGCTGAGAGGTCTGCAACACCCACTGATGGTTCCGTCCTGAGCTGCGACAAAATGTTAGTTTTTATTTTCACGAACTTCGTTAAAATCACTATGGTAAACATTCAAAACAGTCTCTTAATCATTGACAAATAGTAATTGTGGCCCCTTGCTGGCGTAGTTTTGCAAATCGGGGAGTGCTTGCACAAAAAGTGATTTGCTTTATTCCCTGGCTCCCTCTGCAACAAAATTGGCAGATCGCCAAATTAATGTAATTTTGCCCCGGATAGTTATGCCGGTATGGAAAGAAGAAATGTTGAGATCATGGCCCCGGTGGGTTCGTACGAATCGTTGGCTGCTGCCATTCAGGCGGGTGCCGGATCGGTTTATTTTGGTGTGGAACAGCTCAATATGAGGGCCCGTTCTTCGAATAATTTCACCCTCGACGACCTGAAGAATATTGCCGAAAAAGCTCATAAAAACGGGATAAAAACCTATCTGACAGTTAATACCATCATTTTTGATACCGAGCTCGACAAACTGCACCGGGTGATTGATGCCGCCAAAGAAGCCGGCATTTCGGCCATTATTGCCAGCGATATCTCGGCCATCATGTACGCCCGTTCGGTTGGGGTTGAGGTCCATATTTCGACCCAGGTTAACATTACCAACATCGAAGCCGTAAAATTTTACGCCCAATTTGCCGATGTTGTTGTGCTCGCCCGCGAGATGAACCTGGGCCGGGTATGGGAAATCAGCAAACAAATCGGCGAACAAAATATATGCGGACCAAAAGGCGAGCCGGTGCAACTCGAAATGTTTGTACACGGGGCGCTGTGCATGGCCGTATCGGGTAAATGTTACCTGAGCCTGCACGAGATGAACTCGTCGGCCAACCGGGGCAGCTGCATGCAAACCTGCCGCCGCGCCTACACGGTGATTGACCAGGAAACCGGCGCCGAACTCGAAATCGATAACGAGTACATCATGTCGCCCAAAGACCTGAAGACCATTCATTTTCTGAATAAATTACTCGATGCCGGTGTTTCGGTACTCAAAATTGAAGGGCGCGCCCGTTCACCCGAATATGTAAAAACGGTGGTGGAATGTTACCGCGAAGCCGTGGATGCATATTTTGACGGGGAATTTACCGATAAAAAAGTTGAAGATTGGGATCGCCGTCTCAGTACCGTATTTAACCGTGGATTCTGGGATGGTTATTACCTGGGGCAGCGTTTGGGCGAATGGAGCAAAAATTACGGATCGTTGGCCACCGAACGAAAAGTGTATCTCGGGAAAGGGATGAATTATTTTCCCAACATCCAGGTAGCTGAGTTCAGGATGGAGGCAGGCAGCCTGAAAGTGGGCGACAAAATACTGGTTACCGGCCCTACAACCGGCGTGGTGGAAGCCGAAGTGGAAGAAATCCGTGTAAAGCTTGAGCCGGTAACGGAAACCCGGAAAGGCGATTTGTTTTCGGTACGCCTCACGCAAAAAATCCGACGATCAGACAAACTGTACAAAGTTGTCGCGGCAAGCGAAGTGAAACAGCGAGGGTAAATTTGAGGATTATCAACCGCTTACCGCTGATAACTTCCTGAAAAATCTGTGTCTGGATACGTTCACCAAACCTGATAATCTTACTATTTTTGATGCAAAACAGGTCTTATGCGCAAACTCATTTTTCCAATTGTCCTAATTGCCCTTACTTTAGTTGGCGTTGTTTGGTTTTTTGTGGCCAACCGAAACGAAAGCTATTCCGAAAATGATGCTTTTCAGGCAATTCCGGTGAAAACGCCCCTGATTGTTGAAGTTCCCGGGTTAAAGGCATTGATCAAAACATTGAAGAGCGACAATCCGGTTTTGGTTGAATTAAGGTCGGTCGCCGAATTTCAAACGTTCTGGAGCGAGGTGAACCAGTTGGAATCCTTGTTCAACGAAAATGAACAACTGCAAAAAGCGATCGGCAACAAGTCGATGCTGGTTGCGCTCAGCCCCGAGGGCAAAAACCAGGTGGGAAGCCTCTTTGTCGTCAGCCTGAGAAGTAAATCGGAAAAATCGAATCTGATTGATTTTTTTGAAGATCTGGCCAAAAATCATTCCGGGACCTTAGCCAAACGCGTTTACGACCATACCACCGTTTACCAGTTCCGGTCGGGAAAAAATGAGTTTCATTTTGCTGAAGAAAAAGGAATTTTCCTGTTTAGCCGTTATGCCCTGCTGGTTGAAGAGGCTATCCGGCAACTTTCGGTCGAAACCCTGCTCGACCAGGAACAGTTCAGAAACCTGTACAATACCGTCAGCAGCAGTTCCGATTTCAATCTTTTCATCAATCACAAACGGATTACCCAACTGCTGGATCAGCTTGTGGCTCCTGACTTCAGAAAAATACTTACCCAGTTTTCGAACTTTGCCGACTGGACCGAACTGGACGTGAAACTGAATAAATCGGACTTGTTGTTGAGCGGGTTTAGCGTTTCGGATCCCATCAACAACAATTACCTGAATATTTTCAGGAAGCAGGAAGCCGGACGTTTTACCATCGACGAGGTTCTTTCGTCGAACATCAGCCTGTTCCTTAACTTCTGCCTGACTGATTTTAACCGGTTTCAGGATGATTTTGAAGAATTTCTGAAAAAACAAGGCAGCTATTATACCCGCGAAACCAGGCTGAAAGAGTTGGAACGGTACAGCAAAACGCCGTTTTTGCCGTTGTTTAAAGAGTTTGCAGGAGGCGAATACGCCATCGCCTTTGGCCAGGTGACCCAAAATGAACCTGCCTCGAACCGCTTTTTCATTGCCAGTGTAAAAGGACAAAGTATTGCCCGCGAGAAACTGATCCCGATGCTTGAAAATTATGCCCGGGCGCAAAACAAAACCTTGCAGCAAATGCAAAGTAATTACCAAATCCAGAACGACCGGAACTTTGTCATTTATGAATTCCCTTTCGTCAACCTGCCCGAGCTGATTTTCGGACAAGCCTTTGCTGCAAGCGAAACAAGGTACCTCTGTTTTTACGATAATTACCTGATTTTTGCCGATAATGCCGCCGCTCTCCGAAATTACCTTCACGACCTGGTCCTTTCGTCAAGCCTGAAAAAAGACCAGTATTTCCAGAAATTCAGCCAACAAATGGCATCGCGTTCCAGCTTCTGCTTTTACCTGAACTTCTCCAGGGCTTTTCACCTGAAAAACTATTATCTGAAAAAAGAAACCGGGACCGCCGTTCAGAACAACGAGCAGGCAGCGCGGAAATTTTATGCCTTGAGCTGGCAGTTTGCCCCCAATTCGGGAGAATTTCTGAATAATTTATACCTGAAATACGATCCGGTGTTGAAAGAAGAACCCCAAACCGTTTGGAAAAGCAAGCTCGACACCACCATCGCCATCAAACCCCAGCTGGTCGACAATCACAATGATCTGCGAAATAAAGAGGTTATTGTTCAGGACAATAAAAACAACCTTTACCTCATCAACAAAGAGGGGGTTATTGTATGGAAGATTAAGCTTTCGGGCAAAATCCTGGGGAATGTTCACCAGGTAGATTACTTCAGGAACGGCAAACTGCAGTACCTCTTCAATACAAAAGAAAAGCTGTACCTGATTGACCGAAACGGGAATAACGTGACCAAATTCCCGGTCGTATTCCGGTCGCCCGCAACCAACGGCGTGGCCGTGTTCGACTACGACAATAACCGGAATTACCGCTTCTTTGTTTCTGCCGAAAGCAAACAGCTATTTTGCTACGACCGGGAAGGAAAAACCGTTACCGGTTGGAATCCCGAAAAAACCGATGGTTTGGTGGAAAACCCCATGCAACATTTCCGCGTCGACGGGAAAGATTACCTGGTTTGCGCCGATAAGCATAAAACCTACATTTATGACCGCCAGGGAAATATCCGGGTAAAAACCAGCGACCATTTCGAACATTCGGGAAACAACATTTACCTGGCAAACGGAAATGCCCCTGCTCTGGTAACAACCGACATCAAAGGGATTGTCCGCTTGCAGTACCTCGACGGGAAATCGGCTACCCGAAATTTGGGAAGCTTCGGCAAAAACCATTATCTTGAAGCGGAAGACCTGACCGGGAACGGAAAAACCGACTTTGTGATCGCCGACGACAATAAACTTTCGGCCTATACCGACCAGGGGAAAAAGCTCTTCGAACGAAAATTTAACGCTCCGATCTCGGGAAAACCCAACATCTATACCTTTGCTTCCAACAATAAAAAGATCGGGGTGGTTTGCCGCGACGAAAACCGGGTTTACCTGGTGAATACCAACGGCGATTTGTACGATGGCTTTCCTTTGCAGGGAAATACCGACTTCAGTATCGGCTTTTTAAGCAAAGACAACACCTATTTTAACCTGTTGGTGGGTAACGACGACAACAGTTTCTTTAACTACAAAGTAGAATAAGGTAAATCAGGAGGCTCAGTCAGTAAAAACAGCTTTCCGGTTGATTTTGCCATTAGGAGTTCTCGGCAACTCTTTCATCATCCTGATGCCGCGTGGACGCTCGTATTTATCAAGCTGTTGACTGCAAACAGTTTGCAGTCGCGCTATTGATTCCCTGCTTTCGGCTCCCTCAACGACCAAAATAAGTTGTTGTCCCAGCGTTTCGTGCGGAAGCGATGAAATAACAAAGGGTTGCGAAATGAATGGCTCCAGCTTCGCCTCCAATTGTTCGGGCGAGAACTTGATGCCTCCTGAAATAATCACATGGTCGGCCCGTCCCCATATTTTGAAGGTTTTTTCGTCTTTCAGTTCGGCCAGATCAGTTGTTTGAAGGCATGCCTGATCCAGACCAGGCATAGCGATTTGCAGGCAAGCTTCGGCCGACAAACTCACCCGGATCTCATCCAGACAATGGTAAAAACCGTCGGCTTCCTCTCCGTTAAGTCTTCGCAAGGCTATATGAGTCGCCGTTTCGGTCATGGCATAGCTGGAATAACAGACCGTGGAAACTTGTTGCAGTTGCTCTTCAAGCTGGCGCGGGATCGCAGACCCACCGATCAAAAGCAGTTCCAAATTCCTTCCGCCAATTGCCGGAACTGATTTCAACATTTTTTGAACCTGAACCGGCGCCATCGCGGCAAACTTGAATTGTTCGTTTTTCAAAAATGAGAAATCGGTTGAGGGATCGACCACATGCAAATCCAGTTTGCCAATCAACGCGCGCACCACCATCAGTTTCCCGGCAATGTAACGCGCGGGCAGGCAGTGTAAAACCCGGTCGTTTTCTTTCAGGTTGAAATAGCTGATCGTGTGCCGGGCACTGGCGGCCACAAATTCTTTTTCCAGGCGAATGTTTTTGGGCGCTCCGGTGCTTCCCGAAGTATTCACCTCAACAAAATCTTTCCCGTTGTACCATTCGTCCAAAAAATCAATCCATTCCCTTTCCCAGCCGCTTTCTGCCCTCGTTTGCCGAAGAAGATCCGCTACCGGGAACGCCTGCCCGTTTAGTTTAATATCTCGTGGAAACAGATTCATGTTGTATTCTAAGCTAATTTTTACCCGCGCCTGAACTCTTCCGGAAAGTCAAATCGCTTTTCAGGACAGTACCAAAGAGCCTCTCCCCTGATTTCAAGCGGCGATTCGATATTATTTGTAAATAACTGCCCGGTTCCCAATCCCTGGTGCATTTCTACCTGCTTTGTGAAGGTCCATTGGGCAATGGCATTCAGTCCAATATTCGATTCGAGGTAAGACGTGATCCACCAGCCGATGTTGCGGTTTTTAGCCAGTTCAATCCACTCGTCGCAGCCGGAAAAACCGCCGTGCAAACTCGGTTTCAGTACGATATACTGCGGACGGATGGTATCCAGCAGCCGCTCTTTTTCTTCGCGTTTGTTCATCCCGATCAGTTCCTCATCCAGCGCGATGGGGACAGGCGTTCTGCGGCACAAGCCGGCCATTTGCTCCCACTGTCCGGCAGCAACAGGCTGCTCAATGGAGTGGATCTCCAGCCTGGCCAGGCGATCCAGTTTTGCCAGGGCCTCCCCCGGTTCGAATGCCCCGTTGGCATCCACCCGTAATGTAATCCGATTGGCGCTGTATTTTTCGCGAATAAGCTGCAACAGCTTCAGTTCTTTCTCAAAATTAATCGCGCCGATCTTCAGTTTAATACACCGGTAACCGGCCTTCAGTTTGCCTTCAATTTGCAGTTGCATATGCGCCGCTTCACCCATCCAGATCAGCCCGTTAATGGGAATACCTTGTTTGCCGATCGTAAACTCCGAAGGGAAAAGCAGTTGTTTTCCACCGTTTTGTAAATCGAGCCAGGCCATTTCCAGGCCAAAGCGAACGGAAGAAACTTCGTTTAACCGTGTTGGTTGTTCAATAAACTGAAGCGGATCACTGCAAATTTCAGCTAAAATCTGCTCCACTTGTTCCGGCGTTTCATTGCTCAGCCCGGGAAGCGGGGCGCATTCGCCCATGCCGGTTCGTCCGTTCGCCTCCAGAAACAGGTACCACACCGGGCGGCTGTTGTATACCCCCCTGGAGGTACCGGCAGGCTGTTTAAACTGAAGCTCGTATTTTGTGTAGCGGGCAATCATCTTCCTGAAAGAATAAGTCCCAAACAGAACAGCAAGGTAAAGGCCAGTGTCGACAGGGCCAGGCGTTTCAGGAAAGGGTCGAGTTGCCGGGCATCGGTTGTTTTGCAAATACGGACCAGGTCGCGCAGAAACAGCGGTAGGCTAAGGATGAACAACCATTGTCCCGGCGATCTCTGTTGGTGCAGGGTGAAAACCAGGGCGGCCAGCCATCCCCCGCCAATGATAGCCAGGTGATAGATGCGGCTGTTGCGGCTTCCCATTTGTACGGCCATGGTGATTTTACCGGAGGTTTTATCATTTTCGATGTCGCGCATGTTGTTCAGGTTGAGAACACCCGCGCTGAACAAGCCCATGCTGATAGCCGGCAGAATAACGGCTGTTTCGAAAAAATTGGCATGCAAAAAGAAGACGCCGATGACCGGAAGCAGTCCGAAAAACAGGAATACCGACAGATCGCCCAGGCCGATGTAGCCGTACGACTTTTTGCCGGCAGTGTAGAAATAGGCGGCCAGCAAGGCCAGGATGCCCAAAGCGATAAAGCTGAAAAATGCAATTTGGCTAAACTGCCAGGTGCCGGCAAAAACCAGTGCAACGCCCAAAACAAAGCTAAGTCCGCCAACCACGCCCATGCCTTTTTTCATTTCGGCGGAGCTAATTTCGCCAGCTTGCAGCGTTCGTGTTGGTCCTAAACGTTGTTGGTTGTCGGTGCCTTTCAGAAAATCGCCATAGTCGTTGGCAAAATTCGAAAAGACCTGGATGAGCGTGGCTGTTGTCAATGCCAAAATAAAGACGGTTAGGTTGAACGCACCGTAAAAAACGGCCAGCGCCGAGCCCGTCAGAATGCCCGACAAGGCCAGGGGCAAGGTGCGCAGCCGGGCAGCTTTTATCCAACTTTTGGTTGTGGCCATCGTCATCGTTTAAAGTAAAAACTTAATCCTACGGGAACTTTGGGAACTTTTTAAAGTCCGGTTTCCGTTTTTCAAGGAAAGCGTGTTTCCCTTCCTGGGCTTCTTCGGTGAGGTAATACAACAAAGTTGCATTACCTGCAAATTCCTGAATCCCGATTTGTCCGTCCAATTCGGCATTCAGTCCCAGTTTTAACATACGCAGGGCCAGCGGACTGTGCTCCTGCATTTTTTGCGCCCAGGCTACCACCTCATCTTCCAACTGATCAAAGGGCACCACCTTGTTGACCAGGCCCATCTCCAAGGCTTCCTGCGCCGAATACTGCCGGCACATAAACCAGATTTCGCGTGCTTTCTTTTGCCCCACGATGCTGGCCAGGTACGACGATCCCAAGCCGGCGTCGAAACTTCCCACCTTGGGTCCGGTTTGCCCAAAGATGGCATTTTCGCTGGCAATACTGATATCGCACACCACATGCAGCACATGGCCTCCGCCGATGGCATAGCCGTTTACCATTGCTATCACCGGTTTGGGCATGCTGCGGATTTGCTTTTGCACTTCCAGGATGTTCAAGCGCGGAATTCCATCGTTATCGATGTAACCGCCCTTGCCTTTCACCGTTTGATCGCCGCCGGCACAAAATGCTTTATCGCCGGCACCGGTCAGTACAACCACGTTGATGTGCTGATTCTCGCGGCAAATTCGCATAGCATCGCTGATTTCATTCACCGTAGTCGGACGAAATGCATTGCGGTAGCGCTCGCGGTTGATGGTAATTTTACCTATCCCATCGTAATAATCGAAGAAAATATCTTCATATTCTTTAATGGTTTCCCAGTTTCTTTTAGTCGTCATAATGTATTGAATAAGCCCCGTCTGTCCTCCCGAAAGAGCATTGAAGGGGTTGATTAATTTCAGTTTGTCCCGTTTGTTCCTTCTTACGCAGCATGAAGAGTACAATCACGAAACGCAAAATAAAAAATAAACCGTTTCCTGTCCCAAAAAATAACATCTAAAAGCAAAAAAACTTCTCTACATCAAAAACACCTATGCTCTTTGATCTCTGTTAATCAATAAAACATTCACCAAATATAAGCTTGCATTCCGCCAGGAGCAGTTCAATGCCGGCTCATCACCTGTTCTTGCAGACCGATCTTCATTTTGTTTATTATGAACAATTATTAATTGATCCAGCATGGCGTATCATTTATGTTTTTATCTCCTGAAATCAAATCAATTATTCCCTCAATACATGAATTCTCTTCATTTTCATATTGAGCAAATGCTTTTAGAATTAAATCTCCATTGTCTTTATTTATTGTGATTTGATTTACACATAGCTTATTTACTCCTGAGAACTTAATTAAATCACTCAGCGCGGTTTCCATAGTCGAAAACTTAAGATTATTAACGTTGGTTATTTTAAGAGACTGTTTATATTTACAAAATAGCAAGTTAACATATTGACTATCAGTTGTTTAGACGAATATATTTCATTAACTTAATGGTTTCCAAACTGTTAAGAACACATGAAACACTATTCGACCAACCTTTCTGATAGCCAATGGATGCTATTAAAGGGCATTTTAAGTGACAATCGCAAAAGAAAACATTCTTTGCGAGACATTTTCAATGCCATCTTTTACCTGCTTAAAACAGGTTGCCAATGGCGTATGTTGCCATTGGCTGTTTTCCAAAATGGGAATTAGTCTATTACTATTTCGTCAAATGGAAGAACACTGGGGTCATCGAACAAATTCACGAATTGTTACGTGACAAAATACGCACAAAAGCAGGGAGAGAAATCTCTCCAAGTTTGGCTCTCATTGACAGCCAGTCTGTTAAAACAACCAGGCTGGGTGGTGAAAGCCGGGGAATTGACGGAGGCAAAAAGATCAATGGACGCAAACGCCATATCGTTACTGATACCATGGGATTACTCCTTGCCGTTGTTGTACATGCTGCAAACGTGCATGACAGCAAAGGCGCAACTGATGTGATTGCCATGTTGAAGGGGCGGTTCGAAAGATTAATCAAGATCGTAGCTGATGGCGGATATCGTGGAGAACTCATTGAGAAAACCAAAACCGCGTTCGGCTGGATACTTGAAATTGTCTTACGGTCAGACCATTCAAGTCAATTTGTTGTTATACCCAAAAGATGGGTTGTTGAAAGAACGTTTGCTTGGTTTGAAAGCTATCGAAGGCTTAGTAAAGACTTTGAATATCTAACTGATACAAGCGAGACTATGATTCAAATTGCAATGATAAAATTAATACTTAACAGAATTCAAAAATAAAATTTAAACAGTTTCTAAATAAATAAACAATATCCAAATACGGAGTCGTTCTGTACATAAATCTTAATCGGATCATAATTTCAGATCGGGCTTAAAAGTACAATTATTTTGTTTCGCCTGATGAGTTTCTATTGTTTTTGTTCCATAAAAAGCTTCAGGTATTTTCCGGTGTGTGACCGGCTGCACCTTGCCAAATCTTCGGGCAGTCCTTCAAAAAGCAGTTCGCCACCGGCTTTTCCGCCTTCGGGTCCCATGTCGATAATCCAGTCGGCATATTTGATAATGTCGAGGTTGTGTTCAATAATAATTACGGTATTGTTGTTGCCCACCAGCGATTTGATGATTTTGTAAAAGTTGTCGATATCCGACATGTGCAAGCCTGTTGTGGGTTCTTCCATAATATAAATGTTGCCTTCCTTTTTCAGTTCGGTGGCAATTTTCAGGCGTTGCGATTCGCCGCCCGACAGCGAACTTAACGACTGCCCCAGTTTCAGGTAACCCAATCCAACCTGCTGTAAAAGTTCCAGATGCTTTTGTATTTTGGGCACTTTGAAAAACTCACAGGCCTGGTTCACGGTCATGTCGAGTACCTCGGCAATGTTCTTGCCCCCGTATTTCAACTCAAGTACCTCGGCGTGGTAACGTTTGCCTTCGCACTCGTCGCAAAGGGTTTTTACCGAATCGAGAAAATGAAGTTCAAATGTAACCACGCCCTGACCGTTGCACTTGGGGCAAGCTCCTTTCGAGTTAAAACTGAACAGCGACGCCTCGCTATTCGTTGCGGCGGCAAATTCTTTACGGATAAAGTTGAAAACGCCAATAAAAGTAGCCGCGTTGGCGCGCGACGATTTGCCAATAGGCGACTGGTCAATAACCACGGCTTCGGGGTGTTGTTTGGCAAAACACTGGTGAATAAGGCTGCTTTTCCCGCTTCCGGCAACGCCTGTAACGCAGGTCAGCACACCTTTTGGAATTCTCACCGAAACATTTTTCAGGTTGTTGGCTGTGGCATTTTTAATCTCGAAAAACGAGGTGGCCGCTTTTCTCCTGATACCTGGTTTTTCTTTCCGCTGAAGGTATTCGGCAGTAATACTTTCGGTATCAGCCAAACCCGAGGGTGCGCCATTGTAAACCACGTTCCCGCCAAATTTGCCGGCACGCGGCCCCATGTCAACAATCCACTCGGCAGCACGGATGATATCGGGGTCGTGTTCGACCACAAACACCGAGTTTCCTCGTTCTTTTAATCTGAAAAGAATGTTCAGCAGGTTTTCGGTGTCGCGCGGATGGAGTCCGATGGATGGTTCGTCGAGCACGTAAAGCATATCCACCAAGTTGCAGTCCATTTGCCGGGCCATTTTTACCCGTTGCGATTCGCCTCCTGAAAGTGTACTCACCGGGCGGTCGAGTGAAAGGTAACCCACGCCGATTTCGATGAGCTGCTGCAACAGAAACTGTGCTTTGCGTAAAACCGGCCGCGAAATATCATCGTCAATGGCCTGCACAAAAGGCAGCAAATCGAACAGTTCCATGCTGCACATGTCGGCCATGTTCAGCCCGTTGATGCGTATGTTGCGGGCGCGTTCGTTCAACCGGGTGCCACCGCACGCGCTGCACAGTTGGTAGTTAAAGAATCTGGTGTAGGCATTTTTCTCATCTTCTGATGTCTCGTCGTCGGCACGGGTCGAAACGGCTTTTTCGAGCTTGCGCGCGATGCCTTCAAAATTCCGGTTGTACGACAGTTTTTCCCTGGCGTTTTCGATGGCGAAAGGTTCAGAATAAAGGAACAAATCAAGCTCCTCGTCTGTAAATTTTTTTAGCGGTTTATCAACATCAACAACATCAATGCTTACCAACTCTTTCCACATAAATGTGCCCGGTTTATAGTGCGGGTGCAGGATAGCACCATCGCGGATCGACAGGTCCCTGTCTAAAAGCAAGTCGAGGTCGATTTTGATTTGCTTGCCCAGCCCGTTACAGTGCGGGCACATGCCTTCGGGGTGGTTGAACGAGAAAAAGAACGAAGGCCCGATGAACGGTTTGCCGATGCGCGAAAAGAGCAAACGCAGGTAAGTGTTGATTTCGGTGGCCGTGCCCACCGTGCTGCGCAGGTTGTTGCCCATGCGTTTTTGGTCAATGACAATGGCGGTTGAAAGGTTCAAAATATCATCGACATCGGGGCGCGAGAGTTTGGGCATGCGCGTGCGGGCAAAGGTCGAAAAGGTCTCGACCAATTGCCGTTGCGCCTCGGTGTAAATGGTGTCGAACAGCAACGACGATTTGCCCGAGCCCGAAACCCCGGTAAAAACCACCAGTTTGTGCTTCGGAATTTCAACGTCGATGTTCTTCAGGTTGTTGGTGTGTGCATTTTGCACGTAGATATGATCTCTGTTCATGGCTATTTAAATATTTCAGTTGGCAAAATTCGCTTTTCTAAGTTAGGGCAAATTGTAAAAAAACGACAAAATTTCGTTGGCCCGTTGAGTTACGAATTGGTTCGGTTTGTTTTCGACGCCAATGCTCACCACTATGTTCGAAACTTTTTTCTCGAGGTTCCAGTTGCCATCGGGTTGCTGTTTCGATTGCAACAATTTCAGGGCTTCATCAACATATCTGGAATGAACACCTTCACGCTTCAGCAGCCAAAGTATTTCCAGAAAATTGCTTTTGTACATGCACGGAAAGCCCAACTTGTTAATGTTGTTGGCCAATGGTTTATCGAGGTTTCGCGAGCTGAAACAAACACGATGCAACAAAACAAAGTCGATGCTCCGTTCGATAAGCGATTTTGCTTCGGGCGTACGATCTTTTTCGGGCACAAACGAAACCCCTTTCAGCAACTTAACCACGCCCCAATAGCAGGTATGTTTTCCGTAGCAACTGGTGTTTTTGCAGTACACATTTTTTGGTTCGATGTAATTCCCGTCGTCGAAACGCTGGTTTTTGCTGAAAAAATTGATGGCCAATAAACTTTGTTCAGAAAGCGATGGGTTGAAGTAGGCATCGAGATAAATCAAGTTCCCATTGAGGCAAGGAATGGGGAAATGATCGTTTCCAAGCGAATAAATGCCTTGTTCCAAATGGAAAAAATGATCTTTAATGGTTTTAAGCGGACGCTTGACCCGTTCGTCGGTCGGGTCAATCTCTAAATCGGCTAGTAAAATTAGCGTCCACAACGTTGCCTTAAAATTGGGGACGTAATGCTGATAAACAGGGTAATACTTGTGCCCAACATCCAACATTTTCCAGCATCCGTTGCTTTGTTGCTGCTCAAAAACCTTCGAGATTATTTTTTCTTTTTGATTCATTGTCAATCGTTTCCCCAAAAATAAGGCAAGGTTTTGACAACTGTATGTCAGTAGTTTAAATTTTGATATGTTTGGCACTTTTCAATGCAAAAACAACAGAAGCAATTGATGTAACGGCCGTTATCAACAATCCGAAATAGAAGAACTTTGCCGGCGATGTTCCGGCCAGTAAAAAGCGGTTTCCTTCTAAAATATAGGTTACCGGGTTTGCCCACGACACGGCCAGCAGCCATTTTGAAGTTATAAGTTCGCGGGGCAAAAAGGTGGTGCTCAAAAAAAGCAGTGGGAAAACGGCATTGGTCACAATGGCTGCACTTTGGTGTTGACCGGTGCGCAGCATGATACCCGCTGAAAAACCGCACAGGGTAAGCGACCACAGCAACGAAAGCAACAAAATTCCCAACACCGACAGCATCCCAAACTGAAAACTCACCCCAAAAAGAGCCGCAATAACAAGCAGCAACACGGTGAAAAACAGCGACGAAAGCGTGTCGGCTAGCATGGGCGCTACAACCAAAATCCAACGGGGCGCGGGGCTCAGGTACAGCCGCCGGAAGTAGCCCGATTGCATGTCGGCATTCAGGGTTTGTCCGGCACCGGCCGACGAGCCCATGACCAGTGAAATGATGGCTATGGGAAACACAAACGACAGGTATCCGCCTGTTCCAAAAGCTTCGAGATTCCCCACGCTGCCAATTCCGGCATTGTAAACCACTAGGAAAAACAAACTCATGCCAAAACCCATGATGGGCGCCGAGGGTTGTTTCACCAATTTCATGATTCCCCTGTTAATCAATATTGAATTTGCGGTTTTCATGGCTATTCTTCTTTGTTTGTTGTTAATGATTCGTTGTTGTTCAAACTTTTGACATACTTCAAGTAACTATCGTCGAGCGAAAGATCGCTTCCGGGGGTTACCATTTTTTTGAAGCCCGCAATGCTGCCTGCAAAATGAATTTCTCCGCCTACAATCAGCGCCATTTCAGAGGCGTGTTTGTCGGCCTCGTCGAGGTATTGCGTGGTGAGGAAAACGGTAACGCCCTGCAATCGGTTCAACCTGGTAATAATCTCCCAAAAGTTGGCGCGCGCCAAAGGATCCATGCCCACGGTAGGTTCATCTAAAAACAAAATCTGCGGACAATGAACCAAAGCCAGTGCGCAATGCAGGCGGCGTTTGTTTCCTCCCGAAAGTGCCGATGCTTTTTTGTTCCGCTCGCCTGTGAGCTGAAAAAGTTCGATCAGTTCATCGGCCCGCCGGCTGGCCCGGGCTTTCGTCAAGCCAAACAAACGTCCCTGAAAAATCAGCAGGTTCTCCACTTTTTCGGCGGGGTCAATTTCGTTCTCCTGCGTGGCCACGCCAATCAGATGCTGAATTTCTGCCGGATTGTTTTCAGTATTAATGTCCGAAATCAGGAAACTGCCCGAATCTTTCGGAATCAAGGTGGTCATGATTTTTACCAGTGTCGATTTGCCGGCACCGTTGGGTCCAAGCAGGGAGAAAAACTGCCCTTTTCCAATTTCGAGGTTCACCCCTTTGAGCGCTTCTGTGCCGTTGGGGTATTTTTTGAAAAGATTGTGAATCCGGATTTCTGCTGCCATAATTGTTTCAATTTGAATATGCAGCAAAAATAGTTTTAGTGCAGTCGGTGGAAATTGTAAAAAAAAACGACAAAATGAACCGTAAAAAGCAGTCAGCAATTGTCGGCATTGAGATTAAAATCAGGGTATCTGGTAACAAATTCTTTAGGGGTGAAACCTGAGTACGTTTTAAAGTCGTGGATAAAATGCGACTGGTCGAAATAGCCGTTCCGGTAGGCATATTCGGTGAGGTTGATCGGCTCTCCGGCGCTGAAATCGCGCAAGGTTTCCTGAAACCGGATGAGCTTGATGTATTGTTTGGGCGTTTTCCCCAGGTTGCTGGCGAATTTTCGTTCCAGACTTTTAGGGCTTGTGGCAAGTTTTTCCGATAACTGGCTTGCCGCAATCTGGCCCCGGTGTTGTTTGATGATCTGGATTCCTTTGCATATCAAAAAATTATCATGCTGTGGAATGGGCGAATATTTCCGCATCAGAAAATCTTCAATCACCGAAATTTTGTCGTTGGTTGTTTGGCTTAAAAAGAGTTTTTCTTCAACCTGTTTGATTTCAGCGCTGAAAATGTCGGTCAGGTCGAAACTCTGATTTTCGATTTCGGAAAGGGGAAACGGGAAAAAGTGACAGGCGCCGGCCGGGTGAAACTGAACAAAAATTACGCCCGCCTCGCCAAAAGTGGAAATATCGGAAAACGTATTGGTCAATCCGCTGATGATGGTGCGGGGCTGTTGTGTAACGGTATCGTTTTCGTGGCAAACCACAAAGGGATTTTTGTAGTGAAACATCAATTGAACATTTTCCGTCGGGATAACCCTTTCCATCATGTCGCCCTCGTGAATATCTGTTTCCATAAAGCAATATTGCCTGATGTAGTTTTTCAGAAACCCGGTGGGATGTACAATTTGAAAGTTCATGAATATTTCGTTTATGCAAAAATATAAAAGATAGGTAACCAGTGGTAGACCAGTGACTCTCCTTTCCTTTTCGGCGCCCTTCCGGGTGCATGGCATACAAATATAGCGTCATAATTTTCTGGTCGCTAAATGCTGGTTCGTTATTATTGCCGGACCTTTCGCGTTAAATTGAAATTCATCTTTAATTTTGTCGCATACAAAACAGTCGGTAAGGCCGCAAGTTGGTTTAAAGCGCCGGGAAATATGACTTATTGCGTCAGGGTAAACCGGAAGCTAACCCCGAAGTTGGTGGTTGCAGTTGGGAAAGCCTGCGAGGTAAACGGGTTGTTAATCAGTTTGTCGTAATATACCCGAAGCTGGAAGCGGTCGCTCAGCATATAGTCGGCTGTCGTTTTGATGGTAACCGCCTTTTGTCCGGCCGTTAACTGGTCTTCGTTCTCCGTTAATTTGCGCAGCAGGGTTTTATTTTTCCGGAACGAAACATCGGCCCGGATATTCAGATCGTTTGAGTAAGCCTTTTGCGAATTTTTTGTTTTTACGATCAGGTCCATCTTCTGAAAACGGTAGCCAAAGCCAAAAGAAAGTTCATTGCTAAGCACTTCGGTCAACTGGTTGTTGGCAAAGTTCAGGGTGAGGTTACGCATCCGCTTTACTTCCACCCGGGTCGACATTTCGTTCAGCCAGTTTACGTCGACATTGATCAGCGGGCTGAACTGTTCCGTGATACTGACCGAATTAATGTCGTATTGGCTCACAAAATTACCGTTGAACATGTTGGTGACATAGCTGAATCCGTCATCGTAAACCTGGTCGTTGTAACTCAGGTTGGTGATGTAAGAACCAACATTGTAAGATGAACGGTAGGAATGGTTCAGGTTGATCGATCTCGCCATCTTGTTCAATCCCTTGATATTCGACACCACGCCATCGTAGGTAATCCGCCAGTTTGGGCGCATGTGCCAAACCGAAGGGAACGGTTCGAGAGAAACCTTTTCCGGCGATTGTCCGGTGTAGGCTGCAATAAACGACGGGATTAATACTTCCTGTGAGGTTGGTCCGTAGCCTACCGGGTAACCGGTTGTTTCGTTCACCATTTCCGGGTGGTATCCTTCGGAGGGGTTGGGTACGCGCCGGGCAGCCAGCCTCCGGGCAATCACGATCCGGTTATCGAGCATTTCCTGGTAAGCGCCTGATGCTTCCACTTCGGCGCCTCCCATTTTACTGAAAGCGGTACTCCAGGTATTCACCGACATGGTGAAGTTTCCCCTGATGGTGCGGTTTGTGGCATTGAAAAGACCAGTACTGCCGTTGTATAGGTAGTATTCGCTGGTGTTTTCGGAAAACGACCGGTTGGCCGACAAATCGATCCGAAGGAAGGGTATCGGTTCTATATTGGCCCGGATGGTGAAGGTCTCGTTATGGCTCATCACGTAGGGCGCGTTCAGCGTGGTATCTTTGGTGATCCAGCCTTTCAGCGCGGCATCGCGGGCAAAATTTTCGTCCTGCCATCCGAGCAGGAAGGGCAGGCCCGGGGCGGTACTCGCGGCTACATCGCCAAACATCACCGGGTCGGGGTGGTAATTACCCGATCCAAAAATGCTTGGTTCGGGCATAAATCCGGGCAATACCGTTCCTCCCGAGCTGGAATAGGTGACGGCAAGGGTTTTCAGGCTCATCAGGGTACGCGCGGTGTACAACGACACCGTGTAAAGCAGGCTATTTTCCAGGGTTTGCTTTCCTTTAATGTCGACCTTCGCACCCTCCAGATCGATTCGCGGCGTAAATTTGATGTGGTTCTCATCAACAATATCGATCACTCCGTTGACCCGCTGTCCGCGATCGTTCAAAACGGTTACCTGAACATCTCTGGTTTTAAGGCGGTGTTCGATCAGGTTCGGGCTGTTCCCTTTAAAGTTCATCTTGTCTTTCGAGAACTCCACTTCCCGGACTCGGACGTTCGAAGCGGCCGCGGCTTGCTCGGCAGCTCTTGTCCGGCTTCCTGAACTCCGCGTGGCAGCAGACGTACTTACAAATTTCTGGTTGACTTCTTTCAGGAAGGGCACTTTATTATACAGGTTCAGCATGGATAACTGCCCGTTTCCCTGGATCACGCGCGAGTTTTCGGCAATGTTTCCCAACTCCATACTTTCGTCGGTGATTGAGCCGGCGCGCCAGTCGTACATCGCCTGATAACGGGCATTCATGGTTACCCAGTTAAAGAACTGGATCTTATTGATGGGTACCTGGTACGAAGCGTTAATCACATGATGATAAAGCACCGGACGTCCCAGGTGTAACAGGTTGGTCAGGATCGAGTCTTTTTTCATCTGGTAATCGTCGTCCTCGCGGTTCATGCGCCCTTCCGGCTCGTCGATCCGGGCTGTTCCCTGCGACGAAAAGTCAATTTTCAGCGAACGGGTCAGCGTGTGGCGCAGATCGAAGTTGCGCCTCCACAAAAATTCTTTTTCAACGGTCAGCGGAATGATCAGGTTCGGATTGGAAATATTGCGGGTTTGCACTTCCTTGTAATACCGGTAAAGCTCGTTCCGGTACGAGATCTGGGTGGGCATCAGGTAAAAGTTGAAGTCCCGCACCAGGCGTAAGGTATTTCCTTTTAATACCTTCGAGTTTTTAAAGGGCTCGTAGATTTTCGGACGGTTGTTGAAGTTGTAACTTAACACTGTACGGTAGTTTTTCTCCAGGCTGTATTCGGTGTTTACATCCCGTTCTTTTTCCTGGTTATAGGCGAAGGTGCCGGAGAAGTTTGCCGGGTCGTAAAGCCGTGGTTTCCCCGATTTGTTGACCTTGTCAACTTTGACATTGTTGAGGACGATACTTTTCCTGCTGGTATAGTCCTGGGCCATATGTTTGATCGAATCTCTTTCTGACGACGATGACGCGCGGCTGAGCGCTTCGGTCATTTCAATATCCGGATCAAGCGGGTTGTATTTGGGGTTGCTGATGCTTTTTGAAACACCCACGTAAAGCGGGATTTTCACCTGCGCCTGCTTGGGAAAGAAACGTCCCAGTTCAAAGTTCGAGGAAATATCGTATTCCGTCAGGTCGTCCATCGCTCGTTCCAGGGCGCTTTGTTCAATACTTCCGAACCCAACAGAGCGGTGGCGGCCGGCAACAACAACCGACCCGAAATCGGCCAGCCTGGTGGATACGCGCATGTTAGCCGCCCATCCGCCTTCGTCTTCCAGTTCGCTGAGACGAAGTTCATTGGCCCACACCTCAACGGTTCTGGGGCCGGGGTTAAATTCGGTTGTTTTTTTATGACGGATACCCATCATCATGACTTCGATATTACCCAGGTTGGGATTTCCCTTTATTTTTACCCGGTTTTTATTATTGTTCCAGTCTTCGTGGACTACCTCGAAGATATCGCTGGTCCGGATGGTTGATCCGGCTTCCCGCATGGCGTCATTCCTGGATAGTTTGGCCCCTGTAAACAGGGATAGCGGAATGTTGATGCGGTTCTGGTCGGGCCAAACCGCGTAGCGGTCGGCCTCAATATTCTTGTTATAAACCCCGGGGGCGGTCAGTTTTAAAGGCAACTCATACTCGTAATAGTTATTGCTGTAATCCGACCCCAGGCGGATGAAGAAGTACATTTCATCATCATTCAGCGGGTAATTCTCAATGGCCTCGGCATGTACTTCCAGCTTCAGGCGTTTGTATTGCCTGAAGTCGAGATAAATATTTTTATAAGCGGCCCTGGAGTCGCCTTGCTCCAGATCGTAGGTGCGCAATACAAGCGACTGTTCGTTTAACTGAAGCAACTGGGCATTGGAAGGGTCAATTACCCGGTCGATACCCGGAGGAAGCACATAATTAACCGGTTTCCGGTCGCTGTTTTCTTCAATATTGACAACCGACACGTCGAATTCGGTATTCATATCGGGGATATCATTCAGTTCTTCCAGCTGACCGGTATACCGGCGCCAGTCGGCCCGTACCAGTTCAAGCGTGGCAAAGCGCAAAACCACCGGATCGCTGAACTGGTGCAAAAACATACGCATGAAACGAATGGAACTGAAGTTGGAAATTCCGCCAATTACCTGGTCGGGTTTGGTCACCGGGATCTTAAACTGGTACCAGTTCACTTCTCCGATTGTTCCGTTGGCCAGTTCGACCCTGGCGGTTCTCACATCGGAGATGTAATTATTTCCGACAGCCATATCTTCGCGGCGGATACTGACCCGGTACTGGTAATAACGTTCATACTCGTTCAGGGTGCCGTCGCCGTTAATATCTTCTACATCCGGTAAGGTATAGGCTGCCGTAGGATAAGTTTCGGGCGACCGGGAAGCAGGAACAGAATTTCCTTCTACCCCGTTGTATTTTTTGTACCGCCTGAGGATGCTCAGTTCCTGCTGGTCGTAATCGGAACCCCGGTAATAATGATAATTGTCGCCCGAGGGGTCGGCCATAAACTCGGCCAGGACATTCTGGTCCAGGATGTTTTGGACCGACTGCAGGTAACCGCTGTAAAATTCCCGTTCGTCGTCATCCCCCAAACCGTCGAACCCGACATCCTGCCTGACGATAATATTCGGGTCGGTGACAAAACTGTTGGTGATTTGTGTTTTTGTGGATACTTGTCCCCAGATGGTCGGATCGACATTCGACGCCAGGTCTGTTTCCGGAAGACCGTGTTCGAACGATTTGCGCGAATCTTTCAGGATATCTTCCGACACATCGCCGAGGTTGAAATATAAATCACCGCCCTGATGAACGGCAAAAGTGTCATTTACAAAGGGGTCCATCATCCAGAATTCGATGTATTCGATGTTGGCTGTTTCAAAATCGGTAGTTTCGATCTTTCGCATGATCCCTCCCCAGCGCGATTCGGGTTGGCGCAAGGTCCCGTCGGGATTTAAACCGGCCGAGTAGGCCGTTGGCTGGCTGTCGAAATTATATGGCCCGCGCTCTTTGGGGTAATAAGCTACATCAAAGACAGAGATATTGGTGGGTACGCCAATCTCGGTATCTTTATCCGGGAAAATTTCTTTCTGAAAGACCTCGCGCACCAGGTGATTCGATTGCTGGTTTTTATCCTGCCGGATGTGGGCCGGCGTTTGAGAGGTATTCCGGAGGAAGAGGGGGTCGATCACGTACCAGGCCAGTTTTGCCCTGTTGAACCCGTAGGCCAGGTCGTCGTCGGTGTCGGCCTCAGGGAAGAGGCTTTGTTTTTGCGGCGTACTGGCCGTTACCCAGGATTGCCGGGTTCTTAAGTCGATGGATGTTTGGGTCGATTCAAAATCGTCGATATAAACGGTCGATTTGGTCACACTCGATTCCCCGACCACCAGCTTGGCCACTTCGGCTTCAACAGCCACGGTCGAAATTTCTTTGGTCTCGATAAACGGAAGTTTATCGACCAGGCGGGTTAAAAAGCCCGACTGGGTTGAATAAGTCGCGTCCAGGCCGAAGATGGCATTGGAGATCGGATCGTCGCCAAAGTTCACTTTCTGGGTGAGCGGTCGTTCGTTCATGTAAAGCAAAGTAGCCCCGAGGTTAAACTTATCGGAGAACGCATAATTGGCATGGGTTCCCAGCAAGGTTTTTCGCTGAACGGAAAACAAGTCTTCGCTTTCGGTAGAGATTTGCAATGTGGCCCCGGATTCGAGGTAGGCCTGGTTGATGATTTTTACCCTTCCCAGCGTGTAATCCACGGTATAGTCGATGTTTTCAACCAACATAATTCCGCCGGACGTTACTTTTACCGAGCCTTGCGCCAGATTTACCGTACCCAGCGATATTTCGGAGCTGGACGAACCGGTATAACTTCCTTTCAGGATAAATTTATTATGCTCCGCATCTTGTTCTGCAACGGTTTTGGTGGAGTCGTAAAGCGACTGGTAGGTATATTTGTTGGCAAAAAAAGCGCTGTTTATCGAGTCGCGCAGGTAACTGCCAAAGGGTTCGACCGCCGGAAAAATAATACGCCCGGAGGTTGAGTTAACCGTTATATTTTCAATAAAGTCGAACACCCCGTTGCTTCCCGGGTCCAGTTGCGAGTTCAGGTTGTCGAGGTTCAGTACATTCAGCAGGATGTGCCCCTGGAGGTTTGAGCCGGGCAGGTAATTGATGTACGTGCCGGTCGAATCGTTCTGGTACAGGACATCCATAATGAACCCGTCGCTGCTTAGCTCGTAGGCATTCAGGTTGTAAATGTTTTTCATCATCAGTTTCCAGGTGGGCAGCCGGGGCGACAGGTTGGTCCCTTTCAGCAGCTTCAGCACCAGGGTTTGCGGGGCTTCAATTCCGTCGGACGAGAATTCGCCGACCTGGTATGTTTGCCCGTTGGCGGTATAGTTGAAAGCTACCGCCAATACCTCATCGGCATTCAGCGCCGAGTTGAGCGAAATATAGCCCAGATTCAGGTTAACCGTATATTCTGATTCATTCAGCTTTCGCGCCTGTTCGATTTTTTCAAAATCCTGACCGCCAATATAATTAAAGGATGAAAGCGGGGAGAGGGTTTTCGAGATCTGGGATACCACCCGAATATCGCTGTAGGTGGTCGTCATTTCCTGATACAGACCATTGGCCCGGTTGTACGGATAAACATTTTCAGGGTAAGGCTGGCCGCCGGGATCGCGAAAATCGGGAACCTGGTTGTAAATATTTGACGTATGTTCGCCCAGGTCCATCAGGGCGAGGATATTGCGCGCTTCGCTGTAATTTCCGGATTTATTGGTGACCCAAACCTCAATTTTATTGATGGTAACCGAAGAAAGGACCACCGGCAGTTTTCGTAATGACTCGTCATAATGATCGCGGAAGTAATGGGATAAAAAGAAATGCCTGTTGGCGTCGTAATCGGAAGCACGGATTTGGAAAGAGGTTTTTTGCGCTCCTCCCTGGGTTTCTACAACCCTTGTTTCCCCTTTACTTTGCGAGAACAGGGTGGTCAGGTTCAGTTTCCCGAACTGCATCTCGGTTTTTACCCCGAACAGGTTGGTGGCGCCGGTAATCAACGAACCGTTCAGTGGCAGCGAAACATTCCCGGCCTCAATCCGCTTAATGATTTCGTCTTCGTCTCCGGTATATTCCAGGTTCATTTTGTTTTCGTAATCAAAAGTCGCTTCGGTGTTGTAGTTTACCCGCATTTTCATTTTTTCGCCAATGTTTCCGGAGACGTTCATCTGGATTTTTTGGTCAAAATCAAAAGAGGGTGTTTTTCGCAGGCGTTCGGGGATAGACGGGTTTTCTGTCGAGTTCAATTGGTATCCGAAGCTCACTTCGACATAACCCTGCGGACGAATATCAATGGTGTTTCCGCCAAATATCCGGCTGAATGCTTCTCCTTCAATCATTAAGCGGGGGATGGTTCCTCCCTGGTTCTCCACATCGAGCTGGTTGGAACGTTTCCGCCAGTAGTTACGGATCGAATTTTCAAAATCATACTTTACATAATCCTGAAGCGACATGGCTTTGGGAAGGCGGTAGTTAAAATCCCCGATTTTTTCATAAAAAATATACTCCCCCGTAACGGGATCGTACATCACTTCTGTTTTTATGTTCGAGGGTTTGTTCAGGAATAAATTGGAGCTGTTTTTTTGGTCGTATTCATACTCTTTTGAGTCGCTGAAGGGATAGGGGAGCTTAACATTTTCGTCAGTCTGTACCGTATCCGGCTGAACACCCGGGGTGGATTCAGAAACGACAGATCTGTTGGCTGGTCCTGAAGACCAACCTGTAGCAATGATCCCTGAAAGTACAAAAAAGAGCAGTGTATATCTCAAGTCCGTTTTCAATACCGCATTTTTTCAACAGTCAAAGGCTTTTCAACGCCATCTTTATCATTTGTTCGACGGTGAGTTCCGGATTTGCTTTTTGAATATTATCCAATTCTTTTTCAATACTTTTCCTCGCAAATCCAAGCATCACTAAAGCTGATAACGCTTCATCGCGAATTGTATTGTTTGCCGAAGGTATTAAAATTTGATCGCTGGCAGGACTTTTGCCTATTTTGTCTTTTAAATCGATGATTACCCGCTGGGCCGTTTTGGCGCCGATGCCTTTGATGCTTTTCAGTAAATTGACATTTTCGGTGAGGATGGCGTTTCGGATTTCATCGGGTGAAAGCGACGAAAGCATCATCATGGCGGTATTTGAACCAATTCCGCTGACCGAAATCAGCAAACGGAACAACTCCCGTTCGCCGGTCTGCGCGAAGCCGTATAGCAAATGAGCATCTTCGCGTACCACCTGGTGAACATACAACAGGGTCTGTTCTTTTCCGTTAATGGCCGAGTAGGTATTGAGCGAGATATGGATGAAATAACCGACCGAACCGGCTTCGATCACTGCGTGGGCAGGTGTCAGACCGGCTATTTTTCCATAGATGTATTCAAACATAGTTCAGGGTATTAAATAGCCGGTTCTTCATCGTCAAAACTAACGCTTTCATCCACCTGGTTTGGATTGATCTCGTATTTCTTCAGCGGATTTTTGCTGATCTCCTTGTACAACTGGCGGCTGTTGTACACGTCGATTGCCAGGTAAAGCGCCTCTCGGAACGATTCGGGCGATGCTTTTCCTTCGCCGGCAATATCAAAGGCCGTTCCGTGTGCCGGCGAGGTGCGGATCACCGGTAGGCCGGCGGTATAATTCACGCCCCGTTCAAACGAAATCACTTTAAAGGGTGTCAGGCCCTGGTCGTGGTACATGGCCAGGATTGCATCAAATTTGGCATAGTCGCCCGAACCGAAGAAACCATCAGAAGGGTAGGGGCCGATGGCCAAAATGCCTTCTGCCTTGGCTTTCTCAATAGCCGGGATGATGATGTCTTTTTCTTCGGAGCCCAACAAGCCCCCGTCGCCGGCATGTGGATTTAGTCCCAGCACGGCGATGCGCGGTTTTTTTATGCTGAAATCCTGCTCCAGTGAGCTCGAAATGATACGCAGCTTATTCAGGATTGCCTCGGTGGTAATCAGTTTGGTCACGTTACCCAATGGCACGTGCGTGGTAACCACCCCGATCTTCATCATTTCGCTCACCATCAGCATCAGGTAGTTGTTCGTATCAAACTGTTCGGCCAGAAATTCGGTGTGCCCCGGAAAATTGAATTTTTCGCTCTGGATGTTGTCTTTACTGATGGGCGCCGTCACCAGTGCGTCAATCTGTCCCTGTTTCAGGTCGGTTACAGCCGCGTCTAAAGCCATATAAGACGCTTCGCCGGCCACATCCGATATCTTCCCCAATTCAACACGAACGTTATCATCGATGCAGTTAATGATGTTGGCTTTACGCGGATCGGCTTCGCCTGCATTCCGGATGCTGTGGAAATTGAAACTTTCCATGTTCAGCGCCTTCCGGTGGTAAGCGGCAACTTTCGGCGATCCGTAAACGATTGGCGTACACATTTCGAGGATGCGCGGGTCGCTCAGCGTTTTCATGATGACCTCATAACCAATCCCATTGATGTCGCCCTGCGAAATCCCGATTTTTATTTTGTTTTTGCTCATGTTGTGTTTTCTGTTAGTAAAATTTGCATTAAAAGCGCCCGGTATTTCGACCTGCTATCTGTCGCGTAAATTTAAATTATAAATCGGCTTTATCAAAACTGATTTTCTTTATCATTGTAATCAGTAAGAAACGAAAACTGCCTGGTTATGAAAAAACGAATTTCCCTTTCCGTTATCTTCCTCGTTTTAATTGTTGGCGGATTGTATCTGAACCAATTGATGCCTGTCATCACGGGTTATGCGGCCAAAAACCTGGCGTCGGGTGTTTTTGTGGCCGGGCGGACACAGGAGGCTATGGAAGCGGAGGATCTCAACTTTTCGTTGATTAAATACACTACCAATACGGTTGATTTTGAAAAGAAAGAAGTGATCAGCCGTTTTTTGTGGGGAAAATCAAAAGCGGTTTACATCGATGGTTACGGATGTACCCTGGTCGCTGATTACCCGGAAGAAGTAATTAAGTCGCGCGGTTACCCTCAGCTTGTGTCGTTACCCGAAAACCCCGATACCATTGACTGGCCGATGGGTAATGTCATCGCGGATTCGGTTCCCCGGGGAATTAATATGGATAAATTGCAACAGGCAGTCAATAAAGTGATGTATGATACCATCCCGTACAAAGGGACTTTTGCGTTGATGGTGGTGTACAAGGGGCAACCGGTTGCCGAGCTGTACCAGGACGGCTTTACCTCCGAAAGCCGGTTTTTAAGCTGGTCGATGGCAAAAAGTTTCACCAATACCCTGATTGGCCTGCGTGTGAAAGAAGGACAGCTCAATTTGGATCAACCCGCCGGGATTGATAGCTGGGGGACCGACGAACGGAAAGAAATTGTACTGAACAACCTTCTTCAAATGAACAGCGGCCTGGAATGGAACGAAGATTACGGAAATTTGTCTGATGTAACGATCATGTTGCATCAAGCGGGAGATATGGGCGCTTATACTGCCGGTAAACCGGCGGCTTTTCCGGCCGGTTCGGTTTGGTTGTACTCTTCTGGAACAACCAACCTGGTCAGTTTGATCTTACGCCGGTCGTTTCGGGACGATGAGGCTTATTACCGTTTTCCGCGCGAGGCCCTCTTCAATAAAACCGGGATGAAAAGCGTTGTTTTTGAACTCGATGCCTCTGGCACATTTGTCGGATCGTCGTATCTGTATGCCTCGATGCGCGATTATGCCCGCTTTGGTTTGCTTTATCTGAACCGGGGAAATTGGCTGGGCGAACAACTGTTGCCCGAGGGATGGGTTGATTATACCGTGCAGCCGGCTAAGGGGTCGGACGGGCAGTACGGGGCTTTTTTCTGGCTTAACCGGTCGGGCGACCAGCCGGATGCGCCGGAGGATACCTATATGTGTAAGGGACACGACGGTCAGTTCATCTTTATCATTCCTTCAAAAGAGCTGATTGTGGTGCGTACCGGTTTTTCGAAGAAGGGCGAATTTGATACCAACCTGATGCTGAAAGGAATTCTGGATAGTTTGGAAAACTGATCGAGCGATGATAAAAACACAGAAGTGCATGAGATCCTGAGAATTTCCGGTACTCGCGGACTCATGCACCTCTGAAATTTTTTCTGCCCCGCTTAAATATACTGAGGTCCTTTTTGCAGTTTTACGTCGTTCACAAACTGACGGATCTGCTGTTCATCTTCCATCCGGCAAACAAGCAGAACGTTGTTCGACTCCACCACGATGTACCCGTTCAGCCCCTGTAACACAGCAATTTTATCATTCGGCAGGTTAACGATGCAGTTTTGCGAATTGTAAAGCAGAACGTTCTCGCCGCTGACGGTATTGGCTCCGGCATCTTTTTCTTTATTCTCGTACAGCGATCCCCAGGTTCCCAGATCGCTCCACCCGAAATCGGCGCAAAGCACATAAACATTATTTGCTTTTTCCATGATTCCGTAATCGATCGAGATGTTCTGGCACTCGGAATAGGTTTTATTGATAAAATGAACTTCATCGTCTGTCCCGAAAAGTTTTTCACCTTTCCGGAATAAACCGGCGATGTCGGGGAGGTGGTTGTCAAACGCGTTCAGGATGCTTTTCAGCGACCAGATAAATATCCCCGAGTTCCAGAAAAACTCGCCGCTCTCCAGAAAGATCCGGGCCATCTCGAGGTCTGGCTTTTCGGTGAAGGTTTTTACTTTATAGAGATTGTCGGCATTTTTATATGTCAGACGGGATTCTGTTTGAATGTACCCGTAACCGGTTTCCGGACGGTTTGGTTTTATCCCCAAGGTAAGCAGGGCGTCATTTTCGCTAACGAATTCAAGTCCGCGCCTGATGATCGCCAAAAACTCTTCTTCTTTGATGATTAAGTGATCTGAGGGGGCAACAACGACAGTCGCCTCCGGATTGATCGTTTTTATCCTGTTGCAGGCATAGGCAATGCAGGGAGCGGTATTACGCCTTAATGGCTCAAGTAAGACCTGATCTTCTGTTAGTTCGGGAAGCTGGGTTAAAACCAGTTCCTTATAATCTACGCTGGTGACAATTAAGAAATTTTCTACCGGGCAAATTCTTTTTAAACGGTCGAAGGTCATTTGGATGAATGTGCGACCAGTTCCGAGGATGTCCAGAAATTGTTTCGGCATAGCGCTTTTACTCAATGGCCAAAATCTGCTGCCTACTCCTCCGGCCATGATCACACAATAGTTGTTTTTCATAGTATGCTGTTTTTGAACTTTGTGTTCAAAGATACCTATTTTGGCAATGATAAATGAACTAATATGACCGGTTTCATAACATGCCGGAGCCGGGGAATTGAAATCAGCATTTTTACAGGCTGAAATCTTTTCTGAATATTTGTACCTTTATCCGGTAGTACGGGTTTAAATCAGAAGCGGTATCTGCCCGAAAATCGTGGCAAGTTTTATTTAGACCGTACGAAGCAATTAACTAATTTTTGTTTGATGAAATTCTTTTTTCACACAGGCCGGTATTTTTCACTGTTGGGCCGGGTTTTTTCAAGGCCGGAACGTTCGCGGATATACCTGCGCAAGCTTTTCTTCGAAATAGAAACATTGGGCATTGATTCGGTCGGGATCGTGGTGATCATCTCTGTTTTTATGGGTGGCATCATTACCCTGCAGCTGGCTTATAACATGTCAAGCCCGCTTCTTCCCACGTACCTTGTCGGATTGGGAAATCGGGATACGCTGATCCTGGAATTCTCGTCAACTGTTATGGCCCTGATCATGGCCGGAAAGATCGGCTCCAACATCTCGTCGGAGATTGGCAGCATGCGGGTTACCGAACAGATTGATTCGCTGGAAATTATGGGGGTTAATTCAGCCAGCTATCTTATTTTGCCCAAAATTATAGCCGTAGTCTTTATGTTTCCTTTCCTTTACACGCTCAGCGTGTGTTTTGGCCTGATCGGGGGATTAATTGTCGGGCCGACGGTAGGAGCTGTTACCGCGCCTGATTATATCAATGGGATTCAATACCTGTTTGTTCCCTATTATGTCTACTTTTCGCTGATCAAGACCCTCTTTTTTGGTTTTTTGGTAGCCTCGGTGCCGGCTTATTTTGGATATTATGTTGACGGAGGCGCTCTGGAAGTCGGCGCGGCCAGTACCCGAGCTGTGGTGAATACCACCATTCTGGTTCTGGTATTCGACTTAGTATTAACCCAATTGCTTTTCTGATGATCCGAATTGAAAACCTGATAAAATCGTTTGAAGGGAAAACCGTTCTAAATAACATTTCCAAAGAATTCCATAAAGGAAAGACGAATCTGATTATCGGTCGAAGCGGTTCAGGAAAAACCGTTTTGCTGAAGTCGATTGTTGGCTTGCATGAGATTGACGAGGGAGGCATTTATTACGACGAGCGTAACTTTACCACGATGAAGGTGAACGAACGGAAAAAGTTACGGCAGGAGATGGGGATGGTGTTTCAGGGAGGCGCCTTGTTTGATTCGCTGAGCGTTGAGGAAAATGTGCGTTTCCCGCTCGATATGTTTACCTTTCAGACCGCCTCCGAAAAACAAAAACGGATCGAATTCTGCCTCGAACGGGTGAATATCAGCAAAGAAGCTCACCGCTTGTCTCCATCGGAAATTTCGGGGGGGATGAAAAAACGTGTGGCCATTGCCCGGGCCATTGCTTTGAATCCCCGGTACCTGTTTTGCGATGAGCCCAACTCGGGTCTCGACCCCGAGACCGCGATCCTGATTGATGAGCTGATTCATGAAATTACGGTCGATTTTGATATTACGACCATCATCAATACACACGATATGAACTCGGTGATGGAAATCGGAGATAATATCCTCTTCATCAGCGAAGGCGAGATGTGCTGGGAAGGTACAAAAACCGAAATCCTGTATTCCGACAACCAGAAACTACAGGAGTTCGTTTTTGCCAACCGGCAATATAAAGAAATCAGGGACCGGAAAATCGGCGACGATCAAACTTAACCTTTGGGCGACAGGGTAATCACCGGCACGATCATTTCTTCCATCGAAATTCCTCCGTGCTGAAACGTGTCGCGGTAGTATTGCACGTAATAGTTATAGTTATTCGGGTAAGCAAAGAAATCGTTGTTCAGGGCAAAAATGAATTTTGAACTGACATTTCTGCCGGGCAAATACGCTTTCTCGGGCTGCGGAATTTCGAATACCTGCTTCGGATTGTAATTCAGGTTCCGTCCGAGTTTGTAGCGCAGGTTGGTAACGGTTTCCCGGTCGCCAATGACCTTTACGGCATTATCGACCCGGATGGTGCCGTGATCGGTTGTCAACACCACTTTTATCTTGTTCTCCGAGAGGCTTTTCAGTAGTTCCAGCAACGAAGAATGGTTAAACCAGCTCCGGGTCAGCGAACGATAGGCTTTTTCGTCGCTGGCCAGTTCGCGCATCATTTCCATTTCGGTGCGCGCGTGCGACATCATATCCACAAAATTGAATACCATGACCGACAGATCGTGCTGAAGGATGCTCCCGAGATTATCGATCAGTTTTTTTCCGGTTTTCAGCGACGATATCTTTTCAAAATAAAGCTTTTCTTTTCGTCCCAACCGGCTCAACTGGGTTTGCAGCAATTCTTTCTCGTGCATATTTTTATTGCCCTCGTTGTCGTCTTCCTCCCAGTATTGCGGGAAAATACGGGAAATTTCGGAGGGCATCAGGCCGGCGAAAATGGCATTGCGCGCATACATGGTTGCCGTAGGTAAAATGCTGTAATAGAGTTCTTCTTCTTCGCTTACAAAATACTGGTTCATTACCGAACTCAACACCCTGAACTGATCGTAACGCAGGTTGTCGATTACCAGTACAAAAACTTTATCTTTTTTATCCAACAACGGGAAAACCTTGTGCCGAAACAAATCAGGCGACAAGAGCGGACGGTCGTTCAGGTCTTTTTGAAACCACGACAGGTAATGATTTTTGATGTAACGGGCGAAGGTGTTGTTGGCTTCATTTTTTTGCATTTTAAGCACTTCATCCATCGCCGAATCTTCCGACTCGGCCAATTCGAGTTCCCAGAAAACGAGTTTCCGGTATACCTCTTTCCAGTCGTTAAAATCGAGTTGTTCATTCAGGCGCATCCCGATCTTTGAGAATTCGCTTTGATAGTCGGAGCTGGTTTTCCGGGTAACCAGCTCGCGTTGACCAACGTTCTTTTTAATCGATGACAGGATTTGTTTCGGGTTCACGGGCTTAATCAGGAAGTCAGCCATTTTTGAGCCGATTGCCTGGTCCATGATGTCTTCTTCCTCGCTTTTGGTAATCATCACTACCGGCACATTCGGCGCAACCGTCTTGATGCTGTTTAAGGTCTGAAGGCCAGTCATCCCCGGCATATTTTCATCCAGAAAAATAATATCGAAATGGTTATCACGTACCAGGTCAATGGCATCGGAGCCGTTTGTGGCGGTTGTCACTTCATAGCCTTTTTGCTCCAAAAAAATGATGTGGGCACGTAAAATATCAATTTCATCGTCGGTCCAAAGTATACGGATTTTCTTCATATGATCACTATTTGTTTAAAATAACACAAAACAGAAAGGAATAAGTATGTTTTTAACAAACATTAACGTGTCAGGGCGCCAGATAGTGATTCCGGTAAAGTTGCAGGTACCCGTTAATATCTTTGGTGTCGATAAAAATGCGATAATTTTCGCCGGAGATGATAAAGTTCCGGTAATTCACTTCGGCCAGCTGCCCGTAAACCGGGGCGCTTCGCACAATAGCTCTCAGGTAAGCCATGGCGGTGTCTTTGTTATTAAACTGGCTGATCCGGAAGATGACATTTTTTTCATCCAGGCTGATTTCCTGGATGGAAAGGCCCAGTGACGCGTAATTTTGCAGGTTGAACAAGCTGATGGCCTCTTTCAGGCTTCCGCGATCGATTCCTTCCGATGGCACCAACAGGAGAAAGTCGTGCCCGCCGCTCAGGTCGGTATGAAATGTTGTTTGCAATTCCGATTTTCCGGGGGTTGTCGCCGGTATTTCAACTAGGGGCGTAACCGGACGCCCGGCCGGCTTGCTTTCGTTAAAAGCGCCGCTGATATAATATTCGCGGAAGAAATTCATATAGTCTTCGATCTTGCCGTTCGCGATCAGTTTTTCGAGGTTCTCGTCCGAAATAATAAAATTCCGGTAACTTCTTGTTTCCAGTTCGTCGAATAAACTGCGGGTGGTAATAACCTGTCTGAAGTAGGGCATTGCCTGACTGATATTTCCCGGTGATGTGATTACCAGCAAACGGTAGTTTCCAAACGAACGTTCGCTTGCCGATAGGTTCAGATCGGCAAAGTTTGTCCGGTTGAATGAGTTGAAGGCGGTCATCAGGCGGCGCGTACTGAAGGCGGCATCGTTGACAGCGATCACAAAATTCTGTGCAGCTTCGCGGTTCCGGCTGAATGCGACCGTTCCGGTTTCGGGCTTAACCACCACGAAGGTTCCTTTTTCCTGCTGGCGGGTTTCTTCTTCCAGGGCCTTGGCCATCAGTTCTTCCGGTTCGGGCAATTCATCCTGCGGGAAATCCCCTCCGATAAAACGGCTGTAGTTTTTAATGAAGAATCGCAGGTATTCCATATAACTCCGGTCGCTCATCACCTTTCTGAAATTGGCCGATGAAACGGTAAAGTTCACATATTCGGTATTTTTCAATGTTTCAAATACCTCGCGTTTACGGATGATTGAGCGGAAATAAATCAGCGCCTGTTGTTTATCTTCCATCGAACGGACCACGAGCAATACGGTTTGCGGGTTCATGTTTTCGGTTTCAATATCGAAATCGATTTTCATGTAATGGTCGATATTGTAGTTGGCAATATCAAATTTAAGCCGGTTCAGATCAACATCGGCCGTTACCGGGAAAGCGATCACAAAGTAATGCAGCAGTTCGTCATCGTACGAAAATTTTCCGCCAAACTCATCGTTTGCTGCCCGGTCAGTCGTGAGCAATTCATCATTTTCGATTTCTTCATTTAAATACCCTAAGGCGATCAGTTGCTGGTAATCAACCAGGGTACTGTCCAGGATGAGTTTCAGGATGTTTTCGGCCAATGGTTTCGCGGGACTGGCCGGATAAGTTTGGATATATTCTTCCAGTTTTTTACCAAACTGGTTCATATCCAGTTGAGTTCCGTCGGCAATGGTTTCGATAAAACTGACCTTTGGCAACAACAGACTATCCGGCTCCATGCTTTTCAGTTGCCTGGCAAGGCGGCCGGCCTCGGGGTAACGGCCTTGCCGGTATTGGCTAAATGCTTGTTGGTACAAATTATTCAGGCTGTCGTTCCGGGCTTCGAGTTCGATAAAAAAGTTTGGATTAACCAGGTATTGAGCGTACTTGCTGTCGGGGTAATTGCCGATGATCAGGTTTCGGTAATAAGCCGATTTCTGCTCATCTCCGGTTTGCTTGTACAGTTCCCACAGTTCGAACCAAATGGTAAGCTGGTAAATATTGTGGTCGTATCGTTTCAGCAGGTCTTCGTATTCGGCGATCGCCATCGGATAATTGTGAAAATCCTGTCTGAAGATTCGGCCGGCATTAAAAAGCGCATCCCTGATTTTGATGTGGGAGGCGGCCATTTTTTCTTCGGTGAGGGGCAAGTCCTGCAGGTAATATTCGCGGCTATGCCGGTCGTCAATTCGCGGGACAACGGGTTGAGACGGCGCTTCGCCGTTTGCCGGACTTTCCGCTTCTTCGGTCATGACCAGTTCGGATACCGATCCTTTGTTTTTCCGGCGCCAGTGATCCTCCAGCCGGCGTCGTCCCCAAAGTTGTTCGAATTCGGTTTTTCCGTAGGTGACGGTTGTCGGGTTGTAAAAATACCAGCCCGAGCTCTGTTGCTGCTGGCTTAAGCCAAGTCTCGACTGGTTGATGCGGAAGAAACTCCGGTCGCGCATTTCTTCCACTTCAGCTTGTTTCCGGCGAAGTTCTTCGGCTCTCACCTCCTGGATCCATTGGGTCACCAGCCGGTTACGTTCGGCATCGTCCATCAGGGCCAAGTGTTGCAGGCTGTCTTCACGTTCCACGGTGTACAGGTTATCCGTCAGCCGGGTCAGATTTTTATACTTGTCGGCAATCGTTAAATAATTCGGATAATTTTCGTCGATGACAATCATGGCGCTGTCGTAGTAACTTTGGGCGCCTTTGTAATTTTGGTTGTTAAAGTAGATTTCAGCCAGGGTAATGCACGATAAGGCCCGTTGATGATGATTCCGGGAGCTCACTGCCGCCGACTGGATATAATTTTCAATGGCCGTTTCCTGTTGACCTTCTTTCAGCCAAATGTTGGCAAGGGCATAATAAATCTGGTCCCTGAATTCCTTGTTTTTTTCATCGCGCAACATTTTACGCAATTCTTTCTTCAGTTCTTCGGTGTCGGCATCGTCGCTAAACACCCCGGTTGCATTAATACGGGCGTTAAAAGCCATGATGTACGACGGATTCATGCGGGCCACTTCGCGAAAAGTATCGGCGGCCAGTTGATTTTGACCTGTTTCTTTGTATAATTGGGCAAGAATATACTTGTACCGGGCTTTTTCTTGTTTTTTAAACGAACTTTCGGATGCCAGTTTTAACTGAGGAATGGCCTCGTTCCACGCTTTCAGGCGCATGTGGTAATCGGCCACTGCCAGCGAAAATACACCGTCCAGCCGTTTGGGAAATTTCGATGAGGCATCGAGGTCGTTGATCAGTTCCAGCGCATCGTGGTATCGTTCCAGTTCGTTATAACAGCGGACCATCCACACGTAAGCATCAAACCTGGTTTTTCCCTCGCTGAATTTTCGCGTGACGATGGAGAAATTTTCCAGGGCCTGGATGTATTTCTTCTGATAGAAAAAACCTTCGCCCATCAACAGGTAACTGTCATCCACCCATTTGTTAAATTCATCCTTACCCGCCAATTGTTTATAGGTCAGCGACCTGTTTTTCCTGCGCTTTGGTTTTTTCGTGATCGAATGAAGATTAATTAGCTTGGAGCCTTTTATGACCGCGTATTCCATCTCTGAAACAGCCACACGCTCGGTCCCCGGTTCACTGGATTTGTAGATAGGCAAAATCCGCGAATAATCGTCGGCCACGGAGTTGTTAATCCGGTCGAGCCCTGCTTTTATGCTTTCTTTCCCGTTAAAGTAAATGTTGTAATGAGAGGTGAGGTTATGGTACGAACGCGTCACCAGCGTGTTTTTCTCGGTAGAACAACCGCCCCAAATCAGAACCACAAAAACCGACAAAAATATGTTTTGTAAAACTTTTTTCAACCGTGATTATTTACACTTTAGGATAAACTGAATATTCCTGATATTATTGTTTTTGTTCCGGGTAAAAGTGAAGGTCAAAATCAAGTGATTGAAGCAGTATTTTCCTGTTTTTTTGGCGGCCCGGGTTTCCTTCCGAAAACCGGTGAACAGGCCGTCGTTTTTATTTCCGGCTTACTTTTACTTTTTTGGTTGGATCAAGTTCGGCATTGCGGCGTTCCACTTCCCTGATGGCATTGGCCGCCAGTACCCCGAATGCTTTTCCCATGGCCGAAGTTTCGTCGGCGGCAACCGGTTTGCCGTCATCTCCGCCTTCGCGGATTCCCTGTACAATCGGGATTTGGCCCAACAAGGGGATTCCCAGTTCTTCTGCCAGTATTTTTCCGCCGTCTTTGCCAAAAATGTAATATTTGTGGTCGGGCAGTTCCTCGGGGGTAAACCAGGCCATGTTTTCAACTAAACCAAGTACCGGCACGTCGACGGTTTTTCCGCGGAACATGTTCACGCCTTTAATGACATCGGCCAAAGCCACGTCCTGCGGGGTGGTGACAATGATGGCGCCGGTTACCGGAACTGTTTGAACCAGGGTGAGGTGAATGTCGCTGGTTCCCGGGGGAAGGTCGATCAGCAGGTAATCCAGTTCGCCCCAGTGACCGTCCATGATCAGTTGTTTCAGGGCATTCGAGGCCATTGGTCCGCGCCAGACCAGCGCATCTTCAACCGAAACAAAAAAACCGATGGACAAGATTTTAACGCCAAATTGCTCGATTGGTTGAATCACCTCGCGTCCGTCAACTTTATCGCCTGCCGGCCTTAACTTTTCGGCGCCAAACATTTTCGGGATCGAAGGACCAAAAATATCAGCATCGATTAAGCCAACTTTGGCGCCGGTTTTAGCCAGCGCTACTGCCAGGTTAACCGAAATCGTAGACTTTCCTACGCCGCCTTTGCCGGAGGCCACGGCAATAATGTTTTTTACCTTTGGCAGTACCGGCCGTTCCATCTGATGGATGGCTTTCACGGCAATATTTCCACGAATGTCAACATCCGGTCCAAGCTCTTTTAGTATGGTTTCTTCACATGCTTTCACAACTGCCCCGATGTTTTGGTCGTCGGAGCGTTGAAAAACGAGTGAAAAGTTCACCTTTTTACCGGCGATACGGATTTCCTGGACCATGTCCATGGATACGATATCCTGGCTTGAGCCCGGATAATTTACTTGCCGCAGCGTGTCGGTTACATTTTTGGGTACGATGAGTTTGCGTGGTATGTCTGCCATATGCTGTTATTTAATAGTCATCAATGGTTAATTCTTTTGCCGGGTCCCAGAATCGTTCCTCAAAATCAACAACCTGGTCGTTTTCGACCCGGATCCCTTCACTTTCCAACAGTTCCTGCATGGCCTGAGGGCTTCCGAAATGATGTTTGCCGGTTAGCAGTCCTTTTGAGTTGACTACCCGGTGGGCCGGCACATAAACCGGATGGCCATGCGTTTTGTTCATGGCCCAACCAACCATTCGCGCCGACTGCCCGGTGCCGAGGTAACGGGCAATAGCGCCGTAGCTGGTTACCCTTCCGCTGGGAACGAGGCTCACCACTTCATAAACCATATCAAAAAAATCGGCCATATTTATTCTCGTGCAGAACGTCCAAAACTGCGGTACGGATCTTTCTCAATTTCAACAATCGGTTCGCGTAAGGGTTCATCGTGGCTGAGCTGAAAAGCCAGGTATTTAATGGCGATTCCCCGTTCGCGCCATTGTTTCTCATAAAACGTCTGAATGGACAATACCTCGTCGAGCAGATCCGACCGGTACAGGTCGTCGGTTTGGCTGACGATGTTTAGCCCGTTTTCCCTGACCATTTCCAGGGTATAGTTGTACTGAAAATTACTGTCGGTTTTCAGGTGGATGATACCTCCCCGGCGTAAGATTTTCCGGTATTTTTCCATGAAATTGGTGGCTGTCAGCCGGCGGCGGGCGCTTTTCATTTGAGGATCGGGGAAGGTGAGCCAGATTTGTCCGACCTCATTTTCCCCGAAAAATTTGTCGATGATCTCGATGCTGGTACGCAAAAAGCCGACGTTCCGGATGTTTCGCTGCAGGGCATCTTTGGCTCCTTTCCACATCCGTGCTCCTTTAATATCGACGCCGATAAAATTTGTTCCGGGCATATAACTGGCCAGGGACACGGAATATTCACCTTTCCCGCAACCCAGTTCAAGCACCAGCGGCTGGTTATTTTTAAAAAAGGATGAACTCCATTTTCCTTTTAGTTCATGATCAGGCTGATTGGGATTGTGAAAAGGCGCCTGCACCACGTTCTCGAAAGTTTCCATTTCGGAAAACTTTTTCAGCTTATTTTTCCCCACTTGTGTCTCTAATTTCTTTTTTCAATACGAAAACCCACATCCCGGATTCCTTTCAGCCGGTTAGCCCGCATCCCGTGACGGATGGAAAACCGGTATTCGCCCGAAACAGGAAAATAAACATTCTGTTTGTAGAGAAACTGGTTGTCAAATAAATCGCCGATGCCGCTACCTGTCCATTTCCCGTGAATATCGGCCAGTATAAACTCGATGGTGTCGGTGAGTACTTTCCCGTCGGGCGACTGAACATCGACAAACAACCAAAGATTACTGTTCGGGTAATTTCCCTGATTTCGGATATTCAGGAATAAATTATAGTTCTGCCTGGTATCGTTCAAATCAACTGAAAAGACGGCAAGGGTGTCTTTGTGCCAGCCCTCGTCTCCGATGACCTTGTACGATTCAAAAACCCGGTTCGGATCGCAGGACCACAGCGATAAACCGGTCAGAAACAAGATAATGACGTGTTTCATGACTGGTTTCTGTTTGGATTCCGGTTTCCCGGACGTTTCTTTTTCCGTTGACGGTGTTTGGGTTGATCAAAGCGCGTCAGGCTGTCCTGTGATAAAACATCTTCGTATTCCTTATTTCGGCTAACGGCACGTTCTTCTTTGTGGTCGAGCAGTTTTTCCACTTTTCGTCCCCGTTTGTTCAACAGAATGATTTCTTTTACCCGGTCAACAGGAACCGCCACCGGGCCGTCGGGGTTTGGAAAGTTTGCCAGGTAATACATGATCCGGTTAAAGATATCGGTCTTGAAGAAGGAATAATTTCCCTGTTCTGTTTGCAATGGGATGTTATTGGGCGGAAAATCTTTTTGGGCGTCAATGTATGAGTCTACTTCGTAATTCAGGCAGCACTTCAGCTTACCGCACTGGCCGGCCAGTTTTTGCGGGTTCAGGGAAATTTCCTGATAGCGGGCAGCATTGGTGGTTACCGATACAAAGTTGCTGATCCAGATAGCGCAGCAAAGTTCCCTTCCGCAGGGGCCGATGCCTCCAATCCGGCCGGCTTCCTGCCTGGCGCCGATCTGTTTCATCTCAATTCTTATCCGGAAAGTTTCTGCCAGCACCTTGATCAGTTGCCTGAAATCGACCCGCCCTTCGGCGATGTAGTAAAAAATGGCTTTTGTTTTATCGCCCTGGTATTCCACATCCCCGATTTTCATATCAAGCCCCAGATCAAATGCAATTTGCCGCGATTTGATCATGGTTGCGTGTTCCTGGCTGATGGCTTCTTTCCATTTGTCAATGTCAACTTGTTTTGCCTTGCGGTAAACTTTGCGGATTTCGCCGTTGATCAAGGTCACTTTATGTTTCTTTTCCTGGTGTTTCACCAGTTCGCCAACCAGGGAGACAATGCCGATGTCGTGACCGGGATTGGCTTCAACTGCAACAATATCTCCTGCTTTTAATTTCAGGTTGTTGACATTTCTGAAATAATCTTTGCGCGTATTTTTAAACCGAACTTCAACGATGTTTTCCTGATCGGTCATGTTAACAACATCGCTCAGCCAGTTATAAACCTCAAGCTTTCCGCAACTTCCGGCCTGCTTTTGGCAACATCCCCGTTCGATTGATAAATTTTCATCCATAATGAATTGATTATGACTGAACCCTTTTGACAGCAGTGAAAGCTGAGGTTCAGCGCTTACAAAAATAATGAATAATGCCGAGAAACAAAGTTGTATTCGGGGCGAAAGGAGATTTATTAAACATGTATCTGCCGTGTGATTGTTGGCGCCATCAAAATTGGGCTTAGAACCGATCGATCAACGCTCGTTAAAATCTGTTACTGTTTAAAAATATTAAACTTAGTTCCAGATAATGATTATATTGTTTTAATGAACTAAATTGGGTTGATAAAAAAACTCCTCAATCCTTAAACCGTCATCCAATGAAACGAATTTTTCTCCTGACCGTGGCCTTGGCCTTTACTTTTTCAACCTTCGGCCAAACAATTGTTGACAATCCCAAAACAGGGATGAGCACGGCCTCCAATGTGAAACTTAATAAAGTCGAATTGCTCGATAGCGCTACCATACTCTGGTTTCATGTTGATCATACTCCTGGTTATTGGATTAGTATTCCGAAAATGACCTTTATACAACCCGTTGGGTCGAACGAGAAACTGTTTATTGTTTCAGCGGATGGCATTCCAATCGATGAACGGTTCACCATGCCGGAATCGGGAGAAGTGAGCTATAAACTGGTATTTCCTGAAATTGATGAGGCTGTTGCCAAATTGGACTATGGCGAAGCCAACGAAGGCGGGAGCTGGTTTATTTATGACATCCAGTTAAAACCTCAATTATTCCAGTCAGTTCTTCCCGGAAAGCTGATTGGCAACTGGTTCCGGCGTAACAATGCGCAATGGGAAATCAGCTTGTTTGACTCTGTTGCTATTTACAACAGCCAGGTGTGGACCTATGGTTCGTATTCCGAACAGGACGGGATGGCTAAAATTGAGCTGAAAAGCAACTCAAAGAAACTGAATATTTATGCCAGGTTTATGAATGACTCGACCTGCATGATCGGTGAAACTGCTGCTGCGATGGTTACCTGCTCAAATCGAATGGATAAATCGGTTATTCCGGTTGATACGGAGGTTTTTGAATCGTCTGTCTTTAAAGTGGATACAGTAACTTATTGTGGCTACATCAGGAATTTCAGCCCAAGATATTCGCAGCGTACAGGAATGGTTTATGTGAACGATGCGATTGTGGGGGAACAGATTTCCCACTTGATCAGGATTGCAGATGATGGCAGTTTCGAAGCGAAATTCCCGAATTGCAACCCGCAGAATGTCCTTGTTCGCTTGCCATTTTTTTATGGTACTGTTTTTCTGGAGCCTGGTAAAAAAACGTTTCAGTTTTTTGACAACAACAACCCGATAAATCCGGTTTTGTTTATGGGTGATTGTACCCGGATAAATGCCGATTTGTTTCAATTGAAGGACATCCGGAATTTTAATTATCAGGAAATGCAGGAGAAAATCCTGGACTTTTCGCCCGAAGAATATAAGGCCTGGTGTCAGGAGTTGAAACAACGCGATTATGATGAGATGGAAGACCAGACGCACAAATATCCGCTAAGCGCCAAAGCGCGGCAGGTGAAAAGCCTGGAGTTTGACTACCGGAACGCCGAAAGGCTGTTGAGCTATGATATGGAGAAGGTTTCAGCCTGGCGGCAGAAAAACAACATCCCAAGAGATCAATGGGAAATCGATTTTAAGCCCGAAAAACCGGATCGTAGTTATTACGACTTTTTAACGAACGATTTTGCAAATAATCCGTTGGCTGTGATGACCGGAGATTACTATTTTTTCATCAACCGGCTGATGTACCTGGATATCTTGAGGGGAGACGGATCAAACGTGGGTTTTACAACACAGGATATTCTGGAGGAACTGAAAAAGACGGGTTATCGGTTAAAACCTGAAGAAGAGGAAATGGCTGCCCGATTGAAGGAAATCGACTCGCCTGAATTTAAAAAGCTTCAGGAAGAGTTTCAGGAAAAACATGGTGAGCAGGCTAGACGTTTTCAGGAGAACTATGCCGGTAAGTTACAGGAATTTTATCGGGAGAATCGTGGCAAGGCCATAACGCCAGAGATGGTGGCTGAATATTTAGTCAAACAGCATGTTGAACTACCGGAGGAGGACCAGGCGTATCTCGCTGCCTGGAAAGATTTTGCCTCTCATCCTTTAGTTCAGAAAGTAAGCATGCTGCAATCGGAAATGGGCGATTTGCTGAACAAGTTTCATGCGGATCACCGGACTTTCGTGAATGGCATCTTTGCAAAAAGAAGGATAGAAACAAGGAACGAAAAGATTCAGAGTGTTTTGGGCATTCAGCCGGGGTTGGCTACCGATGTGATGCTTTCGCAGGAATATTGCAGGCAGGTTGTTTCAGAAATGACACCCGTTTCGGATGAACAACTAAAAGAGATGCAGGCACAAATCAGCACTCCGTTTATTGCCCGCTATATTGGCCTGATGAATGAAGCTACGAAGGCAAAAATTCAGGAGAACAAAAAGCTGGCGGTGGCGAATGTTAATGAAGTTCATGAACATGTAGACGACAATGTTTTCGAGTCCATCATGAAAAAATATCGGGGGAAAGTGGTTTATGTTGATTTTTGGGCAACCTGGTGCGGCCCCTGCCGGTCGGGGATTGAACGAATTAAGCCGATGAAAGAGGAAATGAAAGACGAAAATGTGGTTTTTGTTTACATCACGAATCAAACGTCGCCAAAAGGAACCTATGATAACATGATCTTGAGTATAAGCGGCGAACATTACCGGGTGTCGGATGACGAATGGAACATTCTGAGCGACAAATTCAAAATCTCAGGAATACCGCGTTACACCCTGGTTGGCAAGGATGGCCGGGTGATCAATCCGCATTTAAGTCATCTGGAAAATTCGCAGTTGAAAAATTTGCTGATGAAATACATCAGCGAATAGTCATTTTCCGGTTTTCCGCCAGCGTTCCGGCTACCAGCTCTACCTGGCGGAAAACCCGGAACAGGTTAGCTCCCCAGATTTTTCTGATGTCTTCTTCCGAATAACCGCGTTTCAGCAATTCGAAGGTAATCCGGGGAAATTGGCTGACATCGTCGCAATCTTCAAGACCGCCGCCACCGTCGAAGTCGCTGCCGATGCCTACGTAGTCAATGCCAACCAATTGCACGGCATGATCGATGTGGTCGACCAACTCTTGCACCTTGGGAAGTTTTTTGGGTAAATTTTTCTTCATGTCAGTCCATTGCCGGTTGAAAGCTGCTTTTTCGTCCTCGTTCATTTTGCCGTAATCATTGTGGTAAATGTTCATCAGCTTTTTTTGCGTGGCATAGCGTTGGGTCGTGGTGTCGGGTTCTTTTACATAGTCGTCGAGCAGGCAGATCTGGATGACGCCTCCGTGTCCGGCGAGGGTTTTAATCATCTCGTCGCTCATGTTCCGGTCGTGCATGCACACGGCTCGTACGCTGCTGTGCGAAGCGATTACCGGCGCCTTGCTGTATTGAATTACATCGAAGAACGATTTGTCGGACAGATGCGAACAGTCAATCATGATCCCCAGGCGGTTCATTTCGGCAATCACTTCTTTCCCGAAATCGCTCAGCCCGTTGTGTTCGGGTTTGGCGCTGTCGCTCGACGAGTCGCACAGGTCGTTGTGAAACGAATGACATAGTGTGATGTAACGAACCCCGCGATTGTAAAATTCTTCCACCCGCCTGATCTCTTTGCCCAGCGGGAACCCGTTTTCCATACCGATGTAAATGGCCCTTTTCCCGGTTTTCTCAATTCTCTCAGCATCGTCGGCTGTGAGCGCAAGCGAGGCCGTCTCCGAATATTTGTCAAGAGATGAATAAATGGAGTCCAGCATTTGATGAGCCATTTGGTATGTTTTGTTATAATTTTCCGTCGTACGGGGCTTTTGTCCGGTAAACACAGCGAAAAACATGGCATCCAGCCCGCCTTCTTTCATGCGGGGAAAGTCGACCTGGCTTTCAGGAGCCTCATTCATTTTTCCCGCGTCGAAACCTGGTTTAAGCATCAGCATGGGGGTATCGCAGTGCGTATCAACTGTTAATATCTTCTCGTGGAGCCTAACCGCTCTTTTCCACAGTTTTTGATCGGTCACTCCTGCATTGGCTGAAAAAGCAACAGCGGCCAGTATCGTTAGGATAAAAATCGTTCTCATATCGGTTCTCGTTTTCAGTTCATCATTCCATCGGGATGTTTCAGCCATTTGTCGCGGCCAAAACGCACCGGGTTGCCGGTAATTTCGTTGGCAAAGGTTTTCAGGTCCTGGCCGGAGAAGTTTCCCGAAGTCATGATCAGCAGGTTTTTATCTTCCCAGTTTTGCTTTCGGAGCTGGTTGAACAAGGCCTGCGGATCGGTAAATACCTGCAATCCTTCTTTGGCAAAAGCGGTGGCAACTTCTTCTTCGGTAACGGGCGAAAGCCGCTTGTGTTCGATGGTTGCCGGATTGAAAAAAACATAGGCTTCATCCGCTTCGCCCATGCATCCTTTATATTGAGGGAGAAACTCCTTTTTTAGCGAGCTGTAAGTGTGTAGCTCCATGACCGCAACCAGTTTGCGGTTGGTGAATTGCTTTTTTACCGCCGAAGTTGTTGCCTGAAGTTTGGACGGCGAGTGGGCGAAATCGTAAAAAACAGCGCTGGCTCCATTTTCCGAAAGCACTTCCAAACGGCGGGCGGCGCCTTTAAAACTGGTCATGGCCCGGTAAAACTGTTCATCAGATATGCCAAGGTGCGTGCAAACCAGTTTGGCCCCGGCAATATTTTGCAGGTTGTGGTTGCCAAATACCTGCAGCCTGATCCGGCGGTTATTGTATGTCAGGTAAGTTACACCTTCATCCAAGTCCGACGGATGTTCGGCGTAAGCAAAGGTCGTAATGTCTTTCCGTGAATCGGACGCGATTTGCCGGAGGTTTTCGTCGCCCGCGTAATAAATCAGCGTGCCGTTTTCTTCAATCTTTTCGGTAAAAATCCGGAATTGTTCCACGTAGTTTTCAAAAGTCGGGAACACATTGATATGGTCCCAGGCAATTCCGCTCAGCAGTGCCACATGCGGATGGTACAAGTGGAACTTCGGACGGCGGTCGATGGGCGACGACAAGTACTCGTCTCCCTCAAAAACTGCGATGCCGGTATTTTCTTTTAACGAAACCATCGTGTCAAAACCCTCCAGCTTGGCGCCAACCATGTAATCGAAATCCAGGTGGTTGGTTTTCAATACATGCATCACCATCGAGGTAATGGTTGTTTTACCGTGTGAACCGCCAATGACGACCCGGATTTTATTTTTGGTTTGTTCGTACAGGTATTCGGGGTACGAATAGATTTTTAAACCCAACTCCTGAGATCTTTTTAATTCGGGGTTGTCCGGATGGGCATGCATGCCCAGGATGACAGCGTCCGGGGCCGAATTCAGCAAATCGGGGTTCCAGCCGGTTTGCGCGGGCAGCAGACCATGTGCGGCCAGCCTGCTTTTGGAAGGTTCAAAAATCTCGTCGTCACTTCCGCTAACCTGGTATCCTTTTTTATGAAGGGCAATGGCCAGGTTGTGCATGGCGCTTCCTCCAATGGCTATAAAATGAATGCGCATGAAATTCTACTTAAGTTTAAACGGGTAAAAATAATGAAATGAAGATGAAACGAGCCACGAAGATGAGTTTCGTAACCAAAATAATTTCTTTTTGACTGGCGCCGAAAAATTGAGCAGGTTTTCGTTTTTTTTATCCGATTAAAGTTATTTTTGGCTTTTTCGTAAAGGTGAAATGGTGAAAAAAAATTCCGCAGGTAAAATTAACCTTCAATTGCCTTTTGGTAATTCCTGGATGTGGGTGTGGTCTGCCCTGGTTACGTTTCTGTTGACCGAGTTGCTCTCGAAGTTTCCGGCATTTACCGGGTCGGTATATTCGCGGGGGGTGTATCCGGTTATTGCGGCTGTGTTGTCTCGGATAAGCTGTTGGCTCCCCTTCTCGCTCGGGGATATATTTTATTCCTTATTGGTTTTATTTGGAATTGCCGTTTTGATTTTGTTGTTGATCAGAAAGATCAGTATCGGAAAATTCCTGAAAATACTGGTGAATATGCTGGCGATGCTGTATGTATTGTTTTATTGGCTGTGGGGATTCAATTATTACCGCGACCGGTTAAATGAGCGCCTGCAAATAGCCGTGAGTGAAACGACTGATGATGCATTTCTGGCGGTGGCCCGCGAGTTGATCGATGAAACCAATGCATCACGGGCGAATTTTGACGGTTTACCTGCCGCGCAGATCGATTCGCTGGTTGAAGAAGCCTACAAAAACCTGTCGGGCTTTTTGGAACTCAATTATCCGGGAGGTGTCCGCCGGGCCAAATCGGTTACCTTCAGCGGTTTTTTCGCCAAAGCATCTATTTTGGGATACTACGGGCCTTTTTTTAACGAGATCCATCTGAACAATCATCTTTTGCCGGTTCAGTACCCGCAGGTATTGGCCCACGAAAAAGCGCACCAGTTTGGTATAACGGGCGAAGCCGAAGCCAACTTTTATGCATGGCTGGTGTGTGCCAGCAGCCCTTCGCCCGAGTTAAATTACAGCGCTAACCTGTATTTACTGCGGTTCTTTTTGTACCGGGGAATGCAGGTTGAAGGATTTGAATCTTTAACCGGGCTGATTGACGAACCGGTAAAAGAAGACATCCGCCGCGTTACCGAGCATTGGAAGGTCTTGCGAAGCGAAAAGATTGACCGGGTAGCAACCTGGGTGAATGATATGTATCTGAAATCGAATAAAATTGAAGGGGGCGTGAACGATTACCGGGGAGTTGTTAAACTGGTGATGGATTTTAAATCAGATGAAGCGGCGCAGAAAAGGCTGGATGAAGAATTAACAAACTGAAAAATGATTGATTTTCATGAATAAACTGTTTGCCATACACGCGGGTCATTTTTCGTGCGACGGAGGCGCTTTGTTTAGCGTGATTCCCAAACCGCTTTGGTCGAAAGTATATCCGGACGATGGGAATAACGTGACCCGGCTGACGATGCGCTGTTTGCTGATCGAGCAGGAAACCCGAAAAATTTTAATTGAAGCCGGGGTTGGCGATCATTACCCGGAAAAAGTGAAACGAAACAACGGGCACGAAGAAACCGATGCCTTGCCCCGATCGCTTGCCAGGTTGGGCTATGCGCTAACCGACGTCACCGATGTGGTGTTTACCCACCTGCACTGGGACCATTGCAACGGAGCCGTTTTAAACGAAGGAGGACAGTTAAAAGCGCTTTTCCCGAATGCAACGTATTGGTGCAGCAAAAAACAATGGGAACATTCAAAAATTTCGAATGTCCGCGAGCAGGCGGCATATTATCCGGAAATTCTGGATTTTTTGAAAAACAGGCTGCAGATGCAACTGGTGGAGGGTAGTGGCGAATTATTCCCCGGGGTTACGGTCAGGATGTTTGACGGGCATACGCCGGGGCAGATGATTTCATCCTGTTTTTCGAGCACGATTTTTACACCCCATGCGCGACCGTTGTATGGACCGAGCATGGCCCCCGGCTGAAAGAAACCTTTGATACTTAATCCTTCGAAACCTGAAACCTGCCAAATTTAGCTAAATACGGAAACTAAACTTGCCAAATTCTTAGTTCTTGTGGTTTATTATTGTGCCTTTGGTTGATAATCAGATGAATAGCAGAGTGTGGAACGTTATCTGGATTTGCTGTAAAAGACTTTCATCATAAAAAAGGTGGGAGGTTTCTCCAGAAATCTCCGAAAAGAAGTAGTGAAAACAGCCCGCTATTATTTCTGGGATAATGGAATCCGAAATGCGATTATCAACAATTTCAATTTGCCCGGTGGACGTAATGATGTGGGTATACTTTGGGAAAACTTTCTTTTTATGGAGCGATTGAAAACCAAATTGCATAAACGGATCTTTTCGGCTGATTATTTTTGGCGCACTTACGACCGACAGGAAATTGATCTGGTGGAAGATCGTGACGGTAAACTTTTCGGCTATGAATTCAAATGGAAACCCCGGAATGTGAAAGCGCCCAAAGCCTGGTCGGAAGCTTACCCCGGCTCGGAATTTCAGGTCGTCTCAAAAGAAAATTTTCTGGAATTTCTATTGTGAGGCGGCAGGTACGTATTTCTTGTTAAATTTCTGATTTTGTATTAGTTGGTTTTTACAGACTCAAATTCAATGGAACCCCACCCCGGAACGAATAGCTGAAGGTATTTTCCCTTGATTTTATAGGTAGTTACCCGGGGCAACATTTCAGCCAGTTTTACGGAAAAATCACTGTCGCAACAAGCCTCCGTGCAAATTGCCGGGCCGAATTTGATCTGGTTGCCGCTAATTTGTTCCAGGTTCCCTCCGCAGCGGTTAATATCCAGTTGCAGCCCGTAAGATTTGTTTTTATTGATGAAAAGAAGAATCGCATTTTCGTCATTTTTCCGGTAGATGGCTGATTCAACTGAAATAAACTGTTTAGCCTCCCACGTATTAAAAATATCCGTATTCACATCGGTATCCTGATCGCAAGCCAGGAAGAACAGCATCGCATGTAAGATGAGTGTGACCTGAAAGGCAGTTTTCATATACCGGCGTTTATTTATGAACAGGATGTGTAAATTCCGTTTTCGTTGCGTATGTTTCTGTTTTTTTGTACAACATCTTTTTCATGAAAATCCCGGCGAAAAATGGATGTGCCGATATTGATCCGGAAGCTGAGCGGGGACAAACGGATGAAGAAAGCATTGAACTGATTCCAAAATCCGGGAATGATTAACGATTTGCCGCGCAACATCTGTTTGATGCCAATCCGGGCGACAACATCCGGCTTTAGGGTCGAAAGTTTCACGTAGTAACTTTGTCCGTTAATCCGGTTTGTTACATCCGAATTGGTTTTAATGGGGCCGGGGTTCAATACGCTAACCTTGATGTTGGTATTTTTAAGTTCGGCCCGCAAACCAAGTGTAAAATGATGGATAAATACCTTGGAAGCCGGGTAGATCGTTTTATACGGCACCGGTGAAAAGGCCGCCAGACTGGACACATTCAGGATATAGGCATCAGCATGTTTGTTCAATTCCGGGAGTAAAAGGCGGGTGATTAAAGTTACGGCCCTGACATTCAACTGGATCATGTTGTCGAGATAATCGATTGAGCAAGCATCAAACATGCACGATCCGCCGGTTCCTGCATTGTTAATCAGGATGTTCACCGAAAAGTTATCGGTAATCCATGCTGCCAGTTCTTCAATTGATTTGCGGGAAGTCAGGTCTGTTTCGTGAGTATGTACCCGAACCCGGTAGCTTTCTTTTAATTCGTTGCCGAATTTTTTCAGGTTTTCATCAGGGAGCGAAACCAGGATCAGGTTCATGTTCCGGCGGGCGCATTCCCGGGCGAACTCTTTTCCCAAACCCTGACTTGCCCCGGTAATTACCGTGTAAAGTTGTTGTTCATCTTTCATGAGTGCGTTTTTCTTGTTTTCCCCCGGCGGAAAATGATGCGTCCTGTATCCCTGAGGTTCATGGTCTTTAAAGATAAGATTTTTATCCTGTTTTACCTGAGCAGATATGAAAAAAGCATTAAAGGTTGCATGCCGGCCTGATCAAATGATTCCGATGGAGGAGGCATGGCGAATGGCTTCTGCGGTATTGCTCACCTTTAGTTTTTCTATAATTCGCTGACGATGCGTATTAACGGTGTTTACCGAGATGAAAAGTTGATCGGCAATTTGTTTGCTGATTAACCCACGGGCCAATAATTGCAATATTTCCTGTTCGCGCAAACTTAAGTTCGTTGAGATTGGTTCCTGCGGAAAATGATAAAGTTCGCCGGTTTTCAGATTTGCCAGGCGGTAACGGCACAGACTATGCAGGTCCTGATCAGGCGACAGGTCCATGATGCCCAGGCTCAGCCAAATATTGTCATCAGCGTCAAATTCCAGCAATTTATGCTGCTCAATTACCCGTACATAGTTGTTGTCTTTTCCCCGCGTCCGGTAATCCATGATCATTTTGTAATGCTGCATGCCGGAGCGGTCTTCTTTTTGTACTTTCAAAATCAATTCAATAAATAGAGCCGAAACCCGGTTTAAATGTTCCAAGTCTTCGGGGTGCATCCGGCTGTCGATGTATGCATGGCCGGGTTTGCCGGCCTCTTTCAGATCCCAGCCCAGAAGGTCTTCAAAAGTTGATGAAAGATAGGCGTGCTGCAACTTGGCCATATCGAAGATAGAGATGGCGCTGTTGTGAACTGACTTAATCGATTCCAGAAATTCGATGTGGCGTTCGAGTATGGAATAATCCAGTTTGCGGTGATCGATATGCTGATTACGCCAGTGAGCTTCCTGCTGACCTGTTTCCATAATACTGATTTTTCAGTATTGCCCGCTTAATCGGGCAATAGCAACTTTGAAAGAAATTTTTCATTCAAAACTAATTTAAAATACCATGTTAACAATAAACAGAAAACGAATGTTTTTATTTATTCTCCTGAACATCCAATTGTTTTCTTTTGCCCAGCCCGGAGGGCAGGTGATTAAAGGGCAGGTGGTTGACGACCTGACACATGCCCCATTAGCGGGGGCGACCATCGTGATCCTCAATTCCGATCCTCAACTGGGAACAATAACCGATGAAAACGGGAACTTCCGCTTGTGGAATGTCAAACCCGGGCGGTACCAGGTTTTACTCAGTTTTATGGGCTACGATCATTTTATTTTTGACGAAGTTCTTGTCGGTTCAGGAAAAGAGGTGGTGCTAAATGCTGCAATCAGCGAATCTGCCAGGGAGTTAGAGGAAATAAAGATTGTTGCGCGTACTTCAAAGAGTAAACCGATCAATCCGATGGCCACCATCAATGCCCGGCAGTTGAGTGTCGAAGAAGCCGGCCGTTACGCCGGAGGGTTTGATGATCCGGCGCGTTTGGCGGGTTCGTTTGCCGGAGTGGCTTCTGAAATCGGGAATAACGGCATTGTTGTTCGCGGCAACTCGCCCCGGAACCTGCTGTGGCGCATGGAAGGAATTGAAATATCCAACCCGACCCATTTTGCCAATGTGATCGCTTTCGGCGCGGGGGGAATCACGGCCTTGTCGGCACAAATGCTGGCCAATTCCGATTTTTACACCGGAGCTTTTCCCGCGGAATACGGCAATGCGTTGTCGGGTGTTTTTGATGTCAGGATGCGGACCGGAAACCACGAAAAGCACGAGCATACCTTCCAGGCTGGAATTATTGGAATCGATTTCTCGTCGGAAGGACCAGTGAATAAAAGCAGCGGTTCGTCGTACCTCTTTAATTACCGCTACTCAACTTATGGCTTGTTAGGTTCGCTAATCCCGAAAGAGGCTGGTAAAATCGGGTACCAGGACCTGTCGTTTAAAATGAATTTTCCGACCAAAAGAGCCGGCAATTTTACTTTGTGGGGAATTGGCGCACTGGATGTGCAAAACAGGGATCCCTTTGACGATCCGGCCGATTGGGACACAAAAGCCGACCGGGAAGCTTATCAGCTGAATTTATCGACCGGAGCCATCGGGTTAACACACAAACAAATGTTTTCACAAAAAACCTATTTACATACCACCTTCGCTTCGTCAGGAAACGGAATTACGACCAGATATGACGAACTGGATGAAAACCTGAGCTTGCATCCGCGCGAACGGGTAAACAACAAAACCTGGAAATACATGCTAAGCAGTACCTTAAACCATAAGTTCGGGAGTAATCATTCCAACCGGAGCGGACTGGTTTTAAACGAACACCGGTACCAGGTATTTAACCGGGAGGCACCCGATTTGGGCGAACCGTTATTTGTTTTTGCCAACGAAAAAGGAAGGGCCGTATCCATTCAGGCCTTTTCTCAATCCATGTTTAAGCTGAAGCATCAGTTTGACCTGAATATTGGATTGCATGCCCATTATTTCGGATTGAATGACGAGCTGTCTGTTGAACCGCGACTTGGACTGAAATGGCAATTTCGTCCAAACCAAGCGATTGGTTTGGCTTATGGTTTAAACAGCCGGATTGAGATGATCGGCTTTTACCTGGCGCGGCAGGAAGCGGACGGAGTTGTCGTTCAACCCAACAAAAATCTGAAAATGACCAAGGCGCATCATTTCGGTTTGGCCTACGACATCAGTCTTACTGAATATGTGCGCATAAAAGCGGAACCCTATTTCCAGTATTTGTTTGATGTGCCGGTAGTCCCCGGCAGTTATTTTTCACTTCAAAACCTCGAACTGGATTGGTTTTTCAACGAAACACTGGTAAACGACGGCACGGGAACTAATCTGGGTATTGATCTGACCCTGGAACGTTTCCTGAAAAATGGTTTTTATTATTTGGCGACCGCTTCCCTTTTCGATTCGAAATATCAAGGAGGCGATGGCATCGAACGAAATAGTCTGTACAATAAAAATTATATCCTGAACCTGCTGGCCGGAAAAGAATGGCAGCTTGGAAAAAACAAGGCCAACCTGGTGAGTGTGAATGCCCGGTTAAGCTTTATGGGCGGCGACCGGTACACGGTATTATTGGAGCAGGAGTCGGTCCTGACAGGTGAGTTAACTTATGATTATGCCCGTGCCTGGGAGCAGCAGGAAGACCCGGCAACAGTGCTTTCGCTAAGCTTTTCGTACCGGAGAAACAAACCGAAATATGCAGGTATTTGGTCATTGCATTTGTTGAATGTTTTGGGTTACGGAGAATACCGCGGCTACGAGTTTAACCTGAAAACCGGGCTGCCTGAAAAACAGTTCGACCGGATTGTTGTTCCGAATTTGAGCTATAAGATTGAATTTTAGGACGAAATCCCTCTTATTTATAGTGTTTACAAATAAGCGTGTAAAACACATATATATAGAATGATCGATATGTAAAAGCCTGAAAATCAAAACATGATATTTGTTAGCTAAAGGTTAAAAACTTTGAGCTTTATAGATGTAGCTTGTTAAAAACCACTAATTTTGCCCCCGATTTTCTTAACAGTTACATTATGGCAGAAAAATATAACAAACTTTTTGAAGAATTTCCTCCGATCAGTACCGAAACGTGGAAAGCAAAGGTGGTAGCCGATTTAAAAGGCGCCGATTTTGACCGCAAGCTGGTGTGGAGGACAAATGAAGGTTTTTCAGTTCAACCGTTTTATAGTCAGGAAGACCTGAGCAAGCTGGAGTATCTGGATACCCTTCCCGGAGAGTTCCCCTATGTGCGCGGAACCAAAACCAACAACAACGCCTGGGATGTTCGTCAGAATATCATCGTAAAAGATTTAACAGAGGCGAACAAAAAAGCGCTCGACATTTTGATGAAAGGGGTGACTTCGCTGGGCTTTGTTTTTAACGAGTGCATCAATGTCACCAAAGACGACATGGCCGTATTGCTCGAAGGCATTTGCCTGGAATCGGTTGAGGTGAACTTTGTCGCCAAATGTTACAGCAACAAAATCGCCGAAGCGTTTGCCGATTTTGTGCTGGCCGGCAAATGGGACCCGACCAGGATTATGGCTTCGGTCGCTTGCGACTCATTCGGAAACTACCTGCTTTACGGCCGCATGAAAAACGGCAAGGAGGGTTCGGTTGCCCAGTTAAAAGGGCTGATTGAAAAAACGGCGGCTTTGCCGAACTTCCGGGTGGTTGCGGTGAATGCTAAAAATTACGGAAACGCCGGCGCATCGGTTGTTCAGGAGTTGGCATTTGCCTTGGCTCAGGGCGCCGAGTACCTTTCGGCGCTTACCGAGGCAGGCGTGGAGGTCGATGCCGTTGCCAAAAATATTAAATTCAATTTCAGCGTAAGCGCCAACTATTTCATGGAAATCGCCAAATTCCGCGCCGGACGGATGTTGTGGGCGCAAATTGTAAAAGCCTACGAACCGAAATGCGGCTGCGCCTGCAAAATGAACGTACAGGCCGAAACCGGAAGCTGGAACAAATCGGTTTATGACCCTTACGTAAACATGTTGCGGACCCAAACCGAGGCCATGAGCGCTGCGTTGGGCGGCGCCGATTCCATCACCGTACTTCCCTTCAACGCGATCTACGAAGAACCGACAACTTTCTCAGACCGTATCGCGCGCAACCAGCAGTTGTTGCTGAAAGAAGAATCGCACTTCGACAAGATTGTTGACCCGGCTGCCGGTTCGTACTATATTGAAGAACTGACTGCTGCAATTGCCGATGAGGCTTGGAAACTGTTCCTTGCCATTCAGGATAAAGGCGGCTTCCTGGCTGCTGCCAAAGAAGGTTTCATTCAGGCTGAAGTAAAAGACATGGCTGCCAAACGCGATTTGAACGTGGCTACCCGTCGCGAGAACCTGCTGGGTGTAAACCAGTTTCCGAATTTCACTGAAGCTTTGGAGAAAGACCTGGATGCGTCCGTATTCGAAGCGCAGGATCTGACTGCGGAGGATGCGGAAATTGAAACACTGAAACCATATCGCGGTGCAATGGCATTTGAACGCCTGCGCGTGGCAACGGATAAATTTGCCGAAAAAGGGAAACGACCCTTAGCTTTCATGTTAACCATTGGTAACCTGAACTTCCGCAAGGCTCGCGCCCAGTTTGCCTGCAACTTCTTTGCCGTTGCCGGTTACGAAGTGAAGGACAACAACGGTTTTGCGACCATCGAAGAAGGAGTGGCCGCTGCCAAAGCTGCCGGCGCCGAAATCGTGGTGCTTTGCAGTTCTGATGATGAATATGCTGAGCTCGCTCCTGCTGCTTTCGAAACCATTAAAGGAGAAGCGATCTTCGTGGTTGCCGGCGCACCTGCCTGCACCGACGAGTTAAAGGCCAAAGGCATCGAAAACTTCATCCATGTGAAGAGCAACCTGCTGGAAGAACTGACAGCGTATCAGACAAAATGATTTGTGTTTCATCAGTGCTGAAAATTATGAAACAGTCTGTCAAGATATAAAATCACTTATACGAATGATTGTCAAATTTAAAGGTGTTCTCATCGTCTGAGAATCTGAATATCCGACAATCTAAAAATCTTACAAGTATGAAACCAGATTTTAAGAATATAAACATTAAAACAGCCACCTCCCAGCCAAAAGCCGGCGAGTGGGCCGCAAAAAACAAAATTGAGAAAAACTGGGTGACCCCGGAGCAGATTCCGGTGAAACCGGTTTATACCAAAGAAGATTTGGAAGGCATGGAGCATTTGAATTATGCTGCGGGTTTGCCGCCATTCCTTCGCGGACCGTACTCGGCGATGTACGCCATGCAACCCTGGACAATCCGTCAGTATGCCGGTTTCTCAACCGCCGAAGAGTCGAACGCGTTTTACCGCCGTAACCTGGCTGCCGGTCAGAAAGGGCTTTCGGTGGCTTTCGACCTGGCAACGCACCGCGGTTACGACTCCGATCACCCTCGTGTAGTGGGCGATGTAGGTAAAGCCGGTGTGGCCATCGACTCCATCCTGGATATGAAAATCCTGTTCGACCAGATTCCGTTGGATAAAATGTCGGTATCGATGACCATGAACGGTGCGGTATTGCCGGTGTTGGCTTTCTATATTGTAACCGGATTGGAACAAGGCGCTACGTTGGAGCAGCTTTCAGGGACCATCCAGAACGACATTCTGAAAGAATTCATGGTGCGTAATACCTACATCTACCCACCGGAATTTTCGATGAAAATCATCGCCGATATTTTCGAGTTCACCTCTCAGCATATGCCGAAATTCAACTCCATTTCAATTTCGGGATACCACATGCAGGAAGCCGGCGCTACCGCCGACATCGAAATGGCATACACCCTGGCCGACGGCTTGGAATACCTCCGCGCCGGGATCAACGCCGGAATGGACATCGATGCTTTCGCTCCACGTTTGTCGTTCTTCTGGGCTATCGGGATGAACCACTTCATGGAAATCGCCAAAATGCGTGCTGCCCGGATGATTTGGGCCAAACTGGTGAAACAGTTCAACCCGAAAAACCCGAAATCGATGGCTTTGCGTACCCACTCGCAAACTTCGGGTTGGTCGCTCACCGAGCAAGATCCGTTCAACAACGTTGGCCGTACGGCTATCGAAGCGATGGCTTCGGCGCTGGGTCATACCCAGTCGCTGCACACCAACGCGCTCGACGAGGCGATTGCGCTGCCAACCGACTTTTCGGCCCGTATTGCCCGTAACACGCAGCTGTATATTCAGCAGGAAACTGAAATCTGCCGCGGCGCCGACCCTTGGGCCGGTTCGTATTATGTGGAAGCTTTAACGAAAGAGCTTTACACCAAAGCCTGGGCCTTGATTGAAGAGGTTGAAAAACTGGGCGGTATGGCCAAAGCCATCGAAACCGGCGTACCGAAAATGCGTATTGAAGAAGCTGCGGCACGTGCACAGGGACGCATCGACAGTGGCGTGCAAACCATTGTCGGGGTGAACAAGTACCGCCTGGAAAAAGAAGATCCGATCGATATTCTGGAAATCGACAACACGGCCGTGCGTTTGTCTCAGATCGAGCGTTTGAAAAAACTGCGCGCCGGACGTAACGAAGCTGAAGTGCAGGAAGCGCTGGCGGCCATTACAAAATGTGCCGAAACCGGCGAAGGCAACCTGCTCGACCTCTCTATAAAAGCGGCACAAAAACGTGCCTCATTAGGTGAAATTTCCGACGCCTGCGAAAAAGTTTGCGGACGTTACAAAGCAGTAATCAGAACCATTTCAGGAGTGTACTCAGCAGAAAGTAAACACGATAAAACCTTCCAGGAAGCCCAGGAGCTGGCGAAGAAATTTGCCGAACTGGAAGGGCGTCAACCCCGGATCATGATCGCTAAAATGGGTCAGGACGGGCACGATCGCGGTGCGAAAGTAGTAGCAACCGGTTATGCCGACCTTGGTTTCGACGTAGACATGGGACCGCTGTTCCAAACTCCGGAAGAAGCCGCTAAACAAGCCGTTGAAAACGACGTGCATGTGTTGGGTGTTTCTTCACTGGCGGCAGGCCATAAAACCCTGGTTCCGGCTGTAATCGACGAATTGAAAAAACTGGGCCGCGAAGACATCATGGTGATTGCCGGAGGTGTGATTCCCGCCCAGGACTACCAATTCCTGTACGATGCCGGCGTAGTAGCCATCTTCGGACCAGGTTCAAGCGTGGCTGTTGCCGGTAAAAAAATCCTCGAGATTTTGATTGCTGTACATGAAGAATAGTCGCGAGACGCGTGTCGTGAGTAACGAGTGAATCAACTCAGCATACCAAAAGCCATTCCTGAAAAGGGGTGGCTTTTTTTTTGCAGGGGGAACTGCCTTGGAGTGAAGTCATGCCTAACTTGTTTCGGCATCTGTTGCCATTTATAGTCAATGCTTTCTTCTGCGGAGATCCCGAAATAAATTCGGGATGACGCTTTCCTCCATCTGTGGAAATGTCGCCGACATCGTCATCCTGAACTTGTTTCAGGATCTGTTCCCTTTTTTCTCCGGATGTTTTTCGTGAAAAGCTTTCTTTTTAAACGATTCTTTGCCGTTTTTTTCAACGAAAATGGGCAGTAGGAAAATTGCCTGTCATTAATTAAGACAAAATTGTCTGAAATAAAGCCACAAATGCTTGACTTTGCTTTTGTGATATCGTAACTTGCACGTTATCAATTAAATTATAGCATATGAAAAAGTTCTTTACAATTGCATTCAGTATTATGACGGTGGTGGCCTTAATCGGGTTGCAGGGATGTCAGAAAGAAGATCTGATCGATTCTTCGGGTCTTGAAACAGTTTCGGATGTAGAGCTGAAAAAGGCAGATATGAATATCTTCTACAGCTCTGCCTTACCCGTTGGAAACGGAACTGCACGGGCGTGGGTTCATGTTGACAAGATGGGTCATCCGATGTCGGTAGGAATTGAGCTTTCGGAAAAGGCGCTGACCAATTTGCCTACCGGGGCCATGCAGTATGAGTTAACGTTTCCGAAGACGAAAAACAGTTTTTATTCGCATGCCCTGTTTGACTGGAATCCGGAAGGACACGAGCCGGAACATGTTTACGATGTTCCCCACTTTGATTTCCATTTTTACACGATCTCCGGGGCAGAGCGAAAAGCCATTCCGTTTATGGACGAAACATACATGGATCCTGCGCCTGCTGACTTGTATATCCCCGGAAATTACATCCAGTTGCCCGGCCTCATTCCCGAAATGGGCGCCCATTGGGTGGATGTGACTTCGCCTGAGCTGAACGGGTCACCTTTCACTCACACCATGATCTGGGGTTCGTACAATGCCCACTTTATTTTCTGGGAACCAATGATTACGCTGGATTACCTGTTGAGCAAGCCGGATGACCTGATTGCGATTCCGCAACCATCGGCTTACGAAATGTCTGGTTGGTATGCAACCCACTATGTGATCAAGTATTCGGAGAAACCCGGCCGGTACACGGTTGCCTTGGTTAACCTGACGTATCACGAAGGAGAGTAGCGCTGTTTCGGCGCCGCCTGAAAGAATCAAAATCAACTAAAGAACGAAGATCGATAAAGCCATTTCCAAAAGGGAATGGCTTTTTTTGGGTGCGCCGGTTTTTTACCGGTTTAAGCGGCGAACCGGAATTGAGGCCTGCTTTCTTTAACTGTGACCAGGCAGCAAACATCGTCATCCTGAACATGTTTCAGGATCTGTTGAAATGACAAATACCCTTGATGCAATCTTGGCTTCGCCCTTACACTCTAAAATCGTTTAATGCGGCATATACCGGCTGTAATCTTCTTCTTTTTTCTCCACCGGTGCAGGTTCGGCAACGGGTTCTTCGGCGATTACCGGCTTGTAGTAGGTGTTTCCGGGAACAGATGGTTTGGCTTTGGCAAAAACAGCCAACCTTTTCGTCAGGTTGGGGTGGGTAGAAACTTTCTCGGCAAACCATTTCCAGAATCCGTCTTCCGTAACATCCTGTTTTAAATATTCTTTCAGGTTTACTTTTTTGTATATGGTTTTTCCCGATGCCAGCACCAATAACCCTCCTTTTACTCCTGCCGGACTTAGCGCGTAACCGATGTTGTCGCAGGTGTACTCGCAAGCCCTCGAATAAGCGGCGCCCAGGAAGGGGATCAGGTACGACGGCATCAGCAACAGGTTTTTGAGCATGTGTTGTCTTTTGATGTGCCCCAGCTCGTGCCCGATAATAAATTCCAGGATTGTTTTGTCCTGTTCATAAGCGGTTTCAACAATTTCGGAATAAAGAACCACATAGTTGCGTCCCAGAAACCGTGCGGCAAAAGCGTTTAACACCCCGCCCGATTGCATGATGTAGATGGCGGGCACCGACCTGAGGCCCAACAGCTCCGCCTGCGTTACAGCTATCTGGTAGATATCGGGGAACTGGTTTTTCGACAGCTTAACGGCGTTGCCTTTTAAGTGGCCGATCAGGATTCCAAACCGGAAGAACACAAACAGCAGGATCACGGTCAAATAGAAGTAAAGAACATAAGCCGTTGCCATTTGCTCGGCGGTGGCTTCGAACGATAACAGGATTAACTTGATAAACAAATAATACAAGCCTAAACTGGCAAACAGCCGGATGTAGAAATACACATTCTCTTTGCTGTTTACCTGATAGTCGAGATTTGAATACATAAGTCCGGGATTTTAGTGGTTGATATAAAAAGATTGATCAGGCAAATCGTTATAAAATTTTACCCAAAGTAAACATTTTACTTAATAATTATCCATTGCGTCGTAATAAAAATAACGGCAAGGCCGAAAAAAAACTGCATCGCCACGATAAACGGGCGATGCAGTTATCAACGCATGACTACTTATTGTTAGAATAATTGATCAATCGATATTGAACAGTTGTGTGGCTAAGTTCCAGCCTTCAACGCTTAATTTCCAATTTTTCGAAACGGCCTGCGGGCATTCGAGTTCGATGATTTTTTCCTCTCCGGGCGTCAGCGACACGTAATTATCGTTTGCAAAAACCGGCAATACCCGTTCGCCGGTTTTGGCATCAACCACCGCGAGGCGGTTAAAGAAAGCGATCGGCGCATTTTCGGGATTTTTCAGTTTTACCACGACCTGATTACTGGCCGTTTTTTTGGCCGATACCTGTAATTTGGAGGCTGGCATGTGTTGCAGCCCGCTGTAATTTCCTTCGCGGTCGGGGAACCAGTACAGGTTTTCGGAGATCACTTCCTGTTTCAGGTTTTTCAGTTGCAATAAAAGGAAAGAGCCTTTTTCGTCGCCACCCACCCGTTTCAGGTTTCCGGCTACCGACATAATTTTTTTGGTGTCGGTTGGGCCAATGTAAACAAACACCTGGGTAACGGGCTGTTCATTTCCTTCCATGTCATACGCCTTGGCAACCAGCATCAGGTCGTTAACCGCCTCGAAACCGTTGTTTACTACGGTGACCATTTTGGTAACCGGGTTACACATGGCGTGCAGCATTTGGCTGCCGGTGCGCAAACCATAGAGGCAGGCATTGGGGTCGAGGTAGTAATCGTACATTTGTCCGCGCAAAGCTGTCCAGGGATTTTGGGTTTTCCAGATGATGGTTCCGGTGTACCAATCCCACATGTGCGAGCTAAAGCCTTCGATGAGGGCGCGGTACTGGTTGTAGTTGACCAACTGGGCTTTGCGGGCAAAATCTTCCATATCGGCGGCAGCGCCGTAGGCGTCAACCGACTTTCCGTAGCCGATGTACTTGTGGTAAGTCCACACCGGATCGGAAACCGCCTCCGAACCTTTCTTCTCAACAGGAATAACCTGGTTTTCGGCGGGCAGGAATCGTTTTAACGAAACGGCATCGCCCACACCTACCGAACCAACTTCGGAGTTGAAGGGCCAGGTACGGTGTTGCCAGAACACCGAATCGGGCTGAATGCCGTAAGGGCCGTCGCCGTTACCGCCAATAAAGTTATACGACATGCTGTCGGAGTTGGAATAATCGATAAACCAGCGGGTACCGTCGATCTTGGGCAAAATCGAATCGCGCAGGGCAGTCAGAATATCCTGAGGAGGGGTAATCTCGTTGCCACCGCACCAGATAGCCAGCGACGGGTGGTTGCGGATCATCTTCACCATGTCGGCAGCCGACTCGATGAACAGCGCGTGATCGTCGGGGTACCGGCGCCGCGTCCACTGGTCTTCTTTCTTCATCGGGTCGACCCATCGCCCGTTACAGTCGCCCGACATCCAGAAATCCTGGATAACCAGCAAGCCGTATTTGTTACAGGCGTCGTAAAACTCCGGACGCTCGGCCAGGGCGCCTCCCCAGATCCGGATCAGGTTCAGGTTCATATCGCGGTGATACCGGATTTCGGCATCGTAGCGTTCGGGCGAAAAGCGCAGCATGGCATCCGAGATGATCCAGTTCCCGCCTTTGATGAATATTTTTTGCCCGTTGACCAGCACCTGCATGCTCCGGGTATGGTTGTTCCATTCGCGTTGAATTTCGCGGATACCCACGGTTATTTCTTCTTCATCCGACAATTGTCCGTCAATAAATACTTTCATTGTCGCTTTGTACAGGTTTTGCTCTCCGTAACCGCTTGGCCACCATAGCCGGGGATTTTCGACGATCAGCCCGGGCAGTTTAACTTCGGTGGTGGAATTGGCAGGTAGCGAAACGGCTGTTTCCACAGTCTTCCCGTCAATTTCAACCAGTAGTTTTCCGCTCAGGGCTTTGGCGGTTGGGTTGACCAGTTCGGCGGAGGTTTCGATTTTTGCCGCTTCCTGTTTGCCTTTCGGGAAACGCTTGCCGGGAACACGGGTGACCACATGCGGGTTTTGCAGGTTGACCGCCCTGGTGGTTTCAATGCTTACCTTGTCCCAAATACCCGTATTGCGGTCGCGAATGGGCTGGATCCAGTCCCAGCCGGCTACGTACTGATGCGAAACATTGCGGGCAATAACCCCGTCGCCGCCTTGCCCGCCGTTGGGATTACCGACGGGGTCGACCGGGTAAACAATGACAGCCAGCCGGTTTTTCCCGTTGGCAGCCAGCCCGTTGGTAATGTTGTATGTTTGCCGCAGAAACATGCCGTAATGTCGTTCCCGGTTTACTTTCTTCCCGTTCAGAAACACATCGCAACTGTAGTTTACGCCGCGGAAATGCAACCATACCTGTTCGCCGCTTTGGGCTTTTTGTTGAAAGTCGTTGACAAACCAGTAAGTATAATGTTCCGGCCCGGTTTCGTAAATATCTTTGATTTTTTCGTTGTTCATGCCGTAAAAAGGATCGGGCGCTTCGCCGCGTTCGAGCATGTTTGTCAGCACCGTTCCGGGGACGACGGCCGGTTGCCAGCTTTTCAGGTTAAACGCGGATCCGGAGATTTCTTCTCCCGTGGCTTTTACTTTTTTCAGGGGGGCGCATAGCCAGTTGGCGTTTAATTCGACCACCGATCCTCCTCGTGCAAAAGGCGAGATCATCAGGACGAGGACTAAGCTAAGTGCCCGTTTTTTTAGTCTGAATGTCTTCATCTGTTCTTATTTCAGTTTAATATAAATCGAATACCGGTTCATTAGATCGTCTTCAGTAATTCGGGTTTGCTTTGGTACAAATGGAGGATCAATTCGCCAAACAGCGTGTTGCCCCAGGCAAACCAGCTTCGGGTGAAATTTTCAGCATCGTCTTTATGGAAGGTTTCGTGCATGAACCCGGTTCCGGCATGCGTTTTCATCAAGGTTTTCACGCATTCCCTGATTTCATCGTCGTTGGTTGAAGTGATGGCCCGCATGATGATGCTCATGGGCCAGATCATCTCGGCGCCTACATGGGGGCCGCCGATCCCTTCTCCGGCGCTTCCTTTAAAAAACCAGGGATTGGCATCGCTTAAAATCAGTTTACGCGTATTTTGATAGAGCTGATCTTCCGTTTCGAGGGCTCCCAGGTAGGGCAGGGCCAGCAAGCTGGGAATATTGGCATCATCCATAAACAGCTGGTTCCCGAATCCATCTACTTCGAAAGCCAGCACCTTGCCAAAACCCGGTCGCTCAGCAATCGCGTACTGATGAATGGCTTCGGCAACCTCATCAGCCAGTTTAACGGCTTCGTCAGCCAAAACGGTGTCGCTATATATTTCGGCAGCTATTTCGGCCATTTGCCGGAGCGAGGTCACGGCAAAATAATTGGACGGGATCAGGAAGGGCAGGATGGTAGCGTCGTCGGAGGGACGGAAAGACGAAACGATCAGGCCCACCGGCTTAACCGGATTGCCAAACCCGTTGCAGCAGAGCGAATCGGTTGGTTTGTGCGTTTCCCGCGTAAACGAATAGTCGCCCTTGTTCTCTTTGCGTTGTTGCTTTTTAAAGGTGTCAAGAACTGAGCGGAAAGCGCTGTGCCATTCCCGGGTAAAACAGGCTTTGTTCCCGGTTGTTTTCCAGTAATGGTAGAGCAAACGAACCGGGTAACACAACGAGTCGATTTCCCACTTACGCTCGTGCAGTTCCGGGATCATCAGGGTGTTGTCCGATTCCCATTCGCTGCCGCTGGCTCCTTTGTTAAACGCATTGGCATACGGATCAATTAAAATGCACTTGGACTGGCGGTTCAGCACGCCCAGAAAAAGCGTATTCAGTTCTTCATCTTCTTTTACCAGGGGCAGGTAAGGCCAAACCTGCGCGGTGGAGTCGCGCAGCCACATGGCGTGTATGTCGCCTGTAATCACAAAGGTATCCGCTAGGCCGTTTTCGACTGAAAAATCGACCGTGGTGTCGAGCGTGTTCGGGAAACAGTTTTCGAACATCCAGGCCAGTTCCGGGTTCGCGATCGCTTCTTTTACTTTGGCAATGGTTGCTTCTACGGCCTTACTGGTAAAATTTCGTTGTCCGACAGGCGGGCGTTTGCTTTCAAAACCCGAAGCGGCACAGGCTGTATTCCACAACGATCCGGTCATCAGACCGGCAGCAGCTAACGAATTGTATTTCAAAAAATCTCTTCTTTCCATCATCTTTCAGGATTAATAGGTTCCATTTAATAACTGCAAATAAACCAAATTTACTTGAACGGTCACGGGCGGCAGCAGGCGTCTCCGGGAAATGCACTTAATGCCGGAATGATTTTTAAAAGTTGCTCGCCGATGCCGATTTTATAACCGGAGGAAAACATAAATACCTGCCCCTCGGAATTGCATAGGATAACCAGCGGAAGTTTATTTCTGATGTCATCGCCAAAGGCATCTGTCAGGGCTTTCAGCAACATGTTGTTCCGGTCGGATCCACTGATCCGGTTGGCGGGCAGTTTGTATGAGGCAAGTACCCGGTTGAGTTGAGGCCGGTCTTCTGCGGCCATAAACAGAAACTGCCCCGGCCATGCTTCAAAATGGTCGATGTAATCAGCCAGGTCGTTTAAAATATGTTTCGAGGGTTCTTTATCCGGGTCGAGCAAGGCCAGCACGATGTTTTTACCTTTTGCCAGTTCTGAAAGACTTACCGCATCGCCTCCCTCGGTAGTCGCCAGGAGCAGGGACGACAGGTCGATTTGGGCGAGAGGCTCCGGTATTTGTGACGATTGCCGCAGGTTCACCGTGATTTGTTTTGTGTTGCCGGCTTTCACCGTGAAAAATTCAACAGAGCTAAGTACAGACCCATCTTCCAGCCGGTTTCCGGTAATCAGGTAATAATCGCCGGTTTCCAAAGTCAACGATCCAAACCCGTTGATGTTTTTTGCAAACGGATATTCCAGTTGCCGGTAATTGCCGCCAATGCGTTTCGCTATAGAAAAATGAATTTCGTATTGCGGATCAATCGTGTTGTTGCCGTTTTTCAGGACGAGCGCGCCGGTTTCGGGGACAGCGGTGGTTTTTTTACTGAAGGCTGCCCGGTACCATTCTCCCCCGGCATAATATTCAGGTTCGCGGGTCGCCGGGTTCAGTCGGGCCGGAATACCCGGGGAGCGGCAAACAGCTACAAAAAATATTTCACGCGAACTGGTGTCGGATACGCGCAGTTTGTACACGGCTTCCGGACCTATTGGCGCCCGGGAATGGAGATTGGCCACATCGTTTATTTCGATATGCTCCGCGATCCAGCGGGTCAACGCTTGCGGATCGTTCCGGAATTGTTCTTTTTGTCCGGCAAAAGCGTCGCGGAGAAATGGCCTCCAGGCCAGTAACATTTCATTTTTGATGCGCGGAGCCAGCACATAATCGGTGAAAATAGCTTCGGGATACCGACCTTCATTTTCGGTTCCCCGCAGGTGTGAGCTTAAAACAGCTGCCTTCGTGTCGCTGAAATCTTTGGCAGAGATGCCTTTCAGCAGGGCTAAGACCCATTTTTCATCAGCGTTTGCATGCAGGTATTTTTCCAGTTCTTCCCAGTTTCCGTAGCTGTTTTGAATGGCCCGAATGACTTCGTTTTCGTCCAGACGGAGTTCTTTCGCCAGATTTTTGCTCCAGCCGTCGGTTTTAAATGTGGCCGTGTAGCAGCCCCGGATTGAATCTTCTTCGGCCAGGCGGCGCTCGTTCAGGTCCTTTTCGGCCTGGGTGACGGTTAAGGTATCTTTGATCAGGTGCGGAGGCACAAAGTCGAATTCAAGATAGTTTCCGTCCATCGATGGATTTCCCAGGGTGAGCCTGACCGTGTCGGTTTCGGATACCGATATTTTTTTGAACGCAAACCGGTCGTCCTGGCTGGCCCAGACGATTATTTCGCCAAGGCCGAGCGAGATAGCCGTTTGCCCCTGCCCGTTCGTAAATTGTGTGGCAATGGGGTAAAAATCGGCGTAATTATACAGCTGAAACTCAACTTTGGCATCTTTGGCCGGAGAACCGTCTTCGTTCAGAACTTCAGCATGAATTTTTTTAACCGGCGCGTAATTCGATGTCAGGTTTAGTTCGGAGAAACGTTTTTCAGAGACGAGCGCTTCCTCATCGCCAAAATAGTTTCCGTAGGCGCGGGTATGCACCAACAAGGTGCGGCGGGCGGGTTCGGTAAACCATCCCATGTTCAGGCGCGGATCGGGTTCGCAGGCGCCCAGAAATTTCCAGGTACCATTCACCCAAACCTCAACCCAGGCATGGTTGTCGTCTGAATGCGCCCAGCGCGGCGTGTAAACCTGGCGGGCCGGGATTCCCACAGTGCGCAGGGCCGACACGGCAAATGTCGATTCTTCGCCGCAGCGGCCAAAGGCTTTTCGCATGGCGCTCAGGGGAGCGCTGGTGCGCGAATCGGTTCCGCGATAAACAACTTTCTCGTGACACCAGTGGTTGACTTCGAGCGCCGCCTTCTCGATATCCAGATCGCGGACACGCGCTTTCAGCTCATCGTACATGACGATGCGGAAAGCATCCAGGTTTTCGTTGTTGATACGAACGGGCAGAACAAAGTGCAGGAAGAGATCTTCAGGGACGGATTTACCCCAAGTTAGTTCCTCACGTGCCCTCAGGCTGGCGCGTATATTCGCGAGGAAAAATTCGCCGGAATAATCGGCCAGATCGCTCAAAGGCATATAGGCATATAAAAACTCCATCGCCTGTTTTTCGTCGCCGGATAAGGTATGGTCAAAAACACTCCAAAGATCAACGGCGCTGTTTGCTGTCAGCTGTTTTTGAACGGCGAGCATTTCCTGTATATTGGCCAGGCGTTCCCTGTTTTGAATGAGGGAAGGTTCAGACGTACAGGAAACGATGATCAGAAAAAAAACGGCGTAAAGGAATAATTTTGTCATGTTGCGCTCATTTCAGAAATGATTCTTCATCGTCGAACGGATAACGCACAAAGGCTTCGATGGCTTCGTATTCGGCCAGGCCGAGCCGGTCGTAAATTAAAGCTGTTGTACGGTTTCTTTCTTCGGCGCGTTGCCAAAACTCGCGTTTATCTTCACCCGGAAATACCGGAAAATCTTTTTGGGACTGATGTTTGAAAATTGCTTTTCGTTTGCGCATCAACTCAGCAGGGCTGATCGGCACGGCCATTTCAATATCTTCCACATCCCATTCCTGCCAGGCGCCACGGTACAACCACGCGTAGCAATCATTCAGCCATGCATCGCCTTCGGCACGGATGGCGCGGATGGCTTTAAATATGATCTGAAGGCAAACTTCGTGTGTTCCGTGCGGATCCTGCAAGTCGCCGGCGGCAAAGATCTGGTGAGGCTGAACATGACGTAACAGCTTAATTACCAAATCGACATCTTCGTCCGAAACAGGACCTTTTTCTACCTGGCCGGTTTCGTAGAACGGGAGGTTCAGGAAGTGGACATTTTCATCTTTCACATTGCAAAAACGGCAGGCGGCTGCTGCTTCGCCCCGTCTGATGAGTCCTTTTACAGCTTTTACAAAGGGGGTATCGATTTCGCCCGGTTTTTTGTATCTCAAAAATGTCAGCAGATCCTGATGCGCCTGGTATAATTCGGTATTTTGTGCCTGTTGGTTTTCCAGAAGGTCGACGGCGAATTGTGAAAAGCGGATGGCGTCGTCGTCAAACACGGCAATGTTGCCCGAGGTCTGGTAAGCTACATGCACGTCGTGTCCCTGGTCGGCCAGGCGGAGCAGCGTGCCTCCCATCGAGATGACATCGTCGTCGGGGTGAGGGCTAAAAATGAGCGAGCGTTTCACCGCGGGCTCAGGGCGTTCCGGACGGGTTTTCTCGGTTGAACCCGGTTTGCCGCCCGGCCAGCCGGTAATGGTGTCGCGTATTTGTCCAAATACTTTGATGTTCAGGTCGTAAGCTCCACCTACATGAGCCAGTAAGTCGCGCAAACCCTGGTTTTTATAGTCGTCATCAGTCAGTTTCAGGATGGGCTTGTCTAATTTCTGGCTAAGCCAGATGACGGCGCGTTTCACCATCTTAGGCGTCCAGTCGCAAACGCCAACCAGCCAGGGCGCTTTTGTACGTGTAAATTCGGTTATGGCTGCTTCATCCACATACACGTCGACCTCTTCGTGTAATTGCAGGAACGAGGCCGGCACATCGGGCGTTACCGGCCCTTCGGTCATTTTTTTCAGAATGGAGGATTTTGCTTTTCCCCAGCCGGCGAGTACAATTTTTTTAGCGCTCAATATGGTGTCGATGCCCATCGTAATAGCCCGGTGCGGAACGGCGTCCTCGCTTCCGAAATCTTTTATCGCGTCGGCAATGGTCACCGAATCCAGTTTGACCAGGCGGGTGGTGGAGTTCGCGGTGGAACCCGGTTCGTTGAATCCGATGTGGCCTGAGCGTCCGATTCCGAGTAGCTGAATGTCAATTCCTCCGGCCTGTTTAATTTTATTTTCATAAGCAGCGCAGAAAGCGGCCACTTCTTCGATCTTCAGCGTTCCGTCGGGTATATGAATGTTTTCGGGTTTTATATCAATGTGGTTGAACAAATGCTTGTGCATAAAATACACATAGCTTTTTTCGCTGTCAGGTTTCATCGGGTAATATTCATCCAGGTTGAAGGTAATCACATTCCGGAAACTCAGGTTCTCTTCCTGATGAAGCCGGACAAGTTCCCGGTATATTTTAACGGGGGAAGATCCTGTTGCCAATCCTAAAACAGCCATTTCTCCTTTGGCTTGTTTCTCTTTTATTACATCGGCGATTATCCCTGCAATCATTTTTGCCCCCTGCTGCCGGTCTTCCAAAATATGGATCGGAAGTTTCTCAATTGTTTTCTCAATGTAATTAAGTGTTTTGACCATATTTTTGTGTGTTTAATCCCGTTGTCCGGGATGTGTTATTATGGAGTTTTCGCCAAAACTAAAGATATTTTCTTCAAAAAACATCTGATTTCTTCAAAAAATGTGTCCGCACACACAAAATTAACATTTTACGCGTGTTCGCACACATTTTTTTTCCTATCTTGCCGGCATCAGCTGAATATTATTGAGTCGGTTGGCGCGGATTTGATTTATAATCAGTGCTAATAAATTGAATAGAAAATGAACAAATTAATTAGCGTTTTTGTGTTGATATGTTGGGGGTTTTTGCCCCTTGCTTCGCAGGAATTGGGGGTTCATCCTCAATCCGGCAAATACGAATGGCCGGCGGATGAACAGGTTTTGGCAAAACTCGACCAATGGCAGGATTTGAAATTCGGGATGATTATCCACTGGGGACTTTATGCGGTTCCGGGAGTGATTGAATCATGGGAATTGTGTTCGGAGGATTGGATTAACCGGCCCGACAGCATGACTTACCATGCCTATAAAACCTGGTATTGGGGGCTAAAGGATGAGTTTAATCCGGTTAATTTCGATCCGGAGCAATGGGCCGGAGCTGCGGCAAAAGCCGGGATGAAATACCTGGTATTTACCACGAAACACCACGATGGGTTCAACCTGTTTGATACGCAGCAAACCGATTATAAAATTACCAACGGGCCGTTTGCCGGCCATCCGAAAGCCAACGTCGCTAAATTTGTTTTTAATGCGTTCAGGGAGCAAGGTTTCATGATCGGGGTTTACTTTTCGAAGCCCGACTGGCATTCACCGTACTTTTGGTGGGATAAATATGCCACGCCAAACCGGAATGTGAATTATGATATCCGGAAGTTTCCAGGGCGTTGGGAGCAATTTAAACAGTTCACCTATAATCAGATCAGCGAGTTGATGCATGATTACGGCAAGGTGGATATTCTGTGGCTGGATGGCGGCTGGGTACGTCCGCGCGAAACAGTAAATGAAGAAGTATTGTCGTGGGGTGCACCGATACCCGATTGGGACCAAAAAATAGACCTGCCGGAAATTGCAACGATGGCGCGCAAAGCTCAACCCGGCTTGCTGATTGTTGACCGCACCGTTCACGGACCTTATGAAAACTATCAGACTCCCGAGCGCAGTATTCCCGAAAAACAATTGCCGTATCCCTGGGAAAGTTGTATAACGCTGGGAAACAACTGGGGGTTTGTGCCGGGCGAAAATTATAAAACACCGGCAAAGGTAGTGCACGACTTAATCGAAATTGTGGCCAAAGGCGGAAGTTTGCTGCTTGGCGTTGGCCCGAAACCCGACGGCACATTGGATGAAGGGGCCATTTGGCGCCTGGCGGATATCGGCAAATGGATGGAGACAAATGGGCAGTCGGTTTATAACACGCGTACGACTGCTTTTTACCGCGACGGCGAAGTTTTTTTCACCAAAGGGAAACATGGTGAAACCTACGCTCTGGCCCGTTTGGCAGAAGGCCGTCCGGTTCCGGAAACAATTGAATGGGGGGGTAATTTGCCGGTCAAAGGCTCCGAAATAACTTTACTGGCAACTGGCAAAGCAGTGAAGTGGCGCTTATCCGGCGATAAAGTCATTGTTTCAGTTCCAAAATCATTTCGCCAAAAATATCAGGAATATCCGGCACTGACTTTTATGTTTAAACAGGAATAGTTATCTTTCAATGATTAACCTTAAATCAACTCATCATGAGAAGAATATCCTTTAATTGTGTGGCTGTTTTTTCAATATTGGTCGTGGTGTTTGCTTGCCGGCCGGCAAAAGTTGCGACGCCCGAAGCTGTTGGCCCGACTCCGGATGAACGCCAGATGAATTGGCACCAAATGGAGCTGAATGCGTTTATTCATTTTACCATCAATACCTTTACCGATAAAGAATGGGGCTTTGGCGATGAGTCGCCTGAACTGTTTAATCCTTCTGAATTTGACGTGGAACAATGGATTTCGGTTTTAAAGGAAACCGGTTTCAAAGGGGTGATTCTCACCTGTAAACATCACGATGGTTTTTGTCTTTGGCCCACGGCTTACAGCGATCATAATATTTCAAAAAGCCCTTTTCTCGACGGGCAGGGCGACATCGTCAAGGCGGTTTCGGATGCCTGCAAAAAATACGGGCTGAAATTCGGGGTTTATCTTTCGCCCTGGGACCGGAACCGTGCTGATTATGGCGAGGCATCGTATGTCGAATACTACCGGAATCAACTGAAAGAATTATTTACCAACTACGGACCCGTTTTTGAAATGTGGTTTGACGGGGCCAACGGAGGCGACGGCTATTACGGCGGGGCCAATGAGATGCGGAGAATTGACCGCTCAACCTATTACGATTGGCCCGCTACCCTGGAGATGGTTCGTTCGATGCAGCCGGAAGTGTTGTTTTTTAGCGATGCCGGACCCGATATCCGCTGGTGCGGAAACGAACAAGGTTATATGAACGAAACCAACTGGAATACGATTTCGGTGGATACCTTATACGCGGGGAAATCGGGGATTGAAAAATTGCTGAATACCGGTTCGGAAGACGGCACGAGCTGGGTTCCCGGCGAAGTGGATACCTCCATTCGTCCGGGCTGGTTTTATCACGCATCAGAAGACGAGCAGGTGAAAAGTCCGGAGAAGCTTTTCCGGATTTATTTGGAATCAGTTGGTCGCGGATCAACCCTGTTGCTCAATATTCCGCCCGACAAGCGCGGTTTGTTCCACGAGAACGATGTGGCTGCATTACGCGAATGGAAAACCATGCTCGACCAGGCATTTGCCGTCGACCTGGCTGCCGGCGCCAGGGTTGAAGCATCGGAAGTCAGGGGACAATCAGCCGATTATGCGGGGCAACTGGTCACCGACGGGAATCCGGAAACGTATTGGGCCACCAACGACGGCACAACAGGCGGAAGTCTCGAGATCGACCTGGGTGAGTCAAAGCAGATTCAATATGTTCAGTTGGAAGAATACATCAGGCTGGGGCAACGGGTAAAAGCATTTACCGTGGAGGCATGGAACGACGGGAACTGGAACCAGATTGCATCGGGAACCACCATCGGCTACAAGCGGATTCTTCCGGTTGATCCGACGAGCGCTTCCAAAGTGCGAATTCAGATCACCGATGCCAAAGCTTGTCCGCTGATTTCAAGGGTGAGCCTGTACTAAACAAATTAATGTGTGCGAGCACATTCTGAAAATAAAAGTGTATCTTTGCCCGACCAATAACCAACTGATAATTGTAACGATTTTATTATGAGAATTTTAAACTACATCTCCGGATTTGGCGGAGTTTTAATGTTGTCGGTGTTTACAACGGCCTGTTCTCCCAAAACAGATTCAAACAGGGCAGCCGGTGTTCCTGAACTGACAAAATATGTTGATCCGTATATTGGAACGGGCTTTCACGGGCATGTATTTTTAGGTGCGAATGTTCCGTTTGGCGCGGTACAGCTCGGTCCGACCAATATCACCCAGGGATGGGACTGGTGTTCAGGTTATCATTATTCCGATTCTACCCTGATTGGTTTTGCGCACACCCACCTGAGCGGAACCGGAATCGGCGACCTTGGAGATATTTTATTTATGCCCGTTTCGGGAAATTACAAAATATCTCTTGGTTCGCCCGAAAAACCGGAAGAGGGTTATATTGCTTTTTACAATCACGATGATGAGGTGGTAAAACCAGGTTACTACGCTGTTCAAATTGACCGCTACCAGGTTAAAGCCGAAATGACAACCACCCAACGCACCGGCTTTCATCAATATACTTACCAGGCCGAAGGTGATGCCCACATTCTGGTTAACCTGGATCGCGGAACCGGATGGGATGCCCCGGTTGAAGGAAACCTCAGGCTGGTTAATGATACCCTTGTGACCGGTTACCGGCTGTCAAAAGGCTGGGCCAAAGATCAGCGTATTTATTTTGCCGCTGTTTTTTCGCAACCGGTCAAGTCGCTGAAATTGTACGACGGGCTGACTGAAAAAGAAGGGAACGAGCTGAGCGCTGTCCGGTTAATGGCAGATCTTGATTTTGGTCAATTGACTGAGGGGCCGATCCGTGTTAAAGTTGGCATTTCTCCGGTAAGCAGCGAAAATGCCCTCGAAAATCTGCAGCACGAAATCGCGCACTGGGATTTTGAACAGGTGGTAGCCGATGCCGACGCCCAATGGAACAAAGAGTTGGCAAATGTAATAGCAACGAGCACCGATCCCGGTGTATTGACTAAGTTTTACACGGCGCTTTATCATACCTTTATTGCACCTTCGGTTTTTCAGGATGTGAATGGCGATTATCGCGGAAGCGACGGGCAGGTGCATAACGACAAATCATTTGTAAACTATACCACGCTCTCGCTGTGGGATACTTACCGGGCTGCCCATCCCATGTTTACCTTGGTGCAACCGGAGCGGGTAAATGACCTGGTAAACACCATGCTGAATATCTTTGATCAGCAGGGAGAACTTCCGGTGTGGCACCTCATGGGTAACGAAACGTACTGCATGGTTGGCTACAGCGCTGTTCCGGTGATTGTGGACGCTTACCGCAAAGGGTTTAAGGGTTTTGATGCCGAAAGGGCATACCATGCTGTTAAAACCACGGCAATGGGCGACGGGCGCGGAATAAACTATGTGAAAGAACTGGGTTATATCCCCGCCGGCACCGATGTTGAGTCGGTCGCCAAAGGCCTGGAATATGCGGTGAGCGACGCGGGTATTGCCCTGATGGCAAAAGATCTCGGCAAAGAGGAAGATTTCCGGTACTTTGAATCCAGAGGGAAAAATTACAGGAATTATTTTGATGCTTCAGTTGGTTTCATGCGCGGGCGGATTGCCGAAAATGAATGGCGCACACCTTTCGATCCCTTTGTTTCGCGGCATCGTGATGATGATTTCTGCGAAGGAAATTCCTGGCAATACACCTGGCTGGTCCCGCAGGATGTTGACGGATTGGTGGATATGCTGGGCGGACGGGAAAAAACGCTCGAAAAACTGGACGAATTTTTTTCGGCTGAAGGGGATATGGGCGAACATGCCTCAAACGATATTACCGGATTGATTGGTCAGTATGCTCATGGAAATGAGCCGAGCCATCATATCGCTTATTTTTACACCTTACTGGACGAACCGGCAAAAACCGCCGATCTGGTACGTAAGATCATGACCGAATTTTATACCACGACTCCCGAGGGTTTGATCGGAAACGAAGATGTCGGGCAAATGTCGGCCTGGTATGTGCTGTCGGCGATGGGATTCTACCAGGTTCATCCGGCAAACGGCGAGTTTGTTTTCGGCAGCCCGGTTTTGGATGAAGCGGTTATCAACCTGCCTGAAGGAAAAACATTCACGATTAAGACGTTGAATAATCGTCCTGAAAACAAGTACATCAAATCGAAAACCTTAAACGGGAAAACGTATACAGAGAATTTCATCGCATATCGCGATCTGATGGCCGGAGGAGAACTGACCCTTGAAATGACTTCGGAACGACCATAACAAAAACGAAATAAAAGAATTTAAAAATTAAAGGCTGATGTTAACTGACAGTAAAATTGTAGGAATTGATGTAGGCGGAACAAAGATCAGCATTGGCATGATTGTCAATGGAGAAATTGTTGATAGCGTTAAATTGAATACGCCCGCCGAAGGATCGCAGGAAGAAGTGGTTCAGCACATTATTGCGGGGATTGAAAGCCTTCCCTGTTTTGACGAAGCCATTGGAATCGGGGTTGGCGCTCCGGGTTTGATTGATGAGGAAAAGGGGATTATTTTCTCGGTGAATAATATTCCTTCCTGGAAAGAAGTTCATTTAAAAGATTACCTGAGTAACCATTTTCGCAAACCGGTATATATTACCAACGATGCCAATTGTTTTGCCATTGGCGTAAAAATGTACGGCGAAGGCCGGCCCTATTCAAACCTGGTTGGTTTAAGCCTGGGAACAGGCGTTGGCGGCGGAATTATCATCGATAATTATCTTTATTCAGGACAGGTAGCCTGTGCCGGAGAGTTTGGCGGCCTGCCTTACCTGGAGCATGATTTTGAAACCTATTGCAGCGGGAAATTTTTCAAATTTTTTTACGATACAAAAGGCGATAAGGCCTGGAAAGCGGCGCTTGAGGGCGATGTAAAAAGCCTTCGGATGTTTGAAGAACTGGGAACACATGTCGGAAACCTGATTAAAACCATGCTGTTTGTGTTGGCGCCCCAGGCAGTCATTATCGGCGGCTCGGTGAGTAAATCGTTCGACCTCTGGGAAAAAGCGATGTGGAAAGCCGTTCATACCTTTCCGTATAAAAAGGCACTGGAGAACCTGGTAATTGAACGGAGCATGATGTCGAAAATGTCGGTAATCGGAGCGGCCGCCTTGTTTAAGAACAGGTACGAAAAAGAGGAAAACTTGAGATAAAACCGCATGGCTGAATTTAAAAATGTCAGAATTAAGGATATCGCTGAGATGGCGGGCGTTTCGGTTGCTACGGTTGACCGTGTTCTGCACAAACGCGGAAAAATATCGGAGAAGGCCCTTCAAAAGGTCGTGGATGCCCTTGACAAAACAGGATATAAACCGAATCTGATAGCCAGCACCTTAGGTTCGAACAAAATCTATAAAATTGCAGCCGTAATTCCCGACCCGGTTCTGGACGATTACTGGAACCAGTCCGGTTCAGGAATCCTTAAAGCCAAAGAAGAATGGGCGCAGTATCATGTGCGTATTGAAATGTTTTACTTCAACCAATACGAAAAGTCTTCATTCCGGGAAGCGTCGGAAAAAGCGCTGGAATTCGAGCCGGACAGCTTGTTGATAGCGCCTATTTTCCACAAGGAGTCAATCACTTTTTTTAGTATACTAAAAGAAAAGAAGATCCCGTATATTCTTTTTAATACCAATATTCCCGAGGCCGAACCAATCAGTTTTATCGGGCAGGATTTGTATCAGAGCGGACGTGTGGGGGCCGAAATGCTGGCGACTAAATTGGGCCAATCCGGTCATGTCGGCGTATTGCATGTTTATGAAGATATTCATAATGCCGTTCACCTGAAAGAAAAGGAACGGGGCTTTCGCGATTATTTCCTGGATAACCGGCTGGATGGTTTTACAATCAGCAGTTATGATTTTGGAAATGCCAACGGGTCGGAATTTGACCGGGAACTGCTGACCGTCCTGGACCGCGATCAGTTGTCGGGAATTTTTGTTTCTACCTCAAAAGGTTCTTACCTGACGGCTGCCGTGTTGGACAAATACGGGAAGAAATACCTTATTCTGGTGGGTTACGACCTGCTGAAAGACAACATTCATTACATGTACGACGGGGTGATCAATTATCTGATCAACCAAAGTCCGCGGAAACAGGCTTTTTTAGGCATCAGCTACCTGGTGAATTATTTATTGTTTAAAAAGCAACCTCCGGTGACTGATTTGTTCCCGCTCGAAGTCATTACCCGGGAGAATATTAAGTCGTATTTATATTCGGGTTTGCATTGATCTTATTTTTATGGCTTTCGCATCAGGCTTAATCTGCCCGATATAAAAAAGGCTCCCAAACGGGAGCCTTTTTTATTTAATAACTTATAAGATTAGAAATTCGGATTTCCGGTATCGAACCACAAGCGGGTGCTGATCAGGTCTCCGCCTTTCATCGTTGCTACAGCAGCGGCTACGCCGTCGGCATTGCCGGTTCTTTCGGCATTTACAAACGGCATTCTTTTAATCCACTCGCCGGCCGGGATAACACCCCAGTCTGAGCTGCTGTCGTTTTGGTAAACAAGCGGCAGTTTCGGGTATCCGGTCCGGCGAAAATCGGCCCAGGGTTCGTTCGGGTTGGTAAAGCCGGCGATCCATTTTTGGGTGATGATTTTTTCCAGTTTCAGCTCGTTTGAGTCTGCATCGTTCCATTTTACCGTTATGGTTGAGCGGGAAACAAAATCGTTGACACTTCCGGTGGCTTTCGGATCGTTGTAATTAATCGGTTTGCTGGTTTCGTCAGCCAGGTAATCGTCAACGCCTGCGGCTCCCCATTCGGCAAACGATGCTTTGACCCCGTTTTCATAATTGGTCTTTGCATCGCCGGCGCCTTCCCAGCCGCGTAAACCGGCTTCGGCCAGGTCGAAATAGACTTCGGATGCAGTCAGGTAACTCCGTTTTGTAATATCTTTAAAGTTTTCGTTGATCATGGAGAATGAAGTCCGGTCGTCTTTGGCAACAAGCGAGGCTCCGTTGCGAATGCCTTTGTACGGATAGTCCGGATGATCAGTATAAACAGAGGCATCGGTTGCGGGTTGGAAATATTTCTCGATACGCGGGTCTTTCAAACCAACCAGGAATGATTCCATCCCGGCCGACATGCGGGTATCGCCCCACTCGAAACAGATAATCGCCAGGTACAACTTGTTGCCGTAAAGCGAAACGTTAAAGTTGTCGGTGTTGGCCAAAATGAGGCCTGCCGGGTGACTGATGGCTTTTTCACCTTGCGTTTTTGCCAGCGCCGGAGCTACCTTCGAGATACGAATGGCTAAACGCAAACGCAGCGAGTTTACCAGTTTTTCCCATTGCTTAACATTACCGCTGTAGCTGGCATCAAATTTTTTCAAACCAACATAATCTTCATTAGCGGCAAATATGGCCTGGATTTCATCCAGATCGGCAAAAAACCGGGTGTAGAGTTGTTCCTCGCTATCGTACGAAACAGTTCCTACGCTACCGCCGTAAGTTGAATAAATTACCGGTCCGTGGTAGGTAGTCAAACGCGACATCCCCAGAATCTGCATTAACTTGGCCCATTTGGAGAATACATCGTATCCTCCCTCGTCGGCAATTTTCATAACCTGCTTTGCCGGAGCCATAATTGATCCGTACACACGATCCCAGTAAGTATTCCAGCGAATGTAATAAGTGGTGTTATTAACCCCGCCGGCAAATGGGGTAGGAGTAGCCATGTAATCGCAAAATGATTCGGCAACCAGGTTTTCTTCAATCTGATGCCCGAAGATATTGCCCAGCATGGACGGGAAAAAGGCCCCGATGTGGTTGAAATCCTGCTTGAGGGATTCGTCGCCGATTTCGTATGGGTTGATATTGGCCTCTTCGAATTGATCGGTACAGGCGCCCGCTAAAAGCGCAGCAATGAACAGGTATATTATCTTTTTCATGATTTAGCAATATTAGAAATTAATTTTAAGGTTGAATCCGTAGGTTCTGGTTGCCGGTACGTTGAAGTTATCCAACGACTGTGAGTTCATGTCGGTGCTCATGGTCAGCTCAGGATCAAACGGCGCCTTTTTATATAAAAAGAACAAATTTTGCCCCACTAACGAGAATACGGCAGACTGAATCGGTAATCCCAGGTTTTTTACGTCAAGGTCGTACGCAAGTGCCAACTGAGTCAGGCGGATGTTGGTACGGTCAAAAACGTAGGCTTCGGAAATACCGTTACGGTCGCCAACTGCTGTATAATACAGTTTCGGGTCGATCTGGGTTACAGCAGTGCTGCCCTGGATGGCGTTGATCGCCACATAACCCTGGTCGCGGGCGTCGGCCGTACGCTGGCTCACACCGTAACCGTCGAGCATGGCCTCGGTTTGGCTGAATGCTTTGCCGCCAATTTTTGCATTCATCAGGAAACTCAGCGAGAAGCGTTTGTAGTTGAAACTATTGCTCCAGCCCAGGCTGAATTTTGGTTCCAGGTTACCCATATACTCGGGATTTGCTGTTTTCAGTGGTTTCCCGGTGGTTTCATCCAGCATAATCTGTCCGCTTTCGTTTCTGAGGAATTTATAGCCGTACATATCGCCCATCGAACCGCCGCTGTAAATGCGGGCATAATACCCCTCTGAACTGCCAAAATCCTTGTATTTATCCAACGCTCCCGGGTAAAGAACTTCCACTTTATTCACGTTTTTAGAGAAGTTCAATGTTGTATTCCATCCAAAGGTTGAGGTTTTTACCGGTTCGGCTGTCAAAACGATCTCGACCCCTTTGTTAACGATTTTCCCGGCATTAAAGTAGGCCGTGGTAAAGCCGCCTTCCTGTTCATCGGTATTGGCATCCTGCTGCAAAGCCTGATTTTCGCTGGTAATGTGGTAGTAGGTGAAATCGAGTCCTAAACGGCCGTCAAAAAACCGCCAGTCGGTACCAATTTCCCAGGTAGTCAGTTCTTCCGGTTTTGCATTGAGAAAAGGCGCCCGGGTATTCCGGTCGATGCCTCCGCTTGAGTTGATCGTGTTTTGCACCTGGATCAGGCCGAATGGAACTTCATTGTTGATGACCGAGTTGGATACCCGTACTTTTGAGAAACTGATAAATTCGGGCAATTCAACCATTTGGCTGACGATGGCCGAAAGACCGACTGCCGGGTAGAAATACGATTCGTTGCCGGTTAAGGACAAGGTAGACGACCAGTCGTTACGTCCCGACAAATCCAGGAAAAGCATGTCTTTATAACCTAACTGAAGGTTTCCGAACACGCCTTCTTTAATGATTTTCCCGGCATAGATTGATTGTACCTGAACATTTGAGGGCAGGTTCTGGAAGAAAAATTCGTTGGCATACAACAGGTTGTTGGTTCCGTTGTCAACACTGACCCCGTCGCCGTATATTGCCCGTTGGTAACTGGCTCCCAAAACGCCGTTCAGGCTAAAATCGCCAAACGTGTTTTGATAAGTAAAGATCCCATCGGTATAGATCAATTCATCGTTGTACTTTTTGTAGGCCCAGCGACCGTTTTCGGAAATGTTGGTGGAGTTACCACCGGCATAAAATTTCTGTTCGTACGATTTCTGGGCGTAATCGTAACTTCCGCGGGCCTGAAACCTCAGGTTCTTCGCAATTTCGTAGTCCAGCATTACACTCGAAATTACCCGCTTGGTCAGGTCTTCTTTAGGCTGCTTGTTAATCAGCCAGTACGGGTTCGATTGATGATGATCGGCAACAAACCAGTTTTGCAGGTACATGTTCCGGTCGTCATTAAATACCTGGTAGTTTTCTTTATACGAGTTAAAGTCGCGGTCGCGCGGGAAGAAATACAAACCGGTCAGCGGATTCAGGTAATAACCGGCCGTATTGCGGTTATTGGTTTTCTCCGAACTCAGCATCACATTTGAACTCACTTTCAGTTTATTATTCAGTAATTTGGTCGATTGCTGAAAAGTTACGTTGTTCTTTTGATACTTGTTATTCGGGACGATGCCGGCTGCACGGGTATTTCCGTATGAAAAATAGGCCGTTGTTTTATCATTGCCGCCGCTTACCGATAACGAATTTACCAGGTTGTAGCCTGTTTGGAAGAAATCATCGACATAGTCGCCGGCATAGTTTCCTTTTGTGTACGACCAGCTTTCTTTGGCGCCGCCTTCGCTGCCGTAGCTGAACTGCAGATCGGGCGTTTTGGTAATGCTTTCGAAAATGGCGCCGGAGTTAAAGCTGACACTGGTTTTGCCTTCTTTTCCTTTTCTTGTATTGATCATGATAACACCATTAGCTCCCTGGCTTCCATAAAGTACCGCGGCATTTGCCCCTTTCAGTACGCTGATGCTTTCAATATCGTCGGGGTTGATCTGGGAAAGACCGTCGCCCTCGTCAGTGCCGCCCCACATCCCCGATTGTCCGTTCTTTCGGTTTACAATCGGAATACCATCGATGACGTACAGGGGGTCGCTCAACTGGCTCACCGATTTGTTTCCGCGCAATACCGTCCGGGTAGAACCACCGACGCCGGATGTGCTTTTACGAATTTCCAAACCGGCCGTTTTGCCGCTCAGGCTGCTCATGAAGTTAATGTCGCGGGCTTTCATCATTTCTTCGCCCGATACCTGTTGCGACGAGTAAGTGAGCGTTTTTTTGTCGCGCTGGATACCCAGTGCGGTGACAACAACTTCGTCGACTGTGATGTCCGAGCTTTTTAAGATCACGTTGATGGCCGCTCTTCCGGCAACGGCGATTTCCTGTTTCTCGAAACCAATGAAAGAGAAAACCAGGATGGCATCGTTTGCATCTTTCAGATTCAGGGCGAATTTGCCATCGATGTCTGTCGAGGTGCCGTTATTAGTCCCTTTTTCAATGACTGCCACACCGGGCAACGGCTGGTTATCTCCGTCGGAGATCACTTGTCCTGTAAGCATTTGCGCCATTGCCGACACATTTGCCATGAGGATGAATACTAAGATTAGAATAGGTAGTTTTTTCATAGAATGATAATTTTTAATGAATAATGATTATGACTAAGGTGCATTAATGATTGCAAGCGCCGAATCCGGCAGGAAGAGGGTGTTTCCGCACACATTTTTATCTGGTATTTGCAGTTTGTATTTATGTTGTTTTTCATGATCGTTAAATCCCGGTGATTATGATTTGATTTTCGTTGGTTTCAATCCGGGCATCAACTATTTCTGCAATCATTTCCAGAACCTGGCTGGCAGAATTTCTTAGGTTCAGGCGGCCGGAGAATGTTTTACTACCCATTGCCGGGTCGCTTAAGGTCACGGGTACATTGTAGTACCTCGCTATTTTTTTGATAATTTCGCCTAAGGGATGTTGTTCGAAAATGAAATAACCATCTCGCCACGAGGTGTATAGATTGGTGTTCACCCTGGTTTGCTCCAGGTTTCGCGCTGAGGGGTGATACACCGCAAGCATACCGGGGACCATCTCTTCTTTCGATTTTCCAAACAGGGAATTCCCGTTGTATTCCAATTGAACCGACCCGCTGACCAGGATGGTATTTGTTGTTGTGTCGTCGCGGTAGGCGCTGAGGTTAAAAACCGTTCCCAGGACTTTTACTTCCAGATCGCGGGTAATAACATGGAAGGGGTGTTTTTCATGATGGCTGACCTCAAAGATTGCTTCTCCTTCCAGATACACTTCACGTTTCTCTTTGGCAAATCGGGCCGGATAGATCAATCTTGAGCCGGAATTCAACCAAATCGTACTGTTGTCGGAGAGGGTAATCTTTGTGCGTTTTCCGTAGGGTACAACCACGGTATTCATCACGAGCTGATCTGTTTCGACAAACTGGCTGACGTTTTCTGTTGAGTCGATCCGGATGGTGCCTCCGTCGGGTACGTAGGCTATTTCGGAGTCAGACGAGTTGATTTGTATTTCTTCATCACCCGAAAGAATCAGCCGCGTATTCCCGTTCATTGGCATCGTCTGGACGCTTTCGGCAAATACCCTGAGCATCGATTCTTTTTGAATGATGGTCACGAAGGCCGAAACGCCCAGGATGATTAAGAAAGTTGCAGCAGCGCTCGTCGCAATCAGAAATTTCTTCCTTTGGTACCGGGCAATTGATTTCACAATTCTCCTGCCAATCAGTTCTTTTTGTTCCGGGTTTAGCTTTTTCTCCCTTTTCCGGATAGACAGACAAATATCAGCCGCCAGGTGAAACTCCTGATTGTCGTGATTTTTTGTTCGTGTTTCATCGTTGATTTTATCAAACAAAACATCCTCAGAAAGAATATCCTCCGCCTTCGTATTTTTATCTTTATCGTTCATTCCTGAATCTCTCCGGTTTAAAATGCAGCATCCATTCAACTGCTTGTGTAAGGACCATAAGAGAGATTTCAGAAAAGCATAGACTCAAAAATTAACTTTTTTGCAAAAAAAATTAGCCGGATTGTAATGATCCGAATTAATGATTTGATATGCAGTGTTTTAAATTTTAAGATTCGGGATGATTTTTTTGAGGCAGAATGAGAAATTTTAGAACTGTATTTTAAAACTGAAACCAAATGTTCGGGTTGGAGGGTTTGTAAAAACGTCGATGGCCTGATCCTTGGTAAGGGTATTGAGAGTGATCTCCGGGTCAAAGGGCGCGTCTTTGTATACGAAAAACAGATTTTGGGCTACAAACGAAAAATCAATCTGTTTAATCCATGCATCGGCCGGGGACCAGCGATGCGAAAGCGCCAACTGGGAGAGACGAATATTTGACCGGCTATAGGTGTAAGGTTCTTTGATTCCATCGCGGTCGCCAACGGTGGTGTAATATAATTTGGCATCTATTTGCGAAACCGCTGTTCCATCGGGCAAAACGGCATCGATGGCAACGCCTCCCCGGTCGCGGGCAATCGCCGACCGCTGGCTTACCCCGTAGCCGTCGAGCATCGCCTCGGTCTGGCCGATCACTTTGCCGCCAAACTTTCCGTTTACAAGAAACTCGAATGAAAGGTTCTTATACCGAAAGCGATTTGTGAGGCCCATGCTCCAGCGTGGATTTGAATTGCCAATGTATTCTTTTTCCTCTGATTTAGGAATCGTTCCGTTTGCATTTAATTTGATCCGTCCCTGATCGTCGCGTAAGAATTTGTGCACATACATATCGCCAAACGATCCGCCTTCTTTGATGATGAGCTGATAACCTTCGGTATCGGACAAAACAATGGGGTTCGTCAGATCGGGGTGGAGCGAAACAATGCGGTTCCGGTTATCCGAGAAGTTGACAACCGACAGCCAGTTAAAATTTTGCTTATGGATTGGTTTGGCGCTGAGCGAGAGCTCGGTCCCCGAGTTCGTAATTTCGCCGACATTCACATAGAAGCTTGTGTATCCTGATCCGGAGAGCGCCGGCAACGAGATAAACTGATCGCGGCTGCTGATCTTGTAATAGGTAAAATCAAAACCGATTAGTCCGCGGAATAACTTCCAGTTTGTTCCGATTTCAAAACTGCGGATCATTTCGGGCTTGAGGTTGGAGAAAGGCATGACGGTGTTGAATTCCACGCCGGTTTTTGTAATCGTGTGGTTTGGGCTGACGCTGTTAAACGGAACTTCGTTGCCAACCATCGAAAATGAGGTTCTGATCTTTCCAAAGTTGATAAATTCGGGCAGGTTGAACAGTTCGCTGATAAGTGCGGAAATGCCTGCTGACGGATAGAAATAGGATTCGTTTCCGGTGCCGTACAGGCTCGAGGCCCAGTCGTTACGCCCCGAAAGGTCTAAAAAGACTTTTTCGCTGAACCCGATCTGGACATTTCCGAAAACGGCTTCTTTGATGATTCTGCTCCCCAGAACCGAAGAAACCAGCACCTGGCCGGCAATATTCTGAAAGCTAAACTCATTGGGGTATTTTAATCCGTCGGTATCGGTATCTACGCTTATTCCCAATCCGAAAGTGCTTTTCTGGTAACTTGTTCCAAATACCGAGTTCAGGCTGATCTTTCCCAATTGCGTATGGTGTGTCAGAATGGCATCGGCATAAATGAGCTCATCCGATACTTTTTCATATTTCCACCTGCCGTTTTCATGGGCATTGGTCGGATTTGAGCCGGCTTTGTGCTTTTCTTCGTACGATCTTACAGCATAATCGTAGTTTCCGCGCAGCTTAAGTTTCAGGCCGGGGCTAAAGGTATAATTGACGAACAGGCTGCCAATCATCCTCTTTGTTAAATCTTCCTTTTTCTCGTTGTGAATAATCCAGTAGGGGTTCGATTGGAAATGATCGCTGACAAACCAATTCTGCAGGTACATATTCCGGTCGGAATCAAAAACCTGGTAATTTTCGGCATAGCCGGAGAACGACCGGTCCCGGGGAAACAGGTACAAGCCGGTAAGTGGATTCAGGTAGTATCCCGCAACATTTTTATTTTCGGTCACCTCGTTTGTCAACATGATGTTCGAACCAAGATTCATGCGTTCGTCCATGAGTTTGATCGATTGCCTGAAGGTCAGATTTGTTTTTTGATAGCGGTTTTCGGGGATAATGCCGTTGAATGAGGTGTTGGATGCTAAAAAATAGGCAGTCGAATTTTTACCACCCCCGCTGATGCTGATGGTATTCGTCAGGTTTTTGCCGGTTTGAAAAAAATCTTTCACATAATTCCGGGGATAGTTTCCTTTGGTATACGACCAGCTTTCCTTTGCCCCGTCAACACTTCCGTAGTCAAACTGCAAATCAGGCGTTTTCTGGATAGACTCAAAACTGAGGCTGGAACTCAGGTTGATTTTTAGCGGTCCTTCTCCTCCTTTTTTGGTAGTGATCAGGATCACCCCGTTCGCGCCCTGACTTCCGTATAAAGCTGCTGCATTGGCTCCTTTCAGAATGGTAATGCTTTCAATATCATCGGTGTTTATCTGAGAAAGGCCGTCTCCCTGGTCTGTTCCGCCAAAGAGCCCGATTTGCCCGCTTTTGTAGTTAGCCATCGGAATCCCGTCGATCACAAACAAGGGGGCGCTGGATGAACTTAACGATTTATTTCCCCGGAGCAGTACTTTTGATGAACCGCCGGCGCCGGCAGCGCTTTTACTGATTTCAATCCCGGATATCTTACCGGACAAACTAGTCACAAAGCTGAAATCCCGGTTATTGGCAATTTCATCCGAACTAAGGGTTTGCGTGGCATAAGTAAGCGACTTTTCCTCGCGCGGGATGCCTAAGGCCGAAACAATAATCTCTTCAACTCCAAAGTCATCGGGAACAAGTGTCACATTGATTTCTGACTTTTCTTCCAGGTTCACTTCTACTGTTTTCATCCCGACATACGAATAATCGAGAACGGTGATATGCGGTGGTACATTCAGCGTATAGTACCCCTGAGGATCAGTAATCACCCCGATATTTGTGTTTTTAACAAATACCGACACGCCGAAGAGTGGATTCCCGTTTTCATCAGTTACTTTTCCTTCAATTCGCCTTTCGGCCGATAAATCAGCGGGAGTTTGACGGCTGTTGTTCAAAGAATTGTTTTTCTTGTCTTCAATGATGATAATTTGCCGGTCGAATATTTTATAATGTAAACCCAGACCTTTCAGCGCCTGGTTCAGGACCTGCTCAACCGGAAGGTCCTCAGCATCAATTGAAACTTTTTTATCCGGATTGACCTGATCGTCATTGTAGAAGATAATGAATTCGGTTTGTTGCTGTATCAATTCAAACACCTGGCTCAGGCTAACTTGCCTCAGGTGAGCCGTCAGTCTGTTGTTTTGAGCATTTGAGTCAACGACAACAGACATCAACAGGAATAACAGATATAATCCCTTTTTCTTCATATTCCACAAGTGCCCGAAACGCAACAAATTCCTTACAATGACGGAAAATTTAAATTGAAAATCAATGGCTATGAACGATCTTGCTCTTTAATTGTAATAACTGAACCATCCCAGACAAGATCAATCGGTATCATTTCGGAAATGAGCTCCAGTACCTTGATGGCCGAATCGCGTAAGTCCAGGTTGCCCGAAAAGGTTTTGTTTGCCAGTTCCTGATTTTCAAACTCGATTTTCACATTATAATAGCGTGATAATCTTTTTGCGATACTTCCAAGCGTGCTCTTTTCAAAAACCACATAACCGTCTTTCCACGACGTAAAATTTTTCGTATTGACTTTTGTTTGAGCAATCGTTTTTTCTAACGGATCGTAAATGGCTAACTGGCCGGGCATCATTTGTTCTTTGGTTTTTAAGCCAACTAAATTTGGGTTAAACCAGAGCTCAACCGATCCGCTTTCGAGGGTTGTTTTTACGGTATTGTCGTCGCTGTAGGCCGAAAGATTAAATACGGTTCCCAATACTTTAACGTCAAGCTTATTTGTTAATGCAAAAAACGGACGACTTTCATCGCGGCTTACTTTAAACAGAGCTTCTCCGTCCAGATACACTTCCCGTTTTTCCCGGCTAAATGTTACCGGATAAGTTAATTTCGAGCCGGAGTTCAGCCAAACAACGGTGTTGTCGGGCAAAGTGATCCGGCTTCTTTTTCCGTAGGGCACAATCAAGGTGTTAAAAACAGCCTGGTCGTCAACCGATGCCTGCTGCCGGTTGTTTTGCGCTTCAATGCTGATCGCTTTTCCATCGGGAGAGTATTCAATCTGCGATTCCTGCGAAACAATCTGAAGCTCGTGTTGACTCGATAAAACCAGGGTGGTATATTCCGTAGCTAATAAGTTTTCGGCTGACTGTGCATGTTTTCGAATGGCTGATTGGCCGGTTGTGAAGTAAAATGTTGTCAGACTGACAAGTAACAGTACTGCTGCAGCCGAACTCATCCAGGCAATGTATCTTTTTCTTTTAGCCTGCCTGATACTTTCCATGATGCGTAGATCTAACAAGGCGTTCTGACCCGGATCAAAGGAGATTTTTGCAGACCTTGTTGCTCTGACAATGTTTCTGGCCAGCTTAAGCTCCTGATCCGAATCAAACGGAATGTTGCCGCTTTCCGGATCAAACGGCAGCTGGTCTCCGGTCAGAATGTCTTCGGCTTTAGGAGTATAATCGTTTTGCTTCATGTCAATGCTCTGTTTAACGGATTGCCCGGTATGTATCCGATCATTCCTGGCAGTTGTCAAAAAGTATGATCATTTTCATACATGTCTTTTTATCCTTTGTAAAGTGTGTTTTCAACCTCTAAAAATATGATTTCCTATTCATTTATAAGCTTCTGTCAGGTAAAAAGAAGTTCAGGTTTTTGAAATTCATCAGAACTGCCTGTCGCAAAAATCTCCTTCTTTCTGAAAAACAAAAAAAGCGAAATACTTCGGATATCAAATTGTTCCCTGATCGTTTTAATTGACCGGTAGACGGAAGTGCGGGCCGACTCAACCGAAATATCCAAAATCTGGGCAATTTCGGAATAAGATAAGTCGAGTTGAAAGCGAAGATTCAAAATTTCCTGTTGTCTTTCGGGGAGCTGTTTTATGGCCCGTGTAATTTTTGTCATATTCCTGATTTCCTCGTCCGTTGTCCCCGGTTCCTCATCTGCTGTTTCCTGATCAATATCCTTGGGCAGATTGACCAGATAAACTAATTCCAGTTTCCGGTGAGCCGAAGTTTGTATTTTTCGTTTTAACGATTTGAACAGGTAGTTGCGAACATTATCGGTATCCGCTAAATTCCTGCGATACTTGAACAGATCAAAAATGAGGTCGTGAATACAGTCTTTTATCAGTTCCTGATCTTTGGTGAATATCGTCCCGAATGAAAAAAGAATGTCGGCATAAAGCAGGTAAAGCTCATGAAATGCCCGGGTATCCCCGGACCTGATCCTTTTCCACAGGAGATATTCATGATTGGTTTCTTTGACCATAAACTTAACGCCCCTTTTTCCGTGATTTAATATTTTCAAAGATAAATGATATATTTGTGTGCGCAAACACCGTTGGCTGAATTAATTTATCCGGCATAACTGATCCCGGAAACCGATGGTAAAAAAGCAGGTAAATTTTTTCAGATTGCGATCATACAAACGCTTATATCATTATAAACAGATGAAGACAATTCTCCGGATAATTTTAGTGACCGTCGGGTTCAGTTTTTTTACTGTTCAGGCAAAAGCTCAGTCTCAGAAATTCAGGAATGTTAATTTGAATATCGATGAGCGTGTTGCTGCCTTGTTGGGCGAATTAACAACGGCTGAGAAAATTTCCTTATTAGGATATAACAATCAGGGAGTTCCGCGTCTGGATATCCCTGCCTACAACTGGTGGAATGAAGCTTTACATGGTGTGGCCCGTGCCGGCGAAGCCACCGTGTTTCCCCAGGCGGTTGCCCTGGCCGCTACTTTCGACGACCGGTTGGTGAATGATGTGGCTGATGTTATTTCGACTGAAGCCCGGGCGAAATACAACATGGCGGTAGCCAGGAACCGACGTGTGCAGTACCTCGGACTGACATTCTGGTCGCCCAACGTGAATATTTTTCGCGACCCGCGGTGGGGAAGGGGACAGGAAACCTACGGGGAAGATCCGTACCTGACATCCCGCATGGGAGTTGCATTTATCAAGGGAATCCAGGGAAACGACCCGGCTTATCTGAAAGCGTCGGCCTGCGCCAAACATTTTGCCGCACACAGCGGACCCGAATACAACCGTCATTTTTTTAATGCCCTGGTTGATGAGAAAGATTTGCGGGAAACCTATCTCCCGGCTTTTAAAGCGATGGTTGAGGCTGGTGTGGAGTCGGTGATGTGCGGATATAACCGGCTGAACGACGAACCCTGTTGCACCAGTCCCACCCTAATTCGTGATATCCTGAGAGGAGAGTGGGGCTTTAAGGGCCACGTGGTGACCGATTGCTGGGCGCTCGAAGATATCTGGCTCAGGCATAAAGCATTGCCCAATTCGGTGGTGGTTGCTGCCGAAGCCATAAAAACAGGCATCAACCTGGATTGCTCGAATCTTTTGCAGGATGATTTGATGCAGGCCCTGGAACAAAAACTGATTACAGAAAAAGAGATTGACTATGCGCTGGCGGCGAACCTGAAAACACAGTTTAAACTTGGATTTTACGATCCTCAGGATCGGATACCTTTTGCCAAACTGGGAGAAAAAGATGTCCGCTCGCCCGAACATGTTGCCCTGGCCAGAAGAGCCGCGGCTGAAAGCATGGTGTTGCTGAAAAACGACAAGCAGATCCTTCCCTTGAACCGTGAAGAATACAGCAGTCTGTTGGTCACCGGAGCCAATTCGGGGAGCCTGGATGCTTTGCTGGCCAATTATCACGGGGTTTCGTCCGAGCTGGTCACTTTTGTCGAGGGAATCTCCAAAGCAGCGGGTCCCTCGGTGGCCGTACAGTACGATTTGGGTTGCAACGATACGGATACGGTTCGTTTCGGAGGCATCTGGGCTTCGGGTATGAGCGACGCAACCATTGTCGTGATTGGCTTAACCCCGGTGATGGAAGGTGAAGAAGGCGATGCCTTTTTAGCCGAAAATGGCGGAGATAAAAAACATCTGGATATTCCGGCAGCCCATGTGGCTTTCCTCAAAAAGCTGCGTGAATCGCATAACCGGCCTGTGATCACCGTTGTTACCGCGGGAAGCGCAGTTAATCTTTCCCGGATTGAACCCTATTCGGATGCGGTTATTCTGGCCTGGTATCCGGGTGAACAGGGTGGAAATGCCCTGGCTGACATTTTATTCGGAGAAACAGCTCCTTCAGGACGGTTGCCCTTAACGTTTTATAAGTCGCTCGATCAATTGCCTGATTACGAAAGCTATGATATGGCCGGTCGTACTTACCGTTATTTTGATGGCGATGTATACTATCCGTTTGGGTATGGCCTAAGTTATGTCGATTTTATGTACAGCTGGAGAGAAAAGCCTCAGAAGAAGTACAAGGCAGGCGATACCATCCGGTTTTCGGTGACTGTTAATAATGCGGGAACCATGACCGCAAAAGAAGCTGTGCCCGTTTTTATAAGCTATCCTGATTTGGACCGGATGCCACTAAAAGAGTTGAAGAATTTTACAAAAGTGACAGTTCTGCCCGGCGATCAGGCGATTGTTGACTTTTCCGTTCAGGTAGACGAATTGGCAAAATGGGATGAATCCTGTCAGGAATGGAAAGTTTACGACGGAATCTATCAGATCACGGTTGGAGGCGATGCTTTAAACGGGAAGTTAAGTGCCTCAATTCAAGTTAGGTAATTCCTCAATAAACGAAATAAAAGTTAAAAGATTCAAAAAAATGTATTTATATCGGATGATGTAAAACATTTTTCGGAACTTTGCGTTCTGTAATTTCATCAGGTTGGAGGAATTGTATGAGTGTTATTGTTATTTTGAAATTATTACATGTTTATTTGCTGGCTACCGTGAAGTATTTTCTTACCTTCCCTTACGCGTTGTTAATTGGTCTTAAGTATTCGCATGCGTTGGTGGCAGTCACTGTTGGAGGTATCACCGGATTTGTTTTTTTCTATTACCTGAGCGGGGCGTTAATCAACTTTTATCAGAAACATCGCGAAACCGTTTATGGTGTTCTAAAACGCTATACCCGTATTGATCTTTTTGCGTTACAGGAGAAAAAAAGGAGCCGTGAAAAACCGGTTTTCAGTAAGCGGTTACGCCGTTTCGTGAAACTACGGACAAAATACGGAATGTGGGGTATCATTGTCACAACGCCAATCCTGCTGAGTATCCCCGTTGGCGCATTCCTGTTAAATAAATATTATGCCGGGAGAAAAAATGTATTTGCCTATATGGTGATTTCAATTCTCGGCTGGGCAGTAATCTTTTCAGCTTTTGTCGTCATTTTCCCGAAACCAATCTAATATTTCGGTTTTGTTTTGTTCGATCAGCCATTGATCTGCCTCCTGCCAGTTTAGTGAGTCCAGTTCGTTCGTTTTTATCCATTTGTGTTGAATGTGTTCGGTGAGCTGTAGCCGGTTCGATACGGGCTTGCAAACAAAAGGGATCAGGCGGATTAATTTGTCCGGATACTGATGTTCCGTATAGCCGAGTTGCTTTAACGGCTGAATATCGAGTTGCAGTTCTTCCTTTATTTCCCGGATAATACAATCTGTCAGGCTTTCTCCGGCTTCGAGCTTGCCGCCCGGAAATTCCCACTGAAACGGATGATTATGGCCATTTCCCCGTTGGACTGCCAACAACAAACCCTGTTGAAAAATTAAGGCGCAACAAACATCAATCATTCCCGTCTATTTTTGTGATTGGGCATAAAAATATATTTTTAGGATGAATTTGTGCCTATGACAAAAGAAGAAATTGCCGCTATGACCCATTCCTGGGAGAACCTGAATTTTTACATTCAGCATTTCTCCCGGTATCCGGAAAATCTGCCGGCTTTATTGCAGGTTGCCTGCGATGATTCCCGAAAGGAATATTGGCGAGCGGCATGGATGGTGGATAAAATCGCGGAACAGAGTCCCGGATTGGTGCGTCCGTTTCTTCCTGAGCTGATCCGGTCGCTGAAAACAACAAAAAACCTAAGCAAACTAAGGCATTTTCTAAAAATCGTCAGTCAGAACCCGATACCCGAAACAGAGCTTGATTTTCTGTTTAACTTTTGCCTGAAGGTGTTCACCGATTCGGCTTATCCGGTTGCTGTTCGCGTACATGCAATGCAAATCTTGTATGAAATATCTGAAATAGAGTCTGAACTCAAACCGGAGCTGATTCAACTCATTGAACATGAAATTGAGTTGCATCCCACGGCGGGGATCAAAGCGCGGGGAAAGAATTTGCTTGTGAAACTCTATCGTTGCAGGCAATAGGTCACAATATTTTTTAGGAGATTTTTTTGATTTGATAATCAGAGGTATGTCGGTAGTTTGGCGTTGTTTTGCTAAAAAATTCAAATGAAATCGTTTTGTGATTTGAAAAATTTTATACTTTTGCACCTGTCTTTACAAAAAGGACATGAATGATTGACCCGTGGTGTAATTGGCAACACGTCTGATTTTGGTTCAGAAGAGTCCAGGTTCGAGCCCTGGCGGGTCAACTCGAAAGCCTGCAAGTTTTTGCGGGCTTTTTTGTTGTGCGCCGTGCATGTCTGTCACCTCGAAGGTGCGGATCCATTTATAAAGGTTCCTGTTTGGTCACATTTAATCCCATCCTTATCAACCTTCTGAGAATACATTCTATTGAATCTGAGGTTATCCCTTGCCCTAAGAGCAAAATAAGCTTCAGTCATTTGGATTTTGCAAAGCCGTTCAAAGTCGTTATAACCTCTGTCAAAGATGTAATAACTACCTTTTTCATAGGGAATTTGATCCATTGTATTAACATCATTAACAGAAGCCGCGATGATGTAAATGAAACTTGGTATCTGAGTTTTAACATCATAGAGGGTGTGCATTTTTATATCTCCTTTTGTTTTACGGAACTCGGCCCACCAGAGCGCTTAAACAAAGATCAATTGTTGTGGAATCAAAAGCATAAACATTGCCATCGGCTTTTACCTCAAAATCTGAGCATACACAAACCCTGCGGGCATAATCAATCAGATGGCAGGCGAATTCTTCATATATCTTGTAGTTCCTTCGGATGTTTGCTTTTGTATGGGTTGAAAGAGCAACGTTTGAACCAAGTCCCAAATGATAGGATTTCGCCTTGTGTGCATCAATGGCAACAATTAAGTCCCGAAGACTATCCCGATTGGTAAGTTGGCCAAAAACGATACATCGCATCCGGTTCCAACAGGTAAATGTTCGGATATGTTTGTTCCCATTGTGCTTCTGGACGATACGGTCAAATATCCTGTGCGGCAAAAACTCGGTAATCTGAGCAAATACAAACTTTCCCTGGTTCATTTTTTACAATTTTAAACCCGAAGGAAGTCAATTGAAATCGTCACGCTACAAGAAGCCTTGCAAATAAATGATTATCAATTTTTTCAAAGAACGTTTTAATATTTTAACGAGACACTACCGACTCCTTATGATGGATGATATGATCTCGCCAAATCTGACACTGAGTCTGCCATCCACGCATAAATGAGTAAATTTGGTGTTGATTTTGGAAAAAAATGAAAATAACTGAAATGAAGCAAAAATCATTGGTCGTCGGAATTGGGGAACTGTTGTGGGACGTTCTCCCCGGCCAGAAAAAGATTGGCGGGGCGCCTGTCAATTTTGCCTATCATGTAGCAAAACTCGGTATGGAAAGTATGGCCATCAGCGCGGTTGGGAAAGATGATCTTGGAACTGAACTGATCGGCTTGCTGGAGTACTTGAAAATAAACTACGATGTTCAGAAAACCGAATACCCGACAAGCACCGTGCTGGTTACGTTAAGCGGGCAGGGAGTTCCCCAATATGAAATATGCGAACCGGTGGCCTGGGATTTTATCCGGATGAAACCGGAGTGGAAAGATATCGCCGGAAAGGCTTCGGCGGTTTGTTTTGGATCACTGGCCCAACGCGGCGAAGTTTCGCGCGACACCATCCGGCAATTTGTTAAAATGACGTCTGAACAGGCATATAAAGTGTTCGACATCAACCTGCGGCAACACTTTTACTCTGAACAATTAATCAAAGATTCATTAGACCTGTGTAATGTCCTCAAAATAAATGACGAAGAACTGGAGACCGTTGCCGCCACGTTTGCTTTATCCGGCACACAGGAAGAAATCTGCCGGAAGCTGATCGCCGCTTATCAGTTAAAACTGCTGGTATTGACTTGCGGAACAAACGGGAGCTACCTGTACTCTGCCAATCAAACAAGCTTTAAAAAAACGCCTTCGGTAAAGGTGGCCGATACGGTCGGCGCAGGCGATTCGTTTACTGCCGCCATCGTATCAGGTTTGCTAAATGGCGATACCATTGACGAAATGCACGAAACAGCAGTAAAACTTTCGGCTTTTGTTTGTACCGTACACGGAGCCATGCCTGAATATCACCGGGAAGACATTGACCATCTTTATTAAACAACCGGGGAGATCCTGGCATTGAAAAACCGGAAGCGCATCAACTAAAATCGATTTGGGAATAGCCAGGAACTGATAAACCCGGAAACCAAGCAGGATCAGCGCCCGAAAATACCGGCGTCGGAAAAACCGAAACTACCCACAGGCGGGTTCGTATAAGCTGAAGGTTGAATAATTATTCATCAGTATAAACTCAATGTAAGGCGTATGCGATACCTGTTGATTCTTTTTTTGCTGATCGGCTTTAATCAGCTGGCGGCTCAGGAGCTGACCGGTCAGTCTCACGAGCGGCTGGAAGATGCTGAACGTCGTCCGGCTTCTGTCCTGATTGTTGATCATTGCGAATTGGTCCCGGCTGGATTCATTTTAAACAAAAAGAGGAAGGAAGTGCTGGCCGAAATGTGCCGCGATTATTTTACCGCGATGGAGACCTCGTTGCCTAACGCGGGTAATATTGAGCTGAGTAGGGACAGCCTTCTTCCGCGCGGGTTTATCGTTGATCAACTGACGGAACAGATGCGGGCGACCGGCGCAGATTATGCCTTGGTGTTTAACCTTTTTGAATCCGGATTCTGGCAATCGGAAGTGATTGTGGAGGAAGACTCGGACGGCAATAAAACCCGGACGGCAATTTATCATGTCTATTGTAAAACCCATCTCGATATTTATAACCGGGAAGGAATGATGCTGGCCCGCGATGTAACAAAAACAGCCTATCATTCAGAACGCACTGTATTAAGCGGGTTGCTGGCACGCGGACCCTCTTACGAGGCCAATAAAAAGGCCATTGGCGATATGGCCCGGAGTAACCTGGATGAAGTGCTTGCCCTGACCATAGCCACGATAAAACCAAAACCTCATCCGCAAAAACGGATTGAAGAAGAAGAACTTTTGCTTTTAGACCAGGAATTGCCCGAATAAAAACCATCTTCAAAATCAGCTAAACCCGCCTAAACCTTATCGGGAACGATAAAAGGCGCCCGGTAATCTCTGGTAAGCAAGGTGTTGGCCTCGGTGTCGTTTTTAAACTTCAAGGTTGACGGATCAAATTCCAATGTTCGTCCCAGCCGGTATGCAATATTTCCGAGATGAATGAGCGCGCAACTGTAAAACCCCTCCTCAATATCCGCTTTAGCCAGCGCCTGATCATTAGCCCGAATGGCCCGGATAAAGTTTTCGTAGTGGTTTCCAAGTCCGTCACCCGTGTCGGTCAATTCGGCGTTCTTCCCTTTATAAACCTGCCAGTCGTTCACGTTTTTACTCATGTATCCTTCCGATCCGTAGAACAGGTTTCCTATATTATTTGTGGCGCTGGTCATATACGTATTGTTTTTTTCTTCAACAGGCCTGGTAAATCCTTCGGAGTTAGTCATCCAGTGCCGAACTTCAAACTGAAGAATTTTCTTTTGGTCGCCGCCGGTCTTGTTTGCCGGAAATTCAAACAGGGTCATGAGTTGGTTCGGAGTGTTCTGGGCATCATCGAACATGAAATGGCCGCCCACCGAGGTAATCTTTACCGGAAGTTTCACGTTCAGTCCCCAGCGTGCAATGTCGACCTCGTGAACGCCCTGGTTGCCCATATCGCCGTTGCCGTATTCCCAGTTCCAATGCCAGTTGTAATGAAAGCGGTTCCGGTTAAAGGGTTTTTCGGCTGCCGGCCCTTGCCATAGGTTATAATCCACATTTTTCAGGTATTCGCGGGTGTATGCCGGCTCATAGTCGGCGCTTCCAACAGTCAATGCAAATTTTTCCTGTTCATTCACAGGCCCGTCCGGGTATTTACCGATCGAATCCCGCCACTTGTAACACATCCCTTTAGCCAGGTACACTTCACCTAATTTACCCGAGTGCAGGTATTCGGCCATGCCAAGCGCGCAGGGGTTGCTGCGCTGTTCGGCCCCGTCCTGCACGATCACCTTGTATTTTCGCGCTGCTTCCACCAGCTTTTGCCCTTCATACAGGTTGTGGCAGCAGGGCTTTTCAACCGAAACATGTTTTTCGGCCTGGATAGCCCAGATAGAAGCCAGTGCGTGCCAGTGGTTGGGCGTTACCACCGAAACCGCATCAATATCCTTGTCCTCGTATAATTTTCGTAAGTCCTGGTATAACTTCGGTTCGCGCAGGCCTTTGTCGGTGTAATGTTTTTTCACCCTCCCGGCGAAAAGATTCGTGTCGATGTCGCACAGGGCGCTCACTTCAACATTTTTTAGTTGCTGATAGGACTGAATATGGCTTTGTCCCATTCCGCGGATTCCGATCACCGCCACATGAACCCGGTCGTTGGCGCCTTTCCACCCGTTTCCGGTGAGAATGGTCGGGGCCGTCAGGATGCCCAGGTTTCCCATGGCAGTTGTTTTGATAAAATTTCGTCTTTTCATGGTCTTTCTTATTCGCTTAATTGTCGGTTGCTGTTTTATTGAATGCTTACCATTCTTTGATCTTGATGTTTCTGAAATGAACGATACTGCCGTGGTCCTGTAACAGTACATGCCCTTCCGGCCAGACTCCGAAGCCTTCGATCTCTTTGAATTTGCTTTCGGCAATTCTGGCCTTGAAATCCTCGCTTCCACGTTCATATTCGAGTATTTTTTTACCGTTCAGCCAATGCTCCACCTGGTTATCGCGGCTCACGATCATACTTTCGTTCCATAAACCCAGCGGGCTTGGGCGTTTATTGGGAGAAGCCGGATAAATTTCGTATAACGAACCGACGGTATGATAATCGTTGGGCTGCATTTTCCCTTCCAGCATCCAGGCGTGGTTCCGATCGTCCAGAATTTGGTACTCCAGCCCGTATCCATAAGCTTTATGGTTGCCGATACCTTCATGCACATAATATTTGAGGCCGCTGTTCCCTCCTTTGGTCGTCATCTTCCATTCCCATTTCAGGGTAAAATGGCCATACTTCTTTTTGGTAATAATATCGCCTTCGCTTCCTGATTCAGCACCTCCCCGGCCGTTGGCGATCAGTTCTCCGGTTTCAATTTTCCATCCTGTTTCGGGGAAGGTGTCCTGGTTGATACCCCGCCATTGACTGGTTGATTCGCCATCGAATAAAAGTTGCCAGCCCTCCTTTTGTTCTTCGGCACTCAACGCGTTTAAAGGAGTCGCATATTTTTGTCTGAAGTTTTTCCAGGCTTTGCTGCTTTTTCTCAAATAATCCTCCGGCGATCCTTTCAGCTGGTAACACTGGATGCCGATAAGGCCCCGGTATCCTTTATCGGCCAGGTATTCAACGACGCGGTAAACATCAAACGTACCTTCGCCCAGCGGTTGTATGAGTTGGTCCCAATCCATCTGTCGGGTGTCGCCGCCGTCGGCGCCCGAGACGGATACGGCAAAAAGTTTTGGCAGCACGAGGTCGATCACGTTCGCGAGGTTTTCTTCCGTGTCGGTTTTCAGGAAGTGGCAGAGGTTGAAGACTGAACCGACATTGTCGCGGTTTGTTTTTTGTGCCAGACGATACGAATCCTCCGCTTTTTCGGCCAGAAAATTCACATGATGATATACAGCAATCCGGACTCCGTACGGCTTCGCCAGGTCAGCCAGCTCCTGTAAAACAGGAACAACCAACTCATCGGCAGCTTCATCCGACGGCTTGAATTTTTGGGAATGAATATGGCACCAAAGTATCATTCCCGTTCCCTTCAGTTGGGGAATGACTTCTTTCCATTCGGGCAGGTAGGGCTCCGGCTGGTCGATGTCTATTTTCAGATAATCGGCATAAATTTTTAATCCCTGCTTTTGAAGGGCTCCGTTTAACTCCATGATTCCGGAAGTTTCGCGATGCTCCATGCCGTCAAACCCCAGTTCTTTCAGCAATAAAGCCTGTTCTGGAAATGACATGGGCGCGATTTCCTGCTTGTTAAACGCATTGTTGAACACAAAAACCGGGTTCTTCAGTTCCTTTTTATGGTTTGTGGTTGTGCAGGCCATGCCGGCCAGAAATAAGATTAAAAAGCCAATCAGTGATTTCATTTGGTATCGATTTAATATTTTCCGTATTCCTGAAGGGTATCCCACATGGCCCAGAAGTTTTCGGGCGAAACGTCGTCCTGGACATTGTGTACCGGCGCAAAAACAAACCCGCCGCCGGGTGCCATGATGTCGATAATCCGTTTCACCTCGTCGGCTACCTGCTGCGGCGAACCGTTGTTCAGGGTCGATTGGGTGTCGACTCCGCCGCCCCAGAAGGTGAGTACATCGCCAAAGTCGCGTTTCAGGCCAACTAAATCCATTCCTGTTGCGGTAAACTGCACCGGGTTCAGGATGTCGAGTCCGGCATCGATCAGGTCGGGGAGGATTTCGCGGATGGCGCCGCAACTGTGCATAAATATTTTCACATGAGGCAGGCGTTTTTTTACATGCGAAAAAATGGTCTTAAACCGTGGGATGACCATTTGCCGCAGGGTATCCGGGTCGATGATGGTGGCGCTTTGCGAGCCCAGGTCGTCGCTTTCGGAGATCAGTTGTATTTTGTGTTCGTTGCCCGTTTCAACGGCCCAGTCGATAACTGCATCCCAGTAACGGATTTTATCTTCCACGATGATGTCGAACAAGGCTTCAACACCTGCCGGGTCGAGCATGGTGTCGAGATACCAGTTTTCGTAATCCCGGATGCGAAGGCTGTTTTCGGTCAGCCCGGCGGTATTCCGGTCGGCGATACCACAAAAATCGCCAACGTTTACAATTTGTTCGTCAAGGTATTTCCGAAGAATGGAGACATAAGTATCCCAATCGGGTCGCGGCAACAAATGCAGTGATCCCGAAAGCGTCTCTGCATTCCCGATGGGCGACGAAATCAGGTTGAAATAAATATCTTTCCCTTTCTCGTATCGCCAGTTGCAGCCATAAAAGTCGGTCACCTCGGTGATGTCGGCCGAAATCCGCCGGGCGTTCCGGTAATCGGGGATCCGTTTGGCGCCCACGCGGCGCGTATCCGATTTCAGTAAGCGCAGGTTTTCTTCACCCGGCGTGATGATCTGTTGGATTGGATCGATCTCGTCGTCGCCAATTTCGCACGACAGCCCACGGTGTTGCATGGCCCGCAGATAGGCATTTTTTGTAATGGCGGTTACGGTTGTACCGGCCAAATCGTACGGAACCCGGTCGGGTTCCTGATGGTTTATACTTTTGAGGATTCGTTCGCGGCTATTCATCGGTCGGATTTTTAAATATGAACAGATTCAATTTTCGGTACCAGCAGGTGGACAATCAGTAAAGCGATCAGATACCCGCAACCTGCTACGGCAAAGGGGATGGCATACCCGTCGGTGCCAACATGCTGAAGTATTTTTCCAACGCCAAAAGCCACGATGGCGCCACCAACGGCCCCGGCAAAACCTCCAAAGCCAGCGATCGATCCGGTTGCTTTCTTCGGAAAAATATCCGACATCAGACTGAAAACATTGGCCGACCAGCCGCAATGCCCCCCGGCGGCCAGGGCAATCAAACCGACGGCCACCCACAAGTGGGAAGTGTGCGGGACCATCATCACCGGGACGGCAACCAAACCGCAGGCCAGCAGGCCCAGCTTCCGTCCTTTGTTAAGGCCGAGGCCCATTTTCAGGAATTTAGACGACAGCCAGCCCAGAAAAATACCAATTGCCCACGAAGCCAGGTAAATGGTGAAAAACGGCAGGCCGATATCTTTCAGGTTGACGCCGAATCTTTCGTTCAGGAATTTTGCACCCCAGAACAGGTAAAACCACCAGATGGGGTCGGCCATAAATTTGGCAAGGGCAATTGCCCAGGCGCCGCGGTGCGGGAGAATGTCTTTCCAGCCCACGCGTTCGTTGTTTTCCTCCTGGCCGCTGTCTGAATTTATATACTGAAGTTCTGCTTTCGAAACCCGCGGGCTTTGTTCGGGCCTCCGGAAATATTTTAGCCAGAGCAGCGCCCAGATCAGACTGATTGGGAACGTCCAGAGGAAACCCACCCGCCAGTTGTCGAAACTGAGTACAAGCGCCGGGATGATGAGCGGCGAAAGGATGGTCCCCATGTTGGCCCCCCCGTTGAAAATACCGACGGCGAGCGCGCGGTCTTTCTTCGGAAACCATTCGGCCACCGCTTTTATGGCCGAGGGAAAATTTCCGGACTGCCCGATGGCCAGGCTGAAACGCGCCACGGCAAAACCGACCCACGAGCGGGAAAGCGCGTGCCCTAGGGTGGCCAGGCTCCAAATCCCGATCGACAGAAGGTATCCTTTCCGGGTGCCGATTCTGTCGATGATCTTTCCCATCAGGATAAAACAAATGGCATAGGCGATCATGAACACGCTGTTGATGATACCGTATTGCTCTTCCGACCAGCCAATGCTTTTTTGCAGGTCGGGAGCCAGAATGCCCAGCGCCGAGCGGTCGATGTAGAGGATGGTGGTAGCCATGAAAAGCAGGGACAGGATGACCCAGCGAAAGTTGGTTGGCGTTTTTTTCATTTCAGTTTTGTTCGGTTCGGTTATTTTGTCGGTTTTGATGATTGAGTTATAACGAATTCCGGATAATGACCTCCGGATTAAATAATTCGGTGGTTTTTACCGGCTTGTTTATGAACCGCGAAATGGATTCACCCATTTTGGCAAAATCGGCGCTCACCACTGTGATCCCGTTCCGGATGATCTCTTTCATGGGTGTTTCGTTATACGAAAGTATGCCCAGTTCGCTCCCGAGACGAAGTCCCGTTTCTTCTCCTGTTTTGATCAGCGAAATCAAATCGCGGTCCTCGATCACCCAAAACGCGCAGGCTTTTGAAACCAAATCGCGGGTTAACCTGGGTTCAACCCGGTGAGTGATGTTGTTTTCGGTGCAGAATTCCGTAAATGCAAGCTTTATTTCCGCGGGATGCCCTTTCCCCGGAGGAAAAACCAGGATAAATCGCTCGTATTTAGCCAGATGAGTTTTCAGCTTTTCCAACGATTTTTTAAGGCCTGTATAAAAATCCTGGCTGATCGCCGAAACGCCGTCCAATAGGGGAGGCCGAATAATCTGCAATAGTTTTTTCGGAGGTACACGCGATAGCAGCGCTTTTACCCGGGGATCGTCGAAGCCGGTAATCACATACAAACCATAGGAGCCCAGGTTTTCAAGCAGAACAGATTTAAAAATCCCGGGGTTACAGTGGTGAAAGTACAGATCGATGGTAATATCCGGATCGTTAACGCCTTCAATCAGCCGATTGTACAAGGTTTCGTGGTACGAGTAGAATCCGGTCAGGAACAGGAAAACTTTCAGTTCGCGTTTTACATTGACGTCTTTTACGTAATAGCCAACTTTGTCCTCGGCGACAATAATTCCCCGTTCTTTCAGGATGTTTAGCGCTTTAACAACCGTCATCCGGGCAAGACCGAGCTTTTGGATCAGCTTATTGACCGAAGGAAGCGGATCTCCCTTCCCGATCGCATTCGCGTCAATAGCAGCCAAAATACCGGCTACAATTCCGTCTCGTTTTGACCGGTTGCGCTGCTGTTCCGAAAGAATAAATTCAAAGATGTCAGGCATAATTCCATTCTATTCTACCATCAAATATACAATGCATTGCTTGCTAATAGATTAACGGTATAATAGAATCGATCAGGTAGAACAGTAGTTTAAAACCGGTATAAATTACGCGATAACTTTTTCCCGCCTTAAAATCCGAACCCGAAATGAATGCCGACCGATGCGTGAGAATCTTCGCGGTCGATGCCAAGGCCAATCATGGGGCCGAGGTGAAATTCGCCCAGGCGGAACTCGTAAAGTAACTCCAGGTGTCCGGACAGGCCGGTGTGTGTTTTCCCTTCTTCTTTTGCAAAGGTAAGACCGGGGCCGGCGCTAAGGGAGAGGCCTTCAATCAGCTCGTAGTTGACCAGGCTGGTCAGCGTATTGTGCGTGTGGTCATCCAGAATGGATTCATAGCCCAGGCCAATCGATACCGGACTGTGTTCGGTTAAGCGGTAATAATAATGGACATGGATACCGGGAACAAGGTTTTTTTCGTTGAAAATGCTTGTTGCGCCTGCTCCCAGTCCGATATGATGCCGGTGATGCTCGTGTCCGCCGGGGCGATGGATGTCCTGTGCATAGGTCAGCCGGGCAAAAGACAAAAGCATGATAAGAATAGCCAGTTTCATTTTTCTGATTTTTTTATTTCCTGTTAGAAACAACAGTTGATCGATAATGTTGAAAAAAAAACCGGATTTAAGGGTCCGGCTTCTGTCTGTATGAGGTAAAAACTGTTATTAATCAGGGAAATAACCGCGAATAATGCCGCGTTTTGAATCTTTCACGAAAAGCAGAATTTCATCGCGTTCCGGGGTAGCCGGCATTTCTGCTTCAATAATTTCGATGGCCTGGGTTGTATTCAGCCCTTTCTGGTAGATATAGCGATAAATGTCCTGTACTTCGCGGATTTTATCATTGTTGAAGTTCCTTCTTCGTAAGCCAATCGAGTTAATTCCGACATACGACAAGGGTTCGCGGCCGGCTTTGATAAACGGGGGAACATCTTTTCGCACAAGCGAACCGCCCGAAAGCATCACGTGCGTGCCGATGCGTACAAACTGGTGTACGGCGCTCATGCCGCCGATAATGGCCCAGTCGTCGATAATCACTTCGCCGGCCAGCTGTGTGCTGTTCACTAAAATCACATTGTTGCCAACGAGACAGTCGTGAGCAACATGAACATAAGCCATAATGAGGCAATTGTTGCCAACAACTGTTTTTCCGCGGGCAATGGTTCCCCGGTTGATGGTTACACATTCGCGGATGGTGGTATTGTCTCCGATTTCAACCGTACTGTATTCTCCTTTGAATTTTAAATCCTGCGGTATACCCCCGATGACGGCTCCCGGAAAAATTCGGCAATTTTTGCCAATACGGGTACCGGGCAGGATAGTGGCATTTGAGCCAATACGGGTACCTTCTCCGATAACAACATCCTTATCGATCGTAACAAATGGTTCAATCACTACATTGTCTGCTACTTGAGATTCAGGATGTACATAAGCTAGTGGTTGTTTCATCTTATAATTGTTTTCTTCTTATTCTGATTTTACTATTTGGGCCATAAATTCACCCTCGGCAACAATGGTTTGGCCTACAAAGCACAAACCCCGCATATTGGCGATGCCTCTTCGGATGGGTGCTGTCAATTCGAGCTTAAAGATAATGGTATCGCCGGGAACTACTTTCTTGCGGAACTTGACATTATCAACACGGATAAAGTAGGTTGAATATTTCTCGGTCCGGCTGTGTAACACGTAAAGGCCGCCGCACTGCGCCATGGCTTCAATCAGCAACACACCCGGCATGACCGGTTCGTCAGGGAAATGACCCAGAAAAAAGGGTTCGTTTGCTGTTACATTTTTAACGCCAACGATATAGTTTTCGCCGATCTCCGTAATTTTATCGACCAGCAAAAAAGGGTAACGGTGAGGCAGGCATCTTTTGATCCCGTTAATATCCAGGATCGGTTCCTGGTTAGGATCGTAAAATGGAATGGCATTTTTTGCTTTCTGACTCAGAATTTCCTTTTTCAGCAGCTTGGCAAATTCGGTATTCACCGTGTGCCCGGGCTTGGTCGCGATAATGCGCCCTTTGATTCGCATACCGGCAAGGCTCAGGTCGCCAATCACATCGAGCAGCTTATGGCGGGCGCATTCGTTATCGAACTGAAGGTCCAGATTATTCAGGATACCCTGGCTTTCGCTCACCTCAACACGCTTGTGGTTAAACAGGTCGGCCAGGCGGTCCAGTTCGTCCTGTCCCACTTTCCGGTCGATAATCACAATGGCATTGTCCAGATCGCCGCCTTTCACCAGGTTATTTTGAAGCAGAAACTCCAGCTCGCGCAGGAATACGAACGTCCGGCAGGTTGCAATTTCTGTTTTAAAGTGTTCGATTTGGTCGAGCGAGGCAAACTGGTTGTTTAATACGCTCGAGTTGAATGAGATCAATACATTCAGCCGGTAATCATCGTCGGGGAGGGCAATGATCTCGGAGCCGGTGCGGGGATCTTTGTAAACAAGTTTTTCTTTGATGATCAAATATTCCCGTTCAGCATCCTGTTCAACCAGTCCGGTTTTTTCAATTTCTTCCACATAATAGCGGGCGCTTCCATCGAGGATGGGCATTTCCTGATTATCCACTTCAATCAGCACATTATCCAGATCCATCCCGATCAGGGCGGCCAGTGCATGTTCTATCGTGCTCAACCGTGCTTCGCCTTTGGCAATGACCGTACCGCGCGAGGTGTCAACCACCAGCGAAGCGTCGGCTTCAAGAATGGGTTGATCCGGCAGGTCAATACGTTTAAACTTTATTCCGTGATTTTCGGGGGCGGGTTTAAAAACAGCTTTTACCAGGCAGCTGGTATGTAAGCCTTTTCCGCTCAAGGTGAATTCCCCGGCTAACGTTTTTTGTTTTACTGTCATCCGATCTTGTTTATCCGAAGCTATTCTTCGTTCAATTTTGTTTTCAAGGTTTTCATCTCTTTTTGCAATTCAATTAACTGGTCGCGCATCTCGGGTAACCGCCGGTAAACCACAAATGCTTTTACCGCTTTTTCGTGATCCATAGCCGGTGCGCCTAAAACGGTTTTTCCCGCTTTAATGTTGTTGCTAACCCCTGCCATAGCGCCGATTTTCACGTTGTCGCCAATTAAAAGGTGGCCGGCAATGCCAACCTGCCCTGCAAACATACAATTTTTTCCGACTTTTGTTGATCCGGCAATACCGGTCAGGGCGGCCATAACCGTATTTTCACCAATTTCGCAATTGTGTCCGATCTGGATCAGGTTGTCCAGTTTCACCCCTTTGCGAATGATGGTCGACCCCATGGTCGAGCAATCGATGGTGGTGTTGGCGCCTACTTCAACATCGTCTTCGAGAATGACATTCCCGACCTGTTGTATCTTTTTATACGATCCGTCCCCGGTTGGGGCAAAGCCAAAACCATCGGATCCGATCACTGCTCCGGCATGAATGATGCAATTGGAGCCGATCACGGTGTCGTCGTAGATTTTGGCGCCGGCATAAATTATCGTATTGTCGCCGATTTTCACGTTTTGCCCGATAAAAACCTGCGGGTAAATTTTTACCTGGTCGCCGATTTGGCTGTTCGAACCGATATACGCAAAAGCGCCGAGATAAATTTTCTGGCCGACCGTTGCTGATGGATCGATAAACGAAGGTTGTTCAATGCCTTGTTTTTGAATTTTTGTTTGCTGGTACAACTCCAGTAAGGAAGCCATCGCCTGGTAGGGGTCGTCGACCCGGATTAGGGTGCAGGGTACCGGCTGTTCAGCCACAAAATCTTTACGAACCAAAACAATCGAGGCTTTGGTTTGATAGATGTATTTCTCATACTTGGGATTCGCCAGAAAAGCTAAGGTTCCCGGTATTCCATCCTCAATTTTTGAAACATTGCTCACGCTAATATGTTCATCGCCTTCAACTGTACCATTCAGAAAATCAGCGATATTAACTGCTTTAAATTCCATATAAATTTTCTTGGCGCCGTGCAAAAATAGGTTTAAATTACTTAATGTCCAATTCTTTCGGATAACAGATAAAATATTTTCTGACCGGCTGTGACAGACTTGTTAAATTGATATCCGATGCCACGTTTATTTCACTCACTTTCCCGTTCTTAAACAGAATATTAATCCGGTCGTCGTCTGATTCGTACGCGCTGTTTGTAATTGAATCCTGAACCAGGAAAAAACCGGTTTCCGTTTCATCAACATCAAAGCGTTGTCTGATTTTTTCCCGGATTGTCCGGATCGTTGCTTCGCTGTACGGTTGGTTTTTCAGTTTAATCCGGTATAATTTCCGGTTGATCAAACACCCGGCCAAATAAGAGAGTACTTTATCGTCTTCGTATTGCCATTGCTTGATGGAAGCGATCACATCGTTGTCGTCGATCTCGGCAAAAATGGAAAGCAAAGGCCGTCCGTAATAGCTCTGACCGGATTGAAAATGGTCGATGGTGATTTTATTTTGCAGAAAAACCGATAAGGCGGGAGTGGCAAACAGTTGTTTCCCGTTCATGACAAGTTCTTTGGCCCGTTTCAGGATATTCACCAGCAGGTATTCGGCCGATAAAACCGTTTTGTGCAAATAGACCTGCCAATACATCAGACGACGGGCAATCAGGAACTTCTCGATGGAATAGATTCCTTTGGCATCAACCACCAGTTCATCATGCCTGACATTCAGCATTTTGATGATCCGGTCCGAGCCGATGACTCCTTCGGTTACTCCCGAAAAAAAACTGTCGCGGCGTAAATAGTCCAGGCGGTCCATGTCGAGCTGACTGGCCACCAGCTGGTGCAGAAACTTTTTGTGATATTCATTTTTAAAGATCCGGATCGCCAAATCCAACCTGCCTCCAAACTGGCGGTTGAGGTCTTCCATCAACAAAGCCGAAATTCGTTCATGAGAAATGCCATCAACAATCGAATGCTCCAGGGCATGAGAAAAAGGTCCGTGGCCGATATCGTGGAGTAAAATGGCTACCGTTACGGCTTCGGCTTCTTCCCGGGTTATTTTTACCCCTTTCAGTTGAAGTACCGATATGGCCGACCGCATCAGGTAAACGGCTCCAATGGCATGTTCGAAGCGGGTATGATTGGCGCCGGGAAAAACAATCGACGATAATCCCAATTGTTTAATTCGTCGCAGGCGTTGAAAATAAGGATGTTCGATTAAGTCAAAGACGAAGTCGGATTGAATGGTGATAAACCCGAAAACCGGGTCATTGATAATCTTTTTCTTATTTGTTTTCAATCCTTTTTGCTGTGTTTGAAAGGCACAAAATTATAAAACTTTTTTAATCTGTTGTTTCATAAGCGGCAAAACCACGAAAATGAAGGAGAAAGAGTAGTGAGTAGTGAGGCAGGAGAAAGTCACAGTGTTCAGTCACAGTGTTCAGTTGCCGGTTTACTCAGGTACTTTCGCTTAGAAGTATTGCCGCCGTACGTTCGGGCGTTTGTAGAAGTCGAATTCATAGACTACCCGGAATTCATGTGTTCCCATCTGGTATTTCCAGATTTCGCGGCCAAAGGGAAATTCAACCGCATAGCCGAAACGGATATTCTGCATCATGACAAACTGAGTAATCACAGCGGCCACATTATTGGTGCGGTACATCCCCCCGATCCAGAATTTATCGAAAAACAGCAGGTTGGCTCCCAGGTCGGCCTGGATCGGCGCATCGAGCGAGAGCTTGATCATGGCCGTGGGTTTAAACCGCACCTGCCGCTGGCGGCCAAAAAAGTAACCGCCCAGCAGGTAGGCATAACGCACGTTGGCAAGGGCCGAGTAGTTGTTGCGGTTGGCCTTGAATTCGTTATGAATGATTTGGGGCATCGACAAGCCCACGTAATAATCCCGCGAATAGATTAAGCCGCCAACACCCCAGGCGGGTTGAAAATTCAGGTGCACATCATCCTGGAAGGCCGCATCGGGGTTATCGTCGGGGTCGAGTTGGTAACGGGTGAGCAGGTTGCTGTAGTTGATGATCCCGGCTTTCAGGCCCAGCCGCAGGTAAGTATGCCAGTCGAGTTTTACCTGGTAGGCATAGTTCAGGGTCATGGTCAGTTTATCCTCGTAGCCAAAATGTTCTTCAATGATATCGAGCCCCAGCGCGTTGTTGCTGTTTTTTACCGGTTTGTACATCGAGGCCGACGACACCAGCGGGGCCTTGTCTTGTCCCAGGTAGTAACGGCGCGTAAACGCCTGTATCCCGATCTTGTCCCACATGCCGGTATAGGCGGGGTTGATGGTTTGCATGCTGTTCATGTACTGGGTAAAAACCGGATCGGTGAGCTGGGCTTTGCCTGTCAGCGAAAACAATAAGCACAGGAAAGCCACCACAGGCAGGCTCCTGCCCATGTACTTCCAATCCGGTATGTTTTTCCCTTTATACATGTTTTTCAGTTTTATTAATACGAAACCATGACAAATCCCCGGGCCAGTTCGCCGTTGCCCTTATCGAGGATGTACATGTAAACGCCAGGTTCAATTTTATGCTGGGCATTTTGATGGTGTTTAACGGTTTCGCCGTTCCAGTGGGCGTCCTCGTAAGTTCCCCAGTAGCCCATGTTCCCGTATTTTTCTTTTTGATACAACAGGTATCCCTGTTTGTCGAAGATCATCAGCTTGGCATCCGGGTACCTGTTGATACACCAGATGAAGAAATAGTCGTGTACGCCGTCGTTGTTGGGCGAGAAGCCTTCGGGGATAAAGAACTTACAGTCGTCGAGCTGGCCGGAGGGCACCACTTCGAGGTTCACGAAGGCATCGTCGCAATACATGTTACAGGGGATACCGTCGTCGCACACCGAGTAGGTGAAGCGGTCTTTACCCAGGAAGCTGGCCTGTGGCGTGTACACCAGTTCGTTGTTTTCGTTGATGCTCAGCGAGCCGTGGCGCGGGTATTCGAGAATCTCGATCGTGTACGGGTCAATTTGTCCGTTCGGGTCGTAGTCGTTCACCAATACCGGCAGCGGGGTGCTCACGTTCATTTCAACCGTGTACTGGTCGTTTTCGGCTACCGGCGGCTCGTTGTCGGGCACCACCTCGAGGTGCAGGGCGGCAAAAGCCTCGCAGCCGTCGGGCGAGCTGTATTCGTCTTCGTAGTATCCGGCCTGGTAAATGGCCCGGTCTCGCCATACAAACGGCAGGTCGGTTTCACAAACGGTCAGGTCGAGGTATTCTTCCAGCTCGTCTTCGCGGATGATGTGGATGCTCAGGGACGAAACGGCCGGGTTGCAGCCGCCATCGGCCAGCAGGCCTGTGGCGGTGAGGGTGAGTAACACGTAGCCGTTACGCAGGTCGTTGGTACCGGGCAGGTAGAGCGGCCTCAGCGCAGTCGGGTCGTCGAACCGACCGTCGCCGTTGGTGGTCCACAGCAGGGAGCCGTTGTTGGAAGCCGTAGCGGCAAACAGCCTGATTTCTTCGCCCGGGCAGATGGTTTGATCGTTTCCGGCAAAGGCCAGCGGCTGCTCCGTCACGTTCACCTGGCCCAGTTGCAGGCTGTCGCAACCATGCACCGAAGTTTGAATGACCGACAGGATGAAGCTGCCCGGCTGGTTCCAGCTGATGCGAACTTCGGAGCCCTGTATGGCTTCGCCGGTATCGGGATCGGCGCCGGCGAAGTTGGCCGCGGGTATATTGGTTAAGATGATGTTTCCGGAGGCGTCTTCGAGCATCCATGCGTAGCTTGAGCCGGCTTCGCCGTTGACCCGGTAAACGCGTTCGGTCCCGGCACATACTTCGTCGACGACATCGTTCTGCCCGGCCACCACGAAGGCAGCTGCCAGAAGCGTCATTGTCAGTATGTATCGAAGTTTCATCATTTTTATCGTCTATCGTCTAATATCTATCATCTTCTTATCTCTTCTTGCGACTCGCTACTCGCTACTCGATATATCCGCGATGTAGCCGGCTTCGGGTGCACTTCCACCGTGACTTCGGCCTGCGGGTTGTTGTTTGTTCCGTATAAATCGTTCACCTGCGTGATCGTGTATGTCGTTGTTGTCGTTGGCGGCGGATCAATCGAAATCACATAGTTCGGATCATCCGTCTGGTATGTCCGGGTGTTGGTCCCGTCGGTGAGGGTGAATTCCCAGGGGCCGTTACCGGAGAGCTCAACCGCCAGGTCGAGCGGATCGCCGATACAGATGTTTTCAGCCGTCAGGATGATGGTTGGCAGCGACTCGAAGATTTCGATGCGGCCAATTTTCAGGTTATTGGTACAACCTTCGGCATCGACAGCCGTGACCTTGTAGAAATACACGCCGGCCTGGAGCCAGGTGACATTGACCACGGGGCCGGTGTTGATGCCGCCCGCGAAGCTGGCCTGCCCGTTGTTGACGGCCGTGCCGGGCACAACGGCAAAGTTGACGGTTGAGTCGTTGTAGATGTCCCAGGTATAACTGTCGCCCGGCATCTGTTCCACGCTCAGGGGGGTGGTCATTCCGATGTACACACGCGTCTCCTGGGCCGTGGCTGTTGCCACAGTCAGCAGCGCCGGAATCAGCGCCAGCGACAGACGGAATATGTGTACCAATCGGATCATTTGTCAGTTTACAGTTTTAAGTACCAAAGTGCCTGAGTAACAAAGTACCTGAGCAACACGGTGACTTCCTTCTATCATTTTCTTTCCTCATTCAACCGCCGGGGCATTAATTCATTTCCAGCCATGTTTCAATTTTTTCAATTTCAACTTTTTCATCGTGCATCTGCTCAAAGTTGGATGGATCGTTAAACCACCCAATCACCGTTTCACGTTTCAGCCTCGTTCGTTTAACCGAAGTACAGGTCAGGTAACTCGACCAGGGATATTCCAGCGGATGACTGCAAAATCCGTGATGTACCGGGTTATTATGAATGTACAGGACTACTTGTTTCAAGTAATGTTCGTTGTTAATCGGTTTTCGTTTAAACGGATGTTGAAACAGGCTGCCTGTCCGCCCAAACCTTTTATTAAAAGCCTGTGCATACGCATTAAACAGATGCGAAAACTGATTCGCCGGCTTATATCTTTTTGCCGTATACCCGCCATCGGGGTTTGCAACCGCCGACGGGGTATTGCTTCGTTCCTCCCTTTTGGAGGTCAACGACCCCGAAAGAGTTTTAACGGAAATAAACCCGATGTCTGTTTCTTCCTTTATCCTGACCAGCAAATGAAAATGATTCGGCATCAGCACCCAGGCAAACGTATCGGCCACCGGCGAAATATACTTATCGTACAATCCCAGGAAATGCTCGTAATTGTCCGCTTCCCGGAAAATGTTACAACTGTTGTTTCCCCGGTTGTAGACGTGGTAGAAATGCCCGTATGTCAATGGTTCAACCTTCATTTGTTTGCATATTCATTTTTCTCATTATACCCGCCATCGGGGTTTGCAACCGCCGACGGGGTATCGCTTCGTTCCTCCCTTTTGGAGGTCAACGACCCCGAAAGAGTTTTAACGGAAATAAACCCGATGTCTGTTTCTTCCTTTATCCTGACCAGCAAATGAAAATGATTCGGCATCAGCACCCAGGCAAACGTATCGGCTACCGGTGAAATATACTTATCGTACAATCCCAGGAAATGCTCGTAATTGTCCGCTTCCCGGAAAATGTTACAACTGTTGTTTCCCCGGTTGTAGACGTGGTAGAAATGCCCGTATGTCAATGGTTCAACTTTCATTTGTTTGCATATTCATTTTTCTCATTATACCCGTCATCGGGGTTTGCAACCGCCGACGGGGTATTGCTTCGTTCCTCCCTTTTGGAGGTCAACGACCCCGAAAGAGTTTTAACGGAAATAAACCCGATGTCTGTTTCTTCCTTTATCCTGACCAGCAAATGAAAATGATTCGGCATCAGCACCCAGGCAAACGTATCGGCCACCGGCGAAATATACTTATCGTACAATCCCAGGAAATGCTCGTAATTGTCCGCTTCCCGGAAAATGTTACAACTGTTGTTTCCCCGGTTGTAGACGTGGTAGAAATGCCCGTATGTCAATGGTTCAACCTTCATTTGTTTGCATATTCATTTTTCTCATTATACCCGCCATCGGGGTTTGCAACCGCCGACGGGGTATCGCTTCGTTCCTCCCTTTTGGAGGTCAACGACCCCGAAAGAGTTTTAACGGAAATAAACCCGATGTCTGTTTCTTCCTTTATCCTGACCAGCAAATGAAAATGATTCGGCATCAGCACCCAGGCAAACGTATCGGCTACCGGTGAAATATACTTATCGTACAATCCCAGGAAATGCTCGTAATTGTCCGCTTCCCGGAAAATGTTACAACTGTTGTTTCCCCGGTTGTAGACGTGGTAGAAATGCCCGTATGTCAATGGTTCAACTTTCATTTGTTTGCATATTCATTTTTCTCATTATACCCGTCATCGGGGTTTGCAACCGCCGACGGGGTATTGCTTCGTTCCTCCCTTTTGGAGGTCAACGACCCCGAAAGAGTTTTAACGGAAATAAACCCGATGTCTGTTTCTTCCTTTATCCTGACCAGCAAATGAAAATGATTCGGCATCAGCACCCAGGCAAACGTATCGGCCACCGGCGAAATATACTTATCGTACAATCCCAGGAAATGCTCGTAATTGTCCGCTTCCCGGAAAATGTTACAACTGTTGTTTCCCCGGTTGTAGACGTGGTAGAAATGCCCGTATGTCAATGGTTCAACCTTCATTTGTTTGCATATTCATTTTTCTCATTATACCCGCCATCGGGGTTTGCAACCGCCGACGGGGTATCGCTTCGTTCCACCCTTTTGGAGGTCAACGACCCCGAAAGGGTTAAAAAAACTGCGACTTCCTCCAGTCTCACTACTTCACCGCATACCTCTCCCGTTCCGAGCCAGAAAGCCCGGGCAGAAACCCCTGTCTGTTTGCGCCGACCGGGTCTTTGTTGAGGCCGGGGGCGCCGCGGTTGGCCGGCATCGCGGGCGGGCCATGTTTGTTTGTTGTCATTTCATTTCAGTTTTAAGTTACAAGTACCAAAGTTCCTGAGTTCCTAAGTGCCTAAGTGACAAAGTGCCTGGGTAATACCGGGCTTTCGTCGTCAATTTCCAAACTTTCGTTGTCCATTTCCGAACTGCTATCGTCCATTTCCGGTCTTCCGTCTCCGTTCTCCCCTTTAACCAAAAAGGGCGCTAAGTTTCAAAGTGCCAAAGTTCCTGAGTAATACGGCGACTGAACACTGGTACTGAACACTGAGACTTCTTCCTGCCGCACGACTCGCGACTCACGACTCTTTTCACACTGACTGCCGTCTTATTACCGCGTCCTCTGGGCTTCTCCGCGTTCTTTGCGTTTAATTTCTTAACGCAGAGTTCGCTAAGTATTCGCTGAGCGCCGCGGAGACTTTCTCCTGCCTCCTTACTCGCTACTCACGACTCTTTTAACCAAAGGCCCCGCCCCGGCCAAAACCGACCGGGGTGAGGATATCTTGGTTATGAAAAAGCAGTGTCAACGACCAATTCCTTAGTTTTTAATAAGGAATGGTAGAGGAGTTGGGTCAGTTGGACTTGTCGGTGTTGCTGATGTAACAGTAGGTCTCGGAGTTAATGTGTAATCTACATTGTCATTGACGTAACCATCAACCCACGGACAACCTTGTCCTGCTTCTGAGCCAGCAGTCCAATGCAGGTCTCCAAGAGTTAGAGTACCATATGCAGTGGTTGAAGGATCGTACATAACACCATCAACACCCAGATTAAGAACTATAGCAGCTAAGGTCTCGTCCTGGTTGTGATCAACAGTTACCCGAACAATAATACACTCACCTGCTGCATCAACACCAACCTCATTGCTTGGAGTTACTGCATTGGTTGAGGTATAAATATCCCCGGAAACAGTTGTGCCATTCCAAACCGCACTTGCTCCATACGATAAATTATCATAGGCCCAATCTACAGCCAATGTTCCAGTTGTTCCCATATTTGTTGCAGTTAGTTGGAAAGATGGCAACCATGAATGTGACCAGTTGGCAGCAGTTACTGCAAAATACACGTAGTTAACTCCATAGTCCATTGTGACGTTAGTACCGTTCCAGCTTGCTCCAAATACCGGAGAAACGCAATCCTCAGGATTTGTATTAGGTGCACCTCCTTGAGTAAGAGCTACAATATCCAAGGTGAATGCATGTACCGGTACAATTTTATAGACCTGAATGTTATCAGTACAACCAGCAGAATTCTCAACATATGTTACCAAGAATACATTTTGTGCTGGGTCAAATGATCTCCAGGTAATATCAACCGTAGCTGATGTGTTAGCGGGATCATTATAAGCCGTACCTGCTGCAGAAATAATACCACCTGTAGTCGTTTCAATGTTTGATGTAAGCATTCCTGCAACGATAAAATCAGATTCTGTAGTTACAAGCCAATGTATTGTACCAAGATCATTGACAGTCACTGTGTAAGTGTAAGAAGTTCCGGCAACCGGGCTTAACGGGCCTGAAGTTACACAAGTGGCTTCAATTGGAGTTGGAGTCGGGCAACCGGTCGGGGCTGCTGTTAAGTTCGGATCGTACTGCGCAAAGGCATTGTTCACACTGGCGAAGGAAGCCAGCACCAAAAAGATGAGAAATAAAATTTGCTTTTTCATACATGTAAAAATTAAAAGTGAATAATTTAAAAATTGTATTAGTTAATTCGTTAATTGGTCATTTTAAAAGTTTCAAAGTACCTGAGTGCCTGAGTAACAAAGTACCTGAGGAACACCGCGTCCTTTGCGTTCTTTGCGTTTAATTTTTTAACGCAGAGACCGCAAAGTATTCACAGAGAGTTTTGAGTGTTTACTCCGGCGCAGACGGATTCAAGTTCCAAATTCCAAATTCCAGGTTTCAAGTTCCAAGTCTTGGCTCTTGACTCTTGACTCGCAGCTTGCGCCTGAACACTGGTACTTCCTCCCTTCTCCGTTCTCCTGCCTCCTTACTCACGACTTGCTACTCACTACACTCCGGAGGTGAATTGACCCGAACCGTCCGGGGGGGCAGCCCGGGTCGTGCAGCACACTTGTTATTGGGATTGTCCTGTCCGCTGCTACTATCTTATTTGCTTGTGTTTCATAGGCCTATCGTTTATTGGTTTTTCACAAGGTGTTATCTTTAAGGTTCATTCATTTTTATAATATCGGGTCGCGGTTTAATGGTGATGTTCACCACAAAATCATTTTCCGACCGGTTGCCGCAGGCATCCACCAGCCAGTAAACCAGGTAATATTCAACATCGGCCTTTGCTGCTCCTTGCAGGGTAATCGGGTGGGCGGTGATGTTATCGGTTTTGTCTTGCAACAGGTCTGAGTTATTGTCGCGGACGGGGTTGACGTTGCTGTCGACCAGCGACCAGTAGCGGGTTGCCCCGCAATTATCCGTGAAGGTCACATTGTTCAACAGGGTTTTATCGTTTGCTGTCAGTACATAATAGTCCGGACGTTCGGGGGTAATGTCGGCCCAGGGTTCGGGCTGTCCGTCGTAAATCGCCGTGATGATGTCGCTCACACAATAAGCCGCAGAAAATAAGTCGATTGTGAAGCTTGGTTTTTCGTTATCCAGAATGGAGATATCCTGGGTACATTCGCTGTAGTTTCCGGCATAATCGGTTGCCCGGTAGGTACGGCGGATGATACCATTACAATAGGTGCCACCGTTGACAAGTTCGTCCTTCACATGGGTAACTACCGGTTCGGCGGTACAATTATCTGTAACATCCGAAAATTCATCGAGGGCGATGAAATCGGCGTATGTGTTGACTGCAACGGGGATGTTGTACTGGCATTCGATACTGACAGGACCGGGGCAGGTAATCACAGGCGGATCGATGTCGCCAACAACGACCGTGGCAATTTTTTCAACACAGGTACTGTTGTTTACCTGCACCTGGAAGTAAAATTCGACTGTTTGTAAAGTAGCCGGGTATTTGCTTTGCAGGGTTCCCTCGATGGTAAACCTGCCTTCAGCATCGGGCAGGCCAATACCTGTTTCGGGTATGGTAGATGAGCTTTCAAAATTTTCGGTGTTGGTACGGTACCAGGCATACGACAGACCGGGCACTTCATTTAATGTTTGAACGATGATTGGAGTGATTACGGTATTGGGCGACGGGCAAATATTTTGATCCTGGTTTGTTACAGCCACATCGGGCATCGGTTCGACCTGTAATTTGAAGGAAAACGTATGCGGCTCGCATTCTCCGGCATGAACGGTAATTTCGTAATACACATAAGCCGTCTGGGTGGTGGGGTTTACTACCTGGTCGATAATCACGCTTGGGCAACCTGAGGAACAATTGCTGTAGCCCGAAGCCCTTCCGTCGGGGTTGCTGGAAGTCCAGGTATAAGTAACCAGTTCGGGCGGGACCGGATTACCCTGGGCATCGACCGCGCTCAAACGGATATCGGTAATTTGATTGGAGCAGGTTACGGATGTTCCCGATGCCGACCCGGTGGGGATGGGGTATATGATGAAGTGGACTTCTTCCAGACATTGGTCTTCCAGTTCGCTTGTTGCACAAGCTGCATAAAAAATGTGATCTTCTGGCGTATCTGTGTTTGGAATCGGGGTGGGAACCGGATTGAAACTATCACCATAACCTACGATATTCATGTCCTGATCATACCAAACCACCTGAGAATTAGATTTTTTGATCACATTCGGTTTGTGGTTCCCGACAAAAGAAATATTCGAGGACTTCCCGTTAATGTTGGTCGCGCTGCTGATAACAAACTGGTAATACTTGTTCGGATTCAGGTAATAATCCTGACCATTGTTCCCCGAAAAACAAATGTCGTCGAAAAGGTGAACAAAACCTCGTTCCGGGTGCTCCGGGTCAAACGGGTATTCGTAAATAGCGTAATCGTAGTCGGCACCATCAGCAGGACAATCTTTAAATGTGATTAATCCGTCGGAGCCAACAGTGAAAATTTCTGTTACGGTATAATAGACTACTATTCCAGGAGTGTAGGGAGCATCATTTGATGACGATACGATATAGGTTAGGGCGCCTGTCGGAGCGATGTAACCAATATTGGGTGTATCAGTCCATCCATCGCAAAGGGCAATGGCTGTCATTGGAACAGATGGGTCAGTCTGACAGATCTTGATGTCGGGAGCCAGTACCGAACTGGTAGAAATGATAATGGTTACCGTAGCATAACAATCGGGTCTGGCCGTATTTTTGGCTAAAACCGTATAAGGGCCAAGAGGCAAGCCCGGTCCCTGAGTGGTTTCATTCGTCCAACTTGTCCCGCCATCATACGAATATTGAATGGTTCCCCAATCAGATGACGGGAAATTGAGTGGGTTACTGGCAGTACCCTGCATGCTTGCACTGACAGAAATAGACTGGTCAAAACATGACAACGAAACAACAAGTTCAGGAATATCAAACACTTTTACGGTAACCGTTTTCGAACTGCTGCACCCTTGTTCGTTGGTGGCCGTTACCCGGTAAATGTGTATGCCGGGGATCGGTGAAATCGAAAAACTGCCGTCGACGCTGTGAACATCAGCCGGTATTTCGGTATAGGTTCCCGAAACATAGCTCAGGGTATAGTCGCTGGCTGACCCCAAGGTTACCGCAGTCGTGATTTCAATGGTTTCCAGTTCGCAAATAATCGATGGGGTGGCCGTTACGGTAATGGCGGGAGTCGGGTTGACGGTTACCACCAGGTTTTGCGTATTGACGCATCCGGTGTTTGGTTGGGTCATGGTAAACACATAGGTCACATCAATCGGCGCCCCGGTGGTATTGTTCAAGGTTTCACTAATGGGGGTGCTGTTGTTTACGGTTCTGGCGCCGTTGCTAATGCCCTGCACGGCGACCCGGCTCCACGAATAGGTGGTACCGGAAATGGAGAATGCAGGGGTGTAACTGAAATTACTTCCACTGCATGTTGTTCCGGTCAATAACGATGTTAAGGTTGGCAATTGGTTGACCGTTACGGTTACCGTACCTGCCATATCGCCGGGCTGGGCCTCACATGGATAGGAGTTTCTTAAGTAAGTAATTTGATAGGTGGTTGTTGAGGTCGGCGGAACTATTATCTTTTCCGGGTTCCCGGTATTCGTAACCGGCGCAGCTCCATTTAACGAATAAACATAAGGACCGCTACCTGTTGGGGCAAATGAAATCCAAAGTTCGGCCACACCTCCGGCACAAATAGTTGCATTGGCGTTTGTCGCTCCGTTCACGGTAATAATGGAAGTTGGACGGTCCCGGACTATAACCTGTTGAGACCCGCTCATGATCCGGGTACATCCGGTACTGGTGTTGGTAGCCCTCACGGTATAGGTTCCGGTAGCGGTTTGAGCTCCAAAGCTGATGGCACTGCCTGTACCTGCTACCGGCGAACCCACGGCGCTCCCGCCAAGCAATAATTGATAGGAAATACCGGTTTCGCTGCCCGATAGACCAACTTCGACCCCCTCACCTCCGGCGCAATAGCTGCCTCCGCCGGTAACGTTGTAGAGGGTTGGTAAGGGGTTGACGGTAACTGTAACACTGCCAGCCATCGGGTTTGTACAGCCAGTGGTACCATTGGTGGCAATTACGGTATAGTTTCCGGCAATTGTTTGGTTTCCAAAACTGATCGTTCCTCCGTTTCCTACCCGGAGAGTACCTGTAGTAATGCCATTACGGTACAAGATGTAGCTAACATCTGTTTGGCTACCATCCAGTCCAACCGTTACGCCGCCACTATTTGAGCAATAGCTTCCTCCTCCGGTAACGTTGAAGATCAGGGGTAACGGATTTACAATAACTGTGGCGTTGCCTGTCATGGTATTTTCACAAGAAGTGGAATTGTTTCTGGCAATCACGGTATAGGTTCCCACTGCTGTTTGGTTGCCAAAACTAATCGATGTACCGGTGCCGGATTGGATAATTTCGGTTGAAATGCCATCTCTCAACAGGGTATAGGTAATGCCACCTTGGCTACTATTTAACCCAATGGCTACTCCGGGGCCACCTGCACAATAATTGCCGCCTCCGGTAACAGAATAAGCTGTCGGCAGTAGGTAAAACGTTACCATTTGGTTACCGTTCATTAATTGAGTACATCCGGTAGTGGTATTGGTCGCCCTGACCGTGTATGTGCCGGCAGTCGTTTGGTTTCCGAAACTAATGGCAGACCCGGTGCCGTTTACCGGGGCACCTATATTTATCGACCCGCCCCAGATCAGTTGATACTCAACTCCTATATCGCTTCCATCGAGCCCGATCGTTACACCTGTGCCTCCGCTGCAATAACCTCCGCCTCCGGTTACATTGTAAATTGCAGGAAGCGGATTAATGGAAACCTCAATACTGCCATTCATGGCAGATTCGCAGGTTGTTGTGTTGTTTCGTGCTGTGATGGTGTAGCTTCCTTCAACCGTTTGAGCAGCAAAGTTGATTGCATCACCTGAGATTAGACCGTTTAGGGTAGCAACTCCCGTCCCGTCCCGACGCAGGGTGTAGGTAATCCCGGACTGGCTACCACTCAGGCCAATTACCACACCCGAACCGCCTGCACAGTAGCTGCCATTGCCTGAATGGGTCAGGTCAAAAATAGCAGGAAGCGCGTTTATGGTAAGATTAAAAGTCTTATTGGTTGATGTACAACCATTCCCGTTGGTTACAATAATGTTAAACTGATAGGTACCGGCCGCTACACTTTCTGGAATCGCAACCGTGATCGGCGATGAAACAGGTAAGGCATTATCTACCGGTGTAAAATCGGGCATAGCCGGACTCCCCGTCGTTATGCTGTAAGTTGTCGGTGAGTAGGTTGTACCCGTATAGGGTAGGTTAAAGCTGGTCGTCCCTGCACAAATAGCCTGAACGCTTCCTAAGTTGATAATGGGCAAATTGTATATCTCTGCTACAGTTGTTGGAGTACTTGCTGACAACGTATAATTCCCGGCATCGTTACCCGAAAGACTGACATTTGCAGTCACAGTTCTTAGCCCGACTGATGCTGAATTAAAGCTTACAGTACCAATAACAAGTGCTACATCATCGTCATCTATGATTCCTGCGACAGAATAATTGCTTAATGTAGCATCTGTCGTGCCATCGTAACATTTGTTGTTGGCGGTGATGGAGGGGGTGAGGGGTTTGGGGGTAATGGTCAGCGCACCATCGGTATAGGTGATATCATAGTTGTCTGAAGTCAGGCCGGATGGGGTGATGACATATCCGGTTCCAACATTAATGGCAGTTGTCGCTGTTCCGCTAAAAGTCAATGTTCCTGCCAGAAGAGTTTCGTTTTCACCGTTAACAAAACCGGAATAAGTAACCGTAAACGGGCTAAAAACAGCTCCGTCATATATTTTCGATTGATTGTCGGCGGTAATGGTCAGGCCAACCCGGCTGATTGTATTGCTGACTGTTCCGTTGGCGGAGTTGTAGTTGTCGTTTCCGGCAAAACTCCATGCATCTGTCGGGTAAGCTCCCACGTTGGTATGGGTTGTCGCGCTGACATTCATCAAGGCAGAAAGGTCAAGCGGTGTTGACTCAACGCCAACGGCTGTAAACGCAGAAGTGTGAGCCAGCCCGTTGTAAGTCACATTGTAAGGACTAACGTTAATAACGGGATCGGCTTTCCCGATAACCAGTTGCCCGGTGTTAAAGGTAATGTCATAGTTGTCTGAAGTCAAGCCGGATGGGGTGATGACATAGGTTCCTGCATCCACAGCAGGCCCTGCCGGGTTGGTTGAAAAGGCAAGTGTTCCGCTTAGTACGCTAGGGCTTTCACTGTTAACAAAACCGGAGTACGTTACCGTGAAGTCTGTAAATGCCAACCCGTCGTAAGTTTTGGTTTTGTTGTCGGCTGTGACGGTCAGTTCAGCTTTAAGAATCGTCAAGGTCACCTCGGTCCTTGTCGCACTTTCACAGCCGGTTAAGCTATTTCGGGCGGCAGCAAAAGCCGTGTAAGTACCTGCATTGGTTCCTGAAGGGGCTGAGGTCGTTGTACTTCCGGCAGCATCGGTGTACCAAATATCGACTTCATCCACTCCGACAGCGACTGTTGCCGTGTGTGGGTTTCCATCGTAGGTAATGGGAGTAGTGGTATTGGTTGGAGCAGAGGGCAAGCCATTTACAGTAATAGTAATGGCATCGCTGGCTGTAAATCCATTTCCATCGGTAACCGTTACGGTATATGCAGTAGTTGTGGTTGGACTGGCGGTTGGGTTAGCTATAGCCGGGTCATCCAACCCTTCGGTTGGAGTCCAGGAATACGTAATTGGAGAGTCTCCGGTGACGGTTGTAATTAGCGTTACCGAAGCTCCTTCACAGACAGAGGCTGTTTCGCCGTTCGTAATGGAAACCGTTAAAGGAATGTCTGAAATACCGGAAATTTCTGTATCTGAACTCAGCCCGGCGATGGTCAGGTTGGTTGTACTTAGGCTTGCGGTTGTCGCTTTCGACCAGAGCGTGCCGCTTGTATAGGTTCCGACGGTTACTTCACTTGGGGTCCCAACAAAATCAGTAGTTAGAACAGTTGCTGAAACATCGTAATTGATACCGGTTATGCCGCTTGATTTTACCAGCCAGTGGCGATTTAGGAAGTTGGTGGTATTGGCATTTTGCGGGTGTTTGCTCCCGTACATCGACACTTCAATGTATGCATTTGTATTATAGCTGGTCCCGCTCAGATTTATGGTAACGGGCAGGAAGTTTTCGCTTCCACCTTTGAATCGAAAGGTATAAGTGCCATCGTAGGTTGCCGGTATTCGAATCGTATTTTCAGTACTGATATCACTGGTGAACGCAAGGGAAATAGAAGAATCGTATGTAGTTAAATTGTATAGGGGGATCTTCGTGTTGATCACGAATTCTGCACCGGCGCTCGCGCCCGACCCAAATTGGAAGGTCCCCCCGGTAATGATTTTATTCCCGTTGCCATATTCTTTATCGATGTACAGGTCAATGGCATTGGATGCTATGCTCGGATTCAGGATTTGAATGAGGCCATCGCTGAAATTAAAGTAGCCGGTGGCCGTTATATCGAGGCTTCCTTCACTGGACGAGCCATTCCCAACAGTCGCCAGATTAACGGTTCCGCCACTAACCGTGATTCCGGACTTGAAAGTCGTACCGGGGAAAAGGTTTGGACTACCCGCCGAGTTATGCAGCCGTCCGGCAATGTTTACTGTGCCACCTTCAACAACAAAAGCACCATTGACGTTGGTGTCAACACTGTTGCCCGATATTGTGCCAAAGTTGGCAGTGCCATTTACAATCCGGATTAAGCCCTTATTATTGATGGTGAAGTTACCCGTACTTAAGGTAGCGTTCGCCCCGTTAACTTCTATTCCCGCTGTTTCAGGGATCGGGTTGGTGAGGGTGGTAATTGTACTGGTTCCATCGGTAAAGGAAAGCAACCCGTTAGTTAAAGTCAGGTTGGCAATTGTGATCCCGGAAGACACCGTCACAACTGAACTAACGTTAGTGCCGGCATCAATAACAAGGTTTCCGAAAGTTGTCGCCCCCGAGATCGTTGATCCGGCCTGGTTAAAGGTAACCGCTCCGCTGTTAGGGGTGAAGGTCCCGAAATTGGTCCAGTTGCCGGATAAAATGATGTTTGAACCGGCGATAGCCGTTAAGGTGCCGGAATTTAAAAGGCTGCCGCTAATAGTGAGGGTGTTGGCCGTGCTAAAAACCAACGTTCCTCCGGCTTCGATGGTGAGGTTTTGGCAAACAGCATCACCGTTAATGGTCACCGTTACCCCGTTGGGGATGATTACATCGTCCGCTAATGTAGGAACAGTTCCTCCGTCCCAACTCGTTGTTTCATTCCAGTTTCCACCTAAAGCAACGGGCGGCGGCGCAACCACCAACGGAGCAGATCCGGGCTTTGACCAGGCATGTGCCGGGTCAAAAACAGATGGATGCGACTTATTTGAGCGCAAGGCTGTCAGATCATCTGTTTCCTGAGCCAAAATGCCAGGTATGGCATTAAAAATGACCGGCTTATCTGTTGTCTGATTTTCTTCGGGAAAGGAATATACGAACCTTGCAGGAGACAGTACAGTACCCTTTGATGCAAGGGTATTGTATGCTTTCGCATAAGTTTGGTTGTAAGCAGCAGAATTACTTACAGGGTTAATTAACAAGCATGCCCCAATAACAAGCTCAAAAAATCTCGTCCAAATTCTAGTCATACTTAAGAGCTAAGTCCTGAACCTCTTAAACACACCATCGCCCCCGGATATGTTTTGTCAAGACTATGTTCAAAATGCCTTTTGATGCCGGATAAAAGCAATTTCCTTAAATGAAAAGGGATATTTTGCAGCCATTACTTCAGGATTTAATCGTAATGGGCTGTATGACAATTGATAATTTATACTCGAATAGGTAAAGGTATTAGCATATTACTTTTTTTTAGTCATTTGTTTATCGTCTTTCACTCTAAAGAAAAATTAGAAATCGCTCTATCAACAGCCTCTATCTTTTAAAAGATATTTATCCGTAAAAATAATTTTGAAGCAAGTTACGGAATTTATACAATACGAGTAAATACCCTTTTAGCTTTTTGTTTGGTTTTTTTCGTTAAATTTTAAATAAAATTGGTCTGGCAAACCGCCGATTACAACTTTTGCCGAAAAAAATGACCAAAAAAATATTTATTGAATAAGATATCCGACTAAATGCACGAATGTTCTATAAGCATTTCAGGCGGGAAAAAGGATGGTGAGGAGTGAGCTGCAAGTAGCGAGTAGTAAGTAATAAGTAGTAAGTAGTAAGACAAAAGACGGTTTGCAGTTTTGCTCAGGTACTTTGTTCCTCAGGAACTTTGGCGCTTTTTTTAATCAGCCACCAGAATCATCATCGAAACCGGGGAAACCACCGCCTGATCTGTCTCCATCTCCCGGATACCTTCCAGCCTGGCCCCGGTCTCGTCGGCAATAACCGTCCACTTGCCAAAGCGGGGCAGTTCGACGGAAATCGCCTTTTCTGAGGCATTAAATACCAACTGGATGGTTTTCCAGCTTGTTTCACCCGGGCAATCTTCGATAAGATAAGAAACCACTCCTGGCTGATAGGCAAACGAAAATTTCAAATGCCGCCGAATCGCCGAAGCGGATCGCAGCCGAAAAGCGGGCACACGTTTGCGAAGTTCGATCAGTTGCTGATAATACGAGAAAACATCCTGAAACTCCTTTTTTCGTGACCAATCCAGTTGGTTGACCCGGTCGGGTGATTTATACGAATTGTGGTTGCCCGATTTTGTCCGGCAAAATTCAACACCGGCATGCAAAAAAGGAATTCCCTGGGAGGTCAGCACCAGGGCGCCGGCCAGCTTTTGCATCCGAATAATTAATTCGGGGTCTGCATCCGGACGGCTTATCATCAACTTATCGAACAGGGTATAATTGTCGTGGCACGATACGTAGTTCACACACTGCCCGGGTTGATCGGCCCAGGCATACGACGAGCTTTCCACGTAACTGTAAACAATTTGGGGATGAAAACAGGCTGCCGTTACGCCAAACTTGACCGCTTCTTCGTTCAGGGTCCTTCCGCTCACAAAACCTCTTTGTTTCCCGTCAAAATTATTTCCTTTCAGGGCGTCCCGAAAATCATCATTAAAACAGGCAATCCGGTTGAGCGAGGCCACGTTGGCTTTCACCGCGCGGTACTGTTCGTGCATTGGGCTGGCGTCGGCCGTCCAGCCCTCGCCATACAGAAGAATACCGGGGCGCAAGGCGTCGAGGGCCAAGCGAACTGCATTCATGGTCTCCGTATCGATCACTCCCATCAGGTCGAAGCGAAAACCGTCGATATGATATTCTTCTGCCCAATAACAAATGGAGTCGATGATAAACTTACGAACCATGGCCCGTTCCGTAGCAATTTCGTTGCCACAGCCGCTGGCATTTGAAAAGGTGCCGTTCGGGTTCTGACGGTAGTAATAACCGGGGACGGTCTGATTAAACCACGAACGCCGGGTATAGCCAGTGTGGTTATACACCACATCCATCACCACGCCGATTCCCGATTCGTGCAGGGCCATCACCAGCTGCTTGAAGCCGGTAATGCGCGACACATCATCGGGGTTAAGGGCATAACTTCCCTCGGGCACATTGTAATTGAGCGGATCGTAGCCCCAATTGTATTTTTCATCCGGATGAAGTTCATCAACCGAGAAGAAATCGGCTACCGGCAACAGGTGCACATGGGTTATCCCCAGCTCCCTCAAATGATCGGCGCCGGTACTCAACGCATCAGGGCTTTTTGTTCCCTTTTCGGTAAAAGCCTGAAATTTACCCTTTTGCTTCATACCCGAGTTGGGGGCAATGGAAAAGTCGCGCACATGGAGCTCATAAAGAATGGCATCCACCGGGTTCTCCAACGAAACGGGCCGATCGTTTTCCCAACCTGCGGGATTGGTTTCGTCGGGTCTGAAAAAAAGGCCGCGCTTGCCATTGGCTCCTACCGCGCGGGCATCAATGCCCGGTGTTTCGTTCAGCCATTCCCCGTCGTTGACGCGAAAGGTATAATACAGGCCCGACAATTTGCCCGTCAATTCAATCGTCCAGCATCCGTTTTCTCCGGGAATTAACTGCTCTTTACGGACCGGACTTCCCCCGTGGCTCTGTCGGTACACCAGAAATTCAATTTCGAGGGCGGTCGGCGCCCAAATTTTTATTTTAGCCCCGTGTTCCATCAGGTAAACCCCCAAGTCGTCGCCATCATAATAGGGGTAAGTCGAAAAATCGATATGATTAAATGTCCAGTCGCGCATTACGAAAATAAGCTTTTCCGGAGGGTGACGTATTTCGAAGCATATTTTCTGCCCCTGGTATCCTGCAGAAGAATTTTTGCCCAGTAATATTTCCGGAGCCCCCGGTCGTGTTCATGAAAAACAGCCAAGCTGATCCGAAGTTCATGAGACTTCCCGGCTTCGAGGTAAAGCGGATAAATCTGGTAACGGTTTATTCCCTTGAGTTTGAATTTTCGGATAGACCATAATTTACGAAATAACAGCACCGGCGCGTCAATGTCGACATCGCGCGACCGGTTGTTTCTGACAACAAGCGTCAGGGTATTGGGGCGGTATTTCCGGTCTTTTTTCAAATCGACGCTTAACCGGCCAAACGAAAAGCCAAAACCCTTTGGTTTCCCTTTCCACCGGTTTGTTATCCATCGGGCAAAAAACCAGCTTAAGGGCACGGTTGCCAGAATCAACAAAAACCAAAGCAGGAGATAGCCATCCGGCCCCACTTCATCCTGTGAGAAAACCACTAAAGGGATCAGTAGAAAAATCAACAAACAGGTTCTTCGCATGTCAATACATTTAAACCCTAAAAGTAAGAAAATTGTGGCTCACGAGTGCGGGAAGAAATGAGTTATGAGTGGCGAGTAAAAAGTAGTAAGACAAAAGACGGTCGCAGTGTTACTCTGTGCTTTTTAGTTCCAAGCCGCAAGCTGCAAGACGGGAGAAAGTCTCAGTGTTCAGTCTCAGCGATACTCGGCGTTAACAGAGCCGCAAGTAGCGAAACCGGAGATAGTCACAGTGTTCCCAGTCGCCGTTTTGCTCAGGTACTTTGGTACTTAGGCACTTTGGTACTTTAGAAACTCAGGCTGTCCTTCAGGTTTTTATACCCCGACTTGCTGACCTTTAGTTTGGTTCGATCTTTCAGGATGACCAGGTATGACTCTTTTTCATATTGCTGGATTTCGGCGATCTGGCTCACATTGATGATATACGAACGATGAATACGGACAAAATCGCGGGGATTGAGGTTTTGCTCGAAATACCGCATGGTTTTTTGTTTCATGTGGCGGCCGTTATTGGCATAAATCATCACGTAATCGTCCAGCGATTCGATGTAGCGAATCTGCTCGGTCAGGATAATCGTAATTTTGCTTCGGTCTTTCACCACGACGCGATCCAGGTACTCGCCGGTTGTAAACTCGCTCAGCTTCTCCAGCTTTTCGGTGTTTTTTTCCTGGTTGCCGATCCGCTCCGTCACCCGGTCGATGGCAGCCAGCAGCCGGTCTTTTGAAAAGGGTTTCAACAAATAATCCGCCACGTTGTATTCAAAAGCTTTTATAGCATACTGGTCGTAAGCCGTTGTAAAAATAATTTCGGGTTTATGATCGAGCAACTGAAGCATCTCGAAGCCGGTGATTTTCGGCATCTGAATATCCAGAAACACCAGGTCGGGTTTCAGCTCGTTTATTTTTTGGATACCCTCGAAGCCATTTTCACATTCCCCGATCAGGTTAATGTCCGGGTGATCTTTTAAATACGATTTCAGCAGGTCCCTGGCCAGTTCTTCGTCTTCAACAATCAGGGTATTAATTTTTTCGCGCATGACTTTTTCCATTTTGAGGCAGCATTAACTCAACTTTAAAACTTGTTTTATTATCGGTCAGCCGAAGCAGATTCGGATTACCGTAGATCAGTTCCAACCGTTGCCGGATATTCCGTAAACCAATTCCCTCGCCTTTGTTTTTCACCGAGTCGGGCTCGTAATCATTTTCAATGACAATCTGAAAATAACCATCCTCCGACCGGCAGGTTATCCGGATACTCACTGGGTTGGTTGCTTCATAAACACCGTATTTTATGGCATTTTCGAGGAGCGGCTGAAGGATCATGTTGGGAATTTTGGCCTGCATACATCCCTCGTCGATATCAAAAACCGGGTTTAATTTTATCCCGAAACGTATCTTCTCGATACTCAGATATAATTTGATGTTTTCAAGTTCTTCTTTCAACGAAACCGTTTCTTCACGGCCGTGCAACAAGGAATACCGCATGAACGCCGACAGGTTGATGACCATTTCCTGCGCTTTCTCCGGATTGCTGATGGTGAGTGAGGAAATCGAATTCAAGCTGTTAAAAATGAAGTGCGGGTTGATCTGCGACTTTAAAGCATGCAGCTCGGCATCGCGGATCAGGGATTTCAGTTCGACTTCTTTTTTGACTTTTTCTTTTAACGAGTTGTAATAATTAATGGCATAGAAAAACACAACATAACCGGCATATAACAAATAACCGGTTAAGATCCGGGAAGGAAGCGCTTCCATCAAAAACTCGAGGTGGGTTTCGTTGACCATCTTCACCAGGATGAAGCTCAGGTACAACCAAATGGCATTCATGATGGATGCCCCCATGAGGTGAAACAGAATATTCCACAACCAGTCGTTTTCTTTTATGCCGTTATAACGAACCAGGTACCAGATACTTGCACCCAGTACCGGGTACAACACAAAAACCGACACCGACTCCAGCGCCGACGTGTTGAAACTCATATTATACCAAAGAACCTGGAGCAAAAAGTTACCCAAACCTGTCAACAGCCAAAAAAGGCCATAGTAGAGCAGTAAAATCCGGTTATTGAGAAATGGGTGTTTCATTGCATTTTACACATGCTTGATTTCCACGCCTCCAAAAACAATTACCCCTTTTATAACAATCGTTTTCGACGGGTCGAGATTGCCCTCCCGGTAAGTGTCGCCGCGTTTATCGGTCACTCCGCCAAAGATGGCCGTCACTTCGTTCCGAACATTCCAGTCGAGCGGTACTTTCAAACCTGTTCCCCCAAAAACGCACAGGCAGTCGATAACAGCTCCCTGCGGGGATAGCTGCGCTTTTCGGAAATCATACTCGATTCCGCCAAAAATAGAGGTTGAACGCCCTCCTTTCAGTTCCTGTGTATTGATAAAAATTTCGCGCCCTCCAAAGATGACGAAGTCATCAAACTGGTCAAACGATCTGTCAGCAGGTCCTTCCTTGATTTGCCGGTTACAGCCTTTATGCCGGAATAAGAGGGCGGCGCCGATCATCACCAAAACAAGCGGCCAGTAGATTCGCCTCAGTTCATGGGGAACATGAACAAACTCGGGCAAAATAAAGAAGCCTCCAATGGCAACCAATATCAAGCCGCCAACACGATTACCGCCAATAATTAAAAACAACCCGATGGCAATTAATAACATCTGCCACGAAATCAGCAGATCGGCCAGGTCCCAGGGGATCAAATCCAAGCGCTGTAAAATCAGTATTACCCCCACCACGATCAGGACAACTCCCAGGTAAAACCGTTTATTTCCTTTCTGTTCCATAACTTATCAGTTTAAAAGCATCTACAATTTTTGGTTTCATTCCCGAAATTAAACTATTTCGGATAACAATCTTCAAATTGGTCATAAAAGCCGGCTTAAAATAATGATCCCAAGAATAATCAGTAATACCGGAAAAAATAAAAGAACCAGCAGCCCCGAAATGAACAGATGAGGCAAAAAGAATAAAAATGCCAGCCCGATCACAATCGCGCCAATCACCCGCCGCCAGGACAACAGCAACAATCCCACAAGCAAAAGAATCACTACCGTACCAATGGGGTGCAGGTGCGGATGAAAACCGACAAATACAAAATCCCGGATTGATTGCCAAACCGGAAAGCCAAACTGCCAGCCAAGTTCTCTGATAATCAAAAATAAGCCGATTAGAATGAGTACAACTCCCAGAAATGAACCTTTTTGTCTTTTCCCATGATCCGGGTGACCATACCGTCGTTCGCTTCTATGCCAATCTTCCATGTTTTTACACATTAATTTCACCGGTAAAACTAATACAGAAAACCGGCTGCAAAGAAAACTGATCGGCTAAAGGGAGTGAATAATCGGTAAGCAGACCAATAAATAAAAAAGTTGTCAGAAACTTTAACCTGCTCCGGGTATATTTGTGCCGAAAACGATGTGATATTGACACAAAAGCCGGAATGCCCGGCTTTCAGTTTCTGACACATCACCGGATGATTCATGCATCCGCCTGTATTTATTTATCTTTAACCTTCGACCAGGTATCGCGAAGCGGGGCCGTCCGGTTGAACACCGGTTTCCCGGCCTGGCTGTCGGGATCGAGATTAAAATAGCCCAGGCGCTCAAACTGGAACGAATCCAATGGTTTGGCATCCTTTACAAAAGGCTCAATATAACAATCCGGTAAAATTTTCAGTGATTCCGGATTCATGAATTCTTTAAAATCAATGTCTTTATGCCCGTCGGGTTCTTCGTCGGTAAACAAACGGTCGTAAAGCCTGACTTCGGCCTTTAAGCTTTTGCTGGCCGAAACCCAATGCAAGGTCGCTTTTACTTTGCGTCCGTCGGGCGAGTTGCCGCCCCGCGATGCCGGGTCGTAAGTACAATGCAATTCGGTAATCTGCCCGTTTTCATCTTTAACGACATCCGTACATGTTATGAAATAGGCATAACGCAGGCGGACTTCGGTTCCCGGTGAGAGCCGGAAAAATTTCTTTGGCGGGTCTTCCATAAAATCATCCCGTTCGATATAAAGTTCGCGGGTGAAGGGTACTTTACGGGTTCCGGCATCCGGGTTTTCCGGATTATTAATGGCATCAATCTCTTCCACCTTGCCTTCCGGATAATTGGTGATCACCACTTTCAGCGGGTCGAGCACGCCCATTACCCGCTGGGCCGTTTTGTTAAGATCTTCGCGGACGCTGTGTTCAAGCAGCGCTACATCGATCATCCCGTCCACCTTGGTCACCCCAATGCGATCGGAAAAATTGCGGATGGAAGCAGGCGTGTAACCACGGCGCCGTAAGCCGGAGATGGTGGGCATGCGCGGGTCGTCCCAGCCGTTCACATGGTTATTTTTTACCAGTTCCAGCAATTTTCGTTTACTCATCACCGTGTAGCTCAGGTTCAGACGGGCAAACTCAATCTGGCGCGGGCGGTAATCGCTGTCCATCAGCTGATCGATAAACCAGTCGTAAAGCGGCCGGTGTACTTCAAATTCCAACGTACAGATGGAGTGCGTAATGCCTTCCCAATAATCGCACTGCCCGTGGGCAAAATCGTACATCGGGTAAATGCACCATTTGTCGCCGGTTCGGTGATGCGGAGTTTTCATGATCCGGTAGATGATGGGGTCGCGCATGTGCATATTGGGCGACGACATGTCAATTTTAGCGCGAAGCACCCGGTCGCCTTCATCAAATTCGCCGGCTTTCATGCGCATAAACAAGTCGAGATTTTCAGCTACCGGACGGTTACGAAAAGGGCTTTCGATGCCGGGGCGGGTTGGCGTTCCCTTTTGGCTGCTGATTGTCTCAGCGTTTTGGTCATCTACATAAGCCTTCCCGTCACGGATCAGCTTTAGCGCAAATTCAAACAGCCGGTCGAAATAATCAGAGGCGTAGTACTCCCGGTCGTCCCAGTCGAAACCCAGCCAACGTACATCTTCTTTGATCGAATCAACATATTCCGTTTCTTCTTTCGTAGGATTGGTATCATCAAAACGCAAATTGGTTATGCCGTTGTATTGCTGAGCAGTCCCAAAATTCAGACAAATCGACTTGGCATGCCCGATATGTAAATACCCGTTGGGTTCGGGCGGGAAACGGGTATGCACCCGACCCGTATTTTTCCCGGTTTTTAATTCCTCTTCAATAATTTGGTTGATAAAGTTTTTCTTTACCACAACTTCTTTTTCAGGACTATTCTCACTCATATAACCACTTGTTAATTTTCGCTGTAAAAATAAACATATCTGATAAACTGCAATGGATTCAATTTCAGTTGACCAGATGTTGCTCATGATTTCCCGGAATCCCTTCTTCGATCTATTTTAAAGAAGGTTGTTGGATTGTTTGCAAAAGTAAAAATGATTCTGCACAAAAGCTTTTAACGACCTGTAAAATGAACATCTGAAAAAGAAAAATTAATTTTACTGCCGGTTTGCTAATAGGTAACTTTCAAAATTTTAGAGCATGTCTGGTTTAATCGAAATTACAGGAATGGAGTTTTATGCCCGCCACGGTCATTTTCCGGTTGAGAAGCAAATTGGCACACGGTTTCTGGTGTCGGTGCAGATCGGGGTGGATTGTGAGAAAGCCGGCAAGTCGGACAAGTTGGAAGATGCGCTGAATTACCAGGAAGTTTACGATTTGGTAAAACGCGAAATGGCTGTTACATCAGACCTGCTGGAACACGTTTGCAGCCGGATCCTGGATGCTCTGTATGAGGCTTTTCCCCACATTGAGCACGCCACGGTCAAACTTTCGAAGATGAACGCACCCCTGGGTGGACAGGTTAAGAAAGTAAGTGTCAGTTTAAGCAGGCCATAAAATCGTGCATACAGCTGTTGCAAAGCTGGAAAATTTATATAAATTTGCAATCCCGAAAAACAAGGTCGGTTGGCCGAGTGGCTAGGCAACGGTCTGCAAAACCGTGTACGGCGGTTCGAATCCGCCACCGACCTCAACCCGATGAAAAGCTTCCTCCAAAGACAGGAAGCTTTTTTTATGGCCACGCAAAAAAGAAAATCCCGTTAAATTGATCTTCGAGGGTAGCGAAGGTCATAAATCTAACTGTTGAACAAAATCAATAACTGATCTGATTTCTCAATCCCTACAGGGTTATTTGTTGCCCGGTTTTTAGCAACCGGATATGAAATGCGTCGTGAAAGGCCGATAAGGCCGGAAGCCCGGTACAGTGTGAAGGCATCAGGTTCCGGACTTTTTCGTGCCGGAAATACCGGATGGTCTGCCGGGTTTGTTCGTTGTTTTGTTTCAGGTGGAAGCCTCCCAGTACTGAACTGATTGTGCCGATACCTGTCACTTTTTTGGCCTGCTCACACAGATTGCAAATGCCTGAATGAGCACATCCTGAAATAACAACCAGCTGCCCGTTTTCAACCAGGACCAAAGCCGAATCATCCGGGACAAAATCGTCGTTCCCGTTTTCATCACAAAAGCTTGTTGACTGAGCCTCAAAGTCATTTTTACGGGCAACTTCACCCAGAAAGAAAATATGTTCCGAAATACGGAAAGGCCCAGATGTCGTGATCAGATCAAATTTTTGGCTGATTGTTTCTTTGGTCAGAGACAAACCAACCGATGTTCTGTCGGATTTACGAGACCTTCTCATGAAGGCAGCGTGATGTGTCAGTAAGGGTTTATCCTCCAGAAAACGCAAACCGTCGCCGTGATCCCAGTGCCCGTGGCTCAGAACAATGAGATCGACTGTTTTTTTTATGTCGATATTCAGTTTGACCGCATTTTGCAAAAATACATCGCTGTGCCCGGTATCAAACAAGATGGTTCGGTCATCCAGTTCAACCAGGTACGAAAGCCCGTGTTCGGCCAGAAATCGGCCTCCGGCGGTATTATCGGTCAACACCGTTAGTTTCATTTTTCTGCTTTTTAAAAGATGGATAACACACATTTTATTATTTCACACAAACCAAACCTCCGTTTGCTTCGCTAAATTACTCAACCGATCGGATCTGGTACCGCCAACCTGTTTAAATATTCAAAAAGCGAATGAACCATCCGGTGTTAATCGGGCCATTTACCTACCGATATCCTATGTTTATCGAAAACAAGAGGCCGGAACCGATTGGTTTTGTAAATTCGTGGCAGATAAAAAATTTAAATTCCAATAAACATGCAATCACACGAAATTGACTACAAGATTATCGGGCACGATGTTCAACTGGTTGAAGTTGAGCTGGACCCGGGCGAAACCGTTATTGCCGAGGCAGGCGCCATGCTGTACATGGAAGACGGAATTAGCTTTGAGGCGAAGCTGGGCGACGGCTCCAACCCCCGCGCCGGATTTTTCGATAAACTTTTATCAGCCGGATCGCGCCTGATTACGGGAGAATCGCTGTTTCTCACCCACTTTGCCAACCAGGGATGGGGCAAAAAACATGTTGCCTTCGCGGCGCCTTACCCGGGAACCATTATCCCGCTGGATTTAGCCAAAATGGGCGGACGGATCATCGTCCAAAAGGATGCTTTTTTATGTGCAGCCCTTGGCACAAAAATCTCCATTACGTTCAACAGGCGGTTGGGCGCCGGATTTTTGGGCGGAGAAGGGTTTATCATGCAACAACTTCAGGGCGACGGAAAAGCGTTTATACACGCGGGAGGAACCGTTATTGAACGACACCTGAACAACGAGGTGCTGCGGGTAGATACCGGCTGTATTGTAGCCTACGAGCCGGGGATCGATTTTAATATTGAACAGTCGGGCGGCTTGCGTTCGATGATGTTTGGCGGCGAAGGTATTTTTCTGGCCACCCTGCGCGGAACCGGGAAAGTGTGGCTGCAATCGATGCCCATCCGGAAACTGATCCGCGAACTTTCGCCCCGGGGCGGAAACCAACGGAAAGAATCGGGTGGTTTGCTGAACCAGTTCTTGCAGGATTAACGGCTGACACAACTCACCCGTTGATATTTCATCGCTATCGACGGGAATTTTTCACATCCATTTAAAAAAATGCCATGACTAAATGTTCTCTTTTGTTTTTGACGTTTCTGCTTATTTTTGGTTCGTTCACCGCTAAATCACAGCAATTTCCTGTTGCCGGCGCTGTGCTCGATTCCCTTTATGAAGAGGAAGATTTCTTTCGGTTGAATACCTGTTTTCACGAACGCAGCAATGAACTCACCCCGGAATACAAGCTCCTGTATCAGGCACGTATCCAAACTGTGTTCAACAGGCAGGAAGAAGCCAACCAGGTTATCCTGCAATTGCTCGACGGTTATAAAAACAGCCTACCCGATTCGGTTATTTGTGAGGTCTACGGATTGAGGCTGATGAACCATATCAACCTGTATGAATATGCCGATGCTGCAGCCTGTAGCCGGCTTATGCTGAAAGAGTATGCCGAATGGCTGGATACCGGCGAATTGGAAAACCTGCAGAATGAATTGCTGATTTGGGACGCCTTGAGTGATGTTCCGAAGCAGAGGGTCGAAAAATCCTGCGACAGTCGTATTCAACTTCGCCGGGACAAAGCCGGACTTTTAAATATTGAAGTCACTTCATTGGGCAAAAAGAATGATTTTATCTTTGACACGGGAGCCAATTTTTCGGTCATTACCCGTTCGGCAGCCGACCAGATGAACCTGACCGTGCGGGATATTGACTTTTATGTCACCAGTGCAACCGGCAACCGGGTGCGAAGCGACCTGGCGGTAGCTGATGAACTGTACCTGGGGGACCTTGTTTGCAAACATGTGGTTTTCCTGGTATTCGACGATGCCGATTTGTCGTTTCCGCAGGCTGATTACTACATCAATGGAATCATCGGGTTCCCGGTAATTGAGGCGATGGAAGAGATCAGGATCGACCAAAAAGATCTGTTAATCATTCCGGAGAAAGCGGTGGATTACCAGCTTCAAAACTTCGCGCTGAACGGTTTGATGCCCGTCATTTCGGTTAATCACGGCGATGATGTCCTGCGCTTTCATTTTGACACAGGAGCCACTTCAACCAGTCTTTTCAAGCCCTTCTACGAGAAATACCGGCAGGAAATTGAAACAACCTTTCCCCGAAAACAATTTACCTCGGGAAGCGCCGGAGGGATGAAAGTGTTTGACGGTTACCTCATCCCCGAAATAGAACTGAGGGTTGCCCAACAAAGCGCGACCTTAGACAGCCTGCAACTCCATATGACAGACCTGAGCGAAACGCCTATCCGCTTTCACGGGAACCTCGGACAGGACTTTATCCGGCAATTCGGGCAAATGATCATCAGTTTTACGTATTCTTCCATTCTTTTTGAACCGGAATAAACAATCCTATTCCTGTTCAAAATACTGGTAGATCATTCCAAATGAACCGATTCGGATGTCTTCTATTTCTTCCGGAAAAAAACCTGGATCGGGACACCCGAAAAATTAAAATGCTCCCGGATCTGATTTTCGATATAGCGCCGGTACGGTTCCTTCACGTATTGCGGTAAGTTGGCAAACAGCGCAAACGACGGTGTCGGACTGGGCAACTGGGTGACATACTTAATTTTAACATACTTGCCTTTTATGGCAGGCGGCGGATATTTCTCAATGGCCTCCAGTAAGATATCGTTCAACTCCGATGTTTTCACCTTTTTCTGCCGGTTTTGGTACACTTCCACCGCGGTTTCGAGCGCTTTGAAAATGCGCTGCTTGGTGAGCGCCGACATGAAGATAATGGGTACATCAACAAAAGGGGCAATCCGTTCGTGGATCATTTCGGTAAACTTATTGGTCGAATGGTTGTCTTTTTCCAGCAAGTCCCATTTATTGACCAGGATCACCACGCCTTTTTTATTCCGAAGAATCAGGTTGAAAATGCTCACATCCTGAGACTCCACGCCACGGGTGGCGTCAATCATCAACAGACAGACGTCGGCATCTTCGATGGTCCTGACCGAACGCAACACCGAGTAAAACTCCACGTCTTCCTTCACCTTCGCTTTTTTGCGCAAACCGGCGGTATCGACCAGATAAAAGTCGTGCCCATACTTGTTGTAACGGGTATTGATGGCGTCGCGGGTTGTACCGGCGATATCGGTTACAATGTTGCGGTCAACTCCAATCAAGGCATTGATGAATGAAGATTTACCCACATTCGGACGGCCAACTACCGCAAAGTGAGGGATCCCTTCTTCTTCTTCGACCTTTTCCTTATGGGGGAAGCTGGCTACCACGGCATCCAGCAAATCGCCGGTACCACTGCCATTCATGGCCGAAATACAGAAAAGGTTATCACCCAAACCCAGACCGTAAAATTCCTGTGCATCCAGGATCCGCTGGTTGTTATCCACTTTATTGACTGCCAGGAAAACCGGTTTGCTTACCCGGCGCAGGATCCCTGCAATAGCCAGATCGAGGTCGGTTATGCCGCCTTCCACATCGACTGCAAATAAAATCACATCTGCTTCTTCAATCGCGATGTGAACTTGTTTGCGGATTTCTTCTTCAAACACATCATCCGAGTTAATCACATATCCCCCGGTATCGATCACCGAAAAATCGACTCCGTTCCACAACGATTTCCCGTAATTCCGGTCGCGCGTAACGCCTGCTGTTTCATTTACAATGGCCTTCCTGCTTTCTACCAGCCGGTTAAACAAGGTTGATTTACCGACATTCGGCCTTCCTACAATTGCAACGATATTGCTCATTTCTTCCTATAATTCCAAATTCCAACTATCAAATTCTAAATTCCATCCCGCCAACTGACGGGTTGGTTCCGGGCTGCCGGTTGCAACCCGCTATCCTTAGCTCTTTACTCGCTACTCACTACTCGCTACTCTTTACTGATAATCGTACCCAAAGTTCCCCAACATACGGTCTTTGTCGCGCCAGTCTTTGCTCACTTTCACGTAAAGCTCCATAAATATTTTCTTCTGAAAGAATTCTTCCAGGTCCAGCCGGGCTTCCGTAGCTACCCGTTTTAAGGATTTTCCCTGATGACCGATGATGATGCCTTTCTGGCTATCTCGGGCCACGTGGATGACACATCGCAGGTTCAGCAATTTCTCCCCTTCTTTAAATTCTTCCACTTCCACTTCAACCGAGTAAGGCACTTCTTTTTGGTAGTGCAACAGGATTTTTTCCCGAATGATCTCTGTCACGAAAAAACGCTCGTTCCGGTCGGTCAGTTCATCTTTATCAAAGTAAGGGGGCGCTTCGGGCAACAGCTCCAGAATCCGGTCGAAAATGGGGGCTATGTTAAATTTTTCGGTGGCCGAAATAAGAAACAGGTCGGCCGCCGGCAGCAAATTCCGCCAGAAGTCGTGCAGCTCCATCACCTGTCCCTGATTCGACAGGTCGATCTTGTTGATCAGGACGATCACCGGAGCGTTTGAGCGGCGGATCTTTTCGAGGTAATCACTGTTTTTATCCGGCTTTTCCACCACATCGGTTACATACAAAATCACATCGGCATCAATCAGGGCCGTATCCACAAACTTCATCATCGATTCCTGAAGTTTGTAATTGGGTTTCAGAATCCCCGGTGTATCGGAATAAACAATCTGAAAATCATCTCCGCTCACGATTCCCTTAATCCGGTGGCGGGTTGTCTGCATCTTTTTGGTAATGATTGACAAACGTTCGCCCACCAAGGCATTCATGATGGTTGATTTTCCCACGTTGGGGTTCCCGATGATATTGACAAAGCCTGATTTATGCGCCATTTTTCGTTTAAACTGTTTTTTAAAAAGTTGCGCAAAGATATAAATAACCTTTGATCTTTGAAACTAATCCGTTAATTCTCAATTAAAAAGAACGTATTCTTTCAATAAACATGACTCCCCTGTATCTTGATTTGCCGCTTTATTTGAAAGCAGGGTTCCCGTCGGTGGGCTCAGACCGGTTTACCATCGGGGCCGGCCCCATGTTCAGTTACGGGATTGGCGGTAAAGATAAAATAACCGGAACAGTTGGAACAGAAAAGGTCAGCGGAGAAATAAAAATCTTTTCGGAAGATACCTTTGTTATAAAGGACGGGAGCGGCCACATCATTTATGAAGACGATTCTCCAGGCTCCTTATTGAAGCGCTTCGACATAAGTGTTGCGGCATTTGCGGCCTATGAGATCAACAAGCGGGTTGTTGTCAGCCTGAATTACCGGTACGGACTGAAGAATATCAGCGAAGAACCGGATGAAGATCTTTGGAACCGGAGCCTGGCGATCTCGTTAGGCTATCGTTTTTAGCAAGACCGGGGACCGGGCGCTATTCAACCTCTTCCAACTCTTCGAGGGTCGCCTGCAGTTTGGCAATATAGTTTCCGTAAAGTTTACGAAAACCCCAGCGAAAAAGCAGGAACAGCAAGCTGATGAAAACAACAAGAATGAAAAGGCCTTGGATCAGACTGGCAGCTACTTGCCCCCGGTCCAGTTCGTCAACACTGATACCCTGGCGGAAAGCGGCTTTTTCGACCCCGGTAAACATACCGGTAACAAAGGCCACCGCCAGTACAAATAACAAAACAGTCAGCGCGATATAAAACAATCTGCGGTAGGTGGCCAGAATACGGATAATGGATTTGACGACCTTTTTCAAATCGTCGGTTTGGGAATAATTTTGTTTGACCTTCCGATACTTTAAACTAAAAAAAATGAAGGTGGCAATAATCAGTACCGTGCTTAGTCCGTCAATCAGGATGATCCATGAAGGGACAATTGCGCCGCCTGAATAGTAGGGTGTCAGAACAAAATCATCAAAAACAAAAAACAGTGTCAGTAAAAACAGGAAAATAAAACCGGTACGGATGTTCCGGTCAATGCTTTCGATGAGGCCTTTGGTTCTTTTTTTCAGCATGTCGCGCAAATCAGCTTCATTCAACTGATGCTTTGACGCTTCAGTGGATGAATATTTGCTCCAGGCCGATTGTAAATCTTTCAGTTCCATTTTACACTTCCCTATTCATGAATTTCTTCAGTTTGTGCTTAATCCGGTTCATCTTTACGCGCACATAATTCTGGGTAATCCCGGTAATTTCAGCAATTTCTTCGTATTTCTTGTTTTCAAGAAAAAGAAGGACAATTGATTTTTCGATTCCGCTAAGCTGCGATATGGCCTGGTTCAACAAGCGCATTTGCTCTTCCACTTCCGGATCGTACTCCTCGCTTGCAATCTGCACCGACTCCATTTCCACCCCATGTTTGTCGGGCTGCCGTTTATTTTTTTTGAAGCTTGTAATGGCCGTATTCAAGGCCACGCGGTACATCCAGGTAGTAAATTTCGATTCGTACCGAAACGACGGAAATGACTTCCACAACTGGGTAACAATTTCCTGAAAAAGATCGCGGCGATCTTCTTCCGAATCACAATACACGGAACACACCTTATGGATGATTCCCTGATTTTCGGTTATTATTTTTACAAACTCCTTTTCCAAACCGGTTTATTCGTCTCGCAAAAGCAGATTCATTACATCAATTCATTTTTAGAAAACCGATTTCGCGTGGTGAAAGGAAACGCCAGCGTCCACGGGGCAGGTTTTTTTTGGTCAACCCGGCAAAAAAAACCCGGTCGAGCCGGGCCACCTTATAACCCAGGTGATCGAAAATGCGGCGGACAATCCGGTTACGTCCCGAATGAATTTCGATGCCAACCTGGCATTTGTCATCGGGATCGGTATAACTGATGGAGTCGGCGGCAATAAAACCATCTTCCAGTTCGATCCCCTTTTTTACCTGTTCAAGGTGTTCTTCGCTAAATTCTTTGGTGAGAAAAACATGATAAATTTTCTTTTTCTCGAAGCTGGGATGAGTCAGTTTTTTAGCCAGCTCACCGTCGTTGGTAAACAACAGCACACCCGAAGTTTCCTTATCCAGGCGGCCCACCGGGTAAATCCGTTCTTCACAGGCATTTTCAATGAGTTCCATCACCGTGTGTTCGGCATGCGGATCATCGAGGGTCGTTACGTAGCCCCGGGGTTTATTCAGCAACAGGTAAACTTTCTTCTCGATATCCAGCGATTTGCCTTTGTACTGCACGTCATCTCGTTTGCTGACTTTTGCTCCCAGTTCGGTCACCACCTCGCCGTTTACCGTAATTTCGCCGTCGGCAATCAGTTTATCAGCCTCGCGGCGCGAACAGATGCCGGCATTGGCAATATACCGGTTTAAACGAATCTGGTCGTCACCTTTTTTTACTACGGCAATTTTCCGTTTCTCCGGCTGAGCCTGTTTTTCACGTTGATCCGGCTTTCGCTGAAACTTCCGGTCGAAGGGAGGATTTATTTTTTTCTTCATAATACGATTACAATCGCTGCAAAGGTCGTAAAAATCCCTGAATTAAAAGAAGCGGTATGCGAATACCTGGCGAAAGGATTTATTCAATCGGTTAGGCTGAATTTGATTTCCGCATGTACGGAAGGCCACCGACTTACAGAATTATTGTGTACATTCGGACTTAAAGAATAAACCGTATTTTTCTGTCATGAGTAAACGAACGAAATTTCCACCTGTTTTTTGGGTGGCCAACAGCATTGAAGTGTTTGAACGATTTGCCTACTACGGCATTTACATGAGTTTTGGAATTTACATGGGGCAGCTGGGTTTTTCGAAAGGAGACCTGGGAATCATTCAAAGTATTTTTCTTGCCTTGTCGTACTTAATTCCTCTTTTTTCGGGCACCTTTGCCGACAAGTACGGGTTTAAAAAGATGCTGATTATTTCGTACCTGGCCTACCTGCCTTCCATTTTGTTATTAATCCTGACCAAATCGTTTAACGGGATTGCGCTGACCATGCTCTCGATCGGATTTGCCGCGGGAATTTTCAAACCATTGATTTCGTCAACCGTCCGGGCAACCACCGATTCAACCAACAAAACACTGGGCTTCGGTATTTTTTACCAGATGGTAAATATCGGAGCATCCTTTGGGCCCATCATCATGGGAAAATTACGGGGCTGGTCGTGGGATTACGTTTTTTATACGGCGGCGGTCACTATCGGGCTGATGTTCCTGATCACGCTTTTCTTTTACAAGGAACCTCCACGCGAGTTGGAAGGCGTCACGCTGAAACAAAAGTTCAGGGACATGAAGGAAGCGCTTTCTGATGTTAAATTCCTGAGTTTTTTGGCCCTGCTCGGAGTCTTTTTCTGGTTGCCGTTTTGGGCCTTCTTCAATGTTCTGGCTGTTTATATAAACGATTATCTCAATACGGCATCGCTTTTCGAGTCGGTGAAGTCGGTCTTCGGCGGCGGTATAGCCCGCTTTATTTCAAACAACGAAGGCGGTGTCTGGAAAATAAATGCCGAGGCCATTTCGCATACCGGTTATATCATTATTGTCTTTCAACTGCTGATTTCCCGGATTTTTGAAAAAAGAGCCGCTATCCCCACGTTCATGTTTGGCCTGTTGGTTTTAGCAATTGGTTTCGCGTTGCTCGGTTTTTCGGCAACATCGGCCAACAGCCTGGTCTTTTTGGGCGTTTTCTTGTTTGCCATTGGCGAAATGATTTCGTCGCCGAGGATCCAGGAATATATCATGTGGATTGCACCGAAAGAAAAGGCCGGGCTGTACATGGGAACAAACTTCCTGGCTACCTTCATTGGGGCAACGTTGAGCGGAATTTATACCTGGCTGATGGGTATTTTTGAATCGTCGGGGCATCCGGAATACATCATGTACACCTTAGCCGTACATATGCTGGCGGGTATTCTGGCCATCTATCTTTTCACCAAAAACCTGGGCGAATTCCAGGAAAGAACGGAGTAAGCCATAAAATACGATCAACAAGACCTTCGAGCGAAGCTTGTGTCAAAAGAAAACCTGGGATTTCCCGGTTTTTCTGTTTATGAAGTTTGTTTTAATGCGAGTCGATTTTAGGACCGAAGGCCAGATCGCCGGCATCGCCCAAACCGGGAACAATGTATGAGTTCACGGTCATTTCTTCGTCAATGGCGCCTACCCACAGGGTGACATTCCTTCCGTCGATGTTTTTCTGTACATACTCCACGCCTTTCCGGCTGGCAATCACTGCAACCAGATGAACATGGCAAGGCTCGCCTTTTTGTAACATCGCCTTGTATCCGATTTCCATCGAAGCGCCCGAAGCCAGCATCGGATCGCTGATAATTAAAACCTTATCATTTAAATCGGGAGAAGCGAGGTATTCAAATTCAATGTGAAATTCGCCTTCGTCATCGTATTTCCGGTAGGCCGAAATAAAGGCATTTTCTGCTTTATCGAAAATATTCAGTAAGCCTTGCTGTACCGGCAATCCGGCCCGCAGAATTGTGGCTAAAACCGGTTGACGCATCAAAACAGGCACTTTGGCAATTCCCAAGGGGGTTTTTACATCGGAGACTTTAAACTCCATCGTTTTACTGATCTCGTAAGCGAAAACTTCGCCCAAACGCTGTAAATTCCTGCGAAAACGAAGCGGATCTTTCTGGACGTGCTCATCCCTGATCTCTGCAAGGTATTGATTGAAAATAGAATTGGACTCGCTTAGGTTATGAACTAACATGACAAAAAATTTTGCCGAAAATAATCAAAAAATCCCGTTCCGAAGACCTCATCCAACGATAAAATGAACGGTACAAACCTGATTTTGCCCGCTTTAGGAAGTCTGAACATCAGCCACGCCGCTTAAACAATTAGATATCAACAAAAAAACAAGTATCCGCGCCCATGCAATTTATATCCGTTAAAAATAATTTTGTCGGCTTTCCCCGTAGTTGAATGTTACGGTCGTTTCCTGCAACGGCTCATTCTTTTAGTTTCATGCCCAGCGCTGTCATCTGTTCAAAAACCATCCTCCAGCCTTTCCATATTCCCCGATCACTCAGGCTCTCGTTGTGCCACAAGCTGATGAAGGTACCTCCGTTTTTTTTGATTTCCAGCATTATTTTCGCTATCTCCGGACCAGCCTGGTCCGGAGTCAGCTTCAGGTAATCATTCAGGCTTACATCCATCACCTGGAATGGCACAATTCGCAGCGATGTTACAGCCTCCTGTTTCAAATCAAAAAAATAAAACGGACTGGCAATTCCGGCCCTGAAACCCAGGCAATCGGGATAGCCCATGGTATAGTCAGCCTGAATCCCGGCTTTGATCAGGCGACGATAGGTGGTAGGCAGTTCAAGTTTCAGAAAATGCTGGCGGCTTGCGACCACCGGCTTTCCGGTCATGTCTTCCAATGTTTCTATCTCGCGCAGCAACTCCTTTTTCTTTCGGTTCGATCGGTATGAGGGGTGAATACCCAGTTTGTACGTTTTAGATAAGTCGTGCACCAGTTGACGAAGATTTTCATTCTCGGGTGACACATTCCGGTCGTATTTGCCCGGCCGGCCCAACAAAAAGAAGAAATGCAGGTACTCATCCCGTCCGGCATAGACCTGCCGAATATAATCGTAGGTATCGAACGGATCTCTCTCTTTTCCGCTCAAAACACGTAAACGTTCCCTGATCCTGCTGTAATTTCCCGAAAGCAAAGTCTTCAGTGCCGACCCGGCATGTTGTCTCCAACTGTTGTTTTTAAATGCCCAGGCATGGTCAACATCAATGGTGGTTAAAAAATCGAAAACAGGAGGCCGGGCCGGAAATTCAGGAACCCTTTCCCTGATTTTCCGGGCAATCATCTGCGCCCACTGGTTTACCACCGGTTTTTGCAGCAGCTGGTTCCGGTAAAGGATACTGTGACGTGGAGGGTATTTCCGGTGTTTGCCAAACTGCCGTTCCAGGTATTCTTCGTAGCGGCTGACCAAAAAGAAACCGGCAGCAAAGGGATCGAACGGAAGAAAAGAATCGGAGGAAGCAGGAAAGAAACACCAATTCTCGCCACAACTCACCACCGACAGGTTTTGGTACGCCAGTCCTTTTTGGAACAAGAGTTTATGCGGCCTCAAGTCGAACTGACCGGACTGAAAATCCTGGTCCGAATAGTTTAAGCGGACTCCACTTGCCTGCTCAAAAGCTTCGCGGCTGGTAGTTAAACTTAACGCTACCTGCAAAAGTTCTTCAAAATAAAGTTCGAAGATATACCGCAGGCGGCTTGTTATTTCGTTGGTAAAAACGGTTATCATGGTTTCTTCATTTACAGAAGTCCTTCGTCGGAGAAACTAAAATACCGGTCGTGCCCGATGATTACATGATCGAGTACGGAAATTTCCATCAAGGTAGCTGCCTCCTTAATTTTTTGGGTGATTGTTTTGTCAGCTTCGCTGGGTTTGATGTTTCCCGACGGGTGATTGTGGCATAAGATCATCGAACTGGCCAGCTTCTCAATCGCAGTTTTTAAAATGATCCGTACGTCGATCACTGTTCCGGACAAGCCACCCTGGCTGACCATAAACTTATCAATCACCGTATTGGATCGGTTGAGTAAAAGCACCCAGAATTCTTCGTGCTGCAAATCCTCGAGCAAGGGCCTGAAATAGACAGCCGATCCGGCGCTGTTCAGGATGACGGTTCGCTCAGCCGGCGATTGTTCTTTACGGCGCCGGCCGAGTTCGAGAGCCGAGATAATGTTTACAGCCCTGGCCTCGCCAATCCCGTGAAACTTCATCAGGTCGTTCACCTGTTTTTTCCCAAGTTCATTCAGGTCGTTATCGACCGAGGCCAGGATGCGGCGGGATAATTCAACCGCCGATTCTTTTGCCGTACCCGAACCAATCAGGATGGCCAGCAACTCGGCATCCGAAAGCGAACGGTTCCCTTTCAGCAACAGCTTTTCGCGCGGACGATCTTCAACTGCCCATTCTTTTATACTTAGTTTCTTATACATCAGCTTCGTATGGTGCAAACTAAGTTATGAAAAATCTATTTACCAACGTATATGAAAACAAAAAAGCCCCTTCGGCAGAAGAGGCTTTTCAAATATTTTGTGAAAATTTCCTACAGTTTGTTCACGTGCAAGGTCAGACTGGCTTTCAAATTAGCCGCTTTGTTCTTGTGAATGACATTTTTCTTCGCCAACCGGTCAATCATCGACGTTACTTTTGGCAATTCAGCAACAGCAGCTTCTTTGTCGGTAGCGGCCCGTAATTTTTTCAACGCGTTACGCATTGTTTTGGCATAGTATTTATTTTCGACTTTTTTAGTCTCGTCTTGTCTGATTCTCTTTTTCGAAGATTGATGATTTGCCATTTTATAATTTCCTCAGATAAAGTTTTTAAAAGTAGCCCGTAGGGGAATCGAACCCCTGCTACCAGGATGAAAACCTGGCGTCCTAACCGCTAGACGAACGGGCCATCATTTGGTTCCCTGAATTTGGGACTGCAAAAATAAATCATTTTTTGTAGCCTCCAAACATTTTCAGAACTTTTTTCTGAAATCTGTTTTTCTTCGTTTAGAAAAACCATTTTCGATTTCAGCGATGCAAAGAAATAGAAGATTTTCTAATTCGCAAAAAAAATATATCGAAAATTTTACTTCCATTCGACAATTGTCCCCCGCTCTTTGTTTAACAGGTTTTGGGGCATGGCGCTAACGATCTCTTTCCAAAGCAATTCGATTAATTTATTCTTGGCGAAGTGCCGCGAATAAACCAGGCTGACTTCTCTCAGGGGAGTCATGTCGTCAAATGCCCGCACATGTCTGGAGCGTTCGGTAGACATTTCGAATGCGGCCAATTCAGGAATCAGCGTAATGCCACCTTCCTTATCGATGATGTTCATTAGGGTTTCGAGCGAGCCGGCTTCAAAATGGAAGGGCAATAACTCGTTGGATGAACCTTTATAGGAACACAGGTTGATGACCTGATGACGGAAGCAATGCCCGTCGCTTAGCAACCAGATTTCGGGTACAGCAATATCCTTCACTTTCACTTCCGGCTTATCATGCAACGGGTGGTTGTTATGCACATACAGCATCATTTCCTCGTAAAAAATTGGTTTTTCGTTGATGCGATCTTCCTTTAAAGGAGTAACCAAGATACCCACGTCAAGCAAATCGCGGTTTAAATGATCGATGATATTTTCGGTTGTCAGCTCTTCTACTTTAATCAGAATATTGGGATATTTCCGCTTGTAATTTCCAATAAACAAGGGCAACAGGTAGGGTGCCAGGGTGGGGATAATCCCGATCTTCAACTCGCCGGATATCAGGTTTTTATGATCCTTCACGATGTGGTTGACCTTTTCGGTCTCCCGCAAAATAATTCGAGACTGTTCAATGATCCGTTTCCCGACATCCGTGGGAATTAAGGGTTGTTTACTCCGGTCGAAAATGACTACTTCCAGGTCTTCTTCCAACTTTTTGATTTGCATACTGAGTGTTGGCTGGGTAATGAAACAATGTTCGGCCGCCCGGCCAAAATGACGAAAGGTATCTACGGCAACAATATATTCCAGTTGAGTTAGCGTAATCATGGTTTTTCTATTTAATCCTGATAAAAATAGAAAAAATCTATATTTATCAGCCTATTTCCCCCGGAAATAATTGCTGCCTCTGCCATTCAAACAATCTTACCGCAAAAGCATGCGACACATTCATGGGTATTCCCCGGTATGAAAAAAACAACTGAATTTGTTTCCATCCTGATAAATATTTATTTTTCTTTGGCGTTTAAGAATACGAATGAAATAATTTTAAAGTATGTAGCCATGAAAATTTGTCCTGTTATTTTAGCCTTTTTAATTACCATCCTGTTCGTCTCCTGCGGAAGTTCAGAAAAAAAGCAGGCAGCAGAAAAACTTCAACTTGCCCAATCGCTCTGCCAACAGGGAGATACCAGCCAGGCGCTGCTACAAGCCGACTCGATCCGGATGCTTTACAAAGGGGACATACAGGAAGCGCTTGCAGCCGATCAGCTAAAAAAACAGATTTACGGTGAAATGCTTTTCCGCGTGCAGGACGAACTGGATACGCTGAACCAAACGATTGCCGGTCTGGAAAAGAATTTTGTGAAAGAAAAAACCGAATTCGACCGTTACACCCAATACATTCACAAGCGGCAGGAGTTTCAGCGCAGGTGGAATAAATCCTTTATTCAGATCTACCTCGACGAAAGGGGAGAGCTGTATATCTCGAGTAATTATTACGGCGACGAGTGGCTGAATCATACCGGCATCAGGGTGTACGACGGCGACCTTCAGGCGAAAACCGAAACAATTGAAACCGGACATGCCCTGAACCACCAAAGCGACTTCATGAATACCAAATGGGAAAAGGTTTCGTATACGGATGGCAAGGATAACGGCCTTATTGAGTTCATTGCCGAACACGCTGACCGCAATCTGAAAGCGGTGTTTTTAGGGAAACGGCACTATTATATCATTCTTGAAACCTACGACAAACAAGCGATAATTGACGCGCTTAATCTTTCCAGGGCACTCAAGCGTAAAACAAAGCTCGAAAATCAAATAAAATCGCTGCAATTGAGGATTGGCTGATCACAAAATCCGTTCAATATATTCAGGAGGCTGGGCCAGAACCGCCTTCTTCCCGTTGATCACAATCGGTCGTTGCAGCAAACGCGGGTTCCGGGCGATCAAGTTCACCCATTGGTCATTATCCAGGTTTTTATTTTTATACTCCTTGTACAGTTCATCCTGAGTACGAACCAGATCAAAGGCTGAAAGGCCGGTCAGCTCGATGATTGTCCGGACCTCTTCTTCGGTGATACCATCCTTCATGTAATTGATGACTTTGGTTTTGTACCCGTTTTCTTCGAGGTATTGCAAGCCCGCGCGGCTTTTTGCGCAACGCGGGTTATGGTAGATCGTCATAATAAGCTGATGTTTTTCTTTAATATACTGATAATAATCTTCCTGCGACCGGAACCGGCCCTCTGCATGTGCCCGGCTATAGGTATTTGACAGGGTATTTTCCAGAATCCGTGATTTGGAATTATCGCGAAGCTGGATTTTCAGCATCTCCCTCAGTTCTTCCTTAATTTCTTCACTATAAATGGGGCATGCTACCTCAATTCTTCCGTTCAGGTTGCGGGGCATCCAATCGGCCGACGAGATGAAAATCTTTTCGTCTCCTCCGTTTCCAAATAAGAATACGCGCGAATGTTCCAGGTATTTATCAACAATACTAATGGCTTCGATGTTTTCGCGTACGCCTTCCATTTCGGTGAGCATACCAAAAATACCGCGGACGATCAGCCGTATTTTGACCCCGGCACGGGCTGCTTCGTACAACTTGTCCATCATGGCCGGATCAATCAAGCTATTCATTTTCAGAATCATGTAAGCTCTTTTTCCCTCCCGTGCCAGTTGAATTTCATTGTCGATCATGCCCGAAAAGAAATCGCGCATCCGAAACGGGCTGACGATTAGGTGGCTATACTGATAGTTACGGTAGGTTTGTTTGAAGAAACTGAACAACCGGGCCACTTCATCGGCAATGCCGGCATCGGCCGTGAGCAAGCCGTCGTCGCTGTATACCCGCGCGGTTGCTTCGTGAAAATTCCCGGTTCCAATGTACGCGTAGTTACGAAACTCGTTCTTTTCCATGCGCCTGATCCAGGCAATTTTCGAATGGACCTTGAGTCCCGGCACGCCGTTGATGACATGCGCCCCTTCTTCCTGCAGTTTATTCGACCAGTAAATATTGGCTTCTTCGTCGAAACGAGCCAGCAGTTCGATAACCACCGTGACCTTTTTCCCGTTTCGTATGGCATTCAGCAAGGCATTCACCACCCGCGAATTATCGGCCACCCGGTAAATGGTAATGCCGATTTCGGTCACCTTCGGATCGATTGCCGCTTCGCGCAGCAGATCAATGAAATGAATAAAGCTCTGGTACGGGTAATGCAGCATAATATCTTTTTGCCGCAGCTTTTTCAGAATACTTTCGTGCGGGTGCAAATCCCGATGCCGGATGGGCGTCAGCCGTTTATAATAATGATGGGGCTTTCCGATTTCGGGGAAGCTCATAAAATCTTTATGATTGTGATATCTCCCGCCGGGAACTGTATTTTCCGGATCAAGTTTCATCTTTTTAACGATAAACGAAAGCAGGTCGGCCGGAATATCCCGGTCGTACAGCAGGCGGACCGGTGTTCCCATCTTGCGTTGTTTCAGGCTAAGCTCCATCTTCTCGATAAAACTTTTGGAGATGTCATCGTCCAGGTCTAATTCGGCATCCCGGGTAATTTTTATGGTGTGTGCTTCAAATTTATCGTAGTTAAACAGCGGAAAGATATCGGGCATACAATAGCGAATAATATCGTCCAGCATGATCACATACTGCTTTCCTTTATTCTCGGGCAAAACCAGGAAGCGCGAGACCGTCAGGCTCGGGATCCGGATTAAGGCATATGAATACTTTTTTGCTTTTTTTTGTTGCGATAATTTTATCGCCAAATAAACAGAGCGGTCGCGCAGGTAGGGGAATTTATTCTTTTTGCTCAGCATGATTGGCACCAGGTTGGGTAACACACGTTCGTGAAAATATCGTTTCACAAAAATTCCCTGTTCGCGGCTAAGTTTCGATTCGTCGATCATCAGGATATTCTCGGCCGCCATTTCTTCCATGATTTTCCGGTAGATCTCCTGCGATTTCTGCTGGTGTTGAAACACGATTTCCTGGATTTCCTCATGAAGGTCTTCAGGCGTGTAGTTCCCTAAGAGGGAGCCGTCGTCGCCAAAATCAACCATTCTCCGGACGGAAGCCACCCGGACCCGAAAAAATTCATCCAGGTTGTTGGAGAAAATTCCGAGAAACCGCAGGCGTTCGAATAAAGGCACATTGGGATCTTCTGCTTCCTGCAACACGCGTGCATTGAACGACAACCAACTGATTTCCCTGTTTATGTACGAACCAATCCGTTTCATCTGAAAGTTACTTAAACCGTGTAAGTAAGCAGGAATTTCCGAAAAGGTCAAGAAAAAATCAGGAAATCTTTATGATTGCCGATGCTTTTTCGAGGATCGTGTTTACCGGGTATAATTTTTCAAAAGATGAGAAAAGTAGAGGCATTTCAGGAACCTGCTGCTCATCTTCCAAAAACGACAGTTCCCACCAGCCCACCTGATGCCATTGGTGTAATTTGTAACCTACCCGGTTGAAAAGCCCGCAATGCCTGAAACCAAAACTTTCGTGCAGCTTAACGCTGGCCTCGTTGGGCATGGTAATCACTGCCAGTAGATTGGTTATATGTTGCATTTTCAGTATTTCGAAAAGTGCCGAATATAAGGCTCGGGCAATATTCCGCCGGTGATACTCCGGATGAATGTATACCGAAACTTCGCGATTCCAGCGGTACGAAGCCCGGGTACGGTAAGGAGCGGCATAGGCATAGCCCACGATCCGCCCGTTAACTTGGCACACCAGGTAGGGAGCATCTGCCCTTATGCGCTTAATCCGTTCTTCAAACTCTTCGGGCGAAGGAACTTCTTCTTCGAAGGTAACAGCGGTTTCTTCGATGAAAGGGCGGTAAATGTCCAGGATTTCCACCGCGTCGTCCGGGCTTGCTAACCGAATAAAAGCGTCGTCATTCATCGCCAAACTGCATCAGATAAGCTTTGATAAAACCATCGATTTCGCCGTCAAGAACAGCCTGAACATTGCCGGTTTCGTATGCCGTACGTACATCTTTTACCAACTTGTACGGCTGAAGCACATACGAACGAATCTGTGAACCCCATTCGATTTTCTTTTTCTGGGATTCGACCTGCATCACGGCCTCACGGCGTTTACGCAACTCCAGTTCATACAACTGAGATTTCAGCAACCGCAAGGCATTTTCTTTGTTTCCGAGCTGTGAACGGCTTTCGGTATTCTCAATAATAATTCCGGTTGGGGCATGCCGCAGCCGAACGCCGGTTTCTACCTTGTTCACATTTTGTCCTCCGGCGCCTCCCGACCGGAAGGTATCCCAGCTAATATCGGCCGGGTTAATTTCAATCTCAATCGTATCGTCGACAAGCGGAGCCACAAAAACAGAAGTAAACGAGGTCATCCGTTTGTTCTGGGCATTGAAGGGAGATAAACGCACCAGCCGGTGCACTCCGTTTTCACTTTTCAGGTAACCGTAAGCGTAATCGCCTTCAAACTCGATGGTGCAGTTTTTTACGCCCACCTCGTCGCCGGCATTAAACTCCGATACTTTTACCTTGTAGCCTTCCTTTTCACCCCAACGTAGGTACATCCGCATCAGCATATCGGCCCAGTCGTTACTTTCGGTGCCTCCGGCGCCGGCGTTGATCCGCAAAACGGCCCCCAGCTTATCTTCTTCTTTCCGAAGCATATTTTTTGCTTCCAGCTGCTCAATCAGTGAAAGGGTTTCGTTGTATTGCCCGGTTACATCTTCCTCGTCTGCTTCGTCTGCCTCATAAAAATCGTACAACACCTGCAGGTCGTCCATCGCCTGATTGACTTTCCCGAACCCGTCGACCCAAACTTTGACCGAGCGGATTACCTTCATTTGTTCTTCGGCGGCTTTGGAATTGTTCCAGAAGTCAGGATCCTGTGCTTTTAATTCTTCTTCTTTTAACTGAATTAGTTTTCCATCGTAGTCAAAGATGCCTCCTCAGCGCATCCCGGCGCTCCGCAAGCTCTTTTAGCTGCTCTTTCTGAATCATGGTATTTATTTTTTGTTTGGCAAAAGTAGAAAAACAAGTGAGATAATTCAACCGGACCAACCCAATCCTAAACAAAAAAGCGGATAAGTGGAGAGCTTATCCGCTTTTTGTATCAATATTTCGGATTAATTACTTCCTGATCCCCAAACGACCGTCCCTGCGGCAATCGATTTGGCCTGAACATTCATGGCCTCGCCGTTGCTTTCGTACATAAACGCATGAACCTCTGCCGTATAGGTGGCGCCGTCCTGAGGCGTACGTCCGTTTGCCCAGGTGGCCGTGGTGGTTTTGATATTATAGCCAACACTACTTCCGACAAGGGCGGCGCTGATGAAAACAGTCTCTCCGGCTTCGTCCTTCAGAATAAGAACAATATAGTCGGCATCATCCATTTTCTCCCATCGCAGCGAAATTTGTGAATTGGCTACATCAAATTCACAGGTCGTCAGGTCGGCAGGGTAGATGACATCATTGGTTAATTCATCCTGAACAACGCGGGTTTCTCCTTTTGCTGTTACCGCTGTAAACTCGTAACGTCCGACAACAGGCAGTTCGGTGGAATATTCGTCATCTTCAGAATCAAAATAAAATTCGTACAAATAACCGCCATACGATTTCATCTGGAATGTATTGCCGTCGTCATCAACAGCTGTAACACCCGAAAGAGCGACATTTCCCATGGCATGCAGCGCTAATCCGAAAACCGTATCTTGCCCGTCAACTTTCGCAATAATAAATGCATCGCCTTTAACGACAGGGATTACATCTTCATTGTCACATCCCACGATCAGGGCAAATAAAGACACTAACAAAATACTTGAAATAATTCTTTTCATAGTTTTTTAATTACAATTACTCAAAAACCTTTTTTATTGTAGATGATAAGAGCACAAAATGGTTGCGGAGGAGAGCGCATTTTTAATAAAAAAGTACACCTCTGCAGAAACAAACAAGTTTCAGGTTAATAAACGTAAGGTTCTAAGGTTTTATTTTAAATGACTGCCGGACGAAACTTATTTTATTGGTAATTTCATGCGGACATGCACAACCGGAAGTTTGCTTTAACCGGGGCTTTCGGGACAATAAAAAAGGGTAAAATCCTCACCTGTATTTATTAAAAGCAGGCAGAGCCGTTTCTGTTCTAAAATAAAAGATTATCTTTGCGCCACAATTAAAAATTGTTTATCAATTAAATTTTATTTCAATGCCAGCAAAAATCAGATTGCAGCGACATGGTCGCAAACGTTACGCTTACTACCACATTGTGGTAGCTGATGGCAGGGCACCACGGGATGGTCGTTTCATTGAAAGGATTGGATCTTATAATCCAAATACAAATCCTGCTACGATCGATCTTGATTTTGATAAAGCTTTAAACTGGCTGAACAAAGGTGCCCAACCCACTGACACGGTAAGAGCTATTCTGTCTTACAAAGGAGTACTGTACATGAAACACCTGTTGGGCGGTGTCGCCAAAGGCGCCTTCTCTGAAGAAGAAGCCGAGACTCGTTTCAAAGCATGGATTGCTGAAAAAGATTCACAAATCCAGGCTAAAAAGGATCGTTTATCCAAGGATGCTGAAACATCGAAGAAAGCTCGTCTGGAAGCTGAAGCTAAAGTCAACGAAGCAAGAGCAGCAGCTGTTGCCAAAAAAGAAGCTGAATTGGCTGCCGAAGCCAGCGCTCCTGTTGTAGCTGAGCAAACAGAAGAAGAAGTTGCAGACGTTCCAGTGGTTGAAGAAGCTCCTGAAGCTGATGCTCCTGAAGAAGAAAAAGCGGAATAAGCTTAGGTCGGCGCTGTTTTTAAGATTTTGCACTTAATACAGATACGATCATAAAAAAATAGCGGCCGAAATTTCGGCCGCTATTTTTTTTTATCACCTAATAACATCCTTATTCTTCAGGAGTAACAATCCATTCCGGATCGTACAGAAAATCATTATAGGGGAAGCGGGTAACATGGATTTTCTTTACCTCTTCATACAAGGCTTTCTTAAATTCATCTACATTCCGCTTTTCGAGGGCCGAAATAAATAAAGAAGGCGTATTTTTTTTACCCATCCAACTGTTTTTCCACTCATCGAGGGAATAGTTTTCTTTGGTTTTCGGGCTTAAATCTCCTTCTTCCTTTTTTACATACTCAAAAGCGTCAATTTTATTGAATACGTACATGGTCGGTTTATCTCCGGCTTCAATTTCGGTCAAGGTACTGTTTACGGTATCAATCTGGTCTTCGAATCCGGGATGAGAGATATCCACGATGTGCACCAACACATCGGCTTCACGCACTTCATCCAGTGTCGACTTGAATGACTCGACCAGTCCGTGAGGCAGTTTACGGATAAACCCAACGGTATCGGACAATAAAAAGGGCAAATTTCCAATAACGACTTTGCGGACGGTGGTATCAAGCGTGGCAAACAGTTTATTCTCTGCAAACACATCCGATTTTGCCAGCACATTCATGATAGTCGATTTGCCGACGTTGGTATAACCAACTAAGGCCACCCGGACCAGTTTTCCACGGTTCTTCCGCTGTGTTGTCTTTTGTTTATCAATTTTCACGAGTTGTTCTTTCAGGCGGGCAATCTTATCCAGGATAATCCGGCGGTCGGTTTCGATCTGGGTTTCTCCCGGTCCGCGCATCCCGATACCTCCCCTTTGCCGCTCCAGGTGAGTCCACATCCGGGTAAGACGTGGCAGCAAGTACTGGTATTGGGCCAGTTCTACCTGAGTTTTTGCGTGAGCTGTTTGCGCGCGTTTAGCAAAAATATCCAGAATCAGGTTCGTCCGGTCGAGCACCTTACACTCCAATGTCCGCTCAATATTACGCAACTGTGTCGGACTTAATTCATCATCAAAGATTACCGAGTCAATTTCGTTTATCTTGATGTAGTTTTGAATTTCCTCCAGTTTTCCGGACCCCACAAAGGTTACCGCATTGGGCATGTCCAATCGCTGAAAAAACTGTTTTTTGACAACAGCTCCGGCAGTATCGGCCAGAAATTCCAGCTCGTCCAAATATTCTTTGGCCTGTTTCTCATCCTGGTCCTGGTTGATCAAGCCAACCAAAACGGTAGTTTCTTGTTTTTGTGAAGTATCTATCATTCAAATTGCTGGTTTGTACCATAAAAAATCCTGGTTCCGAAAAAAGATCGAAACCAGGATTTTCGTATTTAAATCTTACTTATTGTAATACAAAGCTGATAGGCACCGTATAAGATACTTTTACGGCTTTACCCCGTTGCATTCCTGGCTTCCATTTTGGAAGGCTGTTGACCACGCGAAGCGCTTCTTTATCCAACGAAGCATCAACTCCACGGGCAATACGGGCATTGGTTACGCTTCCGTCCTTATCAACCACAAAGTTTACATACACTCTTCCCTGAATACCATTCTCCTGTGCAATGACCGGATATTTAATGGCATTGGCAATAAACTTACGCAAGGCAAGCTCACCACCCGGGAACTCCGGCATATCTTCAACAATAAAGAAAACTTCGCTTTCTTCAGCTTCCTCTGCTTCGCGTTGAATAACAGGGGCAACATCAACAAACGTTTCTTTATTTGCTTCTGAATCGTCAATTTGCAATTCGTCTTCGAGTTCGGTATCATCATCCACAATCGTCAATACCTCAACTACTTTTGGTGGTGGTGGTGGTGGCGGTGGTTTTACCTCTTCCTGGCGGGTAATAGGGATAATCTCATCTTCAACCTCTTGCTGTGCCACAGACCCCAACGAAGCAGCTTGGTCAACTTTGGAAGTCCATTCAAATGCAAGTAACGTAAGGCCCAGAGAGATCACTAACCCAACCTGAACAAAAATATTTCTTTTGCTCTCCAGATCAGCCTTAGGTGATTTCTTCAATTCCATAATTCAGTTTTAGAAGTTTATTCTTGTTACAGAAACATTTTTTACTTTGAGGGGTTAAAGATAAAAAATTATCTACAAATCCAAGAGTTCCTCTTTTAATTTATTCGATTTAAGTTTTCTTCTTTTTCCCTTCATTTTATTATTGAAGCACAAACCGGATCGGCACATGAAACCGGACTTTTACGGCGCTCCCGTTTTGCATACCGGGTTTCCATCTGGGCATACTGTTTATCACACGGAGCGCTTCACGTTCGAGAGAATCGTCAATCTTACGGGTAACTTCCGCATCGCTGATGCTTCCATCGGCATTGACGACAAAACGAACAAATACGGTCCCAAAAACCCCGTTTTCCTGTGCAATAACCGGGTACCTGACCGAATTTCGGATAAAACTGAGCAGCGCTCGTTCTCCTCCCGGAAATTCGGGCATCTGATCCACCAGATCAAAGATAACTTTCTCTTCCGGTTCAGATTTGCGTGTTTCCACATAGCTTTGTACCTGGATGGCCTCACCGGCTGAGATATCAGAATTGAACAGATCAGCGTTCAACTCATCAATTTCATCGGTGTTTTCCACCAGGATAAATTCGTCTACCGTAATCATCGGAGGTTTAGGAATTTCCCGTACATCGGAGGTTGGCGGAATAAACAGTTCATCAGGAGCTTCCCAACGATGGGGACCAAGATCTACAGGTGATTTTACGGTTGTTTTCCAGCTAAAAGCCAGTAGAACTGCGGCGAGCGACAAAACTAACCCAATAGAAAAAAACACCGGACGTTTAGTTTCCAAATCTGCATGTTTAGATTTTTTCGTTTTCATGGCAATTAAATTTAGGAATGTTAATTTGATGGCTTCTGCCGGGAAAAAACAAAAATCAAACCAAAAGTTATTTTTTACGATGCAGTTTTAAAAATATTATTATATTTGCCGTGCAAAAAAAAATCGGGGGATTAGCTCAGTTGGCTAGAGCGTTTGACTGGCAGTCAAAAGGTCATCGGTTCGATTCCGATATTCTCCACTGAAAATGAAAGAGTTACAGAATAAAAAACTGTGACTCTTTTTTTGTTTGGATATTTTTTAATTGGGATTCCAAACCTGGATCACTATAATTATGGAACCCTTTTCGGAATTCTTTTTTCAAAAAAATGAATTGATCCATAAAGAATTAAGTAACTCCGGGAGTCTGGGTTTCATGATCCGGGGCAACTGAACACCTCGGTTTCGGTTTCCGGGTCTTGTCTTCTGTCTTACCGCTTAAGATTTTCTTTCTGCTGCGACTCTCAAAAAACTGCGAGCAAGAGGTCAATATCTTTTGACGGGATGTTCAGCTTTTCTCCCAGGTCGTAGTTGGTGAGGATGCCGTTGTAGATATAAATTCCTTTGCGGAAGCCTTTGTTGTCTTTGATGTAATTCTGGATTCCACCCATTTCGCCGATGGAAATAATCACGGGGGCCAGCACGTTGCTAAGTGCGATGGATGCGGTTCGGGCCACCAGCGACGAAATATTGGGAACGCAATAATGGACGACACCGTGTTTTTCGTAGGCCGGGTTATTCAGGTCGGTGCAGGTGCTGGTTTCAAAACAACCTCCCTGGCTGACATTCAGGTCGACAATGACCGAACCTTTTTTCATCCGCTGTACCATTTCCTCCGGAACCCGAAACTTCGGGCTGATATTGGTCGACATTGCTCCAAGCACCACATCGGCCGATTTCAGGGCTTTCTTTAACACATTCGGGTACAAAACAGATGTAAAAATGCGCTGTCCCAGTTTCTCTTCCAGCTTTCGAAGTTGAAAAATATTTTCATCAAAAACCTTTACGGTCGCACCTAAGCCAAGCGCTGCCCGGGCGGCAAATTCGGCGGCGGGGGTCGCGCCCAGGATCACCAGCTCGGTAGGCGAAATTCCGGTAACCCCACCCAGCAGTACTCCTTTGCCGTTACGCGAATTGCTCAGGTACTCGCTGGCCACCGTGATGGCTGTGACGCCCGAAATCTGGCTCATCAAGCGGACAACCGGAAGACAGTTGTTCTCATTCTCCATGTATTCGTAAGCGATCGAGGTAAGCTTTTTTCGCATCATGTTCCGGATGGACTCGGCACAATGCGTGTTTAACTGCATATTGGAAATCAAGGTTTGGTTTCCGCGAAGCAGATTGACTTCGTCCTGATCGAAAGGCGATACCCGCAGGATCACATCGCACTGAAATATTTCTTCTTTTTTTTCAAGCACCACAGCGCCGGCTTCGATGTATTGCTCGTTGGTGTAACTTGCTGCTTTGCCCGCATTGGTCTCCATGTAAATTTCGTGCCCATACGAAACAAGTAATTCAACGGCTTCGGGAGTCAGGGGGATGCGGTACTCCACCTTTGAAAAGTCGGACGGAATTCCGATCGTAATTTTTTTTCCTTTACGGCGGATTTCCAGCATCTCTTCCTTGGGTACAAACAAGGTGGCCAGTTCCGGGACATGCTCTTTTTCTGTCATTGGAGGAAGAATTGAACGTTGAAGTTACGTTTTCCGGGTAAATATTCAAAATGCCTTATAAACGAATCGCTTTAATCTGCCTTATCGTTGGAGATACTTCTTCGATGCGGACTTCGATCAGGCGGTCGGGCAGCAAGGCCCCAACCTTTTCGGGCCATTCCATAAAACAGTAGTTCCCGCTGTAGATATAATCGTCGAAGCCGATATCAAGGGCCTCGTCAATATCCTTGATCCGATAGAAGTCAAAATGAAAGACTTTGTCTGATCCGGCTGTATCGTATTCGTTGACCAGGGCAAAGGTGGGACTGGTAATATTATCCACTGAGCCCATTGCCCGGCAAAGGGCTTTGATAAAAGTGGTTTTTCCCGCACCCATTTTACCATAGAAAGCAAAAATCCGGTCTTCCCCGAAGCATTCCAAAAACTGCTTGGCTGCCGGCGCTAATTCGTCAATAGAATTTATCTGAACTGAAAACATGCTGCATCTGATTTGGCTTGCAAATTAAGAAACTTCTGTTAAAAAACTTTCGCAGGCTGATTGTTAATTTATGTTTTGGAAAAATGTATTACTTTTGATGAAAATACATAGAAACTTGCAATTATGAATCTGCCTGAAAACTTAAAGTACACAAAAGAACACGAATGGATCCGTGTTGAAGGTGATGTTGCCGTGGTGGGCATTACCGATTTCGCTCAGGGCGAACTGGGTGATATTGTTTTTGTTGAAATTGAAACCGTAGGTGAAACCCTGGCGATGGGAGAAACATTTGGAACCGTTGAAGCGGTGAAGACCGTTTCTGACCTGTTTATGCCTGTTGGCGGCGAACTGATTGAATTTAACACCGCACTGGAAGATCAACCCGAGTTGATCAACAAAGATGCCTATGGTGAAGGGTGGATGATTAAAATAAAACTGGAAGATCCCGCTCAATTGAACGGGCTGATGGATGCTGCGGCTTATAAAGCCATGCTCGAGGCCTAATTTTTGATCTTAATTGAACCGCACAGGCGGCAACAATACATGAATCCCTGAAGGAAACCACCTTCGGGGATTTTTTATGAGTTGACGGCCATTAAAACAACCTGAATCCCACGCCGTATTCCACCCAATCGGCGATGAACCCATTTTGGGTTTTTAAGCCCAATTGAAAATAAACAACCTGGCTTATATCAAGCTTCAGGGCCGGACGCAGAAAATAACTTCCTTTGAAATTCCGGGCTTTTTGATGCAAATAAGTACCTCCCTGCATCCTGATAGCCATTCTCCAAAACATAAAATTGTATCCCAGATGAGCTCCGTAAAAATCGAACGTACGGTCAGGAAAGGACATTCTGAGACTATTATCGTAAAACGCGTCGAAACCCATGGATACGGCGCTCTTTTCGGTGATTTTATACTGGCATTCCAGAACCGAACTAAAGGTGCTGTATTGCTTATTCGATCCTTTGTGTTCACGATCCTGAACAAGCCCGGTTGCCAGATAAAACAGTAAACTGTATTCGCCCACAGGCATGGCTTTCCGGTGGATGTCGAGCACCGGTCTTACTTCCAGTATCCTGGTTGGATTAGGCGAATTGTCGATTTTATTCTGGCGGGCATTGAAGTTATACCGGATCCCCAGGTTCGGGCCAAACATATTCAGTCCCGAATTTGGCAAAAATGTTCTCCCGTTGCTGAAATGAGTAATATCCAGTCCATACAGCAGGTCAATCTCGCGGTTAATACGATAGCGCCCTCCAAGGTTCAGGTTAAAATACACGTTAAAACGGGAACCGATGGCGTCGTTGTCCGAATTGTTTTCTTCGTCATACGGGTTCAGGTCATAACTAATCCCAAAGGCAGGTTCCAGTCCAATTTCGTGACGCCGAAACTGGAAAAGGGGGAATGAAATAAACCCGTACAGGGCGCCGGGCATGCCCAAAACATCCGGATTGCCGATAAACCCGCTGTACCAGCCAACACCATATGCCGGGTAGCGATACATACTTTGCCAGCTATCCGGATTATTACTCTGCCAGCCATACCTGACCTCAACAGCGCGATAACCGTTTTCAAGTGCACCGTTTAGCGATTCGCCGGAGTAATAATGACTCCCTGAGTGTCCTTTTATCTCAATAAAGCGGAATTGGCGATAAGGATTTGTATCTTTTGCCTCCAGTTTCTTTCCGGCTAATCCCGCAACTAAAGCAATGAAAAATATCCTGACAATTTTATTCACCTGCATAAAATCCAAAAGAAGTCAAGCCGATTGATTATATTCAAAGAGCAATATAATAACAAAGTTCATGCAACTTTTCCCGAAACCATGCAGTTTGAAAAATTCTTAACATTAATCAGTGTGATTCTTCGGACGATGATGGAGAGGGGATAAGAGGGGGAGTGGTGAGTCGCGAGACAAAAGAGCAAATACAGATGCCGTTTTTCCCGGGCGTTTTTTTAATGCAGAGAACGGGCTGCCCCCTCGCATTAATGATTACCGAACACTGATCGCAATGGCGGGGAACATGGAGCCAGGAGCAGAAAGCAGTTGCAACTTCAATATTCAGTCGCAGTTTCACCTGGCGCTGTCGTACGCAGTGATTTTATAATCCATAACCGACGTCTAAAGCATCGCATGATTCGTGGGATGAAGAACAATTTTGATTGTTTTGCGATTTCAATAGATTTTTGTACTTTTGCGCTGACAATTAAACACAAACCGAGATAGGGGACCTGAAGTCCCCTATTTTATTAAGCATGTTCTATGATCGACCGGAATAAAATTATTCAATGGATAGAAGAAAAGCTGACGGAAGATCAATTTATCGTTGACGTAGAGGTTAGTCCGGCAAACCAAATCACGGTACTGCTCGACAGTGAAAAAGGGATTACCATTGACCACTGCGTTCAGGTCAGCAGACAAATTGAAGGAAACCTCGATCGCGAAGTTGAAGACTTTGAACTACAGGTGTCTTCTGCAGGGCTTGGTCAGGCATTTAAGGTACACCGTCAGTTCGTGAAAAATATCGGGCACGAAGTTGAGGTGGTGCTTCCAACCGGACAAAAACTGGCAGGCCTGTTAAAGCAGGTGGATGAAGCCGGCTTTGAACTGGAAACAACAACGAAGCAGAAGGTAGAGGGAAGCAAAGCCAAAGAATTCGTCACTCAGTTGCATCATTTTTCGTTTGATGAAGTAAAAACAGTTAAAAACATTATAAAATTCTAAAAACCGGGCAAGATGGATAATATTAATCTTATCGATACCTTTTCCGAATTTAAAGACCTGAAAAATATTGATCGGGTCACGATGATGAGTGTGCTGGAAGACGTTTTTAGAAACGTTTTGCAAAAGACATTCGGAACAGATGAAAACTTTGACATCATTATCAATATCGACAAAGGCGACTTTGAGATTTGGCGTAACCGGACCGTTGTTGAAGACGATGCGATAAGCGATCCAAACCTGGAAATTACCCTGTCTGCGGCCAAAAAAATTGACGCCGATTATGAGGTAGGCGAAGAGGTGACCGATGAAGTCAAATTACACGAATTTGGAAGGAGAGCCATCCTTAACCTGCGTCAGAATCTGGCCAGCCGAATCCTCGAACTCGAAAAGGACCATATTTATAATAAGTATAAAAACAAAATCGGCGATATCGTCACCGGCGAGGTGTACCAGGTTTGGAAAAAGGAAATCCTCATCCTGGATGACGAAGGGAATGAGTTAATTTTGCCGAAGCAGGAACAAATTCCTTCAGATTACTTTAGAAAGGGCGATACCTTGCGCGCGGTTGTTTATAAAGTAGAATTACGGAACAATAACCCGCTGATCATCTTGTCGCGGACCTCATCGGTATTTCTGGAACGTTTGTTTGAGCTGGAAGTACCTGAAATTTTTGACGGGCTGATCACCATCAAAAAAATTGTACGCGTTCCGGGTGAACGTGCGAAGGTGGCTGTTGAGTCGTATGATGAACGCATTGATCCGGTAGGCGCCTGCGTGGGCATGAAGGGATCGCGTATTCACGGAATTGTGCGGGAGTTGCGCAACGAGAACATCGATGTGATCAACTATTCAACCAATTTGCAGTTGTTCATTCAACGTGCCCTCAATCCGGCAAAAATCACGTCGATTAAAATTCATGAAGATACCAAACGGGCCGATGTTTACCTGAAACCCGACGAGGTCTCTCTCGCTATTGGAAAAGGAGGTTTGAATATTCGCCTGGCCAGCCAGCTAACCGGTTACGAAATCGATGTGTACCGTGAAATGGTGGCTGATGACGAAGATGTTAACCTGGACGAATTTGCTGACGAAATTGAAGGATGGATTCTGGATGAGCTGAAATCAATTGGTTGCGATACAGCGAAAAACGTGTTGAGCTTAAGCCGGAATGATTTAATTAAACGAACCGACCTCGAAGAAGAAACAATCGACGAGTTATTGCGGATTTTGCGGTCTGAGTTTGAATAAGTGTTCATTTAAAAATAACCGATCACAGGTCAGGTTTTAAATAATATTGAGTAAACTTGCATAATTTTCTCAATAAAGCAAAAAAGAAGATTACAAAAACAGATTGGGTATATGACAATTGGCAACAAAAATACGCGACTTAGTAAGGTAGCAAGAGAATTTAACGTTGGGATTACAACAATCGTAGAATTTTTGCATAAAAAAGGATTCGATGTTGATTCAAATCCTAATTCAAAAATCTCAGAGGATGCCTATCACTTGCTCGAAAAGGAGTATAAAAGTGATATCAGCCTGAAAAAAGAATCAGAAAAGATTAACCTGAAAAGCCAGCGTACCAAAAAAGAAACCATTACACTGGATGACCTGCATGAAGATGCTGAATCATTTGACGATGAAGACGACGATTCAGCGGATGAGATCCGGATTACGGATCACAGCAGTTCAAAAAGTGATATTTCGCCGGTTAAACAGCCAAAACCCCAAAGCCCGCCTGATCAGCCCGCGAAACATTATGCCCAACAGATTGAGCAGCCCAAAGTATTAGGTAAAATCGACCTGGATCAACTGAATAAAAAGAAGGAGACGCCTGCTCCCGAACCGGAAGAAGTGAAAAAAGAAAAAATACAGGTAATCAAAAAAACAGTTGAACCCAAACCCGAACCCAAACCCGAAGCCAAGCCGGTTGAAGAAGCACCTAAGGCCGAAGAACCGGTGGAGATGGTGAAAAAGGAAGAAACGAGACCGGCCGAACCGGAACAAATGCCAACCAACATCCCCAAAGTGGAAGAGGTTAAGGTGGTGGGACGAATCGACTTGTCAACCCTGAACCAGAAAACACGCCCGGCAAAAAAGACCAAAAAGCAACGTGAAGATGAGCGCAGGGAACGCGATAAGCAGAAAAGGCAGTCTTTCCAAAGCCAGCAGGCGCCCGCTCCGGCAGATCAGGAAAGCAAAGAAAGCAAAGAAAAGATGCCCAGACTATCAGGTCCAACTGTTGTTGGGAAAATTGATTTGCCCGAGAAAAAGACCATTGTTATATTGCGCGATGATGCGGCTCAGAAGAAAAAACGCCGCCGTATCCATAAAGATGGAAACGAGCAACGGATTAATGTGGCCAATAAACCACAAGGTGGAGCTCCGGCACAACAAAAGCAAGGTCCGGTGTCGGGTAAAGCCAAAAAGCGGGTGATTAAAAAGGAAGTCAGCGAAGAGGATGTACAAAAACAAATTAAAGATACGCTGGCCCGTCTGACCTCAACAAAAGGAAAATCGAAAGGATCGAAATACCGCCGCGACAAACGGCATGCTGCCAGCGAACGCGCTGCTGCTGAGCATGAAAAACAAACCGCGGAAAAAAATATTCTGAAAGTAACCGAATTCGTATCGGTTGCCGAGCTGGCCACTATGATGGACGTGGGTGTAAACCAGGTCATCTCATCGTGTATGAGCTTAGGCTTGTTTGTGTCGATTAACCAGCGCCTGGATGCCGAAACCATGTCGGTTGTTGCTGATGAATTTGGCTATAAAGTTGAATTTGTAAGTGCACAAATTCTGGAAGCCATTGAAGAGCACGACGATTTGCCGAATGAAGTTCATCCAAGAGCGCCGATCGTTACCGTAATGGGGCATGTCGACCACGGTAAAACCTCATTCCTTGACTACGTGCGCAGTGCAAACGTGATTGCCGGCGAGGCGGGGGGCATTACCCAGCATATTGGCGCTTACCATGTCACCCTGGAAGACGGTCGTCACATTACCTTTTTGGATACCCCGGGGCACGAGGCATTTACTGCCATGCGTGCAAGGGGAGCCCAGGTTACCGACATTGCTATTATTATTGTAGCGGCCGACGATAACATCATGCCTCAAACCGTTGAAGCGATTAATCATGCTCAGGCTGCCGGTGTTCCGATTGTTTTTGCCATCAATAAAATTGATAAACCAGGGGCAAACCCGGAGAAGATTAAAGAAGGCCTGGCCAACATGAACTTCCTGGTGGAAGAATGGGGCGGCAAATACCAAAGTCAGGATATCTCGGCGAAAAACGGGACCAACGTGGCCGAATTATTGGAGAAAGTCCTGCTTGAAGCCGAAATGCTTGAACTGAAAGCCAACAAGGATAAACGGGCCCACGGTACTATTGTCGAATCGTCGCTCGATCGCGGGCGGGGTTATGTGGCTACGGTACTGGTGCAAAACGGAACCTTAAAACAAGGCGATATTTTGTTAGCCGGTCAGTATTACGGGCACGTGAAAGCGATGTTCAACGAACGTAACCAGCGGATACAGGAGGCAGGACCTTCAGAACCAGTGATCATTCTTGGACTGGACGGGGCGCCGCAAGCCGGCGATAAGTTTAATGTGCTTGAAAATGAACGCGAAGCCCGGCAGATTGCCAATAAACGCGAACAACTTTCGCGCGAGCAGGGACTTCGTACCCAGAAACACATCACCCTCGATGAAATTGGCCGTCGTATTGCCATTGGTAACTTCCAGGAGCTGAACCTGATTGTGAAAGGCGACGTGGACGGTTCGATCGAAGCCCTTTCCGACTCGTTGATAAAACTCTCTACCGAAGAGATCCAGGTCAATGTGATCCATAAAGCGGTTGGCGCGATTTCCGAATCGGACATTATGCTGGCAACAGCTTCCGATGCGATTGTTATCGGGTTCCAGGTTCGACCGTCACTCCAGGCGCGCAGGCTGGCCGAGAAAGAGGAGGTGGATATTCGTCTCTACTCCATTATTTACGATGCGATTAACGAAATCAGGTCGGCGATGGAAGGCATGCTTTCACCGGAAATCAAAGAAGAAATTACCGGAACAGCCGAGGTTCTCGAAGCCTTTAAAATTACCAAAGTAGGTACGGTGGCCGGTTGTCTTGTCCGCGACGGGAAAATTGTCCGTTCACATAAAATACGGATTATTCGCGATGGCATTGTCATTTACACCGGCGTACTCGGATCGCTTAAACGCTTTAAAGAAGATGTGAAAGAAGTGGTGAAAGGCTACGAATGCGGGCTGAATATCGATGGGTACAATGATATTAAAGTAGGCGATATGATCGAAGCTTTCCACGAAATTGAAGTTGCCAAAACATTATAAAACCTTAAAATAACTTACAAGAGAAATCCGGCCCGCAAGCCGGATTTTTTTATGATACCTGATAGATTATTTCAGATTTTCGCCCGAATAGGTTGCCATTCGTGAAATTAGTCGGTTAAAACATAATTTTAGCAGGCGTTGAAAAATATTTTATGAAATAATTCGTTTATTGGGTTACCAAATGTGTATTTTAGCGATTAATACACGAGGACAGTAATAAGCTGGCACAACATAATCATCCTGATTGTGGAAAAACTTGCCTGGTTGGTTGATGAATGCGGTTCATGAAAAAGATTTTTTAGTAACAATAATTATGAACCTATGCGTCAGAAAAACAATCCGTTACGAGAGTAATTAGTTTAATGGCTTTATTCGCTTAAAGCTAAAGTTCATCGGTTTTAACGATCATGGCATCGTCGTTAATACTGATTGTTTTTTATTTACTTATGACTGATAAATCATTAATGTGTTGATATGGTGGTACTTATACTTCTTATGAATTAATACACACAAAACTTATCAATAGTTCATTGTCGATAACTTTTTGAACGTGATAACTGTCGGGTTGTTTTTTTTCAAGAACTTGTATCAAATCAGCATGTAGATGGTATTGCAACGGTCAGGTCCTGAGTCAATCAGGGGTAATGACATGTTTTTTACAGAAGTGCAAGGCTAATTTTCTACGTATGACAAGAAATAGATGGAGTTTTTTTAAAACTATCATTGGGGCATGTTTAATATTAAATCAGGTAAGCGCGTTTGCTGCTTCCGAACCGATGGATCGCCCGGCCGATCAGGTCGCTCATTTCACAGAGCCGTTATGGTATCAGGAAGCAACCAGTTTTTTTGCTGATGATCCGGATATTAGCCTGACCTTTCCCGATGCCCGGATGACCGGCGCCGGCGAATCGGTGCCTACGGTAACAGCTACCGTGGCTTCAGATATTATTTGTTCCGGCACGGCAACCAGTATAACTCTTTCCGGTTCAATTCCCGGGACCAACTTTGCGTGGACAGTTGTCCAGTACGGGGTTTCCGGGGCTTCTGCCGGAACGGGGAACTCCATTCTGCAAATCCTGAACGCAACAGGAATCATTGCCGGGGAAGTCGTTTACACCATCACCCCTGAATACAATGGGATCTACGGAACCCCCATTGACGTAAGTATTTTTGTGAAACCGAAGCCAACAGCTACCGGCACTCCCAGCTCTCAGTCGATTTGTTCAGGCGAAACTGCTACAATTGTTCTGACAGGAACTGTCCCGGGGACCACCTTTAACTGGTCGGTCCTTTCGGCAACCAGAGTCACCGAGGTAAAAAGCGGCGACACTGGGAGCGGATCGACCATTGTGCAAAATTTTACCAATTACACAGCTTCTTCCGGTACTGTTGTTTACGTGGTCACGCCAACGGTTAACGGATGTAATGGCGATCAGATATATGTTTTTGTTAATGTTCTGGCCATGCCTACCCCGGGAGCCATTACGGGCGACCAGGCCATTTGCGCGGGTGAAACTCCGGCTACGATCACATCGGTGACTGCCGGAACGGGCTCAGCCACGGTTTCATACATTTGGGAAAAATCGACCGATGGCGAAAACTGGACCCAGGTTTACCAAGGATCAACTCCCGATCTGGTTCCGCCGGTTGTTTTCGAGAATACCCAATTCCGGCGAATCACGGTTTCGACAACCGCTAGCGGAAAAGCTTGTTATTCAGAGCCGACAGCCCCGGTTACCATCTCGATGGGAGGAGACGATCTGCCGCCCACTTTCACGGTTCCGGCCCCGGCAACTGTTTCGTTGAGGGCCGATTGCACGGCAAACACGGGTCCGGCTGTTACCGGTTTCCCCTATAATGTTTTCGACAACTGTTCCGATCCTTCGGGAATAACGGTTGAGTACGAGGACAGCGAACCGGTTCAGGGGGCCTGTCCGGGAACCTACAGTTTCGTCCGTACATGGACCGTTACCGACGAAACGAATCTTAGCTCTTCACAAGACCAGACCATTACTGTAATCGACCAGACAAAGCCGATCCTGAGCATTCCGCCAACCAGAGTGGTGGATTGCCGCGATAATACCGATCCGGCCTTTACCGGTCAGGCTACAGCCACCGATAATTGCGGCGGGACTGTGGTGGTTACCTATACGGATGATGTCACTGCTGGCTCATGTCCGCAGAACTCAACGATCTTACGAAACTGGACTGCGACCGATTGCAGCGGTAACCGTGTGACGGCGGTCCAAACGATCCTGGCCAGAGATACCCAAAAGCCTGAAGTTTTTATGCAGGATCTTTACGTGCAATGTCCCGGCGATATTCCGCCTGCTTATCCAAACCTGGCAGCATTTATCGCGGATGGAAATATCGTTTCAGATAATTGCGGCTCGGTTCGTTTTATCGTGTTTGACGAAATAGCACATGGGCTAGAGGAAAAACCCGGCTATTGTCCGAACCGGTTGACCCGGTATTACCGGGTGACCGATGGCTGCGGAAATGACACGGAGGTTGCGCAGGAAATCTATATTGCCGACGAGTGTGGTTGTTCACCCTGTCTGGACGGGGTAAATTTCTTTTTTGTAGACATGTCGAATGACCCTTACGCGGAATTCACTGTGCCTTCAACCGTCAGGAATGGTACCTGTTGCGATGCAAAATTTAATGACCGCTGTATTGCCTTCAATATTATCCTGCATAAAGATGCTATTGGTATAGAGATATCTATCAACGGGGCAACTCCTCAACCTCACGAGTGGGATGTTGATTGCCGTGATGTAAAAATTATTAATGGTATTGTTTGTTTGCCAACCGGACAATTTCACCTGTTTACCTTTTGTAAGCCGGGAGCTAACCCCGAAGATTATACGTTCAGGTCGGTTCCGGGCGTTGTCGCCGCTGAGGGTATAACCACACGCATGGAATGTTCGCAACAGCTTTTTACCGAAGGAATTCAGGACCGGGCGATGTGGAATAGTGTTTGGCCCGGTACACCCGGCCAGTATAACCATTACCTCTCCAGCCTGACGGATCCCAATCCGTTCTTTTACGCCGATGTGAATTCTCCGCCTGTTATTAAATATGAAGTTTGCGGGTATATCGGAACCAACTCCTGTAACGACCTGGGGATGGACTGCGATACGATAACCGTTAATGTAAGGCCCTTGATCGAATTGGCCTGGGATAACGATCCCACGATTGTGTGCGAAGATGATATTCCGCCGTTGGTTGCCCAGATCAGCCCGATTGACGCGGTGTATCAGTTCGAATGGTTCAATGGATATGATGCAACCGGCACTCCGGTATATACCGGGTCTAACAGTTATACTCCGCCCGGCGAAGGACAATATTCCATCCGGGTGACCGACCTGGATGAAGGAGTTCCCTGCGGATCGAAGGTGTTCAACTTCGACGTGATTTACGACACCACTCCTGCCTCGGTATTTGGCCCGCCCGACGGCGACCTGACTGTTGAATGTAATGGTTCGACGGCCTTTCAGGAAATTAATGACTGGCTGAAAAGCGCCTATGCTCTGGACGACGATGGCAGCTCCATTCCGGTGTATTGGGATTATTCCGGTATCAACATGGCTTGCGGTACCAGTTTGCCGGTAACATTTCTGGCTACTGATAAATGTGGTAATGAAGGAAGCGTTGTTGCCTATATTCATGTGATTGATACGCAGGCCCCCACTATTTTACGTCAGGCGCAAGACGATGAAGCTGAATGTTTTGGAAATGATCCGAATGATAATTCATTTTTTAATAACTGGCTGGCCTCCAGGGGAGGGGCAACGGCTTCCGATGACTGTGACCGGTCGTTGATCTGGACGAATAACTATGATCCCCTGAACTGGAGCGGCAATCCTTGTGATAACCGGATTACCGTTACCTTCTTTGTAACGGATGATTGTGAGAATACCAGTCAAACCGTGGCGACATTCAGGGTGACAGACACCCAACCGCCGATTATTGCCAGTTGTCCTCCACCGGTAATTGGCGAACCGGACGATGCCGAATGTTATGCGACCAATGTGGTGTTAGGAACTCCAAGTGCAGTCGACCTCTGTTCTTCGGTAACCTGGACCAATAATGCGCCGGCGCAATTCCCCGTGGGGCAAACGGTGGTTATCTGGACTGCTTCTGATGCCTGCGGTAACAAGGCGACCTGTCTTCAGAATGTCAATATTTATGACAATAATCAACCGCCGACCATTGTTTGTCCGCCGAATGTTACGGCTACGGCCGAGCCGGGCGATTGTGATGTGCCGGTTACCTCCATTGAACCGCCAATAGCTGACGATAATTGCGGGATTGTTTTACAAATCTGGATGATGACCGGCGCCACCACGGGAATCAGTCCCCGTACCGGGATCAATGATGTCAACGGTCAGGTATTTAATGTAGGAACCACGGTGGTTACTTATACCGTTGCTGATCAGGCAGGGAACAGGGCAAGCTGCTCGTTTACCGTAACTGTCGAAGATCAAACGAATCCGGTCATCGAAAACTGCCCGGGCGATATAACGGCCAATGCTGCTCCTGACCAGTGTGAGCAGTATATACTTGTACCACAACCTGATGCGTACGATCCCTGCGGACAGGAGATCACCATCACGCACGATTCTCCCTACGGTATATCTGTGAATGATGCCAGCGGTGATTATCCGGTTGGAGTAACCGTGATTATCTGGACAGTCACCGACTCGTCCGGTAATTCAACCACCTGTACCCAAACGATTACGGTTAACGATGTTCAGGCTCCGGAGCTGACCTGTCCTTCTGATCAGGAAGATACAGCAGAGCCGGGAGACTGTTTCCTGGTTAATTTTGAAATGCCCGATCCGGTTTATTCCGATAACTGCCCCAACCCAACCCTGACTTATACCATGTCAGGAGCAACGACTGGCAGCGGCGCCGGTTCAGTAAGCGGATTTACCTTTAATGTAGGAGTAACAACTGTTACCTATACGGTAACGGATGCGTCCAATAATTCAACAAGCTGTAGTTTCAATGTTTGGGTGAAAGACCTGCTTCCTCCTGAACTGACCAACGGCTGTCCGGACGATATTTTAGGTGTTGTTGTTCCTGCCGGGGACTGCGATGTTTTTGTGAATATGCCGGCGCCTCAGGTAACCGATCCCTGCGACGAGGGTTATACCGTGACGAACAGTCATACCGGAACCGCCGATGCAAGCGGATCTTATCCGGTGGGTAAAACAACTGTCATTTGGACGATCACCGACGCTTCGGGTAATATCACCACCTGTGAACAGCTGGTGGAGGTGATTGATAATGAAGCTCCGGTCATTACGTTCTGCCCGGAAGATGTGGAACAAACCACAACCACCGATAATTGTGAACTGGAAAGTGTTTATATTGATGATCCGGTTTACACCGATAATTGCTCAACCCCGGTCCTTACCTACGAGATGACCTACCCCGATGGCAGCACGGCTTCCGGCAACGGTTCTGTAAGTGGAATGACTTTCCCGGTGGGTGTGACAACGGTGATCTACACGGTAACCAATTCATCCGGAGTCTCAACATCCTGCTCGTTTACGGTATGGATCAAAGATTTGGTTAAGCCGGAATTTACCAACGGATGTCCTGATGATATCGGACCGGTTGATGCCGCTTCCGGCGTCTGTGAAGTGTATATTTCCATTCCTGCCCCGGAGGTTTACGATCCGTGTAATGAAGGGTATACAATTATAAACAGTTATACCGGAACTGCTGATGCAAGCGGAATTTATCCGGTAGGTACAACTACGATCGTCTGGACGGTGACAGATGCTTCCGGAAATGAAAATCATTGTGAGCAAACAGTAACCGTTGTCGATAATGAAGATCCGGTTTGGGCGCAAAGTATGCCGTCAGACGAGGATGTTGAATGCGACGACATACCCCTTCTTCCGGCTGATATCTCGGCCACGGATAATTGTGATATCCAGGTTGATGTCAGTTATGATGAAAAGAGAACGGACGGACCGTGTCCGGATACCTATATCCTGACGCGGACCTGGACGGCTACGGATGATTACGGCAACAGCATTACCCATGTGCAAACGATTACCGTACATGATACACAGGCTCCTCAATTAACCGGAACCTGGCCTGCAGGACAGAATAATTTAAACACTTGCTTCAATGCGATTCCGGAGGGGCCGACTGCAGAAGAAATTGCCTCGCTTTACACGGATAACTGTGGAAATGTGAATGTGGTTAAATCAGCAACCCCAACGGGAAATAATTGTTCCTGGTCAGTAACATACACCTACCGGATATCGGATGATTGTAATAACTATGCAGCCGATGTAACTATTACCTATTCGGGTGGCGATACCCAGGCCCCGGTCTGGACGGTAGCCATGCCGTCAGACATCACGGTGGAGTGCAGCGAAGTACCGGCAGCCCCTGCCAACATCACGGCCACGGACAACTGCGAGGGTACTGTGACGGTGAGTTACTCGGAAACAAAGACCAATGAAGACGCCGACTGTGAAGGAAGTTACACGCTGATCCGCAGCTGGACAGCGGATGATAACTGTGGCAATGTGACCGTACATACGCAAACCATCACGGTACGCGATACCCAGGCCCCGGTCTGGACGGTAGCCATGCCGTCAGACATCACGGTTGAGTGTGACGAGGTACCCGAAGCCCCTGCCAATATCACGGCCACGGACAACTGCGAGGGTACTGTGACGGTGAGCTACTCGGAAACAAAGACCAATGAAGACGCCGACTGTGAAGGAAGTTACACGCTGATCCGCAGCTGGACAGCGGATGATAACTGTGGCAATGTGACCGTACATACGCAAACCATCACGGTACGCGATACCCAGGCCCCGGTCTGGACGGTAGCCATGCCGTCAGACATCACGGTGGAGTGTGACGAGGTACCCGAAGCGCCTGCCAACATCACGGCCACGGACAACTGCGAGGGTACTGTGACGGTGAGTTACTCGGAAACAAAGACCAACGAGGACGCCGACTGTGAAGGAAGTTACACGCTGATCCGCAGCTGGACAGCGGATGATAACTGTGGCAATGTGACCGTACATACGCAAACCATCACGGTACGCGATACCCAGGCCCCGGTCTGGACGGTAGCCATGCCGTCAGACATCACGGTTGAGTGCAGCGAAGTACCTGCAGCCCCTGCCAACATCACGGCCACGGACAACTGCGAGGGTACTGTGACGGTGAGTTACTCGGAAACAAAGACCAATGAAGATGCCGACTGTGAAGGAAGTTACACGCTGATCCGCAGCTGGACAGCGGATGATAACTGTGGCAATGTGACCGTACATACGCAAACCATCACGGTACGCGATACCCAGGCCCCGGTCTGGACGGTAGCCATGCCGTCAGACATCACGGTGGAGTGTGACGAGGTACCCGAAGCCCCTGCCAACATCACGGCCACGGACAACTGCGAGGGTACTGTGACGGTGAGTTACTCGGAAACAAAGACCAATGAAGACGCCGACTGTGAAGGAAGTTACACGCTGATCCGCAGCTGGACAGCGGATGATAACTGCGGGAATGTGACCGTACATACGCAAACCATCACGGTACGCGATACCCAGGCCCCGGTCTGGACGGTAGCCATGCCGTCAGACATCACGGTGGAGTGTGACGAGGTACCCGAAGCCCCTGCCAACATCACGGCCACGGACAACTGCGAGGGTACTGTGACGGTGAGCTACTCGGAAACAAAGACCAACGAGGACGCCGACTGTGAAGGAAGTTACACGCTGATCCGCAGCTGGACAGCGGATGATAACTGCGGGAATGTGACCGTACATACGCAAACCATCACGGTACGCGATACCCAGGCCCCGGTCTGGACGGTAGCCATGCCGTCAGACATCACGGTTGAGTGCAGCGAAGTACCGGCAGCCCCTGCCAACATCACGGCCACGGACAACTGCGAGGGTACTGTGACGGTGAGCTACTCGGAAACAAAGACCAATGAAGACGCCGACTGTGAAGGAAGTTACACGCTGATCCGCAGCTGGACAGCGGATGATAACTGCGGGAATGTGACCGTACATACGCAAACCATCACGGTACGCGATACCCAGGCCCCGGTCTGGACGGTAGCCATGCCGTCAGACATCACGGTGGAGTGTGACGAGGTACCCGAAGCCCCTGCCAACATCACGGCCACGGACAACTGCGAGGGTACTGTGACGGTGAGCTACTCGGAAACAAAGACCAATGAAGATGCCGACTGTGAAGGAAGTTACACGCTGATCCGCAGCTGGACAGCGGATGATAACTGCGGGAATGTGACCGTACATACGCAAACCATCACGGTACGCGATACCCAGGCCCCGGTCTGGACGGTAGCCATGCCGTCAGACATCACGGTGGAGTGCAGCGACGAGATACCGACAGCCCCTGCCAACATCACGGCCACGGACAACTGCGAGGGTACTGTGACGGTGAGTTACTCGGAAACAAAGACCAACGAGGACGCCGACTGTGAAGGAAGTTACACGCTGATCCGCAGCTGGACAGCGGATGATAACTGTGGCAATGTGACCGTACATACGCAAACCATCACGGTACGCGATACCCAGGCCCCGGTCTGGACGGTAGCCATGCCGTCAGACATCACGGTGGAGTGCGACGAGATACCGACAGCCCCTGCCGATATCACGGCCACGGACAACTGCGAGGGTACTGTGACGGTGAGCTACTCGGAAACAAAGACCAATGAAGATGCCGACTGTGAAGGAAGTTACACGCTGATCCGCAGCTGGACAGCGGATGATAACTGCGGGAATGTGACCGTACATACGCAAACCATCACGGTACGCGATACCCAGGCCCCGGTCTGGACGGTAGCCATGCCGTCAGACATCACGGTGGAGTGTGACGAGGTACCCGAAGCCCCTGCCAACATCACGGCCACGGACAACTGCGAGGGTACTGTGACGGTGAGCTACTCGGAAACAAAGACCAATGAAGATGCCGACTGTGAAGGAAGTTACACGCTGATCCGCAGCTGGACAGCGGATGATAACTGCGGGAATGTGACCGTACATACGCAAACCATCACGGTACGCGATACCCAGGCCCCGGTCTGGACGGTAGCCATGCCGTCAGACATCACGGTGGAGTGCAGCGAAGTACCCGAAGCCCCTGCCAACATCACGGCCACGGACAACTGCGAGGGTACTGTGACGGTGAGCTACTCGGAAACAAAGACCAATGAAGATGCCGACTGTGAAGGAAGTTACACGCTGATCCGCAGCTGGACAGCGGATGATAACTGCGGGAATGTGACCGTACATACGCAAACCATCACGGTACGCGATACCCAGGTCCCGGTCTGGACGGTAGCCATGCCGTCGGACATCACGGTGGAGTGCAGCGAAGTACCCGAAGCCCCTGCCAACATCACGGCCACGGACAACTGCGAGGGTACTGTGACGGTGAGTTACTCGGAAACAAAGACCAACGAGGACGCCGACTGTGAAGGAAGTTACACGCTGATCCGCAGCTGGACAGCGGATGATAACTGCGGGAATGTGACCGTACATACGCAAACCATCACGGTACGCGATACCCAGGCCCCGGTCTGGACGGTAGCCATGCCGTCGGACATCACGGTGGAGTGTGACGAGGTACCCGAAGCGCCTGCCAACATCACGGCCACGGACAACTGCGAGGGTACTGTGACGGTGAGCTACTCGGAAACAAAGACCAATGAAGACGCCGACTGTGAAGGAAGTTACACGCTGATCCGCAGCTGGACAGCGGATGATAACTGCGGGAATGTGACCGTACATACGCAAACCATCACGGTACGCGATACCCAGGCCCCGGTCTGGACGGTAGCCATGCCGTCGGACATCACGGTGGAGTGTGACGAGGTACCCGAAGCGCCTGCCAACATCACGGCCACGGACAACTGCGAGGGTACTGTGACGGTGAGCTACTCGGAAACAAAGACCAACGAGGACGCCGACTGTGAAGGAAGTTACACGCTGATCCGCAGCTGGACAGCGGATGATAACTGCGGGAATGTGACCGTACATACGCAAACCATCACGGTACGCGATACCCAGGCCCCGGTCTGGACGGTAGCCATGCCGTCAGACATCACGGTGGAGTGCAGCGAAGTACCTGCAGCCCCTGCCAACATCACGGCCACGGACAACTGCGAGGGTACTGTGACGGTGAGCTACTCGGAAACAAAGACCAATGAAGATGCCGACTGTGAAGGAAGTTACACGCTGATCCGCAGCTGGACAGCGGATGATAACTGCGGGAATGTGACCGTACATACGCAAACCATCACGGTACGCGATACCCAGGCTCCGGTAATAGATCCTTCGGCGATTATTCCGGAGGGAGAAACAGACATGGATCTTTGCTTTGGCGCTATTCCTGAAGGACCTGCAGTGGATGAGATTGCTCTTCTGTACACCGATAATTGCAGTAACGATATTGTTGTGACCAAGTCGGGTACGCCAAGCGGCAGCGATTGCAGTTGGACTGTAACTTATATTTATCATATTACCGATGGTTGCGGCAATGCTGCTGAGGATATCCGGATTACTTACTCGGGTGGAGACAGAACGAATCCGGTGATGACTTGTCCGGCAGCTTTGACTGCTGTTTGCGACCTAAGCGAGCAACCGGCTTATGCAAACTTTGCTCAATTTACGGCAGCAGGAGGCTTTGCTTCCGATAACTGCGCGGTTAATCCGGCATCATTTAAACTAATCAGCGAGATCAGCGATCATCAGACTTGCCCCGAAACAGTGGTCCGTACTTATGAGCTGGCTGATAACTGTGGAAATACAGTAAGCTGTGAGCAAACAATTACGGTTGATCCACGGTTATCCGTATTAACACATGCCATCCCGGAAAATACAGTCGTTGACGCTTGTAATTTTGCTACACAAGCTGACCTGGATCAGGCTTTTGCACAGTGGCTGGCCTCATTCACGGTTTCCGGAGGATGCAGCCCGAATACCGTGTTCAGTACAACCACGGCGCCGCAACTGTGTGCCGGAGGCTTGGTGACTGTGGTGATGGATGTAACAGACCTTTGTGATAACCTGTCTGTTCAGGCGACATTCGAATTGATTCCGTCTCCTGAATTGACCGTGGAAAGACCGGAAAATATGACCGCAGATGCCTGCAACTTCTCCTCGCAGGCAGAGCTGAATACCGCATTTGCCCAGTGGTTATCCGGATTTTCGTTTGGCGGAGGTTGCAGCCCCAATTCACAGTTCAGCACAACAACAGCGCCCGACTTATGTACAGGCGGAACAGTAACGGTGGTGATGGATGTGACCGATCTCTGTGTGAATACTTCGGTTAACGCGACATTTGAACTGATTCCTGCCCCCGGATTGACATTGAGTCAACCCTCAGATATGACGGTAAGCGCATGTAACTTCACGTCGCAGTCAGAAGTGGATGCCCTGTTTACGCAATGGCTGACCGGATTTGCTGTAGCCGGAGGTTGCAGCCCGAATTCACAGTTCAGCACAACAACAGCGCCTGACTTATGCGCAGGAGGTACCGTAACGGTTGTGATGAATGTGACTGATCTTTGTGTAAGCACTTCGGTGCAGGCAAGCTTCATTTTGGCGACTCCGGCTGAGCTGGCGGTTTCAAAACCATTAAATACCACGGTTAATACCTGTGCTTTTGCCAGCCAGGCAGAACTTGACGCTGCTTTTGCGGAGTGGATGAACGGATTTACAGTTTCAGGCGGATGTGCTCCGGTTGAAACGCTTAGTTCGACCATTGCTCCTGAGCTTTGTGGCGGCAGCGTTACGGTGACCATGTCAGTGACTGATGTGTGCCGGAGTGAATCGGTATCAGCAAGTTATACCGTTAATCCGCCTTCATCTTTGCCACAGGTATCCGATATCAATACCACGGTTAATGCCTGTGATTATGCCGGACAAGAGAGTCTGGACAACGGGTTTGCCGCATGGATAACCGGTATTGAAAATCAAATTAACCTGTCAGGCGGATGTGACAGGAAACTGACAAATGATTTGGTATCCGTTCAGGTTCCGGATCTTTGCACCGGCGGTACAGCTATTGTGAACTGGATGCTTACGGACCTGTGTGATACGGCGACATTCCAATCGCGTTATACGGTCAACCCGGCGCCCGCGCTTTCAGTAGCTAAACCGGCAGATCAGGCGCTTTCGTCCTGCAACTTTGCTTCGCAGCAAGATCTTGATCGCACGTTCACCCAGTGGATGAATGAGTTCAGGGTTAGCGGCGGCTGTCGTCCGGTTGTTTCACTCAGCCAGGCAAATGCGCCTGAACTATGTACCGGGGGAACAGTGAACGTTACGCTGGACGTGGCTGATCTTTGCGACACCATTTCGGTGAATGCCACCTTTGAATTGAGTCCGGCTCCGGCGCTGGTGGTCGTTCAGCCCGCAGATACCAGCATAAACGCATGCGATTTTGTATCGCAGGCGGAACTTAATACGGCCTTTGCTCAATGGTTGAGCCGCTTTGGACACAACGGTGGATGCAATCCGGCAGGTAATTACGGAACGCCGGCAGCGCCGGATATATGCGGTGGAAGTGTAACGGTCACCTACCAGATCGCGGATCTGTGTGAAACCGCGTCTGTGAGCGCCGTGTTTACCATTAATCCGCCAACGCAGCCTGTCATAAGTTTGTCGGCTGCTCTTCCCGATACCTTAAGCTGTTCAGAAGCAGATGCCTACCGGGTAGCTCCGAATGCGACCTACACCAACGGTGAAACCGGGGCTTGCCTGCTGAGCGGCACCGTCCCGGCGAAAGTGATCCCGGCTTGGGATAAATGTTCGGGAGGGATAATTACCGTCGAATATACAGCGACTGACAAATGCGGATTTGTTTTGACAGAATCGTATGTGATCACTGTTTTGCAGGCGCCGGCGCCGGTTGTGACATTACCTGCCCTGCCGGATACCTTAAGTTGTGATCAGGCAAGAGCCTATACCTCTGCACCGAATGCAAGCTACACCAATAACGAATCCGGTACCTGTATGATTGGTGGCGCCATTCATGCGAAACTTATTCAGGAATGGAATAAATGCGACGGCGGTTTCATAACGGTTGAATACGCTAAAACAGATGACTGCGGGTATGAAATGACCGTTTCACATGTGATCACCGTTTTACCGGCACCTGAACCAAGCGTGAGCTTGCCGGGCTCACTGCCGGCCTCATTAACCTGGAAACAGGCCGAAACCTATACCTCGGCTCCAAACGCCACCTATTCAAACTACGAATCAGGCGCTTGCCTGGTAAGCGGGTCCATCCCGGCTGTCCTGACGGCAAACTGGGATGATTGTAACGGAGGTATCATTACCGTTGATTACACCGCGACAGATGAATGCGGATTTGAATTAAGCATATCGCACGTCATTACAGTGGAACCGGCGCCCGAGCCAACAGCCTTTGCCGGTAACCGGCAAATTATTTGCCTGGGCGACGACATTTTTATGAGCGACGCAACCGCCGGCAATTACTCCGGTATATTGTGGACCACCAACGGCGACGGTAGTTTTGTACGGCCTGACATGCTGAACCCGAGGTACCTGCCCGGTCCGGAGGATATTGCGACCGGCGCTGTCCTGTTGACGCTGACTGCTGAAAATATGTCAAGTAATTGTGATTCAGCTTCGTCGGTTATGGAGCTATTCATCATCGGACAGGATAAGGCACAGTATGTGACTAGTGAAGTACTCTGCGAACAAGACCTCCCGTACAGTTGGTACGAACATACCATTCAACGGGGCGGTACGTATGAAAGTAAGATCGAAACACCGGACGGTTGTTATGACCTGGCGATCCTGCATCTGGAGGTTATCCCGGATAATCTAGCGCCTGAGGTGGTTGACGACAGTTATGTTGTTGAAGTCAATACCACCAGATCAATGCCGGTATTGGAAAACGATTCTGATCCAAACGGAGTGATTGATCCAACCACGATCAGAATTGTAGACAACGCGAGACACGGCATGGTTAGCGTTAACCAAAGGTATGAATTGGTTTATACTCCGAATTCAAACTTTATGGGCAAAGACCAGTTTACCTACTCGGTTTGTGATGACGGCGATCCATGTAATGTATATTGTGGGCAGGCTCGTGTAAATATTGATATATTGCCTCCGGGACAGGATAAAGAGTGTGAATTCTTCATCCCGGATGGTTTCTCGCCAAACGGCGACGGACTACACGACTACTTCCAGATCTACTGCATCCAAAAATATCCGGAGGCCAAGTTGATGATTTTCGACCGGCAGGGTAACCTGTTGTATGAAAAGAAAAATTACGGCAACCAGATTGTTTGGGGAAGCTACGAAGAAGCTCATTGGAACGGCGAATCAACCAAACATCATCAGAATTCACGGCGCAGGGTTGAACCGGGGGTATACCTGTATGTACTTGACAGGGGCAATGGCGAATTGGACAAAGGTTTTGTCATGGTTTCTTACTAAATAGGGAAGAGAATAAAAAACAATATGCAAAAATGGATGAAAATAAGGGTGTTGGAACAGGGTTGTAAGAAGTTATTGGCCATTATGCTGCTTTTGTTTGCGATTCAATCAATGGCTCAACTTACCGATCCCATCTTCACCCAGTACATGAACAGTATGCAGACAATTAACCCGTCTTATTCGGGTATGTGGGATAAGATCGGGATTCAGGTGTTTACACGACAATACTATGTGGGGCATGACAAGGCCCCACTTGTTTCGTCGGTATCGGCGTATAAACCGGTCAAGAATGAGAATAATGGTTTGGGCCTTGATATTGTGGATGAACGGCTGGGTTACGAGGAGAAGCTGACAATTACGGCTAATTATGCCTACCAGGTAAAGCTGGACTGGCATACTTACCTCCGGTTGGGGGTGAAAGCCGGCTTTGTAAACTATGCCAACCTGTTGACGAAATACCGGCTCGACCCGGACTACACCCCTGATGATGCATTCCAGAAAGATGTGCACATGTACTTTATGCCAGCCTGGGGGGTGGGAGCCCTGGTGTATACCCGGGATTATTATGTCGGGCTCTCCATTCCCCAGATCATCAATAATGATTTTCAGGCCAACCGGAATAACTTTTCTTCCTTAGCCAATGTCCGGTATGCCTACCTGTTAGGCGGCTACTTTTTTGGACGCCAACGGCAAGTCCGGTTTAAGCCGACGGGCATGATCAAGGCGGCGTTTAACCAGCCTATCCAGGCCGACGTTTCTGCAAACTTCCTGTTTTTCGATAAATTCTGGGTCGGCGGAATGTACCGGTCGAACAATACGGTTGCTGTGATTACGCAGTTTGTGATGCTTCCGAATATTCGCTTTGGTTATGCCGCCGAATTTCCTTTTGGGCGTGAAATTTGGAAGTACCAGGCGGGGACGCACGAGTTCAGGGTGGTTTACGAAGTCGACTTTTATAAACGTCCGTACGTGAGAAAACAATATTTCTAAAAAGTGGGGTGAATTTTTTAATGGCAGAATGACCAATCATCTGCCGGGCATTTCTTCTGAATTTTAGCCTTTAATTGCAGTTTCGGACCAATTTTTAGCTATCTTCAGATCTTTCAAAGGCAGAAAAGCAATTTGGTGAGCGGCTGCCGGCAGCTAAGCGGATATGATTAAACTTGGACTTTTATTAACCGGATTTCTGTATGCAGGCCTCTTACCTTACACGATTAAAAGAGCCTTAAAACATGGTGTTTTTGATCCGGCAACGCAAACGCTTAGTTTCCTCAGCAATAAGCATTTATACGGCGAAAAATACAGCAAAGGCTATAAAGGTCTTTTGTTTGCTTCGGCTATTCTGACTTATTGTTTTTTTTGGCTGCTGGCTGAGTTTTACGATCTGGGAGAGCATGAGAAGTTTATGAAATACATCGATTACAGTTTTGCCTTCTTGACCCTGCTTGCCTTTGTACCGCACAATATGTATCCTTACACGATCAGGAATCCGAAGACTTCACTCCAGCGGATACTTCATAACTTACTGGCCGTAAATGTTTTTATATTAATTCCGTCCCTGATTGTCACGTTTCAGGTGGCCATTCTTCAAAATTTGTGGTTTCTGGGGATCTCGGGACTGATCATTATCGGAGTTGTCGTTCTCCTGACTCTTATATCCATCATCAGAAATGGAGTTAATGGTTTCGCGGAGATACTTTTTATCAACGGGATCAGTATCTGGAGTATTTTTGTGACGGTTCTTACCTTTATCCGGTAATGCGGGCAGAAAATTCTTCAGGAAAGGGACCGGTTTCGTACGGTGATATTTCTAAAAGAAAGCGGCTGACCGGAAAAATTTGAATTTCACTGAGATTTTCCAGTCAGCCGCTTTCGTTTCAGGTATGCTGATTATTCGTGATTTTTGTATTTCCTTCCCGGATAAACTTTCAACGCTTCTTCAAGAATTTTTAACGCCTTGGCCAGGTCCTTCTTCTTAAGCACGTAAGCGATCCTTACTTCATCTTTTCCGTAACCCGGGGTGGTGTAAAACCCGGATGCCGGCGCCATAAAAATAGTTTCGTTTTCGTACTCAAACTCATCGAGCAGCCAGGCACAAAATTTATCCGAATCGTCTACCGGCAGGCGGGCAACAGTGTAAAAAGCGCCCATAGGTATTGGCGAGTAAACGCCGTCGATGCGGTTTAGACCGTCAATCAGGAACTTGCGGCGTTCAACATACTCATTGTACGAATCCATCAGGTACGATTCGGTATCTTCGAGCGATGCTTCGGCTGCAATTTGTCCGATCAGGGGCGGACTCAGGCGGGCCTGGCAAAATTTCATCACGTTGCGCCGGACTTCCTTGTTTTTGGTAATCAGGGCTCCCACGCGGATGCCGCATTCGCTGTACCGTTTCGAAACCGAATCGATCAGGATTACATTTTGCTCAATTCCATCGAGGTGAAACGCCGAAATGTAGGGGGCGCCGGTGTAACAAAATTCGCGGTATACTTCGTCGGAGAACAGGTACAAGTCGTACTTTTTCACCAGGTCGCGGATTTCGTTCATTTCCGACTGGGTATACAAATAACCCGTCGGATTGTTCGGGTTGCAAATCATAATCCCCTTGGTTTTCGGGGTGATCAGTTTTTCGAACTCCTCAAGCGGAGGAAGGGCAAAACCTTCTTCAATTTTGGATGGGATCGATTTGATCACCGCGCCGGCAACAATGGCAAATGCTTCGTAATTGGCATAAGCCGGTTCGGGAACGATGATTTCATCGCCCGGATCGAGGCACGACATAAACGCAAAAGTTACCGCCTCGCTGCCACCCGCCGTAATGATGATATCTTCTACCCCGACATCAATTTTAAACTTGTGATAGTATTTCGCCAGTTTCTGGCGGAACGACAAAATTCCTTCACTTGGACTATATTCCAGTATCTTTCTGTCAATACTCCGGATTGCATCGAGTGCTTTCTGAGGTGTTGGCAAGTCGGGCTGACCAATGTTTAAATGGTACACTTTACGGCCCATCTCCTTTGCTTTGTTTGCTAAAGGAACAAGTTTCCTGATTGGCGAATCAGGCATTTTGTTTCCCCGTTTCGATGTCGTAGGCATGTTATAAAAAATTTTCTGCTAGGCGGCAAATATACAACTAACAATTCTAAATTAGAATCATCCTATGGCGTTAAAATTGAAATATTTAATCTGGCTGAAGTTTTGATTTGCAATATTACCCCTTTGCCGGGTGGCGGTTCCCCGGTTAAATGGTTACTATCACCCTGGTAGCGCTGATTAGTGTACTTTAATCATGTTTTTCGAAAACTGCTTCTGCTATTTTTGAAACAGAAGATTTAAAAACTTAGACGTATGATCATTGGAGTTCCGAAAGAAATAAAAAATAATGAAAACCGGGTGGCCTTAACGCCGGCCGGGGCAGCCGAGCTAACCAAACGCGGGCATGAAGTGTATGTACAGACGACCGCCGGGCACGGAAGCGGTTTTACCGATGAAGATTACCGGGCTGCCGGCGCCAAACTGCTTCCAACTATTGACGATGTGTATGCGGTGGCTGAAATGATTATAAAAGTGAAGGAACCGATTGCCCGGGAATATCCGTTAATTAAAAAGGGACAAATCCTGTACACCTATTTTCACTTTGCTTCGTCGGAAGAGTTAACCAATGCCATGATTGAAAAGGGCGCAGTTTGCCTGGCTTACGAAACCGTGGAGTTGGACGACCGTTCGCTGCCTTTGCTGGTGCCCATGTCTGAAGTAGCCGGACGGATGTCGATTCAGGAAGGCGCCAAATACCTGGAGAAAACCTACGGCGGGTACGGAGTGCTTCTGGGAGGAGTTCCGGGAGTTCCGCCGGCAAAGGTGCTGATTATCGGCGGGGGTATTGTGGGTACCGAAGCCGCGAAAATGGCAGCCGGGCTTGGGGCCGATACGACGATTATGGATGTGAACCTGAAACGCCTGCGTTACCTCGACGACATCATGCCGGCCAATGTGAAAACCATGATGAGCAACGAGTATAACATCCGTGAAATGGTGAAAACCCACGATGTAATTGTTGGGGCGGTGCTGATTCCGGGAGCCAAAGCGCCGAAACTGGTTACCCGCGACATGGTTTCGACCATGCGCCCGGGAACCGTGTTGGTGGATGTGGCAGTGGATCAGGGAGGTTGTTTTGAAACCACCCAGGCAACCACGCATGAACATCCGACTTTTGTGATCGACGAGGTGATTCATTACTGCGTGGCCAACATGCCGGGCGCGGTGCCGCGTACCTCAACCATTGCATTGACAAACGCTACCTTGCCCTATGCCATGCAGCTTGCGGCCAAAGGGTGGAAACAAGCCTGCAAAGATAATCTGCCCCTCAGGAAGGGTTTGAACGTTGTTGACGGAAAGGTGGTATACGAAGGTGTTGCCGAAGCATTCGGCCTGCCTTATGTTCCGGTTGATACTGTTTTGTAAACGATCGTTTAATGATAAAAGAACCCTGCCCGAAAAGGCGGGGTTTTATTTTTTGTGCCAACCTGCAATTTCTTTTTAGGTTAACTGAATCTGCTTTCGGATTGATGACCGGAAAATAAACGGGCTGTCAGGTATTTTTTATATTTTTGTGGCTCAATTCAGAATTGTTAAAATCACACACTCATGGAGATTCCCAGCAAGTACAACCCGGCCGAAGTTGAAGATAAATGGTACCGGTATTGGATAGAAAAAGGTTTTTTTCGTTCGCTTCCCGACGAGCGTGAACCATACACGATTGTGATCCCGCCGCCAAACGTGACCGGAGTCCTGCACATGGGGCACATGCTCAATAATACCATTCAGGATATTTTGACCCGCCGGGCGCGTATGTTAGGAAAAAATGCCTGCTGGGTGCCGGGTACCGATCATGCGTCGATTGCTACCGAAGCCAAAGTGGTTGGAAAACTGAAGGAAGAAGGAATTTCCAAAACCGATTTGAGCAGAGACGAGTTTCTAAAGCATGCATGGGACTGGACCCACAAACACGGCGGGATCATCCTGGAACAGTTAAAAAAACTGGGCGCTTCGTGCGACTGGGACCGCACTTGCTTTACCATGGACGAGCCCCGCAGCGAATCGGTCATCAAAACTTTCGTCGACTTGCACAATAAAGGCCTGATTTACCGCGGCGTACGCATGGTCAACTGGGACCCCGCGGCACAAACGGCTCTGTCGGATGAAGAAGTCATCTATAAAGAAGTTCAGTCGAAATTATATTATCTGAAATATAAAATAGACGAAGATCCGTCCTCCCCCGATTCCTCTTTCGTAACTATTGCCACCACCCGTCCCGAAACCATACTGGGCGATACGGCAGTATGCGTGAACCCGAACGACGAACGCTTCCGGCACCTGAAAGGGAAACGGGTACTGGTTCCGCTGATTAACCGTTCTGTCCCGATTATCGAAGATGAGTACGTGGATATGGAATTTGGTACGGGCTGCCTGAAGATTACTCCGGCTCACGACATCAATGACTATGAAATCGGCTTACGTTTTAGTTTGCCCGCTATCGATATTTTTAACGATGACGGCACCTTGAGCGAAGCTGCCGGTTTGTTTGTCGGCGAAGACCGCTTTGCTGTTCGCGAAAAAATTATGGTTGAGCTCGAAAAAGCAGGAAATGTCGCCAAAGTGGAAGATTATACGAATAAAGTAGGTTATTCGGAGCGTACCCATGTGGCGATTGAACCCAAATTGTCGGCCCAGTGGTTTCTGAAGATGGAAGACCTGGTGATTCCGGCTTTGGAGAATGTAATGAATGATGAAATTCAGTTTCACCCGCCAAAATTCAAAAATATTTACCGCCACTGGATGGAAAACATCAAAGACTGGTGCATTAGCCGCCAGTTGTGGTGGGGCCACCGCATTCCGGTGTATTATCTGGCCGACGGTTCCTTCGTGGTGGCTGATACCGACGACAAAGCGCTGGCGTTGGCAAAAGAAAAAACCGGAAATTCAACCCTCACGATGGCCGACCTGAAACAGGACGAAGATGTATTGGATACCTGGTTTTCGAGCTGGCTGTGGCCCATTTCGGTGTTCGATGGCATACGCGATCCTGAAAACAAGGAAATACAATATTATTATCCGACCAACGACCTGGTAACGGCTCCCGATATTATTTTCTTTTGGGTAGCCCGGATGATCATTACCGGTTACGAATACCGTCAACAGTTTCCCTTCAAAAATGTCTATTTTACCGGCATGGTGCGCGACAAACTGCGTCGCAAAATGTCGAAATCGCTGGGTAATTCGCCCGATCCGCTCGACCTGATTGCCAATTATGGCGCCGACGGGGTGCGCGTGGGTATGCTGCTTTGTTCGCCTGCCGGCGGTGATTTATTGTTCGACGAGAGCCTTCCGCAACAAGGCGCCGGTTTTGTGACCAAAATCTGGAACTCGTTCCGCCTGGTTAAGGGCTGGGAAGTGGACCATAACATCCCTCAACCCGAACACTCGAAACTGGCCATTGACTGGTTTCGCCAAAAGTTCAACCAGGTGGTTGAACAAACCAACGATCATTTCGATAAGTTCCGTATGTCTGATGCGCTGATGTCGGTATACACCACCGTACGCGACGAGTTTTCGGGTTGGTTGCTCGAGCTGGTAAAACCGGCCTACCAGCAACCGGTTGACGGGAAAACCTATGCCGAACTGATTGAGATCTTTGATGCTGTGCTTCGGTTTATACATCCGTTTATGCCTTTTGTGAGCGAGGAAATTTGGCAATTACTGAAAGAACGTGAAGCGAGCGAAAGCATCATGATCAGTGAATGGCCGGTGTCAACCGGTTTCGATGAAAACCTGATCCAGCAGTTTGAAGATGCCAAAGAAGCAGTTTCAGGTATCCGTAATATTCGCACGAAAAATAATATTCCGAACAAAGACCAGCTCGAACTGGCGGTGATGCCCGGTGACAAAGGTTACGCCGCAGCCTTTGATCCGGTTCTTGTAAAACTGGGAAACCTTTCATCACTGAAACAGGTACGCGAAGAAGTACCTGGTGCAGCGTCATTCCTGGTGAAATCAACCACCTACTTTGTGCCGATGGGCGGCCTCGTTGATGTGGAAGAAGAATTGAAGAAGCTGGATGCTGAACTGGCCTACACGCAAGGCTTTCTGAATTCAGTCATGAAGAAACTCGGCAACGAACGTTTTGTAAACAGCGCCCCCGAAGCCGTGGTGAATACCGAGAAAGCGAAGAAAGCCGATGCGGAAGCAAAAATCAGAGTTTTGGAAGAACAAATTGCCAAATTGAAGTAAACTATTTTTTAATCCAGCCTACATACGTAATTTTGGGTGATAAACCAGTTGATGAATGTATGCTTTTTCAGCCTAATCTGTTGGTACAATACCTGCAAAAGCCGGCGGCGGAATTCACGCGCGACGATATCATCCGCTACATCGAGGAGCGGGAGATTCAGTTGCTGAATTTTCGTTATGTGGCTGAGGACGGTAAATTAAAAACCGTCAATTTCATGGTAAACGGGCGAAAAGACCTGGAGCTGGTCTTATCGTTTGGCGAACGGGTTGACGGGAGCAGCATCTTTTCGCATTTGGAACCTAATTCAAGCGACTTATACCTGGCGCCACGGTATAAAACAGCCTTTTTAAACCCGTTCTCGAAAATTCCGGCTGTCGATATCCTCTGTTCGTTTTATGGCGCCGATGGGCAGCCACTGGAAAGTTCGCCCGAATATATCCTGAGAAAAGCGCAGCATCAGTTTTTTAAAACAACTGGGATGCAGGTGAAGATGATGGCCGAGTTGAAATACTATGTCATCAGCAATACCTCGCGTGAAGGTTTTGATTCGGAGAACGGCTATCATTGCGCCGAACCTTTCTCCGAAAATGAACAACTTCGGATTGAAGCGCTGAAGTTGATTGCCCGTTGCGGCGGACGGGTGCGGTTCGGGCATACGGAAACGGGCCGTTTTACCCGCGATGGAAAAATGCACGAACAGCACGAGTTGGAATTTTCGCCGGTTGATCCGGATGATGCTTCAGACCAGCTGGTGATTGCCAAATGGATTTTGCGGATGCTGGGACAAAAATATGGCGTTAACGTGACCTTTATTCCCAAAATTGCCTTGAATGAACCCGGCAGCGGGATGCACTTCCATTTTCTGACTGAACAAAACGGGCACAATACCTTGCTCGAAAACGGCGAACTGACTTCAACCAGTTTGAAAATGATTGCCGGAATTCTGGATCTTTCGCCGGCATTAACGGCTTTTGCCAATACCAATCCGGTGTCGTACCTGCGACTGATGCGCGGAGAGAAGGCTGCGCAGCACATTGGTTGGGGATATAGTAACCGCTCAAGCCTGGTGCGGGTACCGCTGGTCTTTACCGAACCGAAAGCTTTGGCCGCCCATGCCAACCAGCAAAAGGAAGCTAAGTTGCCCGATCATTCGAGCCGGCAAACCATTGAATACCGCGGATCTGACGGATCAGCAAATCCGTATTTGTTTTCTGCTGCCCTGATCGTGGCGATGCTTCATGGTTTTTCAGACAACGAGGCCCTGAAGAAAGCCGGTGAATATCAAACGGATGAAAACTGGTTCGTGTCTGGTGATGATCCGGACAGAAACCTGTCGGGAAGATTACCTGTTTCCTGTTATGAATCGGCCGGGGCGCTTGAAAATGCCCGGGATCTATTTGAATCGGGCCAGATTTTTCCGAAATCAATCATCAATTATACCCTGTTGAAACTTCGCTCATTTAACGATAAAGACTGGTGCGATAACTTCAGGACCAGCGGCGAAAACCGGGATTTTAAAAAACTGGTTGAGAAATACCTGAATTATATGTAGTTTGTTAAAAGATCAAATATGACATTAATAAAATCAATTTCCGGAATTCGCGGAACGATTGGCGGATTACCCGGCGAAGGCTTGTCGCCGCTCGACGTGGTTAAATTTACAGCGGCTTATGCCAAATGGCTGAAAGGAGTATCTTCGTCAAAAAAAGTAAAAGTAGTGGTAGGCCGCGATGCCCGTATCTCGGGCGAAATGGTGAATGCCCTGGTTTGCGCCACCTTATCGGGTATGGGCTGCGATGTGGTAAACCTCGGACTGGCCAGCACGCCAACCACCGAGATCGCAGTTACCGGCGAACAAGCCGACGGTGGCATTATATTAACTGCCAGCCATAACCCCAAACAGTGGAACGCGCTTAAGTTACTGAATAATAAAGGCGAATTTATTTCGGGAGCCGAAGGAGAAAGCATCCTGAAATATGCTGAAGAAGAAAGTTTCAGTTTTGCAGGTGTCGACGATTTGGGAAAGATCAGCGAAAAAGATTACCTGGATGAGCATATCCGGCAAATTCTCGCCTTGAAACTGGTTGATGCAGGGCTGGTCCGTGCAGCCGGTTTTTCGGTAGCATTCGACTCGGTTAATTCGGTTGGCGGGATTGCCATTCCGGCACTGCTCCGGGCTCTGGGAGTAAAACACATTGTTCCCATCAACGACGAGCCAAGCGGCGAATTTGCCCACGTTCCCGAACCCCTGCCTGAAAACCTGACCGAGACCTGCGCGCTGGTAAAAAAAGAACAGGTTGATGTGTGCTTCGTGGTTGACCCCGACGTGGACCGTTTGTCCATCATCAGCGAAGACGGCAGTATGTTTAACGAAGAATATACCCTGGTGGCCGTGGCCGATTACATTTTGGCCAATACGCCGGGGAATACCGTTTCAAATTTATCTTCTTCGCGGGTGCTGCTCGTAGTCACCGAGAAACACGGATGCAGTTATGCAGCTTCGGCTGTTGGCGAAGTGAATGTGGTTGCTAAAATGAAAGAAACCAATGCCATAATAGGAGGAGAAGGCAACGGGGGGATTATATACCCGGAATTGCACTACGGACGTGATGCCCTGGTCGGAATCGCCTTGTTCCTTACCCAACTGGCCCAATCGCGACTGAAGTGTTCTGAACTTAGAAAGACCTATCCGGATTATTTCATTTCAAAAAATAAAATTGAATTGCGACCTGGGATTGATGTCGACCTGATTCTGGAGAAGATCGAAAAGCAGTACCGGAACGAGCAGGTCAGCACAATTGACGGGGTAAAGATTGATTTTGCCGAAAAATGGGTGCATCTTCGGAAATCAAATACCGAACCAATTATCCGGATTTACTCCGAAGCAAAAGATCCGGAAACGGCAGATATACTGGCCCGGCAACTAATCAGGGATATTGAAAAGCACATTTAACAAATAATAACAGAATCCGGCAAGAGCCGGGTTTTTTTTGGCATGATAATTGCGTTTAACAAAAGAATTTTTCGAACAATTTCTTTGTTGATTCGATATAAAGCGGTTGAACTTTTATAACATGTTAAACCTTTCCGGATGATGCAGAATACAACATAGCGGTTAACAAATCGTCTTAACTTTAATTCACGATTGATCCAATAATACTAATAACTAACTAAGTTCATGAAAAGCAGGAAGAAATTACTGTTCGCACTTCTTATCCCCGTTCTTTTACTGGTTGTATTTTTGTTTTTCAGGTCTGCCGAACCGGGAGATTTGATCCTCACCACGAAAGTTCAGAGAGGGAGTTTTGATGTGAAAGTTTATGCGTCGGGCCAGATCGAGTCGGAGAACAAAGAAAGTATTCCGGTTCCAGCCAAACTAAACGACCGCAGTTTGCGGATCTGGAGTCTGAAAATCACCGAACTGGTGGATGAAGGAACTTATGTGGATTCGGGTGATTTTGTGGCCCGCCTCGATCCTGACGCAGTGCAGGAGCAGCTGAAAAATGCTCAGGATGAATTGGATAAAGCTTATTCGGAGTATCAGGATGCGAAAATTGACTCGAACCTGAATCTTTCCAATCAGCGCGATGCCATTACCAATGCCATGCTCGAAATGGAGGAAAAAGAAATCGCGGTGAAGGAGTCCGTTTATGAGTCTCCTTCCATTCAGAAAAAAGCGGAAATGGATTTCGACAAAGCCCAACGAAAGTATGAACAGGAGAAACAAGCGTATGTACTGAAAGTACAGCAGGAAGAAAATAAAGTAAACCGACGGTTCATCACTTACCGGCAGTTAAATGAACGCTACGGGGGTCTGGAAGAACTGTATGGTTCGCTAACCATTACTTCGCCGAAATCGGGTATTATCACCTACATTAAAAATCCCTGGGGAATTACCAAAGTTGGGTCCGAAGTGGGAGGAAACGGTTCGGTGGCCACTATTCCCGATATGACCAACCTGATTTCACGGACTTACATCAACGAGATTGATATCTCCAGGGTAAAAGAAGGGCAACCGGTTGAAATCGGGATCGACGCTTTTCCGAATAAAACCATGAGCGGCGAAGTCGTGTCGATTGCCAACATCGGGCAAAACATGCCAAACAGCGATGCCAAAGTCTTTGAAGTAAAAATTAAAATTTACGGAGAAGACAATGACCTGAAACCGGCTATGACCACCAGCAATGTGATTGTTACCAATACCTTTGCCGATACCTTATTTATACCGGCAGAAGCTGTTTTTGAAAACGACAGTATGCGTTACGTGTACCTGAACCGAAAAGGTTATCTGAAACAAGTTGTCAAACTTTCAGGCGAGAACGAAAACTTTGTGATGGTCGCCAAAGGGCTTCAGGAAGGCGACGAAATCTGCCTGAACGAACCTGAGGGCGCGGAAAATTTTTCATTTAGCGGCCTTGATATTTACGCCGAGATCAAACAGGAACAGGAAGAACAACGAAAGAAGGCCGACCAAGCCCGGCTGGAATATGAAAAAAACAAAGCTTTGCCACAACAGGGGATGCCGGCCGGAATGCCTGCTAATGTGATAATCAGGTAATCGACATAATTTAGCAGGAAGTAATATGTTTATAACGAAATATTTACACGATATCATTATTGCCGTGGAGGCCATTTTTGCCAATAAGGTCAAATCCTTATTAACAGCATTGGGGATCATTTTTGGCGTGGCAGCGGTAATCAGCATGATGGCTATCGGCAACGGTGCCGAACATGAAATTCTGGAACAGATTAAAATGGTAGGGGTAAACAATATCATTGTAACTCCGACAAACCTGGTTGTAGGCAATTCAGACAGCAACAGCGACGACGACAATAAGGGCGGAAGCAAAAAATTCTCCAAGGGGTTAACTTTACTTGATGTAGAAGCCATTGAACAAGTGATCCCTTCGGTTGATAAGGTTTGTCCGGTTGTTTCGTTCAACTACTCGGCGGTTGTCGACGGGAAAAGTAAGCCGGTAGTGCTGGAAGGGACTACCCGTGATTATTTTGACCTCTTTAATATTAATTTGAAGGAGGGAACTGTTTTTAATGATTACCAGAATAAAACCGGACAACCGGTTTGCATCATCGGCGATAACATCAGGAATGTTTTTTTCAACCAGGAGAATCCCATTGGCAAATACATCAAATGCGGGAAAATCTGGTTGAAGATTATCGGCGTGGTTGAACGGCGCGACTTTACTGCTTCGGCCTCCGACGAAATGGGCATCAGCAGTTCCGACAACAAAATTTTTATCCCGGTACAAACACTGTTGCTTCGTTTTAAAGACCGTTCGCTGGTTAGGGGCGACGAGGTGGAAAAAGCGAACTCCAATAAAGGCGGAAGCGGAGGAGGGGTCATCATTATTGGCGGCATGGTCCAAAATGAAGACGCGATTGACGAAGATCCCAATATCAACCAGCTCAGCAAAATTATTATACAGGTTAAAGAAACCGAACAATTGAGTGCGACGGCCAACGTGGTGAAACGGATGTTACTTCGCCGGCATTCGGGACTTTACGATTTTGAGGTCACCATTCCCGAACTGCTGTTGAAACAGCAGCAGCGAACCAAAAACGTTTTCAATATTGTGTTGGGGGCGATTGCAGGGATTTCGCTGATTGTTGGCGGAATCGGGATCATGAATATCATGCTGGCCTCGGTGTTGGAACGTATCCGCGAAATCGGCCTGCGCCAATCCATCGGCGCTTCCCGGAAGGATATTGTGGCGCAGTTTCTGGCCGAATCGACCCTGATCAGCGTCACCGGGGGCCTTATCGGGATTTTGCTTGGGGTGGCTTTGTCGAAAGCCATTACCATGATCTTCGATATCAAAACAATTGTGTCGTTTTTCAGTATCCTGATTGCCTTTGGGGTGTCGGCCCTCGTGGGAATCTCGTTTGGATACCTTCCGGCAAAACAGGCGGCTGAAAAAGATCCCGTAGAATCCCTTCGTCAATAAACCATAAAGCTATGCAAATGAAATACCTGTTACTACTGATACTGGCTGTTTTACTTTCGGTGAGCAGCTATTCTCAATCCGAAAAACTGAAACTTACCCTTGAAGATGTGATTGAAATGGCATCGGAAAGTTCAATTGATGCCTTTCGTATCGACAATATGTACCGCGCCAGCTACTGGGAATTCCGTTACTACAAGGCTGATAAGCTCCCGAGCCTGAACCTGGATGCAACCCCGGTGGTGTTTAACCGCTACCGTACCCGCGAATACAATTTTCAAACCAACGAAGAAGAATATGTACAGCGGGAATATTTGAACTCTGACTTCAGTTTGTCGCTGAACCAGAACGTAGCCCTAACAGGCGGCAGCCTGTTTTTGCAATCGCAGTTGGGGATGGTGAAAAATTTGGGCAACAGCCGGAATAATTCCTACCAGTCGACTCCGATCAGTATCGGGTATACGCAGAGTTTGAATGGTTACAATCAGCTGAAATGGAAGTCAAGAATTGAACCGCTCAAATTTGAAAAGGCCAAAAAAAACCTGATTGAATCGCGCGAGGCTTTGTCGATCAAAGCAGTGGGTAAATTTTTCAACCTGGTCGACGCCCAGATCCAGTTAAACATTGCCGAGAATAATTTAGCGAGCGCCGATACGCTTTACCGGCTTGGGCAGGGACGCTTTCAGGTAGGAACCATTACCCAGGGCGAACTGCTGAACATGGAGTTAAACCTGCTGAATTCCAAACAGTCGTTAAATGCTGCGAAATCGGAGGTGCAGCGTACGCAAGCCGATTTGAACTCCTTTTTAGGCCTTGAAAAAACCACGACTGTCGATTGTATTGTTCCGGCCGATATTCCTGAGGTAGAAGTTAAAGCCGGAGTGGCCATCGACAAAGCGCTGGAGAATAACCCCATCGTTATCGGGCACCGGCAGCAACTTTTGGAACAGGATGAAAATGTGGCGAGAGCCAAGTCGGAGGCCGGGTTAAATACCAGCATTTTTGCACTTTACGGATTGGATCAGTCGGCTCCCGAGTTTTCGGATGTGTACAAAAACCCGGATAACAGCCAGCGGTTTCGTTTGGGCGTGAGTGTTCCGATTGTTGACTGGGGGAGCCGCAAGGGACGATATCAAATGACCGAATATAACCGGGAAGTGGTAAAAGCGACCATTGAACAGGGCCGGATCGACTTTGAGCAGGAGCTTTTTCAGGATGTGATCGAATTTAACCTGCAGGCCGAGCAGGTGAAGAATGCCGGGTTGGCCGATACCGTAGCCCGGAAAGGTTACGAGGTGACCCTGCAACGGTTTTTAATCGGGAAAGGAGATGTGACCACCCTCAATATTGCCCGGAACGACCTGGAAACGGCACGCCGATCCTATATCAATGCGGTTCGTCGTTACTGGAACTATTATTACACCCTGCGGATGAAAACCTTGTTTGACTTTGTCAAAAACGAGAGTCTTTCGGTTGAGTACGATAAACTCCTTGAAAAGTAACAGTCATGAAACAATATAAACAAAGTTTGCTGCTCGCTGGAACAATGGTCGTTGTAGTCGCTGTAGCCGGATGGCTGTTTTTTCCCCGCGGCGGGAGCGACGGAAAAACTGCCGTTGTAAAGCGCGGAAAGCTCGAAGCGCTGGTAGCCGGCAGGGGCGAGGTAAACGGTGAAAAATCGATTAAAATCGATCTGCCTGAAGCATTGAAGGATGATCAGTTACGGGTGTGGAGCTATAAAATTAACGATCTGATCCAGGAAGGAAAGATTGTCAGGAAAGGAGATTTTATCGCCCAACTCGATCAGAGTAACCTGATGAATAATATGCGTGAACGGGTGACCGAAAAAGAGCGCGTGGATGCCGACTTAAAAAATGCGGTGATCGACAGTACGGTAAGACTAACTGCAAAACGGGAAGAGATTACCAATGCCCTGCTTGAACTGGAGTACAAGCAAATTGACCTGGACATGTCGAAATACGAATCGGGCACTCAGCAACGAAAGGCCCAGATGGCCTGGCAGAAGGCGAAGATCGACCTGGACAAAAAGAAACGGGATTTCCGGTTGGAACAAAACAGGCTGAAAGTTCAGATCGGACGATACGAGGACAACGCGCAACGCCTTCAGGATATTCTGGATAAATACCAAAAAGCCATAGGGGCTGTAAGAATTACCTCGCCGGGCGACGGGATCGTGATGATTGGGCAGGACTTTCTGGGAAAAAAACTGACGAAAGACAGCAACATCAGTACATGGCGGGGCGAACTGGCTAATTTGCCCGATATGTCGTCGGCCATTGTCGAAACATACATCAAGGAAATTGATATCACCAAAATCGGTTTGGATCATCCGGTGCGGATTGTGGTTGACGCTTTGCCCGAACAGGTTTTCACCGGGAAGGTCATTCAAATTGCCAACATGGGAGAAGATAAAAGCGGGTTCGACATGAAGGTATTCAAGGTAATCATTCGTTTTAACCATGCCGATTCCGAGCTAAAACCGGGAATGACCTGCAATAATGATATTATCATTCAAAGCAGTGAGAATGCCTTGCTTGTCCCCCTAAAGGCCGTTTTTTCCGACGAAAAGTCAAAATTTGTATACCTGAAGAAAGGAACGCAGATTGTGCGACAGAAGGTTGATTTTGGTGCCGAAGATGAGCAGCATATTGTAGTGGTGAAAGGCCTGGAAGAGGGCGACCGGGTATTGTTGTATAAACCGGAGTCGGAACAGGTTGAGAGTTAGGGTATTTTTCCTATTTTTACCCACCTGACTAAACCGACCTGATCCTGATATGAAAAAAGCAGTTCTCCTTGCAACCGGTCTGTGCGTGTGGTGTACGACACTCTTTGCCAGCCCGTTTAATCAGCTTCAATCGCAGCCCGACAGCCTGAAGGGGACTTTCAATAAAGATTTTGTATTACACGTAAAGAAATCAACCGGAGCGATCCGTCTTGACGGAATTCTGGATGAGTCGGACTGGCAGTCGGCCGAAAAAGCAGACCGTTTTTACCAGATTTTGCCGCTTGACAGCGGTTTTGCCAAAGCCTTGAGCGAGGTGCGCATGACCTATGATGAGAAAGCATTTTACCTGGCGTTTACATTTTTCGATTCTCTCCCCGGCAAACGGATCATGGAGTCCTTCCGAAAAGATTTCATCTTTAATAACAACGATAATTTTTTGTTTTTCATCGATCCGTTTCTCGATCAGACCAACGGGTTTACCTTTGGTTTGTCGGCATCGGGCGCCAAGTGGGACGGCATGATGTACGACGGCTCGAAGAGTAATCTTATATGGGACTGCAAATGGGATTCAAAAGTGAAACATTTCGACGACCGATGGGTGGGAGAGATGCGCATCCCCTTCCGTTCCGTCCGGTTTAAAAGGGGCAGCGATCAATGGCATATCAATTTTAGCCGGCTGGATTTGAAGTTGAACGAGAAATCATCCTGGGCGCCCATGCCCCGCCAGTTCCCGACTTCGTCGCTGGCCTATGCCGGGGTGTTGAAATGGGAAGAACCCTTGCGCGGGTCGAACATGATGTTTTCGGTTATTCCGTACGTGTTTGGGAGTGTCGTGAAGGATTACGAAGCCGGAACACCGGAATCATACCACAAAGACTTTGGTTTTGACGCCAAGCTCGGCTTGTCCAGTTCCATGAACCTCGATTTAACCGTTAACCCGGACTTTGCGCAGGCTGAAGTTGATCAGCAGGTGACCAATCTCGACCGTTTTGAGTTGTTCTTCCCGGAGAAAAGACAGTTTTTCCTCGAAAATTCCGATCTGTTTGGCGGCTACGGGTATGATGTGGCTACTCCCTTTTTTTCACGGAGGATCGGATTGGACGCCCCCGTGTTGTTTGGCGCCCGGATGAGCGGAAAGCTAGGAAATGACTGGCGTTTGGGCTTAATGAATATGCAAACCGATAAAACTTCGGATTTACCAACCCGAAATTACTCGGTGCTGGCCGTGCAACGAAAAATGTTTGCCCGTTCAAGCGCCGGTTTCATTTTCGTGAACAAGGAGAATATCGGATTGACTGGCGGAATCAGGGATTTCAACCGGGTGGCCGGGATGGATTATAACCTGGCTTCGGGCGACAACACCTGGACAGGTAAATTTTTTTATCATCAGTCGTTTGACGAGGAAGAACACAAAGCAGGTCAGTACGCCCAGGGCGCTTATTTGGTTTATAGTACCCGAAAGATCAGGCTTTCGTTTGCGCAGACAAGTGTAGGCAGCGACTATAACGCCGAAGTTGGTTATGTGCGACGGAAGGCTTATAATTTTTTAGGCCCTTCTTTGGGATATACCTGGGTGCCAAATAAACGGATTGTTTCTCACGGCTTTACGATTAATATTGAGAATTTTTATGATACGGAATACCGTAAAATTGATCATGAACAAACCCTCAGTTACCAGTTTGAATTTCAGAGCCGGGCTGTCGCGAAGATCGGTGTGAAAGATTTTTTTGTGCGCCTGCTCGACGATTTTGATCCGACACATAAAAGCAATGTATTTTTACCGGCAGGCTCGGAGTATAGCAATTGGCGAGGCTGGATCGAATTCATGTCGGATAACCGCAACGCATTTAAATGGAGCGGCTCCTGTTCGAAAGGAAGTTTCTTTAACGGGCATATCGATTTGGTAGAAGGTATGGTGGGTTACCGTTTTCAGCCCTATGTGAATTTCTCCTTGAATTTTAGCTATAACGGAATTCGTCTTCCTGAGCCCTTCAGTGCAACTGATTTTCTGCTGATTGGCCCGAAACTCGATTTGACTTTCTCCGATAAACTTTTTTTGTCAACCTTTGTTCAGTACAATGAGCAAATCGACAACATGAACGTCAATATGCGCTTTCAGTGGCGGTATAAACCTGTTTCAGACTTTTTCGTAGTGTATACCGATAATTATTTTACCGGCGACTGGAGTTCGCGCAACAGGGCGTTGGTCATGAAATTGTCCTATTGGTTTAACTGACAGCGCGATTTTTCAGGTTGTATTTTCATCCGGACGAAAGCGGCTGGACGGACGATTTCTCAGGGTGCAAATTTCAGGCGGTGTTGATGCCTAAACGCTTTATTAACCAGTTATTAAATTGTTAATACGGATAGCTGTTTTTTAGGGTATTTCAAAATACCTTTTATCTTTGTCAGCGCAAAAAAAATTCTTAGAAACCAAAAACAGAATATTATGAAAGTAACAGTAGTTGGGGCCGGAAATGTTGGCGCAACTTGTGCTCAGATTGTTGCCGAAAGGAACATTGTGCAGGAAGTTGTGCTGGTTGACATTAAAGAAGGATTGTCAGAAGGAAAATCATTGGATTTGTGGCAAACCGCACCCATTAATTACTATGATACCCGCCTCTCAGGATCTACAAACGATTTCTCAAAAACAGCCGGTTCCGAGGTTGTCGTGATCACCTCCGGCGTTCCGCGCAAACCCGGAATGAGCCGTGACGATTTGATTTCAATCAACGCCGGGATTGTTAAGAGCGTCACCGAAAACGTGATCAGGTATTCTCCTGAAGCGAAGATTATCATCGTTTCAAACCCACTGGATGTCATGACCTATGCGGCTTACGTGACGGCGAAATTTCCAAAGAACCGGATTATGGGTATGGCCGGCGTGTTGGATACAGCCCGTTACCGGGCATTTTTGGCCGAAGCGCTCGACGTTTCGCCGCGCGATATTCAGGCCCTGCTGATGGGAGGACATGGCGACACCATGGTTCCCCTGCCTCGGTATACCACTGTTTCCGGGATTCCTGTAACAGAAATGATTGATGCGGAGAAGCTGGATAAAATTATCACCCGCACGAAAAACGGCGGCGGCGAATTGGTAAACCTGATGGGCACCTCAGCCTGGTATGCGCCGGGAGCTGCCGCTGCCCAAATGGTTGAAGCCATCGTGATGAACCAAAAACGGATTTTCCCCTGCTGCGTAAAGCTCGAAGGCGAATACGGACTGGATAATATGTTCGTTGGCGTTCCGGTAAAACTGGGCAAAAACGGGGTTGAAGAAATCATCGAAGTTCAGTTGAATGAAGAAGAAAAAGGCTTGTTGTTCGAGTCGGCCAAGGCAGTAAAAGGCATCATGGATATTCTTGACGGAATGAACATTCTTTAATTCAGGTCTTCAGAAAATCATTTTATAAGCTATATTTAGTGCCTCTGCAAGTGCAGAGGCTTTTTTTTCAATTTTATGAAATTGTTTGCTTTGTCAGGAAATAGATTGGCAAAACAGCGGTGAAAACGAATCAAAATTTACTGATGGCTGGACGAATAACTGAACTTCCGCTGATTCTGATTGAACTCGAGGAAAATAACTTTCACCTGGTATTGGAAGGCAAACTACCCGGGAAGAAAACGGCTTTCTGGATTGTAGATACCGGCGCTTCCAAAACGGTGTTTGACCGGAACCTCGAAGATTGTTACGAACTGGTTGAGAATACCGGCAATGAAGAATATCAGAGCGCCGGGATCAGTGTTGGTATGGTTGAAACCCAGGTTGGACGCCTGAAAAAGCTGAAGTTTGGTCAGGTGAAGATGAAGGACTTAAAAGTGGCCCTGATCGATCTTTCACATGTCAACAGCATTTATCAAAAATACCGCGATATCCGGATTTCGGGTTTGCTGGGAAGCGATGTGCTGAAAGCTTACGGCTGCCGCATTGATTACCAGACCGAAACCATCTCGTTTTATAAGAAGCCGCTGAAGCGTTAAGCCCGGAATATCGGTGCCGGCATATTTTATAGCAAGCCTTGGCGTTGATGTATTAAAATCTGCTTTAAAAAAGAAATACAGGCATTCATCTTCTTTTAAAAATCGATATATTTGCGGGCTATTCAAAATGGAACTGAAAAAATACATATCAAAAACACTGCGTTGCCGCTTATTGCTGTTTTTTGCGGCAATTGGCCTGGCTGTTCTGTTTGACGTGTATCACGAAGGTTCCGGTAAGTTGATCAACGAACTGGAAAACCGCTCAGAAACCGTGAATTTGCAGAATGCGCAAGTGTTTTTTTGTAATCCGGTCAATACATTCAAGCTGCTTTCCGGCGCCGATAAACTGTTCACTGGGCTGATTTTTGACGCCAGCCAAAACGATTTTCTCACCCAATATCATAATTGCAGGACCTTCTACCTGCTTAAAGCCGAATCAGTAAATGAGCATCCTTCGTTTCTGTTCATGGCTCATTTCATGAAATTCAATTTCTGTCATCATGCCAATCCCGACGATTATCCGTCGGTAGCCTGATTGATTTTCAGACTGAAATAACGGGATCTGATGGCCGGATGATCGGCATGATCTGCGTCTCAGCAATGAATGCTTTAAAAAACAAATACCTACAATCTAAAATTTTATACAAATGCAAAACAAAGGATTAATCAGAACTTTTGCCATTTTGCTGGCATTGGTTTGTGCTTACCAGTTAATCTTTTCATACGTTTCGCGCAAAGTGGAAAGAGATGCGCGTGCGTATGCACAAGGAGACAAAATGAAGGAGCTGGTGTACCTCGATTCGATTTCGGGAGAAACCGTTTACAATTTTCTTGGCTTGAAAAAATACACCTACAAGGATGTAAAAGCACTGGAGATGAACCTGGGCCTTGATCTGAAAGGCGGGATGAACGTTACCCTTGAAGTGTCGGTGGCCGACCTCATCAAGTCGCTGGCCAATTACAGCACCGACAGCACCTTTAATGCCGCCATTAACCGGGCCGTTCAAATGCAGCGTAACAGCCAGGACGATTTTGTCACCCTGTTTGGACGCGCGTTTGAAGAAGTTGATCCGAACGCCCAGATGGCTGCTATTTTCAACACGCTCGAGTTGAAAGATAAAGTGAAGTACAATTCGCCCAATAGCGAAGTGCTTCGCGTTATCCGCGAAGAAACGGATGCCGCTATCGATAACTCGTTTAATATTATCCGTACCCGGATCGACCGTTTCGGGGTGGCCCAGCCAAATATTCAGCCCTTGCAGACCCGTGGTCGGATCCTGGTTGAATTGCCCGGCGTTGATAACCCGGAACGTGTGCGTAAGTTATTACAGGGAACCGCGTCGCTCGAATTCTGGGAAACATACGAAAACAGCGAGGTTTACCCGGTGTTGATGCAGGTTAACCAGAAAATAAAAGAGGTGCAGGATCTTTCGGTGGCGAAAGTTGAACCTGGAACCGAAGCTGAAACGGAAACAGCCGGAGAAGAGGCCGCCGAAGCCGTGCAAACCGAAGCAGGCAGTTTGCTCGACGAATTGCAAAGCGGTACGACCGACTCAACCGAGGTAGACGAATTTGGCGATTTCAAAAAACAATATCCGTTATTTGCCGTGCTGACGCCAAGTACAACGATGGAAGGACAGTTATACCCCGGTCCGGTGGTAGGTACGGCACATTTTAAAGATACAGCGACTGTGGGCAGTTATTTCAATATGCCGCAGGTGAAGGCTATCATGCCGCGCAACCTTTCGTTGAAATGGACATCAAAACCGGTTGACGATGCCGGAAACTTCTACCGCTTAATTGCCGTGAAAGTGACCAGCCGCGACGGTCGTGCGCCGCTTGATGGCGGCGTGATTGTGGATGCCCGTCAGGATTACGAACAATTTGGAAGCCGTCCTGAAGTATCGATGACCATGAACGCTGAAGGCGCGAAGGTTTGGGCGCGTCTTACCAAAGATAATATCGGAAAGTCCATCGCCATCATCCTCGATGGTTATGTCCGTTCGTATCCAACCGTCAATTCTGAAATTACCGGCGGACGCTCCAGTATCACCGGTCTCGAATCGGTTGAAGAAGCGAAAGACCTTGCCAACATTCTGAAATCAGGAAAGATGCCGGCCCCGGCCCACATCATCCAGGAAGAAGTGGTTGGTCCGTCGCTGGGTAAAGAAGCGATCAGCAGCGGGATGTGGTCGTTTGCGGTGGCTTTCATGCTTGTACTTGGTTACATGTTGTTCTTTTACAGCAAGCGCGCCGGTTTTACGTCGAACGTAGCGCTTGTTGCCAACCTCTTCTTCGTAGTCGGAGTTTTGGCTTCGATTGGCGCCGTGCTTACCTTGCCGGGTATTGCCGGTATCGTGTTAACAATCGGTATGTCGGTTGATGCCAACGTGTTGATCTATGAACGGGTGCAGGAGGAAATTAAAGCCGGGAAAGGCTTAAAACTTGCCATTGCCGATGGTTATAAAAATGCGTATTCTGCCATCATCGACGGCCAGGTGACTACCTTGCTGACGGGTGTTGTGCTTTATTTATTTGGTTCAGGCCCGATCAGAGGTTTTGCAACCACCTTAATCATTGGTATTTTCACTTCGTTGTTTTCTGCGATATTCCTGACCCGTTTAATGTTTGAACGTCAGCTGAGTAAAAACAAAAACATCACCTTTACTTCGAAGTTTACCGATAACTGGTTGAGAAATACCCGGATCAAATTCCTCGAAAAACGTAAGGTCTTTTATATGATCTCAGGCGCTTTGCTGATCATTTCGTTGTTGTCGATTTTTACCCGTGGCTTTAACTATGGAATCGACTTCCAGGGAGGACGTACTTATGTGGTTCGTTTCGATCAGGAAGTAAAAGTGGCTGAAGTGGGCAACGCACTGGCTGAGGTTTACGGACATGCGCCTGAAGTGAAAACATTTGGCGGGAACAACCAGGTAAAAGTAACTACCAAATATAAGATTGAAGAACTGAACGACGTGGTTGATGCTGAAGTGGAGAACCTGTTACTCCAGGGATTGAAAAAAGGTGGTTTTATCGACAGCAGTGTCGATTTGAAAGAGTTTGACTCGAACTACCGGATGAGTTCGCAAAAGGTGGGGCCAACCATTTCGGATGATATCAAGAAAGATGCCCTGATCGCGATTGTTTTCTCGCTGATTATCATCTTCCTTTATATTTTGTTGCGCTTCCGTAACTGGCAGTATGGCCTGGGAGCGGTAGCTGCTCTTGCACACGACTCCATCATTGTATTGGGGATCTTCTCCCTTTTCCATAACTTATTACCGTTCTCGTTGGAAATCGACCAGGCTTTTATTGCCGCCATCTTAACGGTATTGGGTTATTCCATTAACGATACGGTGGTTGTTTACGACCGGATTCGCGAGTACCTGCAGATTCACCCGAAACGCAACCGCGAACAAAATGTCGATGAAGCGCTGAACTCAACGCTTCGCCGTACATTCAGTACATCGCTTTCTACCTTTGTGGTATTGCTTGCCATCTTCCTGTTTGGCGGTACTTCCATTCAGGGATTTACCTTTGCCTTGCTGGTTGGTGTGTTGGTTGGTACTTACTCTTCGGTTTTTGTTGCCAGCCCGATTGTGTACGATACGCAACGCCAGGTGATCAAAATTGCCGAAAGGAAAAAATAAATCAGATCGATGATCAATTTAAACCCCGGTTTTCGCCGGGGTTTTTTTATGAGCTTAAGGTTGACTTCGGATAAGGATGTACTGAACTTGTTTGTATATTTGTTGAAAATTTTAAAAATGACTGCATCTGTATTATTTATCAGTGGTGGCGAAATTGTGATGGTCATGTTGCTTGCCCTGCTCTTTTTTGGGTCGAAATCGATACCCGATATAGCCCGCGTACTTGGAAAAGGAGTCCGGGAATTTAAAAAAGCCACCAATGAAATCAAGCGGGAAATCAATGAGAATACCGGTGATTTTAAGCGGGATATTAACGATATTTCTTCTTCGGTGAAAGAAGGAACAAATCAGCTGACAAAAGATATCAACGAAGGATTGAAAGATTAATCCGGGAAACGGCAATTGAAAAAGAAAGCAGAATCCCCTTGATTAAAGCAGAAAATATAACAAAATCGTTTGGCGATTTGCAGGTGCTGAAAGGCATTGATCTGGAGATTCCCAGAGGGAAACTCTATTCGGTCGTGGGTCCCAGCGGCGCCGGGAAAACCACCTTGCTCCAAATCCTGGGAACCTTAAGCCTGCCCGATACCGGAACGGTTCAGATCAAACAAAAGCAGGTTTTTTCGTTAAGCGAAAAACAATTGGCCGCCTTTCGTAACCAGGAAATCGGTTTTGTTTTCCAGTTTCATTACCTCCTGCCCGAGTTTAATGCGCTTGAAAATGTTTGTATCCCGGCATTCATAGCTAAAAAATCGAAAAAAGAAGCGGAACAGAAAGCCAGGGAATTGCTTGAATTTTTAGGCTTGGGCAACCGTCTGACGCATAAACCGGCCGAATTGTCAGGAGGAGAACGTCAACGGGTTGCGGTGGCCCGCGCCTTGATTAACGATCCGGCGGTGATTATGGCCGACGAGCCTTCGGGAAACCTCGATGCCAAAAACCGCGAAGATTTGCATGATTTGTTTTTCAGTTTGCGCGACCGCTTTAACCAAACCCTGGTGATCGTCACCCATGACGAGAATTTTGCACGTCAGTCGGATAAGATTATCCGCATGCGCGACGGGCGAATCGAAGATTAGATGAACATTGTCCGTGAAAATAGCGATTCATTTTCAAAATTTCTCAGATACTCCCAGTCCAAACAAGGCAAAATCAAATTTCACCGGATCAAGCGGATCCATCAAACGCAGGTTTTTGTCCAGCTCTTCCAATGCCCGGGCATCATTTTGTTCTCGGGTAAGCAGTTCTAATTTTCGGGCGGCATTGCCCGAGTGAATATCCAGCGGACAAGATAATTGGCCCGGTTTTATATGCTTCCACAGACCAAAGTCAACCCCACGCCGGTCGTCCCTGACCATCCATCTCAGAAACATGTTTACACGTTTGGCAGCCGACCCTTTGGCGGGATCGGACAGATGTTTGGATGTTCTGCCCGGATCCGCCTGTGAAAAGAAAATCTTCCTGAACTCGTGAATGGCCGGTTGGGTTGATAGGGGTGTCGCGTACTCCGAAAATACCGGCTCCAGACCTCCGTGCTTCTGATAGAGGTATTTCAGGGCTTTTATAAAATACAGCAGATCAGTCTGATTGAAGGTCCGGTGGGCAAAGCCGCCGAAACGTTCCAGTTGATGTTCCCGGTGGCTCATGACGAAATCAAAAGGAGCGTTTCCCATCAGTTCCATCAGCTTTAAGGCATTTTTGATAATCGTGGCTCGGCTGCCCCAGGCAATGGTGGCCGTCAGAAAACCGGCAATTTCAATGTCTTCTTTTCGCTCAAACCGGTGCGGAATGCAAATCGGGTCGGTTTCGATAAAAGCTGGCTGATTGTATCTGTTTGCCCTTTCTTCCAGGAACTCTTTTATTTCGGGACTGATTGTTTTCAATTGTCGTAAAGCTTTTGGGATAAAGATAAGTTATTGTGTGAATTTTATGTAATTTCATTGTTTTAACCCATTAAACTTAATCCATGAAAAGAAGAAACTTTATAAAAGGTTCGGCCATGATGGCCGGGGCAGCTGTGGCTGGTTCTGCGATTGCCGCGGTTCCTGCTCCCGGGGGCGAAAAACAAATTTATGAATGGCGCGTGTACCGGTTTAAAAACGGCGGGCAAAAAAGCCGGGTCGACCGGTTTTACCGCGAAACCCTGATCCCGACATTAAATGAATATGGCGTTACGGTGGGCGCTTTTGGCGAATACAGTCAGGCAGACCCGCCTGTTGTTTATTACCTGCTGGTTTTCCCGTCGATGACGGCTTATCACGAAATAAAAAAAGCCATTTGGAAGAATGAAGCATTTCTGCAAAAATCGAAAAGCTATTTTGACGAAACGGCAGAAAATGGAACCTATATTCGCTTCGAAACCTATTTGATGGAGGCTTTCGACGCGATTCCGCAACTGCGGATGCCCGACAAACAGCGTGGAATCTTTGAACTGCGGACATACGAAAGCCACAATGAAGAAGCCGGACAGCGAAAAATCGGGATGTTCAACCGGGAAGAATTGGCCTTGTTCGATCAGGTAGGCCTGCATACCACCTTCTTCGGCGAGATACTGGCCGGGCCGCAAATGCCGGCGCTGATGTATATGCTTTGGTTTCGCAACCTGGACGAACGTGCCGAAAACTGGCAGAAGTTTATTGGCAGCCCCGACTGGGACGAAATGAAAAACCGGCCCGAGTATGTCAACACAGTAAGTGTAGTCAATAAAATATTTTTGCTTCCGCTCGATTATTCACAAATCTGATCGATTGCCGGCTTCCAACTGTTCTTTCGGTAGCCGGCGATTTTTGTAATTGCCGTAATTGTCGTTAATTTTACGGATAGTCGTAGCAGTTTGAACGAAGCGAAAGGTTTTTAAAGGGAAAGAAGCTTGAAGAAGGTGAGTTTAAATACAGAAAAACAATTGATCAAAAAGTTGAATAAAGACAATATTCTTGCCTTTAATCAACTTTTTGAGTTTTACAGTTCAAAGCTTTATCATTTTGCGTACGGTTACCTGAAATCGAAGGAAGATGCTGAAGAATTGGTTCAGGAAACCTTTTGCCGGATTTGGGAAAAGCGCAAAGAGATTAAAGCGGAATACGAATTCCGTTCTTACCTGTTTACCATCGCTTTTAATGATATCAGGAAACACTTTCGATCGAAAGCCCTGCTTCAAAAGTATGTTGAATATACTGCCAAGGCGCCGGATGGCCAGGCGTACGAGCAAATCGATATTAATTATGCCTCTCTGAAAGATCTGATTGATTCGTTGATCGACAAAATGCCTGAGAAACGTAAGACGGTATTTATGAAAAGTCGTTTTGAAGGTAAAAGTACGACGGATATTGCTGAAGAAATGAAAATCAGCAAAAGTACAGTCGAGAATCATATGAATTTGGCTTTGAGGTATTTAAAGAATAATCTGGAGCGCGAAACCATCGGCGTGTCACTTTTCTTTTGTCTTTTTCTTCAATAAATAAAAAAAAATCACAACTGGGTTGGGTGCAAAGGCGCCGTTGCGGATATTCCTAATAAGCACAACCTAATATTGTGATGTATGGATCAGAACTTAAAAAACCGGATCAGACAAAATTTTCAGTCGCCGCAGGCTGTTGACGATCCGGAAATATTTGATGCCTACCTTCATGCAGCAAATGAGCCTGAGTTGGCAGAGATTGCCCGTGAACACTGGGAAAAATCGTCATCGGACCGGGTTGAACTGCAGCATGTTCTCAATCGGGTTCATTTTTACATCAACACCCGTTCGCAAAAACGTTCCCTCAAATCAACAGCCTTGCTGATTTACTACCGGGTTGCCGCTTTTCTGTTAATTCCGCTATTATTGGGCGGGATTTACCTGGCCTCTCAAACTTCGCCCGTGACAGATTCCTATGCTCAAATTGGCGCCCCATCCGGTTCAAGGGTGCATTTTACCTTACCCGATGGTTCAACCGGATTTCTCAACGGTGGCTCAAGCCTGGTGTATCCGGTTAACTTTAAGCATAACCGGAATGTAACTTTGTCGGGTGAAGGCTATTTTGATGTGGCTAAAGACCAAAACCATCCGTTTACAGTTCAAACCCCTCATGCCGAGATCAAAGTGTTGGGAACTAAATTTGATGTTTCTGCGTATATTGAAGATAATGAAGTTGTTACAACACTCGAGGAGGGAAGTATAGAAATTATGAATAAAGCGAATCGCACAAAAACGCTGTTGAATCCCGGGGAACAAAACCGCATCAATACCCTTTCGGGACAAATGGTGAGCGAAAAAGTTAATACCCGTTTGTTTACTTCCTGGAAAGAAGAAATGCTTCGCTTCGATGATGCGACCTTCTCCGAGGTAGTGAAAAAAATGGAACGGTGGTACGGGGTAAAAATCGAACTGGACCCGGAGCTGAAGGATAAAGAGGGCTACACCCTGGCGCTGCGCACCGAAAGTTTGAGGGAAATGCTGGGATTGCTGTCCATTACCACCCCGATTACCTATGAAATAAACGGAAATAAAGTAACCATTCGTAAAAAATGAAACAGACTTATTGAATTTAAAACCATGCTGTTAAATGATGAAGAGGAAAGTGCTGTAACACCTCCCTCTTACTACAAAAAATTAAAACCCTGGTTGGGGGTATGTTTAACTTTGTAAGACAAACTTATGAAAAAAAAATTGTTGTGTAACGATGACAGGATAATATATCACCTGTCGAGATTAATTCGCATTATGAAACTGACAACCTTACTTTTGCTGGTCACATTTATCAGTCTTCAGGCGAAGGTTTATTCGCAAAGCACTGAGTTGAACCTCAAAGTTCAGAATACAACGGTAAAAGATGTACTTCGGGCGATTGAAGATCAAAGTGAATTCTTTTTCATGTACAACGACCGCGAGGTAGATGTGAACCGTCTGGTAAATCTGGAGTTGCAGAATAAGAAAGTTGATGAGGTATTGAATGCGCTGTTTGATGGTACAACGACCAAATACCTGATTAAAGACCGTCAGATTGTCCTTTATTCAAACGATGAAAAACCCGGGAATAAGCTGATCAATCAGCAAGTTAGAACCGTTACCGGAAAAGTAACTGATACCAACGGCGGTCCGCTGCCGGGTGTGAGTATTGTTATAAAAGGCACTACCACCGGAACACTGTCTGATTTTGACGGTAATTACAGCCTGAATAACCTGCCGGATGGTGCTGTGCTCGTGTTTTCTTTTGTCGGGATGAAACGAGTGGAAGTGGTGGTAAGCCAGTCGGTTGTGAATGTAGTTCTTCAGGAGGAAACCATCGGGCTGGAGGAAGTGGTCGCCATTGGTTACGGTACCATGAAGAGAAAAGATATCACTGGTTCGGTTGCCTCGGTGAAGGGTGAGGATTTGGCGGCCATTCCGGTGGCCAGTGCGGCCGAAGCCATTACCGGTAAGCTGGCCGGGGTTCAGGTTTTGTCAACCGAAGGTTCGCCCGATGCCGAGATGAGAATTCGCGTACGTGGCGGGGGCTCCATCACCCAGGACAATTCGCCCTTGTTTATTGTCGACGGATTTCCGGTAAACAGCATCTCCGATGTCGCCATGTCCGACATTCAATCCATCGATGTGCTGAAAGATGCCTCATCGACGGCCATTTACGGGTCGCGGGGCGCTAACGGGGTTATTATTGTGACGACCAAAAGCGGGATAGCCGGCAAAGTTTCGGTGAGCTACAATTCCTATTTTGGGTTTAAACGGATTGCAAAAACATTGGATGTTCTCGGCGTGGAAGATTACGTCAACTGGCAGTACGAACACGCGGTGCTGGACGATGGGATAGATAACCTCAGTTCGTATGAGAAATATTATGGTACCTGGCAGGACAAGGACTTGTATGTTGGGCAAAAAGGAAACAACTGGCAAAAACAGGTTTACGGCCGGACCGGCGAAGTGTTTAATCACGATCTGAGCATCAGGGGGGGAAGCGATAAAATGAGCTATTCCTTTAATTACGCACACATCGATGAAAAGGCAATTATGATCGGCTCAGATTTCAAACGCGACAACCTGTCGTTTAAACTGAACCACAACCCGAATAGCAAGGTGCAATTGGCATTTTCCTTCCGTTATTCCGACACCAAGATCAACGGAGGTGGGGCCAATGAACAAAACGAGGCATCCTCTGCTGATTCCAGATTGAAGCACAGTGTGACCTATTCGCCAATCCCATTGGGCGGTTTAACCACCGATGATACCGACGAAGCAATTGCCAGCTATTTGGTCAATCCAATTGTAGCTGCTGCTGACAACGACCGGGAGCAATTAAGGAAGAATTATAACATGGCAGCCAGCTTTTCATGGGATTTGGCCGAGAACCTGCAATTGAAAACCGAAATTGGTCTGGATAATTATAATAGTAATGACAACCGGTTTTACGGATTGACTACCTATTACATCAAAAATGCTCCCACGTCTGAAAATCAGGGCCATCCTGCATTGATCCTTCGGGACCGCAAGCAGGAACGATTCAGGAACACGAACACCTTGTCGTATGACTTCAAAAAACTTCTTGATGAAAACCATAGCATGAAGCTTTTGTTGGGACACGAGATGGTAGAAACCAACACCAACGAACTCACTTCTGTTGTTCACGGTTATCCGGAACTATTTACCTTTCGTGAAGCATTAAAACTTACCACGCAGGGAAAACCTTTTTCAACCGACAACAATTACAGCCCTGACGATAAACTGCTCTCATTCTTCGGGCGTTTAAATTATGATTTCAAAAGCAAATACCTCCTTTCAGCAACGTTCCGCGCTGACGGCTCAAGTAAGTTCAGGGAAGGGTGGGGGTACTTCCCATCGGCTGCCGTGGCATGGCGGGTTTCCGAAGAAGGTTTTATGCAGCAAAGCTCATCCTGGCTCGACGATCTGAAACTGAGGCTCAGTTATGGTACCGCCGGAAATAACAACATTCCTTCAGGACAGATGACCCAATCTTTTGAATCCGGCACCAGCGCTTGGATCAACGGCATCGGGAACTTCTGGTCGGCATCAAAAACGATGGCCAACCCCGACCTGAAATGGGAGACAACCTATACCCGGAATGTAGGGCTCGACTTTGCAATGTTTAACAGCCGCTTAAGCGGTACGATTGAAACTTATTTGAATAATACCAAAGACCTGTTGATCGAATTCCCCGTTGCCGGTACCGGTTACAATACCCAATACCGGAATATGGGAGAAACCAGGAACAAGGGATTGGAGGTGTCGTTAAACTGGTCGGCGATTGAGAAAAAGGACTATGGCCTGAATTTCAATTTCAACATCGGTTTCAATAAAAATAAAATTAAGTCGCTGGGTATCATGGAAGACTTTGGCTCTGCAACAGGCTGGGCATCGACCGAAATTGGCGATGATTTTTGGATAGCCAAAGGCGGCTCAGTAGGGAAAATGTACGGGTTTCGCTCCGATGGCCGTTATGAAGTGTCCGATTTTGAAGGATATAATGCTACGACAGAACGGTGGATATTGAAAGAAGGCGTGGTCGACGCGACTGCTATTGTCGGGAATCCGGCCCCCGGATTGATGAAACTCAAAAATATTTCGGGCGATGATAACCTGGTTACGGTAAATGACCGGGAGATTATTGGCGATGCCAATCCTTTGCATACCGGCGGTTTTACAATTAACGGACGGGCTTATGGTTTCGATCTGACTGCTGTGTTTAACTGGAGTTATGGCAACGATGTTTACAATGCCAATAAGATTGAATATACTTCGTCTACACCAAGATATCAGTACCGGAATCTTATTGACATCATGGCTGAAGGTAAACGGTGGACCAATATTGATCCAACCACCGGCGATTTGGTAACCGATCTGGCAACTTTGGGCGCCGTAAATACCGGTACCACCATGTGGTCGCCTTACATGGCCCGGTTCGTATTCAGCGATTGGGCGGTTGAAGACGGTTCTTTTCTCCGTTTGAGTACTCTCACCCTTGGTTATACCTTGCCTTCGTCGGTAACGGAAAAAATGAAAATACAGAACCTGAGGTTTTATGCCACCGGGTATAATGTGTTTTTGATCACCAATTATTCGGGCTTTGATCCCGAAGTCTCGACCAGAAGAAAAACGGCTTTGACCCCGGGTGTTGACTATTCGGCTTATCCCAGGAGCCGGCAAATTGTTTTTGGTTTAAATCTTAATTTTTAACCTGACTTATGAATTTGAATATGAAAAAACTAGCATATATAATCGGTTTGGTTGTTGCAGGATTGGCAATATCGTGCGACGACTACCTCGAGGCGCCTACCAAGTCGTCACTGGATGAATCGGTGATCTTTTCAACCCCCGACCTGGCTAAAGGCGCGGTGGACGGGATTAAAATTCCTTTCGCGGAGACCAATTCTTATCGCGGACGCTTTTTACCCTGGTACGGAATGAACACCGATTGCGAATGGTACAACTCGTCGCAAACAGCAGGAGCCAATTCCGAGTTGGCTACATACAGCGCGACCCCGACCAATTCAAATATGAATACAACCAACAATGCCTGGGCGATGATGTATTCAGGGATTGAACGGGCCAATATTTGTATCAAGGGGCTGAGAACATACGGCAACCCGCAACCGGGGACCGAGTTGGGCTATCTGCTTGGCGAAGCGTTGACCTTACGGGCTATCTATTATTCCGACCTGGTAAAAGCCTGGGGCGATGTGCCGGCACGCTTTGAACCCATTACAACCGAAACCATTTATCTGCCAAAATCCAGCCGCGATGTGATTTATAAACAGTTGATCGCCGATCTGGAAGAAGCTGCTGCCCTGGTGCCCTGGCCAAATGAAACCAGCGCCACCAGTACGGTCGAACGTGTCAATAAAGCGTTTGTTAAAGGTTTACGTGCGAGGCTTTGTCTGAATGCCGGGGGCTATTCCCAATATCCCGACGGGATCAGGAAAAGTGCTGATCCGGATTTGGCTGCTAATATCATGTACACCACGGCGTATAATGAATGTATGGATGTGATCAACAGCGGTACGGCGCACCTGGAGTCTTCATTCGAAACGATTTTCAGAAAGAATTGCCGGGACATTGTTGCCGCCGGGGCCGAGTCGCTTTGGGAACTGCCCTTTGCAGACGGACGTGGCCGTGTACTATTCACTTTTGCGGTACGGCACAACTCCAACGACCAGCACCATGCCAACGGCGCAAACCGTGGCGGACAGGCCGGGCCGCTTCCCAACCTGTTTTATGATTACGATTTGGCCGATACCCGCCGCGATGTGACCTGCGTACCTTACCGTTACGGAACTGCCGTGGACGGATGGGCCCGGCAGGAACCTACCAGCCTTAACACCTGGTATTTTGGCAAATACCGGTATGAATGGATGGACCGCCGCGTAACTTCTACCAACGACGACGGAGTGAACAAACTGTACATGCGGTATGCCGAAGTCATTTTAATGGCCGCCGAAACAGCCAACGAACTGCAAGGACCAACTGCCGCCGCGCCATATTTGAAGATGATCCGACAACGTGCGTTCCCTTCTTCGCAATGGGCAACCAAGGTAGACGCTTATGTCAACGCGTTGACCACCAAAGATGCGATGTTTAACGCGATTGTAGAGGAACATAAATTGGAATTTACGGGTGAAATGATCCGCAAGGAAGCCTTAATCCGCTGGAACCTGCTGAAAGTCAAGATGGATGAAGCCAAAACCAAAATGTATGCGCTCCGTGGACGGTCGGGCGAATATGCCGATGTGCCTGAAAAAATCTATTACAAATATGCCGACGACGACGAATCGCTCATTATTTACGGGCTTAACCGGGGTGAGAACGAGGATAAAGCGACCGAATATGATTTTAATACAACATGGGTCAGCGCATCGCAGTTAAATGATACCAAAATTGAAACCATCTACGTCCGGAACCCCAACGAATGGCAATTCTGGCCTATCTGGCAGGTTTTTATTGATGCCAGCAACAACCAGTTGGTAAACGATTACGGGTATTAAATTTCAGACAAACGTGAAAAAAATTAGGTATGAAAAACAGATTCAAAAATATACTATTGATATTAGGGCTGTTCTCTCTGACCGTCGTGTCGTGCGAGGACAAAATTGACCCGCTCGTGGAAGAATTGCAGTTTGAACGGGTGTTTACACCGCTCGATCTGACTGTGCGAATCCGGAATATGACCACCGCCGAACTAACCTGGAGCCTTCGCGATGATGCCGACTATTATGTGGTTGAAATCAGTGAAAATACGTTTGCGTCGACTGTTGTAACAAAAAATGTTAATCCGTCTGAAGTGCCTGTTAGCATCCAGTTGGATGGAGAAACAGCTTATTCGGCCAGGGTGAAAGGGGTCAGCGAATCCGGGGTGAACGATTCAAAATGGGCAGAGGTTAGTTTTATGACCAGTCCTGAAAATATATTTCTGCTTATGCAGAATGGGGATGTTGATGCATTATATGCTATCCTCAGGTGGCCTGCCGGTAGCGAAGTAACTCACCTGCTGATAAACGGACAAACCCAACGCGTCATCACCGCAGACGAAAAGGAAGCCGGTGTTGCCCTTATTGAGGGATTAACGGGCGAAACAACGTATACAGTTAATTTATTTTGGGATTCCAAAAAAAGAGGGACGATTATTTTCACCACACTGATCGATGTGGGAAATGCTACCCGTGTATATCCGGAAGATGATCTGAGCGCTGTGATTGCTGCTGCCGCACCCGGCGATATGCTGGTTTTGTATCCGGGCGAATACCTTGAATATACCGGAGCAGTGGTGCTTAACAAGTCGATCTCCATCAGGGGCTTGTATCCGTATAATAAACCTGTTGTGCACATTCAGTTCTCACTCGAAGCAGGTGCACAGGATGTGACCATCAGTGACCTGGAACTGGACGGCAACGGCACGCTGATCGATGTCTTCCGTTTTAATACCGCGGGTTTGGTATATGGTTCTTTGGTCATCAGCGGTTGTAACATCCATGACTATGACCGTTCGTCTGTGGCGGGAAATGTAGCTTCTAAAGTGACTTCGGTTTCGATTGATAATTCCGTGATGACCAATATTTTGACTAATGGCGGCGATTTTATTGATTTCAGGACGACCTACCTGGCTAACCTCAGTATAACCAACAGCACTTTCAATAAATGCTCGTCGGCCAGGGACTTTATCCGGATGGATGCTGCAGCCGGGTATTCCGGAACCGGACTTACGTCTACCGTATTGATTGATCATTGCACGATTGTGGGTGCCTGCAATACCGAAGCCTCTACCCGTAGGCTCCTGTATGTGCGTTTTCTGAATAACTCGCTGACGGTTCGCAATACGATAATTGCCAGTACGATAGGATTCTATTCCAACCAGGCCAATACCTCGCAGCCAGCATTTTTGAACAATAATTATTACGAAGCGCCGTGGTTTTACCAATTTCTGGAAGGCCAGTCAACGACCAATTTTAAATACGACACCAGTAACTTTACCACGTTGAATCCGGGCTTTACCAATGCGGCCGGAGGCAATTTTACCGTGACAAACCAAACCTTGCTCGACAACGCGGTGGGTGATCCGCGCTGGAGACAATAGGAGATGTCACCATTGATAATCAGGGAGGCTGTATCGTTTGATGTACAGCCTCCTTTCGATCACAATAACCGCAAAAGAGATGAAGATAAAGTTATGCACATTCGCGGGCATGCTGTTTTTGTTGATTGCCGTCAATGCCTGTAAGGACGACGATCCGGATCGGGCTTCTGCCATTGAAGTCAATTTCGACAATGCAAACCCGTTGACGGTGGATTTGTCGGCTTACAGACCCTTGGTTACAGGCGAAATTACCGGTGAAGTTCCGTTGAAAAGTTATTCGGCAATTCTGGTCAATCAAACGAATGAATCAACGCTCGTCCGGGATTTTTCGCTGGAAGGACGATTAGTTTACCGGTTTGAACTGGAACTTCCTTATGCTTTAACAACAACCGGTTTGCGTGTCGAGGTTGTGGATCAGCAAAACAATCAGAAATCGGTCGTTTTACCCATTTCGGTGAAAAACCTGCCGGCAGCCAATCCGCAGCCAATCTCAAACAAAGACGCTTTCCCCGGAGCTGAGGGTTTTGGCCGTTATACCACGGGTGGCAGGGGAGGTAAAATTCTTTTTGTTGAGAACCTGAGCGACGATGGCAAACCGGGTAGTTTGCGCTGGGCAATTAATCAATCCGGCGCCCGTACCATTTTGTTCCGGGTATCCGGCACCGTCGAACTGAAATCGCCGCTGATTATTGTACAGGGTAACCTGACCATAGCCGGTCATTCGGCACCCGGCGACGGGATTTGTATTTCAAAAGATTATATGCAGTTAAAGGATAGCCTGAATAATGTGATCATTCGCTATCTGCGTTTCCGGTCGGCTAAAGGTTCGGGAGAGTACGATGCCGCCTGGGGGCGTAACTGCTCCAATATCCTGATTGATCATTGTTCATTCAGCTGGGCCAATGATGAAGTGGCCAGTTTTTACGATAACGAAAATTTTACGATGCAATGGTCCATCATCAGCGAAAGTTTTTACCATTCTACGCACCCCAAAGGCGATCACGGGTATGGCGGTATCTGTGGTGGGATGGGAGCCAGTTTTCATCACAACCTGATTGCCCACCATACCAGCCGGAACCCGCGGTTTTCCGGTGCCCGGTATCATCCGGATACCAGCGATCGGGAAATTGTTGATTTCAGGAACAACGTAATCTACAACTGGGGGGCGAACAGTACATATGGCGGAGAACTGGGGCAACACAACCTGGTGAACAACTATTTTAAATCGGGTCCGGCCACGCAATCGGGTAAAAAGAACCGGATTGTTGAAATTTACAGTCTGAGCGCTGTCCCCGACAGTAAATGGTATATTGAGGGTAATTATGTGGAAGGTTATCCGGCCATTACCGCCGATAACTGGGCCGGCGGCGTTCAGGGGTTGGTCGATGCTTCGGTGCGGGCAAGCAGCCCTTTTTCGACGGGCGGGATAACGACCACCTCGGCACAGCTTGCATTCGACGATGTATTAAACTGGGCCGGAGCCAGCAAAAAACGCGATCCGCTCGATGCCCGAATCATCAACGAAGTGCGGACAGGTACGGCGGCTTACGGCGGCATTTACGGGGCAGGCAGCGGCATTATCGATTCGGAGAACGAGGTAGGCGGATTTCCGGTACTGGCAACTTACGGGCAAATGACCGATTTTGATCACGACGGAATGGATGATGACTGGGAACGGGCCAATGGACTCGATCCGAATGATCCGGAAGATCATAGCGGGAATACCTTGCACCCGGATTATACCAACGTTGAAGTTTATTTGAATAACCGGCTTGAGAACTAATACAAAGAAGCAGCCAGTATAGGTGGCTAATTTGGTTTAGGTGTGTTCCGGGGAAGAGTCCCCGGAACTTTTTTATGTTTTTGAATGACAGATTCCGGGCGTAGAAACATCCGTAAAAAACAAAGGCAGAGGTTCTTGTTAAACTCCTGCCTTTATTACGGGTGCTGCGTTTTCCCTGATTGAATCGGGTTTGGCTGCATTTTCCTGTGTGTTTACACTTTGTTCCCATTTTGAACCTGCCGGTTCCGGTTTCGCGTTGACTCGTCCGTTTCGGTTGAGTGAGGCATAAACCACCAGGCAGGCCAACAGACCCAAAATGTAATAATCTCTCTTCTTCATGTCTGTTTCTTTATTCCACTAAAGTATATTCTACTTTTTTAAAGCGGTGCAAATGTATAAAATTCAATGAATCATCTTTGCTTTTTTACGGGAAGAGGGGTGAAAGATCATCTTCTTAACACAAAACTAATATGGCAATCCGGGCCGTGTTATTGATTTTCCATTTATTTTGCAGTAAAATTGACTGAAAGAATGGGGCGAAATAATTTTTTCCGGTTTAAACAGTTTCAGATTGTTCAGGAGAGAGCAGCGATGAAAGTTGGGATCGACGGCGTTTTATTGGGCGCCTGGGCTAATTTTGACGGAGAAAAACGCGTGCTCGATGTTGGTACAGGCACCGGTTTGCTGGCTCTGATGGCGGCCCAGCGTTGCAGCGGCTCAATTGATGCGGTTGAGTTGGAGCCTGAAGCGGCGGCCGAGGCGCTGGCAAATTTTAACAACTCAGCCTGGAAATCCCGGATCAAGCTGGTTGTTTGCGCATTCCAGAATTTTGAGACTCAGGAGAAGTACGACCACATCATTTCAAATCCGCCGTTCTTCGAAAATTCGCCGAAATCAGCAAACAGTAAGCGTGCTCAGGCCCGTCATTCCGACAGCCTGAGCCTGTCTGATTTACTGATGAAAGCCCAAAAGATACTTGCTGAAAACGGAAAAATCAGCCTGATCCTTTCGGCAGATCAGGAAGGCAGGCTGCGTTTTTTAGCCTATGACCTGGGCCTGTATATCCATCGCTTTTGTCTGGTTTTGCCCGATGAGACCCGCGAACCGCACCGGATTCTGGTCGAATTATCCTGCTCGCCGGGGCAAACGGATGAACACCGGGTGACTATCCGAAATTCGGAATCGGCTGAATATACCGATCAGTACCGCGAACTGACCAGGGATTTTTACCTGGCTTTTTGATAAACTTCTGACTGTTTACTGTTGACTTGGCACGACCTGTCAAATCAAAAGCATAAACGGGGCAAATGTTTTTTCCATGCGTTTGGCAAACCGTTCAATGGCCGTGTGATCCACTTTATTGACCGTGTGATCCACTTTGGCTATTTTTTTTACGACCATTTTTTCCAGGAATCCCATTTTTTCAAAATTGAACTCACCTCCCAGGATGGCTTCGGCCTTGGCGTATTGATGCAGTTTTTCGGGGAAAGCATCACTCAATTGGCTGATGGCTTCTTCTCCTTCGTGCATACAGCAAATAAACAGCCCGATTTCTTTTTGCGTCAGCTGCTCGAGATTATTCAGACAAAATTCGCGAACACGCCGTTGTATTTGCCCTGCATGGATAGAGCCGCCGATAATCACCCGGTCGAATCGGCTGAAATCAGGGTGTTTGTCTTCTTTTAGATGATGAAGGACCACTTCGCCGCTTAGCTTGCCTGCCAATTCATGAACAACCTGTTCGGTACATCCGTGAGTTGACATAAAGATGATCATCGTTTTCATGGCATGGAGATTTTCGATCAAAATTAAAGACTCGTGACAGAACAAATGGTCTTTTTATCGGTTAAGGATGGAAAATAATCGGCAAGATCAGATAAATAAAGATGAAATTATCTTTTAAATAGAAATGATTATCTTTGCAACCCAAAACAAGAACAATGTCCATAGAATTGAAACAGGAAATCAGAATTGATGAAAGCTTTTACAAGGTAAAAGAACTCAGGAGACTAACCGATGAAACTTTTTCGTTGCGTTTGCCGAAAAGCCGGTTCAAATACCGGGCCGGGCAACACATTTCACTGGGTATCCTGGGCGATTACCAAAGCAGGGAATATTCCATTTACAGCGGCGAAAATGACGAGTACCTGGAAGTGCTGGTGAAAGAAGTGAAAGATGGGTACTTCACGCCGAAGCTCAGCAAACTGAAACCAGGCGACCTGGTTGAAGTGAACGGGCCCTTTGGCAAATTCCGCATGGATGAGAAAAAAGCAGCTGACCATAAATTTGTGTTTATTGCCAGCGGCACCGGCATTGCGCCTTTTAGAAGCATGGTGCGAACTTATCCCGGGCTGGATTATCGGCTGATTCACGGCGTACGCTACGGGAACGAAGCTTACGACCGGCATGAATATGCCCCCGACCGCTATGTCCTGTGTACTTCGGGCGATAAAACCGGACATGTGCACGGCCGGCTGACCGTATACCTGAAAAAAACAAACTTTGACAAGCAAACGCAGTTTTACCTTTGCGGAAACAGCAACATGATCTTTGATGCGCTTGAAATTCTCAAAAACAAAGGATTTGAGCGCGACCAGATTCAGTGCGAAGTGTATTTTTAGTAGTGAGTAGTAAGTAGTAAGACAAAAGATGGTCGTAGTTTTACGTAGAAGCTTTGGTAGTCAGGTACTTAGTTGTTCATGAGCTTGAAATTTGAAACTTTTTGAATGAAATACCACTTAATTACATTGGGTTGCCAGATGAATCTGTCTGACAGCGAGCGGGTAGCCGCCGTGTTGGAACAGATGGGGTATATGCGTACCGAAAATGAAGAAGAAGCAAATCTGCTGGGCATGTTGGCCTGTTCGGTGCGGCAAAAACCAATCGATAAGGTGTATAACAAAATTGCCCAATGGAACCGGTGGAAAAACAAGCGAAACCTGATTACCTTTCTTTCGGGTTGTGTGCTGGCGGCTGATAAGGAAAAATTGCTCAAACAATTTGACCTCATTTTCCAGATGAGTGAGCTGAGCCAGTTCCCGGATATGATCCGCAATTACGGTGTGGTGAATGCGGCCTCGCTGCAAGTTTCCAAACCGGTCATGCCGAAAAATGAACACATTGCCGACCTGTGGCACATCAAACCCAAATACCAGTCCACTTACGAAGCGTTTGTGCCCATCCAGAACGGCTGCGATAAGTTTTGCACTTTTTGCGCGGTGCCATACACCCGAGGACGCGAAGTGTCGCGCCCCTCGGGAGATATTTTGGATGAGGTGAAGCATCTTGTCAGCCAGGGTTATAAATCCATCACCCTGTTGGGGCAAAATGTGAACTCGTACGGGTTGGATAAAAACGATGAAGAAATCAGTTTTGCCGGGTTACTGCGCCGGATTGGCGAGTACGGCAAGGTGTCGGGCGAAGAGTTTTGGGTATATTTTACCTCGCCGCACCCGCAGGATATGACCCGCGAAGTGATCGAAGTGATTGCAGAATATCCTTGTCTGGCCAAACAAATCCACCTGCCCATGCAAAGTGGCGATGAGAAAGTGCTGATTAAAATGAACCGCCGCCACTCGATGGATAAATACCGGAAGATTGTGGCCGATATCCGGGAACTCATTCCTCAGGGCACCTTGTTTACCGATATCATTGTTGGTTTTACGGGCGAAAGCGAAGCCGAATTCCAGAATACCGTGGCGGCTTTTCACGAGTTCAAATTCAATATGGCCTACATTGCCATGTATTCGCCACGGCCAGGCGCAGCCAGTTACCGTTGGGAGGATGAAGTATCGCAGGAAGACAAAAAAGACCGCTATCACCGTCTGTCTGAAGTGATGAGGATACATACCCGCGCCTACAACGAAGAGATGGTGGGTAAAACCCTTCGTTTGCTGGTGAACGGAACCGACCGGAAAACGGGCTTCTCAACCGGCTTGACCGAAGGTAAACTGACCGTTCGCCTGGATCGTCAGACGCCTGAGTTGATGGGAAAGATTATTGACGTGAAAATTACCTCGGCAGCCGATTTTTCGTTGAGCGGAGCGTTAGCCACTCTCCAACCTATCCCCGAAGAGGAGACTTTATTAAATGAAAAGATATGAGATCGTTATGACTGAAAATAAATATTCGGATACCGGTTTTTCCTACCCTCCTTTGGAGGGACGGGGGCAGGCTGTTCAGGTTGGAGAGCCAGGGGGAGGCCGCCGGATTGCGTTCAAAACACTGGGCTGCCGCCTGAATCAATACGAAACCGATGCGCTGGTGTCCGACTTTGATAAAGCCGGGTACGAGGTGGTCGATTTTAAAGAACAGGCCGATGTGGTGGTGGTAAATACCTGCACGGTAACCAATCAGAGCGACCAGAAATCGCGGAACATCATCAGTCAGGCGGCGCGTAACAACAGCGGCTCGGTGGTGGTGGTTACCGGTTGTATGGCCAATCATTACAAAGAAAAGCTCGAAGGCGAGAATAAAATCACCTACGTGGTCGAAAATAACCGCAAAGGCTCCATCCTGAACCTGGTGGACGCCCATTTCAGCGGCGAAATTCTTCATCCCGAAAAACTGGAAGCCGATGTGTTTCATTATAACACCGTCGATAAAAGCCTGCACACCCGCAGCGCCATTAAAATCCAGGATGGCTGTGACAATTTCTGCACATTCTGCATCATACCAACCGTTCGCGGAAGAGCGGTCAGCCGTCCGTTGCCGCAAATTATTGAAAACGTGGAGCAAACCCTGGCAAACGGTTTTAAAGAGTTGGTGATTACCGGGGTAAATATTGGTCGTTACGAGTGGGAAGGTAAATCTATTGAAGATGTATTGGAGGCGATTCTCGATGTCCCCGGCGATTTTCGTATTCGAATTTCCTCACTCGAACCCGATGGTTTTGGCGATCGTTTTTACGATTTGTTCGGCCATCCGAAACTGGCGCCCCACCTGCACCTGTGTTTGCAGAGCGGCTCCGACAAGGTACTGCTTCGTATGCGCCGGATGTACGATTTCAACCGTTTCAGAACCATTGTTGAGCGTTTCCGGGACATGTATCCGGGCTTCAATTTTACCACCGACCTGATTGTGGGCTTTCCGGGCGAAACCGAAGACGATTTGCAGGAAAGCATCGATGCGGTGAACAACTTTGGGTTCGGGCATGTGCATACCTTCAAATATTCCGTACGCAAAGGTACCCGCGCCGAGCGGATGGACGATCAAATTCCGGAGAAACTTAAAAACGAGCGATCAGCCCATGTCCGTCTGGCGTCGGAAATGAATCGCGAGAAATATCTTTCCTCCTTTATCGGGAAACAGCAAACCGTGCTGATCGAAACCATCGATTCGCGCGGATACGCCACCGGCTATGGCGAACATTATGTGCCGGTTCGGTTTAAAGCCAGCGGTCTACAGAAGAACTCCTTCCACAAGGTAAGCCTGAAAAAACTCGAAGGAAAAAGCGAACAGGCCCGGCTAACCGGTGAGTTAATCAGTTCGTAATGAACTTCCTGGATAAAAGCGGAGCTTGTCGGCGTTTCGGGATAGTCGCTTTATAACATCCGGCTTGACGAATCTTATATAAAAGTAATACGTACTTTTGAATCGGTAAAGCCATTTAGTATGCAGGACAGCGATCTGGTTATTTGGGAGAATATTTATCGCGGGAATGTCGATTCGCTGCGGATTCTCCATGATCGTTATTACCTTCAACTTTGTTATTTTGCCAACCGGTACCTGCAGAATTTAGCCGTTTCAGAAGAGTTGGTGTCCGATTGTTTTTTGAAACTGTGGTCGCAAAAAGAACGGATTTTTATTCAGAAATCGGTAAAAGCCTATTTGTATTTTATGGTGAAGAATCAGCTCATTGATTATTCCCGGAAAAAACAACAGAACCTGATTCAGCTAACCGAAGCATTGCCCGATTTTCCGGATGAGGAGCTGATGGACAAGCAGGATTTTTATGCCGATTTGTACCGGACAGTAAACCGGCTGCCGGAACAACGAAAGAAAATCCTGGAGATGGCAGCTTTCGACGGACTTAGTTATAAAGAAATCGCCTCGCGTCTCGACATCTCGGTCAACACGGTAAAAACACAAATGGGGCGCGCCTACCAGTTCCTGAAAGACGAGTTGGAACCTCGGAACTTTCTGTTGTATTTTCTGTTTAAGCCGAGGCATTAAAAATTTTTCAAAAAAGATTCTTTTGCTGTCACCCTCGCTTTTCGTTTTTTACGTCTTATAAACAGAAATCGTGAGTAATGGACAAAAAAGATCAATCATTCTGGCAATTAGCTGCATCGGCGCTTCATCATGAACCGGATGAAAAAGAACAGCCCGATTTGCCGGAATTGAAGGACGATGAAAGCCGCAATTTATTTCAAAAAGCCAGGAATATCCGCCTTGGGCTGAATGAAATGAAGACGGTGCGTGGAATAAACAGCGAATCTTCGTGGAAATCAATTCAACGGCAAATTTGGATCGGCAAACTAAAAAGTCATAGTCTCATGGCAATGAAGTATGCTGCTGTGATTTTGATCACACTGCTTGTTGGTCATCTCCTGCGTCCAGTCGGCGACCATCAAATGCCGGTTCAATATGCCGAAATCGAAGTCGCCGACGGGCAAATGAGCCATATGACCTTGTTTGACGGGACGGAGGTGTGGCTAAACTCGGGAAGCCGGTTCAGGTATCCCAACCAGTTTAACCGCGATCAGCGTGATGTGTTTCTCGACGGCGAAGGCTATTTCAGGGTGACGCCAAATAAAAAACTCCCGTTTAAAGTAAAAACCAACCAAATGGAGGTGGAGGTATTGGGAACCTCGTTCAATATCTCAGCCTATCGCGACGAAGCTAACCAATCGGTGGTTTTGGAAGAAGGGAAAGTACAGATTAACCGGACGAACGGGGAAAAACTACTCGAACTTTTTCCAGGGCAACGGGCCGGGCGGAATGCCCCTTCTGAAAAATTTGTGGTGGAACGTGTACGGACCGAAGATTTCACCGGCTGGAAAAACGGGATCATCGTATTCCAGTCCGAAACCCTCGCCGAGATTGCCGGTAAGCTGGAACGCTGGTACAATGTGGAGGTCCGGTTTATATCGCCCGGCTTGGAGCAGTATAAAATTACCGGGACCATCCTGCGAAATAAGCCGGTCCATCAAACGCTTCAGGCTTTTGAACTGCTGGCCCCTATTCAGGCCGAATATCTTCCGCAAACCAATCAGAAAGACATCATAAACATCCGAAAAAAGTAATGCCTATGCTCTAAAACGAAAGGCGGTGAAATGCTGCGAACATTCCACCGCCGGTTTAATTAAAACACAAGTGTTTCATATTAAAAACAACCAAATTTATGAAAAAACATCGAGAGTTTCACTGCAACCTCAGGTTGCGAAAAAAGATCGTGCGTATTATGAAGCTGACTACTTTACTAATCCTGACACTTATTATGAGTGTCCATGCCACCGGTTATTCACAGGCCACCAAGCTCAATCTCAGCCTGAAAAACGAATCGCTGGTCGAAGCGCTCAAGCAAATTGAAGACCAATCAGAATTTTATTTCTACTACAACAACGATGATGTGCTCGGAATCCGGGATATTTCGGTTGATGCCAAATCCAAAAATATCGACGAAGTATTGAACCAATTGCTTCAAAATACCGGACTCGACTACAAAATGATCGACCGGTATATTGTGATTAAACGGAAAGAAGCTGCGGAAAACTCCGTATTTGTCAATCAACAAAAACCGGTTACCGGGAAAGTAACCGATTCAGCGCGTCTTCCGTTACCTGGCGTAACTGTTCTTCTGAAAGGTACAACCAATGGGGCGATTACCGATTTAGACGGAAATTATTCTCTTGTTAATATTCCCGCTGATGGCACGCTTATTTTTTCTTTTGTTGGAATGAGGTCGCAGGAGGTTTTTGTTGGAACGCAATCAGTAATCAATATTTCTTTGCAGGAAGAAACAATCGGTTTGGAAGAAGTGATAGCCGTTGGTTATGGTACACAAAAGAAAGCGAACCTGACCGGTGCTGTGGGAAATGTTCAGATGGATGACTTGGAGAGCCGTCCGTTGACCAATTCCAGTGTTGCTCTTCAGGGAAAAGTTTCCGGGGTTTATGCCCTGCAAAAATCCGGGAAACCGGGCGGCGACGATGCCGTGATTAATATTCGCGGTGTAGGGACCCTGAATAACAGTGATCCGTTGGTGTTGATTGATGGTTTTCCCGGAAATATGAATGATGTAAGCGCCAGCGACATCAAATCCATTTCGGTATTGAAAGATGCGTCTTCGGCTGCTATTTACGGTAACCGGGCAGCAAACGGTGTCATCCTGATTACCACCAAAAGAGGATCAGTCGGTAAAATGACCGTTTCGTACAACGGATATTACGGCGTTCAGGCAGCTACTTCATTGCCGGATGTGTTTAATTCGGTAGAATATACTACTTTATACAACGAAGCAGCTGTTAATAGCGGCATGCAGCCCAGGTATTCAGCCGAAGACATCCAGAAATATGCTTCCGGAACCGATCCCATGTATCCGGATATCAACTATTTTGATGTTTATTATGATAAAGCGAAAATACAGAACCACCGCGTGAATATCAATGGAGGGACTGAAACCTTGCAATATGCCTTTATGCTGGGATACTTAGACCAGGAAGGGATTCTGGTAGGGACGAATTACGAAAAAGTCGATTTCAGGTCGAACTTTGACTCCTATTTTCTGAAAGATAAAAAGCTCAGGTTGTCTGCCCGCCTGGCGGGTAACAAAGGAAACACCAATGAACCCACTGATGAATGGAATGCGAAATGGTATGCTGCAACAGCTCCCAACTGGCCTTTGAAAAATACCAGTGATCAATGGATTGCCGTCATCGGAGAACGTAACTTTTATGGTGAGATTATGGAGGGGAGTACCCGTAAAATTGATCGTTACGCTTTCAACTCTCAAATTGAAGGTGAATACAAAATTGCTGAAGGACTAAGCGCTCAGGTCACTTATGGATATAATGTCATTCACTCAAATTCAAACTCATTTCACGCCAACGTACTTCTGGCCAATTTGGACGGCAGTACCCGCTACCTGACTTCTGACCTGACCGAACGTAATGATCTGAACACACAGACATTGCTGACTTCGTTGCTTCGTTATGAGAAGAAATTTGGAAAGCATGAGCTGAGTGTTCTTGCCGGTTATTCCGAGGAAGAATTTAACTGGAAATGGAGTAGTGGCTACCGGTCGAAGTTTATTAACAATACCCAGCGGATTCTTAATTTGGGAGACCCGTCAACAATGCAGAACAATGCAGGGGCATATGATCTGGGTCTTCAATCTGTTTTTGGAAGGATCAACTACATTTTTGCAGACAAATATCTTTTTGAAGCCAATGTACGCCGGGATGGTTCCTCCCGTTTTGGAGAAGATTTTAAATGGGGAACTTTCCCTTCCTTCTCTTTAGGCTGGATCCTTTCTGAAGAAAGCTTTTTGAAGAACCAGGACTGGTTGGATGTTCTGAAAGTCAGGGGGTCGTGGGGACAGTTGGGTAATCAAAATATCAACACCTATTATGCTGCAAGCGATATCCTGAATACGGGCATAAACTATACAACAGGGGGTGGTTTGAACTCGGGCGTTGCCGTCACTGGCATGTCGAACAAACAAACGACCTGGGAAACATCCGAACAGACAAACATCGGTATCGACTTTAGCTTTAACAGAAGCTTTGATGTCACACTTGACTACTTCTATAAAAAGACAAGTGATATCCTCATTCAGGTTCCAATACCGGTAACGATGGGTAACCTTACACCGCCTTATCAAAACGTTGGGGAGGTAAAAAACAGAGGACTCGAATTGTCTGCTACGTACCGGAAAACATTCACGAATGGGCTGAAATTCAACTCAACCCTCAGTCTCTCCCATATCAAAAACGAAATCACCGATCTGTATGGCCGCAGCCCGATCATTAACGGTGCAACGGCACTGGTCGAAGGGTCAGCCATTCATTCATTTTACGGATATAAAATGGATGGTATTTACCAGATCTCCGATTTCACATGGCAAAACAACAGCGACCCTTCTATTGCTCATGCCGACCGGAATTATGTACTCAAAGACGGGGTCGTTTCCGTGGCTAACTTTACGGCTACCCCCGGCGACGTCAAGTACCGCGATATTAGCGGCGACGGGGTGGTGTCGATGGATAAAGACCGGACGGTGATCGGAAAACAATATCCCGATCTGGCTTATTCACTGCAACTGAACCTGGATTGGAAACAGTTCGATTTAGGCTTGTTCTTCCAGGGACTGGCTGGTATTGATGGTTACACCTATTATGAGATTGCAGTGCCGTATAGCGGAGCAGCATCCAATAACGGCGCCTGGTGGGTAAATCGCTGGACTCCTGAAAATCCGACCAACGAACTGCCTAAACTGACCCTGGATGGTGTAAGAAACAATATTCATTCGGAATTATATATGGAAGATGCCTCTTACCTGAGGTTGAAAAATATAGAATTGGGATATACCCTGGACCAGCGGCATATATCAAAGCTTGGCATCAGTAAGGTCCGCATTTACGGAAACGTACAAAATGCGTTCACCATTACAAACTACAAGGGATTCGACCCGGAACAAACAACCGACGAAACCCGGGCTCAGGCGTATCCCCAGGTTCGTATTATTACCCTTGGCTTAAACGTTAATTTCTAAAATTGATAGGCAATGAAAAAACTACATATCATTACATTAATTGTATTATTTGGATTGCTGGGCGGTTGCCAGGAAGGTATCCTGGATAAAACCCCGCTGGACCGATTGTCTCCCGATACCTTCTACCAAAACGAAAATGAATTAAAGATGGGCTTAATGGGGGTTTATAACGGACTTCGTGAAAACGATACACCGATCCACTGGTTTCAGTTCGATTTTATGTCGGATGACGCGTTTTGTCATCATGCATGGCAAGGTTCCATGGAATTTGGATCCTGGACCCATAATTCGAGTAGTTGGGCAACAGGTGCAAAATGGGCACGGGCCTATACGTTGATTGTTCGTGCAAACACCTTTCTGGCGAATTTGGAAAACGCACCGGTAGGCGATGATGTTAAAAGGCAAATGGAAGCCGAAACTCGCTTCCTCAGGGCTTTTATTTATGCCGATTTGATTCATTTTTACGGTGATGTTCCACTGATTATGGCGGTCCAAAGCCTGGACGAATCGAAAGTAAGCCGAAGTCCCAAAAGCGAGGTATTGACCAAAGTACTTGAAGACCTCGATTTTGCCGCTCAAAATCTGCCGCTAACTTATTCAGGTTCAGATGTCGGCCGGGCAACCAAAGGAGCAGCGCTGGCCTATAAAGCCCGCACACTTCTGTACAATGAGAAATGGGTCGAAGCTGCTGTTGCTGCCAAAGCGGTAATGGATTTGGATGTTTACGATCTGTTCCCCAATTACGAAGGCATTTTTCTGGAAGAAAATGAAAACAATGTGGAAGTCATTTTCGATATTCAATACATGAAAGACCTTAGTCCGCAACCTTGGCCAAGTTCGGCGCTTTCATTTGGCGAGTGGCCTACCCCGAACATTGCAACCAGCCTGATCGATTCGTATTACATGACAAACGGTTTGCCTATTAATACTCCCGGTTCCGGCTACAATGCTCAAAATCCGTTTGCCAATCGCGATCTGCGTTTGGCAGCTACCGTGGTGTTGCCTGGTTCAGCGATGGGGCCCCGGACATTTATCCCTGCGAATGATGAGGTGTTAACCGGCGCCCGCCCAAGAAAATATGCCGATTTATACACAACCGACAGGAACAATTGTGCAATCAACACGATCAAACTGCGTTATGCCGACATTCTGTTGATCCGAGCCGAAGCATTGATTGAGTCAGATAACATTACGCAGGAAGTGTATGATCTGATCGATGATGTCCGGGACCGGGTGAATATGCCCCGTGTTGAAGATGTTGAGGGAACAGGCCTGTCGAAAGCTGAACTGCGGAATATTCTCAGGCATGAGAGGAGGGTTGAATTTCCGATAGAAGGACTTCGTTACGAGGATATGTATCGCTGGAAAGATCAAAGCCTGGTACACGATGTGTACGGGTACAATACCTCAAAATTATCGAACCCAAATACCCCTTCTTTATGGGTGTTTGAGCAGGTGAAAGTGGGCACCCGCGTTTTCGATCCGGCTAAAGGATGGTTGTGGCCCATCCCACAAACGGATATTCAAAATAACGATAACCTGACCCAGAATACGGGTTATTAATATCTGTGATTTGAAAGGAGGTGAAGCCCAATTAAAAAGAAAGGACTTCACCTTTTCTATTTCTGTTGCCTGACTAACACATTTTAAAACTGAAATTTATGGCTTGTCCGCTTAGGTTCAACTGGCTTTTGTTTTCTTTTTTTATTGCTGTTGGCTTGACGAATGCCCAACCCAAAAATCCGTTCGGCCATTCGCTTGTTCCTGATATGATTGCCGATGCCAGCATACAGGTATTTGACAGCGTCTTTTATTGCTATGCTACCACCGACGGGTACGATCAAGGATTGGAAACTTCCGGTCCGCCTGTTGTTTGGAAGTCAAAGGATTTTGTAAACTGGAGTTTTTCGGGGTATTTCTTCCCTTCGGCAGTGGGGCAGAAATACTGGGCTCCCAGCAAAGCGGTGGCAGCCAATGGCAAATACTACATTTACCCGACGATCAACGAATTTATGTACCCTGCTGTTGCCGATTCGCCTGACGGGCCTTTCAAACTTATTCAGGAACCTGATACGTTTTATCTGCCATACACCCCGGCAACATTTCTGAAACCGAAAGGCTCAAAGCCCCCGTACGGAATCGATGCAGAGATTTTTATCGACGACGACAACCAGGCGTATGTTTTCTGGCAAGGCAGGCATGCAGCCAGACTGGGCGCCGATATGGTTACTGTTGACACTTCGTACACCGTTATCCCAACGCCACGTCAGGGGTATTCTGAAGGACCGGGATTCTTTAAGCGAAATGGTATATACTATTATTTGTACACGCTGGGAGGAGACGAAAGGTACCAGTATGCCTATATCATAAGCCGGCTGTCGCCGCTGGGGCCATTCGAGTTCCCTGAAAATGACATTATTTCCACGACAAATTATGAGCGTGGGGTTTATGGCCCCGGTCACGGGTGCGTGTTTAATTTACCGGGGACAGACGAGTACTATTTTGCGTATCTGGAATTTGGGAGGCGCAGCACGAACCGGCAAACCTATGTCAATAAACTAGAGTTCAATGATGATGGAACCGTTCGCCCGGTGGATTTGACGCTTGACGGGGTCGGCGCCCTTTATCCAATCCCTCAGGAGAAAAAAATAACAGTGGTTAGTTCGCAGGCTTCGAGCATTTGTCCCGATTTGGATATAAAATTCATGAAGGATTCGTTGTTCCGGCGGACTGAGTCCTTCGTTTCACAATTCGCTTTCGACGGTGCCAATGGTTCGCGCTGGATGGCTTCGCCTGACGATAACGATTGTTGGATTGTTGCTGACCTGGGCAAACTCAGGAAAATAAAACGCAACGAGCTCTTTTTTGTGCGCCCAACTGCCGGTCATGCTTATGTACTTGAGCATTCTGTTGATGGAGAAACGTGGAATTCGTGTGGTGGACATCCCGATATTAAAGTTCAATCGCCGCATGTTGATAACCTAAATATAAAAGCCCGGTATTTGCGAGTGAATATTCAGGAAGGTGTTAAAGGTGTCTGGGAGTGGAATATTTACTAAAGGGAAGCGAATCAGAAAGTCTCAGCAATATGGATAAAATGAAACTCACCTTGTTACTTGCTCTTTTTCAGGCAATAACTTTCGTCCTGCAAGCCCAACCTTTCGAAAAATGGGGCGACCAAAGAAACGGAACCTATGTTAATTCTATCATTCCGGCTGACTTTAGCGATCTCGATGCCATTCGTGTCGGTGATGACTATTATGCCATTTCATCTACCATGCAATATTCCCCGGGAATGGTGATATTGCATTCTCAAGACCTGGTTAATTGGGAAATCATCGGGCATGTGGTTGATGATCTTACCCGCATAAGCCCCGAACTAAACTGGGACCGGATGAATTGTTATGGCAGGGGTATTTGGGCCGGTTCAATCCGGTATTATAAAAATAGGTTCTGGGTTTATTTCGGAACGCCCGACGATGGCTTTTTTATGAGTTCGGCAACCGACCCTGCCGGCCCCTGGGAGCCGCTCCACCAGGTTTGGAATGTTTCAGGGTGGGACGATTGTTGTTCGTTCTGCGACGACGATGGACAATTGTATTTCATCGCCACCAACTTTGCTCTCGACCCGAAAAACAATAAAAAGTACAACATTCACCTGTTCAAAATGACGCCTGACGGGAAAAGCCTGATTATGGAATCCGACACTACATTCCATCAGGCACCTGGTAGCGAAGCAAACAAATTATATAAAATAAACGGGTTGTACTATCACTATTTCAGTGAAGTGAAGGACGAAGGCAGGGTGGTTATGATGAGACGCTCGAAAAGTCTTTATGGCCCGTGGAAAACCAAACAGTTAAACCATGTTGAACCGAAAAAAGACAAGGAACCTAACCAGGGCGGGTTGTTGGAAGTTGCCCCCGGCGAGTGGCATTTTCTGACCCATCATGGCACAGGTAGCTGGGAAGGGCGGGTTGTGAGCCTGTTGCCGGTGAATTGGGTTCACGGGTGGCCCATTATCGGAGAGGTTGGCGAAGACACAATCGGCCGTATGGTATGGTCTGTCCCGAAACCAATAGAGAAGAAAAGCAAACTTGCAATTCAAACCAGCGATGAATTTAGTTCATCTGAACTGAACGTTCAATGGGAATGGAACTATCAACCCCGTGCAGATAAATGGTCATTAACCGACCGCAAAGGGTTTCTGCGCCTCTACGCTTTTAAACCGATTAGGCCGGATGAAAGTAACCGGATCATCCTCAGGGCCGGAAATACCCTAACGCAACGCGTCCTGCGCACGAAGGAGAGTGTGGTTACCGTAAAGATGGATATCAGCAACATGGAGGATGGGCAGTACGCCGGAATCACTCACCTTTCGACCGGAAGTTACAGTACTTTTGGCGTAAAACAGGAAAACGGCGAACAGCGCTTGGTTTATGAATACAACGGGGAAGCCAGCCGGGGGATCAAACTCACCGGAAAATGTGTTTGGTTCAAATCGATATGGGACTACAACGGCATTAATCAATATTTTGTCAGTACCAACGGAAAATCTTATGTATTTTTTGGCAACAGCTCACAGCTAACCTGGGGAAGCTACCGGGGCGACCGAATCGGAATCTTTAACTACAATATCAAAGGAGAAAAAGGTTATGTAGATGTTGACTGGTTTAGGTATGATTATTTGAAATAGGCTATGGCCTTATGTTTTTGTAACGAGTTTTTTTGTTGTAACAGTTAGGATGTTCTCGATAAATTAATTGTCTCTGAGGTTTTTCAGTATTTGTATTCAATATAGAATTGCTTGGTTGTAAAAAACAAATGTATTTTGTACTTTTAAAATTTCAAGCTCAAAAACTAAACATAAACGATCGAATAAAATGAAACTTCTGAATTTAATCTTATTTGTCAGCCTCCTTGCTTCCTTGTCTTCCTGCCAATCTCCCAAAAAAACCGAACCTTTTGCCAAAGGAGAGTTTAAAACCTGGGCCCAAAGCCCGCCAATGGGCTGGAACAGTTGGGACTGTTATGGCCCCACCGTGGAAGAACACGAAGTAAAAGCCAACGCCGACTACATGGCCGAAAAACTGAAAGCCTACGGCTGGGAATACATTGTGGTGGATATTCGCTGGTTTGTTGAAAACGACAAAGCCGGCGGCTACAACCAAACCGATCCGCGCTACGTGATTGATGAATATGGCCGTTATCAACCCGCTGTTAACCGGTTCCCGTCGGCGGCTGAGGGAAAGGGCTTTAAAGTGCTGGCTGATTACATTCACAGCAAGGGGCTGAAGTTCGGAATCCACATCATGCGCGGAATCCCCAAAGTGGCCGTTGAGCAGAAGCTTCCGGTTCTTGGAACCGATGGCATAACAGCCGACCAGATTTACAGCACCGAACTACAATGCCAATGGCTGCGCGACAACTACACTATTCTGGCCGATCAACCCGGTGCACAGGAATACTACAATTCTATCTTTGACCTATATGCTGAATGGGAAATCGATTTCATCAAGATTGATGACTTGTCGCGGCCCTATCATCAAGCCGAAATTGAATTGATCCGCAAGGCCATCGACCAGTGCGGGCGCCCGATTGTATTGAGTACTTCGCCGGGTGAAACACCAATCGAAGCGGCAGAACATGTAAGAGAACATGCCAACATGTGGCGCATGGTCGACGATGTTTGGGACACCTGGAACCACATCACCCACTTAATGGATATTAGCCGGAAGTGGTATCCTTACATCGCCCCGGGCACCTGGCCCGACTGCGATATGATTCCGCTGGGGCGCATCTCCATCCGCGGCGAACGGGGTGAAGACCGCATGAGCCGCCTGACTCCGGATGAGCAATATACACTGATGACCTTGTTCACCATCTTTAAATCGCCCCTGATGTTTGGCGGCGATCTGCCGAGTAACGATGAGTTCACCCTTTCTTTGCTGACCAACGAAGAAGTGCTGAAAATGCACCGCGAGAGTGAGAATGTTCGTCAGTTGTTCAACGAAGGCGGGAAGGTGGCCATCACTTCAAAAAATCCGGACACCGGCGACATATACCTGGCGCTGTTCAATATTTCCGACAGCGAAGCGCCGGTTGAGGTATCGGTTGCTCTTACTGAATTAGGGCTTGACGCGGAATGTACGGTTACAGATTTGTGGCGCGGCGAAGATTTGGGCCAGGCTTCGGGCACCTTTAGTAGAGCATTGGCTGCGCATGCCAGTGGTTTATTCAAATTAAGCCGTTAATTTAGAGGAACAACTACTCAATGACGAGACGATGAGAAAATTCTATTTACTACTAATTCTGACTATAGCGACCCTACTGCAACCATGCTTTGCCAACGAACCCGATTCGGCCTGGGTGTTTTCGTACGCAACAACCAAAAACCGGGGCGGCAACGGGCTCCACTATGCCTGGAGTGTTGACCGGGAAAACTGGCACGGCATTGGGCCGGAATTTCGTTTCCTGTTTTCCGATTTTGGAACCTGGGGTTCGCAGAAACGTATGCTGACACCGTTTTTGTTTCAGGATAAGGCCGGAAGCTGGAACGCTGTCTGGAGTTTGAACGAAGCGGTGGGGCAGTTTGCCCATGCGCAAAGCAACGACTTGTTTACCTGGGATTCGCAGGATTATCCTTATGTGATGGACAACGGCAATGTGCAGCTGCCGGAAGTTTTGTTTCAACCCGAAACCAACAATTATAAAATAACCTGGCTGAGCGGCGATGCACAGCAAATCTATAAAACCACAACCAACGTTTTCAAGACTTACACACCAACCGTCGAAGGAACGCCGGAAGACCGTCTGAATATTCGCCAAGAAGTTTTGATGGATGGCGAAAAGCAGTTGGGAACGGTCTCTAAAGTTTCATGGCAGCTGACTGACGGCTTGATCAAGTTTTATGAATTGAACCAATATAAAGAGATTCAACGGGGCGAACGGCTCACCGATGATGCGACTCGTTTTGCGGATTTGGAACCGCTGACCGCTGAAATTACCGCAGATCCGGAAAACAGCAAAGCCATCAGCGATATGCTCATCGGTATTTTCTTTGAAGATATTAACTATGCTGCCGACGGAGGTTTATATGCCGAGCTGGTGCAAAACCGGGGCTTCGAGTACCACCCGGCCGACACCAAATTCCGCGATCAAAGCTGGGACAGCAAAAAAGCCTGGAGCTTTACCGGCTCCGAAACTGGGTTTGCTGTTGATACTCTCTTGCCTGTTCACCCCAACCAAAAGCACTATGCCGTGTTGAGCATATCAAAAGCGGGTGAAGCATTGCAGAATGAAGGTTTTGATGGTATCCCGTTAAAAGCCGGCGAGCAATATAATTTCTCGGTGTTTGCCCGCGGGCTGGATGGAGCCAAAGGCAAACTGCTCATTCGGTTGGTGGACGACAGCGGAAAGGTATATGCCGAAGGAAGCACGAAATCAGTTGGCGCCGACTGGAAAAAACTGGAGTTGACGCTCACCGCCAAAGAGACGATTGATGATGCCAATTTACAGGTGATCCCGCAGTTTACAGGCAAAGTGGCGCTCGATCTGGTGTCGCTCTTTCCGCAGAAAACCTTTAAAGGCCGCAAAAATGGCTTGCGGGCTGATCTGGCCGAAGCGATTGCCGACCTGCATCCGCGTTTTGTGCGCTTTCCCGGAGGCTGCGTGGCCCACGGCGACGGTTTGCGCAACATCTATCGCTGGAAAAACACGGTAGGCCCACCCGAAACACGCACACCCGACCGCAACATTTGGAACTATCACCAGTCGATGGGGCTGGGCTATTTTGAGTACTTTCAGTTTTGCGAAGACATTGGAGCCAAACCGCTTCCGGTGATTGCTGCCGGCGTGCCTTGCCAAAATTCATCTGACGGAGGACATGGGCAGCAAGGCGGCATCCCGCTATGCGACATGGATGATTATGTGCAGGATATTCTGGACCTGATTGAATGGGCAAACGGCGATAAAAATTCGAAATGGGGAAAAGTGCGCGCGCAGGCCGGACATCCCGAACCCTTCAAACTAAAATATATTGGCATTGGTAATGAAGATTTGATTACCGACCTATTCAAGGAACGTTTCGAAATGATCTATAAGGCCATCAAAGAAAAGCATCCGGAGATTACCGTGATTGGCACAGTCGGGCCGTTCTCCGAAGGGACAGACTACCGCGTGGGCTGGGATTTTGCCACGGAGCTGAACCTGCCGGTGGTGGACGAGCATTACTACCAACCGCCGGGCTGGTACCTGAATAACCAGGACTACTACGACCGTTACGACCGCTCGAAATCCAAAGTCTATTTGGGCGAATATGCCACGCACATTCCGGGGCGCCGGCTGAACATGGAAACTGCCTTGTGCGATGCCCTGCACCTGATCAATGTGGAACGCAATGCCGATGTGGTGAGCATGACTTCATACGCGCCCTTGCTGGCCAAACAAGGGCATACGCAATGGAACCCCGACCTGATTTATTTCAACAATACCGAAGTGTTTCCCACAACAGATTACTATGTGCAGGTACTGTTCGGACAGAACGCAGGCGACGAGTACATCGCTTCGAAGATCAATCTTTCAGACAACAAGAAAGACGTGAAAAAGCGCATCGCTTCGTCCCTGGTTCGCGACAGTAAAACAGGCGATTACATCTTGAAACTGACCAACCTGTTACCGGTTGCGGTAGATGCCAAAATCAAGCTGGCGGACCTTCCGATAGCAGAAGGCGAGGCGGTTTTGAACGTGCTTCAAGGAGACCCGACAGATGAAAACGCCCAGCCAGAAACCAGCACGGTTTCTGTTTCTTCAGAATTTGGGTACAGCCTGCCGGCCTATTCCTTTTCAGTAATCCGGATGAAATCGAAGTAATCTGAGCAAAAGCAAATTCAGAAGATCAAATACGACTACTTTAATACTCAATACGATGACAAAGAAAATACAACACTCCATTCGTATGGCCAGCTTGCTGTTTGCTGTACTTGCCCTGTTTGGCTCATGCAAACCATCTCAACCGGACGACGAACTTTCCGCTTACCTCTTTACCTATTTTACCGGCAATGGCCCGGGCGAGGAGGCTATCCACTTTGCTGTCAGCCTCGACGGCTACAACTATCGCGCCCTGAACAACAACGAGCCCATTCTGGATTCGAAGGAAATAAGCACCTCGGGCGGCGTGCGCGACCCGCATATTTTGCGTGGTGCCGGCGGCTGGTTCTACATGGTGGTAACCGATTTGTACGTGCCCGATATGGGATGGAAAAACTACGTCATGGTGTTGCTGAAATCAAAAGACCTGATCAACTGGGAATCGTCGAAAGTGAATATTCCGGAAACCTTTCCTGAAGAGTTTGGCGGTGTTTGGCGGGTATGGGCGCCGCAAACTTTTTATGATGAAATAACCGGAAAGTACCTGATTTACTTTTCGATGAAGCAGGGCGACGATCCGGACATCATTTATTATGCCTTTGCCAACGAAGATTTCACAGGCCTGGAAGCCGCGCCCAAACAACTATTTTTTAGCCCGAAGAACAACGCAGCGATCGATGGCGACATCATTTTAAAGGATGGAACCTACCACCTGTTTATGAAATCGGAAGATGGAGAACCGGGCATTAAACTGGCTCTTTCGGACAAGCTGACGGAAGGTTATGAACTGGTGAGCGATAAACGTGTGGATTGCGAAACCCGCCCGGTTGAGGGCAGCGGAATCTTTAAGCTGATCGGTTCGGACGAATACATTTTGATGTATGATGTGTACACCAGCGGGCGCTACCAGTTTACCAAAAGTACTGATCTGAAAAACTTTGCGGTGATTGACGAAGCGGTTTCGATGAACTTTCACCCGCGCCACGGAACCGTGATGCCAATTACCGGTGGGGAGTTGAAGCGACTAATTGCTCAGTGGGGACAGCTTGATGATCTGCTGGAAGTCAAATCGTCTGAAGTGAAACAGCAAAATGTGGTGATCAACGACGACGATAAAACCATCTATCTTCCGGTAAAAAGAGGGGCCGATTTGAAACAGCTTGACCCAACGTTCAGCGTTTGGCCGGGCATTGATTTTCAGCCCAAAGGAGCGCAGGACTTCACCAACGGGCCGGTTGCTTACACTTTCAACATCGAAGGTAAAGGCGAAGTGGTTTACCAGGTTTCTGCGTCGGAAGACCACAACCCGGTGCTCGAAGGCTTTTACGCCGACCCGGATATTTTGTATGCCGAAAAAACCGGCAAATATTACATCTACCCAACCAGCGACGGTTTTATGAACTGGAGCGGAACTTCCTTCAAGGTTTTTTCTTCGGATAATTTGCTTGACTGGATCGATGAAGGGGTGATCCTCGACCTGAAAAAGGATGTGAGCTGGGCCGATCGCAACGCCTGGGCGCCCTGCATTGTCGAAAAGAAAATAAACGGAGAATACAGGTATTTCTATTATTTCACGGCAGCACAAAAAATCGGTGTGGCTGTGGCCGACAATCCCACCGGGCCATTTACCGACAGCGGCAAAGCATTGATCGATTTCAAAACTCTGGGCGTAAACCGCGGACAGGAGATTGACCCCGATGTGTTTACCGATCCTGAAAGCGGAAAAAGTTACCTCTACTGGGGCAACGGCTACATGGCCGGCGCTGAACTGAACGACGACATGATCTCGTTGAACCCGAAAACGCTGAAACAATTCAACATTGACGGAACCTACCGCGAAGGCACCTATGTGATTTATCGCAGCGGAACCTACTATTTTATGTGGTCGGAAGACGATACCCGCAGCCCCAACTATAAAGTGCGCTATGCTACTTCCGACGCGCCGCTGGGCACACTGACGATCCCCGAAAACAACATCGTCATTCAGGGAGATCCGGAAACCAACATCTTTGCTACCGGTCACAACTCGGCCATTCAGGTTCCGGGAAAAGACGACTGGTATGTGGTGTATCACCGGTTTACCCGCCCAAAAGGAGTGGACATGCCGCGAGGTTCAGGGGGCTTTCACCGCGAAGTGTGTATTGACAAGCTGGAGTTTGACAGCGAAGGAAACATCATTGAAGTAAAACCGACCCTGAAGGGAATCGCGGGGATTGAGTGACCTGTCTTCGCCAGTAACCAGTAACCAGTACCAGTGACCAATGACCAATGACCAATGACCAATGACCAAATAACCAATCCACCACCTAAATTCTTAATCTTATGAAAACATACACCCTTTTATCAATTCTTCTCCTGATCATTTTTGCGGGCTGTGCTCCCAGGGGGCAGGAAACAAAAACCATCCAGCCCGATTACCCGATCACGGGTGTGCCATTTAACAAGGTGCACCTGGACGATCATTTTTGGTCGCCTAAAATAGAAACCAACCGCACCGTCACCATTCCGGCATCTTTTGCCAAATGCGAGGAAATGGGTCGGATGGACAATTTTCTGATTGCGGGCGGGCTGATGGAAGGCCAGACCAAAGGGGAAATGCCTTTTGATGACACCGATGTGTATAAAATCATCGAGGGCGCTTCGTATTCATTGACGACAACGCCCGATCCAAAGCTGGATGCCTACCTCGATTCGGTCATCAGCCTGATTGCCGTCGGGCAGGAAGATGATGGTTACCTCACCACCTGGAAAACCATCGACCCCACGGTTTCGCCTGCAGCATGGTGCCCGCCGGGCGAACGATGGGAAGGACTGGCATGGAGCCACGAGTTGTACAATTCCGGCCACTTGTTCGAAGCCGCCGCCGCGCATTACCGGGCTACCGGCAAAACGAATTTTCTGGATATTGCCACCAAAAACGCTGATTTGCTGGTTGACGTTTTTGGCCCTGACAAAAATCCGCAGGTTCCCGGGCACCAGATCGTCGAAACCGGCCTGATCAAACTCTACCTGATCACAGGAAAAGCAGATTATCTGGCATTGGCCCGTCATTTTCTCGATCAACGCGGAAAACCGGAATTGCGCGAAACCTGGGGCCCCTACAATCAGGACCATCAGCCCGTGGTTTTGCAGGACGAAGCCGTAGGCCATGCCGTGCGTGCCGCTTACATGTATGCCGGAATGACCGACATTGCCGCTTTATACGATGATGAAGCCTACCGGAACGCGGCTAATAAAATCTGGGAGAACGTGGTGTATAAAAAGCTGTATCTCACGGGTGGCATCGGTTCGCGCCACCAGGGCGAAGCCTTCGGCGAAAACTACGAACTGCCCAACCTGACCGCCTACAACGAAACCTGTGCGGCCATTGCCAACGTGTATTGGAACTACCGCCTGTTTTTGCTGCATGGCGACTCGAAATACATCGACATACTCGAACGCAGCCTTTACAACGGGGTGATCTCGGGCGTTGCGCTCGACGGGAAAAACTTTTTCTACCCCAATCCGCTCGAATGCGACAGGCACTACCATTTTAACAGCGGCGGCAGCCTCACCCGCGAGCCCTGGTTCGATTGCTCGTGCTGCCCGACCAACCTGTGCCGCTTCATGCCATCTGTGCCCGGATACATTTACGCCCAAACCAACGACCGGATCTATGTGAACCTGTTTATCCAAAGTGCAACCGAAATGGAGATAAAGGGAACAAGCGTTGCCGTCGGCCAGGAAACCAATTACCCATGGGAAGGCGAAATCAAACTGACGGTTTCGCCCCAAAAAGAAACCCGTTTCCCGGTGTACCTGCGTATTCCCGGATGGGCAGTGAACCAGCCGGTGCCGGGCAATTTATATTCCTACACGAATGCGGGAGAGCAAACTCCCATGATCCGGGTAAACGGTGAACCCATCGAAGTAAAAAATGAAAAGGGTTATGCCATCATCGAAAGGCTCTGGAAAGCTGGCGATTTAATTGAATATTCGCTGCCGATGGACGTGAAAAAAGTGAAAGCCCACGAACTGGTTGACGAAGATCGCGGCAAACTGGCCCTTGAACGCGGCCCGGTTGTTTTTTGTATCGAAGAAGTTGATAATCCGGAAATTGAGGCCCTGAATATTTCAGCGAATACCCAATTCACCGCGACTTTCGTCCCGGAACTGCTGAACGGCGTTTCAACGGTTACCGCACAAAACGAACAAGGCGTCAAACAGTTTATGGCTATCCCTTACTATGCCTGGAACAACCGCGGAGCCAATAAAATGAAAGTCTGGCTGCCTGAGAAATAAACAAAGCAATCTATTTCCGGCGGAAGATGGAAGCAGCTTTTTTCGGGATCTTGGTATCTTTCGCCTGTTCAGCCGGCTTCGTGCTTCTTTTCCCTTCCTTCTTTGGTTTGGATCTTTTGCAACCGGTTCGAACGGCTTTACCGGGCCAGCGTTATTCCCTTCAAATTAATGCAGGCAGCCAGTCCGTATGCACCGGCCGCTAAGATCCACACCCAAAAAAAGCCTGTTTCGACCGAAATAATCACAGCCAGACTGGTACTGATCACCGAAGCACAACCATTGATTGCCCACGCCCAGGGTGCTTCGTTGGGATGTTGATTGCTTAATTGAGTCAGCCCGGCGGGAAACGGGAAACCCATTGCAAAACCAGGAATACCGGCAACAACGAGCATAATCAGTATTTTAAACTCAACCGGACAGCCGATTGTCTCTCGAAGAAATGCAGGCAGCAAAAACGCGTAAAGCAACAAAATACCTGTCACAACAACACATAAAAAAAATAATTTTTTGCCCGATGGCTTGAGCCGGGATGAAAGGAAGCTCCCGATGCCGGAGAAGAGAAGCAGGATACTGATCGCGGCCGTTGCCGCGTAAACCGGATGACCCAGGTACAGCGTAAACTGCTGAATAAAAATTATCTCCAAAAACATGTACCCCAAGCCGATGCTGCCAAAATAAAAAAGGGTCCATCTTTTTCGGCTCATTTTCCCGGCCGAAAAAAACAGCGGCAGGATAATCAGCAAAAAAGATACAGCCAATAACAATATAAATGTCAGAAATACAACCACGTAACCCAATTCGAGGAAAGGAACCGACTGGTTACCCAACAAGGCAGCCAGCTTGCCTGCCGACTTTAGCCTAATGTATTGCGAAAAATAAGGCCGGTTATCGGTGGCCGGTTTAATCCGGAAAGGATATTGTTCCAGAAAGTCTCCCCGGCCTGCCGACAGGATTTGCCCTACCGATTCGAAAAACCAGGGATCATCCAGCTTGTTGTAATCATCAGGTACAAACCCGGATCCGTCGGGCAAATGTAAGGGATCAAAATACATTTGTCTGCAAAACTCCCGGATACGGGCGAAGGCAGCCGTCGAAAAAGCCGTCTTCTTCACGACAAAGGTCAATGCAGCCCAACTCCTGATCACCACGAGGTGATTTTGCGGGTCAACCATCAGTTCGTCATTCAGCAAACCGGACAGGGTCGCCAGAATTTTCAACGGATTACGCACCGGGTAATCCATCCAACAGGTAACACTGATCATCCCCCCCGGATTCAGCCGGTTCCACATTTCACGAAAAGCTTCTTCGGTCAGGTCAAATTCCGGATGAACCGCCCCCAGACCGGATGAACCGAAAAATGATCCGATTTCGGGCAATTGGATTAAATCGTACCGGGTATCCGTCGACTGCAAAAATGTTCTGGCTTCTACCTCGAACAGGCGAATTCCTTCGCCATACAGCAACGAGTCGGTTTCAAGGGCCAGTTCGTGTTTTAGCAAACGGTTGATCATCCGGTTTGGCTCAACCACATCCAGCTGTGTTACCCCCTGCGAACGCGCCAGGGCAATCTGCTCTCCGGTACCCGACCGAAGCACCAATACCCGGGCTGGTTTTTGAATGATATACGGGAGAACCATCGTGGTATGATCCAATATCGTTTCGTCGCCTTCTGCCGGTTTCGGGATCAGCGCTCCCAGCCAGTCGCCATTATTAAACACGGCTTTTCGGGGAGGTAGGTTTTGCTGATAATTCAGGCTTAAGCCCGGAGCGTAGCGTAAAGCAGGGGAACTAACCACTTCGACCAAACCGTACGGACTGCTTTTCTGCTGCTCAATCCTGGCTTCGGGCAACAACAAGGTTTTCCGGATGCTTTTATATTCCGATCGTTCCATGACAGGCGAAACAACATTCATCAGGATCAACACCGGAACTGCCAGCCAGGTCATCCACCGGACAACCGTAGTCCGCTTCCAATTCAGCAGCGCACCCGCAAAGGGGAGTAAGGCCAGGATGGGCGGTAAACCGGCCGGAACGAGCATCCACATCAGCCCCAGCACCAATACCCCGCCAACCGCCGAGCCCGACAGGTTGAAAAAATAAGTTTTTCCGATCCGGTTTGGGTACTTCAAAAAGCTCATCGCGATCGCCAGCGCGCCAAAGAAGAAGGGCAACAGCAACAACAGACAGCTAATCCCCAGTCTTCCCCAGTGACGGGACGTATTAAAAAGCAGGTAGGTATCAAAACGAAGCGGTTCGGTATGTGTCAGGAATGTTACTGTAGCCATGCTTATGGCCGACAAAAAGAGAAAGACCGGAAACAGGGTCTCAAAATGGTCCAGCAATTTTTGCCGGAACAGAAACAAAAAGGTACCGGAAGCGCCAAATCCCAACAGCGCCAGCGAAATCATCAAGTGGGTAAAGTGAGACCATTGGGTGATTGAAAACACCTGCATCAGCGAGATTTGGAAGCCAATTACGGCAGCTGAAACCAGAGCGATGCCAAAACAAACTCGGTTGATATGCAAATCGGCGCCCTGGCTCATTCTTTCCGGGTAAAGGGCACAAAGCGAACCGGCAACAAATTTTGTGTGGTCACCCGGTCTTCTTTTTTCTCAACCAGTTTGAGCATCTGTACCTGGAAAGGCGACCCTACAGGGATGATCATCCGGCCCCCGGGCTTGAGCTGATTAATCAGGGGAGGCGGCACAAAATCAGCGGCAGCTGTCACAACAATGGCATCAAAGGGAGCTTCTTCTTCCCATCCAAAATAACCATCGCCGATTTTTACATGTACCCGGTCGTAGTGAAGTTTCTTCAACCGTTCGGCAGCTGTTTTTCCCAGTTCCTCAACGATTTCAACCGTGTATACCTGCCCGACGATTTCGGCCAGAACAGCGGCCTGGTAGCCCGAACCGGTGCCAATTTCCAAGACCTTGAAGCCGGGTTTTGGACTGATTTGCTCCGTCATATAAGCGACGATATAGGGTTGCGAAATCGTTTGTCCGTAACCAATCGGAAGCGGCCCGTCGTTATAGGCGACCTCCTGGTACGTTTCGGGAACGAACAGGTGCCTCGGTACGGTGCGCATCGCCGCCAAAACAGCCTTGTCGCGAATCCCTCTGCCTTCAATTTGTTCGTCTGTCATGTTCTGCCTGCTTTGTTTATATGGATCAGTTTGTCCGGAAACGCTTATCGCCAGGACCATGAAGCCTGCTAATAAGTTATTGAATACAAATCGGTTCATCCGTTAAAAGTTTCATTCAGAACTATGTACGGGCAGGAAGCCTGCCGGGTTAGGAATAATGAAGAGAATCGGGATGACAAACAGACGTTTGAACAGGACGTTCCGGGTTTCGGGAATAAGGTCGAAAAAAAAGCAGGCGTCATCGGCCTGCTTTTCTTATGATTGGGGTTATGTAACTTTCAATAAGCCCTTCCTTCAAAACCTTCGACATAATTAATAAAGGAAGTATTCACGACTTTATTTCCACCCGGAGTCGGATAATCGCCGGTGAAATACCAGTCGCCGGTATCGTTCGGACAAGCCAGGTGCAGGTTCTCAACACTTTGGTAAACAATGTCGACCTCGGCATGACAGCCATCCGGTTTCAGCAATTCGGCAATTTTAGCCGAGATTTGTTCCGGGCTAAACTGCCGGTAGATCTCTTTCACGTAATTCACAATTTCTTCTTTCGGAAGATTCTGCTGCGCCTTACATTTATGATATACCTCTTCGATTAACTGTTCTTTGCCGTGATCTTTCAGCAACTCAATGGCAGCATTGAAGGCAATAAATTTACCCAACACGGCCATGTCGATGCCGTAACAATCCGGATAACGGATTTGCGGAGCCGATGAAACAACAATAATCCGTTTCGGGTTCAAGCGGTCCAGAATTTTCAGGATACTTTTCTTCAGGGTTGTTCCCCGTACAATCGAATCATCGATGATCACCAGGGTATCCTCGTTTTCTTTGATCAGCCCGTAAGTCACATCGTACACGTGGGCTACCAGGTCGTCGCGGCTGGCATCATCGGCAATAAAGGTACGCAGCTTCACGTCTTTAACGGCAATTTTCTCGACACGGGGTTCCAGCGAAATAATTTCTTCCAGTTCGGCTTCGGGCATACCGCCGTTTTTAGCGCGGATCTGTTCTTTTTTCCAGGCCAGCAAATGTTCCCTGACTCCGCCCATCATTCCGTAGAAAGCGGTTTCGGAGGTATTGGGTATGTATGAAAAAACGGTATTCTTCATATCATAGTTGATCGCCTTCAGGATGGTAGGGGCCAGCAATCGGCCCAGCTCTTTGCGTTCCTGGTAAATATCTTTATCGCTTCCGCGCGAAAAATAAATCCGTTCAAACGAACAGGATTTCCGCTTATGCGGAACACGTATCATTTGCGTGGAAACATGGCCGTCTTTTTTTACAATCAGAGCCTCTCCCGGGTTAATTTGTTTTACCTGGTCGCCTTTGACATTCATCACAGTCTGAATAACAGGCCGCTCGGAGGCCACCACCACAATTTCATCATCCACGTAATAGTGGGCGGGGCGTATTCCCCAGGGATCGCGCGCCACAAAAGCATCGCCGTGACCAATTAACCCGGCAATGGCATAACCTCCGTCCCAGTCTTTACTGGCGTTCTCCAGGATACTTTGTATATCCAGCGTATTCTCGATCAAAGGGGAGATTTCGAGGTTTGTATAACCTTCATTTTTGTATTGGCGGAAGCGGTATTGGTTCTCTTCATCCAGAAAATGACCGACTTTTTCGAGTACAGTCACCGTATCGGTATAGTTTTTCGGATGCTGCCCCAGGTCAATTAGTTTTTGAAACAACTCGTCGGTATTCGTCAGGTTGAAGTTTCCGGCCAAAACCAATGTCCGCGATTTCCAGTTATTCTGACGCATCACCGGATGCACAAATTCAATGCTGTTGTTTCCGAATGTTCCGTAGCGCAGGTGCCCCAGATACAGTTCGCCGGCATAAGGCAAATTTTCGTAAACCCATTTGAGATCGTTGATGTTCTTTCCTGATTTCAGCGCTTTTTTAACACTTTTCCCAACTTTGTCAAACACATCTTTAATCGGGTTCTGCTCAATCGACCGGTAACGGTTAATATACTCCTGACCTGGTTTCAAATTTAACTTCACACTAACAACACCGGCACCGTCCTGTCCGCGGTTGTGTTGTTTTTCCATCAAAAGGTAGAGTTTATTTAATCCGTATTGCCATGTTCCGTATTTCTCCTGGTAGTAGCTTAAAGGCTTTCTTAACCGAATCAGCGCAATCCCACACTCGTGTTTTATCAATTCACTCATTGCTGTTTTGTATCTGTATATAATTTTGGAAACTGGATGATGTCCGGAACAATGAAGGCGTTGGGATAGGCTTTTTTAATTTTCTCTTTCAACTTCAGCGCTTCACTTTTTGTCCGGCAGTCGCCAACCCGCACTTTAAAGTTCGGACTTTGAAAAGTCACATAAATGGTCTCTTCCGGATGTTTCTTTAAGAATTCCGTTTTTACCTTCAAGGCATCCTCGCGTGCCCCGGTGCCTGAACCGAAAAAGATTTCAAGCCGGAACCCGTCAATCCCTTCCCGTCGTTTATTCATTTCAACATGAGTTTGCAAGAGGGAATCTACCCGTGAATCCTGACGGATATCCATTTGGTTACTAAGCCGGTGTTGTCTGGAAGATTTTTCAGAAGGTTTGTAGGATCTCTCCTGAGCAGAAATGCTCAACTGTAAAAGGAGAAGGATAATCCCAACGATTGAAAACTTCATATGCAGTGTCCTTTAAAAGTGCAAATATAATGCGATTTGATTTAATACAAGAATTCAACCATCCAGGGATCCCATAAAAAATAAAAAATTCACATTGGCCTTTTTGTAACTGCGAACTCATCAGACGGTTATACCCGAAAAGAAATTTGTATGGATGATAAATTTCCAAATCGCTTCAAAATCAATAAATTTGCAGGCTTTATTTTGAATACCCGATGAATAAAAAGAAACTGTTTATTGAAACATACGGCTGCCAGATGAATGTTGCAGACAGCGAAGTGGTAGCAGCCATTCTTCAGGACCGGCAATACGAGCTTTGTCCGTCGGCCGAAGAGGCCGACGCCGTCTTTATTAACACCTGTTCGGTGCGCGACAACGCCGAACAGCGAATATGGGGCCGGCTCGACCACCTGAAAGGATCGAAAAAACGAAATAAACAGCTGGTCGTTGGCATCCTGGGATGTATGGCCGAACGGGTGGGCGACAAATTTCTCGAACACGAAGCCGTTGACCTGGTAGCCGGCCCCGATGCTTACCGCGACTTGCCCTACCTGATGGACAAAGCCCTGGGTAAAGAACATGCCATAAATGTTGAGCTTTCCGAAATTGAAACCTACGATAAAATCACTCCGGTTCGGATCGGGGAAAAATCAATCTCCGGATTCGTCAGCATTACCCGCGGATGTAACAATTTTTGCACCTACTGCATTGTTCCGTATACCCGGGGGCGCGAACGCAGCCGCGACCCGAAGGATATCCTCAACGAGGTTCGCGACTTGCAGCAAAAAGGATACAAAGAAGTGACCCTGCTTGGGCAAAACGTGAACTCGTATAAATGGCTGCCTGAAGGAGAACGTAAACCCGTAAAATTCTGGCATCTGCTCGAATTGGTTGCCGGCGAAGCCCCTGATGTGCGTTTCCGCTTTACGACCTCGCATCCCAAAGACATGTCGGACAAGGTATTGAAAATGATCGCCGCGCATCCGAATATTTGCCGGCACATTCACCTGCCGCTGCAGTCGGGTAGCTCCCGCATCCTGAAACTAATGAACCGGAAATATGACCGGGAATGGTACACGGACCGCATCCGCGCTATTCGTGAACTGATTCCGGACTGTGGCATTTCAACCGATGTTTTTACCGGTTTTTGCTCCGAAACGGAAGAAGAGCATCAGGAAACCTTATCCCTGATGGAATGGGCAAAATTCGATATGTCGTTCATGTTTAAATATTCTGAACGACCGGGAACTTACGCCCACAAACACCTGGATGATGATGTGCCGGAGCAGCTTAAAGTCCGTCGGTTAAATGAAATTATCGAACTTCAAAACCGCTTGTCGCTCGAAAGCAACCGGGCAGATATTGGCAAAACATTCGAAGTTTTGGTTGAAGGTCCTTCCAAAAAGAACAAAGATGAGTTTTTCGGGCGCAGCTCGCAAAATAAAGTAATTGTATTCCCAAATCTAAACTTTAGGAAGGGCGATTACGTTCATGTTAAAATAGAAAAATGCACCCAAACCACCTTGATTGGACAGGTGGTAACCAAATAAACAAGCATGAGCAAACTAATTGACGATTTCAGGGAATACCGGTCGCGGATGAATGAAAAGATTCTGGGCTCGGACAACAAAGTGATGAAACGCATTTACAGTGTGGATACGCTGGCATACCAGGAAGGAGCGCTTTCGGTCAAAACAAAGGAAATGCTTGGCCTGGTATCGTCCATGGTTCTTCGCTGCGACGATTGCATTAAGTATCATCTTGAAAAATGCCATGAACAGGGACTGACGGATGAAGAAATTTTCGAAGTCTTCGCCATCGCAAACCTTGTTGGGGGCACAATTGTTATTCCTCACACACGACGCGCGGTTGAATACTGGGAAGCCTTAAATGAACAAGAAGGAGTCAATCGAAAAAATTAAAAACAAACAGATGATAGCTATTAGCGCCACCGATAAAAAACTGACAGCCAGCATGGATCTTCGATTTGGCCGCTGTCCTTATTTTCTGCTGGTCAACGGGCAGGAAACTCAGTTCATTGCCAATCCTTTTGAAAAAGAAAACGATGATGTTGCCCCGCGGGTAGTTGACCTGCTGAAGGCCAAGGGTGTAAGCCGGATTATTACCGGCGAAATTGGTCCTAAAGCCAAAGCCAGCCTCGACAAACATCAAATCCAGATCATTATGCTGACTGAAGACAAAATCAGTCTGCAGCGTGTATTGAAAAAAATGAACGTCGGCCGGCAGGGTGGCTCAGCCCTTTGACAGATACAGTTCGCTGTTCAGAAAAGGGATCAGCGCCAAAATAACAGCCTGCCGGTAAAGTAGTTCCCGGGTAACGCGGTCGTTTGTCAGCAAGCCGACAGCGCCGTTCTGCTGCTTGGAGTTTTGTTTATTGAACACCCGGTCGTCGGCTTCGCCCAATTCCAGTCCCTGGAAAATCAGCTCCTTGATTTCGGGTGGCAGTTCAAAGGCCGATGTACGCGCCTGCGCTTCATTTTTCCCATCGGAAACAACCACCCAGGCAAAAGCAAACATGCGTCCGTCAAGCATTTCAATACCACCTTCAATACCCAGATAAAAATCGCCGGAAACAGGCAAAAGTAACGCGTTGCGCACGCGATTTCTCGCACCCGACAAGGTTTCGCTGTCATTCATCGGCTGATCAGTCACATCGGAGGAAACACCAACGGTTTCAACTTCCGGACATTCATCAAAACACAACTGAAATGCACTGACTACGGCATTCACTTTAACCGGATTTTGCGAGGCAACAACAATTTTCATAGACGACTGTTTTAGCTTTTCGATCCAATAAAACTACTTTTACTATTTTTAACCGTCAAATAATTCACAAGAAAATGATTGTAAGAAAAGCGGTCCCGGCCGATGCAACAGCCATTACCGGCTTTCAGCTTGCCATGGCCTGGGAAACCGAGAAACTCCGGTTAGATGCTTCGACCCTCGAGTCCGGTGTTGAAGCCGTTTTTTCCGACCCGTCAAAAGGATGCTATTACGTTGCCGAAACCGACGGACAGGTTGTCGCATCCCTGCTCACCACCTTTGAGTGGAGCGACTGGAGAAACGGCACCGTATGGTGGGTGCAATCGGTTTATGTATTGCCCGAACACCGGGGAACAGGAGTCTATAAAGCGATGTACCGGCACATCCGGTCCATTGTCGAACAGGATGAAAATCTGAAAGGAATTCGGTTATATGCCGAAAAAACAAACAGCACCGCTCACCAGGTTTACGAAAAGCTGGGCATGACAGCCGAGCACTACCAGTTGTATGAGTGGCTAAAAAACTAAAACATGGAACGCAAATCCTTATCACCCGAAACAAGGAAACAGCTCATTGTTGCCCAGCGCAATGAAATTACCGAATACCACATCTATAAAAAGCTGGCAAAAAGCATAAAAGACGGAAACAACGCCAGGGTTTTGGATCAAATTGCCGGCGATGAGTTTCGCCATTACCAAATCTGGATGAAATATACCGGTAGGGAAGTGTCTCCAAGTAGCTGGAATATCCGGAAATATTACTGGATCTCACGCATTTTCGGGATCACGTTTGGCATTAAGCTGATGGAAAAGGGAGAAGAAAAAGCGCAAATAAATTACAACGAGATGGCGAAAGAAATCCCTGAGGCGCTGGACATCAGTAACGATGAGAAAGATCATGAAAACCAGTTGATTTCCCTGATTAAAGAAGACAAACTGGAATACATCGGATCCATTGTTCTTGGCTTAAATGATGCCCTGGTTGAAATTCTGGGAACCTTGGCGGGCTTAACCTTTGCCCTGCAAAATACGAAGCTGGTGGCCCTGGCCGGAATCATTGCCGGAATTGCAGGCGCCTTATCCATGTCGTCGTCTGAATACCTGTCAACCCGATCGGAAGGCAAACAGGAAGGAGCCGTCAAATCAGCCATTTTTACCGGACTGGCCTATCTGGTCGCGGTGGTTTTTCTGGTTGCTCCCTTCCTGATATTCCGTTCGCCGTTCTTTGCGTTGATAATCGCCGTACTCGACTCGGTTTTCCTGGTTTTTATTTACAGTTACTACATCTCGGTGGCCAACGACCAGCCATTTGGCAAACGCTTCTGGGAGATGGTTGGTTTAAGCACCGTGGTTGGATTAATCTCATTCGGACTGGGTTATCTGGCCCGGATTTTCTTTGGAATTGATGTTTAAAACATTTTGATGTGAGCCTGCATTTGTTTAAAATGATCCGGGAAGGTGAACACCAAACCCAGGATTTTAAATATTGTATCAGCGATTCAAAAAAAATTGCCAAATCGCTGGTTGCCTTTGCCAATACCGACGGGGGTCGCTTGCTGATCGGGGTGAAAGACAACGGCAACATTGCCGGGGTGCGTTCGGACGAAGAATATTACATGATTGAATCGGCAGCCAAAATTTACAGCAAACCCGAAATCAATTTTTCAACCCGTCAACACCAGGTCGAAGGAAAGGTCGTTCTGGAAATCTCTGTGGAAAAGAATCCGGACAAACCCTATTTTGCCCTGGATGAAAACGGCAGGTGGCTGGCCTATTTTCGCAAAAACGACGAGAACAAACTGGCCAGCAAAGCAATGATTGAAGCCTGGCGAAAACAAAAAAGCCCGAAAGGGATTCTGATCAACTATTCGCCCGACGAAAAATTTTTACTCGATTTTCTGGAAAAAAATACCATCATCAGTCAATCAGCATTCTCCCGGAAAGCAGGAATTACTTACCGGAAAGCTGAAAAAATTATTTCCGATTTTATCGCGCTTGGCATCATAAAGCCTGTTGCTACCGGACAGAAAATCAACTATTCACTGGTGGCTGATTTTAATAAAGATGAATGGGAATCGTCAAATCATCCGGGTAACCGCTCATGATTTTCACACTTATTTAAACTTAAATTAACCCGATTACCGATATTACGCCTATTTTTGGGGCCTTGTAATTGTAATATCAGGTATTCGGATGAAAAAAACAATCATTTTATTGGTATCTGTTTTTCTGTTCCAACGATCTTACGGGCAGGAAAACTATAAGACACTCTCACCGGAAGATTCGGTAAAAGTTTATTCAGCAGAAAAAAACTTTTACCCGGTAAAAACCTATGTGGACAGGGCGAAATCAAAAAAACCGCGCAACATCATCCTGATGATTGGCGACGGAATGGGAACAACCCAGGTTTCGGCTGGCGTAACGGCAAACGGGGGACAACTATTCCTGAATAACTTCAAGCGCCTTGGCTTTTCCAATACCCATTCGGCAAACAACTACATTACCGACTCGGCTGCCGGGGGAACAGCCCTGTCGAGCGGCTACCGGACACTCAACGGCGCCATCGGAGTGGACACCGCTGACATGGCAAAGCCAACGATGCTCGAAATTGCTGAACGTAAAGGAAAATTGACCGGACTTGTTTCCTCTTCGGCCATTACCCACGCAACTCCGGCTTCGTTTATTGCCCACCAGCCATCCCGTAACGGATATGAAGAAATTGCCGCTGACTTCCTGAATACCGACATTGACGTATTTATCGGCGGAGGCTACAACCATTTTACCCAACGAAAAGATGGCCGCGATCTGACGGTCGATCTGAAAGCCAAAGGCTACCAGGTACTCACGGAGCTGGATGACATCGTAGCCGTTAAATCGGGAAAACTGGCCGGCTTAACCGCGCCCGAACACAACGCCCGGTATACGCAGCGCGGAGATCTGTTGCCGAAAGCGACAGAAACAGCCATCAGGCTTTTGCGTAATCAGAAAGCAGGATTTTTCCTGATGGTCGAAGGATCTCAGATCGACTGGGGGGGGCACCAAAACAACACCATATTTCTGATTGAAGAAATGCTCGACTTTGACCGTACCATTGGCGTAGCGCTCGAATTTGCAGCAAACAACAGAGAAACGCTGATTGTGGTTACGGCAGACCACGAGACCGGCGGATTTGCCCTTGCCGGGGGCAATTTGGAAACCGGTATGGTAAAAGGAAACTATACAACCGGCGGTCATACGGCCGTGATGGTCCCCGTATTCGCGTTTGGCCCGGGGGCAGAGCAGTTTACCGGTATCATGGATAATACAGATATCGCCAAAAAAATCATCTCCTTGATTGAGAATAAATAACGGAATGTTCGCCATTGCAAACCAGACTGTTTTAAAACTATTGACAAGTATTGAGACCTGTCAATAGTTTTTTTTATTTTTGACCTCTTTCATATAAACCCGACTTATGAACCCATCGATGGAAGCATTAGATCATGTCAAACTGAATTTTTCCCCTTCAGGCCTGTTATTTTTAAATATTGCGCTTGCTTTTGTCATGTTTGGCGTTGCTCTCGATATCCGGTTTTCCGATTTCATTGATGTTGTAAAAAGGCCGAAATCAGTGATTACCGGGATGATGTCCCAATTTTTATTATTGCCGTTTTTCACCTTTTTGCTGGTTTTAATTTTAGACCCTGCACCCACCATCGCTCTGGGAATGATCCTGGTGTCAACCTGTCCCGGAGGAAATATTTCCAATTTCATCAGTTCGATGGCCAAGGCTGATACCGCCCTGTCGGTCAGTTTAACTGCAATTGCCACCATTTACGCGATATTTATCACCCCGATGAACTTTGCTTTATGGGGCGATTTCTACATCCGGTATTACAATCATTCGGCGAGTGCGCTGCTGAGGCCGCTGGAAATTGATCAATGGCAAATGTTTGAGACCGTTTTTATTTTACTTGGCATCCCGGTAATTGCCGGATTGCTTTTTGCTTACAAGTTTCCCAAAACCACCGAAAAAATTAAGAAACTCCTCAAAACCGGTTCGGTGATATTTTTCATCATGATGGTTGTGATCTTACTTTGGGCTAATTTCAGTCATTTCCTGAAATATGTACACCTCGTTTTTTTCATTGTCCTGATCCATAATGCCCTGGCCCTGGGCGTAGGATATCTTTTCAGCACCATTACGAGACGGCCGATCCCGGACAGGCGGACGATCGCCATCGAAACGGGGATTCAGAACTCCGGACTGGCTTTGGCCTTGATTTTTAACCCTAAAATTTTTCCTCCGAACCTCGCCCTGGGAGGCATGGCCGTTGTGGCCGCGTGGTGGGGTGTCTGGCATATTGTAAGCGGACTGGCGCTGGCCACTTTCTGGGGAAACAAAACGGTGTTGGCCTGATCGACGAAAAAGAATGATCAAAATCAATACGAAAAGAATCAATCGGCCCTGTCAATTTGCCCGATTGGTTGAACGATTTTTATTAGTTTTGCGGCGCATTTAATACACATGAACTACGCGACAGTTTTCATAATTGCTTTGGGACTATCTTTCGATTCGTTCGCCGTTTCGGTTACCAGCGGGCTTAGTCTTCCACGAATCCGCTTTTTCCAGGCAGTGAAACTGGCGCTCATTCTGGCCGTTTTTCAGGCATTCATGCCGTTAATCGGCTGGCTTTTGGAAAGCAGTGTCCGTCATTTAATCGATCCATTTGATCATTGGATTGGTTTTGGTCTGCTGTCGGCCATTGGCGGAAGAATGATTGCCGAAAATATCTTCTCAAAAGAAAGCCGGGAAATAAAAGACCCCTTGAACATGAAAGTAGCCGTTGTGCTTGCCATTGCAACCAGCATCGACGCCCTGGCGGTGGGATTCAGTGTGGCCATATTGCTCGATAAAATTATCCCGGCTATTATCATTATCGGGGCAGTTACTTTTCTGGCTTCCATGACCGGCGTTTTAATCGGGAAAAAAACCGGTCCAAAAATCAATAAATACGCCGAGATTCTGGGCGGCGCCATTCTCGTCTCCATCGGTCTGAAAATATTGCTTGAACATTTACTGGCTAATTAATATATTTACGTCCAATTCGATATACTAATTCAACTTTCATGTTAACTGAATCAGGGACGTACTTGATAAGTCTATTAAGTATATTTTTAGCCTTCACTGCATTTGGCGGGATCATGATCAGCCTGTACATGTACCAGTACAAAGAATCGCCGGGGATGAAATACCTGACCCTGATGCAGCTTTCGACAGCAACCTGGGCTATTTTTTATTGCCTCGAATACTCGGCCACGGCACTGGAAGCCAAACTTTTCTGGTCAAAATTATCCTATCTGGGGATTGTATTCACGCCGGTCTGCTTCTACCTGTTCTCCAAACACTTCAAATCAGAAATCCGCGACGCATCTCCAAAACCCGGGACGGGCTTGTTTTTCACTTCCATTATCCTGATAGCGCTGGTATTAACCAACGATATACATCACCTGCACTGGAGGGAAGCAGCCATTGACCCGGAGAACAATACAACTATTTACCGGTATGGCCCTTTCTTTTGGATCATTTTCATTTGCATCTATACGCTTCTGAGCCTAAGCGTCATCAACATCCTGAGTCTGATCAAACAGGCAACAAGGCAAACCGATCATGCTGCCTGGCTGATTATTATCGCCTGCATTGTTCCGGTTACCGGCAATATCATCTATGTGTTCAAAATCAACCCCATCCCCGGTTTCGACTGGACACCCGCCTGCTTTTTGGTATCCGGCGCCATCCTGGCATACATTAATATCCGTTTCGGCGCTTTCGAGCTCATTCCGCTGGCCCGCAACAAACTGATCAATATCATGGAAGATGCTGTATTGCTCATCGATTATCAACAGCGGATCGCCGATGTCAACGAGTCGATGCTCGCTTTGCTCCAGGCCGAACACAAAAATCTGATCGGCAGAAAATTAACCGAAGTTTTGCCGCATCGGGAAGAAGAAAAAATATTGCTTTCGAACCAGCAGCTCACAAAAGAAATTGAAGAAAATGCTAGGCTGATTGCCGACCTGAACGCCTATGCCCATACCGTAGCCCACGACCTGAAAGACTCCATCGGCGCGGTAATCCCGTTGACCGAACTGATGGAGGCGGAGATCAAAAACAAACAGTACAACCATGTTCTTGAAATAAACAAAATGATTTGTTCTTCGGCCGAAAAAACGCTTTACGTCATCAATGAACTGTTGACTATGTCCACCATCAGGCAGCAGGACGTTCAGTTGGTGCCGGTGGATATGGAGCAGGTCATCTCGGAATGTGAAAAACGGCTGGATACTTCCATCAGGCAACACCAGGCCGTCATCCTGAAACCCGAAAAATGGCCGCCCGTCAATTCGCACCCGGCCTGGCTCGAAGAAGTTTGGATCAATTACATCAGCAACGCCATGAAATACGGAGGAAAGCCCCCGGTCATTGAACTGGGTTTCGACGCGCTTGACAGTCATAACCGGATTAAGTTCTGGATTAAGGATAACGGGGAAGGCATAAGGCCCGAAGACCAGAAAAAACTATTCACCAGGTTTGTCAGGTTAGAAACAACACGGGCGCAAGGAAACGGCTTGGGTCTGCCTATTGTCAGGCGGATTGTGGAAAAACTCGGTGGCGAAGTGGGCGTTTCAAGCCAAGCCCTTCCCGGAGAAGGTTGCCAGTTTTATTTTATTCTTTCGGTGAACTGATTTCAACCCCGAATAAAAAAGACGCCCTGCACGGGTCCTTTCACCCTGGCTATCTCCTGCCGCCGCCCTTTCTGTACTGTTTGTTTTTCGACAGGTGCTTAGGCGGGTTTAACGGCTTGGCAGACGGACGGTACTTTTTTTCGTGGAATGCCCCTTTAAAATCAGGATTTTCCAGTTTTTTCTGACGATCGATCTCCCGCAACTGCTCTTGCCGTTCCGTTTTTGGAGTTTCAGTTATAACCAGATTCTCAGGAAGCTCCCTTTCCTGAATTTCCATCCGGATCATTTTTTCAATTTTATGCAAATGATACTCTTCGGCGGGATCAACCAGCGTGATCGCTTCGCCGCGATTATTGGCACGCGCCGTCCGTCCAATCCGGTGCACATAATCTTCGTAACGCTGTGGCAAATCAAAATTGATCACATGCGAGATCAACGAAACATCCAGCCCCCGGGCCGAAATATCGGTAGAAATCAGAATCCGGACATCTCCTTCTTTGAAGGTATTAATCGCGTTAATACGGGTACTTTGCCCCTTATTTGAATGCAGGATTCGCTTTTCACCTTCCGTCTTCCGTTTAATGATTTTAAACAAACTGTCGGCGTGTTCTTTTGTCTTCACAAAAATTAATACCCGGTTAAAGGTTTCTTCGTCTTCCAGCAACTGCTGAATCAGGTTCAGCTTTGTCCGGATATTCGGTACTTTATAATAGAACTGTTGAATCAACTGCGCCGGGGTAGCCGATGGCGTTACCTCAACCCGCTCCGGAAAGTCGAGAAATTCATGGCTCATTTCTTCCACCTTTTCGTTAAAGGTAGCCGAAAAAAGCAGGTTCTGACGTTTAACCGGGATGATTTCGAGGATCTGCCGGATTTGCGGCATAAAACCCATATCGAGCATGCGGTCGGCCTCGTCGATCACCAGGGTTTTTATTTTTTTGAATGAAACGGCGCCCGCCCGGTACAAATCCATGAGTCGTCCCGGCGTAGCCACCAGAATATCGATTCCCGGCTTAATCAATTCAGCATGTTTCGTCCAGCCAATTCCGCCGTAAACTGCCGCGTACCTGAGGTTGCTGTACCGTGTCAGGACTTCAATGTCTTCGCCCACCTGGATGGACAGTTCGCGTGTTGGAACTAAAATCAGGACGCGCGGGTCGTCTCCTTCGGCTTTCACCAGCTTCATAAAAACGGGCAATAAGTAAGCAGCTGTTTTCCCCGTTCCGGTTTGGGCAATACCCAACACGTCAACGCCTGAACGAATCACCGGGATCGCTTTCTCCTGGATCGGGGTAGGCGATTGAAAGCCGATTTCTTCCAGGACTTTTAAAATTGACTTATTGACTTTTAGATCTTCGAAAGTTATCATAGGCGGCAAAGATACATTCAAATTCCGAGACACAGAAACCGCGTTTAGTTTAACCGGTACATCTTACCGGGCAAACTCTCCACCAGACCATTGAACTCGAGTCCCAGCAAAAGTGAAGAAACGCGTCCCATCGGCAGGCCAACCGTTTGACATAGGTTATCGATGTACAAGACACCGGTTTCAAGCGCGTCCACAATTTTTTGTTCTTCCGCATTCAGTTGAACGAATAATTGTTTCTGAATTTTTCGCGGTTTATCAATGTTTTGTTGCCACGACATAAAATACTCCAAATCATCCAGGTTTTCGATCAGGTTAGCCTTATTTTCTTTGATCAGCCGGTTGCAGCCCCGCGAAAAATTATCGGCGCTCCTGCCCGGAAAGGCAAATACGTCGCGGTTATACGAACCGGCAATATCAGCCGTAACCAGCGATCCTCCCTTTTCTGCCGACTCAACAATGACGGTGGCATCAGCCAGTCCGGCAATGATTCGGTTTCTCCGCAGAAAATTTTGCCTGTCGATAATGGTACGGCTCAGAAAATCGCTGACCAAACTGCCGTTTTCCATCATCCTTTCGGCTGTTGACCGGTGCAGTGAGGGGTACACACAATCCAGGCCATGCCCCAATACGCCGATTGTTGGAATCCCGTGTTTCAAACAGGCTTTGTGAGCCGCAACATCAATCCCATAGGCCAATCCGCTTACAACACAGTAAGCTCCCCGTTCGGCCATTTTAGCAACCAGATCGTCACATATTTTACGTCCGTAGTCTGTGGCATTCCGGGTCCCAACGATTGCAACTACCTTCTCGTTATTAAAATTGACTGTTCCTTTTGAAAACAACACCAAGGGGGCATCCATACACGATTTTAAGCGGACAGGATAATCATCATTTAAATAGAAGAAAGCCTGAATACCGTTGCGCTTCATAAACTCAATCTCTTCCTCAGCCCGGGATAAAACGTCTGCCTTGATGATATTGTCAGCAATTCCTTTCCCGATGCCCGGAATCTTCGTCAATGTTTTTTCTGAGGCGTCAAACACCGCTTCAACACTACCCAAATAAGCAATCAGGTTCTTGGCGGTAATACTGCCAACCAGGGGAATTAATGATAACGCGATCTGGTATTTTAATTCTTCAGGATAACTCATTGGACTAAAAGGTTTATGATAAATTTAAACCTTTCCGAGCAAATTAGCAAATGCTAATGGACAAGTTGAAGTAATTCGTGCAGGTCGTTTTGAATCGCCCTGATATCCTCACGCGACATGCCTGACAGGCTGACTTCGGGGTATTCGGCTATTCCTTTACTCGTCCGTATGGCCAGGTATAAATCCGAAAATAAAAAGACTTTTTTAACTTTCGCGGAATAAAGCAAATGTTTATCAAATTCAATGGAGCTGTAATCTTTCCCAAAAAAGGTGATAACCGGATAATAGCGGAGCAGTATTTTATTTCCAACAGAGCTGTAATATACATAATTGATATTCACGAAAATAACTGCTACAACAAAAATAACCAGCACGCCTCCCGCGATTAAAGCGCCGGCATTATTTTCTTTCCAAACAAAAAAGATGGTAACGAGTAATAAACTCACCACTATTAAATTAAAACCGCGTTTAATCCTGACCGTTCGTTTTTTGTTTGAAATTTCCATAGCAATCGTTAAATCGTAAATAATGCCAGCAAGATACTTTTAATTTATAAGGACTTCTAAAATAATTTTAACTTTGCCATCACCTAAAAAACAGATGAAAATGGCTCCGTCAAAAATACATTCAAATATTATCTTCTCCCAACAGATTGAACCGGAACTCGAAAGAATTGTTGCCCCTTTTCCCGAAGGTAAAGTATTCCTCTTAACGGAAGAAAGACCCGAATTGTTATGCCTGCCGTTCATTGAAGTGATCATTTCCAAATTAAACATACGTAAAATTGTCATAAAAGGTGGCGAAACAAACAAGTCAATCCGCTCGGTGGAGGAAGTTTGGGAAGCGCTCTCGAAATACGGCGCCGACCGCAAATCGCTGCTGATCAATGTGGGTGGTGGTATGTTAACCGATTTGGGTGGATTTGCTGCATCCACCTTTAAGCGGGGAATGGCCTTTGTAAATATCCCCACAACCTTGTTGGCCCAGGTTGATGCCTCGCTTGGCGGCAAAACCGGCATCAACTTCAACGGATTGAAAAACGAGATCGGCGTTTTTAACGAACCAGACGCCGTCCTGATCAATACCAATTTCTTAAAAACCATTGATCGGGAGAACTTTCTTTCGGGATATGCCGAAATGATCAAACACGGCTTCATTAAAAGCCCGGACCACTGGAAGGAACTGCAGGACTACGATCTTGAACAGATCGATTACGGCAGGCTGCAGGAGATTATTGCCCACTCGGTTGCCATCAAAGACTGGCATGTGCAGAATGATTTGACCGAGAAAAACATCCGGAAAGCTTTGAACTTCGGCCATACTGCCGGGCATGCTTTCGAGAGCTACGCCTTATACCAGGAACGACCGGTTTTACACGGGTATGCTGTTGTTTACGGGATGATTGTTGAGCTGTACCTGTCGGCAAAACGATGTTTATTCGATGATTCGGAACTGCAACACATTTCGGGCTGGCTGCTTCGTAAATACGGAAAATTTGAAATCAGCCCGGATGATTACGACGCTTTGTACGAACTGATGACCCACGATAAAAAGAATGAAGGCAACCGGATCAATTTCACCTTATTGTCGAAAATCGGACAGGTGGAGATAAACCAGGACTGCTCCAAGGAGTTGATCTTCGAAGCGCTTGATTTTTACCGGAATCTGACGGTCTGATTTAAAAAATCCGGATATGAGATATTTGCTTTCCAAACCAGATAAGCTGATTAAGGGGGTCGTCAACCTGCCTTCTTCGAAGAGTATTGCCAACCGGGCGCTGATCATGAATGCCTTAAGCTACAGCCCCTACGAGATTCAGAACCTGCATAACAGCGACGACACGATCGTCATGCAACAGGTCCTGAATTCAAACACCAACTCGTTCGACATTGGCCACGCCGGTACAGCCATGCGTTTTCTGACGGCTTTTTTGTCGCAAATTGTTGGCGAATGGACCATTACCGGCTCTGAACGGATGAAACAACGCCCGATAAAACTATTGGTAGATGCCCTGACCGAACTGGGGGCCCGGATTGAATACCTCGGAAACGAGGGTTATCCTCCCCTGAAAATTACCGGATGCCGCTTAAAAGGAAAGATCCTGGAACTGGACGGAAGTGTCAGCAGCCAGTACATTTCGGCCCTGCTGATGATTGCACCCACCATCCAGGGAGGCTTAACCTTACGCTTAAAAAATAAAATCACCTCACGTCCTTACATCGCGCTGACACTTGACCTGATGAAACAATTCGGCGTCCAATCCGTGTGGAAAGGGAATGAGATCCGCATCAACGAGCAAACTTACCGGCCCATACCTTTTACGGTTGAAGCCGACTGGACTGCCGCTTCGTACTGGTACCAGCTGCTGGCCCTGGCCGGCGAAGGAGAGGTGGAACTAAAAAACCTTCAACTAAACAGCTTACAGGGCGACAGCTCCATTGCTCCCTGGTTTGAGCAATTCGGCGTTGAAAGCCGGGATACCGGCACCGGCGTGATTCTGAAAAAAACAGCCCTGATTCAACCCAAACACCTCCGGTTAAACTTTTCAGAAAATCCGGATGTAGCCCAAACGATGGCTGTTCTTTGTGTTTTGAAGCAGATCCCTTTTCATTTTACCGGACTGGAAACCTTAAAAATTAAAGAAACCGACCGTATATCGGCCCTGCAAAACGAACTGGCCCGGTTTGGGGCTGAAGTAAAAGAACCCCGTCACGGAGAATTATCCTGGGACGGCGCTTTTCCGTTCAGAAAAGAAGAAACGCCGCTTATCTTAACTTATCACGACCATCGCATGGCATTGGCTTTTGCCCCTGCTGCCATGTTTGGAGAAATTGAGATCGACGATCCGATGGTCATCACCAAATCGTACCCAACATATTATGAAGATTTAAAACAAGTGGGTTTCGAAATCTCAGAATAATGCGGGGACAATCCGGTTCCTTTTCGTGAAGTTTATCGTTTTTCCCTGAAAAAAGCCGTCATCAAATCGGCGCAATCATCTGCCAGCACACCGGGGGTAACTTCGGTTTTTGGATGCAGGGCTTTGGGGGCAAATCGCGTGAATCCGCGTTTTTCGTCGGTAGCGCCATAAACCAGGCGCCCAAGCTGGGCCCATCCCAGCGCACCCGCACACATGACACAGGGCTCCAGCGTAACATACAAGGTACATTCATTCAAATATTTACCCCCCAGTAAATTAGCGGCTGCCGTGATTGCCTGCATCTCGGCATGGGCGGTCACATCCGTTAGCATTTCGGTCAGGTTATGGGCCCGGGCAATAATCCGGTTATTGGCAACAACAACCGCTCCCACGGGAATTTCGCCTTTGTCGTAGGCAAATCGCGCTTCCTGAAATGCCTTTTTCATAAAGTATACATCATCAAATGGCTCCATGCTAAAAATCAATTCAATAATATTGGCAAACCTACAATTTAAATGGCAAAATCTGTTTATTTTTGCTGGCAAACAAAAAGAAACAACACTATGTACAGAACGCACACCTGTGGTGAATTGCGCATGGAACACCAGGGAAAAGAAACCACCTTAGCCGGTTGGGTACAACGTAAACGCGAGTTGGGAGGAATGACTTTCGTTGACTTACGCGACCGTTACGGAATCACCCAACTGGTTTTTAACGAAAATACATCGGACGAAGTTAACGAGAACCTGAAAAAACTCGGGCGCGAATGTGTGATCCAGGTAAGCGGACTGGTTCGCGAACGCAGCAGTAAAAATAAAAATATTTCTACCGGCGACATCGAAATCGAAGTCAAAAGGCTGACTGTTTTAAGCCCCTCGGCCGTTCCTCCCTTTACCATTGAGGACGAAAGCGATGGCGGAGACGATATTCGCATGAAATACCGCTATCTCGACCTGCGCCGGAACCCGGTACGCAATACCCTGATTCTCCGGTCGAAAATGGCCCACGCAGTACGCCTGTACCTGAACGATCAGAATTTTATTGAAACGGAAACCCCGGTATTGATGAAATCGACGCCAGAGGGGGCCCGCGACTTTGTTGTTCCTTCGCGTTTGAACCCGGGTGAATTTTACGCGCTTCCGCAATCGCCGCAAATTTTCAAACAATTGCTCATGGTGGCCGGGTTCGATCGCTATTACCAGATTGTGAAATGCTTCCGCGACGAAGATTTGCGAGCCGACCGTCAGCCCGAATTCACCCAGATCGACTGCGAAATGTCGTTTGTGGAGCAGGAAGACGTGTTAAATACCTTTGAAGGATTAACCAAATACCTGTTTCAAACAGTAAAAGGCATTGAAGTAGGCGACTTTCAGCGTATGCCCTACAAAGAAGCCATCGAAAAATACGGATCGGACAAACCCGACATCCGCTTTGAGATGAAGATTAAAGAGCTTACCGGGCTGGTAAAAGGAAAAGATTTTAAAGTTTTTGATGAGGCAGAATACATTGGCGGAATTTGTGCCAAAGGATGCAGCGAATATACCCGTAAACAACTCGATGAGCTGACCAATTGGGTAAAGCGCCCGCAGATAGGCGCCAAAGGCCTGGTGTATGTGAAGCTGAATACCGACGGCAGCATCAAATCGTCAGTCGATAAGTTCTACCCGGAAGACGAGCTGAGGTGTTGGGCCGGTGAATTTGGTGCAGAGCAGGGCGACCTGCTGCTGGTACTTTCCGGAGAAAAAGCACATACGCTAAATGCTTTGGGCGAACTTCGGCTCGAAATGGCCAATCAACTTGGCTTACGCGATAAAACCACCTTTAAACCTTTGTGGGTGGTAGACTTTCCCTTACTGGAATGGGACCCGGAAACACAACGTTACTACGCCATGCACCATCCGTTTACGTCGCCAAAACCCGAAGACGTTCCCTTACTCGACACCAATCCGGGAGAAGTAAGGGCCAATGCGTACGACCTGGTCATTAACGGCGTTGAAATTGGCGGAGGATCGGTCAGGATTTTCAACTCGGAACTCCAGTCGAAAATGTTCGACTTGTTAGGTTTTACGAAAGAGTCGGCCGAAGCCCAGTTCGGCTTTCTGATGAGCGCTTTCAAATACGGCGCTCCGCCACATGCCGGTATTGCTTTTGGTTTCGACCGACTGGTATCCATGTTTGCCGGCTTAGATAGTATCCGCGACACCATCGCCTTTCCGAAAAACAACTCGGGCCGCGACGTCATGAACGATGCGCCATCGCCGATTGAAGATGCCCAGTTGAGCGAACTGAATATCAAACTGGATCTAAAAAAAGATTGATAACAGAGGGGGGAGAGGGCTGCCCGAAACGTTTAAAATAAATATCGAATATCACTCTCGTGTTACGAAAAAGTTGCCTGCAACTTAAAAAAACGCTGTACAAGAAAACTCTCCCCGCCAGTATCTGCTGGCGGGGAGAGTTTTCCGATTAACTGCTGTACTTATTGTTAGAGTTCAATTATCCTTTCTATTTTTATCTGTTCTAAAAATATTTCATCGTGAGATACAACAATCAGTGTTCCCTGATATTCATTTATGGCAGCTGTTAGTATTTCCACATTTTGAATGTCTAAATTGTTTGTCGGTTCGTCAAGAATAGTTGTCTGCCTGTGATATCCAGATGATTGCTTGGCTCGTCTAACAAAACCAATTCGGGTTGATGAATAGAAATACCAGTAAGAAAATTTTTTGTTTTCTGCCCGCCACTCAATGTTCCTATTTTTTGCGACAAGTTCAAATCGGTTAATTGCCAATATTGCAACGCGTCATTACAGCGTTCTTCAATAGTCCAGTCATCAGCAAGTAAAGTGAAATTTTCTTGGGCTATATTTCCGTTCAAAATATCTTTCAGAGCATTGAGTTTGTGTTCAATTTTCAATGCTTGCGCAATGGTTAAATGGTTGTATTGTCCAAAAATCTGTGGAATGTAGCAGAGGTGAGTATCGACACTTCGTTGCCCGCTTGAGGCTTGCAGTTCACCCGCAATTATTCTCAATAATGAAGATTTTCCTGTCCCGTTGTTGCCGATTAACGCTACTTTTTCATGATTGTTTACTGTAAGGTTAATGTTACAAAACAGTAAATCCTTGTTTGGGTGTATGTATGAAATATTTTGCAGAATCAACATAATTTCTTTCGTTAAAGATTAAACAATTCGACAACCGTTTGGCAGTTGTAATTATGATTTATCTAAAAGAAATTATATTTTCATTTTCACTTGCCTGTTAAATTTTTCGATTATAAATATACGATTTTTTTATTCGATGTAATATAGCAGCAACCGTGTAATCATAATCCGACTCTTGTCATTTCTTCCTCGTCAGTTTCCCAACCTGAATTTATAGATCATCAGGAGGTCTTGCTTCGGTTGGTGGTTGTGATTCCGGTTTTGCTCTCCAAATTACAAAACTTGACGTAGTAAATCTTACACACAGCTAATTTAGAAAACAAGCAATCAAGGAGTATCATCCCTGTCGGGCGCAACGCCCGTTAATGAGTGTCTGTCAGAAGATGAATTATAAAACGGCGGCAGCGAAGGAATCTGTCAGGATAACCTGATCATGTCCTGTCTGCCCGTCGTTTGAGCGAAGTGGTAACGAGGCAGTTTGCGACTGTTCTCTGCTTCACGCAGGATTCGCCTCTTGACACTCGTCGTCGGCTTCTTTTTATTTCAGAAAATCTTCGCGCAACGGGTTAAAGCTATCCACCAGACGCGCTTTTTCAGTGATCAGTTGGATCGTATGTTTTTTGCCCGATGCAACGGCAAACAAATCGCCGGCTTTTAGCCGAACCGGCTCTTCACCTTCACAAAAGAAAACGACTTCCCCCTCGGCAATATATGAGGTTTGTTCATGCGGATGACTGTGCATTGGTTCCGGCTCGGCCCAGGGACCACCCGAAAAGTCAATCAATACCGTCATCAGGTTATTGGTATGAATGATTTTTCGCTCCAGACCTTCACGAACTTTTTCGTAGGGAGTCTGATCAAATAATAAGGTTGCCATGTTCATTCATTTAAAATAAAAAGGGAAACTCTTAAAGCTTCCCTTTTCAAGATTATAATAGATAAAAGACTAATCGTTAGTCGTTCTTTTACGGGATGAGTAGTTGATATGCAAGGCAGAAGCTTTACGCAACTCCTGTTTGATGTCTGTCACAATACCCATTTTCGTAAATTCATCCACTTTCAGGGATGTAATCATAAAGGGCACATCTGCTTCGTCCCTGGTTTCACGTTCGTTTGTAACGTAATCGATGATATCCGATACATTGGCAAACTGGTCGTTCAGCTGGATACGAGGCTCAGAGCCAAACACATTTTGAAATTGTCTATGCGGCGTTCCCACATAAATATAACTTACCAATGATTTTTTCTCCAGTTTGGAAAGTTCAGTTGCTTCAGGAAGGTGAATTTGTACCATCATGGTAACTTCCCTCATCGTTGTACTCACCATGAAGAAGAAGAGCAACATAAACACGATATCGGGCAATGATGCTGTTGAAATTGGTGGTAATTCCTTAGAGTCATTCTTTCTGAATTTTGACATACTATTTTCCTCCCACTTTTTTAGGTTCAGCTTCAGAGATTCTTGAAGGATAAATTTCCTTTATCGCGTCTTGTTGATCTCTATCGAGATTATTATAGGATTTACCAAACTTTTGTCTGGCCAATTCTTCTCTCAGATCATTAATGGCACCAACCAACTCGTTTTGAACAGCAATGTAAGTTCCGTATTGGGTTCCCACATCATTTCGTAAAGAGATTACCCCTTTTGTAATTCCAACCTGCCCGAAATAAGGAAGCTCCTTCATTGTTTTTTCAGGCAAATGTTCTTCATCATAAGGGTTGGCCATAAATTCTTTGGCTTTCTCACGAAGATCTCCAACGTTCATCCATTCGCCCTCAACCAGCAACTGGTTCTGGGCATTCAGCAATACTACAAAAACGTTGCGCTCCTTAATCGGAGGCGTGTCATCCGGCTTCTCATCTTCCGGGGGCATTGCTGGAAGGCGGCGTTCAAGACCACTGTCCACATCCATCGTGGTTGTTACCAGGAAAAAAATCAGCAACATGAAGGCAATATCGGCCAGTGATGCTGAAGGTATTTCGGGAATTTTTCTAGCCATAATTTAATTTTTTCCTGTGATACACAAACCACGTAATTATTTTACTATACGAGATACAGAGGTAACTACGATTCCCATGATGGCAAGGAATAGTAAGATATACGTTGCATTCAGCGCCGTATCAATCCATTTTGAAATGGAATTGGTAAGGCTGCCGTCGGCAATGTATTTTTCCACACCATGAAATTGAGGCATTGCATCTGAGGCCAGAATATAAGAGAGGACCAGAACAACTGCGACAAAAACAAGGGCGGTTAATCCCTTTTTAGCTGCTGCTTTATCGGTAAAAGTTTGTACTAAGGCAAAAATAATTGCAACAGCCGCACCAATACCCAGCAAGATGTACGACCAGGTAAGGTTGGTATTGATCCAGGCACCCATAGTTGGATCAGCTTCATTATCACTGAGATTCATCATTAAAGACACAATCAGAAATGCTGAAACTGCCAAAAGTACCCACAATGTAATGTTTAATACTTTTTCAAGCTTCATAAGTGTAATTATTTTTTAAGATTGTGTTTTACCAAAATGTCGATCAAAGAGATAGAAGCATCTTCCATGCTGTTTACAATACTGTCAATTTTAGCAACGCAATAGTTGTAGAAAATTTGCAGAATAATGGCAACCACAAGACCAGATACTGTTGTAATCAAAGCTACTTTAATACCACCGGCAACCAATGACGGGCTAATGTCACCGGCAATTTCAATCGCGTCGAAAGCTGCGATCATACCGATTACAGTTCCCATGAACCCGAGCATCGGAGCCAAAGCGATAAACAATGCCAACCAGCTTAATCCTTTTTCCAACAAACCAGCTTGTACGCCACCGTATGCCACAACTGTTTTTTCTACCACATCGATACCTTCTTCTGAACGATCAAGACCCTGGTAAAAAATACTGGCAACCGGACCACGTGTATTACGGCAAACTTCTTTGGCAGCTTCAATTCCGCCATTGGCTAAAGCTTCTTCCACATTAACCAATAATTTTTTGTTGTTGCTGGTTGAAAGATTCAAATAAATTACTCTTTCCAACGCCATGGCAAGACCTAAAATCAAACAGATCAATACAAAAGACATAAATCCGGCACCACCTTCAATGAATTTTTGTTTCAACTGGCTGTGCAAGGACTGTCCTGCCTCTGCTTTGGCAGCTGCAGCTTCTTCAGCATCAGCTTGCTTGGCAGCCACTTCTGTAGCAGACCCTCCTGTTTGATCCTGAGCTACGGCATTGTTCGATGCTCCCAAATAAAGCATTCCAAGAACTGCTATAAACGCAAATAGTTTTTTCATCATTGGTTTCAATTTTAATTAGTAAATCTCCTTAATTTTTATTGTATACTATTTGTTTTTTATTCTGAATGACCAGGAACCGTTGAATCCCCCGGACCAAGTTCAAAACTTTTTCTTTACAGGTTTGTTTAAGAACGTATAAACCCTTTACGCGGAGAGAGAGGGATTCGAACCCTCGGTACCCTTTTGAGGTACACACGCTTTCCAGGCGTGCCAGTTCAGCCACTCCTGCATCTCTCCAATATGCTGGCACCATTTTTTTCAGGGCTGCAAATTACAAAAAAAATGTGAAAAAAAAATAAGCTACTCACTTATTTCACCGCTCAGACTTTTATTCAAATGGAGCTTTATGTCATCATCACTCAATCCCTGTCCCAACAAAAACATCAATTTTGTAACGGCTGCTTCCGTTGTCATATCTTTCCCGCTTACCACTCCTGCCATCAATAGTTCCCTGCTGGCCTGATAATGGCCCATTTTTACGGCGCCTCCCTCACATTGTGTGACATTGACGATAATAATCCTTTGTCGAATTGCTTTCTTAATCAGCCGAATCAACCAGGGTGATGTAGGTACATTACCCGAACCAAACGACTCGAGTACAATTCCCCTTAACCCCGGGATATTGATGATGTTCTCGTAAACAAGCCTGCTCATCCCCGGGAAAATCTTCAGAACGACCACATTTTCGTCGAAATTCGTCCTGACTTTTAATATGCCTTTATTTTTTGGATGATAAATATTCTCGTGAAAATAAATAATATCGACCCCTGCTTTGGCCAGCAGGGGGTAATTTGTTGAACTGAATGCGCTGAAATGATCAGCGTGCCGCTTGCTTGTCCGGTTTCCCCGCGATAATTTAAAGTCGAAATATATACAGACTTCGGGGACAATAGCATGTCCGTTTTCCCGGGCAGCGGCAATTTCGACCGAGGTAATCAGATTTTCTTTCCCGTCGGTACGAAGGATGCCGATAGGCAACTGAGAGCCGGTCATCACCACCGGCTTGTCGAGGTTTTCGAGCATATAACTTAATGCAGAAGCGGTATAGGCCATGGTATCCGTCCCGTGCAAAATCACAAATCCGTCGAATTTACTGTAGTTTTCGTGAATGGTCTTCGCCAGCTTTCCCCAAATTTTCGGGGTCATATCCGACGAATCAATCGGCGGGTTGAAGGTAATCGACTCCAGCGAATAACCCAGACGGTTCAATTCAGGCACTTCATCCAGAATCTGGTCGAATTTCACCGGGCTTAAGGCTCCGGTTTCAGACTTTTGAACCATCCCAATGGTTCCGCCTGTATAAATTAATAAGATCGATGGTCTTTTCAGTTCCATATACCGATGCAAAGATAACTTATTCAGCCCCGTCAAATATGAAATAAATTTTCCGCATTACGCGTTGTGATCCCGGAAATTTCATCCACCGACAGCTGATAGATTTCTGCGAGCTTTTCAGCCACATAAACCAGGTAGGAGCTTTCGTTTCGTTTTCCCCGGAACGGAACAGGCGCCAAATATGGGGCATCTGTTTCCAATAAAACATGAGATGGATCAATTTTTTCGACTACCTGCCCTAAATGACTGTTTTTAAAAGTCACGATGCCGTTTATTCCAATCAAAAATCCCAGATCAGTAACAAGAGATGCCTGTTCGGCTGTTCCGGTAAAACTGTGGAAAACCCCCCGCAGGTTTTCACCCGCTTCTTCTTTCAATACGGCATAAACCTCATCAAACGACTCCCTGACGTGAATCACCACCGGCAAATCGTATTTTTTGGCCAATTGGATTTGCCGGCGAAATGCTTCGGTTTGTTCCCGTATAAAGGTTTTGTCCCAATACAGGTCAATCCCGGTTTCTCCGATGCCAAAAAATTTCCTTTTTTTCAACCAAAACTCAACCAGTTCCAGTTCTTCTTCAAAATCTTCATTTACCGAAGTCGGATGCAAGCCCATTAAGGGGTAACAGACTTGCGGGTACCGATCAGTCAGATCAAACATCTTTTTAACCGACGAACTGTCAATGTTGGGCAAGATAATTTTTCTGACATCCTTTTCAACTGCCCGCTGAATAACTTCTTCCAAATCGACATTAAAGTCTTCAGAATAGATATGCGAGTGTGTATCAATCAACATAGAAAAAAATTTAACCGCAAAGAAAATACTAAAAAAGCAGATGACCTTTTTTTTAATATTATCTTATCGCTAATTCAAACAAATGGTCTGAAAAGAAAATCACTCTTTTTCAGACCATTCAATCTGTTTGCAGCGGGTTATTATACCACGCCCTGGGCAAGCATGGCATCGGCGACTTTCACAAATCCGCCCAGGTTGGCGCCCTTCACATAGTTAATCTTTGATCCGTTCTTCCCATACTTCACGCAGGTTTCGTGAATATCGCGCATAATGATATGCAAACGGGCATCTACTTCTTCCCTGCTCCAGTTCAGACGCTGGCTGTTTTGGGTCATTTCCAGTCCCGAAACAGCTACTCCACCGGCATTAACGGCCTTTCCCGGAGCAAAATGAATATGCTCGGTCAGGTATTCAACCGCTTCGGCGGTGCAACCCATATTGGAAGCTTCGGCAAGCAAAAAACAACCATTGCCCACTAACATTTGGGCATCATCCAGGTCTACTTCGTTTTGGGTCGCACAGGGAATGGCAATATCGACTTTCTGTTCCCAGGGTTTTTTTCCTGAATGGAATTCAGCGCCAAACTCAGTGGCATACGGTTCAACCACATCATTGTTCGTTGCCCGGAGCTCCAGCAGATATTCCAGTTTTTCGCCGCCAATACCTTCCGGGTCATAAATGTAACCGTCGGGGCCTGAGATGGTGACGACCTTTCCGCCGAGCTCATTTATCTTCGTGATAGCGCCCCAGGCTACATTCCCGAAACCGGATATGGCAAAAGTGTGCCCAGCAATGTCTTTTCCCAGGTTTTCCAACATATGGTGAACAAAATAGACTGCACCGAAACCGGTTGCTTCCGGCCGGATCAGGCTTCCGCCCCAGGCGAGGCCCTTGCCGGTGAGCACACCGGTGAACTCGTTCCGAATCCGTTTATACTGTCCGAACAAATAGCCAATTTCGCGGCCGCCCACACCAATATCGCCTGCAGGGACATCTGTATTTGGCCCGATATGCCGCTGTAATTCAGTCATAAAACTTTGGCAGAAACGCATGATTTCATTGTCCGATTTTCCTTTCGGACTGAAATCCGAGCCGCCTTTTCCGCCTCCCATCGGCAAGGTCGTCAGGCTGTTTTTAAAGGTTTGCTCAAATCCTAAAAATTTCAGGATCGATAAGGTTACGGTAGGGTGAAAGCGTAAGCCCCCTTTGTAAGGGCCCAATGCCGAGTTAAACTCAATCCGGTAACCGCGGTTAATCTGAACCTCGCCCTGGTCGTCAATCCACGGCACACGAAACAGGATGACCCGTTCGGGTTCAACCATGCGCTCAAGAACCTTCGCCTTTTGATATTTTGGATTCTTTTTGTAAACATCCCAGATGGATTCAACCACCTCCTGAACTGCCTGATGAAACTCCGTTTCACTTGGAGTCCGGGCCTTTAAGGCTTCCATGAAATCATTGATATCTGTTCTCATCTTGCTCTTTTTGATTCAAAATGAATTATTGTTATTTCAAACAAAGGAAATGAGGAATAGCGGATAAAAAGCTGATTTTAGGCAAGTTTTTAAGCCCTCCGAAATGTTTAATAGCAGCGGTTTAATACCAGACGTCTCATACAGACGTCTTCTTTATTCTGACGAACATAATACCCATCGTTTATGACAGAAATATGCAGGTTTAACTGCTCAAAATGAGTTATTCGTCAAGTTTTAACAAAAATCCGAAACTCTTTCGTCAAATGATCATAACTTTACTGTACCGATCATTAAAGAATAACTCATGCAACAACATTATCCATCTATCAAAAATTCAATCGGTTTGATTTTAAGGCTATTCCTGTTTGCCGTTCTGCTGACGATTCCTTTTTTGATCATCCGAATCTTCCTGAATAACGACGACCAGTATACTACGCTGACCGCCTATCTTGTTACCATACCCGTTGTTCTCGCCGAAATTTGGCTCATCGGTTTTGCTATCAGAAAAATCAAAACAACGGAGAGTTTCCTATTATCCGATCAGCTTCGGTTTCGTGCTTACCATTTTGCTCCGTTTGCATTGCTCTCCATCCTGGCGCTCGATTTTCTACTTCAGCCGATCGAACAACTCATTCCTGTATCAAGCAGTTTCGAACAAATTTTCCATCAACTGATGAGCCATAAAATACTGGCTGCCTTACACATTATCCTGTTGGGGCCGATACTCGAAGAAATCATTTTCAGAGGTATCATTTTGCGGGGTTTTCTGAAAAATTACCACCCGGTGAAAGCCATCATCCTTTCTTCCCTGTTATTCGGGATCATCCACCTCAATCTGTCGCAACTGGTTACCGCTTTCGTTATCGGATGTTTTATTGGCTTTATTTACTGGAAAACCCGGTCTTTATTTTTATGCATCCTCATTCACATCGTGAATAACGCACTGGCCTTTGCTTTTATATGGAAGTTCGGTTTCAACATCAGTCCTGACCAACTCATCAATAACACTGCTGTCTATTTAATCCTTTACATGGCTGCTGCCCTCCTGTTTTCATTCAGTTTGTTTCAGATCTATAAGAACAGTGACCGTAAAACAGAAGAATCGTTTTAGTTCAGCCTGGTAATTTTGTATTTTTGCCTTGAATCAAATAAAGATCTATCATGAGAAAAGCAGAAATTCATACCAGCAAAGGTACGATGAAGGTGAACTTCTACGAAGACGACGCCCCCGGCACGGTCGAAAATTTTGTCAAACTTTCGAAATCCGGTTTTTACGACGGACTGACCTTTCACCGGGTTATCCCCGATTTTGTCATCCAGGGAGGATGCCCTGACGGAACCGGAGCAGGCGGACCAGGCTACACGATCAAATGTGAACTTAACGGGAACAACCAATACCACGACCGCGGGGTACTATCGATGGCACATGCCGGAAGAAACACCGGGGGCTCACAGTTCTTCATTTGCCACAGCCGGAAGAATACGGCACATCTCGACCGCAATCACACCTGCTTTGGCAAAGTTTACGAAGGACTGGAAGTGATTGATGCCATCCGTGCCGGCGACCTGATTGAACAGATTGTGATTATTGAAGAATAAATCAGTTGCTGCCAAAACTAAAAAAATCAACCACTGCAGGCGGAGAAATATTCGCGCCGGAATGGTTGATTTTTTTCATCTATCCGAGTGATTAGTTCCCAAAAACGATTTTCATTCATCCAATGATACCAGATCGCCCATGTCGACCCATTTAAAAGGAATCCTGCTGACATTAAGCTCCGTCATCGCATTTGCTCTGATGGCCATTCTGGTACGGGCGATTCCCCACGTGTCATCATTTCAATCCAGTTTTTTCCGGTTTTCTGTTGGCTTAGGGATCATTGGCCTGCTGGGGATGTTCCGCATCATCCCGATGAAATTCCGCGATCGTAAATTCCTGTTGCTGCGCGGGCTTATCGGCGGGATCGCTGTGTACCTCTTTTATCTGTCTATCGTTAAACTGGGCATCGGAAAAGGTTCGGTTTACGTGTATTCGTACCCGGTTTTCGCCACCTTGTTCAGTATGCTTATTTTAAAAGAAAAGGTTGAACCGGTTAAATTTATCCCCATTATTGCATCCATTGGCGGGCTGGTATTGCTTTCGTTCAAACATGGCTCAGCATCGCTTTCGGGGTTTAGCGGGTACGAACTGATTGGCATCGCCGGATCGTTGACAACCGGACTTGCCGTCGTTTTCGTCAAAAAACTCCACGACAGCGACAACTCTTATTCCATTTTTTTTGCCCAGAGCATTATGGGCTTCTGGCTTTTTTTGATTCCTTCGGGACTAACGCAAAGTCCGGGAAACTCGTTCGACCTGGTCATCCTGTTGCTGATTGGGCTGGTCGCAACGCTCGGCCAATTATTGATGACTGAAGGTTATCGGTATGTAAACGTGGCTACGGGATCCATCTTTCAATCCCTGGTCCCCGTTTTAAACCTGCTCGCGGGTTATTTTATTTTCAGTGAAGAATTTTCTTCGGTCGAAACCATCGGGGCTGTTGTGATCATCGGATCCTGCTTATCTCTGGTTGCCATCAACTACAAAACCGGCAAGAAGCTACGTATCCTGAAAATGGTGGAATAACACAGCATCCGGGCAGGCCGGGAGATCAGGATTTGATCATCGTTACAATCAACACAGCCATCAGGACCGCCAAACCGGCGCCGGCCCAAAAAGCAGCCGGCAAGCCACCCATCGCATAAAAAACGCCGATCAGCAAAGGGCCAATGGTTTGGCCCGAACGCAGCAACATCGCGTTTAACGACATAAAGGCGGCACGCTCTTCAATACCCGCCATGCCTACCAGCAAGGTTTGAATGGATGGGATCATCACGCCATGCCCCAAGCCAAGAAACAATACTCCGGCAATGATCATCTCCCAACGTGTTGCCATACTTAAAATCAACATGGAGAAAAAATAGAACCCGCATGCACCTGTCAATTGTTGTTTGGACGACAAAAAACGGTTGATGCGCGGCAAATTAAAGGAGGTGATCGCTGTAACCAACGACATCAGCGACATCGTGATACCAATAACCGCTGAACCTGCTTTGAAATGGCTTGCCAGTAACAGGGGAAAATAAGTCAGGTACGCGCCATACAAAATGACAAACAGCAGGACGTTTGCAAGAAACAAGCCCCAAACGGTATGCCGGTTGATTGTTTGCCACACATTCGCGAAATAGTCTTTTAAACCTTGCTCTGTCGTTGGTTCCGGATTTTTCAGCCCGTAGATGACCCAAAGACCCAATGGAATAGCCAACACCGGCAGTACAAAGATGAAGGGCCAGTCGAGGGAGGCCAATACACCTCCAACCGCAGGATACGTGGCCGTCCCGATACTCAAAACGCTGGCATTATAGCCCATGGCGGCCACCCGTTTTTCACCGGGAAAGATATCGCCAATCAGGGTGATGCCCATGCTGGACAAGGAACTGGCCCCAACCCCCTGGATAAACCTGAAAACCAACAGCCATTGGTAATCGCGGATAAAGAAACTAAAGTTTCCCACATATATTAAGCCCTATAATTGGGCATGTTAAATTTCATAATTATCTGTTCAGTTGGCAACTAATTATCATGTTATCAAGCTACTACCTGGCAGATGGCAGTTTTGTTGTTATTTTGGTCATTATCATCAAATTCATCCAGTGCCTTGAGCATTGCCAGTAGTTGCCTACTTGTTTGGTCGCTTTGCATTAGTTTTTCTATTAATGCTTCACTGTCAATGTTTAGTATCGCGGCCATCTGGGTCAACATTTTAAAGAATACCTTGACCAGGCGTTCCCACAAAGTTAGTTCGAGCAGTTGCTGTTGTGTTTCCCTGAACAGCTCGCCCATGGTTTCATAAGAACTGAACCGCTTTTGCAGCGACAATATCGTATGGGTTGCCAAGATGATAGTTGCATCTGCAATTTGTCCATCGAAATCAGTGTTCTGGCTTGCGCCCAAACGCAGGTACTGCTTGCATTCCTTGAACAAGACTTCAATGGTCCAACGGATTTGGTACAGTTCAACCGCCTGTACGAAAGACAGGGTCAAATCGGTTGTCAATAGCAATGTCCAGTTCTTTGCATTATTGTAACGTATGAAGAAGAGCCGGACTTTCTCACCTTTGTAATCGACCACGGTGGAGATGTAGGTTGACTTGTATTTTCTGGAATACTTGCTGTTCTTCCTCTGGTTTTTAGTGATCAACTGATGGGCGTTCAATTCCTTGTTGCCAACCATGTATTTTCGCCTGTCAAGCTTGCACATCCCCAGTAAATGCATGGCCCCTTTTTTGATGGCACGGACACTTTTGATCATGTAATCGTTCACAAACCAACTGTCCATCAAAACATAACTGGCTATAATCCCATTTTTTACAGCCCGCCGGAGCATTGAAACAGCAACTTCGCCTTTCTTCATGTCCAATTCTTCGACCCTTTTTTGCCCGGGAGATTTGCCGTCACGCTTTTTTCTGAACTGCGATTGCAACTCTTTCTTTGACAAACCGTAAGTCCCCTTTTGCCCTTTCTCCCGGTGGAGCGAGAAGTCGGTTGCAACCAGTGTCTTTCCGTCCCAAAAACTAAGCAGGAGCATTTTAAAACCCAACGGGTAAAGTTTGGTCACATGGTTGAAAACCCTGCCGATAAACTCGACTGTTTTGCCCGTTTTTTCAATGTCCGTATCATCCAAAACAAAACAAGTTGTCCCTGAAACAGGACCGCCCTTGGCCTTTGCCTGCCAGGCAAATTGTTTGGCAAAGCCCATCAGTAATTTTCGCCAGTCCATCCACTGGTTGTTCATCAAACGATAAAAGGTATTGTCGTCAATGCTTTCAAGAAAATTTTTGCACCGGTTTTGCATCCTGCAAATACTTTCGCTGCGTAACCTGAAAACCAGAAGTGAAAGTAAAAGTACAGAAACGTCGTACCCTTTGCTCTTGAAAGAATTGAAGGAGCCTAAAAACCGGCCAACCCTGAAGGCCGAAAAGAAATGGAGGATCCCCTCATTGGTTTTTTCATCATTGCAAAGAACGCTCTCTAATTCGCTTAAATATGCTATTTTTGATCCCATAAGTAGTGGTTTTGTGAATAAACTGCTTTTTGATGTGTAACTAACTCAAATATAGCAATTTAAATTCTATTTTACCACTACTTATTTAATTTCAATCCTCATATAAATCAACACTTCCCAACGTGGGAAACTTTAGTAAAGAAACAGGTAAAACCAGCCAACCCAAATAAAAATAAGGAAGGGACAAGAATCAGCTTCCGGCCGTATCTGTCGGCCAGAATACCTGTTCGTGTGCCAAATATCTTGAATCAATACGGGCTATAAATATAAGGGTTTTTCGGTTCCTGATTTGACAAACCGAAGCAGGCTGACCATATGAGGTTCAGGAAAGCTAAAACACCTTTATGCTGCCTTGCAATAGCGGAAACTGAACATTTTTGGGAACATAAGCCTGTAAAAAACCGCCACCACCGGATCCGAGCAACTTGACAAAGATATTCTGCCCACGGAGCGAACTGATCATTTCGACAAAACCAGCGGGGATCATCTCTGAAAAGTGAGCCAGTTGAAAGCGGGTAATCTCCTCCAGACAGGTAAACAGTTTTGTTTGATTGTGTGCGATAAACGACGCAACTGCTCCGTCGTTGGCAGGCAGGTACACCTGCTGAAACAAAGCGTTAAAATCCCGATCCTCCATTTTATTCAGGAAAAGTCTGACCAGGGGCGAGGTGGCGCCGGTCATTCCGGTATCAATCAGGTAAACCGACCAGGGCAGTTGGTCCAAGGTTAACGAGGGAAGAGAAATTTGCCCGTCTTCGAGCAATACCGGCTGATTTAAAAAAGAAACGAGCGGATCGAGTCCCGAACTACGCCCGTGAAAATAAGACTCGAGCAAGGCAAAATCCTGTTTTAACAAATTAGGAAGGCTGTGTTTTCGTTTTTCCCGTCCAATCAGTTGCCCGTAACAACTGTATTCGTGAAACAGGGCCGCGCAAAGCGCACCCGAACTACCTACGCCATATTGCAAAGGCACATCCGAACGAAAGTGCAGGTTCTTCCCGATATCCAGGTTTAGCCGGCTTAGGTCGAGCGGAAAATTCATTTTCGCATTTACGCCTTCATGCTGAATCCACGAAACAAAACGTTCCAGTTCAACCACACTGTCCCGGTTTCCCGGATCAGAATCAGCGCTTTCGGGTTTAACCAGGCTTCCCTGGTAATTTGCAAACGGAATGGCCAATGCCTTTGCCCCAAACATCAATCCGTATTCGCCAAACAACAACAATTTTGCAGAAAAAGCCCTCATGTTCATTCTTTTACAGGTCCGCTGCCGATGCGGTCATCCAACCATTTGCCGTCTTCAAGAAACGGATACAGCTCGTTCTGAATAAACTCATGTACCTCCGGTTGATGTTCCGCCCAGTACAGTAAATGAATATTCGGTCCGGCATCGATGGTGAAACCGACAGGCAAGCCTGTTTGTTCCCGGAAAATACGTATTTTTTCAATGATATAAAGGCTTTCGGGCTTCAACAACATAAAAGAAGGTGTTGAACTCATCATGAGGGCATGCAAGCTCAGGGCTTCGTTTTCGACTAACTCCAAAAAGCGGAACCGGTTATCGGTTTTCATCACCTGCACCAATTGCTCCATATTCTGATTTGCCTGTTTGATTCGTGCAGCCTGGTACGGATGCTTGTTCATCAACTCGTGCCCGGCCGAGCTCGAAACTCTCTTTTTTCCCGAGTCGACCAGCAAAACCGCATCGCACAACCAAAAGTAGCAATCGTGAATGGCGGTGACCGGCAAGGCATAACAATCGGTTGAGCCGGGAAAAGCAGCCGACTTTCCCCACCAGGCAAAACCCGGCAACACCGACCGCGAAGCGCTGCCGCTACCCAGGCGTGCCAGGCGCGAGGCTACCTGGATAAATTGCTCCGGTTCCTGCACGGTTCCTGTCAGTTGGCCGTCCAGCTCGGCCAGGCACAGGCCGAGTGCCCCGAAAGCAGAGGCCGAAGAAGCAATACCGGCCGAATGCGGGAAGGTATTCTCACTTTCGATGTAAAATGAATAATCATTCATCCAGGGCATTTCGATGGATAGCCGGTTCAGGTATTTTTCGACCCGCGCAGCAAAAGGCGAGGGTTCTCCTTCAAATAAAAATGATACCCGTCTTTTGTTTTCAGGAAGAAGCTGAACGCGTGTCCGGGTCCTTGCTTTTTTTAAACTGAAACTTAACGATGGATTGAGGGGTAACTGTTCGGGCTTCTTTCCCCAGTATTTGACCAGCGCAATATTCGACGGGCACACCCAACTTACCTGTAATTCACTCATTCCCTTATTGTTCATTTAATACCAGTTCTTTCCAGGGAAAAACAACGTTTAATCCCTTTTCTTTAAAATATTGAAACACATCGCGCTCGCTGAGCCGGGTAGCTGCCAGGTAAAAGTCGCCGCCCCAGGCGCCAAGTGACTTCACTTCACCATCAAAATCACTGAAGTAGACCGATTTGACCGTTGGAACGTCCAACAGCGAAGAAATCCGCTTTTCGTGTTCGGCCATTAATTTCTGAAAACCGTCCAATTTCTGTTCGCGCGCAATTTGTTCAGACAATTGGCTGACCTGCTCCACCTCATTCCGGCTTCCAGCCTTGTTATCCAGAAACCGGTGGACCTCGTTACGGGTACTTTTTTTTGTTCCCGAGTATACAAAATACAGGTTGCCGAGGAACGGGTAAGCGAGACAGACCGGTTCAGGCGCCTGATCTTTCTGATAACAGATAGGGCCTGAGGCCGTTGCACAGGCAATATCGAAGCCGCTTCCGTGAAATATCAATTCATTCAGTTTGAAAGCGTCGACCTCGGCCCAGCGGGCCAGGTTGGCTATCAGCGTACTGCTGCTCCCGAGTCCCCATTGGTTGTTAAAATCGGTCCGGGTATGGATCTCCAGTGAATTTCCGGGCCGGAATCCGGGATTAAGTTGCCGGATTGCGTGAAAAGTATCCTGTAATATAACCGCCTTTTCAATATCGGAACTGTTGATCAGCTGAAAAGATGGTAATTCCAGCTCGCACGAAAACCAAAGTTTTTCCTGGTTAAATGCCTTCCAGATCAACACGCCTTCCTGCCGGCCCCGGGCAACCTCCATCCGCTGGCCGTATTGCAGCGGCAGGGCAATGGCTTTGGCGCCGTACAACACCATGTACTCGGCGGTCAGCAACAATTTTCCGTGCGCGTAATAGGTTTGTTTAAGGTCCTGTGTCATTTTTCAGGTATTGCTCTACGTCTGCGAAACTCACTTTCCGGTTTTGAAAATAAAACCGGGCGGCCTGTTTTTGTTCATCGGTTGCACCCAAACTATTTAAGATATTGCTCAGGTGCATTTTCATGTGCCCTTGTTGAATACCGGTTGTCACCAGGGCCCGAACGGCCGACCAGTTGGATGCCAGTCCGGCTACCGCCAGGTATTGCATCAGTTGGGTGGACGATGGGTTTTCGAGAATCTGCATAGCGAGTCCGGCCATCGGGTGCAGGGCGGTCACACCTCCAACGACGCCAACGGCCAGCGGCAATTCCATCGAAAAGATAAAGCGGTTATCTTCAATTTTGGCCTCACTTAAACCGGCATATTGTCCGTTGCGGGCGGCGAAAGCGTGCCCTCCCGCTTCAATGGCCCGAAAGTCGTTGCCTGTTGCCAGGGCCAGCGCATCCACCCCGTTAAAAATACCCTTGTTATGCGTAACCGCCCGCGATACATCTTTGCGCGAGATCTGCACCGCCCGGACAAATTTTTCAGCAAACCGATACGCTTCTTCCCGATCGTTTTGATCGGACAACTTTTCCACCGGACATTCCACCCATACTTTTACCCGGCTATCCGGAACATAGTTTGATAAAATAGCCATGATGATTTCGCAGTCTTTCTCCTCGTCCGGCCAGGCGGTTTGATTGTTCAACCAGGCTTTCAGGCTTTTTCCGAACTGTTCGAGACACGAATTGATGAAGTTGGCGCCCATCGCATCCTGCGTATCAAACGACACATCCAGCTGGTAATAAGCCGGCAGTATTTCGGGCAAATATATTAATTGAATACCCCGAATGCCGCCGCCGCGTTTTTCCATGTTCCGGGTGAACGGAGCGACCTCATCGATCAGTCCTTTTCGTATTTCTGCAAAATGATCATGAAGTTTTTGAGGATTTCCCGTCCACGAAAAATGCAGCTGCCCTTTTTTTGCAGCGCCCAACAGCCCGGCATGAAAACCGCCTCGTTTAGCCCAAAAACCGGCAGCCTTGCCCAGAGCAGCAACCACCGAGCTTTCCTCTGTCACCAGGGGAAAAACCCGGTATTGTCCGTTCACCAGAAAATTGGGGGCCACAGCAAAGGGAAAATGAAAATTAGAAATCTGATTTTCGCTCAGATCGGCGATGATGGTTTGCCGGATTTTATCTTTCAGTTCAAATGCAGCCAGAAAATCTGCCAACGACTCATCCAGTTCAAGTTGCTGCACCAGCCAGTCGGTTTTATGCGCTTTGCTGAGCTTTGAAAATCCTGATATGGGTTTATTGTCCTTCATAATTAGGGTTTAAACGCAGGTAAGTTTGCGCCAACCGGTATGCTTTAAGCTGATTTTCCAAATATCGTTTTAAGGTTTCGTAATCGCCGGTTGCCTGTTTCAACACCGATGAAGCCATTCCGTAAACAGCAGGCAATTTGCTCAGCGAAACCAAATAATAACCGTCTAAATAATTTTTTATGCCGCCCGAAATAATTAATTGCTGACAAACGGGATTGATTTCGTTCACCAATTGGTTGATATCGTTCACCATTTGAAGGGCCGTTTGCCCCACGTAAGCAAATGGATCGTACAATTCGCGGGTTTGCTGATCATCGCGTTTCAGTTCGAGTCGCGAAAAATTGGTTCCTCCATACGCGCCGAACTCTATCGCGGCCAAGGGCAGTTGCAGCAATTGCTTCAGGCTTTCGCGCCCCATGCCTTGTCCCACTTCTTTCACAATGAGCGGTATCTTTACCTTCGACAATAACTGGCGGATGGTTTCCAGCGGCGGTTGTGCAATCCGGTCTCCTTCCGGCTGAAACCATTCCTGCAAGGGGTTGACATGGACAATCAGTCCATCGGCGCGTAAGTTGCCAATTAAATCGACAATCGCCTGTTCCTTCTTTTCTTTCAACAGCTCTTCGACCTGCGCCACGCCCAGGTTAGCCCAAAACGGACGGTCGGGCCCGATTTCGTCACGGACATCAAAATCGGCCCAATGGGTTTTATCAAACAGAATTGTACGGCACGAGCCCAGGCCCATTCCCAAACCCAGTTCGCCGCAGGCGCGGGCCATATTCCGGTTGATGTTTTTTGCTATTCCCGTGCCACCCGTCATGCTCGACACCCAAACCGGGGCATTCATCGTTTTTCCCAAAAATGGAAAAGCGAATGGTTCCGATCCGGGATGAGCCGTCGTCAGGGGTTCATAAATAAAGCGCCGATCCTGCTCCGGGAACCCGGTTTGCGAATCAAATGCCAGTTGAATGTGTTCCAGTTTACGGTCTTTGTCCATGTATCAGCTGAATAAGGTTACAGGCAAAAGTAAAAAACGGATTGGCCCGTTCCTTATAAAATACGTTCAAAATGCGGTTCGTTTTTGTAAAAAAAATCGGATTTCATGCGGCACAACGCAGCGTAATTCAGCAGAACGATCATTTCATTTGTCCCTGCTCCCTACCTTAATCCTTCAACACATCCCGCGAAATCACCATGCGTAATACCTCCGAGGTCCCCTCGCCGATCGACAACAAACGCTGGTCGCGGAAGAAACGTTCAATCGGATACTCGTCGTTGCGAAAGAAACCGGCTCCGCCAAAAATCTGCAAGGCATCGCTGGCCACATCGCTGGCCACCTGCGAACAATAAAGTTTTGCCATAGCCGATTGGGTACCGAATGGTTCTCCCTGATCTTTCAGCCAGCAGGCGTGGTATAAAAAGGTACGGGCTGTTTCAATTTTCGTGGCCATGTCGGCCAGTTTGAACGCGATGGTTTGAAAGCCGGAAATCGCCTTTCCGAATTGTTTTCGTTTTTTGGCAAATGAAACGGCCATTTCGTATGCACCCTGCGCCAATCCCAGCCCCATTGCAGCAATTGACAAGCGCCCGGAATCGATGGTTCGCAGCATGATTTTGATTCCCTGTCCACGTTCGCCCAGCTGATCTTCGGACGGAATGTAACAATCTTTAAAATAAACCATCCCGTTGTCGGCTGCCCGCCACAGGAACTTCTGTTTCATAAATTCGCGGGTGTAACCGTCGGTGCCTTTTGATACCAAAAAGGCGGTGAATTCTTTTTTCCCGTCGGCACGTATCCCGGTTTGGGCCACAAAGCTAATCCCCGCGGCCATATCGGATGCCGCGTTGGTGATGTACTTTTTATGACCGTTAACCAGCCAACCGCTCTCTTTCTCCCCGGCAACGGTTTCCACACCCTGGGCGTCCGATCCCGCATTTTCTTCGGTCAGTCCAAAAGCCCAAAGGTTTTGCGCCGTGCAAAGCGATGGAAGGTATTTTTGTTTTTGGGCCTCTGTCCCAAACTCAATGATCGGGCCAACACCAAGCGAGTTATGTGCAGCCAGCGTGGCAGCTACCGAACTGTCGACGCGGGCTAACTCCTCAACAGCCACAATAAAGGAAAGGTAATCGCTGCCCTGTCCCCCGTATTCAACCGGAGCGTGCATCCCAAATACCCGGAGGCTGCTCATGGATTTAATCAACTCAGCAGGAAACTGTTCCAGCGCTTCAAATTCGCCAATAACAGGCTTGATTTTTTCTTCGGCAAAGGCCCTGACTCTGGACCTCAGCTCGTGGTGTACTTTCTTTAACAACGCGTTCATATCTGATTTCTCGCTTTTTTAGGATTCAAAATCCACTAATATTTCTTTATCCTGAACGATTTTTCCCTTCGATACATAAATTGTTTTCACAACGGCATCTACCGGGCATTGAACGGTAAACTCCGTTTTCATCGATTCAATCACCAATAAATCTTGACCCTTGGTTAACCGTTCGCCGGGTTGAACCATCACGTCAATCACTTTCCCGTGCAAATCAGCGCGGATCAGCGATTGGATAACGCCATCCCTGTTCCCGGTTTGTTTTTCCAGCCTGACTTGTCCCTGCACAGAAGGACTTTTCAGCGTAAACTGGTAGCTGTTGCCATAAATCCCGGTTGACTGTCCCTGATCAATCACGTAAAACCGGTGAATGGTTCCATCCCGGCTCAAGGTGATTTGATTATTGTTATATGAAACATCGCAAAGCTCATGCTGTTCACTCCCGAGACTTAACAAATAAGCTTTTTTTCGTTTCATGAATTGAACCGGGAAGATTTTTCCATTCATTTCAATCTGAAAAACGGGGTGTAAACGCCAGTACCCGGTCTGGTTCCAGAGGTTTGTTTTGCAGGAAGGGCGATAAAAATGAAACAGCAAAAAAACGCCAAACAGCAGATCAAACGGTATCTTTTCCCGTTCGTCGCGCATTTGCTGAACGAAACCGGGAAGGCCATTCTCCAGAAAGCCGGTATGGATGTTATTTTGTCTGAAGAGTTCACTTTGAACGAGTTTCCGAAGGAATGACTGGTTTGTCCGCAGTCCGCCGATCAGCAAAGACGACAAAGCCTGTTCTGACTGATGCAGTGCTGCCTGCCGGGTGGCGCCGTACACAATCAGTTTTCCCAACAGCGAATCGTAAGTCGGCGAAACGCGCGTGTTCTCCAAAAGAAAACTATCCCACCGGCAGTTTTCAGGAAGTAACAATGCCCTGACCGTTCCCGAAGAAGGTAAAAAACCGTTTTCCGGATCTTCGGCACAAATCCGGAACTCCATAGCATGCCCGGTTTGACTGATTTCGGACTGGCTAAAGGGCAAACCCTGCCCGGCTGCAACAGCCAGTTGCCATTCCACCAAATCCAATCCGGTGATGGCTTCGGTAACCGGGTGTTCCACCTGCAAGCGGGTATTCATTTCGAGAAAATAATGATTTCCCTGTCGGTCAACCAAAAATTCGACGGTGCCGGCACCGCGATAATTCACCGCCCGGGCCAGGCGAAGGGCATCGGCATAAAGTTTTTCTTTTATTTCGGTTGAAACGGAAGCAGCGGGAGCCTCCTCGAGCAGTTTCTGATAACGCCGCTGGATACTGCATTCGCGCTCGTATAAATGCACCGCGGTTCCTTCGCCGTCGCCCACAATTTGCACTTCGATGTGACGGGACTGCGGCAAATATTTCTCCACAAAAATTTCATCGTTCCCAAAATATTCGAGCGATTGTCGTCGGGCACGTTGCAAGGCCGGCAGCCAATCAGCTTCCTGTTCAACAATCTGCATGCCTTTGCCGCCGCCACCGGCCGAAGCTTTTACCAACAGCGGGAATTCGGGAAGGCCCAATCTGCCTGCCACATCGTCAACCCGGCCATGCAGGCCCGGAATCACCGGAATACCGAGGCTTTTTGCAAAACCAACGGCCCGCGTTTTTTCGCCCATCAGGCTGATCTGGTCGGCTGTAGCGCCGATGAATACCAACCCGGCGGCTTCGGTTTTTCGGGCAAAGCCAGCATTTTCAGACAAAAAACCGTATCCCGGATGAATGGCTTCTGCCCCGGACTGAAGCGCCAGGTCCAACAATCTTTCCTGATTCAGGTAAGTTTCGGAGAGGCTGTTTCCCGGAAGTAAGAAAGCCTCATCGGCCAGTTGAACATGCAGGGAATTTTCATCGTCTTCGGCAAAAACAGCAACGGTCCTCATGCCTGTTTTCCGGGCGGTGTGTATAATTCGAACGGCAATTTCGCCGCGGTTGGCAATTAATATTTTATGGAAATACTTTTTCAAAGATTGAACAGGTTAAGTACGATGCTGATTGATTTGATACAAGCCGGAATCTGAAGCAGCCCGAAATCACTGATTATGCAAGCCCGTCATGAATGATTTGACCGACCATTCGGGCTTTCGTTTTTCGAGGAAAGCCCGCAGGCCTTCCTGCCCTTCGTCCGAGTTGACCAGGTTGGCCAAAACTGCAGCCGTGTATTCGCTGCTGTCGACTCCTACTTCTCCTGTATCAATCTTCAGGATCAGTTGTTTACATGCTTTCAGTGCATTTGGCGAAACCTTTTTCAGGCTGCCGATCAGCTGATCCACCACCTCCATTCGTTTTCCGTCGTCTGCCAGAAAATCGACCAGCCCGATAGCATGCGCTTCCACGGTTCCAAAACGCTCGCCCGAGAACATCAGTTTCTTCATGTTTTGGGTGGATAGCCGCTTGGCCACAAAGGGCAGGATGATGGCCGGTATCAGGCCCAGTTTTACTTCGCCAAAAGCAAAGACCGTTGATTTTTCGGCCACCGCAAAGTCGCAGGCAGCCAGCAAACCATTGGCTCCGCCCAACACATTTTTATGTGCCGCGGCAATGGTTATTTTGGGGAAGCAGGCCAGTTTTTTCAGCAGCTCGGCCATTCGCAGGTATTCCTGCCAGTTTTCGCCTTTCCCGCGATCAACGGTACCGGCAAACCAGTTAATATCGGCGCCGGCACAAAACGACTGACCTTCGCCGGCCAACACCACAAATTGGATGGTTTCGTCGCCGGCCAGGTCGTCAAGTGCGACATGCAGTTCTTCCATCATTTCCGGGTTCAACGCGTTGTGCAAACCCGGACGGTTTAATAGAATCGTGGATTGAATTCCCGATTTACTGAATTTGATATGTTTGAATTTTTCCATCATTTACATTCTAAAGACGCCATAACCGGCTTTGTTCAACTTTTGATTCAGGGTGACATAAAAGGTCAGGCCTAAAATATCGCGTGTTTCGGCCGGATCGATGATGCCGTCATCCCACAAGCGGGACGAACTGAAATAGGCTGAACTTTCCCGTTCAAACTGCCCGATCAAGCTGCCGTTTTCGCAATTTCCGCCAATGGTTTGTAAAACGCTTTCGGCCTGCTCGCCTCCCATTACGGCAATGCGGGCATGCGGCCACATAAACAGAAAATCGGGATCATACGCGCGTCCGGCCATCGCGTAATTCCCGGCTCCAAACGAACCGCCAATCACCACCGTGATTTTCGGGACAGTTGAATTAGCCACCGCGTTGATCAGCTTGGCGCCATCTCGGGCAATGCCCTCGTGTTCATATTTTTTTCCGACAACAAAGCCGGTAATGTTTTGTAAGAATAACAACGGAATTTGCCTCTGGTTGCACAATTGGATAAAATGTCCACCCTTTCGGGCGCTTTCGGCCGTCAGAAAGCTTTGGTTACCGAGAATGCCCACCTGAATTCCCTTGATCCGGGCAAAGCCTGTGACCAGCGTTTTTCCGTAACCGGCTTTAAATTCGCGGAAATCGCTGCCGTCAATCAACCGATCAATAACCGCTTTTACATCGATGGGCTTTTTGAGATCGGTTGACAGGTAACGGTATATCTCTTCCGAAGGGAAAAGCGGTTCGGCGGCTTCGGCCAAATCAACCGGTTGTTTGTTTGTTTTGGGCAGGCCGCCGATAATTTTCCGGCAAATCTCCAATGCCTGAACATCGTCGTCGGCCAAATGGTCTGCAACTCCCGAAACTTGCGCATGCACTTCGCCGCCGCCCAACTCTTCGGCTGTTACTTCTTCGCCGGTTGCTGCTTTTATCAGTGGCGGGCCACCAATAAAAATGGTTCCCTGGTTACGCACAATGATGGTTTCGTCGCTCATGGCAGGCACATAAGCGCCTCCGGCCGTACAAGAGCCCATCACTACCGCTATTTGGGGAATTCCTTCGGCTGACATGCGGGCCTGGTTGAAAAACACCCGGCCAAAGTCAAAGCGATCGGGAAATACATTGGCTTGTTCGGGCAGGAAAATTCCGCCCGAATCGACCAGGTAAATGCAGGGCAGGTTATTTTTCAGGGCAATTTCCTGGGCGCGTACCTGTTTGCGGATGGTTTCGCGGATATAGGTCCCGCCTTTCACCGTGGCATCGTTGGCCACAATCATACATTCGCGGCCCTGCACCAAGCCGATACCGGTTACGATTCCGGCCGACGGGAAGGCATCGTTGTACTGACCCCAGGCCGCGAACGACGAGAGTTCGAGAAAAGGCGTCTGCTGATCGAGCAAGAGGTTAATGCGCTCCCGGGCCAGCAATTTGCCGCGTTCGCGGTGCTTTTGCACCGCCAGCTCAGGGCCATGCGAACAAACGACCGACAAGCGGGAACGGAATTCGTCCATAACAAGCAGATAATCGGCCCGGTTTGTTTGAAAGAAAGATGAATGGTCACCAATCAGATCTTTTTTTGGCGCGCTCATGACATTAGGATAAATAAACGATTTTAAAATCGTTTATACAGACAAAAAAAACGGGGTTATGTTCACGAAAAACGAAATTTTTATTTCCTCCGAACTGCGTAAAGAACTTCGCCGGAACAAGATGAATAACTCCTCAGATTTTCTTCGAGATATTAACTTGGCCGATAAGTGAGGTTTATTTGATCAGGTTTTGTAATTTGGGTGCAAAACAGGAATAATACCACGCTGTTTTGATGGAAAAACGATGTTCTGACGAAATAAGAGGTGAAAACGGAAAGACCCAATGCTTCCGGAAGTTCTGACCGCACACCTGATTAAGGGACATGATATTGAACTTCATACAGGATTATGAAACAGTTATTTTTTTCTTTCGAGAAATTTAAACTTCGATTTAAGACAATTAAACCCGGGGCAATATTCTGCGCCATATCATTTTCATCGGCATGCGGAGGAACTGTTTCTGATAATTTCCGGCTCCGCAACCTTAAGGACTCCCGATGGATTGGATATTGTCGGTAGCGGAGATTTGATCTTTTTTGAGATGGGAGAATCCGGTGCGCATCAGTTATATAATCACACATCCGGGATTTGTATGTACCTGGATATACGGACGTTTATTGGTTTTGATGTTTGCGAGTATCCCGATTCGAATAAATTGTTAATCGCTCCGTCGATGGAGGTATTCGGTAAAGATTCAAAACCGGGTTATTTCGAGGGAGAAGAAAACATTGTTGAAAAATGGAAACAAATTGAGAATAAAAATGGGCATTCGCCGGAGGCACCATAAAAAATCCCGACTGCCAGGCAGCCGGGATTATATCATGAAACGCTGATCTGCTTATGCTTTGTATTCGTCCCAGTGCTTAATGCTGATGTCTTCCAGCTTATACTTACAGATGGCGTAAATAAAAGCGCTGGCCACGCGTGCATTGGTAATCAGCGGGATATTGTAATCGATCGAATTCCGACGGATTTTATACCCGTTGCTCAGCTCGCGTTTGGTGTAGTTTTTCGGTATATTCACCACCAGATCGATTTTTTTCTCGCGCAGGTAGTCAATCGTATTTGGCTTCTGGTCTTCTTCGTCGGGCCAGTGCAGCAGGGTCGACTCAACCATGTTTTCGCGCAGGAAACGGTGCGTACCTTCTGTCGCGTAAATATTGAATCCCCTTTCGGCCAGCATCTTAGCGCTGTTCAGTAATTCCAGTTTCGAGCGGGCCTGACCCGAAGAAATCAGGATGTTTTTCTCCGGGAACTTGTATCCCACAGATAACATCGATTTCAACAGGGCTTCGTAGAAGTTCTCGCCAATGCAGCCCACTTCGCCGGTCGACGACATGTCGACACCCAAAACGGGATCGGCATTCAGCAAGCGGGCAAAGGAGAACTGCGGGGCTTTAACGCCCACGTAATCCAGCTCGAACAGCGATTTGTCGGGTTTCGTGTAGGGAAGGCCCAACATCACCTGGGTGGCGATTTCAATCAGGTTGATCTTCATTACTTTCGACACAAAGGGGAAACTGCGCGATGCCCGCAGGTTACATTCAATCACCTTGATATCGTTGTCTTTAGCCAGAAACTGCATGTTAAACGGCCCCGTGATTTCGAGCGCCCTGGCAATTTCGCGTGAGATTTTCTTGATCCGCCGGATGGTTTCCACGTACAACTTTTGCGGCGGAAACACGATGGTGGCATCGCCCGAGTGCACCCCGGCAAATTCGACATGTTCCGAAATGGCGTAAGCGACAATTTCGCCTTTATCGGCTACGGCGTCAACTTCCACTTCTTTGGCCAGTTCGATGAACTCGGTGACCACTACCGGATGTTCTTTCGAAACATCGGAGGCCATTTGCAGGAAGTGTTCCAGCTGGTCGCGGTTCGACACCACGTTCATGGCTGCGCCCGAAAGCACGTAGGAAGGCCGGATAAGTACCGGGAAACCAACCAAATCCACAAACTTGTAGATATCGTCGATGCTGGTCAGCTCGTTCCAGCGGGGTTGGTCAACACCAATCTCGTCGAGTAGGGCGCTGAATTTTTTGCGGTCCTCGGCATTATCGATTTTCAGGGCCGAAGTTCCCAGGATCGGCACGTTCTGCCGGTAAAGTTTCATCGCCAGGTTATTCGGTATTTGGCCGCCCACTGAGAGGATGACTCCCTTGGGGTTTTCCAGGTCAACGATATCCATGACCCGTTCAAAGGTCAGTTCGTCAAAAAACAGGCGGTCGCAGCTATCGTAGTCGGTACTTACCGTTTCGGGATTGTAATTAATCATGACGGCGCGGTAGCCGTCTTTGCGGACCGTGTTGATGGCGTTTACCGAACACCAGTCAAACTCCACCGAACTCCCGATCCGGTATGCTCCCGATCCGAGTACAATAACAGACTTGTTGTCATTCAAAAATTCAACGTCGTGTTCGGTACCGTTGTAGGTAAGGTACAGGTAGTTGGTCTGGGCAGGGTATTCACCGGCCAGTGTATCGATCTGTTTGACAAAGGGAGTCATATTCCGGGCTTTTCGGTGAGCGCGGACTTCCAGCAGCTTTCCGTTGATTTCCATTCCCTGGGCATTCAGCGACAGGCGTGCAATCTGGAAGTCGGAGAATCCGGCTTTTTTGGCTTCAAGCAATAACTCATCGCTCATTTCCCTGAGCGAGTTTACCTTCAACAGCTCTTCTTTTAACAGGTGGATTTTGTGCAGTTTCTGCAGGAACCAACGGTCAATTTTCGTTTTATCGTGAATTTCGTCGATGCTGTAACCTTTATCGAAAGCCGCGGCAATGGCAAAAATACGCCGGTCGGTTGGGTTCAGCAATTCCTCGTCAATCTGGTCGATGGTGATTTCCTGTTTGTTGCCGACGAAGCCGTGCATGCCCAGGCCAACCATGCGGATTCCTTTTTGCATGGCTTCTTCGAAACTCCGACCGATCGACATGATTTCGCCAACCGATTTCATCGAACTTCCCAGGTTTTTGGAAACGCCGCTGAACTTATTCAGGTCCCAGCGCGGGATTTTACAAACCACGTAATCAAGGGCGGGTTCAAAGCAGGCTGTTGTCACTTTGGTGACCGAGTTGTGCAGTTCGTGCAAACCGTAGCCTAACCCTAATTTGGCAGCCACAAAAGCCAGCGGATAACCGGTTGCTTTGGAGGCCAGCGCCGATGAGCGCGACAAGCGGGCATTCACTTCGATGACGCGGTAGTCTTCGGAGTGCGGGTCAAGTGCAAACTGCACATTACACTCGCCGATGATGCCGATATGACGGATGATCCTGATGGAAATAGCCCGCAATTTATGGTACTCGCCATTCGAAAGGGTTTGCGAGGGCGCCACCACGATACTTTCGCCGGTATGAATTCCAAGCGGGTCGAAGTTTTCCATGTTACACACCGTGATGCAGTTGTCGTACTGATCGCGGACCACTTCGTATTCCACTTCTTTCCAGCCTTTCAGCGATTCTTCGACCAAAACCTGCGGCGAATAGGTAAATGCACTCGAAACCAGTTTGTCGAGTTCTTTTTCGTTTGAGCAGAAGCCGCTGCCCAAGCCGCCAAGGGTATAGGCTGCACGGACAATGATCGGGAAACCCAGTTTTTGGGCCGCGGCCCTGGCTTCTTCCATGTTGACACAAGCCACGCTGCGCGGAGTTTTTACATCAATTTCGCCCAGTTTGCCGGCGAAAATATCCCGGTCTTCGGTGTTAATAATCGATTGAACCGGCGTACCGACCACCTGGATGTTGTATTTTTCGAAAATGCCCTGACGAAATAAATCGACCCCGCAGTTGAGCGCGGTTTGTCCGCCAAATGCAAGCAGGATCCCGTCCGGTTTTTCCTTTTTAATGACCTGTTCGACAAAGTAGGCAGTTACCGGCAAAAAATAAATTTTGTCGGCAATTTCTTCCGATGTCTGGATGGTTGCAATATTCGGGTTGATCAGGATGGTTTCAACGCCTTCTTCTTTCAAGGCTTTCAGCGCCTGCGATCCGGAATAGTCAAACTCGCCGGCCTCACCGATTTTTAAGGCTCCCGAACCCAGAACGATTGCTTTTTTTATGTGTGTGTGTAGTCTTGCCATGCTATGGGGCTATTTTTTGTATTTCACAATGTTTTCGATAAACTCGTCGAACAAGTATTCCGTGTCAACCGGTCCGCTGGAGGCTTCAGGGTGGAATTGGGTAGAGAAAAAAGGTTTGGTTTTGTGCCTGATCCCTTCGTTGGTATTGTCATTCACATTAATAAACATGGCTTCCCAATCATCGGGGAGCGATTCGGGGGCAACGGCATATCCGTGGTTTTGAGAGGTAATAAAGCAGCGATCTGTTCCGGCAAGCAATACCGGTTGGTTATGACTGCGGTGGCCGAATTTCAGTTTATAGGTATCGGCGCCGGCAGCGCGGGCAAGTAACTGGTTGCCCAGGCAAATTCCCATGACGGGTTTTCCAATGGTCAGGGCTTTCGAGATGTTGTCGATGGTTTGCTGGCACATGGCCGGGTCGCCGGGACCGTTCGACAAAAATACGCCGTCGAATTCTTCTCCGGTAAAATCATAATCCCACGGAACCCGGATGACGGTTGTATTCCGTTCGAGCAGGCAGCGGATGATGTTGTTTTTCACGCCGCAATCGACCAACACCACTTTGTGTTCGCCGGTTCCGTATACTTCCCGGCTTTTGGTACTGGCCACGGCCACCAGATTCTCTTTATTCGGATCGTAAAAGTCGATGGGGTTCTCTTCGAATTCAATCTTGCCCAGCATCGAACCTTTCATTCGTAAAATCTTTGTCAGCGCACGGGTGTCGATGCCATACAATCCGGGAACCTTGGATTCTTTCAGCCAATCGCCCAAACTTTTTACAGCATTCCAGTGGCTGTATTCCGATGAATAATCTGAAATAATCAAACCGCTGATGTGCACTTTGTGTGATTCGTAATACGCGTGGATGTTGTTCTTCTTCAGATCGCCCGGCACCCCGTAGTTGCCGATTAAGGGGTAGGTTGAAACCAGGATCTGCCCCGTATATGAAGGATCTGTTAAACTTTCGGGATAACCGGTCATAGCTGTGTAAAAAACTATCTCACCGGCAATGGATTTATCATACCCGAAAGATTTTCCCTCAAAGCGGGTCCCATCTTCTAAAATTAAACTGACTTTTTTTGCCTCTGTCATTTTTATTGATCGCTTATATGTTAAAAAAAATGCGTCTGGCTACTGCTGTAGGGCAAACGCATTGTGCTTATTTTCCGTAATATGAAATTTTATTTTCACTTTTTCCCGAATTAATCGTCTCATTTCTTTTTTCGTTCTGTAACCTGCCTGATTGATTCCGCAACAAAAATATAAAATATTCCGAATTGAAATTTGTTTTCTGTGAAAAATGAATAAATTTGCAAAAGATTTGCATATATATTCAAAAATAATGAAGAATCGCACGAAACGACAGTTGGCCATCAAACAAATTATAACCGCTCAGGGCATCCACAGCCAGGAGGAGTTGCTGGCCCGGCTGCACGAGAAAGGTTTTGACCTGACTCAGGCCACCTTGTCGCGCGATTTAAAAATTTTGAAGGTGGCAAAAGTACCCAAAGCAGGGGAAGGTTACGTATATGTTATACCTGAAGGCATCCAGCCGGAAGTTCCGGCAGCCGATTCAGGCGTTAACTTTCTTGCTGATGGGTTCAGGTACCTGAGTTTCTCGGGCAACCTGGCTGTGATGCGGACCCGGCCCGGCTATGCCAGCAGCATTGCCGCGGTGCTCGACAATGCAGATCCTTATGAGATACTTGGTAGTATTGCCGGAGATGACACCATTTTATTGGTGATGCGGGAAGGGGTTACGCCAAGTGATTTAAAAAACAGTTTGGTATTAATCATGCCAAAATTACAGGAAAGAATTGGCTAATGGAAAACATGAAGAAAATAGAAGACATTAAAGTTATGGTGGCAAACGTTTCCCACCTGCCTTACACCACAATCATAAACGATACGATTGATGCGGCATCGAAAGAACGCGGAACCGGGATCGCCCGGCGTTCAGACGAGTATATCTCGAAAAAGATACTGGAGGGCAAAGCCATTATCGCCCTTGAAGGAGAACTGTTTGCCGGTTTTTGCTACATCGAGTCCTGGGGACACAACCGTTTCGTAGCCAACTCGGGGTTGATCGTTGTAAAAGATTATCGGGGCGTGGGACTTGCCCGCGAGATTAAAAAGAAGGCCTTCGAACTATCGCGTACGCGTTATCCCGAAGCTAAAATATTTGGTTTGACAACCGGTTTGGCCGTCATGAAAATTAACCACGAGTTGGGATATCGCCCTGTTACCTTTTCAGAATTAACTGATGATCAGGATTTCTGGAAAGGCTGTCAGAGCTGTGTGAACTATGACATCCTGCAACGGACAAACCGTTCAAAATGCCTGTGTACCGGTATGTTGTTCGACCCGGCCTGGGAAAAACAAAAAGTTACCGTGGCTGCCGAAGCCCGGCCTAAAAAAATTTCCTTGCTGGAGATGATTGGAAAACTAAAGCCGAAGAATCATTCAAACGGAAAAGATTCGGGTATAAAAATGTTTAAAAAGATAAAAGAAAATATAAGTGATGACACTGTTCAGCGAACATTTCAGGATTAATTTTCTTCGATAAAATCCGGATTTTCGTGATTTGATCATTGCAAATTATGAGTTTTAAATTCAGGATAAGTAAGGTTAGTAAAGTTGTAAGTTTTCAGTAGAATCGCTGTTTCAGTGTTGTCACTTTTTTAAAAGAAAATAAAATGAAAGAAAAGGTAGTATTAGCTTACAGTGGCGGGTTAGACACTTCATTCTGTGCCAAGTACCTGTCGGAGGAGAAAGGATTGGAAGTTTATACGGCCATTGCCAATACCGGGGGGTTTAGTAAGGAAGAATTAAACGCGATCGAAAAGAGGGCGTATGAACTTGGCTCTGCCAAGCATGTGGCCATCGACGTCACCGACACCTACTACGAAAAATGTATTCGTTACATGGTGTATGGCAATATTTTACGGAATAACACTTATCCCATTTCGGTCAGCTCAGAGCGTGTTTTTCAGGCCATCGCCATTATCGAATATGCCAAAAAGATCGGCGCCAAATATGTTGCCCACGGAAGTACCGGTGCCGGAAACGACCAGGTCCGTTTTGATCTGACCTTCCAGGTGCTGGCTCCTGATATTCAAATCTTAACGCCCACACGCGACCTGCAGCTTAGCCGGAACGAGGAAATTGAATACCTGAAAAAACACGGCGTCGAGGCTGACTGGACAAAAATGGCCTATTCCATTAATAAGGGATTGTGGGGAACCAGTATTGGAGGTCAGGAAACGCTCACTTCAGGAAAAACCTTGCCCGAAACGGCCTATCCGTCTCAGTTGAGAGAAGAAAAGGAACGTGATGTGGTGCTCGAATTTGTTGAGGGAGAACTTAAAGGCGTTGATGGCAAACGGTATTTTAACTCGGTTGAAGCAATTCGCGATCTGGAAGCCATTGCTTCCAAATATGCCGTTGGACGCGATATGCACATTGGCGATACCATTATCGGCATCAAAGGCCGTGTAGGTTTTGAAGCAGCTGCTCCCATGATCATTATCAAAGCGCACCAGATGCTCGAAAAACATACGCTCACCAAATGGCAAATGTATTGGAAAGAGCAGTTAGCCAACTGGTACGGCATGTTCCTGCACGAAGCCCTTTATCTTGATCCAGTGATGCGCGATATCGAGAAATTTCTCGAAAATACGCAGGAATCCGTGTCGGGCAAGGTCATCGTTAAATTGAGGCCCTATCAATATACCCTGGTTGGCATCGATTCTCCGTACGACCTGATGAAATCGGACTTTGGCGAGTACGGCGAAATGAACAAGGCCTGGACCAGCGACGATGTGAAGGGGTTTACAACGATTTTGAGTACATCGCTGAAAATTTACAATTCAATTCATAAGAAATATTAAGCCGGAACAATGACCAAAGTAAGAGCAGGAATAATTGGAGGAGCAGGTTATACGGCCGGCGAGCTGATCCGCATATTGATGTGGCACCCGAATGCTGAACTGAGTTTTATACAAAGCAGTAGCAATGCCGGAAACCCGGTTTTTGAGGTACATCGCGATTTGCTTGGAGACACCGGTCTGGTATTTGTTGCTAAGCCCGATTATACCAGTTGCGATGTGATTTTTCTCTGCATGGGGCATGGTAAGTCAAAAGAATTTGTTGAGACGAACAACATTCCGGCGGGGGTAAAGATCATCGACCTGAGCCACGACTACCGTTTAAAAGCCGAAGGGAACCATTTCGTTTACGGCTTGCCCGAACTGAACCGCGAAAAAATACGGAATGCCGCGCAAATCGCCAATCCGGGTTGTTTTGCCACGGGCATTCAGCTTACCATATTGCCTTTGGCAGCGGCCGGCTTGCTCACCGGTGAGCTTCACGTACATGCCATTACCGGTTCGACTGGCGCCGGCCAGGCGCCTTCAAAAACCTCGCATTTCAGCTGGCGCGACAGCAATGTATCGGTTTACAAGGCCTTTCAGCACCAGCACCTGGGCGAAATCACCCAGAGCGTAAAGCAGCTGCAACCAAGCTTTGACCAGGCAATTAACTTTATCCCTGTTCGCGGAAATCATACGCGCGGCATCTTTGTTTCGAGCTACACCGAGTATGCCGGGACCATTGAAGAGGCTGTGAAATTGTATGAAGAATTTTATGAAGGGCACCCCTTTGTTTTCGTGAGCAGCGAGAATCCGGATCTGAAACAGGTAGTCAATACCAATAAAGCCATTGTGTACCTGGAAAAACATGGCAGCAAACTGATGATTTTAAGCGTAACCGATAACCTGCTGAAAGGCGCATCGGGACAGGCAGTGCAAAATATGAATTTAATGTTTGGCCTCGACGAAAAAGCCGGGCTAAACCTAAAACCGGTTTCTTTTTAAGATGAAACTATTTGACGTATATCCGCTATTCGATATTGTTCCGGTAAAAGCCGAAGGCTGCTACATGTGGGACAATCAGGGCAACCGTTACCTCGATCTGTACGGTGGTCATGCTGTGATCTCTGTTGGACACAGTCATCCGCGTTATGTGGAAACAATCAGTAAACAGCTGAATCAGATTGGCTTTTACAGCAATTCGGTAAAAATTCCGCAACAACAGGAACTGGCAGATAAACTGGGAAAACTGTCGGGTTTTGACGACTACCAGCTGTTCTTGTGTAACTCGGGGGCCGAAGCCAACGAAAACGCGTTAAAACTGGCTTCGTTCATTACAGGACGAAAAAAAGTGATCAGCTTCAAAAAAGGCTTCCACGGACGCACCTCGGCAGCTGTGGCCGTAACCGACAATCCAAAAATTGTGGCCCCGGTGAATGAAACGCCCAACGCGGTAATCCTGCCGTTGAACGACATTGGTTTGGTTGAAGAACAACTGAGAACAAGGGAAATTGCAGCGGTTATTGTCGAAGGCATCCAGGGTATCGGCGGAATTCATGTCCCTTCGCCCGAATTTCTGGAAGAGCTGGAAGGTTTATGCAAATTACACGGAACCCTGTTGGTTCTCGACGAAATTCAATCGGGTTACGGGCGCAGCGGGAAGTTCTTTGCTTTTCAGTATACCAAAATCAGGCCCGATCTGATTACCATGGCCAAAGGGATGGGTAACGGTTTTCCTGTTGGAGGACTGCTCATTCAGCCGGAGCTGAAGCCCTGGCATGGCATGTTGGGAACCACTTTCGGAGGAAATTACCTGGCCTGTGCTGCGGCAATTGCTGTGCTCGACATCATGGAGAATGAGAAACTGGTAGAAAACGCCGCCGAAGTCGGCAACTACCTGATGGAAAAACTGGCTTCTTTCAAACAGATAAAAGAGGTGCGGGGAAAAGGCTTGATGATCGGTCTGGAGTTTGAAGAACCGATTAAACCGATACGGCAAAAGTTGCTGGAAGAAGAGAAAATTTTCACCGGGGTATCGGGAACCCATATTATTCGTTTGCTTCCGCCGCTGACCTTAAGTTTACAGCAGGCAACCGAATTTGTGGCCTGTTTTGAGAAAGTGTTAAACGAACTGTATGTAAAAGCAGAATAATACCTGAGAATAATGGAAATTAAAAAGATAGCGATCATTGGAGCCGGCAATATGGGCGGGGCCATTGCCAGGGGGATTGTCAAATCAGGTTACATGGAGGCCTCTTCGATTTGCATGGCCGATCCAAAGAAATCATTGCTGGAGGAAATGAGTGCACAGGGGATTACTGCCTTTCATAAAAATATTGAGGCGGTTGAGCAGGCTGATCTGGTCATTTTCGCGGTAAAACCCTATCATATTGAGTCGGTGATCAACGAAGTAAGACCGGCCTTAAACTCCGATAAAATATTGGTTTCGATTGTTGCCGGTGTTAACCTGAACCAATTGGCCGGAATGGCTGGAAACGACATGCAAATTTTCCGGGTAATGCCAAACACAGCCATTTCGATCCAGGAATCGATGACCTGTATCGCCGGCAACGGAAACACGGAGCAAAGCCTCGACACGGTGAAAGAATTGTTCGATCAGCTTGGACAAACGGTTGTTATTACCGAAGAACTGATGGCTGCCGCCACCGTGCTGGCATCGTGCGGAACGGCCTTTGCCCTGCGGTACGTTCGCGCGGCCATGCAAGGCGGCATTGAAATGGGCTTTGGCGCCGAAATGGCCCAGTTTATCACCGCTCAAACGGTAAAAGGCGCTGTTCAGCTGATCATGAATACCGGGCATCATCCCGAAAGGGAAATTGATAAGGTGACAACGCCGCGCGGGATCACCATTACCGGGATTAATGAGATGGAACACCAGGGGTTTAGCTCGGCTGTCATTCAGGGGCTGATTGCCTCATTCAATAAAATTGAGCAAGCATAGGCGAAAACAATGAATTTCAACTATAAGAAAATTACCGTTAAAGTAGGTAGTAACGTTCTAACTAAGTCTGATGGGACACTTCATGTCGCCCGTATTGCCCATTTGGTCGACCAGATTGCCTATCTGCACAAGAAAGGTGTAGAAGTCATCCTGGTGTCATCGGGGGCTGTAGCTGCAGGACGAAGCGAATTGAAAATTCAGAAAAAACTGGATACCGTTTCATCGCGGCAGTTGTGGTCGGCAGTTGGTCAGGTAAAACTGATTAACCGCTACGCCGACTTTTTCAGGGAGCACGGGATCGTTTGCGCCCAGGTACTGACAACGAAGGACAATTTTGCCGATCGCGATCATTACCTGAACATGAAAAATTGTTTTACCACCTTACTTGAAAATAAAGTGGTGCCAATTGTGAACGAAAATGACACCATCTCTGTTACAGAGCTGATGTTTACTGATAACGACGAACTTTCGGGGCTGATCGCTTCCATGCAAAACTCCGAAGCATTAATCATTCTCAGCAACATCGAAGGCATTTACGACGGTGATCCTTCTTTGCCCGAGTCAACAATCATCGAAGAAATCGGGACCAAAGAAAAAGAGTGGATGAAAAATGTGTCAACACAAAAGTCGGGGTTCGGACGCGGAGGCATGCTTACCAAAAGTACCATTGCACGCAAAGTAGCCAAAGAGGGCATCGCGGTGCATATTGCCAGCGGACTGCGCGATAACGTGTTGATTGATATTCTGCGGAAAGACGGTCAGGTAAAACACACCCTGTTTAAAGCAGAAAAACACAAGTCATCCAACGTGAAAAAATGGATTGCCTATTCCGACAGCTTTGCAAAAGGCGAACTGGTAATTAATCAGGGGGCAAAAGAGGCTCTTTTTTCAACCAAGGCCACCAGTTTACTGTTGATTGGGGTGACAGAGGTGAAGGGATTTTTCCAGAGCGGCGACATTGTGAAAATTATCGATGAGCAGGGAAAATTGGTTGGCTGGGGAAAGTCTCAGTTCAGTTCCGATAAAGCAGGGCAGGGACTGGGAAGTAAAAACCAGAAACCAATCGTTCATTACGACTATTTATACTTAATTGAAGATTAAATGATAACGAACTTAACTCAGAATTCTGTTTATACCCTTTTCTTTTAACCCCCTTTTTGTTGACTTCAACAAAATCAAGATATTCTGAGTTGTCCCCTTCCTCCCCCAGGGAAGGGGACTTTTAATTAAAACAGGAGAAACCATGGAGGTCAAAAAACAATTGGAATTAACATTGAAGGCCAGCCGAAGCCTCAATTTATTGAGCGTTGATCAGATCAACCTGATTTTGAGCGATGTGGCCGATGCAGCAGTTGCACACACCGAAGAGGTACTGCTTGAAAACAAAAAAGATCTGGATCGGATGGACCCGACAGATCCAAAATACGACCGACTGAAGTTGACGGCTGAACGGATTGCCGCTATAGCCGACGATATCCGGAATGTGGCCTCCCTGCCTTCTCCGCTGGGACGCGTGCTGAGCGAAACCCTTCGTCCAAACGGATTGAGGATTCGGAAAGTGTCGGTGGCATTCGGGGTAATCGGCATTATTTACGAAGCCCGTCCAAATGTAACCTTCGATGTCTTTTCGCTTTGCCTCAAATCGGGCAATGCCTGCGTACTGAAAGGGGGCAGCGATGCCATTGATTCCAACACCGCGATCACGAAGATAATCCACCAGGTGCTTGAAAAACATGGCGTCGATAAAAATATTCTGGCCTTACTGCCTGCCAGCCGCGAAGCAACCTCCGAAATCCTGAATGCCCACGGATATGTCGATCTGATCATTCCGCGCGGATCACAGGGATTGATTGAATTTGTGCGTAAAAATGCGACCATCCCGGTGATTGAAACCGGTGCGGGCATTTGCCATACCTACTTCGACGAATTTGGCGATGCAAAAAAGGGAGAGGCGATTATTGAAAATGCCAAAACCCGCCGCCCCAGTGTTTGCAACGCGCTCGATTGCCTGCTGATCCACGAAAGCCGGTTGGCTGATCTGCCGTTGCTTTGCGCCGAACTTCCCGACAGCAAGGTGGTGGTTTATGCCGACGAAAAGGCCTACCCGGTATTAAACGGCAAATACCCGGGCGACTTATTGGAGAAGGCTACCGAAGAATCATTCGGCACGGAATTTCTGGATTATAAAATGGCGGTGAAAACGGTGTCATCGTTCGACGAAGCGCTCGACCACATCGCCCGTTACAGTTCGAAACACAGCGAGGCCATTATCTCTGAAAACGAACAACGGCTGGATTTATTCCGTAAACTGGTAGACGCCTCATCGGTTTACTGCAACGTTTCAACGGCATTTACCGATGGCGCTCAATTTGGGTTGGGGGCAGAGATCGGCATTTCCACCCAGAAGCTGCACGCCCGCGGACCCATGGCGCTGGAGGAACTAACCAGCTACAAATGGCTGATTGACGGAGAAGGACAAGTGAGACCCTAAAGCTCCTCCCAATTCGCCCAGCGGGAGAGCAAGAAATGATTATTGAGTGGGGGTGGACATGGCCGGGAAGACATTAAAATGAATAGAAAAAAATAAGATAACGAAAAAACAAAATCAACAAAAGAACAACACATTTAAACACGATCTCAACCCGTTAATTTGAAGGAATTCTCTTGTCCCTCCTCTTTCGGAGGGGAACCGGGGAGGCTCCTCCTTTGGAGAGGGCGGGAGGAGAGGCTTCAACTCAAAATTATGAAACATTTCACATCAGTACACGATCTGGACAGTCTGGATGAAGCTTTGAAACTGGCTTTCGAGCTAAAAAAGGACCCTTACAAATATCAGTCGCTCGGAAAAAACAAGACCTTGTTGCTGGTCTTTTTCAATTCGAGCCTGCGTACCCGCCTAAGCACCCAAAAAGCAGGGTTGAACCTCGGAATGAACGTCATCGTCTTCGACATCAACGAAGGCGGCTGGAAACTGGAAACCGAGCTGGGCGTGATTATGGACGGCGATAAGCCGGAGCACATCCGCGAAGCCGTTCCCGTAATCGGCAAATATTGCGATATCATCGGCGTGCGTTCGTTTGCAAAATACGAAAACAAAGAAGACGATTACCAGGAAAAAATCCTTCAGCAATTTGTCGATTATGCCGGTGTGCCGGTTGTCAGTATGGAAGCAGCTACGCGCCATCCGCTGCAGTCGTTTGCCGATCACCTGACGATTGAAGAATTTAAGACCAAAGAACGCCCCAAAGTGGTATTGACCTGGGTGCCGCATCCCCGTGCATTGCCGCAGGCGGTGCCCAACTCCTTCGTGGAGTGGATGCGCCGGACCGATTACGAATTAGTGGTGACTCATCCCGAAGGATACGAACTGGCCCCGGAATTTATGGGCGATCTGAAACCGGAATACGATCAGATGAAAGCCTTTGAAGGCGCCGATTTCATCTATGCCAAAAACTGGGCGGCATACAACCACTACGGAAAAATTTTGTCGAAGGATATGGACTGGACGGTGAGCGATCGCCAAATGGCCGTAACCAATCGGGCCAAATTTATGCACTGCCTGCCCGTACGCCGCAACATGATTGTGAGCGATTCGGTGATCGACGGCCCGGATTCAATCGTGGTGCCCGAGGCCGAAAACCGCCTGTTCTCGGCCCAGGCTGTATTAAAAATGTTGTTGGATCAGATAAAGTAGGTGAAAAAGATAGTACCCAATTGATTATTCGATATTCTATGAGAAAACAAAAACTGACCCTGGTAAAAGTTGGCGGCAAGGTGGTTGAAGAAAAAGAGTCGCTGCAGGACCTGCTGGCACGTTTTTCAAAACTCGAAGGCCTCAAAGCGCTGGTCCACGGAGGGGGGCGCTTAGCTACGGCAATAGCCGAGCGTCTGGGCATTGCCACCCAAATGGTGGAAGGCCGTCGCATTACCGATCAGGCCATGCTCGAAGTGGTGAGTATGGTGTACGGCGGACTGGTCAACAAAAGCATCGTGGCCAATCTGCAGGCGCTGGGGCTCAATGCCATTGGCCTGACCGGCGCCGACCTGAACTACATGCAGGCAGTAAAACGACCTGTAAAAGACATCGACTACGGCTACGTGGGCGACATCGTGGCCGTGAATGTCGACGAGCTGAAACTGCTGATTGAAAAGAACGTGGTACCCGTGCTGGCGCCGCTTTCGCACGACAAACAAGGACAAATGCTGAACGTTAACGCGGATACCATTGCTGCTGAAGCGGCCATCGCTTTCAGTAAATATTACGAGGTGGAATTGGTCTATTGTTTCGAGAAGCCCGGCGTGCTCGAACATCCGGATGACGACAGCTCCGTAATCGCCTCATTAAGCCACAGCGAGTTTAAAGACTTGCAGGCATACGGAGCGATTCATACCGGGATGATCCCTAAACTGGATAACAGTTTCAGCGCCATCAGCCGTGGGGTAACGAAAGTTCGGATCACCAATATTCCCGGATTGGAGGAGGGAGGAACGGTTTTATTGTCTGAATAAATCAGCCACATACGGAACGAACAAAAAACCGGTCTTGCAAAAGGATCGGTTTTTTATTTTCAGGGGGTGCAATGAGTTTGAAAAAAAAAATTAAAAAAAACAGATCAAAATTGCTTGAATCACGTAAAATACCTCATCTGAAAAAAATCTGTAAAACAAACAACCTATGGCACGCATCGAAAAATCGCAAAAACAAGGGAACCTGGTGGCTTTTGCCATCGGTCTGTTCCTGATATTGGTTCTTATACTGATTTATCTTTCCTAATCAGCGTATCAAAAGAAGAAGAAAAGGGTTTATTATCAGACTGTTGAAAAACAACATGACAGCAAAAACCGGATAGGTCCACCCGGATCTATCCGGTTTCTTCTGTTTAAAACCGGATGCAGACAAGCGGGTGAACCGGTAATGCCCGGTAAATCGCCTTTGCATCAGCTTCGGGAATGACCAGGCGGATCTCCGGTTGATAAACCGGCTTTTTAAACTGAATTGTTTGATACATATCCCGCCTGATCTCAGTAAGTGTTTGGCTGAACCAGAACTTCTGTCCGTTCCATTTAACCTGATCTTCCTGGTTTGTTCCTTCAATTTTAAGGATAATGTCTTTATCCAGGCTCATCAGCCAATGTACCGCTTCCGCTTTTACCCCGGCTGTTTCTGCCGGTGCGGTTTCAACTTCGGTGGTGTCTTTGGGCGCTTTTTTTACAGTCAGCGGTTCTTTAGCGATGGTTGACAGGCTGCCGGTTGCTTGCGCCTGTACCCCGAACAAGTGATGGTAGGCCCCGGGATTTAGCTGATAAAAGAACTGATCAGCCTTAAAATCGATGATTTTGGAAGTTTTCAGGACCACGCCTTTCAGCTCAAGTTGCACAACACTGTCTTTCAGGTTTACCGATAAACTGATCGAATCGGTTCGGGCAATCTGGAAACGGGTTTCCAGCCAGTTTTTTTCCCTGTACCATTCAAATAAGGACGAGTTAACGCTATCCTTGTTCATGGCCGACAACTGAACATCGACCTGCCGGTTGATGGCGGCCATCTTTTCCCGAACCGCCATTACCGATAAAACGGTGTATTGTAACGCAATGAAAACCAGTACAAGGGGAATGGCAGTCTTAAAAAAATTCAGGACGGGCTTAGCCGGTTTCCGGTGATACTTCTGCATGTCCATGTTAGTAGATAAACACTTTTGCCCCTATTGGCAAGGTTTGATAAACAGTCTCCAAATCTTCATCATTCATCCGGATGCAGCCGTGGGTAACCGGCTGTCCGAGGAATCGCTGATACAAGGTACCGTGAATTAAATACCCGTCGCCAAGGCTCAGCGCGTAATCGCCCAGCACGCCATATTCGAAGCGCGAGGGATCGTTTGCCGAAGGAACGGGTAGCCCTTCCTCCACAAAAGCCCAGTCGGGTTTACGCCAAACAGGCGATGTAATTTTCCCTTTGATGGTGAAAACTCCCTTGGGTGTTTGAAACACCCAGCTCTTTATGTCGTCAAGTTCAAGCTTAATATAACTTCCGGTAGAACATAAACCTTCCCGGATCAACGTCCTGTTTTTATATAAAAAGAAGGTATTATCCGAGGTATTTACCACCAGGTAAACACCTCCGGGCGTTAAGCGCTCAAGCTTGTTCTGCAGACGCAGAATGTCTGTTTTTAAAGTTTTCTCATCGGGCATTTCCATTTCAACCGACTGACCGGCAGCCGGCTTTTTTGTAAAAATGAGCGGGCTGTTCTTAATCAGCGGGACAATGTAGAATATAAACACACAGAACCCGAGCACGGTTCCCGATACGACGGAGCCAATGAGCAACCGGCCGCGCCATTTCATTTTTTTCGCCAACCCGTTTTCACCCGTTTCAATCTTCGTTTCTTCGCCTATCATTCATTTTTCACCTTTAGTTTCTTCCGTAAATTTCCTGTAACGATTTCAGGGAGCCGACGATAACAACCGGGGTTCCGGCAGCAACCAGCCTGAACAAGGTATCCATGTCGTCGTTGGTTAAAGCGACACAGCCGTCGGTCCAGTCAACGCCTTTACCGCCGTGTCCGTGTATTTCAATTAAACCTCCGATATCTGAGATAGCCGGGATGTTGCCCTTTTTCTTTTCTTCATCAAAGCGCTTTTTATCTTCGTCATTCGGGTAATTCAACAACAGCGCCCGGTGAAATTTGGTATGAAAACGATCTTTTTTCCTGGTAATTCGGTACAGTCCTTCAGGGGTTGCTTTGTCGCCTTTTTTTTGTTTATCTCCCATCCAGTTTTTCCCCAGTTCCACCTCAAACTGTTTGATGATCTTTCCGTTTTGATAAATCATGCAGCTATGGGCCAGTTTATCAACCAAAATAACCCGTTGTCCGCCTTTTGAAAGCCGGATCGCTTCAGCCCCGTTCTTTTTCCACTGCGGATAATGTATAAACCAATCGGCCAATAAACCTTCGGCTTTCCGGTTTGCCTCTCCAATTCGTTTTTCAGCCTCTTTCCAGTGTTGTTGGGCCTCGTTGTTCCGGTTACTCCCGAAAGCAATTTTTGCCTCCGACAACTTCATTTTCCCGCTATTGTACGCGTCAACAACAGGCTCGGGCAATGGCAACTTTTTATAGAACCGGTCAAAACGGGAAACCTGCTGATCCAGCCCGGCCAGTCCGTTTTTTAGCAGCTTGTTTGTGCTTTGGGTGTGTTTAACCGATTTTTCGCCGGCATCGCGGGCCCTGGAAACAACCTGGCCGCAGAGATCGGATACCGCGCTGAAATCGCGTACCAGGAAAAACCGCTTGTTTTGCAGGGCCCAGCAAACCATCGCCGAGTCGTACAATTGCTGCGCTTCTTTATAAATAGCGGCAGCATTTACAGCAGCGCCGGCTTTTTGGGCCGCATTTAACGATTCACGGGCAAGTTTCAGTTCCTCTCTGGGTGGTTGTGGCGCCCGTGAAATCACCAGCCACCCGCCCAAAAACAGAATTATCAAAACCGTAATTCCCCATCCAACCTTCTTCCATCTTTTCTTACCCATAAATCACGCGCTTGACAAAAAATCCCCGAAGTACAGAACTCCGGGGAAATCATTAATAGCTATGCTGATACAAAAATATTAGCGTCTGCTTTTTGAATATTTGGCAATTACTTCAGACAATTCAGCATTAATTGCCGATGCTTTTTCTTTCGAAGCTTTCACTTTGTCCAGCGCGGCCATCAGGTTGTCTGCTTCAACCAAACCGGCTACTTCAGTCAGCGAAGCTGCAATCAGTTCATTGTCGCTTTTAATGGCTTCCAGGGCAGCAGCGCCTTCTTTTCCTTTCGGAGCCTTGGCAATCAACTCATTGTTTTGTGCCAACAGGTCGGCCACTTCAACCTGAAGGGCTTCAACTTCTGCTTTTACTTCAGCTTTGCGTGTTTCAGCTTTCGCTTTGGTTTCGTCGGCCAATTGAGTGACAACAACCAATTGTTCCTTCACCTTGTTGAAATTTTTGAAGAGTTTGGCATTTTGTGCTTCCACTTCTTCATTCACGGCTTTCATCGAATCCTGAAGAGCGGCAAAATCTTCAGCAACATAAACGTCAGCGCCAATCGCTTTTGCGGCTTCAATAGCAGCATTTGCTGCATCAATTTCAGCTTGCGGAGCTTTTCCGCAGCTACTTAAAACAACAGCTAAACTCAAAGCTGTTACAACAAGCATTAACTTTTTTTTCATCGTCAATCAGTAATTTTGTTTTTTTAATCCAAATCTATTTTCAATGATTAAATTCGTTTCAGGAATGTAATCCTTGTTTAAATCTCCATTTAGACGAGGGATCAGGATTAAGTAACGCAGAAACTAAAAAAAAAGTTACAAAATTCATTCTCCGGCGAAAAAGCAGTTAAGAAACAGGTATGCAGGTTGAAAATTACAAAAACACGAGCGACGAGGAACTCATCCGGCTGATGATCCATGAAGACCAGTCTGTTCTTTTTGAGATCCTTTACAAACGTTATTTTCAGAAAGTCGTGGATAAATGTTACAGTTTTATCAAGGACCGCCGGCAAGCCGAAGATTTTGCCAACGACATTCTGGCAAAAGCCTACGAAAAGTTGCCGGGCTTTAAAGGAAACTCGTCGTTCTCGTCGTGGCTTTATGCCATCACCTATAATTATTCAATCGACTATTTAAGGCTGAAGAAGAAACTGCACTACCCGAACTGGAACAGCCAAAACGAAATTCCCGACATCATTGATGAATCGGAAGCCGACCTTCAGGAGCTGAGTTACAACAACCTGATCAAGATACTGGAAATGATTCATCCTGAAGAAAAGGCGTTATTGCTGATGAAATACCAGGATAACCTTCCGGGCAAGCAGATTGCCCAAACCCTGCGCATTAGCGAAGATGCCGTGAAGATGCGGTTAAAACGCGCCCGAACCCGGGTGGTGTATTTGTATAAAACCCGGTTTCAAAAAGATTTGTAAAGCCAGTTACTTTTACAGAAAACAGCGTCAATATAGAACCCCGTTAAACAGAAAGCAAAAACAAAAAAACAATGGATTTGATGAACTTTTTTCAGAAAATACTCAGCGGGCACAAAGAACCCCATTTGCCGGAACCTGTCAAAACCGCTTTCGGGCAACAATTTGCGAACCCGCGAAACGCGGAATGGACCAAAATAAAAGAACAATACGAAGTTGTTTTTTACAACGATGAACTGGAACACATCGCCCGGTACAAAAGTAATGGAGAGCGGGTCAGCCTGAAAATCAACCTGCCGCTCGAGCTGATTCCCGATAAGATCCGTCAGGCAGCCCTTCAGCACGGCGAACTGATGAACGGCATTCACATTCAAAATCAGGGGAATGAACAGTACGAATTAATTGTACGCGATGATCAGATGATCCGCTATTTTTTGCTGGTCAATTCAACCGGAGAAGTTTTGGATAAAGCCAGGCTGTAAAAATTGAAAAAATCGCAGCTGAACTTCAAAAAATGCTTGCAGCGATTTCAAATAAAATACTATATTTGCACCGCAATTGCAACATGGTGGATGTAGCTCAGTAGGTTAGAGCGTCGGATTGTGGTTCCGAAGGTCGCCGGTTCGAGCCCGGTCTTCCACCCGCGGAAAAAAGGATGTCAGAAACGGCATCCTTTTTTTGTTTACAAACCCAAAAAAAGGAGCCCGGATCAAAAATGACCCGGGCCCCACGGTATTTGCTTAAAATTAAACAAGAAAAGTTCTATTCCAATTCAGGCAATTGTTTGGTTTCCTCCAATTGTTCTTCCAACTCCTTTACTTTCTCTTTTGCCTTTGCTATTTTTTCAGCCTTTTCTTTCTGCATCTCTTCCGAAATGGTCTTCTCTTTTTTTGCTTTTTCCAATTCTTTTTCGGCTGATTCAATTTTTTCTTTTGCGGCTTTTACTTTTTCTTCTCCCGAGGTTACCGATTCATCCAACTCGATCTTCTTTTCTCCGTATTGTTTTTTCGCTTCTTCCGACCGGAGTTTTCCAAAATCTTTTCCGTGCAGATCGCCTTTTTCTTTCCCGTAAGCATGGGATTTCCCTGATTTATCTTCGGCCTCTTTTTGCAAATCTTCGGCTTCAGATTTCATCTCGTCGCCTTTCTTTTTAGCTTTTTCTTTTTGTTCTTCGGTCTGTTCTGCCGCTTCATCAAGGGCGACTTCGGCTTCATTCAGTTTCTTCTCTTTGGCTGCCTGTTGTTTTTCTTTTGCTTCAACAACTTTTTCTTCTTTCTTGCCTGTTTGTTTGCTTTGTGCAAAAACCACCGAGGTTCCAAGTACGGCAAGAAGTAAAAATGAAATGCGTAATATATGTCTCATAGCTAAATTTTTAAATGAACGAATTAAATTGATTACTCTTTTTCTACAAACCTTCCAGTAGATTATCCAATTCACTAACAGTCTGTTCAATATCCTGTTTGGCCGTTTCAATCACGGCATTCATCGAGTCTAACACCGATTTTTCTTCTTCCAGCGTTACCACGCTGTTTTGATTTTCATCCGGCGATTTTGATTTATTGCCACCGCAACTGATCAGTACGGCAGCAAAAACAACAAGGAAATAAATTCTCTTTTTCATAAACCTTAATTTTAAATTGACAATTAAACTATAAATCTATTTTTCCAATACCCCGGAAAGTTAGCCAAGCAAAATTGTTTTTTTTTAACCGATTCGTGTTTACAATGCTTGCAGGTAAATGAACCATAGAACAATTACTGGTCATCTGATTTCAACGAAACGACATAAATACCCTTATCTCCCTCCTGGCCTCGAATTTTGGCCAGTCATTATTCATAACTGCAAAACCGGAGGAAAATTATATGCAGGCGCAAAAAAATAACATCAGGCTGTATAAAAATTCAGCCTGATGTTATTTACAGTTCGTCTTATTGTACCGGTACTTCAAGCACTTGCCTGTCGGTCAGCAGTTTTTCTTTTAGTTTATCGTAGTTGATTTCCTGGATGACTTTTTTCTGGTCGATTGCCAGACAGGCAGCGGTGGCGGCCGATTGTCCCAGCACCATGAACACCGGCTCCATGCGGATAGACCCAAAAGCAATATGTGTTGAGCTTAAACAAACCGGAACCAACAAATTGGAACATTCGGTTTTTTTCGGGATGATTGACCGGTAACTGATCGGGAAAGGATATTTCACATGAGCCTCCACATTTCCTTCATTCTTCACGTATCCTTCGGGTGTTACATAGCGCTTCACGTGGTGCGAGTCCATTCCGTAGGCTGCCATTCCAACAGGATCAGACGCGTTTTCAATCCGTTCGCAATTCTTCTGGGTCATCACGTAACTACTGATCATCCGCCGGGCTTCACGAACGTACAGTTGCTGCTGCCAGCCGTCTTCCCGTTCAAACTCGTCTTTGCAGGTTCCCCACCGGGAAACCTCGACCATGACTGATTCGGGCATCCGGGGATGGTAAGCCAAAGTCCACATCAGGCCCTGCTGGTATCTCCTGTGAGCTTCAACGATCTTTTCCCTTTCCTGATACGACGCTTCGGGATAATCGTAGTTTTGCCCGATATAATCGGTTGAGAAGCCAAGCCGGTTATTCGTATCGGTTTTCCGGTTGGGCATCGACGAATTGATCCACGGAACGGCTTTTTCACCGGCTTCGTAATTACGCAGTAGCAATTCATACTCTAATTCCTGATAACCGTCGGGCCTGGTAAAGGGAATCCTGTTGTCGGGGTGATCGGTCAGACACATGCGGAAACAATAAGCCTGAATGCCTTTGTCTCCTGTCCCTTGCTCACCCGGGGCAATGGACGAAATAAAGGGTAACAGTCCGCTGGTGGGGTCGCCTTTCACTACATAGGGATCAACGCCATCCACAAAATTGTGATTTGCCGAGTTCCGGGAATAACCGCCCGTTAGGGTTTCGGCTTCATTGGTCCATTGAATGCCATTCAGGTTTTCGCCAAACTCGCTGTTACTTTCCCTTCCGAAGGTATACGATACATTCGCCGCTGCCATCAGATCGCCTTCGTAAGTGGCATCGATAAACATCCGGCCCGAATAGGTTTCGCCGCTTTCCATCGTAATAGAAACAATCCGGGCTCCTTTTTTTGTCACACCGGTTTCGCGATTTAGCCGCTGGTGATAAACCAGGGTGATCTTTTCTTTTTTCAGCATTTCGTGCAATACGTTCAGGGCGGCCGACGGCTCAAAAGTCCACATGGCCGTTTCAGTTGCCTCGGTCCGGGTTTGCCCGCTGTCTTTGTAATCTTCGGGCGTCTGCCACTTCCAGTTGGCCGGATCGTTATAATACTGCCTGATATTTTGATAAAACTCGCGGGCAATTCCTCCAACAGCTTCCTTTTTACCGATGTCGGTCTGGCCCAATCCGCCGGTTGTCAATCCGCCAATGCGATTGCTTTGTTCAATTAAAACAACCGACTTTCCCATCCGGCTGGCCTGGATCGCTGCTGCCACTCCGGAAGAGGTTCCCCCGTAAACGACCAGATCAAAGTCTTGCTTTGGGGCGGCGTAACAAATTGAGATAAGAGACAGCAGGAATCCTGCATAGATAATTATGTTTTTCATGTCTGTACTTTTTAATCATGATTATTCAGCCTTTTGCACCGGGAGGACCATCCTCTGCACGGATGGTTTGAGCTGCCGGAACAAGTTTCGGCCTGTTTAGTTTTATTTTGTACCAAAAGAACCAAAGCGTCACCAATACAGTGATCGCCGATCCAATCGCATAAGCCGCTTCTTTGCCTAAGGCAAACCCTTCGGGTGCAAGAAGAATGTAAGTCGAGATCACGGCTGTCATAAACACGGCGGGAACCAACGTGATCCAAACCGGCTTTTGTTTTTTTGCCAGATAAACGGTGATGGTCCATAACACGACGGTGGCCAGTGTTTGGTTCGACCAGGCAAAATAGCGCCAGATCACGCTGAAATTAATCTGAGTCAGCAAGTAGCCGATCAGGAACAAGGGAATACTGATGAACAAGCGGTTTTTGATGGGGCCTTGTTTGTAATTCAGAAAATCGGCTACAATCAGCCTGGCGCTGCGAAAGGCGGTATCGCCCGAAGTGATTGGGGCGGCCACTACGCCGAGCAAGGCCAGAAATCCGCCGAACTTGCCTAACAAAGAGTTGGAAATGGTATTCACGATCACGGCCGCGTTTCCCTGGTTTTGCTGCATGGTTTCGTTCAGTTCGCGAACTCCGCCAAATACGCTCATGCTGATTGACGCCCAAATAATGGCCACAACGGCTTCGGTAATCATGGCTCCGTAGAATACCCGGCGTCCGTATTTTTCGTTGGTCAGGCAGCGGGCCATCAGAGGCGACTGAGTAGCATGAAAACCCGAAATAGCCCCGCAGGCAATGGTGATAAACAGCATGGGGAAAATCGGAAATTCGGCCGCCCGGTGATGAAAGTTATGGATGGATGAGAAGGTTAGTTCCGGAATGTGATAGCCTCCCAGAAGCAAGGCGGTGATCAGTCCAATGGCCATAAACAAGAGTGAAAAACCAAAAACCGGGTAAATTTTGCCAATAATCTTGTCGATCGGCAACATGGTGGCCAGCAGGTAGTAAATAAAGACCACCCAAACCCAAAACGCCGACCCGCCAAAACCGCCGGTCATATCGCTCAGAATTCCGGCCGGGCCCATAATGAAAACGGCCCCCACAATAATCATCAGCACCACGGTAAACCCGCGCATAAACTGTTTGGCAAAGTTTCCCAGGTAGATGCCTACAATCTCGGTAATGCTCAGTCCTTTGTGGTTAATTGACAGAATTCCGGAAAAATAATCGTGTGTCGCTCCTGCAAAAATGGCCCCCAAAACAATCCACAAATAAGCCACCGGCCCCCACATGGCCCCGGCCACAGCGCCGAAGATTGGCCCCAGCCCGGCAATGTTCAAAAACTGAATCAGAAAGATACGCCACCAGGGCAAGGGCAGGTAGTCGACCCCGTCTTTCATTGAAAAAGCCGGCGTAATTCTCGTGGCATCCACATCGGCAAAACGTTCCACAAACTTCGAGTAAAACAGGTAGCCCAGTAATAAGGCCGACAAACTAACGATTAAGGTGATCATCCGGATTAGGTTTAATTACATTTAGCAGCCAAAGTTAAAAATCATTCATTTAAACTTAACACTTGTTTCCTCATCTCCAACACCTTTTTTAAATCAGGATAAGGCACTTCCTGGACTGGACATTGCCGGTCGATCGCCAGGATTGCCGCTGCTGCGGCCGACTGCCCGAGAATCATGAACACCGGCTCCATCCGGATCGACCCGTAAGCGATATGACTGGACGATACCGCCACCGGCACCAATAAATTGACGCATTCTTCCGCTTTTGGGACAATCGAACCATAGGCAATCTGGTAAGGCTTGTGCGGATGTACACCGATATCGCCTTCATTCTGAACAAAACCCTCATCGGTTACAAAACGCTGTACATTGTGCGAATCCATCGCATACGAGCCCATTCCCACCGGTCCGGGAACTTCGCTTTTGGCCAGTACATCGTTTTCGGTGGTCACATATTCGCCGATCATGCGGCGTGCCTCGCGGACATAAATCTGGTGCGGCCAGTTGCCGTTGTCGGTGAATTCGTCTTTTGCCAGTCCCCACTCCTGCATTTTGCTGCGGATCTCTTCAGGTACGCGTTCATCGTTCGCCACAAAATACAACAGCCCTTTTTGGTAATTTTCATGTTCTTTGATGATCTCTTTCCGGCGTTCGTACGAAGCTTCCGGATAGTCGTAGTTCATCCCGATGTAGTCGCTGCTAAAAGGTCCGTGGTTGTTGGTGTCGGTTTTCCGGTTGGGAATCAGGTCGAATTTATTGAACCATTCATTCCAGCCCGTGTCGAACACGCGTGCAAGCAACTCGTATTGCTTCGGATCATAATGGTCGGGTTTTGGGAAAGGCGTTCTGTTTTCGGGATGATTACTCATGCACAAACGGAAGCAGTAAGCCTGGATTTTTCGGTCGCCGGTACAGTTTTCGCCGGGTTTTTCTACCGAAATGCCCGGAAGTAAACCACTGGACTGATCGCCCGGAATGACATAAGGATCGATGTTCTCCCTGAAATAGTGACCGTGATGAAAAACGCCAACCTGCACACCATTCCATGTTTCGCCGTATTCCGAACAGGCTTCACGGCCAACATGATAGCTGACGCCGGCAGCAGCCATCAGGTCGCCTTCATAGGTGGCGTCGACAAACATCTTTCCCGAAAATGTTTTTCCTGAAAGGGTTTTGATAGAGATTATTTTTCCATTTTCAACGGCCACGCCATTTTCACGGTCAAGCCATTCGTCGCGGAAAACAGGAATCCCGTTTTCTTTCACAAAATCTTCGAAAACCTGTTCGGCCACATGCGGTTCAAAAATCCACATGGTGCGGTTTTCACCGTCCATCGCAACGGTACCCTGGCCTTTATTTCCGTATTCGGAATGTTTTTGCCATTTCCACGATGCCGAATCGTTATAATGCAGCCAAACCCGGTGATAAAACTCACGCGAGAGGCCGCCAATAGCCGCCTTGTTGCCGGTATCGGTAAAACCCAAGCCGCCGGATGAAAGGCCGCCCAGGTGTGTTTCGGGCGAAACCACAATCACGGTTTTCCCGGATTGGACGACTTCAACCGCCGCAGTAACAGCCGCCGAAGTTCCGCCGTAAATAATCACGTCGGCTTGTTGTGCCACGTCTTTTTTGTTGTGGCACGAAATCGCGCTAAGCAAAAGTAAAGTTGATAAAAGGAGTAGTTTGAATGGTTTTAGCATTTTAGTCATTGGATAATTATTCATTGGTTGTCATTTATTGTACTGGATCACTGAATACCGATTACTACGATTGAGACTGTCACTTCTCAATCTTTCCGGGCTGTCGCCTGTTTTTTCCTTCCAGCCCGGACAGGTCGTCGCCCAAATCTTCCCGGGCTTGCTCTGCCAGTTTCGACAGTTCCTCAACCACTTCGGGATAAAGTTTTTTCACGTCATAGCGTTCTCCCGGATCGCGGCGCAGGTCGAACAAAGCCAAACCGGTATCCCGCTGAACCGTTTCGCCGGGATAACCATCATGGCCGGGAGCCAGTCCTTCGTACGTGCGGTGCGTATGCGGAAATACCAGTTTCCAATCGCCTTTCCGAACCGCTTCGAGGCTGTTTTTTTGATAGTAGTAATAAAAGTGTTCCCTTGGATTGGCGTTTTCATCCCCTTTCATCAGCGATAAGATGCTGACGCCATCAATCTTTTTCACCGGTCTGTTTGCCCCGGTAATTTCAGCCAGGGTAGGGAGAATATCAAGGGTAGAGGATAATTGATTACAGATGGTTCCCGGCCCGATCACCCCCGGCCACGTCATGAGGCAGGGCACCCGTTGCCCGCCTTCGAAGCTGGTTCCTTTGCCTTCGCGCAGGCCTCCGGCCGATCCGGCATGATTGCCGAAATTAAGCCAGGGACCGTTGTCTGAAGTAAAAATCACCAGTGTGTTTTTGCTAAGTCCCGACTCGTCCAACGCCTTCACGATTTGCCCAACCGACCAGTCAATTTCCATGATCACATCGCCATACAGACCCTGTGTGCTTTTCCCTTTGAATTTATCCGACACGGCCAACGGAACGTGTGGCATGGAATGTGCCAGGTACAGGAAAAACGGGTTTCTCCTGTTTTCCTGAATGAAACGAACCGCTTCTTCGGTGTAAATCGTAGTCAGTTCCGCCTGGTCCTGCAGAGTATGTATTTCCCGGACAGGTTTATTTCCGCGAATCAGGGGCAAAGGAGGGAAATTGAACGGACGTTCTTTTTTTTCTTCCGTGACCGGCGTTCCGTCGTAATTCACCGGCCACATATCATTCGAATAGGGTAAGCCAAGGTACTCGTCAAAACCATGCTGTAAAGGCAAAAATTCGGCGGCATCACCCAGGTGCCATTTCCCGAAAACAGCCGATTTGTAGCCCTTCTCTTTGAGTATTTCAGGAATGGTTTCTTCGTTGGGGTTCAGGCCAACCGGTGAATTTGGGAAAAAAGCCCCTGAAATACCCAGCCGGTTTGGATAACAGCCGGTTAAAATTGCCGCACGCGACGCTGTACAAACGGCCTGTGCCGCGTAAAAGTTGGTAAAACGAACCCCATTGGCCGCCATCCGGTCGAGATTGGGCGTTTTATACTGAAGGGTGCCATAAGAGCTTAAATCGCCGTAACCCATGTCATCTACAAAAATCAAAACCACATTCGGTTTGGGCTGGGGCTCCTGTGCCATACCGGTGTTTGATATGGAGCTTATTGCAACTATTCCGCAAAGGCCGGAGAAGATCTTTTCTTTCATACTCATCTCAGTTTCATTTCTTTCAAAGATAAAATATCAATGGACAATGACCATGAAGGACAGGTGCAGACGCGACATGTCGTATCCCTTTCTTTCCTTCATTCTGCATCAACCAATTTCAGAAGCTGATGATCGTCGGTTAACCGTTTTCTTATCAATTCATAGTCCAATTCCTGCGGAATGGTTTTGCGGTCTAACGACAGACCGGCAATTGTTGCGGCCGACTGCCCCATGATCATAAACACGGGCTCCATCCGGATGGAGCCGAAAGCAATGTGCGAAGCGGACACACACACCGGAACCAGCAGGTTGGTACATTCTTCTTTTTTTGGGAGGATGACTCCCAAAGGGATTTCGTACGATTTGTGAGGTTCCAGGAAATTGCCTTCATTCACCACTTCACCGTTGTAAACAATCCGTTGAACATGATGCGAGTCGGGTCCGTACGAAGCCATTCCAATGGAATTTTCTTTTGATACATGTTCCTGACAGTCCTGTTGGGTCAACACATATTCACCAATCATCCGGCGCGTTTCGCGGATATACATTTGCGGAGTCCAATGGCTGGTTTCGGTGTATTCATCTTTTGGAAGGCCGTATTGCAACATTTCGTTGCGCATGGATTCGGGCAGGCGGGAGTCATTTCCCAGAAAATAAAACAAGCCGGCGGTAAAATCGTAATGTTCGTCCCAGATACGCTGGCGGGTTTCGTAATCGCCTTCGGGAAAATCCCAGTTCATGCCGTTATAATCCGTCGAAAAAGCGCAGCCATGCCCGCCGTCGTTGATATCGGTTTTCAGGTTGGGCATCGGGCTGATGGTTAGCACCTGCCTGATGGATTGCAATCCTTTTGCCCGGATGTAGCGGTACAACAGTTCATACTGAAGCGAATCGTAGCCGGCCGGCCGTTCAATCGGAAGTTTATTTGTTTCATCAGTCGTCAGGCAGGTCCTGAAATTGTAAGCCTGTATTTTATGGTCTCCCTGCCCCGGTTCCCCCATCGGGATATTCTGGATGATGGGAAGTAACTTCCCGTTTTCGTCGTAAGGCGACACACCGGGGCCAAAAAACTGTTTGGGTTGCCTTACCTGAATGGTTGGTCCAAGTACGCCCGCCAGCGATTCATTGTAGGTATCGCGGCTTTCGCGGCCCACATGATAGCTTACGCCCGCCAGCGCCATCAGATCTCCCTCGTACGAAGCATCGATGAAAAAACAGGCCCCGAAAGTTTTACCGGACTCCATTTGTACTGCTGTAATCTTTCCGTCTCTTTTTTTCACCTCTTTGTCCCGGTCGAGCCGTTCATTATAAATGACGTCAATTTTTATTGGTGCCGAAGCAATCATTTGCTGAAAGATCATTTGAGCTACGCCCGGCTCGAAGGTCCACATGGGACCGCCTTCCTGGATGGTATAATCGCCCGGTAACTGATAAGATGAGCGGGATTGCGCTTTCCATACACTGTCGTTCAGGTAATGTTGATAAACGTTTTGAAAGAATGTTAGCGACAGGCCGCCGATGGTCTCCGCATGGCCAATATCCGACCAGCCCAGCCCCCCGCTTATGGCGCCGCCCAAACAGTTTCCGGGCTCCACTATCACCGCCTTTTTGCCCATGTTTGAAGCCTGGATCGCCGCTATAATCCCGGCGGGTGTGCCTCCGTAGATCAGGATGTCTGCATCGTAGTTTTCATCAGAATTTTGGCAGGAACACAGAACAGTGAAAATAATTAATGTGAAAAGGTGGATGTGTTTCATCGATTTAGGTTTGTCGATTGTTCCAGAAATCATAGAATTGAAAGATACCGGATGATGGGTTCTTGGTTCAGTCCATCATCCGGCGTCTAATATCTATCATCTAACCGATTAATATCCCGGGTTCTGATCGGCCTGGTTGATCGCCGGGTTGTTGTTGATTTCATTTTCCGGGATTGGCCAAAGCAAACGCTGGTCGATCAGGTTTTTGCCAACGGCGGCAAAAGCGGCCTTGGCTTTTCCGGTTCGTTTCAGGTCGAACCAACGCCGTCTTTCGAGCATAAACTCGTAGGCCCTTTCCTTTAAAACCGTGTCAACAAATTCTTCCTTGCTCATTCCTGAAGGGTAATCAACCGGCGAAGCGGCATTCGGGTTATAACCGTACGCCCTTCTTTTCACCATATTCAGTCTTTCCAATGCCAGGGCTGAGGGGCCGTTTTCGGCCTGGCAGGCAGCTTCGGCATAAAAAAGGAACGCTTCGGTGTACCGGTAAATGGGGACGGTATAAATCCGGAGTCCGTCGTTGTTGGTGATGAACTTTTTGAACAGCACCGGTGTGGTTGACGGAAGCGGAACCCAATTGCCGGACGAGTTTTGGATATGGGTGTACAGGTTGAATGATTTCCGGAGGTCGTTTTCATCCCAACTGCTGCCGATGAAAGAATTCATATCCGGTAGCCAGGCAAAAAAACCGGAGCTGTTATAATTGTATGGATAGTTATTACCCATGTGCAAGTATTGCGGAATGGTGGATTGGCTGGTTTCAGAATGATGAACCGACATGATATCTTCGGAACTGGTTTCAACAGCAAAAATTTTGTAAAAATCGTTGGGTTGCTGAACCGTAACCAGCGAATATTTACCGCTGGATATCACGTCGTTGGCTTTTTCGGCTGCCTGTGTCCAGTTCCCAAGTGTAAGATGAACATGCGACAATAACATTTTGGCTGCCCATTTTGACGCTTTCCCGGTTTCGGCGCCAACCGTTTCCGGCAAATCAGTTTCAGCAGTTTGCAAGTCGGAAAAAATTAGTTCATAAACCTGGCTTTCAGGTACTCTCGGCGATTCGAGATCTGATAAATCGATACTTTCTTTGGTTTTAAGCGGAACCGGTCCCCACCCCCTAACCAGCTCAAAATAAGCCAGGGCACGCAGAAAATGAGCCTCCGCCAGAATCCGGGTACGTGCGTCCTCGGTTATATTTTGAATGTTTGGCACATTGTCCAGCACGGCATTGGCGCGGTTAATGGCGCTGTACAACCTCAGCCAACTGCCCGAAGTTCTTCCGACATTTTGCTGGTCCAGTACCTGGTTCATAAAGGAGATGGGCGCCTGCGAACCACGGCCATTCAAGAAGTCGCCATGCAATTCAACCATCAAATAATGTTGAATATCATAAAAATCAGGCCCGACAGGTTGATAGGCTCCATTCAATGCTCCCTGGGCATCGGCTTCATTTTGATAATAATTGGCTCTCGACACGAAGTTTTTTGGAACTTCATCCAGCATATTTTCACATGACATTAAAGTGGTTGCCAATATAAAATAGAATACTATTTTTTTCGCTTCGCGCAAAATACTTGCGCCCGGCAAAGTCAAACAAGCATGTTTTTGCTCTCGCTTCATTGTATTTTTCATCTTGATCTGGTTTTAGAAGTTAAGTTTGAACCCAATTGCATACGTTTTGGCGTTGGGATAACCACTTTGGTCGTGCCCCATGTTCAAGCGGTTCCCAATGTTTTGGTCGTCCACTCCTTTTGTATTTACCTCCGGATCAAGCCCGGTGTATTTGGTAAATGTAAACAGGTTTGTCCCGGAGATATAGATCTGGGCAAAATCGAAAAACGTCATGCCCATTTTTTGCAGCGGGAGGTTGTATGCAAGCCGAATCGACCGTACCCTCAGGTAACTGCCATCTTCGATAAAACGATCTGATACGTCAAACCCTGATAAAGAACTGATCTTTGGGTACTTGGCGCTTGTGTTGGGATTTTCAGCCGTCCAATAATTTCCCATGATATCTTTAAACTGGTTGCTTCCGCGTTGAAACGAGTTTAGATGGGTACCGTTGGTAGCGTTGAAAATTTCGTTGCCGTAAACCCCATCCAGGATCACGTTAAGTTCGAAATTTTTATACGAAAGGTTTGAGTTGAGACCATAAAAGAAATCGGGACTCGGGTTGCCAAGAATTACGCGGTCCAGTGAGTTTACCACCCCGTCGGGCACTCCGTCCGGCCCGTTGATGTCTTTATATTTGATGGACCCGTTTTCGGTCAAACCGTCTTCCATGAACCCGTAAAAACTGCCCAAAGGCTTGCCTACACGGGCAATGTTTGAACTTGACCATACCGCTGTTTGCCCCGAGCTCAGGATATCGCTGCCTCCGGCTATTTCGATCACCTTGTTTTTGTTGGTTGAAAAGTTAAGCGATACATCCCATTTCACTTCACTTCTCAAAATATCGGCATTCAGCGCGAATTCAAACCCTTGGTTTTCAATTTCGCCAATATTTTGGAGGATGGATCCGAAACCTACAGATGGGGGTAGGGGAACAGAAGCTAACAGGTCGGTTGTATTTTTCTTGTAATAATCGGCCGTCAGACGGAACCGGTTATTCAGAATCGCCAAGTCAAAACCCAGGTCGATCTGGGCTGTCGACTCCCATTTCAGGTCGCTGTTTGATATGCCCGACGGGCTAAACCCGATTTCATCCTGCTGGTTGGCAAAAATCACCTTGACAGAACCCATGCGGTCGAGCGACTGGTAGGGATTTAAAGCGGTGTTGCCGGTAACCCCGTAACTGGCCCGGAATTTCAGGTCGCTGATCAAGCCGGCATCCATCATAAACGATTCCTCGGAAATACGCCAGGCAAAGGCAGCCGAAGGGAAGGTCGCCCACTTGTTATTGGCCCCGAACCTGGACGAACCGTCGGCGCGGACACTCACCGTAAGCATATACTTGTTGTTGAATGAATAATTTACCCGGCCCAGCCATGAAGCCAAAACCCATTCCGAATAACCCGACGATGGCGTGTTCACCGTTTCGGCGGCGCCCAGGTTGTAGTTTTCGGTGGTATTGTTTGAGAATCCGCTGATGCTGACTCCGAAATTCCGTTCCAAACTGGTTTGGTATGTATAACCGCCAACAGCGGTCAAACTGTGTTTTTCGCCAAAGTTTTTGATATAGGTTAACACATTCTCGTTCAAAAACGAATTGCGGTAATAGGTCGATTGCGAACCGCTTCCCCGGTCATTCTCAAAAATAAGCGGCTCGAAATAATCATTGATCGAATAGGCATACTCGATACCAAGCAATGTTTTAAACGAAAGATCTTTCGTTAACTTGACTTCGAAAGTGCCGTTGCCCACTACATTGTTTGCGAGCGCACGGGTTTGCATTCCGGCAAAAATCATCGGGTTGCGCATGTCGGCCGAACCGAAGCTGTAAGCTTTTTCGATTTGGGTAGGTATCCCGTTCTCATCATAAACCGGAAGTGTAGGAGGAGCCGAAGCAGCAGCTGATAAAACCGAGGTGCCCCGGTAACCATTGTCAACCGGAACCGACAGGCGTTCTCTTCTGGATAAATTCATATTGACCGCCATCTTTAGCCAGCTGTTCATTTCATGATCGAGGTTTAACCTCACGGATCCTCTTTTTACACCTGAGTTAATCAGGATGCCATCCTGGTCGTAGTAGTTGCCCGACAGCGAATAGCGTGTTTTATCGGAACTACCCGAAAGAGTGATCGTATGGTTGTGCAGCGGCGCTGCGCGCAACACGGCATCCTGCCAGTCGGTTCCCGGGTTTTGTACCTGATCGACATTAAAATAAGGCTGCAGCCCCGCGTTTTTTAGCCATTCGTTGGCGATGATGGCATATTCTTTTGCATCCAGCAAATCGTATTTTTTTGTTTCTTGTTGTACACCGAAAAAGCTGTTTACTTCAATCCGGCTTTTTTGCCCGGCTTTTCCTCTTTTAGAGGTAATAATGACGACCCCGTTTGCACCGCGTGCGCCATAGATCGCTGTTGCCGACGCATCTTTCAGGATATCCACCGATTCGATATCCGAAGGATTTAAAAAATTGATTCCCCCGACCATCGGGAAACCGTCAACGACATATAGGGGCTGGTTATCGCCAATCATGGAGTTTCCGCCGCGAATCCGCACTTCGATGCGCCCGCCGGGATTTCCCGAGTTTTGGGTGACCTGAACTCCGGCAGCTCCAACTTTCAGCGCCTGCTCCATGTTGTAAACCGGAACCGATTCCAGGGTTTCGGTTTTTACCGATGAAACCGAACCGGTCAGGTCGCTTTTTTTCATGGTACCGTAACCAATCGCCACCACTTCTTCGAGCCCGATGGTACTTTCTTTCAAGGCTACATTGATCACCGATTGAGAGCCAATCAGGATCTCCTTATTCTCCATTCCGACAAACGAAAACACCAAGGTATTCCCGGATCCGGTATCTTTCAGCGTAAAATTTCCGTTGATGTCGGTGATGGTTCCCGCGGAGGTGCCTTTTACAACGACCGTAACGCCAGGCAGCGGTTCGCCCTGTTCGTTGGTTACCGTTCCCGAAACCTCTTTTTGCTGCTGAAAACGGTTGAAATCTGTATGACTGGTGGTGAGCACAATTTGACGGTCTTTTATTAAATAGCTCACATTCGTTTGGCCAAACAACTGTGAAAGGATGGTTTCAACCTTTACCTGGTTGACATCAATATCCACCCTCCGGTCAACATCGACCAGCTTCTGGTTAAACAGAAAAAAGAAGTCGGTTTGATTCTCAATATGGTTCAGCACATCAATCACCTTCACATTTTTCATGTTCATGGTCAGACGGGTCTGCTGTGAATACGACTCAACAGCCCAGGTCTGAGCAATAAATAAAAACAGAAAGAATAATCCTAAACGCATAATCTTCCAGATTTTAATCAGTGTGCAGAGGACCTCTGACACCCAGATTCGTTTTTTTTTCATACTTTTGATTCATTAAGTGGTTAAACATTTGTGTTGCGTAAACTGCTTGATTGTCAACAGGAAGGTGTGCCAGCACTTTCCTGTTTTTTATTGTGGTATCCGGTTTTTCGTTTCTTTGTTATGTTTTAGTTTAATTAGTTGCCGTTCAGCAACTTCGTCCTCAGCCGCGGGTCTTCGTTTTTCCGTTTCGTAAGAGATCGGCGTTGTTAAGGATAACAGTTTTAAAACTTCATCCAGCCGCTCGTCCATAAAGGTGGCGTGAAATGTATATTCCAGCAGTTCGGGGTCAGCTACGTCAAAATCAACATTGTACCACCGGCTTAGCCGTTTCACAACCACATCGAGGCTTTCATTCCGGAACACGAGCTTGCCTTTTGTCCATGCCGTATATTGGGAGGCGTCTACTTGTTTCAGAATTACCTTGCCGGAGGCCAGACTGATGGTTAGTTGTTGGTCAGGTTCGAGTACTGCCAGCTTATTTCCCGATTTGGACGAAACCTGCACCTTTCCCGATTGTAAAACAACTTCTTCGTTTGGGTCGTCGTCGTAGGCAATGACGTTAAAAGTGGTCCCCATTACCTTAATATCCAGCGTTTTTGTTAAAACATGAAATGGTTTCCCGTTATGTGCCACATCAAAACAGGCCTCGCCGACCAGATTGATCTGACGGTTTTGTTTAAACGCAAGAGGGTATTTTAACACCGATCCGTTATTCAAGAAGCCGGAGGTGCCATCGGGTAACACGAAGTGGGTTTTCCCGCTAAGCGGGCTCCTGATTTCGGCGTAAGCGTCGGTTTCGTTTTCCAACCGGTCGGCATACCAATAGGCCAGAAACGACAACAACAAAGGGATAAATATAATGGCAGCGACGCGCTGTATCCATTGAAACCGCGATAAACGGATTGCTTTTTTATTCTCCTCGAGATGCAACTGGTGGTGAATCCGGTGCAGCATGTTGTCAAAGGGTTCATCCTGACGATCATCCGCCGGATCAAATTCCATCCAGTGTTCCTCCAGCATTTTTTTTAATTCTTCCCGGTCTTCTTTTGCCGAAAATTGCCGGTGAACCTCTTGGTAATCGTTCCTCGAACAGTTACCGGTGAAGAAACGTTGTAAGATGTCCTTTGAAATTTTCATCCCCTAAGTGCAGCGTTGAAACAAGTGATGATTCCAAAACAGGAAGATGACACTTCCGCTACTGATAAGTAATAGGGCAGAGAAATTATTTTCCCATAGTCTGCCTGAAATTTTTTTTTGAAGACCCGGAATGGGTTGCCTGCTTATTTTTTTACAAACAGGAAAAAGAATAAGAGACCGGCAATGTGTTCTTCAGATAATCCTTCTTTTATTTTTTTCATGGCTTCGGTGATGTGGTTTTCCACCGTTTTTGGAGAGATATTCAGCTCTTCTGCAATTTCATTCAGGGATTTACCCTCCTTTTTACGAAGAATAAAAACCTGGCGTTGCCGGGCCGGTAACTGATGGATCAGCCCGTCAACCAATTCGAGCAACGATTGGTAGTTGATGCGTTCATCCATCTCGTTGGTGAATGAAACCGACGATTCGACCAGTTGGTTGAGGTATTTTCGCTCGTTGGCCAGTTTTAAAAATAACTCCTGGATGTGATTGAAAGCAATTTTAAACAGGTAAGCTTTAAACGATAATTCCGGGTTTAACCCTTCCCGGTTTTTCCAGATTTTAAGAAAGACCTCCTGTACCACTTCCTCGGCTTCAGGTTTCGATTTCAAATAACCCAGTGCAAAATATACAAGCGTTTGCCATACATCCTGAAAATGGCGTCAAATGCCTGCGCGTCTCCTTTCTTCATGGCAAGCACCCGGCTACTCTCTGTATTTTCTTTTGATCCGGTCAAGGTTTCAGGTTATGGCAGCGAATATAACAGAATTAACGTTAAGACGGATTATGCCGGTAATAAGTTATCAACAGTATTTGCCTGTTTGGGTTAAACTGAATAAATTTTGCGAAGTTTGCAACACAATGTCCGGAGACTTATTTGCCGATGTAATACTGCCCCTGCCCCTTGGTGATCAGTTCACCTACCGGGTGCCGCCCGCCTTTCAATCTAAAATTAAAGTTGGCGTTCGGGTGATTGTTCAATTTGGCGCCCGCAAGTTTTTTTCGGCCCTGGTTTACCGTCTTCATGCCGAAATACCTGCCGGCTCGTTCGATATGAAGGATATTGATGCCATTTTGGATGAAGAACCCATTGTTACGCCGGCCCAATTGATTTTATGGGAATGGATGGTCAGCTACTATTGCTGCACCCTGGGCGAAGTGTACAAGGCCGCCCTGCCGTCGGCTTTAAAACTGGAAAGCCAGACCCGGATCAGTTTTAACCCGAATAGCAAGCTGCCGGTTGATTTGTCGGGCGAAGAAGAAGCCCTGCTGCAGATGTTGCAGGACCGGGGGCAATCGAGCATCCAGGATATTAACCGTTTTTTGGGGAAACGGTCGGCTTTGGCAAGCCTGAAGATTTTGCTCGAAAAGAACACCATCGTGGTTGAAGAAAAGCTGGAAGAAAGCTACCGGCCCAAAACGGCCTCTTTTATCTATCTTCACGCTCATACGCTCACCGAACCGGCTATTGGAGAAGCGCTCGAAAACCTGAAAAAAGCAAAGAAACAGTTGGCCTTGTTCAATTTTTTTCTGGCAGAAACAATTTATAACGACCAGCCCAAAACAACGATTGCCCGGAAAGACCTGCTGGAACGAAGCGGATCGAACGAAGGGGTGCTGCGTATGCTGATTGAAAAGAATATCCTGCGTTCGGAAGAAATTGAAATTGGGCGGTTGGATTTTTCGTATGATCAGGAACAGGTGATTTTTGATTTAAACGAAGCGCAACAAACAACGCTGGATCAAATCATGGAGCAGCGGTCAGGCAAAAAGCCGGTCTTGCTGTATGGAATCACATCGAGCGGCAAAACCGAAATCTACATCAAGCTGATTGAAGAACAACTGGAAAAAGGAAACCAGGTGCTTTACCTCGTACCCGAAATTGGGTTAACTACCCAACTCATCAGCCGTATGAAGCGGGCTTTCGGCGACAAAGCCGGAATTTATCACTCGCGTTTTAACGATGCCGAGCGGGTTGAAATCTGGTTCAATACCCTTCACGAAAAAAAGCATTCCTTTCAAATTGTATTGGGCGCCCGTTCCGCAGTTTTCCTGCCGTTCCGCAAACTTGGGCTGATCATCGTGGACGAAGAGCACGAAAACAGTTATAAACAGTTTGACCCCGCTCCCCGCTACAATGCCCGCGATGTAGCCGTGGTGCTGGGGCAAATTCACCAGGCCCAGGTGATTATGGGTACTGCCACGCCCTCGTTCGAAAGTTATTTTAACGCGAAAACCGGCAAATACGAGCTGGTTGAATTAACGGAGCGTTTTTTGAATATCAGCCTCCCGGAAATCGTAATCGCTGACGTCCGCCAGGCTACCCGCCGGAAACAAATGAAATCGTTGCTGAGTCCGCAATTGTACGACGAAATCAATAATGCCCTGACAAACGGCGAACAGGTAATCGTGTTCCAGAACCGCCGCGGGTTTGCCCCGTACCTGCAATGCACTGCCTGCGGCTGGATTCCCAAGTGCCGCCATTGCGATGTCAGCCTGACCTACCATAAACAGCGTTCGGCACTGATTTGTCATTATTGCGGCCATACAGAACCGCTGCCTGCTACCTGCGGCGAATGTCATTCCGAAGATGTTCGCACCCGTGGTTTTGGCACCGAAAAAATTGAAGAAGAGTTGGCCCTGATTTTCCCCGATGCCCGGATTGCCCGGATGGATATGGATACAACGCGTGCCAAGAGAGCCTATGAACGACTGATTTACCAGTTTGAAAATAAGCAGATTGATATTCTTGCCGGTACGCAAATGGTCACCAAGGGACTCGATTTTGAACATGTGAGCGTGGTAGGCATTCTCGATGCCGATCAGTTGCTGAATTATCCCGACTTTCGTTCCTTCGAGCGTTCTTACCAGCTCATGACACAAGTGAGCGGACGTGCCGGGAGGAAAAACAAGCAGGGGAAGGTGATTATTCAAACCAGTCAACCCAAACACCAGGTACTCCACGACGTGGTTGCCAACAATTTTCAGCAATTGTTCAACGTCCAGATGGCCGAACGAAAGCTGTTTAAATACCCGCCATACTACCGTCTGGTGAAGATTGTTATCAAACACAAAAACCAGGAACGGCTAAACCTGGCTGCCAGTCATCTGGGAACCCGGCTCCGTAAACTTTTTGGATTGAATATGCTGGGACCCGAGTATCCGGTTATCAGCCGCATCCAAAACTGGTATCAAAAGGAAATCTGGATCAAACTGGACCGTGACCATAAACTGGCCCAGTCAAAAAAACGGATCATGGATGAGATCAAACAGTTGAAATCTTTGCCTAATCACGCCAACCTGGTTGTTTATGCCGATGTTGATCCGATGTAAGCTTGCTTATCCGGTTCGGGGAGAAGGGGTTCATCCTCAAAAGAAAACAGCATAACAGAGAAGAAGCGGCATGGCTTTATGTCTTTGTAACATAATTTAACAAACGACTGTATTTTAGAATCTCAAATTTTATACTTTTGTACCGCACGATAAAATTTGAACATCGGAAAATAAGTGGAATGAAATTTCCGTCATTTTCTACATTAAAATATTAACTTTGGAACTCAGCAAAAATCAGGAATAATCACATGGGAAAAGTTATTGCACTCGCTAATCAAAAAGGAGGAGTCGGAAAGACAACAACAGCCATCAACCTGGCCGCCAGTCTGGCTGTTTTGGAAAAAAAGGTGCTGATAATCGATGCTGATCCGCAAGCCAATGCTACCTCCGGGATCGGGTTTGACGTGAAAAATGTAAAAACAAGCATTTACGAATGTATTGTTGACGATCTGGATCCCCGGAAAATCATCCTCAATTCAGAAATCAACGGGATGGATCTGATCCCTTCGCATATTGATTTGGTTGGGGCCGAAATTGAAATGCTTAATTTGCCCAATCGTGAAAAAGTGTTGTCAACCGTCATCGAAAAGATCCGCGATGAATACGATTTTATTCTGATCGATTGCTCGCCGTCGCTGGGCCTGATCACGGTGAATGCGTTGACTGCTGCTGATTCGATCATTATCCCGGTTCAGTGTGAATATTTCGCGCTCGAAGGATTGGGAAAACTCTTAAACACGATTAAAATCATTCAAACCCGGTTAAACCCGGAGCTTGAAATTGAAGGATTTTTACTGACCATGTACGACTCCCGGCTCAACCTGTCGAACCAGGTTTTAGAAGAAGTCCGTACCCACTTTGGCGATATGGTTTTTGAAACCCTGATCACCAGGAACATCAAATTGAGCGAGGCGCCAAGTTACGGGATGCCCGCCGTGCTGTACGATGCCAGTTCAAGAGGAGCAACAAGCTACATGGACCTGGCCCGCGAAATCTTACAGAAAAACGATTTGACTAAGATTAAGAATTCAGAAAAAATAATTGAATAAAGATTCGAAGATATTATGGCTAAAAGGAATGCATTGGGCAGAGGTTTAGGAGCATTAATTGACGATGCAGATAACCAAAAAGAACATGGCCCGTCAATCAATGAAATCCCTGTTGAAAATATTGAAGCCAATCCCTTTCAACCACGAACAAAATTCGACGAAACCGCACTGAATGAGTTAGCCGAATCGATCCGTAAAATTGGCATTATCCAGCCCATTACCCTGCGGAAAACCGATGGCGACAAATACCAGATCATTGCCGGGGAACGCCGTTTTAGAGCATCAAAAATTGCCGGGCTGAAAACCGTGCCCGCTTATATCCGTGTTGCCGAAGACGAGGGTATGCTTGAGATGGCCCTGGTTGAAAACATTCAGCGGGAAGATTTGGATGCGATTGAAATCGCCCTTTCGTACCAACGCCTGATTGAAGAATGCAAACTGACACAGGAAACATTGAGCGAACGTGTCGGTAAAAAGCGTTCAACCATATCCAATTACCTGCGTTTACTGAAATTGCCGACCTTAATTCAGAAAGGCATTATCGATAAAACCATTTCCATGGGCCATGCCCGGGCCTTGGTCAACATCCCCAATCCTGAAGATCAGCTGTCGATCTACGAACTGGTTCTGACCGAGGACCTTTCAGTCAGAAAGGTGGAAGATCTGGTCCGCAACCTCGAAAACGGATCAGAAAAGCAGGAGGAAAAACCGGAACCGGAAGTAAAGGAAAAATACCCCGCCGAATACGGAGAGCTGAAGGAACACCTGAGCAATTTCTTCCGCACGAAAGTCGATTTTTCGCTGAATAACAAGGGAAAAGGTAAGATTGTGATTCCGTTTGGGTCGACCAAAGACCTGGAACGGATTATGGGTATCCTGGACAAACTGAATGGCTAAACGACAATAAAAAGAAACAGAATTGACGCATTTTATAAAAGCCATCCTATTAATCCTGTTTCTTTCAGCAGGATTTTGTGCTTCTGCCCAGGAACAATCAGCTGCAGACAGCCTGGTGGCTTCATTCGTAAAACCGCAACATTCGGCGCGGAAAGCAACCATTTATTCGGCTGTTTTGCCAGGTCTGGGTCAAATTTACAACAAGAAATACTGGAAAGTTCCGTTAGTATACGGAGGCTTTGCCGCTTTTGGCTATTGGATTGACTGGAACAACGATTATTATGTGCTGTACAAGCAGGCTTATGCCGATATTGTTGACCAGGATCCCAACACCAATTCGTTTATGGATTTGAATATTGAAGGGCATTGGGACTTTACCAACGCCAGCCATGTTCAGCAGTTCACGACCAGGCTAAAAAACGCCAAAGAGGCTACCCGCAGAAACCGGGACCTCTTAATTATTTCAACGGCAGCATTTTATGCCATTAATATCATTGATGCTTCCGTTGATGCACATTTTTTTAATTTTGATATCAGTGATGATCTGACGTTTAACTGGACTCCGGGTCCGGTATTCTGCGGAAATCAACCACTGGCCGGGATTCATGTAAGTTTTAGATTTTAAGAAAAATGGAGATGATGAGAAAAACCCTGATATTGTTGATGATCTTAAGTTTGAATGCAGGATATGTATTCAGTGAAAATGAAGATAAGGACCCCATTAAACAGGTGAGACGCATTGAAGTAGTTGAATTGGATACCCTGGGTTATCAGTCTGTTTTTGTCAATCCCGACGAAAACCTGAACGACCTGTTTGGAGAACAAATCGACAGTTTACTCAATTCGTGGTATATCCAGAATACCTTTGCCATCGACATTAGCAGTGAAGCGATTGAAGGAGCATCATCGATCGTATCCCTGCCGGATTCGGTGTACATCCAGCGCTTACAGTCGATCGATTCATTCATCGATTTATCGTTCAACAAGACCGTAAAAAACTTCATTGAATTATACACCCACCGAAAACGGGAACTGACCGAAGTGATGCTTGGCCTGTCGGCTTATTATTTTCCGATGTTTGAGGAATTACTGGACAAGCACGAAATGCCGATGGAACTGAAATACCTGCCGATCATCGAATCGGCCCTGAACCCGGTTGCCCGCTCGCGGGCCAATGCCGTGGGTTTATGGCAGTTTATGTACGGAACCGGGCGGATGTATAAACTCGAAATCGGCACCTTCATCGACGAGCGCCGCGACCCCGAAAAATCGTCTGAGGCCGCGGTGAAATACCTCAAAGACCTATACAAAATTTACAATAACTGGCACCTGGTGATTGCCGCCTACAATTGCGGCCCCGGAAATGTGAATAAGGCCATCCGGCGTTCAGGCGGCGCGCGCGATTACTGGACCATTTATTATAACCTCCCGCGCGAAACAAGGGGTTATGTTCCGGCTTTTATTGCGGCAGCTTACGTGATGAACCACTACCAGCAACATGGCTTGCAGCCGCGTTATCCTGATTTTCCGATTGCTACCGATACCCTTCATGTATTCGATTATTTGCACTTTAATCAGGTGGCCTCGGTTTTGGATGTGCCGGTTGAAGCTTTGCAGGCCCTGAACCCCCAGTACCGGATGAACATTATCCCTGCCCGGGCCGCTAAGCCTTACGTGCTCCGGATCCCGATTGAGAAGGTATCCACCTACGTCGATAAAGAAGAAGAAATATTTGCCTATAAGCGCCACGAATATTTCCCGAACAATGAAATTCTGGTTCCCAAAGAACACCAACACTACGTGGCTTCCGACATACAGGGAAAAGATAAGGTGTTATACACGGTTAAGTCGGGTGATAACCTGGGGTATATTTCGCAATGGTTTCGGGTAAGCGTCAGTAACCTGCGCTACTGGAACAACATTAACAACAACATGATCCGTGTCGGACAAAAACTGGCTATTTACGTGCCACAGGGACAAGGCGAGCATTATGCCAGTTTAAACAGCATGTCGCTTAGCCAGAAACAGGATTTTGCCAAAAAAGCCCCGGTAACAAAAGCTACCACGGCCAGCGCGAATGTGACTTACGACCCGTCGGGCATTGTTTATTACACGGTCCGCAAGGGCGATACCTTATGGTCGATTGCCCGGCAGTTTCCCGGTGTTTCGAACCAGGAAATCATGAGACTGAACAACATGCAAAATGCCAATGTGCTGAAGGTCGGGCAAAAATTAAAGATCCAACCTAAAAGTTAACCACGATGAATAATTTCAGGCATACGTTACAGGTATTTTCCGTTAGCATTTTATTAGTGATCGTGTGCGGAAATATTCCGGCCTGTTCTCAGGTTCAGAAAAACGGCAACAATCCCGGTCTGGATAAACAGGTGAGGGATTTTCTGGAAGACAGCAAAAATACATGGCGCGACATGAATGTGCCGGAATCGGACGGTCAGCTTTTGTACGATATTATCGTAAAAAATAATTACAAAAATGCCGTTGAGATCGGAACGTCCACGGGGCATTCGGGTATATGGATTGCCTGGGCGCTGAGTAAAACAGGCGGTAAACTGATTACTGTTGAGATCGATAAAAGAAGATACGTGGAAGCATTGGCAAATTTTAAAAAAGCCGGTCTGTTAAATTACATTGATGCGCGGCTTGCCGATGCTCATGAACTGGTGCCGGCATTGGAAGGCCCGTTTGATTTTGTTTTCAGCGATGCGGATAAAAGCTGGTATATCAATTATTTTAAGGATCTGGATCCAAAACTTTCGGTTGGAGCATGTTTTGTGACCCACAATGTCAACCGCCACAACAACTTTCATTTTTACGAGTACGTCAGCAAACTTCCAAATTACGAGACCACCCTCGACGACCGGGGGGCCGGCGTGGCCATCAGCTACAAAAAAGCGAAGTAGCCTGAAACAACGGAGATAGAGTCTGTTAACTGTCTGTACGAATACGGGATGGGTTGTGAACTACCTGTCAGCACTTCACCTCCATTTATACAAATGCGACTGCGACTGTTTCAGATCCGTCAGGTGTAGATACCTTACCGGAACGGACTTTCCGGTCGAAAGCGGAAACCCCAAGATGGGATAAGCCGGGATTTTAGTAGCTGAGTTTCTCCATCCGGCTGGCATCCAGACGTAAAAAAATAAACAACAAAATGGTGAATGACCAGAGCGATGAACCGCCGTAACTGAAAAAGGGGAGCGGAATGCCGATAACGGGAGCCAAACCTATGGTCATCCCGATATTAACGGAAATGTGGAAAAACAGGATGCAGGCCACACTATACCCGTAAACCCGGCTAAAGACTGACCGCTGGCGCTCTGCCATGAAAATAAGCCGGATCAGCAGGGCCATAAATAACAGGATAACGACCGTTGTCCCGGCAAAACCCCACTCTTCGCCGACAGTACAAAAGATAAAGTCGGTACTTTGTTCGGGTACAAAATCGAATTTGGTTTGGGTTCCGTTTAGGAATCCTTTCCCCATGAAGCCGCCGGACCCGATAGCAATCTTCGATTGATTGACATTGTACCCAACACCCAGGGGATCGGAATGGATGCCAAGCAATTCATTGATCCGGTCTTGGTGATGTTGACCCAGTACGTTGTTAAAAACGTAATCTACTGAGAAGGTTATCCCGATGAGCATCAGGTAAACTCCAAGAATGATCAACACTTGCCTCATCCGGTTCTTTAAGGCATAAACCGCGAAGATAAACGTGGAAACCACACAAGACAGAATCAGTAGTTTTGTGGTGGAAAAGGTAGTCTTTGCCAGGTAATTACCCAGCCATAGCAATGCAAAGGCAGTCGAGGAAATGGCTAAAGCCTTCACACCGTTCCAGAAGGGGTAGCGGGTGAAATAATAAGACAGCAGTGCTCCCAATGTCAGGATAATAACGGTGTGAAACGGACTAAATACAAGGGTTAGAACAAAGACCCCGGCCACCAGAAATCCTGAAAACAGGATGATCCCGGACAGACCTTCACGGTATAAGACCAGGATAAATACGGCAAACACCAGGGCCGAACCGGTATCGTTTTGAAGCAGAATGAGAGCGACCGGTATGAACAGGATTCCGGCAATGGCCACCATCGACTTGACATCAGTCATTCTGAAATGATAAGAACTGCAAAATTTGGCCAGGGCAAGCGCTGTTGTCACCTTGACAAATTCGGCCGGTTGAATCGCGAATCCGCCAAGTTGGAACCATGAACGCGAGCCTTTCACTTCGGTTCCCAAAAACAAAACCCCGATCAGGATCAAGATGGATAAGGCATAAAAAAGGTATGCAAAAGAAACATAGAATTTACTGTCGAAAATAACCAGAGTAGCGGCCAGTAAAAAAGCTGTAATAATCCAGATTAACTGTTTCCCGTACCGTTGGCTCATATCGGCCATGCTACTGTGATCTTCGTTGTAAACAGCTGCATAAATATTCAGCCAGCCCAGGATCACCAGGATGAAGTAAAGACCGATCGTCAACCAGTCGAGATTAAGCCATATGTTATTTCTGCTTGCCACTATTTGGGTTGAATTGGATTTAATAAATTCGCATCAAACATGCGTTGTTCAATTAATTTCCGGTTATTGGCTGTAACGGTTCCGTTCAGGTATTTCTCAATAATCAGGCTGGCAACCGGGGCAGCATGCCGGGCTCCCCATACGCCAAACTCGATAAAAACGGCAATCGCAATTTGGGGGTCGTCTTTTGGCGCGAAAGCGATGAAGGCTGAATGGTCTGAACCATGTGGGTTTTGGATCGTTCCTGTTTTCCCGCAAATGCTGATGCCTTCAACGTGGGCGGTGTAACGGGTGTTGGTAAAGTCAACCACCTGTTGCATGCCTTCGATGACCGTTTCGAAATGATCGGCGCTGACTGTGCTGTTTTTTCGTTCGAACGGCAGTTGATTGACTGTCCCGTCTTTATCGGCTACCGATCGGATCAGGTGCGGCTCAATATAATATCCCCGGTTGGCAATGACGGTAACCATGTTGGCCATTTGCAGGGGGGTAATAATGATTTCTCCCTGCCCGATTGATAATGAACGGATGGTTAAGGCATTCCACCTTTTTTGGCCGAAATAGCGGTCGTAATAGGACGAGTTGGGAATGTTGCCGGTGGATTGTCCGTAAAATTCGGTTCCCAGGGTTTCGCCCAGTCCAAAACTTTTGATATGCGACTGCCATTTATTGTATCCTTGCTCAGCTGTCGGGTATTTCGCGATGATTGACCGGAAGGTATTCCAGAAATAGGGATTACACGATTCGCGGATCGCGCTTTTTAGGCTGATCGGGCTTTCGTGGTTGTGGGTACAGCGTATCGGGCTCGAAGCCGTGCCATGACAACTGACGCTGGTTTGTTCCGTGATCGCCCCTTCTTCAAGGGCGATTAAGGCATTCAGCGTTTTAAAAGTAGAGCCCGGCGAATAGGCGGCGGAGATAGCCCGGTTGGTCAGTGGTTTCAGGCTGTCTCCCAGCAGGATCTGGTAGTTGCCGGAGCGTTCGCGGCCAACCAGCAGGTTGGGGTCGTAGGCCGGGCCACTGTAGTAACACAGAATTTCACCCGTTTTTGGTTCAATGGCAACCACGGCCCCGCGTTTGTTCTGCATCAGTTGCTCGGCATAACGCTGCAAGTCGCTGTCGATGGTCGAAATGAGATTTTTCCCCAATACCGAAATCGTATCGCTTTTACCTTCGCGGTATGCGCCTTTAATCCGGTTATGTACATCGACCAGGAAAAAGTTAACGCCTTTGGTGCCGCGTAATTCCTTCTCGTAAGTACGTTCGATCCCGGTGATCCCGATGTAATCGCCCTGTGCATAATATGGGTCTTTTTCGATCGCGGCCTTATCAACTTCGCCAACATAACCAAGCATGTGGGCTGCAATTTTCTGAGGGTATTCTCTAAGCGTGCGGCTTTGTGCAAAAAAGCCGGGAAATTTGAACAGTTTTTCCTGTAAAACGGCATAAACTTCGGGTGAAATCTGTTTTATCACCACCGACGGTTTGTACCGCGAGTATTTTTTTGCCTTTTTAATCCCGTCAATCAGTTCCGATTGATCGACTTTCAGTATTTTGCAAAGCCCGGTGGTGTCAAAAGCCGTCAGTTCGCGCGGCGTGACCAACAAGTCGTAAGCCGCCTTATTGTAAACCAACAACTTTCCGTTCCGGTCATAAATCAATCCACGGGCGGGGTAGTTGATCACCCGCCGCAGCACATTTCGGGTGGCATATTGCTTGTACGAACTTTCTAAAACCTGAAGAGAAAAAAGTTTCGTGATAAAGACAATCGCGACGACTAAAAAGATGGCTCCTAAGATGTATTTTCGCTTGGCAAACTTGTCCACTTCACTTACTCCTTATAAATCAGAAACTGACTGAGAATGATTAACACGATTGAAAAAGCCGAGCTTAGGCTGCTTCGGAAAAAGGTAAAGATAAATCCTTTCAGGGTAAAAACCTCGATGTAGAAGAGGAAGAAATGGTGAGCCAGCACCAGAACCAGCGTATAGCGGAAAAACCATCGGAGTCCGAGGTGCGATATCCGGGGCGAAGCGTTTATCTCGAGTACATCGCGCGGCGATATCAGGTTGATGACCAGCGGGCGCAGGAATGCTAAAAAAGTAGTTGCCGAAGCATGTATTCCCAGGGTATTGCTGAAAATATCGATGGTGAGTCCCGTAAGGAAACCTAAAAACAGCAGCAGGTATTTGGGGGTATCAAAGGGGAGCAGCAGGATAAACATGATATACAAAAACGGGTTGATGTACCCGCTTATTTGGATGTGATTGAGCAGCAATACCTGTAAAAGGATCAGTACGGCCCACATAAAAACATATTGTACAAATCTGCTACTCATCCTGGTTGTTTTCCTGTAAATTGATGATTTCGTCCAGGTGTTTGTTTTTCACCACCTGTACATGGGTCAGGGTCATAAAATTAGTTGACAACCTGACATCAATGTCATAAAAGTTAGCCCCGCTTTCGTGGGTGAAATAGTCGATGTATCCAATCAGCATTCCTTCGGGAAAAACAGATGAAAACCCGCTGGTGACGATGGTGTCGCCAACAACCATTTCAACATGAAAGGGGATTTCATTCAGCGACGCATGGTGGTGGTCAATCCCATCCCAGGCTAACGACCCGAAGTTATTGTTTGCTTTAATTTTTGCAGACACCCGCCAGCGTTTATTCAGAAGCGTTGGCCCGGTAGAATAGTTGTCGGATACATAGGTAATGATTCCGACGATCCCTTCAGGCCCGATAATCCCCATTTCCGGTTCAATGCCGTGCTTCCGGCCTTTGTTCAGGGTGATGTAATTGTATTGTTTATTCACGGAGTTGTTGACAACTTTAGCCGGGATAAATTGGTATCGGATGCTGTCGGTTGTCATGTAATCCCTTACCCGTGCCGTATCAGCAATCAGGTAGGCCTGTAATTGGCTTTTTAGCCGGGCATTTTCATCGGCCAGTTCGGCGTTTATTTTTTGCAGTTTAAAGAAATTGAAAACGGCATGATAACTTTCGTAAATACCGGCTGTCAGGTGATTGCTCGAATTTAAAAATTGTACCTTCTGATAATTATTGTAATTGACGATCAGAACCAGGCAGACTGATTCCAAGGCCAGAAAAAGCAGGAAAAAATAGTTTCGTGCAAGAAAGCGAAACAAACTTCTCATTTACAGGAAAGTTTGTCCCCTTCCGGCCAGGATTACCTGATCAGGAAGGAGAATTTATCAATATTTTTTAGCGCAATCCCTGTGCCTCGCGCCACTGCCCGCAATGGATCTTCGGCGACGTGGAAGGGGATGTTGATTTTTTCTGTTAAACGTTTGTCCAACCCGCGCAACAATGCTCCGCCGCCGGCCAGGTAAATGCCTTTGGTCACAATGTCGGAATAGAGTTCAGGCGGGGTTTGCTCGAGCGCGCTAAGGATAGCCGTCTCAATTTTAGAGATGGACTTTTCGAGGCAGTGTGAAATTTCCTGGTACGACACAGGCACCTCAATCGGCAGCGCCGTCATTTGGTTCGGTCCCTGCACAATATAATCGTTTGGCGGGTTCTCCAGTTGCGAGAGGGCCGAGCCTACATTGATTTTAATATCTTCGGCCGTGCGTTCGCCGATTTTGATGTTGTGCTGGTGCCGCATGTATTCCATGATGTCGGCTGTCAGGTCGTCGCCCGCAATACGAATGGATTTATTGGTGACAATACCTCCCAGCGAAATGACGGCAATCTCGGTAGTTCCGCCGCCAATATCAACTACCATGTGGCCTTCGGGGGCTTCCACATCGAGACCGATGCCGATTGCTGCCGCCATGGGTTCGTAAATCATGTACACTTCGCGTCCGCCGGCATGCTCCGACGAGTCGCGTACGGCGCGCAGCTCCACTTCCGTTGATCCGGAAGGAATACAGATGACAATTTTGAGGGCAGGGGAGAACAACCGGGACTTGGGATTGATCATTTTGATCATTCCTCTGATCATTTGTTCAGCTGCGTTGAAGTCTGCAATCACACCATCACGCAAGGGCCTGATGGTCTTCAGGTTTGCATGCGTTTTTCCCTGCATCTGACGCGCTTTTTCTCCTATCGCTACCAATTTATCCGTCTTCAGGTCGACGGTCACCACTGAAGGCTCATCCAAAACTATTTTATCATTCTGGATGATGATCGTGTTGGCCGTACCCAAGTCAATCGCAATCTCCTGAGTTAAAAATGAAAACAATCCCATGGGTTATATTCTCCTTAAATTTCAAAGGTATTATTTACAGACTATTCTTCGTTAAATTAATGTTTAAAATGACGACGTCCCGTGAAGAGCATAGCAATCCCGAATTCGTCGCATGCCTCTATCACTTCTTCATCACGGATACTTCCGCCCGGCTCAACAATGTATTTTACGCCAAATTCGTTGGCCGCTTCAATGCTGTCGCGAAACGGGAAAAATGCATCAGAGATCAGCACCGCTTCTTCAATCCTGATTCCTTCCTTCAGGTTAAAACGCGGGATGGTCAGTTGCCGGAGGCTGTCGAGCCTGTTGGGCTGTCCCATTCCGGCGCCCGTCAGCCAGAAAGAACCGTCGTTGTTTTCGGTTACCAGCGCGATAGCGTTACTTTTCAGGTGTTTGCAAGCAGTAATGCCAAACCGGGCAAGATTTAGTTTATGGTGGTCGAATTGAATTTTGGTGACATTTTTAAATTCAGCATCCATACCTTCGTCTTCGTCCTGCACTAACATGCCTCCACTAATGGAACGGTAAAGTTTTTCTCCTGTTGTTTCGGCTTTTGGCGGCGTTACCAGCAAGCGAAGGTTTTTCTTTTTTCCGAATACCTCAAGCGCTTCGGCAGTAAAATCGGGGGCAATAATAATTTCGACGAACTTTTTGCCAAACCAGTCCGCTACTTCTTTGGTAACCGGATCGGTAAAACAGATGATACTGCCGTAGGCACTGACCGGGTCTCCTTCCCAGGCGAGTTCCAGTGATTTCAAAATATTACCGGTAACGGCCAGGCCACAGGGGTTGAGGTGTTTAATCACTGAAACAGCCACCTTGTTTTCGATATGAGTTACGGCATGGTAAGCGTCGCTTGCCGATTTCCAGGCAGCATCGGCATCAAGCAGGTTGTTGTACGAAAGTTCTTTGCCTTGCAATACCTGTGCATTGGCCAGTGTGTCGGTTGAACCGGCATTGGCAAATTTATAAAAGGTTGCCGACTGGTGTGGGTTTTCGCCGTAACGCAATACCTGCCCGTCGTTCAGGCTGATTCGGTTCTTATCGGTGATACCGCCGTTAAAGTAATTGAAAATCGCCGAATCATAATGGGAAGAGGTTGCAAATGCCTCGCGGGCAAAGGCTTTCCGGTCGTTCAACGAACTGGCCCCGTTTTTCTCGTTCAGCAGGTCGATAAACTTATCGTACTGATCGCGTGAAGATAGGATAATTACGTCGTTGAAATTTTTGGCTGCTCCGCGGATCAACGAAATTCCGCCGATATCAATTTTTTCAATAATGTCTTCTTCGGCAGCGCCGGATGATACGGTTTCTTCGAAGGGATACAGGTCAACAATCACCAAATCAATTTCCGGGATTTCATACTGCATAATTTGCTGCTGGTCGCCCGGGTTGCCGCGCCGGTTCAGAATTCCTCCAAATACTTTCGGGTGCAGCGTTTTGACCCGTCCGCCAAGGATGGAGGGGTATCCGGTCAGATTCTCCACCGCGGTTACGTTTACGCCAAGATTTTCAATAAAAGATTGTGTTCCGCCTGTCGAGTAAATATGAACACCCAGTTCGTCCAGTTTCTTTACAATAACGTCAAGCTTGTCTTTATGATAAACAGAGATCAATGCCGATTTGATCTTTTTTAAGTCACTCATTTATAGTTCTTTAAGATTGATGCACAAAGATAGTAAAAACGACTGATTTTTTTTTGTTTCCTAATCGTCATTTACTTATTTTCTTCGGGAAAATTAGAAAGAATTTTTATGCCTGAGAAGCGGGTTATAATCATTTTTTGAAAATTGGCGAAAATTTAAAGAACGTTTCCTGTTATTTCACTTTTGGATTCTATTAACTTTAATGCAAAATTTCCGAATATGTTATTCATCCGGTTAATTCTCGAAAGTTTTGCCTTTGCCGGGAACTCACTGCGTGCAAATAGGTTGAGGACAGTCCTGTCGCTTTTGGGAATCACGATCGGTATTTTTGCCATTATCTCGGTATTTTCGGTGATCGATTCACTCGAAAAGTATATCAGGAAAAACCTGAATTCGCTGGGCAATAACATGGTTTATATCCAAAAGTGGCCCTGGACTCCACCTGAGGGTGAAACGGAATATCCCTGGTGGAAATACCTGAACCGGCCGGTTCCCGAAGAAAGTGAGGCGTTTGAAATTAAAAAGCGTTCTGCTTTGACCGATCACGTTGTTTTTCTGTTCGGGTTTAACGGTACCGTTCAATTTGAAAACTCGGTTGCTGAAAATACCGAGGTGCTTGCAACTACGCACGAGCTGATCGATACCTGGAGCCTTGAAATAGACCGGGGGAGGTACTTCACCGAATCGGAAAGCCGTAGCGGGGCTGCCCTGGTAATCATTGGCAGCGAGCTGGTCGACCGCTTGTTTGAAGGGCGCGATCCGACGGGAAACGTAATGAAAGTGAATGGTCACCGGTTTCTTGTGATTGGAACCTACAAGCGCCAGGGATCCGATATGTTTGGAACCAGCATGGACAAGCGTTTGCATATCCCCGTTTCGTATGCGGCCAACATGGTTGATTTCAGAAACCGCGACCGGGGACAAACCATCAACATCAAAGCAAAAGAGCAGGCAGACAAAGACCAGTTTATCGCCGAGTTGGAAGGGATCATGAGGACTCTCCGGCGGCTGAAACCTATGGAGGAAAACAATTTTGCGATCAATGAAGTCAGCGCTATTTCGGGCGGTTTCGATGCCTTTTTTAAAGTATTTAACCTGGCCGGCGGGGTTATCGGCGGTTTTAGTATTCTGGTGGGCGGCTTCGGTATTGCCAATATCATGTTCGTTTCGGTAAAGGAACGCACGAACATCATCGGCATCCAGAAATCGCTGGGCGCTAAACGTTATTTTATTTTGTTCGAATTCATATTCGAGTCGGTTATCCTTTGTCTCATCGGGGGCTGTGTTGGTTTGTTGCTGGTATATGCCGGGACCGAAGTAGTCAGCGCCGCCAGCGACATGTCTCTTTCTCTTAGTTTGAAAAACATGGCAATCGGCATCATCGTTTCCGGGAGTATTGGTGTGATCTCGGGCTTTATGCCGGCTCTGACTGCGGCCCGCTTAGATCCGGTTGCTGCCATGAATACCGTGTGAGGCTATTTTTTTGAAAAGAGGCTTCTATCCAGTTTGTCATACCTGTCAAATCCCTGTCTGACCGCGAAAAATAACTGGAGAACATTGCTTAAGATACTGGTGAAGAAAATGATAATCATGACCATAATCTGGTACTTTACGGCCAGTACCGGATCGGAACCACCAAGGATCTGACCCGTCATAACGCCGGGTAACGACACCAAGCCGACGGTAGCCATGGTGGCCAGGTTGGGAGCCATGGCGGTGCGGATGGCTTCTTTCATGAACGGACGGGCGGCTTCCTGCCTGCTTGCACCGGCTGCCAGCAAAAAGAGATAAATCTTTTCTTCTTTTCGGGCCATATTGAAGAAACTTTTTAAAGCCACGATGTTTGTTTTCAGAACATTTCCCAGCATCAAGCCGGCGATGGGAATCATCACATCTGCCTGAAAAACATTCGGAAGCTGAACGATAAACGCATTAAAATAGAGCAGCGTGAAAAGCGTCGGAAGCAACATGGACACAAAGGTGGGAACCAGGAGTTTTTTTAAACGAAGCGATGAGTTCCGGATGCCCGAGAATGCTGCAACCAAAATCATAACCAGCACATAGGCAAAGTTGATAAGTACATGGTCGAGCAGGAAGATATACTTCAGGTAAACAGCTACAAACCCTAATTGAATGAGCATGCGGGCTACCGAAATAACCAGACTTTTATTGAAATCCAGCCGGAGACGCCAAATCAGCAACATGGTTGGGACAACTAATAATAGCCCGAAAACAAGTCCGCTGATGGAAATATCTGCTGCATTCATGAATAAAAACTTGAAATAACTCTCATTTCCGGTATTTGCCATTCAGCATCGTGGCTTACACAGATCACTGTTTTTCCGGTTTTTTTTATCTGTTCAATAAAAAAATGTTTCATCCGGTCGTCCAGGGCCGAGGTCGGTTCGTCGAGCAACAAAACAGGCCGGTCCAGTAACATGATCAGCGCCCAGCCCAGGCGTTGCCGTTCACCTCCTGAGATGTCGCTGGTATTTTTATGGAGGATTTCGTCCGGCAGACCGACCTCGGCTAATGTTTTAAGCAATCCGGATTCGGAATAGTTGCAGTTTTTATTGGCAGCGTAGTTGAAAATTTCACCGAAAACCTCATTCACCCGTCCGTTCGGAAAATCGATGTCCTGGCTTAAATAGGCGGCCTGACTACGGATAAGCCGCAGGTTCTCCGGTTTGACTTCTTTTTTGTTGAAGATAATTTTCCCTTCGTCCGGATCAATAAATCCTAAAACAAGTCGTAATAAACTGGTTTTTCCGCTTCCGGAAGGAGCAGAGAATACAACCTTATCGCCCTTGGCTACAGTCAGGTTGAAGTGTTCAAACAGTTGCTTATTCCCCAATTTCAGGGACACGTTTTTAAATCGGATCATGAAGAATAAGTAAAGACATAACGACAAAAAAGCCGGAGTTTATTCCGGCCTATTTAGCTTAACTGGCTTTTAATCGTTGTGCATCATGAGGGTCGATCTTTGAAGCGGCATATTCTTTCGAAATCTTCAGGTTTTTAACCCCCTCTGTCGGACTTTCAAACATGGCATCAATCATGATGTTTTCGCAGATTGACCGTAGCCCGCGTGCGCCCAGTTTAAATTCGATGGCCTTATCGACAATAAATTCAAGGGCATCTTCTTCAAAACTAAGCTCAATGTCATCCAGTTCAAACAGTTTGATGTATTGCTTAATTAACGAGTTTTTCGGTTCCGTCAGGATGTTCCTTAGTGTCTCTCTGTCGAGTGGCTGCAGGTAGGTAAGTACTGGTAACCGACCGATAATTTCGGGGATAAGCCCGAAACTTTTCAGATCCTGAGGGGAGATGTACTGTAACAGGTTCTCGCGATCCAGGTTGTCGATGTTTTTCTGTGCCCCGTAGCCCACGACTTTGGTGTTCAGCCGGTTGGCAATTTTCTTTTCAATGCCGTCAAAGGCACCTCCGCAGATAAACAGGATGTTTTTGGTATTGACGGGGATCATTTTTTGTTCGGGATGTTTCCGGCCTCCCTGCGGCGGAACGTTCACAATCGAACCTTCCAGCAGTTTTAACAAGCCTTGCTGAACTCCTTCGCCCGACACATCGCGGGTGATCGACGGGTTGTCGCCTTTCCGGGCGATTTTGTCAATCTCGTCGATAAATACGATGCCCCGTTCAGCTGCTTCCACGTTATAATCAGCGGCCTGAAGCAGTCGCGTCAGTAAACTTTCCACATCTTCGCCTACGTAACCGGCTTCGGTCAGTACGGTGGCATCAACAATGGTAAAGGGGACGTGCAGCATTTTCGCAATGGTGCGCGCCAGCAGGGTTTTACCTGTTCCGGTTTGTCCTACTAAAATGATGTTGGACTTTTCAATTTCTGTTTCGTCGGTCTGTACCTTTTGGTTCAGCCGTTTGTAGTGATTATAAACCGCTACCGACAAAATCTTTTTGGCCTGCTCCTGTCCGATCACGTATTGGCTCAAAAATTCTTTAATTTCTTTGGGTTTCATCAGTTTGATCCCGCTTAGGTCAAACTCCGAATCTTTTTTAAATTCTTCTTCAACGATGGCATATGCCTGCTCTATGCAACGGTCGCAAATATGGCCTTCCATCCCTGCAATCAGCAGGTTGACATCTTTCTTTTCCCGTCCGCAGAAAGAACATTTATCCATGATGTAGCTTTTTTTTGTCAATGCCTTAGTTTCTTACTAAAATTTCATCAATCATTCCGTAATCCCGGGCTTCTTCCGAGGTCATCCAATAGTCGCGGTCGGCGTCCTTTTCTACTTGAGCATAAGGTTTTTCAGCGTGTTTCGCGATAATATCGTAAAGTTCTTTTTTCAGTTTCATGATTTCACGGGCCGTAATTTCGATGTCGGATGCTTGCCCCTGGGCGCCTCCCATTGGCTGGTGAATCATGATCCGCGAATGTTTCAGGGCCGAGCGTTTTCCTTTGGCTCCGGCAGTCAGCAAAACGGCTCCCATCGAAGCGGCCATACCGGTGCAGATGGTGGCAATATCGGGCGAAATATACTGCATGGTATCGTAAATGCCCAAGCCTGCGTGAACAGATCCTCCCGGGGTGTTGAAATAAATCTGGATATCCTTGCTTGGGTCAGTTGATTCCAGGAATAACAACTGGGCCTGAATGATGTTGGCAATGTAGTCGTCAATGGGCGTTCCCAGAAAAATGATACGATCCATCATTAAACGCGAAAACACGTCCATGGAAGCTACGTTTAACTGCCGTTCTTCTATAATATAGGGTGTCAGGCTGTTTGTAAACAGGGAATCGAAGCGGTGCATATTTAAACTGCTGATTCCGATATGCCGGGTGGCATATTTGTGAAATTCTTTGTAATCACTCATTCTGTTGTCCTCTGGTTTAAAAAGAAACTTTGTAAAATCCGGTGCATCATCCCGATCGATGATAAAACAATAAACGGGGCGGCCGGTTTTTACAAAGTTATAAAAATATGGGTTTACAAATGCCTGAAAATTAATTTTCAAGCAATTTGTTAAACTCTTCGTGGCTGATTGCTTTCTCGTCGATAGCAACCTTCGATTTAATCAGTTCTATAATTTTGTCTTCCTGTGCCCTGTTTACCAGCCGTCTTCTTTCATCTTCGTTCTGAAGAATGTGGCCTGCGTAGTTTTCCAGGTGTTCATCGGCTACGTTGAACATGCCGTATTGGCTGAATTGCATAGCTGCCACTTTTTTGGCCAATTCTTTCACATCTTCTTCGTTGATCCGGATTTCGTTGTCTTTAATCAAGCGGTCTTTGATCAACTGCCAGCGAAGGTCTTTCATGAAGTTGTCAAAATCAGCTTCAATTTGTTCGTCAGTCAATTCATTATTGGTTGCTTTCAGCCAACGTTTCAGGAATTCTTCCGGCAATTGCATCTCCACTTTTTCAACCAGGGTATCACGGCTGTCGATCGCAAATTTGTAATCGCTCGAATAAGTAAAGTTTTCAGAAAGGTCGGCTTTCAGTTTGTTGCGGAATTCTTCTTCGCTTTTGATTTCAGTTTCATCGCCGAAAACTTTTTTGAATAAATCTTCGTTGATTTCGGCCTGTTCGAAACGCTGAATTTCGGCAATAGTGAATTTGAAGTTGCCTTCAATTTTTTCTGCTTCTTCGTGCGACAGGTTCAGCATATGGCCAACCTCGTGTTTGTCTTCATATACTTTTACCGGGTCGAATACAACGCTGTCGCCGGCTTTTTTCCCGATGATTTCGTTTTTTACGGTTTCATCTTTCATCAGGTCAACGGCAATGATCACTTGTTCGGCGACAATACCGTCGGCCAGTTCATTGCCGTCGGCGTCGAGTTGGACGAAATCACCGCGAACAGAATCTTTTTCACCAACCTCATCCGCATTTTTATGGTTGCCAAAACGTCCGGTGTAGGTTTCAACTTGTTTATTCACCATGTCGTCGTCGACAAGGATGTTGTAATAAGTGAATTTTTTGCGTTTGTCGAGCTTTACCTCAATTTCGGGAGCAAGAGCAATGTCGAATACAAATTCGAAGTCTTCGGTTGTTTCCCAGTCTATTTTGGGCTGTTTTTCTTCGTTGGGAAGCGGTTCGCCCAGCAGGTTAAGTTTCTCGTCAACAATGTATTTCGACAGGTTGTTAGATAACATCTTGTTTACCTCGTCTGCCAGAATGGCTTTTCCGTACATTTTTTTCACCAATCCTGCAGGAACTTTACCAGGACGGAAGCCTGGCATATTCGCTTTTTTACGATAGTCTTTTAAAGCCTCGTTTACCGTAGCTTCGTAGTCGTTTTTTTCAATTTTTACGGTAATGGTTGCGTTTAGCTCGTTGATGTTCTCTTTTGTAATGTTCATAAAAAAATCCCACTTAATATTTTTTGGAAAATGATCGGATAACCAATATGTTATCGTGTTATTCCGGATCGAACTCCGGCCTTATAAACCAATAAAAACCGCTTGCCTGAAAACGGGTTTCAAGCACAGCGGTTGAGCTTTTTTCAGTGCGGACGAAGGGACTCGAACCCCCACGCCGTGTGGCACTAGATCCTAAGTCTAGCGCGTCTACCAATTCCGCCACGTCCGCTAATCGAGGCGCAAATATAAGGCAAATTTTTATTTCTGCAAACAAGAGGGAGAAAGTTGAAAATAATATTTCTCAGGCGGTTATTCCTAGCGTAGTGTGAAGTTTTGTCCCAGGTAAACCCGGCGTACATCTTCATCGTTGGCCAGGTCCTCGGCTGTCCCGGCTTTCAGGATCGATCCTTCGAAAAGCAGGTACGAACGATCGGTGATCGAGAGGGTTTCGTGTACGTTGTGGTCGGTAATCAGCACACCGATGTTTTTTTCAATCAGCTTGCGTACAATCTCCTGGATATCTTCAACAGCAATAGGATCAACCCCGGCAAACGGCTCGTCGAGTAAGATAAACTTGGGGTCGATGGCCAACGCCCGGGCAATCTCGGTGCGGCGTCGTTCTCCTCCCGAAAGCTGGTAACCTTTACTTTTTCGGATATGTGTCAGGTGAAATTCTTCCAAAAGCGATTCCATTTTTTCCTTTTGGTAGGCCTTTGTGTAGTTGGTCATTTCCAGTATCGCCCTTAAGTTGTCTTCAATACTGAGTTTCCGGAATACCGAAGCTTCCTGGGCCAGGTAACCAATGCCGCGCTGGGCGCGTTTGTAAACCGGGAGTTTGGTGATTTCTTCGTCAGCGATAAAAATCTTCCCCGAAAGCGGCTGAATCAGACCAACAATCATATAAAATGAAGTTGTTTTTCCGGCTCCGTTTGGCCCGAGCAGTCCCACAATCTCACCTTGGTTTACTTCGAATGAAACCCCTTTTACAACCGTTCGTTTGCGGTATTTTTTGACAATATTCTCAGCTCGTAACTTCATAATCTAATAAATGCCGGTTTATAATGCATCTAATTCTGCATCAGCTTTCTTTTTAACCTTCCGCGAAATAACAATACCCACCTCATACAGGATAACAAGCGGGAAACAGACCATAATCTGACTAAATACGTCGGGCGGCGTGATAATGGCAGAGAGCAGCAACAAGGCCACGTAAGCATGGCGTCGGTACTTTTTCATCAACTCCGGGCCCAGTAAGCCTATCTTGCTTAAAAAGTAAACCAGAATGGGCAACTCAAAAACTACGCCGCTTGCCAGGGTGATCGATGTAACCGTGCTAATATAGGATAAAACATTGATTTGGTTGGCAATTTCGCTACTGATGGAGTAGGAGCCTAAAAAATGGACGGACAGAGGCACAATTAAATAGTATCCAAAAAGAATCCCGATCAGAAACAGGAAGGAAATGTAAAAAACAGCGCCGACTGAGTGTTTGCGTTCTTTTTCGTACAGGGCGGGTTTAATAAAACGCCAGAACTCGAAAATGACATAGGGCGATGAAATAATCAAGCCGGCAATTAACGAGGTCCAGATGTGAGTCATAAACTGTCCCGACATTTTGATGCTGATCAGTTTCAATTCGGTGTTGTTAATCCGCAACGCCTCCATTCCGGTGAAGTCGGCCAACTGGGCAAACATCCGGTTAGTCCAGAAATCAGGCATCTTTGGATTCAGAATAAGGGTATCAAAAATGAAATCTTTTTTGATAAAGGCAACGATTGAAAATAATACAATAGCAAGAAATGCCCGGATCAGATGCCATCTCAATTCTTCCAGGTGTTCCAGGAAGGACATTTCCGCATTCGGGTCTTTCTTCTTATTTGTGCTTTGATCCTCGGTCATTTTTGGTAATTTGGTTCAGTAGTTATCAAAATGTGTTTATTGGGGAAACCCGGACAAATATAGCGACTATTCACAATTCTTCTTTTGCCTCAAAGCTTAATTTTTTTTAAATCAGAAGCAAGTGGAATAAAATGAAAAAAAAACGTTGCGATTTGAAGCAGATTTTATTTACCTTAGATACCCCTAAAAGATTTGTGACTAAGTGGATAATAAACTAGTAGCTTTATGAAGAATGAGCTAATATTGACCGATCATCTCAGGAAACACTTTGGTTTTGACCGGTTTAAGGGTCAACAGGAGGAGGTGATAAAAAGCGTGTTGGACGGGAATGATACCTTTGTATTAATGCCAACCGGCGGAGGCAAATCGCTTTGCTACCAGTTGCCGGCATTAATCATGGAAGGAACGGCAATTATTATTTCGCCATTAATTGCATTAATGAAAAACCAGGTTGACTCCATCCGAAGTTTCGGAACCGAAGATGGCATCGCCCACTTTTTAAATTCATCCTTATCCAGGCAGGCTGTTCAGCAAGTAAAAGAGTCTGTGACAGGGGGCAAAACCAAGTTGCTCTATGTGGCCCCCGAATCGTTGACCAAGCAGGAAAACGTTGAATTCCTGAAAAGCGTGAAGATTTCGTTTTACGCCATTGATGAGGCACACTGTATCTCGGAATGGGGACATGACTTCCGTCCCGAATACCGCCGGATCAGGCCGATTATCCAGGAAATCGGGAATGCACCCATTGTGGCGCTTACCGCTACCGCTACGGCTAAAGTACAGCACGATATACAGAAAAACCTCGGCATGCTGGAGGCCAATGTGTTTAAGGCTTCCTTTAACCGGCCGAACTTGTATTACGCGCTGAAGCCGAAGGTTAAACCCGAAAACCAGATTATTAAGTTTATTAAGGAGAATGAAGGGAAATCGGGCATTATTTATTGTCTGAGCCGGAAAAAAGTGGAAGAACTGGCTGAACTCTTAAGGGTAAACGGCATTAAAGCGCTGGCTTACCATGCCGGCATGGACTCGGCCACCCGGTCGGGGAACCAGGATAAGTTTCTGATGGAGGAAGTTGACGTAATTGTGGCTACCATTGCCTTTGGAATGGGAATCGATAAACCCGACGTACGCTTTGTGATCCATTACGATATCCCCAAAAGTCTGGAGGGCTATTACCAGGAAACCGGCCGTGCCGGGCGTGATGGGGGCGAAGGACAATGTATCGCTTTTTATTCGTATAAAGACATTCAAAAGCTGGAGAAATTTATGCAGGGTAAGCCCGTCGCCGAACAGGAAATCGGGCGTCAGCTTTTGCTGGACACGGCTTCGTATGCCGAATCGGCTATTTGCCGCCGCATCATCCTGTTGAATTATTTTGGCGAACTATTGGACGAACCTTGTGGCAACTGCGATAATTGCCTGAACCCGAAAGAACAGGTAGAAGCGGGAGATGAGGTCCACCGCGCTTTACTCGCCATTAAAGAAGTGAAAGAAAAATATAAGGCCGAACATATTTCGGATATCCTGACCGGTAAACTGAGCGCTGCTGTAAAATCGTTCCATCACGATGAACTGGAAGCTTTCGGAAACGGCGACGACCACAGCGCCCGTTTCTGGAACGCTGTATTCCGGCAGAGCATGATTGCCGGCCTTATCAGCAAAGACATTGAAAACTACGGCCTATTGAAGCTGACTGGAAAAGGAAATGCCTTTATCGCTAAGCCCGGACCGTTTTTACTGGTCAGAAACCACAACTACGATGAACTGGAAGAAGAATATGTGTCGCTAAGCGGCCCGTCAGGCAGTTCGGCCGGAGACCCGGAGCTGTTTGAATTGCTGAAAGATCTTCGAAAAAAAGTAGCTAAAAAGCATAACCTTCCGCCATTTGTCATTTTTCAGGATCCTTCACTGACCGATATGTCCATTCAGTACCCCATCACCATTGACGAACTGAAAAATATGCAGGGAGTTGGCGACGGGAAGGCCAAACGTTACGGCGCCGAATTTATTGGATTGATCAAATCATATGTCGAAGACAATGATATCGAACGGGTGCAGGATATGGTGGTGAAAACGGTAGCCAATAAGTCGAAAACAAAAGTGAGCATTATCCAGAGTATTGACCGTAAGCTGCCTTTCGAAGATATTGCCAACTCCAACAACATAGAGATGGGAGAACTGATATCTGAGCTTGAAGCCATTGTAAACTCAGGAACCAAAATCAATATTGATTATTACATCGACAACGTGCTGGACGATGAACACCAGGATGAAGTCTATGATTATTTTCGCGAAGCAGAGGATGATTCCATTCAGTCGGCCCTTGACGAATTGGGAGAAGATGAATACAGCGAGGAAGAAATCCGTTTGATGCGGATCAAGTTTATTTCTGATATGGGAAATTAGAGAAATAAGGCAGTCGAAGATTATTGAATACGATGGTCTTCGACTGTCTTCCATCGTTTTCACCTTCTTTAACCCGACGAAGCAGATGGACGTTCAGAGGTTTGCCTCTTTTTAATTCTGATTTTTTCCTGGCCGGGATTTTTCTTTTCTGAAGTTTTTTCGACCATTGCCTTTATTCCGGTCGCCGCCGCCTTTTCTCCGGGCAGACACTTTCCATTCAGGACCGGGACCAAATTCTTCGGGCAGAGGGACTTTGTATACTTCATTTTCGATCAGCGTTTCAATTTGCTGGAATTTGTACATGTCGTCGCTGTTGATGAAGGTGAGCGCGATACCGGTGGTATTGGCTCGTGCAGTACGGCCAACGCGATGTACGTAATCTTCGGCGTCTCCCGGTACATCAAAGTTTATGACCAGGTTAATATCTTTAATATCGATCCCCCGGCTAAGCACATCGGTAGCAACGAGGATACGTGTTTGCCGGGCGCGGAATTTCATCAAAACTGCTTCGCGTTCTTTTTGTTCCAAATCGGATGAGATGGCTTGCGCATCCAGCTTTTTCTTTTGCAGCGCCCGCACAATCTGCGACACTTTCTTTTTCGTTGAGCAAAAAATGAGGATACTCTGGCAGTCATCTTTCCCGGCGATCAGACTTTGGATCAGCGGTATTTTTTGTTCTTCGTGACAAATATAAGCGGCCTGTAAAACTCCTTCAGCAGGTTTGCTGATAGCCGTGCTAAACTCTTTGGGTTTGGTCAGTACCTTGGCTGCCAGTGTTTTGATCTTTGGCGGCATGGTTGCGCTGAACATCACGGTCTGCCGTTTTTCGGGCAGATGGCTGAAAATCCGGATAATATCGTCATGAAAACCGATGTCGAGCATGCGGTCGGCTTCGTCAAGTACCACGTATTCGACCTGTCCCAAGCGGGCAATATCGTTGTCGATAAAGGAAATCAGCTTGCCGGGGGTCGCTACAATGATATCCACGCCACCCTCCAGCGCTTTGCGTTGAACTTCCCATTCGTTCCCGTCGCCGCCGCCATACAACGAGATGGAGGTGGTGCCCGAGTAATACGAAAATCCCTGCACCTGCTGTTCAATCTGGATTGCCAACTCCCGTGTTGGAATAATAATCAGCGCCCGGGTATGGCCCGACGGCAAGGCCGAAACTTTTTCAATAATCGGCAGCATAAAAGCCGCTGTTTTTCCGGTTCCGGTCTGGGCACAGGCAATCAAATCGTGTCCTTCGAGTATAATGGGGATGGTTTTTTCCTGGATTTCGGTCGCTTCGTCAAAACCCATATCGTGCAAGGCATCCAGGATATCGTCGTGTAAATCAAATTCGTCAAACTTCATATAATGTGCAGGAATGTATGTCAAAATATACCAGAAAAGAGAATCAAACTTTCGCGGAAGCGCTCATTCTGTTTTATTTGGCAAAAGTAACAATTTTTTCTGATGAATACCTATTGTCCTTTTCGCCGACAGAAATACGCCTGGTTAACACGCGTTGCGAAAGATCGGATACCCGGTCACCGATCACGGCAACCGACCGTCTTATACATCACCATCCCAAAAACAAAATCCCGGTCCCGCTTGAGAGAATGACCAGTCCGGCAAGCAAATGAAGGTATCTTTCGTGTTTTTTGAATTTTAGCAACGATGTACCCTTATATCCCAGGTAAACGGTGAACATCATGGTCGAAATGGTGGCAATGCCAAAGATCAGCGCAACTGTAAACATGCCCAGCGTACTGTTTTTATATGCAGGAAAAATCAGCATGGGGATCAGCACTTCACAGGGGCCGAATACAAAAATCAGGAATAAAACCCAGGGTGTTAACCGGCTGTTGTCCTGACTTTGTTCGTCGACAGGCAGATGTTGCAACCCCCTGATCTTTTTGGGAAGTAAAAAATCGGGGAGATGGGCATGATGCGAGGTTTTGATGTATTTGTAAATGCCGTACAAGGTATACAAAACGCCAAATGCAAACAACATCCATCCAACCAGTTCGCCCCTAAACGCTTCAATGTTTTCCAGCTTACTCAGACTGATGCCGAGTGTTACACCCAAAATCCCGATCAGGATGGAACTGCCCACATGTCCTACACCCGAGATAAAGGTGATCCACATCGTTTTATTGCTTGACCATTGCCGGGCTTTACTCAATACAATAAAGGGCAAATAATGGTCGGGGCCCAGGATGGTGTGAATAACGCCGAGCGAGGCGGCTGAAACGGAAAGTAAATACAGTTCTTGCATGATGATACAGTATCTTAAAGTTTATTGATTAATGAAGCCTGGCAGGCGGCCCCAAAACCGTTATCGATATTAACGACACTCACGCCACTGGCGCAACTGTTCAGCATCGACAGCAAAGCGGACAGTCCGCCAAAATTGGCTCCGTAACCAATACTGGTGGGGACACCAATCACCGGTTTGTCAACCAGTCCGCCAACCACGCTGGCCAGGGCGCCCTCCATGCCGGCTACCACGATAATGACGCGGGCATTCCGGATGATTTCCAGCTTGTTAAACAGCCGATGAATGCCTGCGACCCCCACGTCGTAAACCGTTTCGACCTGGTTGCCTAAAAAGCGCGCCGTTACCACAGCTTCCTCCGCCACCGGCAAATCGGACGTCCCGGCGGCCACAACGGCAATGTAGCCTTTGTTAACCGGCTGATGATTTTTTTTGCAGGTAATGGTTTTGGCCAGCGGATTATAGTCGGCCCCGGGAATGATGTTTTTTACGGCATCAAACATCTCGGGAGTCACCCGGGTTGCCAGCAGGTCGATTCCTTTTTGATACATGCGTTCGGCAATCAGGCAAACCTGTTCAACTGTTTTCCCCGAAGCATAAATCACTTCCGGCATTCCGGTCCGGTGTTGCCGGTCGGTGTCGATGGTGGCAAAGCCCATTTCTTCAATGCCATGCCCCGAAAGCCGTTCCAGAGCGTCTACGAGTTCAATTTCACCCTGTTTGTATTTTTCAAGAATATCTTTCAGTTCCATTGTTGAAACAGTGTTTTTTGAACAGCATGTTCCACCTGCGAGATGCTGATCTGATTTAACTCGGCCCATTTCCGGCAATCTTCCGACTCCGGTTTGACGCGGATCAGTTTCCCGTTGTAAAAGCTTTTTTTCACCCGAACCGGGCCATAAACGGTTTCAATCGTTGATTCTTCGCGGCGAAGGGCGTTTTTAGTAACCCGGTATTCCCGGATGCCAATGGAGGTGCTGTGCGTGAAGATGATTTCTTTTAGTTTCCCGGTTAAATTTTCAGGGCAAAGTACTGAGAGCATGTTTGCAGGCCGCGATTTTTTCATGATGACCGGGATAAGCCAGGCATCGCTGGCTCCGGCCCGAAACAGCTGATCCAGTATGAAATCAAAATGTTCGGGATTCATATCGTCAATGTTGCATTCCAAAATCACAGCGGGTTCAAGCTGTACATCACGATGTCCTTCTGCTGATTCCAACAGGTAAACGCGTAATACGTTCGGAACTTCGCTGTCGCGGTTACCAATTCCATAAGCTGTTTTTGTGATCCTGAAATCGATGCTGTCGGTAAATTCGTCGACTGTTGCAACTAAAATGGCAGCACCGGTTGGCGTGGTTGCTTCGTGGTTCACCAAACCGCTTTTCACCGGAACGTTTTGAACGATCAGCGCCGTTGCCGGCGCGGGTACCGGCATGATTCCGTGAGCGCATCTTACGGTGCCTCCTCCCAGTTGAATGGACGAAGATATCACTTTGTCGACTTTTAAATAATCGAGGCAAATGGCTGCGCCAACAATGTCGGCAATCGAATCAAGAGCGCCGACTTCGTGAAAATGGACTTTTTCTTTGGGAATGTTGTGTACTTTCGCTTCTGCTTCGGCAATCAGGTTAAAAATCTTTAAGGAGTTTAGTTTGACATGCTCCGGCAGGGCGGAGTTGTTGATGATCTCTTCGATATGCCTCAGGTGGCGGTGTTTTTCGTTATCGGGATTTTCAATCACCACTTCGGCTTTTGTGCCTGAGATACCTCTGCGCTGGTCGGGTTTGATATGGAGATGAAACCCTGTGATGTTTAGTTTTTCCAACTCTGTTTTCAGATAACCGGCATCTACGCCCAGGTCAATCAGCGCTCCCAGGTTCATATCTCCGCTGATTCCTGCGAAACAATCGTAATACAATATCTTCATACTGGTCTATTTTTTCTGATGAATGCCTTTCAATACCCGGTTGAGCTTTCCTGAAACCAATCCTTCGCGGTCGATCTTCACCTGGGGGAAACCAACCGCCCTGATCTTGTCAATGACGAGATCTTCCATCAGCAACAGTTTCTCCAGTTCTTCTTTTTTTACTTCCACTTGTCCGTACTCGCCGTAATGGCGTACCCGCACATCGTTGAAGCCAAAATCGTTGAGGATATTCTCGGCCGCTTCAACCTGACGGAGCTTTTCGTAGGTGATCCGGTGATTGTACGGAATACGCGAGCTCAGGCAGGGGCTGGCCGGTTTGTCCCAGTTGGGAAGTTCAAAATGTTTCGCGATTTGGCGCAACTCGTCTTTCGTGAGCTTGCAGTCGGCCATTGGCGCCAAAACCCGGTATTGGGCTGCTGCCTGCAATCCGGGGCGATAATCGCCCAGATCATCGAGGTTGGTGCCGCTTAGTACATCAAATTCAGGATATTTTTCCTTGACCGCCTGCAGGTCGTGAAACAGATGTTCTTTGCAGAAATAACACCGGTTTTCCGGGTTTTGGTTGTAACGCAGGTCGGTTAGTTCTTTGGTTTTAATGATCTCCAGATGGATGTCGAATGTTTGACAGAAATTTTTTGCCAACTCGAAATCTTTTTGCTTGAGACTTTCGGAATTGGAAATGACACCGATGGCATGTTGTTTTCCCTGGAACTTCCAGGCCAGGAACAACACCAGGGTTGAATCAATCCCGCCCGAGAAAGCGACAATTGAACCTTTTCGGGAGGAAAACCATTGTTCCAGTTGGTCAAGTTTATGTTGAAGATGTGGAGAAAGGTCATTCATGATACACGTTTTATTGTTTTTGAGATCACATTAAATAATAAGAACAGGAAGCCACGGTCCAACGGGTTAATCAACGCGGCTCATGGTTAATTTGCCGTGTTGCATTCCTTTGATGGTAATCAGCTTGTCGGCCATATCGGTTAACCGGCTGGCTACGCCTTTGATGGCAAAAATCTCCATGTGTTTCGATTTGTCGAGGATAACCATTTGGGACGATAAGATCTCCTGTGAGTAGGTTTCCTGGACATCGGCAAGCTGGCTCAGGATTTCGCGGCGGTGCGGATCGTAAACCAGGGTGACCGAGCCGGCAACATGGTTATTGCATTGCCATTTCCGTTCAACAACATTCCGGCTGATCAGCTGGCGGATCGCCTGCGACCGGTTCGAAAAGCGATTTTCTTTCACGTATTCATCCAAGGCATCCAAAAGATCCTTTTCCAACGATACGCCAAACCTGGAAACTGTCATAGTAACATCAATTTTAAAAAAAGTAACATCTTATACAAAAATATGAAAAAAAAGATACGAGCGTCCTTCATTGATACTTATTAACGATTAACGACTGGTTGAACAATGATTTAGAACAGAACGAGGGCCTTCCCAAAGTTTCCGGTTTCGCTAAAGCGCATCAAAGAAAAATGATTACTTTTGCGGCATCATGAATCACGTGTGCTTGGTAACCACGTAAAAAACAAGTAAAATGAAAAATCAAGTTTCGGTATTATTCCTGTTAACGGGAGTCCTGTTCGCGGCTTCCCTGCTAATTGCAAACATTTTAGCCTCCAAAATTATCCTGATCGGACCGTGGTCGGCGCCGGCGGGCGTATTAATTTTTCCCGTCGCCTACATCATCAACGATGTGATTGCCGAAGTGTGGGGATACGCCAAGGCGCGCCTGATTATTTGGGCGGGTTTTGGTGTGAATTTGCTGGCTGCATTATTCTTTATGCTGGCGATTTCGATGCCGACCGCCCCCTTTTATGAAGGTCAGGAGGCCTTTCAGCAAATTGTGGGAAGCTCGGTGCGTATCGTGTTTGCCAGCCTGATGGCTTACCTGATCGGCTCTTTCCTCAATGCATTCGTGATGAGCAAGTTTAAACTGCTCACCAAAGGCAAAGGCTTTTCGTTGCGCGCCATCGTTTCTACCCTGGCCGGCGAAGGAGCCGACTCAATGATCTTCATCAGCATTGCTTTTACAGGTATTTTCCCGCTCCAGGTTATCCTGACGATGATTGTGACGCAGGCCTTACTGAAAACAGCCTATGAAATTCTTATCCTGCCGTTCACTGTTTTGGTGGTGAAAAAGGTAAAGGAGATTGAAGGGGTTGATACGTTTGACGAGGAAATTTCGTATAATCCGTTTCGCTTAAAACAAATTTAATGAACAAGGCATTGGTGGTTTTTTCGGGCGGACAGGATTCGACAACCTGCCTGTTCTGGGCAAAACAGCAATTTGATGAGCTTGAGGCCATTTCGTTTGATTACGGGCAAAAACACCGGCTCGAACTAGAGGTTGCCGGGGCAATTGCACGAAAAGCGGGTGTGCCGTTTCATGTGTATAAGCTCGATTTGTTGGGGCAGATCACCAGCAATGCGCTTACCAATCCCGATATTGGGGTTGACGAAGATAAGCCCGCCGGTCATCCGCCTAATACGCTGGTGGAAGGGAGGAATATGCTTTTTTTGACTTATGCTGCCGTATATGCCAAGTCGCGGGGCATTCATCATTTGGTGACCGGGGTCGGGCAGGCCGATTACAGCGGTTATCCCGATTGCCGCGACGAGTTTATTCGCTCGCTTAACCACACACTGAACCTGTCGATGGATTACGCGTATGAGATTCATACGCCGCTGATGTGGAAGAATAAGGAGCAGATTTGGCAATTGGCCGACGAGTTGGGCGTTTTTGAGCTGGTACGCATCGAAACGCTCACCTGCTACAACGGCCTTGTTGGAGAAGGTTGCGGGCATTGCCCCGCCTGTAAGTTGCGGCGAAACGGACTGGAAAATTATTTGAAAAAGAGAAAAACAGGGGATGGGGTTAGTTAGGCGGTCATTGGTGATTAGTCATTAGTCATTGGATAATTAGGCGGTGATTGGGTATTTATCATCAAACCTGGAACCTGCTTGCTTCGAACTTGAAACTTCGAACTTGAAACCTGGAATTTAACAGATATGGACAACTTGAAACAACTCGGAAACGAAACCAATTATTTGTTCGACTACTCGCCGGATCTGCTTGAGACATTCGACAATAAACATCCGGAAAATGATTACTGGGTGAAATTTAACGCGCCCGAATTTACCAGTCTGTGCCCCATCACCGGGCAACCCGATTTTGCCACCATTTACATCAGTTACCTGCCAGGTGCGAAAATGGTCGAAAGCAAATCGCTGAAACTGTATTTGTTTAGTTTTCGCAACCACGGCGCATTTCACGAAGATTGCATCAACATCATGATGAAAGATCTGGTTAAGCTGATGGAACCCAAATACATCGAAGTGTGGGGAAAATTCCTTCCGCGCGGCGGTCTCAGCATTGATCCGTACTCGAACTACGGGCGGCCCGGGACCAAATACGAAGAACTGGCCTGGTATCGCCTGCAAAACCATGATCTGAACCCGGAAAAAGTAGATAACCGGTAACAGTCATTACAACAGATAAAAACAATTAAACCCAAAACAAATGAAAAAGATTCTCAACCTCATGGTGTTCGCATTCATGGTTTTCTCGTGTGCCGAAACCGGCAGTGACCGGATGAACTATGACCTGGCCGGCGTTGAAAAAGAAATTGTCCCCCAAACCAATCAGTCGCGGGAGGCACCGGCTGTTGACGAACTTGAAAAAACGGAAGTTGATAAAAAAAAGATCATCAAAGACGGCCGCCTGGGCTTGAGGGTGAATGAACTTGAAAGGTCGAAATCGCGGATCGACAGCCTGGTGAAAATGCACGGTGGCTATTATGCCAACGAAAGTTTTAATAATACCGACTACGAATCGTCGTACAACTTAAACGTCAGGATTCCCTGCAATCAGTTCGAAAACTTTATTGTGCAGGTAGAAGCGGGCAGTGGCGAAATCCTGTATAAAGAAATTGATGCCCGCGACGTCACCGACCAATTTATGGATCAAATGAACTTTGTAGGGGGAATGTAAAAAATTATAATCTTTGTTCTGCACCAAATATTAACCAATGGCAGAACAAGAATCACGATATCGGGAGTTAATCCGGTTACTATTACCAGAAGAGTTATTCGATATAGAAACGCGGCTTGCAAATAAACGGAGTTATCTGGTCCGTTACCAGGATCTTTTAAAACAGGCAAAGACCGTGAAAAAAATTCTGGAGATTGAAGAAAAAATACGCGGTCTGGAAGAAGAAATTGAAAGCGCCACCGGCCGGCTAACCTACCTGGCCGATTTGGTTGATTACAGTACCCTTAATTTATGGATATCGAAACAGAAAGATTTTAAGTATAATCCGGCCAAACGGGGAAAATTTACCGAACGCTTAAAGCAGTCTCTTTCGCGGGGCTGGTTCGGATTTGTTGATTTTGTTCTCTTCATGATTAAAATCTGGCCATTCTGGTTAATCGTATCTCTGATCCTGTATTTGTTGAAGAAGTATAAAAAGAAGCGGAAAAACCGGAACTAATCCCGGACTCACGGTTTCACCTCACAGGCGTTCGCGATCTTTAAGGTGAATACCGAAGGATATTGCTGCATCAACTGCTTCATGGCCTGGTGGAGCAGTTCCATAACCGGCTCGTATTCGCCGGCAATCAGCGAACTCATGGCTCCTGTTGTTACCGAAATTCCGGGCTGGTCTTTCAGTAAATCCAACAGTTCCAGGACGGCCTGTTCATATTCGTTGAGGAGCGGATAATAGCTTATTTCGACGGTAATGTACATCAGTTCGTTTTTTGGACGGCGGCGGCCATAAATACAGCCGGCGCTGTTTGTTTATCTTCGGTTTGATCAAGGATTTGAAAGTCGGAGGACAGGTGAACACATTCCGCGATTTCCGGCTGGCCAATTTTTAGCAAATGATTGCAGAGTTGTTCACGGGTCATAAAATCCCCGTGCCGGAATACCGGATACTGCTCCCTGATTTTTCCTAAAGTTGAGTCGGCGTTCAGACAACCGGCAATCAGCCAGCCGCCGGGTTTTAACACCCGTTTCATTTCGGCAAATGCCTGTTTGATATCACCGCAAAATTCCAGCGCCGTAATCACGGCCACCTGGTCGAACGTATGGTTGGCGAAGGGCAGTCGGCAAACATCGGCAGTCATCCATTGCACTTGGGGCAGCGCCCTTTCCCGGGCAAGAGTCAGCATGGCTTCGGCCACATCGGTTGCTGTGATGTGGAATCCCAGCTCGCTGAAAAATTCAGTCCAGTGGCCGGTGCCGCATCCAATTTCGAGCATTTTGCCCGGGCTTACCGGCGTCAGCAGGTTCAGAACAGCCTGCTTTTCCAGTTCGTCAACCAGGCGTCCCTGCTCCGATTGATAATAGGCGTCGTACTCCCGGGCAATTTTCGTTTGGGCAAAAATGTTCATGAAAGCGTTTTTGCAACTATTCTTCAATTCCAAGAATGGCCGATGTTTCGTGCGATTGACCAGGCGCCAGACGAGCGGGCGTATTGAATGCATTGACGGCTTCCACGCAAACAAAAGTTTCGTAGGCATCGGCTGGCAGGTCGGCAATGGTGGCGCAGGCTTCTTTCCCGGGATTCCAGACGGTTGTCACCCGGCTGCCTGTTTTTTCGACCCGGATGCGGCGGCGGAAAACGGGATCGGCGATCACTACGGCAGCTTCCGTGTCGAGGTAGTGGCGCGTAAGCGCTTCGCTGATCTTCAGTACCGCCTCTTCCTGTACTTCATTTCCCGGATTGAGCTGGTTATAATAAGTGGTTCCCTGAAGTCCTTCGATACCGATGTTTTCGATGCGCGACAGGAAGAAGTACGAGTGCAGTGCGCTGCTGTATTCAAACGGATCGGTTGAGGTGTTGGTCACGTTTAAGCTCACGGTCAGCCTGGCGCCTACCGTTATGTCGAGCTCTGCCACGAAATCGAAAGGCCAGTAAGCCCGGGTCTCTTCCGACGAAGTCAGTTGCAGCCTGATTTGTGTTTCGCCGGTGGGTGTGGCAGCTGTTTCCAGTACCTCCCAGTACATCAGCCGGGCAAAGCCGTGCTGTGGTTTTTGCGCGTCGGTTTTGTGCGGGCCAAACCAGGGAAAACATACGGGAATGCCGCCGCGAATTGGTTTGCCAACTTCAAAAAAACTGTCAGGGCTCATCCAGAGGATGTCCATGGTTTTGTGCGGACGAAAACGGGTTACATGGGCGCCGTACAAACAAATATCGGCCTCGGCATATTTATTGGAAACGGTGAGGTAAACCAGATCGTTTTCCAATTCGGCAAAGCCTAACTCGCCTTCAATACTAAATTTCTCTTCCAGGGTTTCAAGATCAATCATGTTGTCTTTTTTAATAGATATCATTAAACTTTATTTTTACGATTTCCTTCACTTCATTCATGTCTGCCGGGTGTCCCAGTTCGCGTTCGATTGAAGTGACGCCGTAAGAGAGAAAACCGCAGGGGTTAATGTAGTTGAAGTAGCGTAAATCGGTGTTGACATTCAACGCAAAGCCGTGCATGGTGACGTAGCGGCTGACACGCACGCCGATGGCGCAAATTTTACGCGCTTTGGCCGGGATGCCGGCATCGAGCCAAACACCCGTAGCGCCTTCCTTGCGTCCTCCGGTCAATCCGTAATGGGCCAGGGTGGCCACGATGGCGTCTTCCATCTTTTCGATGTATTCGCGTACACCGATTTTGTAATATTCCAGGTCGATAATCGGGTAGCCTACCAGTTGACCGGGACCATGATACGTAATGTCGCCTCCCCGGTTGATTTTGTAGAAGGTGGCGTCAATCTTTTTAAGAAAGTCGCCGTGAACCAGCAGGTTGTGCTCGTCGCCGCTTTTCCCCAGCGTGTACACATGCGGATGCTCAACCAGTAAAAACCGGTTAAGTTCGCTTGGAGCGCCCGTGGCTTTTTTATCTGCCTGCACCATTTCCAGTATTTCTTCCTGGTAGTCCCAGCAGGCTTTATAGTCTTTCAGACCGACATCTTCGTATTTAAAATTTGCCATATTTCCAGTTTTCAGTTTCCAGTTTTTCGGGTTTGGTTTTTTTCCGGTCAGGCCCCGGCATGTAGCTCTGCCCGGTACGACGAACGGACCAGCGGGCTGCTTTCCACAAATGAAAAACCCTTTTCGAGGCCGATTGTTCGGTATGTTTCAAATTGTTCGGGACTGATATATTCTTTTACCGGAATATGCGATATCGTTGGCGCCAGGTATTGTCCAATGGTGATTACCCGGCAGCCGGCTGACAGCAGGTCGTCCATGGTTTGCATGATTTCTGCTTCGGTTTCGCCCAGCCCCAGCATGATGCCCGATTTGGGAACCAAACCGGTTTTTGCGATGACGGAAATTACCTCCAGACTGCGGTGGTATTTGGCCGAGCTGCGTATTTGCGGGCTTAGTCGTTCCACGGTTTCCAGGTTATGCGAAATCACTTCGGGACGGGCCTTGGCCACCTGCTCAATCAGCTCCGGCTTTCCCTGAAAATCAGGGATCAGCACTTCCAGCCGGGTATCCGGATTAAGTTGTTTCACTTCGCGGATGGTTTCGGCCCAGAAAGCGGCGCCCAGATCGGGCAGGTCGTCGCGATCTACCGAGGTGATGACAGCATGTTTCAATTGCATCAGCCGGATGGATTCGGCAACACGCCGAGGTTCCCGCGGGTCGGGTGGCAGCGGTTTGCCCGTTTTCACGCCGCAAAATTTACAATTGCGTGTACAAATTTCACCTAAAATCATAAAGGTGGCTGTGCCTCGGTTCCAGCATTCTCCAATGTTGGGACAGTTTCCGCTGGTACAAATGGTGTGCAGTCCGTGCTTGTTCACCAGATTTTTTACCCTGGAATAACTTTCTCCTTTGGGCATTTTCATTTTCATCCAACGTGGCAGGCGTGGCTTTGGCTGCAATTCGTCGTTCATGATTTTTTGGAAAATTTTCACCAAAAATAAGGTATTTATTTGGAAGACTTTATTAACAAAGCTCATGAGGGATTGTTATTTTTGCAGATCATGATAGCAAAAACAAAAAGATGGCTAATGCTTTGGGGAATTCTCGGATGTCTGGGTTTTTCGTTTTTCGCTTTGGGGCAGCAACAAATGCCCGATGCCAATAAACTGCAATTGGCGAACCGGTATTACCAGTCGCGGGATTTTGACAAGGCAGCCCTGCTGTACCGGGAACTTTACGAAACCACCGGCAGTAATTACTATTTCGAAGTATACCTGACTTGTTTGATTGAAAATGCCGATTTTGATACCGCCGAAAAGGAAATAAAACGGGAACTGCGACGTACCAACAACGACCCCGTTTTATATGTGCAATGGGCCTACTTGTTAAAAAAACAAAACCGTAACGACGAGGCTGAATCCATGCTCAGGCAGGCTGTGGAATTGGTACGGAACAACAAACCTGATTTTGTGAGGTTAGGGAATACCCTTATTAACCGCGGCGAGTATGAGTATGCTGCGTTGTTGTACCGCGAAGGCCGCCGGAAAGTACCCGGCGAAAATTTTCATTACGAATTGGGACGGGTTTACCTGTTCCAGCGCGACTATGATGCCATGTTTGATGAATTCCTCTTATTGATGCGGGAAGATGAAACGTCGCTTAGCCAGGTTGAAAGCGCGTTTCAGTCGGCGCTTCGCATGGATGTTGACCAGTCGCTGCATGAGCAGTTCCGGGTTCGCGTACTCAAAAGTATTCAGCAAGATCCGGATGTGTTGGTTTATAATCGTTTGCTGATCTGGATTTTCATGCAGGAAAAGAATTTTGCAGCCGCGCTGAGGCAGCAAATTGCCCTCGACCGCCGGACCGGGGACGAAGATCGCGAGATTATTGAACTGGCGCGTATTGCAGGGCGGAACAATGAGTATGGCGAAGCGTTAAAAGCGTACGATTATATGCTTAAAAAGGGTCGTTCGGGAGCCTATTATAAAAATGTTTTGCTGGAACAAATGCAGTTAATCTATTTGCAGTTTGTTGAAAATCCTCTTAAAAATCAGATGCCGGAGACAATTGCCCGCCGGTTTGACGAAACCTTTCAGGAACTTGGTTATTTCCCCGAAACGTACAGCCTGATCCTGGATTATGCCCACTTACTGACCTTTTACATGCGGCAACCCGAAAAGGCGATCCGGTTGCTCGAGGACGGGATGGCCATTCCGAATCTTTCACGGGTACAGCAGGATGAACTGAAGACAGAACTGGCCGATGTGCAGGTGTATAAAGGAGATGTGTGGGAGGCAGTTTTGCTGTACTCGCAGGTGATTGAACGAAACAAAACAAATGACCTGGGTGATGAAGCCAAACTGAAAAAAGCGAAACTGGCTTACTACATAGGCGATCTGAAATGGGCGAAGGCTCAACTGGACGTCATAAAAGCCAGCACATCGAAACTGGTGGCCAATGACGCGCTTGAACTGTCGCTTTTCATCGGAAACAATATGAACTTGGATACTACGCAGGTGCCCCTTCAGCTTTTTGCCCGGGCTGATTTGCTCAGCTTTCGGAACGAAATCCGGGACGCCTGGACTTTGCTCGATTCTATTGGAAAAACTTATCCCTACCATTCGCTGATTGACGATATTTATTACCGGAAAGCCAATTTGTCGGTCGCCGCCGGCGATTATCAGCAGGCTGCAGGTTTCCTGGAGCAAATAGTAACCGCATACCCCTATGATTTATTGGGCGATGATGCCATGTTTCAGTTAGCCGGAATTTACGGGCAGCGCCTTAACCGGAAAGAAGAGGCGATGGCGCTTTATCAAAAATTACTGGTGCAATATCCCGGAAGCGTTTACGGGAGTGAAGCGCGAAGGACCTTCAGGGAATTGCGCGGCGATTTTGGCGACGGACAACATGCTGAACCCGGGTTCGAAAAGGATATGAATTAAATGAAGAATCAAAAAACAGCCATCTCGCTGGCTTTGCTCGCGGTATTATTGTGGTCGACGGTGGCAACCAGTTTCAAAATTGCCTTGGAGGGATTAAATCCTTTTCAGTTAATCGTGATTTCATCGCTGGTATCGCTGCTGTTCTTTTTTCTGGTACTGATGATCCGGGGAAAGCTGAAACCGCTGTTTTTAATGAAGGGAAACCAGTTGTTGCAATCGGCCATGCAGGGATTTCTAAATCCTTTTTTATACTATCTCATTCTTTTTAAGGCATATTCGCTGAACCCGGCACAGGTAACCCAGGCTTTGAATATGATTTGGCCGATTACGCTGGCCGTTTTGTCGGTTCCGCTGCTGGGGCAAAAAATTACATGGCGAAACCTCTGGGCGATTTTGCTTAGTTTTGCCGGCGTGGTATTTATCTCGTCTCAGGGAAGCGTCGAAGGCTTTGCCCGGACCAATACCACCGGGGCCTTACTGGCTCTTTCGAGCAGTATCATCTGGTCGCTTTACTGGATTTTAAGTGCCAAAGACAAACGCGACAAGTTGTTCGTGTTGTTCTGGAATTTCGTTTTTGGTATCGTCTGGTTGCTTATTTACAGCTTGTTTGATGCCGAAGCGACCTTCGTTTTTACGTTTGACAAGTCGGCGGCTGCGGCGGTGTATGTAGGCCTGTTTGAGCTTGGCATTACCTACATCGTGTGGGTAAACGCTCTTCATAAAAGTGAAAACAACGCGGTTACCGGGAACTTTATCTTTTTAACGCCCTTTTTGTCACTGATATTCATCCGCTTCATTTTACACGAAACCATTTACCTGACCACGTTTATTGGATTAAGTTTTATACTTTTAGGGATCTTTATGCAGCAAATAAAGCGACGAAACCCAAAAGACGGGACTTTATGATAAGGGAATTTTCTTTTTTTGTTCTGCATCTTTTAGCTTAAATACGAAACGGCTGTTATGGCATTGGAAGGCAAACGAATACTGGGAATTGACCCCGGAACCGTAGTGATGGGCTACGGTTTGATCGAGATTGAAGGAAACAAACCCAAAATCCTCCAGGTGGGGGTGGTGAAAACAGCCGGTTTTAATAATCATTATTTGCGGCTGAAGCATATTTTTAACCGGACCCAGGCTTTGATTGACGAGTATTTGCCGGATGAACTGGCCATCGAATCACCGTTCTACGGGAAAGATATTCAGGCCATGCTCAAGCTTGGGCGCGCCCAGGGCATTGTGATGGGCCTGGCCCTGCACCGCGATATTCCCGTGTTCGAATATGCCCCGCTGAAGGTGAAACAATCGATTACCGGTATGGGGAGGGCCGCCAAAGAACAGGTGGCCTATTTTCTGAAAAACATGCTGAAAGTGGACGATTTACCACCCGAGTTGGATGCAACCGATGCGGTGGCTGTGGCAGTTTGTCATTATCTGCAAATGAAAAATCCGGTGGGGAAGGGCGAATTCAGGAACTGGAGCGACTTTGTGAAAAAAAATCCCGGCAGGGTGAGGTGAAGAAGATGGGAGAGGGGAGCTATTGGTACAAATAAAAAACCACCAGCAGAAGCTGATGGTTAAATCATATTACAGGATCATTTCTTTTGAAATACGGCTTGTAATTTCGGCAAACTCTTCCTGCGAGAACTTCAGCTTGTGGAAGAAGTTCAGCAGATCGGCCTCCGTTTGCATGGGCACCAGGTGAATGTGCGCATGAGGCACTTCAAGCCCTAAAACCAATACCCCAACTTTTTGACAGGGAATGGCTTTTTTTAGTCCTTCGGCAACCTTTTTGGCAAATTGTTGAAGGCCCAGATAGGTTTCATCATCCAGGTCAAACAGGTAATCCACTTCTTTTTTAGGGATCACCAGGGTATGGCCTTTCGCTACCGGAAAAATATCCAGGAAAGCCAGAAAATTCTCATCTTCGGCAACTTTGTAGGCCGGAATTTCGCCTCTGACGATTCTCGTAAAAATACTTGCCATGATGTTACAGGGAAATATCAATGATTTCAAAAGGAATAATTCCCGAGGGAACTTTGATTTCCACCACGTCGCCCACTTTTTTGCCAATCAATCCTTTGGCAATTGGGGTCTCAATTGAGATCTTACCTGATTTTAAATCGGCTTCATGCTCCGAAACAATGGTGTATTTCATTGTTGTGTTGTTGTTTTTGTTTTTGATGGTCACTTTGTTCATGATCTGAACACTGGAGGTGTCGATCTTCGACTCATCAATAATCCGGGCATTGGCAATTTTCCCGCGAAGTACAGCAATTTTTGCTTCCAGCATGCCTTGTGCATCTTTGGCCGCATCATACTCTGCATTTTCCGAGATATCACCTTTTTCAATGGCTTCGCCAATTTGTTTGGAAATTGCCGGGCGTTCCACGTTCATCAGGTAGTTTAATTCTTCTTTCAGTTTATTAAAACCTTCCTGAGTAATATAGGTAACCTTTCCCATTTTGTATAAACAGTTTTAATTGTGTGTGACTACATAAAATAAAAAAGAATTCCGGCGAGCGGAACTCTTTAGTTTCACAAATCTATATAAAATATTTGATTTTTACGAATGGCATGTTTTAAAATAGCATTTAAACAATTGCTAACTAAATCGTTCTGATCGTTCTTTGAGAAGAGCCTGTTGTGTGTTGGCCGGAAAAGGGTTTGTGCCTATCAACAACAGCAGTTTCTTTTATTTTAAGGGTATGGGCAGCTAATATTTCCGGTTCAGTATTTCAGAGTAAATGACTGCTTTTTTAAGCGAAAATTCTGCTGCGATCTTATTTCTAATCGGGTGTTTCTTCATTTGGGCCGATTTAACTGCCGGTTTTTTCTTCTCCGGTTTGGCGATCGTTGGCCTGGTCTTCGTTTTTGATTCAACAGGCGCCTGGAACACAACCGGAGGAGGAGGTGCAGGCATTTCAACCGGTTTGCTCACGAGAACGGAATCGTTGAAAAAATCATCCTCGAAAAGAGCATCGAAAACCGACGGATGTTCGGGTTCATTTGTCTCAGCTTTCTGCATTTCCAATTCTGCCGTACGTTTCTTTTTCCCCTGACTAATGGCGCCAACGACTGAAAGAATGATCGCTATGATGATAAAAATATAATCTTCCATTTTTGTACTTTTGACAGACCGGGATAAAATAAATTTCCCCGATTCGGGTTTAGTGTGATAAAGGTATAAAAAATGAATGGTTTAAAACAGATTTCACGGCGCTTAAGTTTTATTTTGGGTGTTGTCCTGTTGTCGACATTCTCCTGTAAGGATTCGTTTGACTCGTCTATTCCGTATGTCCGGGTAAATTTTTCAATCAACCTGGTCAATAATAACGATTTGACAATCCCGGGAAACCCGGTTTATTTCCCGGCTGGTTACGGAGGGGTGATTGTGATGAATATTGCAACGGGTTACGTTGCTTACGATGCCGCCTGCCCCTACGAAGTTGACCCGACTGTCCGGGTTGAGCCTGATGCTTCGGGACGCGCCGTTTGTCCTTCGTGCGAAAGCCAGTTTAATTTGTGGCTGGGAGGATCGAAAGAAGGATCAGGACCGGCAAAAGAACCCCTGAAACCCTATAATGTCAGCCAGTCGGGGAATATGTTGATTGTTACCAATTAAGAAATCGGCTCCTCCTCAATCAGAGCAACTGGTAAAGCCGGTCGCGCGTTAACTCGATCAGAAATATGCGGTCGAAGCCTGAGTTGAGCTGTAACTGATCCAGCTTATTTTCAATCCTGAAATTCAGGTTGGGAGTTAAGGCTTCCAGGTGGATGAGCAGCCAAAGTTGCCAGAGTTTCTTTTTTTTGTAGAGGTATAATTTTTCTTCCTTCGACAGAATGGTGTTGCGGATGTGGAATAAGGCATTTCCGGGTTCGATGAGCCGTCCGGTGTGGTTGTGGAAATCCTGCCCCTTCAGTTCAGTCAACTCAATGCCAATGGCTTTTCGGGGCTTTAACTTCAGGAGAAAATCAGGAGATTCTCCGGGTACAATCTTCCCGGTAGGGAAATCATCCATCAGTCTCATAAAGGTATTCAGGATGGCCTGTTCGTTTATTTTTTTATCCTGCATGGGCCTGAAGTTAATAAAAAAAGCAGCTGATGGGCTGCTTTTTTCGCGATTTTTAATATCGGTAATGTTCCGGTTTGTAAGGTCCTTCCTGCGGAACACCAAGGTAATCGGCTTGTTCTTTGGTGAGACGGGTCAGTTTCACCCCCAGTTGTTCGAGGTGTAAGCGGGCCACTTCTTCGTCCAGTTGTTTTGGCAAACGGTAAACATCCACCGCATAATTGTTTTTCCAAAGTTCAATCTGGGCAAGCGTCTGGTTGGTAAATGAGTTGCTCATGACAAAGGAGGGGTGGCCGGTGGCGCATCCCAAATTCACCAGTCGTCCTTCGGCCAATAAGAAAATGGCGTGTCCGTCTGCATAAATATACTTATCGACCTGGGGTTTGATGTTGATTTTTTGAATTCCCGGCCAGCGTTCGAGGCGGGCAACCTGGATTTCATTGTCAAAATGGCCGATATTGCATACAATAGCCTGGTCTTTCATGGCTGCCATGTGTTCTGCGGTGATAATGTCTTTGTTCCCGGTGGTGGTTACATAAATGTTGCCTTCAGCAAGGGCGTCTTCCAGTGTTTTTACTTCAAAACCTTCCATCGCGGCCTGTAAAGCACAAATCGGGTCAATTTCGGTGACAATGACCCGCGCCCCGTAGCCGCGCATGGAGCGGGCACAGCCTTTTCCTACGTCGCCGTAACCTGCAACCACCACCACTTTCCCGGCGATCATCACATCGGTTGCCCGTTTAATCCCGTCGGCAAGCGATTCGCGGCAGCCGTACAGGTTATCGAACTTCGATTTGGTCACCGAGTCGTTTACATTGATGGCCGGGAAAAACAGTTTGCCATTCTCCATCATTTGGTAGAGACGGTGAACGCCGGTCGTAGTTTCTTCGCTCACACCTTTAATTTCGGGAACCGCTTTGGTCCAGCGTTGCGGCGTTTCGGCCAGAATTTTTTTCAGAGCCTTATTCAGCTCAATTTCATCAATGCCTTCAGCAGGCAAATCCAGGACGGCTGCGTCTTTCTCTGCAGCAAAACCGCGGTGGATCATCATCGTGGCATCGCCGCCATCGTCAACAATCAGCGTCGGTCCCAAACCGTTGCCAAAATTAAGCGCTTTTTCGGTGCACCACCAGTATTCTTCCAGGGTTTCGCCTTTCCAGGCAAATACCGGAATCCCGGCAGCAGCAATAGCCGCCGCCGCGTGATCCTGCGTGCTGAAAATATTACAGCTTGCCCAACGCACTTCGGCGCCCAGTTCAACCAATGTTTCAATCAAAACGGCAGTTTGGATGGTCATATGAAGCGATCCCATAATCCGGGTGCCTTTTAGTGGCTTCTCTGCAGCATATTTTTTACGGATCGACATCAATCCGGGCATTTCTTTTTCGGCAATTTCAATTTCTTTTCTTCCAAAGTCGGCCAGGGATATGTCGGCAACTTTGTAGTCAATTTCTTTTTCTGTCATGATTGTCATTTTCACTTCTGTTTTTTTGAGTGGAGCAAAGATAGCGATTCTCCCTAAATTATTATTTTATTGTACTCCCGGCTGTCATCTTTTTGGATTTTCAGGCTTGATCATTAGCCGGTTAAGCCATCAAACCAAGGGCTGATTAAGGTATTTTTCCAGGATGCCTTGTACTGATTTTTTATCTTTTTCAAGTTGCAGTTTCAATTCTTCAACGGAAGCAAATTTTTGTTCTTCGCGTACTTTCTGAATAAATTCAAGCTCAATTTGTTTTTTGTAAAGATTACCGTCAAAATCCAGGATATGTACCTCGATGCTTCGTGAGTCTGCATTTTTATTCACCGTAGGGCGGGTGCCGATGTTCAGCATGCCCCTAAATTTTTGGGCGCCCACATTTACAAAAACAGCGTAAACGCCGTAACCCGGAATAATTTTGTTCGGATCGGAAGCCTCGATGTTGGCTGTGGGGAACTGAAGTTTCCGGCCCAGTTTCTGTCCTTCAACCACGGTGCCATGCAGTGTAAACGGGTAGCCGAGGTATTTGTTTGCCTTGCTGATGTTGCCTTCTTGAAGGGCATCCCTGATTTTTGTCGAGCTGATGTTGATATCGTCCATCAATAACACATCCAGCTTTTCGACCTGGAAGTTGAAAACCAGCGAAAGGTTTTTAAGCATTTCGAAACCGCCTTCCCGGTTCTTCCCGAATTTATGGTCGTAACCTACCACCAGACTTTTGATTTTGAGTTTTTTCACTAAAATTTCACGTACAAAATCGGTGTAGCTCAATTCTGAGAATTCTTTGGTGAACGGAAAAATGATCAGGTGTTCGATGCCGGCTTTTTCGAACAGGCGGCTTTTTTCATCCAGTGTCGTCAGTAAACGGAGGTTGCCTTCGTCGGGGAACAACACCAGGCGCGGATGCGGGTAAAAGGTAAATATCACCGATTCGCCCTTGTTTTGGCAGGCGATTTCTTTTAACCGTTCAATGATTTTAAAATGCCCGAGATGAACCCCATCGAAGGAGCCGATGGTGAGCACTGGGTTTTGAACACGGAAATCATCAGTATCATGGTAGATTTTCATTCTTCCTGCGATTTTGGAGTGCCAAAAATACGATTTTTTAAGGCTTTGACAGTATACATAACAAATAAAACAAAATCGTGCTTTAAAAGATTAAGCGAAGTCATCCGAATGCAGTGTAAATTATCTATTTTTACCCCTCGGTTCTAAAAATAAAATTCTGAATTGTGAGAAAGTTTATTGTATATCTGCTTGTACTGGCAACAATTGCGGTTGCCTGTAATGATTCTTCCAGGTTTCGGATTCATGGCCGGATCACCAACGCTGAGAAGAGGTATATTTATCTTGACGAGTTAAAAATTACTTCCACGGCAACAATCGATTCGGTTTTACTGGGAAAGGACGGAAAATTTGAGTTTAAAGGAAACGTCAATTATCCGACTTATTTTTTACTCAGGCTGAGTGAGAAAAACTTCATCACCCTGCTTGTCGACTCGGCCGAACAGATTGAGGTGAAAGGCGATGCTGCCAATTTTTCGCGGGAATACCAGGTTGAAGGATCGGAAGGTTCGGCCTTGGTGAAGGAGTTGACCAATCATTTAAGCCGGACAAAACACCGGCTGGATTCTATTCGTTCGTTGCAAATATCCTTCCGGAATGACCCGGATTATGCTTCAAAGAGGCAAAAATGGGATGAAGAATACAAAAAGGTACGCGAAGCACAGATTGCATACTCGCAGGATTTTGTTAAAACCCATCCGTTTTCCATGGCCAATGTACTGGCGCTTTATCAGAAATTCGACGACGACACTTACGTCATCCAGGATTTGCAGTCGCTGAAAGTGGCTGCTTCGGCCCTGAATTCGTTTTTCCCGGAATCGGAACACGTGAAAGCGCTGTACGCCAACACGCTTAAGTTAATGCAGGATGAACGTAACGAAAGAGTCAGGAGATTCATACAGGAAGCCGGCGATAACAGTCCGGATATTGTATTGCCCAACCCCGGCGGGAACGAAATTGCCCTTTCTTCGTTGCGGGGGAAATACGTGTTGCTGCACTTCTGGTCGGCAGCCGAACGCGGTTCCCGGATTATGAACCCCGTGCTGGTTGAATTGTATAATAAATATCGGTCCAAAGGATTTGAAATTTACCAGGTCAGCATTGATGAAAACCGCTATGAATGGCTGGATGCCATCGACCAGGATGGGTTGAAATGGACCAACGTGGGCGACATGGCGGGTAGCGCAAGCGCTGTTATTGCCTACAACATCAAGTCGGTCCCGTTCAATTATTTACTTGACCGGGAAGGCGCAATTGTTGCCAAAGATCTGAAAGGAGCCGGTTTAGATCGGATATTGGGCGAATTGTTGAAATAGATGATTTTAATAATGCAATTGTTTGCAACAAAAGTTGAACAGAGAAAATCATTTTAATGGTATCTTTGTCAGCAAATTTGTAGTTCCGGAATCACAAACTTTGGCCAGTCAGAAAAATAAAATATACTTCATTTCCGATGTTCATTTGGGAGCGCCGGCTTTGACAAATAATCACGAACGGGAAAAGCTGTTCGTCAGTTGGTTGGATGAAATCAGGAAAGACGCGTCCGTCCTTTTTTTGATGGGTGATATCTTTGATTACTGGTTTGAGTACAAAAAAGTTGTGCCACGCGGATTTACCCGTGCATTGGGGAAAATTGCAGAAATAGCCGATTCGGGGATTCCGGTTCATTTTTTCACCGGCAACCACGATATCTGGGTTTTCGATTACCTGCCAACCGAATTGGGTGTGCAAGTACACTACCATGAAATGCGGGTTACTTTTTCCGGGAAGAAATTTTTCATGGCTCACGGCGATGGGCTCGATCCCTATGATACCGGTTATCATTTTTTGAAGAAAATATTTACAAACCGATTTTTTCAATGGACCTTCTCCCATATTCATCCAAATTTGGGGATTGCCATCGCGCATGCCTGGTCGAAGAAAAGCCGGTTGACCAAAGGAATGGGTGAACCGTTTAAAGGAGAAGAAAAAGAGGGGCTGTTTGTTTTTGCCAAATCGGTACTCGAACAGGAAGAGGTTGACTACTTTATTTTCGGCCACCGCCATTTATTGCTCGATTTGCCCGTCGGGAAACACTCGCGTTATATCAATCTGGGAGATTGGATTCATCACTTTTCCTACGGGGTATTTGACGGAGAGAAATTTGAATTAAAAAGATACAATGGATAACAGGCTGCAAGTCTGAATAATTGAATGCTATGACGAAAAAGGTTTATACAAAAATTATTGGAACAGGGAGTTGTATTCCGCCACAGGTAATCAAAAACGAGTATTTTCTGGATTACAAATTTTACGATCCGGCCAACCGGAAACCATTTGACAAAAGCAATGAGGAAATTATTCAGAAGTTTCATGAAATTACCAACATTGAAGAACGTCGGTGGGTGGCTGATGACCAGGTGAACTCGGATATTGCAGCGATCGCTGTAAAAAATGCCTGCGAATCGGCCGGAATCGACATGGAATCGCTTGAATTTATCATCTTTGGCCACAACTTCGGTGATGTTTATCCCGGAAATACCTCGGTTGATACCCTTCCCGGCCTGGCTAACCGGGTGAAAAAGAAATTGGATATCCGGAATCCGGCCTGTATCTGTCATGATCTTATTTCAGGCTGCCCGGGATGGACACAGGGAATGATTGTCGCCGATGCTTATATCCGCAGCCAAACCTTTAAGCGAGGGGTGGTAATTGGTTCTGACACCTTATCTCGGGTTTCCGACCCGCACGACCGGGATACCATGATCTACTCCGACGGGGCGGGGGCGACAATTGTTGAAGCTGTTGAAAGCGAAACTCCCGTTGGGATTATTTCGCACAGCAGCCGTTCCGATTGTAATCCGTACGTAAATTTGCTCACCTTTGGACCATCGCTGAATCCGGACTATAACCAGAATGATATGTTTATCAAGATGGCCGGGCACAAGTTATATGTATATGCACTGAACTTTGTTCCGGGAGTGGTAAAAGACAGTATTGGAAAAGCCGGTTTACAGCTGTCTGATATTAAAAAGGTTCTGATCCATCAGGCCAATGAGAAAATGGATGAAGCGATTCTGAAAGGTGTTTTCAAGCTATATAAAGAAAAACACATTCCCGAAGGCATCATGCCGATGAGCATCAATAAACTTGGAAACTCGTCAACGGCAACTGTGCCAACCCTGCTCGACCTGATTGTGAAGGGTCAGATGGAAAATCAGGAAATCAACCCGGGAGATTACATTGTTCTCTGTTCTGTCGGCGCCGGGATGAATGTGAATTCCATTGTATATAAATGGTAAGATAAAATAAGTAAACAGGAAAAAGCTGTCCCGAATAAAGAGAGACAGCTTTTTTTATTTCAGCTAATTTTTTGCAGAGAAAACCGACAATTTCGTTTAGCGCTGGCTCCTGAATTGCGGTTTATGCCTGTTGCCGTTTCTCCTGCCAGGTGCGGAATTTGTGAATCCGTTCCTTTGTTGCGGGTTTCGGTGATTCGTCGAACTTTTTGGCATGACTTCTTCTTCATCGTCAGGAAAAGGATGGTCGGTGACAACCGGGATCTGTTGATCAATCAGCCGTTGGATGTCGCGCAGGTATGGCCGTTCTTCTACCTCGCAAAACGACAGGGCTGTGCCGCCTGCGTTGGCCCTTCCTGTTCGTCCGATCCGGTGAACATAGGTTTCGGGGATGTTGGGCAGGTCGTAATTGATTACCAGCGATAGCTGTTCCACATCAATGCCGCGGGCGGCAATATCCGTGGCAACCAAAATACTCGTTTGGCCGCTTTTGAAATCGCCTAAAGCCCGTTGCCGTGCCCCCTGCGATTTATTGCCGTGAATGGCCGCCGATGCAATCCCTGCTTTCTCCAACGATTTGACAATCTTGTCGGCTCCGTGTTTCGTACGCGAAAAAATGAGCGCCGAATCAAACTTCTCGTTCCGGATCAGATGCACCAATAGTTTTGACTTCCATTTTTTACTTACGAAGAAAATGGATTGTTCAACTTTTTCGGCAGTGGTCTGTTCCGGGTTAATCACTACTTTTTCGGGATTTCCCAAGATTTTCTGCGACAACTCGACAATGGCCGGTGGCATGGTAGCCGAAAAGAAAAGCGACTGTCGGTCCTCAGGGAGCCGCGCAATCAGTTTCTTAATGTCGTGTACAAAACCCATGTCGAGCATCCGGTCGGCTTCATCCAATACAAAGTGTTGAATATCTTTCAGGGAGATAAAACCTTGATCCATTAAATCCAGAAGCCGTCCCGGTGTGGCGATCAGGATGTCGACGCCGCGACGGAGGGCCTGCGTTTGGGCTTCCTGTTTTACCCCGCCAAAAATCACGGTATTGTTCAGGTCGGTATATTTTCCGTAAGTTGAAAAACTTTCGGCAATTTGTATCGCCAGTTCCCGGGTAGGGGTAACTACCAAAGCCCTTATTTTGCGAGGTTTTTTGATCTGCGGCCTGTTAAAATAAAGGCTTTGCAGGATGGGAATCGCAAAAGCGGCGGTTTTTCCCGTGCCTGTTTGGGCTGAGCCGAGCAGATCTTTTCCGTCAAGTAAAATTGGGATCGATTGTTCCTGTATCGGGGTTGGGTTGGTGTAGCCTTCGTCTGCGAGAGCTTTCAGTATGGAATCTGTAATTCCTAATTCTTTAAAAGTCATGTAATAATTTAAGGAGGCAAAGATAGCTGAATTGTTCGGATATTCCTTGCATTAAGTCCGAATGGGCTTTTTTCGCCGGTAAATTTCTGCGATTTGGATCGAATTCACAGCTGTCTTTGTTTGTGTTTTGTAAATCGAAATGAGATTAAATAACTACAAATAAGATAGTTGTATTTTTAATCCTTCATCTTTCCCGTATCGTTTTCTTTTGTTTAGCGCTTTGTTAAAAGATTAATAAACGAACGGTTTTTTTGTATAACCGGCCCGGATGCGCGATTTGACATTTCCACAACCAGCTTACCAGTTGATTGGTTTCAGGCCGTGATGTGCCAGAAACGCGTTGGTTCGGCTGAAATGTTTGTTGCCAAAAAAACCGCGACTGGCCGATAGGGGAGACGGGTGCACCGAAGTCAGCACCAGGTGTTTGGTTTGGTCGACAAATTCGCCCTTTCTGATGGCGTAGGAGCCCCACAAAATAAACACCACGTGTTCTTTTTCCTCATTGATTTTATGAATGACGGCATCGGTGAATTCTTCCCATCCTTTTTTCTGGTGCGAGCCTGCCTGGTGGGCGCGTACCGTTAAGGTGGCATTTAGAAGTAAAACGCCTTGTTGCGCCCAGTCAGTTAAATTGCCGCTCGGCGGGATGGCTTTGCCTAGATCGGTTTGCAGTTCTTTAAAAATATTGCGCAGGCTGGGTGGAAACTCAATACCGTCGTTTACCGAAAAACACAAGCCATGTGCCTGTCCTGGCCCGTGATACGGGTCTTGCCCCAGAATGACTACCTTGAGTTGACCAAACGGACATTGGTCAAAAGCATTGAAAATGAGCCTGGCCGGAGGAAAAACCTGGTGGGTTCGGTATTCTTCGTGCACAAATTTGGTGAGGTTTTCAAAATAGGGCTTTTCAAATTCACGGTTCAGCAGTTTTTTCCAGCTGGCTTCAATTTTAACATCCATGATGCAGTTTTTTTTGATAAGCTAAAAATAGTGTTTAAGTTCCAGCTTTCAAATTCCAAATTTCAGCTTGTTTCTTTGTACTTTTAGCGTTCAAATCGTCAAAAAAATGGAATTAATTTATCTGTTTGCCGGACTGGCTGTTGGTTTTATCGTCGCTTTTCTGGTCCTTAAACTGAAATCGAAAAGTTCTGAAAATGAATTGTTGTCGGTTCGTACCGAATACGAAAAAAACAAGTCTCAGCTCGAAGAACGGGTCCGTTACTTACAGGATGATAAAGACCGGTTAACCGGTAGGTTGGAGATCGCAGAAACAACAAATGAACAACAGGCTCAGCGTTTGACCAAAGCCGAAGTGGAATTTGCCAACCTGCGCGAAAAACTGACGGTTCAAAAGCAGGAAATGGAAGAGTTGCAAAAGAAGTTTACCACCGAATTTGAAAACATTGCCCACAAAATTCTGAAGCAGAATTCTCAGGAATTTACGCAGGTCAATCAAAAAAACATCAGCGACATCCTGAACCCTTTGCGCGAAAAAATCCAGCTTTTCGAAAAGAAGGTCGAAGACACCTATGAAAAAGGCTTAAAAGATCAGACCGACCTGAAGGCGGAGTTGAAAAAACTGCACGACCTGAATATGAAGATTAGCGATGAAGCGAACAACCTGACCAAAGCGCTGAAAGGCGATGTAAAAAAGCAGGGCAACTGGGGCGAAGTCATTCTCGAACGCATCCTGGAGCGTTCGGGCCTTACCGAAGGACGTGAATACCAGAAACAGTTCAGCACGACAGGCGATGACGGCTCGCGCCTGCAACCCGATGTGGTGATCAATTTGCCCGAACAAAAGCACATTGTCGTCGACTCAAAGGTTTCGCTGGTCGCCTACGAACGCATGGTGAGCGCAACAAGCGACGACGAACGGATTAAACAGGTGAAGGAGCACCTGCAAAGCATCAAAAGCCACATTAAGCTGTTAAGCGAGAAACATTACCAGCATGCAGTTGGACTGAACAGCCCCGATTTTGTACTGCTGTTTGTGCCCATCGAGTCGTCGTTCAGCGTGGCCATTGAGGCCGACCAGGAATTATTTTCGTATGCCTGGGACAACAAGGTGGTGATCGTCAGTCCGTCCACCTTGCTGGCCACGCTGCGCACCATTGCATCCATCTGGCAACAGGAAAATCAAACCCGGAATGCTATGGAAATAGCACGTCAGGGCGGGGCGCTTTACGATAAATTTGTCGCTTTTATAGCCGATCTGGAAAAAATAGGCAGTAACCTCGATCAAACCCGTAAAAACTACGACCTGGCCATGAATAAACTGTACGACGGGCGCGGCAACTTGATCCGCTCGGCCGAAAAGCTGCGTGAGCTGGGCGCCAAAGCCAGTAAAGAACTTCCGCAAAAATACCTGGAGGAATAATCGTTGAGTTGACCTTATTCAGCTTGTTTTTTTTGAAAGAATCTCAACAAGATCATGATCAGTTTATCTGTAAAATGCTTAATTTGCATTTTATTATCATCAGTCTAACCTGATCTGCAATGAAAAAAAACCACAACTTTTCTTTCGTTAACGCTTCCTGCGTTCTTGTCTTAACAATTATTCTTATGGGTATGATTAAGCCGGCTCAATCGCAGGACGATGCCTATTGGGTGGGTTTGCCAATTAAAAACCCTGCCGCGATCGGTTCGCCAACCGATTGGTTTTATGATGGGTATTTTTTCACCAACGAGGTATCTGATTTAAAAGGGTTCAGCGCCGGGGCCGATTTTACCATCAGTCCCAAAATTGGTTCAGTTGGGTTTAATTTTGAAAAAGAAGAATATTCTTTTAATGACATGTCCTTTTGGCAGCTGAGCTATGCCTATACGGTATCTTTTCAGGAGAAGGGAAGTTTAAGTATCGGACTGGGCGCTGGCCACCTGAATTATACATATAACTCGCCAAAGTATATACCGCCTTCAGGCCCGTATGATGCCTTTGGACATTATGTTGCTGAAGCAAAGGAATGGGTTCACCTGAAATCCGGTTTGGGTTTGTTTTTCAACTCCGGCAGTTTTGATTTGGGGCTGAGCTACACCCGGTATGACGAGTTGAAAAACGAGATCAGTGATCCTGCTTTCTTTTCATTGACAGATCCGGTCGATGTGTATACCCTGCTTGGCGCTTACCGGTTTTCGGTGAGCGAAACGCTGCGAATTGAACCAAACCTGCTGGTTGATCTTGACAACGGGAATACCGATGCCTATGCCGGCATTTTCTTTAAATACCACGAGCGTTTATGGGCAGGCTACAACAGCCTTAACTTTAACGATCTGCATTCGCTTATGCTGGGCTGCGATATCAACGGAAAGTTCCGGTTAGGTTATCATTACAGTTTCTCCGGTTTGTTTGACGACGATTCCCTGAACCTGCACGAGTTTTTATTGTCTGTGCGTATCCGGTAAAGCGTTAAGGACGACGCAGAACCGGAATTTCTGATGGGCAGGCTTAGATCTTTCCCAGGTGGATCAGCGCGTCGCCCTGGTACACAATGGGGGAATGGTTTAAACCGATGATGTAGCCGCTGGCGGGTATTTTCACCGCGTGCTCGAATTGCCCGTAAGGATCGGAGATGCTGCCAATTACGTCGCCTTTCTCTACTTTGGCCCCGTCTTTTACATGAAAACGAAACATTCCGCCCTGCCGGGCGCGTATCCAGCCCGATTCGCGGATCAGTACAGACCCGTTCTGGCTGAACGGGCTGAGTTCTGCGCTGAAGTCGCGCATACCCAAATGGTGCATCACCTTCATGATCCCCACTGTTCCCCGCTGCGTGATCCGGTTGTGAATATCGAGCGACTTGCCTCCCTCGAATAAGAGCACTTTTTTGCCTAGTTGGGTAGCTGCCTCGCGGAACGATTTTTCGCGGTCGGGCGCATAAACGATAAAACGGGGATTAAAGATTCCGGCCAGTTCCAACAATTCGGGCTTGCCTTTACTGATGCGGATTTGCGAACTGTTAAAGCGGTTTGCCCCACCGGTATGAAAATCGATGCAGTAATCGGCCAGGGGCAGAATCCGGTTCATCAGGTGCCAGGCAAACAGGCTGGCCAGCGAGCCGTTTTTGTTTCCCGGAAACATTCGGTTCAGGTCTTTTCCGTCAGGAAATTCTCGGGTTTGCTTCAGAAAACCAAACACGTTGAGCGCGGGGATACAGATCACCGTTCCCCGCTCGGGTTTATTCAGCTTTTTGGCTATCAGGCTGCGAATGATCTCCACGCCGTTTATCTCGTTTCCGTGAATTCCGGCAAGAAGCAGCAAAACCGGACCATCTTGTTTGCCGCGTTCAATAATAACAGGCACCTCAATTTTGTTGTGGGTGTGCAGTCGGACGATATCCAGGCTAACCATTGTTTTTTTGCCTGGTTTTACCGGGGTTCCCAGAATGGTTAAGGGCGTGTTTGTATTCATGTTATTACACGTTTCGTTCAACGTACCGGATAATGCTGTTGGCAATATCTTTTCCGGTAGCGGCTTCAATACCTTCGAGGCCGGGCGAGGAGTTGACCTCCAGGATCAGCGGGCCATGATTGGATTGCAGCATGTCGACCCCGGCAATGCCCAATCCCATCACACGGGCAGCTTTCAGCGCGGCATTTTCTTCGTCCTCGGTTAGTTCAATCACGCTGGCAGTGCCGCCGCGATGCAGGTTGGAGCGGAACTCGCCTTTTTTTCCCTGCCGTTTCATGGCTCCAATCACCACCCCGTCAACCACAAAAGCGCGGATGTCCGATCCTTTGGCTTCGGCGATAAATTCCTGGACAATCACGCGGGCTTTCAGTCCGTTAAACGCTTCGATGACTGATTCGGCCGCGTTTTCGGTTTCGGCCAGCACCACGCCAAGTCCCTGGGTTCCCTCCAGCAATTTAATGACCACAGGGGCTCCGCCAACACTCTTTACAATGTCTTTCACATTGCGCGAGTAGTTGGTGAAGACGGTTTTGGGCAGTCCCAGTCCGGCCCGGCTGAGGATTTGCAGGCTGCGCAGCTTGTCGCGCGAGCGGACCAGCGCCTGTGATTCGATGGCTGTGAATACCTTCATCATTTCAAACTGGCGGACGACGGCCGTTCCGTAAAAGGTAACCGATGCCCCGATCCGGGGAATGACGGCATCGACATGCTCAAGCAGGTTACCCTTATAGAAGATGGCCGGCCTTTTTTTTTCGATGACCAGATCGCATTTGGAATGGTCAACGACCAGCATTTCGTGGCCTTTTTTTTCGCCTGCTTCTACCAGTCGTTTGGTTGAGTAGAGGTGTTGGTTTCTGGATAAAATGACAATTTTCACCTTGTTTTGTTTAATTGGACCTATTTTTATTTTTTAATTCAGGTATGACAACTTTTTTTCGAACGCGTTCACTTCATTTGTCCGACTTGAATCAGTTTCACCACATTTTTTGCAGACAGGTTTCGTTTCGAGCTGTCGACCAGGAACCGCGGGGAGAGAAATTTTCGTCCCAGCAAAACCGGGAACCGCATTTGTCCGCGCTCCGTTAACGTTAGCTCCAGCGGCATTTGCCGTCCGAAAAGCAGGATGGTGGTATTAATGCAAAAACGCTCTTCCAGTTGGCCGTTCGAGCTGCGTATCTTTTTTTTGGAAAAGCGGTCAAAGATAAATTCTTTATGATGATATTTTTCATGTTCGGGATCTAAAAAGAAGCAACGTAATTTATTTACCCCGTTCAGGTTGATCACCTCGATATCGTGACAATGAAAGCTAGAGGTGTAAGCCCCGGTATCCACTTTCACTTCGATATTTTCCAGCTGAAGCTCCGGAAATTCGGCAATATCCTGCCGTCCGATCAGTATTTTCGTTTTCATCTAAATCATGTCAAAAAAGAAGCGTGCAACCAGCATGTAGAGCATAAGCCCAAGGATGTCGTTGCTGGTGGTAATAAACGGGCCGGTAGCCAGGGCCGGGTCAATTTTTAGCTTATTGAGCATCAACGGGATGATGGTCCCGAACATGGAGGCGAAGATAATCACGATAAACAGGGTGCAGCTCACCGCCATAGTCAGGTTGAAATTGTCGCTGAAAAAGAAGTTATAGGCGAAGATAACGCTGGAAAAAAACAAGGCAGTGATCAGGCCGACAGCCAGTTCTTTGATCATTTTTTTTCCAAAGGAGTCGAAATCGCGCGATCCGCTGGCGATGGTTTGCACCACAATGGATGAGGACTGTACGCCCACGTTCCCGGCAGTTGCTGCAATGAGCGGTATGAAAAAGGCCATGGCCGGAATCTTGTCGAGCGTACCGGCATTGGCGCCCAGCACCCGTGCGCCCAAAATACCGCCCATGGTACCGATCAGCAGCCAGGGGATCCGTGCGCGGGTTTGTTGCCAGATCCGGTCGCCTGATTCCACATCGCCGGTGATCCCCGACACCATTTGATAGTCTTTGCCGGCTTCCTCGCGGATCACATCCACTACGTCGTCGATGGTAATGCGGCCTTTCAGCCGGCCAATGTGATCGATTACCGGCAGAACAACGAGGTCGTATTTTTCCATGATCTGAGCCACTTCTTCCTGCCGGGTGTCGGTTCTTACCGCGTGAATTTCGTCATAAACCAGGTTTTTTACCTTCGTGTGCGTGGGTTTCTGGATCAGTCGGGAAAGAGACAGAATGCCTTTCAAAATATTGTCATCATCAACAACATACACGTAATAAATCTCATCGATTTCTTCGGCCTGAATGGATATTTCCTTCAAACAAGTCTGGACGGTCCAGTTTTCGTTTACCTTCACCAACTCTTTGGCCATCAATCCCCCGGCGGTATCTTCGTCGTATTCGAGCAGGTCGGCAATGTCGCCGGCTTGTTCCTTATCTTCGATTTCGAGCAATACAGCTTCCTGGATGGATTCTTCCAAATCGCCCACAATATCCGCTGCATCATCAGAGTCCATGTGTTCGATAAACTGCCGGGCAATTACCTCGGGCGGAAGGGCCTTCAGAAACCGGCGACGGTCGACCTCGGGAATCTCGATTAACACGTCGGAAGCCAATTCCCCGTCCAGTTGCAGGTAAAGAAAGCGGGCTTCCTCCATGCTGAGCTCTTCCATGATTTCTGCAATGTCGGCCGGGTGCAGGCCGTCCAGTATCTTCAGAATTTCTTTGGCCGCTTTTTTATCGATCAGGTCTTTCAGCTTATCGATCAGCTCTCTGTTTAATTCGAACTTCATGGTTTCATGGTTTTGGCTGACTGGCAATCAGCCGGGTTAAATGTTCAAATTCACCCACGCTCAGTTGTTCGGGGCGTTTGTCGAAAATGGCTGAGCGCTTCAGTTCTTCATCAGTCAGAAATGACTTGAGCGAGTTACGCATGGTTTTACGCCGCTGGTTAAAGGCTGTTTTTACGATCCTGAAGAAAAAGGATTCGTCGCAATCGAGCTTATCGCGCTGGTTACGTACCAGACGGATTACAGCCGATTTTACTTTTGGCGGCGGAATAAAAACATGTTCGGGTACAGTAAAGAGGTATTCGATCTGGTAATATGCCTGAAGAAAGACACTCAGGATACCATAGGTTTTTGAGCCCGGGCCGGCGCTCAGGCGTTCGGCGACTTCTTTTTGGATCATCCCGACCGACTCGGGGATCAGATCTTTGTACTCCAGTATCTTAAAAAAGATTTGGGAGGATATATTATACGGGAAATTCCCGATTACGGCAAACTGCCCGGGAAAATAATCCGACAGGTTCAGTTTTAAAAAGTCTTTTGAGAGAATACGGTCTTCCAACTCCGGGAAATGCTCTTTGAGGTAGGAGACCGATTCGCGGTCGATCTCGACAACGGTGGTGCGGTAAGCTGATTTTTTTAGCAAAAATTGGGTAAGAACACCCATTCCCGGGCCAACTTCCAACACATCAGGTGTTTGGTTGGCCTGCAGGCTGTCAACAATCTTTTGGGCGATATTTTTGTCCTTCAAAAAATGTTGACCTAAGTTTTTTTTGGCCCGTACTATGGTCATTACTGTCTCCGTCTTCCATTATTAGCATTGATGAATATGTTGCCAAAAACAGGTGCGATTTAAAACAAATCTGTATTTTTGTCAGCGAATTTTGCCGTTTTAAAGGCGTGCAAATTTATAAAAGTACTTTATAAAACCTCTGAGATTACCTTAAAGGTTTTTAAAATTAGCGTATTTTCAGAAATAAACAAGTTCATTTTGAAACAGAAGCTTCTACAACTTATTAAATTTCTTGCCTTTTTTGCCTTTGGGATACTCCTCTTTTGGTTGGTGTATAAAGATCAGGATGTTGAGCGGATTAAGTCAATTCTTAAAAATGATGTCGAATACCTCTGGATCTGGATTGCCATTGTTTTGGGCATACTGAGCCACATCAGCCGGACCCTTCGCTGGGTATTAATGATTGAGCCTCTGGGGCGCAAACCCCGTGTGTTTAACACGTTTTTGGCGGTGATGGTGGGTTATCTGATGAACCTGGTGTTGCCCCGGATGGGAGAAATTTCGCGCTGCGGGGTATTGTCCCGTTACGAAAACATATCGTTTACCAAACTGGTTGGCACCGTTGTGACCGAACGCATTATTGATGTGATCATGTTGTTGTTGCTGGCCTTGCTAGCTGTTATTACCCAATTCGGGGAAGTTCTCGAATTTTTTGAAAATAACCCCGACATCAGGGAAAAACTGGGAAGTACCGGCTTAATAATCTGGATTTTATTGATTGCCGGAGCTTTGATGACCGGGATCTTTTTCTTTCGCAGGAAAATAAAAAAATCAGTTTTCTTTGGCAAACTCAACGGCATCCTGTCGAAGTTTGGCGAAGGCTTGCGAACCATCAAGGATATGAAAAACAAAGGGGCTTTTATTTTTCACACCCTGTTTATCTGGTTGATGTATTTCCTGATGCTGTATGTCGTTTTCTTCTCGTTTGAATTTACGTCGCACCTGACGGTGATCGCGGGCTTAACCGTGTTTGTGCTCAGCAGCTTCGGCATGGCCGCACCGGTGCAGGGTGGAATTGGCGCCTGGCATTTTATGGTGATGCAGGCCCTGCTGGTTTACGGGGTGGCCAAAACCGACGGCGTGATCTTCGCGTTCCTGGCGCACGGCACCATGACTGCCATGCAAATCCTGCTGGGGGTAATTTCTTTGCTGATCTTACCGTTTATTAACCGCAGAACAAATTAAAGTTTGTAGTTTTACGGGTTAACAGAACAAATCCTTGAATACAGAACTGTTTATAGCGCGCCGTTTATTTTCTTCAAAGGACCAATCCCAACGGATGTCCCGGAGAATCGTCCGTTTGGCCGTGGCCGGAATTAGTCTGGGCATGGTGGTGATGATCCTGGCCATTTCGATTGTCACCGGTTTTCAGCGCGAGATCGAGGGGAAAGTCAATGGTTTTGCCGCGCATTTGCAAATTGTGAGTTACGACAGCAATCAATCCTATCAAACCGATCCGATCAGCAGCGGACAGGATTTTCTGCCCCAACTGAAAAATTTCCCGGGGATCAGGCATATCCAGCAGTTCGCCACCAAACCGGGCATGATTAAGGCCGATGACGACATTCAGGGGGTGGTTCTGAAGGGGATTGCTGCCGATTTCGACTGGAGTTTCTTTGAAAAAAACAAGGTAGCAGGTGCCCAAATCAGGCTCGATTCGGCCAGGACAGACGATGTCTGGATTTCGGAGCAGATCTCGCTGTTGCTGAAATTGAAATTGGGCGACCGCTTTCGTATGTATTTTCTGAATACCGGCGAAAAGGTGCCGCGTATCCGGCAGTTTACCGTTGGCGGTATTTACCGGACCGGGCTGGAAGAGTTTGACCGGATGTTTGTGCTGGTTGATCTGAGGCATGTGCAACGGCTGAACTCGTGGGATGACAACCAGATCTCCGGCTTCGAATTGTTTATAGACCAGCTGGATGATGTGGATAAGCTGGATTACCAGGTGCGAAACCTGGTGCTGACATCGCTGAAGCAGGACTCGCCCATGCTGCGGGTGGTGAATGTCAAGCATAAGTTTCCCTATATTTTTGACTGGCTGAACCTGCTCGACATGAACGTATGGATTATCCTGGCGCTGATGGTTTTGGTAGCCGGATTCAATATGATATCCGGTTTGCTGGTAATCATCCTGGAACGCACCCAAATGATCGGGATTTTAAAATCGATGGGAGCAGCCAACTTCAATATCCGGCGGGTTTTTATGTACCTCTCGGCTTTTTTGGTGGGCGAAGGCCTGCTTTGGGGAAATATGCTCGGTGTCCTGATTTGCCTGGCACAGCATTACCTGAAGATTATTCGCCTGGATCCGGCTTCCTATTATGTGGATACCGTTCCGGTAAACCTGCTTGTTTCGCATCTCATTCTCCTGAATATCGGCGCTTTGGCTGTTACGATGCTGATGTTGCTTGGCCCTTCGTATATCGTTGGACGGATTGCGCCTGAAAAAACCATCCGCTTCGAATAATCGATCTGTCGTTTCGTGCGAATATTAATTTTACATTTAAAGCGTGAAATTTTAACATTTTTTCAATTTCACATTTCAGATGAATGATTATATTTAGTTATGAACAGTTTTTTGCCCGACCATATTGCCCGTTTACTTCAATCTAACCTGCCGGGAGAACAATCTCACCTGAAGATGGTGCCTCCGGGGAGGAACCTGTATGCCGCGGCGACAGACCAAAAACGGGTAAAACTCAGCGGTGTGCTGATCCTGCTTTTCCCGGCAGGCGGCGAAATTTATACCTGCTTTGTTAAGCGGAGCGCGGGATTAAAATATCATCCGGGACAGGTTAGCCTGCCCGGCGGACGGATGGAAGAGGGCGAAAGCGCCGAGATGGCTGCTTTGCGTGAAACACAGGAGGAAATTGGCGTGTCGGCTGGTGATATCCGGATTTTGGGCCGATTGTCCGAGTTGTATGTCCAGGTAAGTTCTTACACGGTTTATCCCTTTGTCGGCTGGCTGGATGAACAACCTGAATTTGTGTTAAACCAGGACGAAGCGGAGAAGCTGATTTTGTTTCCTGTTCAGCGGTTCGTGGAACGGCGGGAAATCCGGCACATGGAACTGGAAACCAGTACCGGCTTGCTCGAAGTCCCGTATTACCCCTGCGACGGGGAGATCATCTGGGGGGCAACCGCTATGATCCTGACCGAATTTCTCGATTTGCTGGGCAAGCCCAAGCTCATTCCCCGATAATATTCCGGTAATGCCGGTAAGTGGCTAACACGTTGTTGACGTAATTAAAGGGTTCTTCACCCCGGCAATAGCCCCACCTCACTACCGGGTCGCGGTAATATTTGGCAATCGATTTACTCAACAAAAAATAATCGACATTATCGGTCCAGACAATCGGTATGCGGTCGTACTTCTCGGCCAGGCGCTGCGCGTCTTTGACATGTCCGAGGCCCACGTTGTAGGCCGCCAGCACAAATTTTACGCGCTCGGTCGAGTCCGGGATCTCCTTTTTGAAGTTGTCGTCGAGCCATTTGATCAGCTTTGTTCCTACCTCGATGTTGTTTTTCGGGTCTTCAAAGTCATAAATATTGAACAAGTCGGCCGATTCGGGCAATACCTGCATCAGTCCGTAAGCGCCGGCCCAGGAAATTGCCTCGGGTTCAAAACGGGATTCCTGGTAGATAATGGCTGAGATAAAACGCCAGTCTAACCCGATTTTAGCGCTTTCTGCTTTAATCAGTTCATCGTACGGCGAAATTTTCCCTCCGGTAATGGAATGGTAATCGCTGTTGCCCATGACACTGGACCGACTGTTTTCGAAGTATTTTTTGTATAGGACCAGGTAGGTTGGCGACGCTTTGATATCGAGGATCCAGCTATTGAGGTAACTCAGCCATTCCGGTGAATCATTTCTTACGGCCCAGGCAATATTTTGAGGAAAACTAACCGGCGTTTCGATATCCAGGTTCGGGTAGAACGATTGATTGACCCGGGCAACATTTTCATCACAAACGGTATAGTCGATTTCGCCTTTTGCAACCATCGACACCAACTGTTCTACCCCGTAGATGCTGTCCTGAACGATTTCTATTTCGGCGCCAATTTCATCGGAGAGGTTGACTAACCTCCGGTAGTAGGCGGTGTTTTTTTGGACATGTATTCGTTTCGCGGCTAAATACAACTGGTTTCTGATCAGCGAATCTTCGATGACATGCGGGGGCATCTCCCGCCATCTTTCCGGTTTTCGCTGCACCAGCACCTGCCGGGTTTGTTCCAGGGGCATGGTAAAATCAATCAGATCATTTCTTCTTTTCGTGATGGTCAGGTTCTTTGCCACCAGGTCGTACTGTTTCCTGTTGAGTCCTTCAAACGTTTCGTCGAGATCGTTACTGACCGATATTTCGAGCTTTACCCCCATGTCTTTGGCCAATTGTTGCAGTAATTCGTACTTGAATCCCATTGGCTTTCCTCTGTAAATAAAATAGTTGGTGGAGTTGTAATCGACAACGACACGCAGTTTGCCCGATTTCATGATCCGGGTGACTTCGGTCTCCCTTTCAACTTTTGCCTGACCTGATGTTGTTTTTTCCTTGTTGGAACAAGACCAACCGGTTAACAGCAAAACAACAACCATCAGGGAAAGGCGTATGTTTATTTTTCCCATTAAAAATGAATTAGCGCTAACTAATCGTAAAATGACCAGGCTATACCAAGACGGAATGTTCGGCGGTATAACGGGTAATCCGGAGCTGTCCAATAATTTCCCTCCATTAAGCCGGAAGCCGCATTAAGTAACTGAAAGAACGCCCGTGTCCGCTTTAATTTTAAATTGGCATGCAGGTCAACGAAGGGGAAGTTGCCAATTTTTTGTTGATTTTGCCAATAAAAACGTCCCGTTGCCGGATCAAAGGCATCGGCATAATACGAGCTGTGGTACCTGACATCAAAGCCCAGATTGGTGTACAGTACTTTCGAGACGACCGTTTTGAAATTAAAACTCAGGTATCCGGTCAGTTCGGGCAGATGCAGATAATCTTCCTGGCTGCTGGTCTGCCAAAGCAAGTGGGTCCGGAGGAGCCAGTGCTTCGATTCAAAATCTTTGCGGACGTATGCCGATAAAACAAGCAGCTCGGAGCCTCCCTGGTTCGGAAGGGCATCCTGGTCGTTGTAAATGTAATTACTGATCAGCGAGTGGTTTGCTCCCAATTCGAGCTTGTACTTTTGCGATCTGATCTGTCCGTGTAAGGTAAGCTCGTTGATGTTGCTGAACCGGTTATCCCACTCGTAATTGTTCGACCGGTAATGCTGCTGAAAGTAGTCGGGAACAAGGCTGTTGATTTCGCCGGCCAGGTACAGGCTGGTGGTATCGCTTCCGATCTTCAGCGGCTTGTATATAAAACCGCTCAGTTCGGTTTGTCCCGACCGGTATCCGGTGAGGTACATTTTCCCCTGGGCATTCCAGCGCCAGAATTTGCCTTCCTCCCGGGATATGCCGCCTCCGATAAAAGTATTATGCAGATTTTCCTTCGTCAGGTATAAGCTGTCAGCATCCAACATTTTCACCGTAATCAGGTCGTTGCCGATGTAGGCTCTTTGGGTGAAGGTGAATTTGCGCTCGGGCGCTTCGTAAAACTTCAACTGGAAAATATTGGTCAGCCGGTTATAAATTGTGGTGTCGTTTGTTGCTGTTTCGTCGCGGTAAACGTTTTTGTACATGTCCGCATTATGCGGATCGCTGTCCAAATACCGCCTTTGGTTGGTGGAATATTCAAATTGATGAATGAAGCCGGTAATGGGGCGAAACGAATCGTACAGGTAGCCATCCTCCGTTTCTTTTTCCTCCGTTTTGCCTATTTTGTATTCGTTGGTAAACGCCACGATGTTGTTTTTTACCGACGATGCGGCATTCAGCAGGTTCACCAGGTAGGTTTCTGTTTCTTCGTACTCATTCAGGTCTTGTCCGGGTGTTAACCCGCCGTTTTCCTGCGATTCGTACCGGTTGAAAATCAGTTGGAAATGGGAGTTGAATTTGTCTGACAGATACGTGGTGTTGAGGCCAATGTTGTGAAACTTGGTCTCCTGGTTCTGGTAGTGTCCGGTCGATTTACTCTGGTCGTAAAATAAGGTGAAATTGAAATCTTTATTTACGTTTTGGCTGTGCAGCACATTAAAACGGGTTTCGTTCCTTGTATTCCGGTTTTCACTCTGGGTATAATCCAGTAACGTATAAGGCGTTGTCGTGTTGAAGAATTTTATAGTGGTGGGAAACTTGGCATAAGCATCGTATGAACGGTAAAAGTAGAAATCGGAAACCGTTTTGCGGCTGAAAAAATCGTTCGACTGGTAGGCGCCACCCGTGTTCCCGGTAAATGTATTGCTGATACTGTGCTGGAAAATAGGATTGTACACGTGAAAAAAATTCAGGGTGGTATCAAATTCGGCTTCCTCAATGCTCGCCCCGTAATTGGAAAGTTGCCAGTTGCGGATAAAGGAAGGAACATGTTTTTTCTCCGGCTCGTCATGCCGGTGATTCGTATCCTGATCTTCCGAACCTTCGTAATCGTCCGGTCCCAACAATTCATTTCCACCTGTTCCAAAAGTTTTTACAGCTTCCTGTGCCTGGCTGAAGGATACCGTAAGCAGGAAAAACAAAATGCTTATGTACAGTTTTCGATTCATACGGGGCAAATATAGTTAAAACTCGATGCTTGCCTGATCATCAAGCCTTAAAAAACTTTAATAAAACAATGCATCTTTGCTTCTCCGGAAATAAAATTGAAGCAAAAGGCGATTTGATCGCTGATTTTATGAGTAAGTTTTCAACTGTGCGTTGTTAGTTATTGACAGTTCTTAAAAATTTTGGCGCACTTTTGTTTTCTTTATATTTGTGTCAAATTGCAAAGAGGTATGACTCCAAATTATGATGAGGGTTCCATAAAAACCCTTGACTGGCAGGAACATATCCGGAAAAGGCCGGGTATGTACATTGGGAAACTGGGTGATGGCTCGGCCAGCGACGACGGTATTTATGTCTTGTTGAAAGAAGTCGTAGACAACTCGATTGATGAGTTTATGATGGGATTCGGGAAGAAAATCGAGATAAGCGTGTCGAATGAGCTGGTTAGTATTCGCGACTTTGGCCGTGGCATTCCCCTGGGGAAGCTGAAAGATGTTGCTTCGAAAATGAATACCGGCGCCAAATACGACTCCACGGTATTTAAAAAATCGGTAGGCTTAAATGGTGTGGGAATCAAGGCGGTAAATGCGCTTTCCTCGTCGTTTTGCATCAGGGCTTTTCGCGAAGGACAGGTGAAAGAAGTTCTTTTTTCGCGCGGACAGGTTGTTGATGAAAAAAATGTGGGTCCGACAGACGAACCCAACGGTACGGCAGTAGATTTTGTGCCGGATGGCGATATTTTCAGAAACTATCGCTTCAGGAGTGATTATGTGGAGACCATGATGAAAAATTACTCCTTCCTGAATGCAGGTCTGGTCATTCATTGTAACGGCGAACGCTATCAGTCGAAGAATGGTTTGAAAGACCTGCTGGAGGAGAACCTGGATGCAGAACCGCTTTATCCGGTTATTCACCTGAAAGGAGAAGATATTGAAGCAGCCATTACTCATGGTAACCAATATGGCGAAGACTACTACTCTTTCGTAAACGGGCAGCACACCACGCAGGGCGGAACCCACCTGGTTGCTTTTCGCGAAGCGATTGTAAAGACCATCCGCGATTATTACAAAAAAGATTTCGACCCCTCGGATATCCGGGCTTCCATTATTGCTGCAATCAGTATTAAAGTGGAAGAACCTGTTTTTGAATCGCAGACCAAAACCAAGTTAGGTTCGCGGGATATTGGGCCCGATGGTCCAAGTGTCCGGAATCACGTAGCGAACTTCATTCAGAAAGAGCTGGATAATTACCTGCATAAAAACCAGGACGTGGCCGAAGTGTTGTTGCGGCGGATCCAGGAATCTGAACGGGAACGGAAAGCCATTTCAGGGATCAAAAAGCTGGCCAAGCAACGGGCCAAAAAAGCCAACCTGCATAACCGGAAACTGCGTGACTGCCGGATTCATTATAACGACAAAAATGACCACAAGGCCGAATCGAGCCTCTTTATCACCGAGGGAGACTCGGCGAGCGGATCCATTACCAAGTCGCGCGATGTCAATACGCAGGCGGTATTCAGTTTGAGAGGCAAGCCCCTGAATTCTTACGGGATGACTAAAAAAGTGGTCTACGAAAACGAGGAATTCAACTTGTTGCAGGCCGCCCTCAACATCGAAGAAAGCATGGACGACCTTCGTTACAACAAGGTGATTATAGCAACTGATGCCGATGTTGACGGGATGCATATCCGCTTGTTGCTGATCACCTTCTTTTTGCAATTCTTTCCGGAGCTAATCCGAAAAGGTCATTTATATATTTTACAAACCCCCTTGTTTCGTGTCCGAAATAAAAAGAAAACCATCTACTGTTATTCGGATGAGGAGCGTATGGCTGCTATTGACGAGATTGGACGCGGAGCGGAGATCACCCGGTTTAAAGGCTTGGGCGAAATTTCCCCGGACGAGTTTAAAAACTTTATCGGACCTGATATCCGGCTGGAACCGGTGAAAATGAAAAAACACGAATCGGTTTCGCAGATGCTCGAATTTTATATGGGGAAAAATACGCCCGAGAGGCAGGATTTCATTATCGAAAACCTGTATGTTGAGAAGGATGAACTGTAATATGTCAACGACTAATTGAAAAAAACGTGAGCGAAGAGGATATCAGAACAGATCAACTGGGATCGGAGGATAAGATCGATAACATTGTCTATCTGTCCGGAATGTATGAAAGCTGGTTTCTTGATTACGCGTCGTACGTAATCCTGGAGCGGGCTGTTCCATACGTGTACGACGGACTAAAACCCGTACAGCGGCGGATTTTGCACGCGATGAAAGAGATGGATGACGGCCGCTACAACAAGGTCGCCAACATCATCGGGCAAACCATGCAGTATCACCCGCACGGCGATGCATCTATCGGCGATGCCCTGGTGCAACTGGGGCAAAAAGACCTGTTGGTAGATACCCAGGGTAACTGGGGAAATATTTATACCGGCGATGGCGCGGCGGCTCCCCGTTATATCGAAGCCCGCTTGTCTAAATTTGCACTCGACGTGGTGTTTAACCCGAAAACAACGCAGTGGAAACTTTCGTACGACGGACGGAAAAAAGAGCCAATCACGCTCCCGGTGAAATTTCCCCTCCTGTTGGCACAAGGGGTGGAAGGGATTGCCGTTGGACTGGCATCCAAAATCCTCCCGCATAATTTTATCGAACTGATTGACGCCTCGATTGCCCATCTGAACAAGGAGGAATTTATCCTCTATCCCGACTTCCCCACCGGAGGTTCCGTGGATGTTTCCCGGTACAACGACGGGATTCGCGGCGGCGCTGTCAAAGTACGGGCAAAAATTGAGAAACAGGACAGTAAAACACTGGTCATTACCGATCTTCCGTTCGGCAAAACCACAGGGACGCTGATTGAGTCCATCATCAAGGCAAACGATAAAAACAAAATCAAGGTAAAACGGATTGACGACAACACCTCGGATAAGGTGGAAATCCTTGTTCACCTCGCCCCGGGCGTTTCGTCTGATAAAACCATTGATGCCCTTTATGCTTTTACCGATTGTGAAGTGTCCATTTCTCCCAATTCCTGTATTATTGAAGACGACAAGCCCCATTTCATGGGCGTCAGTGAAATTCTGAGAAAAAATACCGATCAAACGGTTCAGTTATTAAAGCTCGAGCTCGAAATCAGGAAAGGCGAATTGCAGGATGCTTTGCATTATGCTTCGCTCGAAAAAATATTTATTGAAGAACGGATTTATAAAGACAAAGAATTCGAACAGGCCGTGAATATGGATGCGGCGGTGGAGCACATCGACCGGCGGCTCGATCCATGGAAACCGAAACTGCTGCGCGAAGTCGTGCGCGAAGATATTATGAAACTGATGGAAATCCGCATGGCCCGGATCCTGAAGTTCAACTCGGATAAAGCGAATGACTATATTCGTTCGGTCGAAGAAGAAATTAAGGAGATTGATTACCATATTGAGCACATCATTTCTTACACGATTGAGTATTTTGAACGGATCAAGAGTAAGTATGGTAAAGGGAAAGAGCGTAAAACAGAACTCCGCAATTTTGAGAATATCGTTGCTTCCAAAGTGATTGTTGCCAACGAAAAACTGTATATCGACCGCGAAGAAGGCTTCATGGGTACCGGCCTGAAAAAAGCCGAGTATGTTTGCGATTGCTCGGATATTGACGAAGTCATTGTTTTCAGGAAAGACGGAACTTACTTTATTACCAAAGTGTCCGAAAAAGCCTTCATCGGCAAAAATATACAGCACCTGGCAGTCTTTAAGAAAAACGACAACCGGACAATCTATAACGTGGTTTACCGCGATGGCAAGCAAGGCCATTTCTTTATGAAACGTTTTGCCGTGACCGGTGTCACACGCGATAAAGAATACGATCTGACGCGGGGAACCGCCGGATCGCGTATCTGGTATTTCAGTGAAAACCCGAATGGAGAGGCCGAAGTATTGCGGGTAACCTTAAAACCCAAGGCCAGGTTGAAACGCCTGATGTTTGAGGTGGACTTTAGTGAATTGGCCATCAAAGGGCGCGCCGCGATGGGGAACATCCTCACCAAATATGAAGTGCACCGGATCGTCCTGAAAGAAAAGGGCGTGTCGACGCTTGGCGGCCGTAAAATCTGGTTCGATCAGGACGTGCTCAGGCTGAATTCGGATGGGCGCGGTAAGTTCCTGGGCGAGTTCCAGGGCGAAGACCAAATCCTTACGCTGCACAAAAACGGAGAGTATCAGCTGTATAATTTTGATCTGGGCAACCACTTCGACCCCGACATCCTGGGCATTGAAAAATTTGACCCAAATAAAGTTCTCTCGGTGGTTTATTATGACGGAGAGCAAGACTATTACTATGTTAAGCGATTCGAAATTGAAGAGATTACGGGGAAACGCATCGGCTTTATCGGCGACCATCCGGATAGTAAACTGGTCAGCATCACCTGGGTACGCTACCCGCGCCTGGAAATTGAATTTGGCGGCAAAAATGCCCAGCGGGAGAACGAAATTATTGAAGTTTCCGAATTTATCGGGGTAAAATCATACAAAGCCCGCGGAAAACGTTTAACCAACTACGAGGTGGAAAACATTAAAGAGTTGGAGCCTGTTATTAAAGATGAAGATGATAAACCGGGATTGGATGAAGTACCTGATACGGATATCGATGATATCCCGTTTGAGATCGACCGTCCGGACGAAAATGAAGATACAAACCAAATGTCGCTCTTTTAATGAGAATCTATCTGATTGGTTATATGGGAAGTGGCAAGACAACCCTGGGACGGGAGCTTGCCTCTAAATTGAGCATGTCTTTTTTAGATCTGGATAAATACATCGAGAAAAAGTATTTTAAAACGATCCCGCAGTTGTTTGAAGAGGAGGGAGAGAAAGCCTTCCGGCTGAAAGAGCAAAGCTGTTTGCACGAAGTGGCGGAGTTTGATGATGTTGTTATTGCTACCGGGGGAGGTGCCCCTTGTTTTTTCGATAATATCCAGCTGATGAACGACACGGGCTATTGTGTTTTTCTGGATGTAGATGCCGAAGAATTAGCCGGACGGTTGATCAAATCGAAGTCCGAACGCCCGCTGATCAAAGATAAATCGCCGGAAGAACTGGTCGGATTTATTGGCGGGATGATGGAAAAACGGCGTCCGTACTACGAACAGGCGAATTATATTATTTCCGGGACGAATATAACGGTCGAGGAAATTCTTAACAGGATTGAGCTGGAACATGACTAAACTGGAATTATGCGCCCTGGCATCAGGCAGCAACGGGAACTGTTATTATGTGGGCAACGAGCACGAGGCACTGTTGGTCGATGTTGGTTTATCGGCCAGGCAGCTACAACTTCGGATCGCTGAGCGGGGGCTGGACCAATCTAAAATTAAAGCCATCCTGATTTCGCACGAACACAGTGACCACTGCCGTGGAGTGCGCGTTTTCAGTAAGCGGATCCAGGCTCCGGTTTACCTCACGAAAAAGACTTTTTTGGCTATGAGCCGGGCCCAACGACCCGAAAATGTCGTCTGGTTCGAGCCGGATCAGGCATTCCGGCTGGGCGGGTTCGAGGTTTTTCCCTTTTCCAAACAGCATGACGCCGTTGAGGCTTGTTCGTTCAGGCTAAGTTATGGCGACAAACATGTTGGGGTGATGACCGATATCGGCGAAGCCTGCGAACAGGTAAAAACACATTTATCGCTTTGCCACGCGTTATTTCTGGAGAGTAACTACGATGAGGAAATGCTGATGGCTGGTCCTTATCCTTATTTTTTGAAGCAGCGGGTGGCATCGGCTTACGGACATTTGTCAAACGAGCAGGCTTTCCGTCTGGTCGAAGAATATGCCGGCGACCGCCTTCAAACCATCTTTTTGAGCCATTTATCCGGCGAAAACAATACGCCGGAAAAGGCGTACGAAGTTTTTCAACCTCTTCAGAAACGTTTTCAGATTGAATTAACCTCCCGGCAGGCCCCAACGGCAGTAATCTCGTTGTAGCTAAAAGGAATCCACTTGCCCGCGCTATTTCTCGTTTGAGCGAAGCAGCAGAAAGGGGAAGAGGGATAACTTTATTAAACCATGCGATACAATCGCGCGGGAGCGGTGACACAAATAAGAAAAGCCCGGGGTTGCCGGGCTTTCGTCAGAAACAAAGAGTGAAAAATATCGTTAATTGAAGAGCTGCCTCCATAGGCCCTGCTCAATTTCGAATTAATCTACTTTTGTTACGTTCGTCGCAATTGGTCCTTTTTTTCCCTGACCAATTTCAAATTCCACGGTCTCCTCAGGTTGAAGACCGGTAATGGTATTTGCTAAACCAGAGCGATGAACAAAAATGTCTTTGTTGTCTTCGGTCAGGATAAATCCGTAACCTTTGGTTTCATCATACCATTTAACAGTACCTTTCATGGCCTAATTGCTTAGTAATTCGACCTGAAATTGTTGTCTCTACGACCGTAGCCACCGTTGCCACTGCCACCACCACGGGTGTTGCCGCCGCGGAAGCCGCCGCCGCCACCACCACCACTGGGTCTGCGGGTGTTGTTGTCTCTCTTTTTCTCGATCGACTCATTAACGACCATGCTGCGGCCCTCTACTTCGGCTCCGTTTAATTCTTCGATAGCTTTTTTAGCTTCTGTGGCGTCAGCCATTTCAACGAATCCAAAGCCTTTGCTTTTTCCGGTAAATTTGTCTGTGATTAGTTTTACAGAGCTTAACTCACCATACTCCTCAAAAATTTCTCTTAAATCATCTTCAGTGACTGAGTAGTTGAGGTTTCCTACAAAAATGTTCATATTCAATAAAAAATAATTGTGTGTTGGCAAATGTAGACTTATTTTGCTTTTAAAAAAATATTTTTCGGAAAATATGTTAATATTTCTTCGATTCTTTTTGGTTGATTATCAATAAAAAGCAGGAACCGGGGAAAAACCCGGTTCCTGCTTTTAGGTTATGGAGACCATGTCCTGAAAAAACGCTTCAGTTTTTAATGATTGAGCAGATTATCGCTCAAAGCCTGTAGCGTTTGTTGCTTGTGTTTGGTTGGTACTAAAACGGAAATATTAAAACGGCTTCCGCCATATGAAATCATTCGGATCGGAATGCCTTCGAGCGCCGTAAATACTTTCGCGGCAAAACCTCTTTCTTCGGCGATAATGTCGCCAACAATACATATAATTGATTGATCTTCATCAACTTCAACTTCGCCGTACTCTTTCAGCTCCCGAAGGATGTCGTTTAACTTGTTGGTGTTGTCGATGGAGAGCGAAACGGCAACCTCAGAGGTTGAGATCATATCAATCGGTGTTTTGAAAAATTCGAAGATCTCAAAAATATTTTTCAGAAACCCGTAAGCCATCAACATGCGGTACGAACGGACTTTTATGGCCGTGATTCCGTCTTTTGCTGCTACCGCTTTAATTCCGGTTCCGGTTGACTCGGCGGTGATCAGGGTGCCGCTGTCGGTCGGGTTCATCGTATTTTTTAACCGGACCGGGATATTTTGCAGTTTGGCCGGCAACACGGTTTGCGGATGCAGGATTTTGGCTCCAAAATAAGCCAGCTCGGCTGCTTCGTTGAACGAGAGTTGCTCAATTTTGCGGGTATTTTTCACAAAACGCGGATCGTTGTTGTGAAAACCGTCAATATCCGTCCAGATCTGGACTTCTTCCGAGTCGATGGCTGCACCAATCAACGATGCGGTATAATCGGACCCTCCGCGTTGAAGGTTGTCGATCCCACCGTCGGCATTGCGGCAAATAAAGCCCTGGGTGATGTAGTAATCGGCATCGCCGGTTTCGGCCAAAACAAGGGCAATATTTTCTTTGATCGCATTGATGTCGGCTGCTTTGTCGGCATCAATACGCATAAAGTCGAGCGCCGGCAATAACTTGGTATGATAGCCTCTGGCCAGCATCAGCTCGGTGAATAAACCGGTGGAAATTAGTTCACCCTGGGCCAAAATTGTTTTTTCACCCGCTTCCGTAAAATCACCGGATGTAAATTGTTTTATTGTGTCGAAAGCAAGTTTAATGACTTCTGAACCTTTCTTTTTATGGTCGGCGCTTTTCAGCAAGGCGCCCAATACCTCTTCATAGGTTTTTTCCAGCTTACTGATATGAACGCGCGCGGCATCTTTATTCTTCTTGTACAGGTAATCGGCAATCTCAACCAGTGCATTGGTTGTGCCCGACATGGCTGACAGGACGACAAGCTTTTTTTCTCCGTCGGCTATCAGGTCAACGACAGCATTCATATTTTCAACACTTCCAACAGAGGTTCCACCAAACTTTAAAACTTTCATAGAATAATTATTTATTTATTGTCACGTACGATTAACTGCTAAAACTGTTTATAAACGAGCGACAAATATGAAAATTTTTATCAGATTATTAAAGCGAAAACCAATAAATGAATAAATATCCACCCGGAATGTATAAAAATTTATCAAGTCGTCCATGTGGCCTGTCAAATGGGCGATGATCAGTTTCTTGTGCCGCTCCCGACAGATGCAGAATTGATCGGGGCAGTGGCATCCTCCGGGCAAAATCGTGTTGTATAAAAGCTTGACGGTCTTAAATATTAGTTTTTTATTTGTATCAAACTTTTTTGGTGGATGTCCAGTCTCTTTTCGGGAGATTTATGTGCAGTTAGGGGTGGTTGCACGGACGTCCACCTTTTTTTTTCTCAGAAGTTTCCGAAAATGGCATGTTTTTCCGAGTTAAAGTAGATGGTGGAATAGATGTGAAAACCTTCCCTGTTTGTATATAGTTTCCGTTCGATGTAAAGCACCGGATCGCCTTTTTTAATTTTTAACAGTCCCCCGATTCGTTCATCGGCTTTCATGGCTTTCAGTTTTTGTTGACCTCCTTTTATTTCAATCCGGTAATTGGTCCGAAGCGTATCAAACAACGATTTGTTTTCGAATGAGCGGCTGGTAAACCGGGGCAGGTTGATGTTCGGGATGTGGTTGATGTCGTAAAAAACCGGTTGTTCGTTCACAAAACGCAGGCGTTCCATGTAAATGCAGCCCGAATCTTTTTCGCTGTCAGCCAGGTCAAAGTGAAAAGGTTCCGGCCAGGCCTGAATTTGCGGTTTCTGTAAAATTTGAGTCTGCAGGTATTGTTTGCTAATCGCCGAAGCAGTTCCTTCAATCGAAAGAATACCGATGTCCTGAGGCGGTTTTTGCACAATACTGCCTTTCCCTTGTTTTTTCAGGATAAAGCCATCCTGAACCAATGCTTCCAGGGCATGACGGACCGTTGGCCGGGTCACGCCATGAACGGCGCAAAGTTCATTTTCGGAGGGCAGCAGGCTACCTTCTTCGAAAACACCCGACATGATGTGTTTGCGAAGAATTTCATACAATTTTTTGTATTGAGGGATCTTGTTATTTTCAGCCATTTGTTATGAAATGATGATCAAAAATAAGAAAAATAATTAAATTTTTATATTTCACTTGTATATACAAGTTGTATGCTGTAAGTTTACAACCGAAAACATAACAGGTATTGCATACATTGAGTTTAGGCGACTATTTTGTTTTTATTAATCTGATTGATGTATTAACAAGTGAGATAAACGTATATGGCTATTCCGGTAATTATGCCTCGTCAGGGGCAATCAGTTGAGACCTGTATTATAGGCGAATGGTATAAGCAGGTCGGCGATCAGGTGAAAGCAGGAGAAATCTTGTTTTCGTATGAAACCGACAAAGCGTCGTTTGAAGAAGAAGCAAAAGAAGATGGAGAATTACTGGCCGTTTTTTATGAATCAGGCGATGAAGTTCCCGTGTTGAGTAATGTCGCCGTTCTCGGAAAAATGGGAGAAGCGGTTGATGAATTCCGTCCGGGAGGGACGCTTGCTGCGGTTGCACCCGAAGTTGTTCAGGAGGTTGCAGCGCCCGCAGAAGACAAAAAAGAAGTTGTGCTGGTTGACAGGCCCGCGGGAACCGTGAAAATATCGCCACGCGCCAAAGTGATGGCCGAGGCCATGGGCGTCTCTTATGAACAGGTTCAGGGAACCGGTCCGCAGGGACGAATCATCGCGCGGGATGTTGAAGCCGCTGCCGAGGCGCTTCCAAAACTCACCCCGCTGGCGCAGGAAAAGGCAAAAGCCGAAAATCGGACCCCTTCCAAAGAAACAACCGGATTGGGCGGACGTGTTGCCGCTGCCGATCTGATCGCTTACAATCCGGTTTACGGTGATGACTTTGAGGTGAAAAAACTTACCAATATCCGGAAACTGATTGCAAAAGCGATGCACCAATCCTTGCAAAATTCGGCTCAGCTTACCCACCATATGAGCGCCGATGCCCGCCGGGTGATGGCTTTGCGTAAGCAGTTCAAAAAGAAACTGGAAGCCGGTGAAATTTACCAAAATATCACGATTAATGATCTGGTTTGCTTTGCCGTGATTAAAGCGCTAAAGAAATTCTCGCAGGTGAATACCCACTTTATTGGCGACAGCATGCGCTGGTTCAAAAAAGTGCATCTGGGACTGGCGGTTGACACCGAACGCGGACTGATGGTGCCGGCCATTAAAAATGCCGACGATCTTTCTATTGAAGGACTTTCGTCGCAACTGTCAACCGTGGCCGGACAATGCCGCAAAGGAAATGTTGATCCGGAGCTGCTGAAACCCGAAGCAGCCAGTTTCACCGTTTCGAACCTGGGAAATTACGGGGTTGAAATGTTTACTCCCGTGATTAATCTGCCGCAGACTGCTATTTTGGGGGTATGTACCATTGTTCCCCGTCCGAAAGATCTGGGCGATGGGGTTTACGGTTTTGTACCGATGATGGGACTGTCGCTGACCTACGACCACCAGGCCCTGGATGGGGGAGAAGCAACTCTTTTTCTGAAAGAAATCAAAGACCAAATCGAAAATCTGACGATCTGAAATGAGTAACAAATTCGATATAGCAATTATGGGGGGTGGCCCTGCCGGTTATGTCGCGGCCGAACGTGCCGGGGCAAAAGGACTGAGCTTGGTCATCTTTGACAAGAGAGCGTTGGGCGGGGTGTGCCTGAATGAAGGCTGCATCCCGACCAAAACGCTCCTGAATTCGGCAAAAGTGCTGGAATATGCACACGAGGCTGAAAAATACGGCGTAAAGGTCGAAGGCATTGGAATCGACTTTAAAAAGATCATGGCGCGCAAGGATAAAGTTGTGCGCAAGTTGGTTTCGGGTGTTGGCGCCAAAATGAAACATGCCCGGGCCGAAGTGGTGATGGCCGAGGCGGTCATTAAAGAGAAGCGTGCTGACGTGATTACAATTACCGCCGATGGGAAAGATTACCAGGCCAGTCGCCTGTTGGTTTGCACCGGGTCTGAAGCGGCCGTTCCTCCAATTCCCGGATTAGACAAAAGCATGGTACTGACGAACCGCGAAATTCTTCAACTGAAAGAACTGCCACAAAGCCTGGTAGTTATTGGCGGCGGCGTGATCGGGACTGAGTTTGCCGATTTCTTCAACGCGATGGGGACCAAGGTGACTGTGATTGAAATGCTGCCCGAGATTCTCACCGGCGTGGATGAGGAAATTGCTGCTTTTGTTCGCAACGAATTTACCAAACGGGGAATTGAATACCACTTGAATGCAAAGGTTACTGAACTCAAAGGCAAAGAGGTGATCTTTGAAAAAGACGGACAGGTTCTGTCGGTTGCCGGCGAACAAGTGTTGCTGTCGGTTGGCCGTCGTCCGAACGTGCAGGGTATAGGTCTTGAAAATATTGGTGTGGAGTTTTCTCCGCGAGGCATTAAAATCGATCAGTACTGCCGCACCAACATTCCGAATGTGTACGCTGCCGGCGACATCACCGGGTTTTCACTGTTGGCCCACACGGCCAGCCGCGAAGGTGAAGTGGCCGTGAACCACATGCTGGGCCGGAAAGATGTGATGCGGTACAACGCGATTCCGGGAGTGGTGTATACGCATCCGGAGATTGCCGGCGTGGGTTTGACTGAATCGGCTGCCAAAGCGCAGGGAATTGAGGTGGAAGTGCGAAAGCTGCCGATGGCTTATGCCGGCCGTTTTATTGCTGAAAACGAAGGTAAAGACGGTTTTTGCAAAGTTGTTGTCGGGAAAAAATACAAAGAAGTATTGGGCATTCACCTGGTTGGCGGCGCTTGTTCAGAAATGATCTGGGGCGCCTGCGCTCTCATCGAAGCGCAGCTGCGCGTACAGGATGTCGAAGAAATTGTTTTTCCGCATCCGACTGTCAGCGAAATCATCAAAGAAACGATATTCCAATTTTAAGTAATTCCAAGTTCCAAATTTCAAGTTATGGCAACGATTGAGCGTTTTGAAGATTTAAAGGTTTGGAAAGCAGCACGTGAATTTTGTAAGCTGATTCATCAATTTACCTCGAAGGATGCTTTTTGTAAAGATTTTAAATTGGTCAGCCAAATTAAAGCTTCTTCAGGATCAATCATGGATAATATTGCCGAAGGATATGAGCGTGACGGGAACAGGGAATTTGGACAATTTTTAGCTATCTCCAAAGGTTCCTGTGGGGAGTCAAGATCTCAACTATACCGGGCCTTGGACAATAGGTATATTTCAACAGAAGAATTTGATCAAGCTTATACGCAGGCATTTGAAATCGGTAAAATGCTAAGCGGTTTCATGTCATACTTGAAAGAATCCGAATTGAAGGGAAAGAAATTTAAATAGTCACCGAGCCAACCCAACTCGAAATTTGAAACTTGGAATTTGAAATTTGAAACCTGCTTCAAAAAGCGCAAATGGTTTGAGAAAAGAATATAATGAAAAAAGAGAAAAAACCGTAACACGAAACGATATGCCAAAAGTACAATTTATTGATCCGCAAGAAGTCAGGAAAGCCGGCGAAGTGACATTCATGCCGGTTCCTGTCAACCAATACAATAGAAGTATTGAAGACGAGAAAGCCAATTTTTCGAAAGAAGATTTTTTTCGCATTTATCACGACATGGTGGTCATCCGCGAGTTTGAAACCATGCTCAACGAAATTAAAATCAAAGGCGAATACAACGGAATCGCTTACAATCACCCTGGACCGGCACACTTATCCATCGGGCAGGAAGCTGCCGCTGTCGGTATGGCATACACTCTGGGTGTTGAAGACTTTATTTTCGGTTCGCATCGCTCACACGGCGAGATCCTGGCCAAAGGATTGTCGGCTATTGCCAAGCTAAGCGACGAGCAGTTACTTCAAATCATGGAAAACCATTTCGATGGTAAAACTTTTGCGCCGGTGAAAGCCAACTTTAACGGTTCGGTAAAAGAACTGGCCATCCGCTTCCTGATTTACGGAACACTGGCCGAAATTTTTGCCCGCGAAACCGGTTTTAACCGCGGTTTGGGCGGATCGATGCACGCCTTCTTCACACCGTTTGGCGTATACCCGAACAACGCCATTGTAGGCGGTTCGGGCGATATTGCTGTTGGCGCCGCCCTTTTCAAAAAAGTAAACCGAAAAGACGGTATCGTGGTGGCCAACATTGGTGATGCTTCGATGGCTTGCGGCCCGGTTTGGGAAGGGCTGGCTTTTGCTACGATGGACCAGTTCAACCAACTGTGGGAAGGCGACATGAAAGGCGGATTGCCGCTGATCATCAATATCATGAACAATCAGTACGGGATGGGCGGGCAAACCTGCGGCGAAACGATGGGCTACAAAGTGGCTGCCCGCATTGGCGCCGGTCTGAATGCCGACCAGATGCATGCCGAGCGCGTGGATGGTTATAACCCCCTGGCGGTGATTGACGCCTATAAACGCAAACGCGAAATCCTGAAAGAAAAACGCGGCCCGGTGTTGCTCGATGTGTTGACGTACCGGTTTAGCGGACACTCGCCTTCGGATGCTTCTTCGTATCGTTCAAAAGAAGAAATTGATGCTTGGCAGGCTGTTGACTCGATAGTTTGGTTTGGAAACGAACTGGTAAAAGCAGGGATTGCTACCGAAGCCGAACTGGCGGCCATAAAAGCGAATACCACCGATTTAATCAGCTGGGGAGTGAAACTGGCCATCAACTTTGAAATTTCGCCCCTGATGGATGTGGAAAAATATCCGGAGTTGATTGGAGAGATGATGTTCTCGAACGAATCGGTTGACCGCATGGAAGACCGCCAGCCGGATGTGAATCACCCGATGGAAGAAAACCCGCGCGTGAAACAGTTGGCAACAAAAGAACGTTTTGCTTTCGATGCCGATGGGAAACCATTCTCCAAAATTAAACAGTATGGTTTGCGCGACGGAATTTTTGAAGCCATCATCGACCGTTTTTATAAAGATCCGACGTTGGTAGCCTATGGAGAGGAAAACCGCGACTGGGGTGGGGCCTTTGCGGTGTACCGCGGACTAACTGAGGCGCTTCCTTATCACCGCTTATTTAATTCGCCGATCTCCGAAGCGTCAATTGTCGGAACAGCCATTGGTTATGCCATGTGCGGCGGGCGTGTGGTTCCCGAAATCATGTATTGCGACTTCCTGGGCCGCGCCGGCGACGAGGTGTTCAACCAATTGCCGAAATGGCAGGCCATGAGCGGGAACGTGATCAAAATGCCGGTGGTGGTGCGTGTGTCGGTGGGATCGAAATACGGCGCCCAGCACTCGCAGGACTGGACGGCTTTACCGGCACACATTCCGGGCTTGAAAGTGGTTTTTCCGGTGACTCCATACGATGCAAAAGGCCTGATGAATGCTGCTTTGCAGGGAACCGACCCGGTTATTTTCTTCGAAAGTCAGCGTATTTACGATATTGGCGAGCAGTTTCACCAGGGTGGCGTACCCGAAGGATATTACGAAATTCCGTTTGGCGAACCCGATGTGAAACGGGCCGGAACAGATGTGACGATCCTCACGATTGGCGCAACTTTGTACCGTGCCCTCGAAGCTGCTGAAATTTTACAGGAAAAATATGGACTGAGCGCCGAAGTGATTGATGCCCGTTCGTTGGTTCCGTTTAACTACGAACCGGTGATTGAATCGTTGAAAAAGACCGGCCGCATTGTGATTTCGGGCGATGCCTCAGCCCGCGGATCATTTATGCGCGAATTGGCATCGAATATTACGGAGCTGGCTTTCGACGAACTGGATGCCCCGCCGGTGGTGGTAGGTTCGCGTAACTGGATTACGCCGGCTTATGAATTGGAAGAAGCCTTCTTCCCGCAGGCCAGCTGGATTATTGACGCGATTCACGAAAAAATTGTTCCGTTGAAAGGACATGTTGTCAAAAACAACTTCACCGAACCGGAACAGATCCGAAGAAATAAGTTGGGAGTTTAATAATTCTTTTTTCATTTGGTTAAGAGCCCTGTCGCCTTTGGTACAGGGCTCTTTCAATTGGCTCCGTATATTTTCTGCCTGAATTTTATACTGGCTGCTTCTGCCCGGCTTGTTATTTTTCTTTCTCCGGCAGCGATTCAATTGTTCCGTAGAAACCAATCGATTGCCGGTTGTTTGAAACAACGTTCACATTGGCATAGCCGCCCAGTCCCGCCGAGATTTGTATTTTGTAGTTATCCTTCTCCGTTTTCACTTCCATATCGATCAGGTAGAGCTTTTTCTTTTCGTTAAACCGCACTTGCAGCGATTTTGCCTCCTCTTTAAACTTAATGCCTCCCTCGGTATTGCCATAATCAGCCTGGTAAGCGCGCCCGAAGAAAGGTAGCCAGGCTTCAATCCAGGTACTGTCAACTGTTAAATTGTAATGCGACGTCAGATTAACTTTACGCATGGAGAGAGGTAGTGCCGATTGTGCTTCAAAACTGAATTTCCGGCTTTCAATCAAGGCTTTTATTTCTTGTTCTTTTTGAATACTGCGCTCTTTAGCAGTTAGCTTTTGTGCCTGGCAAAACGAAGTTCCGGTAAGCACAATCATCAGTAATAGGATAATCCGTTTCATATGGTTTCTATTTGATGGAATTTACGAAAATCCAGCAAATTGGATACCAATTTACTTTTCAGAGAATCAGGGCTTCTGTTTGCGATAGCCTGTTTTGTTTTTTCCGCTTTCTTATTCTTCCCGGGGTATATCCATGAAAACAGGTTATTGTAAATAAAAAAGCCGGTCAGAACGCCGGCTTTTCCTGTTATGCTTGTGTTTGAGGATCTTCTACTTTTTCCGCGTTCAGAAGTGGGTTGGCATACATTTGCATAAACAGCCTTTTCTGGCAATCAGTATCTCCGCCCCCGATGGTCTTCACCAAATCATCCAGTAATTCCGTAAATTTTTCGCGGGTAGCCGGGTCAACCTTATCGGCATGTTGCTGGTTGTCGCTCAACAAATCGGCTGCCAGGTAATTATTTGGCCACAGTTTATAGTTTCGGTAAATGCAACGGTCGATGTGTTCAGCCAATTGCTGGATGCTTGCATTGGCATTCTCTGAGTTTGCAATGTTATCGAGCTGTGCATCAATCGGTTTTCCGAATGCAAAATGTACGCGTCCTTTTGGCCGGGTGAGACCAAAGGCCATACTTTTTAAGTCGTCGGCCTGTGTTTTTATATATCCTTCGCGTTCGCGTTTATAGATTTCTTCCACCTTTGAAATACCGCAGGGCTCGCGTTCATACGAGATCGACAGCGGAACAATTTTTAACTCGCGAAAGCCGGAAGCAAAGTCGCCCTTGTTGCTGAGGTTCAGCATCTTTAATAAGGCCTGCTGGGTTTGGTCGAAGCCGTTTTTGGTCCTTCCTTCCCGCTGAGCAATCCAAACCGACATCCGGTCTTTGGTGATGGTTTTCCGAATGTACGACGACAATTTCTGCGAGGCCAGCAACAGTTCACGGGCAGGCAGGTTGCGTTTGACCACAAAGGCGCGGTTTAATTTAACGGCATGCAAAATCCAGTCGTAAATCAGTAAGTTATTACCAATCGCGATTTCGGTGGTATTCATCCCGGCATTTACAATAATGTAGTTCAGGATGGCTGCATCCAGGATAATATCCCGGTGGTTGGATATAAACAGGTAACTTTGTTTTTTATCCAGGTTTTCCAATCCGCTCCAACTTACCCCGCTGGTCGTTTTTTCAATGATCCACTCTTTGATGAGCGGATACATGAATTCCCGTTGTAATTGGTTGATCGTTTTAATTTCCGAGAGAATCCGGCCAATACCGTTTACTTTTTCCTCATCCTGGAAAATAAAAAACAACACCTTTCGGAACACTTCGTCTTTTAACAATACCTGAATGTATTGATTGACTTCATGATCTTCGTAAGGCCGAATATCATCATACTTCATAATTTCCCTCATTCCGTTAGATATAGCGCGGCAAAGATAGTAATTGCAATTAAATCCTGAACCTTAATTGAAATTTAACCTCAGTTCGCTTGTTTCCTTCAATGAGGTTGTAGCCGCTTCCAATGCTCTCGGCGCCGGACAACCAGCTTCTTGATACCTTAAACCACAACTCTGTTTTTTCACATATTTTAACTTTTCCGGTCAGGTACGATCGGATTCCTTCGTTGTAAAAAGCGGGGATTGAGAATTGGTAAAGCATGTCATTTTCATACGAATACACGCGCGAATCGTAATCATCGGTGTGAAAATAAGCTATCCGGTACCAAAACTGCATGGGCCATTTTTCGGGTTGAAATCCAATATCCTGACTGATAAAAATCCCCGACGACCGGTGGTCGTGACGATAAAATGATTGTTCAAAGCGGCTTTTTACCGGGAAGGTTGCACTGAGCCTTCCACTGAGTTGAAACCGGATGGATTGCCTGATTTGATCCAGGTTTTCTTTCATCAGCAATCCGCTTACTTTAACAGGCTTTATCTCATAAAAATACCTGCTAAGCAATTGCCAGTTGCGGTTGAACTGATAGCTGCCCTGCATCATAAACTCTTTTCCCTTACCGGGAGCTGCCGTGGTGTATTTTATCCATTGGTAGCTGAAAAAGTCGGCATACAGGTTTAGCCGGACTTTTGGCACCGGCTGAATTTTTGTTCCCAGGTAGAATCCCTGTTCGTCGTTCACCCGGCTGTTTTCGGTGAAGGATGAGGAAAACGGCGAATTGTAATTTTTACCGATATATCGGTACAGCGCCGAAAGCTCCAGTTGATCGACCGGTTGAAACATCAGGCCGTTCAGACTGGCCAGGCCGTTGGAAAAACCGGATGCCAATTCGCCGAACAAGTACAATCGGTTTACACTCCACCGGTAATCAAGGCTCAGGTTGCTGATCTGATCTCCATCAAACAGAAACCGGTTGTATAAATCGTCACTTCGCTCCAATGGAAATTCAAAGCGCGTATGAAAACCGGTCATTCCCAATGCTAAATTGGTTGCGTTATAGGTCAGGTTTGCTCCGGCTACGGTCGATGAAACCGAATTTTTATCTTCAATTTCAGAGGCCGTCCGGTGCAGCCCGCTTGTTTGAAAGGATGTAAACACTGTTATGCCGTCAACACGATCGGTATTGGCATCGAACTTTTTATACGAAACAAAGGGATTCAGTTGAAACCGTCCGAAATTGAATGTGGCAGCTACTCCCCGCATGTAATTATTTTCGTCGGTTGAACGGTAGGGTTTAACTCCCTGGTTGAATTTGGCTGTCCGGCTTGCTTCGGCCGACTTGCCTAGTGAAAATCCTTGCCAGGCCGCCAGTCCCTGTCCAAATTGAAGGACATAGTCGCCCAACATCAACGATGATTTCTTCCTGCCAAACGCGACGCTGGCAAAGCCGCTGTAAAAGTCAAACCCGTTTGGGTTTGCCCCTTTGAAAAAAGATTCGCCGGCATCTTTTTCTGCCGTAAAACCTGCTTCGAACCGGCTTGATGAAAAGTGGTAACGCGTATACAGTTTCTCGGGCGAGCCTTCGTATTTCTTATCGGTAAAACCCGCCTGTTTCTCCATCAGCCTGACTGTCCGCATGATCAGTTCCTGTCGGGGGCGAAACGATTTTCGTTCGGCCTGAAGCTGACCGAAACTGACAAATTCGCCCAAAAGACGGGCTAATTCAATATGAAATCCTTCGATCGCGGCCAGTTCGTATACCGAAAAGATCGGTCCGTATTTCTTCCGGTATTCCATGATCGAATGAACCTGCATAGGCGTTAAAAAGTGCAGGCCTAACAGATCTGCTTCATTCGCCTGATTCAGATTGACCGGATTTTCCCTGATTTTTTGCAATTCAATTAACAGTTGTTCCGCGTCAGTTTCTTCATTTTCAGTCAGGCTCATTTCGATCAGGGCTTCCAGTTGGTCGCGAAGCGACGGATCAGCTTCCTGCGCATAAGCCGCAATTGTGGCCAGCAGAACGACTACCGTGAAGGCAACATTTCTCATTTACGATGATAATAAATGGTTACTGAGGGGGATAATCCCAGGTATTGATGATATGAAAAGGCAATGTCTGTTTGAATTGTGTTGATCAGGTAGCCCAGACCCATCGCCAGATTTCCGGTTTGTGCTTCCAGCCCGCAGCGCAGCGACAATTGGTTGTTGATCAGGTATTGCATTCCAAACCGGGGTTCTATGGAGGCATGCTGCTCCTGGTACAGCTCTGCTGTCAGCAGAAATGAATCCTGAAAGTTTTTACGCGCCCCCAACCTGATCACCCAAGGGTAGTCGACCGGTAAGCTATTGTTACTTGCCGAAACGCCATACGGATTAAAATACTGCATCCCAAAACCAAGCTCCCCGAAGCGAAGTTGGATGCCCAGGTCGGAAATCAGCTGACCAGGCCTTTGGTCATTTTCTGCCAGAAACAAACTGAAATAATGAAACTGTAAGGCGGCCGAAACAGCCGGGGAGAGTCTTCTTGACATTCCGGCTGAGAATTTATCTTCGCGAAACCCTTCGCTTCCAAACTGGGAAAAAGTAAAAAGGAAACGATTCTTCTGAACAGGCAGGACCAGAAACGCCGAACTGGTTGAAAGGTCTTCGAGTAAAAAACGATTGCTGTACAGGATGCCTCCGGCCAGTTTGCTCCCCGCCGTTCCCGCCGGGTTTGAAAATAAAGCAAGCGGCGACTCCAGGCTTGCGCCGGTATGGCCCATCGCCTGAAAAGCGGCAGGTGCCCGGAAAAGCTCCTGGCAGTTTCCCCCTGATGAGAAAAGGAAGAATGAACAAGAAACCAACAACAGACGTATGTTGAATTGATAACCCATAAAAAAAGTGAACAATTTTGTCCACCTTTTCCACTAAGCTCTTACAAGTTACAACTTCTTGGTTAAACAAAAAACTAATTTGTTTTGAATTTGTACTTTACTTCAGATAAATCTTTGTTCGCGTTTACGATTTTTTCTTTCAGTCTTTCTTTAAACCGGATGAATCGTTCCATCACTTTTTCGTCGCCCAGCGAAAGCATTTGTACGGCCAGGATACCGGCGTTGTTGGCGCCGTTTACAGCCACGGTGGCAACCGGGATTCCCGGAGGCATCTGCACAATGGCAAGCAGGGAATCCCAACCATCCAAACTGGCTTTAATCGGTACGCCGATCACGGGAAGCGGGGTCATCGCGGCTATTACCCCTGGAAGATGAGCGGCCATACCTGCGCCGGCAATAATAACTTTAATTCCCCGGTCTTTGGCGCCTTTGGCGAATTTCTCGACCTCTTCGGGGGTGCGGTGAGCCGACAAGGCATTGATCTCGAACGGAATCTCAAACTCATCCAGAATTTTTGCAGCTCCTTCCATGACTGTCAAATCGGACGTGCTGCCCATAATAATACTCACTTTTGGTTCCATCTGTTTCATGCTAAAATTTCAATCATTTCTGTCTTCCAATATACAGAAAATCTTCAATCCACACCTTTGTTGTATAAAAAATGAATTTTGAGGTGAAACACATTTCAGTTGAGCGATTATTTTTTGTTACTTTGCACCTTTTTAAAAAATGAAGCTAAACTGATCGAAATTAAACACATATCAGCTGATCCTGAACAAATATTCTGAAAAATCAAAAGAAATGGGGAACATTCAAATTTTAGATAAGGAGTTCGAGTTATTTATGCCGTACGAAAAGATTCGTTCGGTGGTTGAAAGAATGTCAGAAGAGATGAATGAACGGTTGGAAGGTAAAAATCCGCTGTTTATTTGCATCCTGAACGGCTCCTTTATGTTTGCTGCTGAAATTTTTAAACGCATTACTTTGCTCGATGCTGAAATCTCATTTGTAAAACTGGCTTCTTACGACGGAACTTCCACGACCGGGAGCGTCAGGGAACTGATCGGCTTAAACGAAGATTTGGAAGGCCGTACGGTGGTGGTTCTGGAAGACATTGTGGATACCGGCATTACCATTGAAAAAGTGATTGCACAGATTCAGTCAAAAAAACCGGCTGAAGTGCAGGTGGCAACCCTGCTTTTAAAACCGGATGCTTTGCAAAAAGTGGTTAAGCTGGATTATATCGGCCTCGAAATCCCCAATGATTTTATTGTTGGTTACGGGCTCGATTATAATGGAATGGGCCGTAATCTGATCGATATTTTCAGAGTTGTTGACTAAAACAAAAATTCAATATTTTCATGTTAAATTTAGTTCTATTCGGGCCTCCGGGAGCAGGTAAAGGAACCCAGGCCGAATTTCTGATTGAAAAATTCGGCTTGATCCATTTATCAACCGGAGACCTGTTACGTAATGAGATTGCTGCATCAAGCCCGTTGGGATTGGAAGCTAAACGTTTTATGGATAAAGGCGAGTTGGTTCCTGATTCAGTTGTTATCGGGATGATAAAAAACAAGTTACTGGCCAATGCGAATGCCAAAGGTTTTATTTTTGACGGCTATCCGCGCACGGTGGCACAAGCCGAAGTGCTTGACAAGCTGCTTAACGAGAACGGCACGCCGGTATCCGGGATGCTTTCGTTAGAGGTTGAGAAAGAGGAGTTGGTTGCGCGATTGCTGAACCGTGGTAAAACTTCAGGACGTTCAGACGATCAGGATGTTTCGGTCATCGAAAACCGGATCAACGTGTACAACGAAAAAACTTCACCCTTAAAAACTTACTATGCCGCTCAGTCCAAACATTTCGGTATCGACGGTATGGGATCCATTGACGAAATTGCCGATCGCCTGAAAAAAGCGGTCAGTGCACTTTGAATAAGAAATTAGTTTTTAGATGAGGACGGATGTATTCCCTGCATTCGTCTTTTTTTGTTTATCTTGCATCTTCCCAATTTTAAAATAAATGGCTGAAAGCAATTTTGTTGATTATATAAAAATATTTTGCCGTTCAGGTAACGGAGGACCGGGCTCAGCACACCTGAGACGAGAAAAGTATATTCCCAAAGGCGGACCTGACGGCGGCGACGGCGGCCGGGGAGGGCATGTGATCATAAAAGGAAATGCCCAGATGTGGACCTTGCTTCACCTCCGCTATCAGAAACATATTTTCGCCGGTCACGGAGAATCGGGCGGTAAACAATGCAGCTTTGGCGCCGACGGCGATGATGTAACCATTGAAGTTCCGCTGGGAACAGTGGCCAAAGATGCCGAGACCGGTGAATTTCTGTTCGAAATTACAACCGACGGTGAAACGCACCTCCTGGCTAAAGGCGGACGCGGCGGACTGGGAAACACGCATTTCAAATCGGCGACCAACCAGACTCCCCGTTATGCACAACCAGGTGAACCGGGCGAAGAAGGATGGAAAATACTCGAATTGAAAGTATTGGCTGATGTTGGCCTGGTGGGATTCCCCAGCGCCGGTAAATCAACCCTGCTTTCGGTGGTATCGGCCGCAAAACCCAAAATCGCTGATTACCCGTTTACAACGCTGGTCCCAAACCTGGGTATTGTCTCTTACCGCGACGCTCAGTCGTTTGTGATGGCCGATATCCCCGGGATTATTGAAGGTGCCAGTGAAGGAAAAGGGCTCGGATTGCGCTTTTTGAGGCATATTGAGCGAAATTCCATGTTGCTGTTTATGGTGCCTGCCGACAGCAAAGACCACCGTAAAGAATATTTCATCCTGCTGAATGAACTTGAAAAGTACAACCCCGAACTGTTGGATAAAGAACGCTTCCTGGTTATCAGCAAATCAGATTTCCTTGATGAGGAGCTGAAAAAGGAGATTGGCAGGGAGTTTAAAGATATTCCGCACAGCTTTATTTCATCAGTGACCGGGAGTGGTATTACGCAATTGAAGGATACAATCTGGAAAATATTGAATCACTCATGATCGGATTTTTTGAATTCATAACAGATCTTGACCAATCGCTGTTTTTTTTCCTGAACGGAAAGCATTTTCCCTTTGGGGATATCGTGATGACCTTGTTTACCCGTACGGAATACTGGCTGATTTTATATGTTCCGTTGATCTGGTTCATCATAAAGAAATACCGGGCCAAAGCTCTTGTCGTTTTAATTTTATTAGCCTTGGCTATTGTTATTACCGACCAGTTTTCGGTATTGGTAAAAGAGACAGTGAAACGCTTGCGCCCCACCCACGACCCCGCCATCCAGCACCTGGTTCACAATGTGCTAAAGAAAGGCGGTCTTTATGGTTTTTTCTCCTCCCATGCGTCCAATACCTTTGCCGTGGCTTCCTTCACATCCTTATTGTTCCGGAATTCACGGTATAACATACTCATTTACTTCTGGGCCCTGTTGATAAGTTATACCCGGATTTACGTGGGGGTGCATTACCCGCTGGATATTCTGACCGGAATGTTGTTCGGAATACTGACCGGTTATTTCATGTATAAATTGTTGATTGTTATCGAGCAACATTTTTTAGTGCTCCGAAGTCCCAAACTCATTGAAACAAACCTGGAGAACAGCGAGTTTAATGTCATTTTTATCATCTTTTTAACCGTTCTTGCGACTACGTTTATGGTGGTCAGCCGGCTCCAACACTTTAACTGGATTTAACCGATGGAGGAATTGAAGCAGGAATACGAGAAGTTTCTGAATTTCGATATAAACCGGTTGTCCGGGGTAAAAGCAAGCCTGAAGCGATTGAGTTTATTGCGGTTCCTGGCTTTTCTGGGGATTATTTTGTCGTTTGTTTACCTGCGATATCCGTTCAATATCGGGGTAGCTCTGTTCGCGTTCGCCTTGTTTCTCTACTGGATCAGAGCTTACATCAGCCAGGAAAAAAAGAAATTTCTGTACGAACGTTTAATCCGTATTAACCAAAATGAATTGTTGGCCCTGGATGAAATTTATATGCAGTTTGATGGCGGGACCGGTTTTGCTGATCCGGGGCATGCTTATTCTTTCGATCTGGATTTATTTGGCGAAGGAAGCCTGTTCCAGTTTCTGAACCGCACCGTAACCAAACTGGGAAGTAAAAAGCTGGCGTTTTACCTCAACAATCCGCTGAGCGACCCTGCCGAAATCAAAGATCGGCAAAAGGCGCTGCTGGAGCTTTCGGCCTATACCCGCTGGCGGCATCATTTTGCGGCAAAGGGACATTCGCACGATGAGCAGGACTTGCGTTTACTGCATCAGATTGCCGCTCACGACGATTTGGATCATCCGCGGCATGTCGGCTGGTTAATCCTGATTCTGCCGGTATTTAGTTTGAGCATGCTTGGTTTGTGTTTGTTTTCAGTCCTTCCCTGGATATTCTTTGTCCTTTCGGTTTTCCTGAATGGATTTGTCTTATACCGGTACCGGAAAATCATCAGCTCGTTTTATCAATTGTTTGGTAACCAGGCGAAAATTCTCGATAGTTACCGCGAATTGCTCTTGTTGATCGAACAAAAGGATTTTGAGTCGGAATGGCTTAAAAGACTGAAAAAGCAACTTTACTCCCATCAAAAAGAAGCGAGTGCGGTTGTTGCCGATTTACGAAAAATCATGGCCAGGTTTGATTACCGGGCAAATCTGGCCTTTGCACTGTTTGCCGAATCCATTTTTATCTGGGACCTGATCTGTGTTTATCAACTCAACCGGTGGAACCGGAAATACAAAAATGATATCCTCCGTTGGTTTGATCTGATTGCTGAGTTTGACGCTCTCTCCAGCCTGGCCAATTTAAACCATAACCACCCTGAATGGGCCTTGCCAACGTTCGAAGATGACGATTTTTGCTTGTCGGCCAACGAACTGGCGCATCCCCTGATCAAAAAAGAAAAGCGGATCGGGAACGACTTCCGGATGAATGGGCCGGGGAAAATTATGATTGTAACCGGTGCCAATATGGCCGGGAAAAGCACTTTTCTGCGTACAATTGGCGTGAACATGATTTTAGCGATGAACGGTTGTCGTGTTTGTGCAAGCTGGTTTACCATGAAGCCGGTGAGTTTGTACACCAATATGCGGACAACCGACAACCTGCAAAAAGATGAATCCTACTTTTTTGCCGAACTGCTTCGTATACAGCAGATGCTTGAGCTCATCAACCAGGGAAAACAACTTTTTGTGATTATTGACGAAATGCTGAAAGGGACCAACTCTGAAGATAAACTTACCGGCTCAAAAGCCTTAACGGAAAAACTGATCAGACTGAATGCCAATGGGCTGGTGGCCACACACGACCTTAAGCTGACCGAATTGGCCGATACCTACCCCAAACAAATCAGCAACAGGTGCTTTGAAGTAAACCTGGCAGATGACAACCTGATTTTTGATTACAAACTGATTGATGGCGTAACCCGGACCATGAATGCCAGCTACCTGATGAAAAAGATGAAAATTATCGATTAATCAACATCGGAATCATGTTCGTTTTTTCGTATTTTCATCTTCCGAAATAAAATCAAACGAATTATGGAAGATTTAGCAGTAGGTACCCGGGTGAAGCATCCTGTTTATGGTGAAGGAATCGTCAGTCGTTCGCACCTGACCATTTACGAGATCTTTTTTGAACGGGCCGGAAAAATGGAACTGACCAAATACAATGCAGACCTGGATATCATCAGCGCTCCCGAAGAAAAACCACGCAACGGGCTCACCCTGGCCGAGGTGGAAAAAGCGATGACTTACGTGCTCGATAAATTTCAGGGCCTGACCTATGCCGTAAAAATGGCCGATAAATGGAAAGGCGGCATGCTGGAGATGAAACCGGCCAACCCGGAGTTGCAATCGAAAGAAGTACCGATGGAAACCTTCTACCACAAGATTGTGATGTTGCGCGACCGGCTGCGCGTGCTGGAACAAAACATCAACAGCCACCCCAAATTGGATGACGACGACAAGGTGCAGTTGCAACAGTATATTACCCGCGCTTACGGTAGTTTAACCACCTTCAATATTTTGTTCGCGGACAAGGAAGATTACTTTAAAGGCCAATCGAAGTAGCGCCATGACAGACTTGCCTGATTTTATCGCGGGCTTGCCCAAAGCCGAGTTGCACCTGCACATCGAAGGTACGCTGGAACCCGAATTGCTGTTCAAACTGGCACAACGAAACCGGATTTCGCTGAAGTATCAGTCGGTGGATGAAGTGAAGCAGGCGTACAGGTTCAGCAACCTGCAGGATTTCCTCGATATTTATTACGAAGGAGCCAACGTGTTGCGTGAGGAGCAGGATTTTTACGAGCTCACCTGGGCGTATTTGCTGAAATGCCAGGAACAACAGGTGGTGCATACCGAGGTTTTCTTCGATCCGCAAACGCATACTTCGCGGGGTATTTTATTTGCCACGGTGATCAATGGCATCAATCATGCCTTACAGGATGCGCGTGAAAAGCTGGGTATCTCGAGCCGTCTGATCCTGTGTTTTCTGCGTCATCTCGACGAAGTCTCGGCCTTTCACACCCTGGAGCAGGCGCTCGATTATAAAGACCTGATTGTGGGTGTCGGGCTCGATTCGTCGGAAAAAGGCAATCCTCCCTCCAAATTCGAACGGGTGTTTGCCAAAGCCCGCGAAGAAGGTTTTCTTACGGTGGCCCATGCCGGCGAGGAAGGCCCTGTGGAATACGTTCGCGAAGCAGTCGGTTTGCTGAAAGTTTTCCGTATCGATCATGGAAATGCCTCCATTGAGGATGAAAAACTGGCCGATGAACTGGTGAAAAGGCAAATTCCGCTAACCCTGTGCCCTCTGTCAAATTTAGCCTTAAACGTGGTGAGCAGCCTCGAAAACCACCCTTTGAAAAAACTAATGGACCGCGGCCTGCTGGTAACCGTCAACTCCGACGATCCGGCCTATTTTGGCGGCTACATCAACCAAAACTACCTGGCCATTGCCGAAGCGCTGAACCTTTCGCGGACCGATCTGTGCCAACTGGCTAAAAATTCATTTCGGGGCAGCCTGCTGTCGGATTCCTTAAAAGAAAGCCACATCATGGACATTGAGCGATACGAAAGGTGCAGAACATAAGCGTTTCAGGCATAACTGGCAGTCGGCTTTAAATTCCGTCCTTCGCTTGATCCTTTTTGTTCCTTGACGTCATCGTCATACAGGACACCAAAGGATAGCTATTTCATCCGGTTTTACTTCTTTTGCATGATTAATTCAAAAAAAGTTAAAGTACGACCCTATGAGAACATCTGTTTTTGTAAAATATCCGGATCCTGAACAATTAAAAGAAACCGCAGACGGATTCGACCGCGAAGTCCTTCAGGTAAACGGGCATTTCCACACGCCGTATTCGTTCAGCGCTTTTTCCGAAATCCGCCAGGTATTTGAAATGGCCGGCAAAGAAAAAGTGAAGGTGTTGGGAATTAACGATTTTTATACGACCGACGGTTACGAAGAATTTAATGCGCTGGCTAAAGAATACCGGGTTTTTCCGCTTTTTAATATCGAATTTATGAGCTTGCAGAAAGATTTGCAGGCAGCCGGTGTTCGGGTAAACGATCCGAATAACCCGGGTCGGACTTATTTTAGCGGGAAAGGCTTGAGATTTCCTGTTCGGCTTAATGCCCAAATGGTCGAACGTTTGTTTCAGGTTCAGGACGAAAGCAACCGGCAAACGGCCCAGATGGTGGTAAAGTTGAACGACTTTCTGAAAGAATCAGGTGAAAACTTTTCTTTTTCTTTTGACGAAATGAAAGAGAAATATGCCAAAAACCTATTGCGCGAACGCCATATCGCCAAAGCATTGCGCGAGGCCGTGGTTGCCAAATACCCTTCGGAAGAAGATCAAAAAGCGTTCTTTGAGAAAATATTCTCAGGCAAGGCTGCCAAATCGGCCATGTCGGATGTGGCCGGATTGGAAAACGAAATTCGCGGAAACCTGCTGAAATCGGGTGGCCGCGCTTTTGTGCCTGAAGATGACAAGGCATTTTTAAGCCTGGAACAGGTGATTGAATTGATCCGGGAAGCCGGCGGAATTCCCTGTTACCCGGTATTGCTCGACAATCCGAAAGGTGAATTTACCGATTATGAAGGCGATTTTGAGAAGCTTTACCAAAACCTCGTCGCCAAAAACGTATACATGCTCGAGTTGATCCCTGGACGGAATAAACCGCAGGTTCTGGAAGCGTTTGTCAACTTTTTCAACGAAAAAGGCTTTGTGATCACTTTTGGCACCGAGCACAACACGCCTCAGCTCGACCCGATAACCGTGTTGGACGGCGACGGAAAAGAACTGAGTCCGGCCATGAAAAAAATTGGCTACGAGGGGGCCTGCGTGATTGCCGCGCATCAGTACCTGAAAGCCAAAGGCAAACCGGGTTATTTGAAAAAATCGGGAAAGGCCCGGTTTGATCAACGTGCCGAATTCGTGGCCCTCGGAAATGCGGTTATCAAAAACTTCGTCAAACCCTGAGGGGTTGGTGAATGATGGATGAATGATAATTGATGAATGGACGACCCGAAACTCAAAACTCAAAACTCGAAACTCTCATGAAACAAGGAATAAAAGAACTGATAGAAATCTCGCAGTACTACGGCAGGCAAAAAGATTTTGTGATTGCCGGGGGCGGGAACACCTCGTTTAAAACCGGGGAATATTTATGGGTGAAAGCCAGCGGATTTAGCCTGGCTACCATTGGCGAAGCCGGCTTTGCCAAACTCGACCGCTCATTGCTGGCCGAGGTGAACACGAAAACCTATTCGGAAAATGTGCTTCAGCGCGAGGAAGAAATCAAAAACGATTTGCTGAAAAGCCGCGTGGAGCCCGAAAAAGGACAGCGCCCTTCGGTAGAAACCTCGCTGCACAACCTGATTGACTTTGCGTTTGTGGTACATACGCATTCAACCAAAGTAAACGGACTGATGTGCAGCAACCGGGCTGCCGAAAAAACGGCTGAGTTGTTTGGCGACCAGGCGCTTTACATTGCTTACGAAGATCCGGGCTACATCCTGTTTAAAGTGGTTGAAAAAGCCATTCTGAAATACCGGGCCGAAAAAGGCAAAGAGCCGGCAGTCATCTTCCTGCAAAACCACGGTGTGTTTGTGGGCGCCAATACCATCGGCGAAATCAAAAACATTTACGATGAGTTGATTGCCAAACTGGATGCAGTTTACGGAGAAGAGCCCGCGATTGACCCGGTCGCGGTTTCAGCGAAGGCTGCCCTGATTGTTCCGGCAGTCCGTATGATGGTTTCGGGCGAAGGGTTAAAAACAGTTCGCCTGGTTAACAGCACCATCTTGTCGAAATACCTGGACCGGGCCAACCAGCAGGCCATTGCCGCACCTTTCACGCCCGACGGCATCGTGTATGCCAACTCGTCGTTCCTTTTTACTGAATTTACAGGCGATGCCGACAGTTTTTTGAATGACATTCAACAGAAAATTGAACGTTACCGGCAGGAAAAAGGCAAGTTGCCCAAGGTGATTTTTGCTTCGGGCCTGGGTCTGTTGGTGGTGGCCGACCACGCCGAAGGAGCCGAAATCCTGGTGGATGTGGTGACCGACCATTGCCGGATTGCCCGGTTTGCCGAATCGTTTGGCGGACAACACCCGATGACTCAGCGACAGATCGAATTCATCGAAAGCTGGGAAGTGGAGCAATACCGTTCGAAAATATCGCTGGGAGCTACTGCCGGCCGGGTCGACCGGAAAGTGATTGTTGTAACGGGAGGCGCCCAGGGATTTGGAGCAGGCATTGTGGAAGAACTGATGAAACATGGCGCCAACGTAGTGATTGCCGATCTGAACGAAGAAAAAGGAAACGAGTTTGCCAGCCTCCTGAATGCTGCCAACCGAAAAAACAAGGCCCTGTTTGTAAAAGCAGATGTGTCGAACGCGGCATCGGTGGAAAACCTGGTGTTCGAAACAGTCGTTTCCTTTGGAGGGCTGGATGCGTTTATTAGTAATGCCGGTATTTTGCGCGCCGGCGGCTTGGACGAGATGACGCCCGAAACCTTCGATCTGATGACCAAAGTGAATTACTCGGCCTACTTCCTCTGCGCCAAATATGCCTCGGCGGTGATGAAACTGCAAAACAAATACAAACGCGACCATTTCACCGATATTATTCAGATCAATTCCAAATCGGGATTGAAGGGCAGCAACAAAAACTTCGCCTATGCAGGCGGTAAGTTTGGCGGAATTGGCCTCACCCAATCGTTCGCGCTCGAACTGATGCCCAGTCGGATCAAGGTGAATTCCATTTGTCCGGGCAACTTTTTTGACGGGCCGTTGTGGGCCGACCCCGAAAACGGCTTGTTCGTTCAATACCTGAGGGCAGGGAAAGTGCCGGGCGCAAAAACCATCGACGATGTAAAGCATTTTTATGAAGCCCAGGTACCCGCAGGCCGCGGTTGTACCCCGCTGGATGTGATGCGCGCCATCTTTTACGTGATGGAACAGGAGTACGAAACCGGCCAGGCCGTACCGGTTACCGGCGGACAAAATATGTTGAACTGAGACTGGCTGTTGGCTGCTGGCAAGGTTGAGGGAGTCGAGGCTGTATCAAAAGTCCTTAATCTTTCAGAATCCAGTCACCCCGAATTTATTTCGGGGTCTGTCATTCAATGGGTTGAGATCCTGACCCGGCAACTGCCGGACAGGATGACTTTTATGAAATATCAAAAGAATAAAGAAATATGAAAACCAAAGCAATCCGTTTATACGGGAAAAAAGATCTGAGACTGGAAGAGTTTGAACTTCCGGCGATCTCGGATGATGAAATTCTGGCAAAAGTCGTTTCCGACAGCATCTGCATGTCGTCGTACAAGGCGGCCACGCAGGGTACCGACCACAAACGCATCCCCGGTGATGTGAGCGAAAACCCGATCATCATCGGCCACGAGTTTGCCGGCGAGTTGGTTGAAGTGGGCGCCAACTGGCAGCACAAGTTCAAATCCGGACAAAAGTTCTCCATTCAGCCGGCCATTTATTACGAAGAAGGCCCTGTGGGAGTGCTGAGCGCCCCCGGATACTCGTACCAGTACATTGGCGGCGACGCCACCTATGTAATCATCCCGAAAGATGTGCTGGTGCAGGATTGTTTGCTGGCCTACGAGGGCCCGGGCTATTACCCCGCATCGCTGGCCGAACCGCTGAGCTGTGTGATTGGCGCCATGCACGCCAACTACCACACCAAACCGGGTTCGTACATTCACCAAATGGAAATTGTTGATGGCGGCAAAATGGCCATTCTGGCCGGCGTTGGTCCGATGGGGCTGGCGGCCATCAACTACGTGATCATGCGCGAAGACCGGAAACCTTCGCTGCTGGTGGTGACTGACATCGACCAGACCCGTTTGGACCGGGCGGCAGCTATTTATTCGGTGGAGTGGGCCAAATCGAAAGGCATTGAGCTGATCTATCTGAACACAGGTGGTGAGAATCCGGTTGAAAAGCTTCGCGCGCTCACCGGCGGAGAAGGCTACAATGATGTGTTTGTTTTCGCGCCGGTACCCGCTGTGATTGAGCAGGGCGATGCCATCCTGGCAAACGACGGTTGCCTCAATTTTTTTGCCGGGCCAAGCAACCCTGAGTTCAGCGCCAAAATGAATTTCTACAACGTGCACTACGCGTCGACCCACATTGTGGGCACCTCGGGCGGTAACAACGACGACATGGTGGAATCGCTCGAGATGTTTGGGAAAGGCCTCGACCCGGCCGGCCTGGTCACCCATATTGGCGGGCTGAATGCCGTGATCGGTACGACCCTGCATCTGCCCGAAATCCCGGGCGGGAAGAAGTTGATTTATACCCACAAGGATATTCCGCTCACGGCCATTTCCGAATTTAAAGAAAAAGGTAAATCTGATCCGTTTTTTGCCCAACTGCACGAAATTTGCCAGCGTAATAACGAACTTTGGTCCGTCGAGGCAGAAGAGTTCCTGCTGGCAAATGCAAAGGAGATTTAAAAACACACTATGATTTACATGGCAGATACGGCTGACTTGTCAGCCTTGGAGGAGTTGTATGATTTTTTTCCGTTGGAAGGTGTAACTACCAATCCGTCGATCCTGAAACAATCGGGTTTAAAACTTTCGGTAGCGATCGAAAGTATTCTGAAGCTGATCGGGCATGGCATGATCCATGTGCAGGTGATCAGCGAAAACGCGGAGGATATGGTTCGCGAGGCCAAAACCTACAAGAATTATTTTGATGTGGGCGATTCGTTTTTCGCTAAAATACCGGTCACCCCGCAAGGGTATAAAGCGATGGCTATTTTAAAAGATGCGGGAATCAATGTAACGGGCACGGCTATTTTTACCCAGCAGCAAGCGCTGGTGGCAGCCAAAGCAGGCGCCGATTTTGTGGCTCCGTACGTAAGCCGTTTAGACAATATTTCTTCGCACGGGATTGAAGTGGTGCGCGATATTGTAAAGAACATGAGCGACTTTAAGTTGAATACCCGGGTGTTGGCTGCCAGTTTTAAAACGGTCGACCAGATTCACCGCGTGAGCATGAACGGGTCGCACTCGGCCACGGTTGGCCCCGATTTGCTGATGCAACTGATCAGGCACCCGATGACCGATATCAGCGTGAAAACTTTCCTCGAAGACGGACAGGGTTTGTACGATATCTCATTTTAAGCCGTGCACGAAAAACTTTAGCTAATTCGTTAGCCAATGAGGGACCTCGAATGGGGTCCCTTATTTTTTTTGTGGCTTTTCGCCCGCTGGCGTGGGTCTGTGACCAGTGTCTTGCTTTGAAAAAGCAAAAGTTTGCCCTGATGGGCAAGACACCGATTACAAATCGGCGCCAGCTTGGGCAATTTTGCGGCGTTTAAGAAATACCTTGAGCCTATTTTGTAAATTAGGGTGCGAAAACATGAGATACAAAAGTGACACACTCCCTTCGAAAAACAGAGATGTAAGATCACTTTGGTGGATAGATAAACAAATTATGCACAACCTTAAATCGATGGAAACTTCAATTAAAATGACATAGAATGAGATTATTTGCAATAATAATTTTGTCGGCTGTTTTAGGTTCATGTAACGGACACCAAAATAAAATAAATGAAAAATCATCAAAAAGTGATCGTTTTCCCGCTTCTGAAATTAAAACCCCCGCTGAAACAATTAACGGAGTCGTTTACTTTTCAGTCAACAATGGTCTGACTTGGGAAAATAAAAGCGATGGATTGCCAGATTCAATTACGATAGCTTTGGGGGCCATTGCTGTTTCCGACAAATCACTTGGAATTGCAACAAAAGAAAAAGGAGTCTTTCTTTTTGATTTTCAGAAGAACCAGTGGGTTAATATTCCAACAGACAAAAACATTATTGAAAGTAATCCTGGACCTTTAATCTTTTTTAAACACCAAATCTATGTAGGAACGCAAATCAGCGGAATTTTTTCGTCGGCAGACTTCGGTGAACATTGGGAAAAACCAGATTCAGGTCTTACTAATTTTACGATTCGAAGATTCGTTCAGATTGACGATAAATTGTATGCAGGCACCAACGCGGGATTATACTCTTTCGATGAAACGGAAATGAAATGGGAACTTGAATACGGAAACAGGACAATGCAGGTAAATGGTATGACTGAATTTGATGGAAACATTTATATCGGAACAAATCAAGGGGCATTCACCACTCCCAAAGGCCGGAAAGAATGGGTACAAATACTGGAAAATCGTAGTCTGCACAACATGAGTTCAGACGAGCATACCATATATGCAATGACGTATAATGAGTTACTTGCATCAACGGACAAAGGATTCACATGGGAAAATGAAATTATACAAGGGAATTATTGTCGTAAGCGGCAGTGAGAGACGACTAAAAAAGGGAATGACTACGGATCGGATTGAATATTAGTAAAGATGGCACATAATAAGCAGAACTCTGAGCAGTAGGCATGACCCGGCAACGGGGCCTATTGGTGACCTGTCATCGTAACAGAAACCTAAAATATGAATAGACTTATTGTAGCAATTGTTTTATTAGCAACTGCATTGACCGCCAAAACACAAAACATTCAAACGTTTATTGATAGTTTAATGCAGGCCGGGCATATTCCTGAACTCGGTTATGCCGTTATTTCAGCAGACAGCATTTTGAACCTGCAAACAGTAGGCTTTCACCGGTCCGACCTCAAAAAAAGAAAAACCCGGGCAAAAGTTACAGACTATTTTCATTTAGGTTCAAATACAAAAGCAATAACAGGTTTCGTTGCAGCATATCTTGTTGAAAACAATAAAATAAACTGGACGACTAAGTTTTTTGACTTATTTCCGGAATGGAAGAAACAGAGCAACCCGGCCTATTATGAAATTACCTTAGCCGATTTACTCTCCCACAGGGCCAAAATACAACCCTATACAAGCGGAGTTGAATATCAGAAACTACCGGCTTTTAAAGGTGATAAATCAGATCAACGAAAACAATTTGCCAGGTATTTGCTAACCGAACAGCCTGTAAGAGATAATAGCAAGGTTTATAACTACTCTAATGCCGGTTATACGGTTGCAGCTTTGATGCTTGAGGAAGTCTCGGGAAAAACCTGGGAGCAATTGACAAAAGAAATCATGTTGACAACACTTCATGTCGACATAAAATTCAGCTGGCCCAATAAAATCAACTTAAAACAACCGTATGGCCATTGGATCGAAAACGGAACTTTGCAATCGCTTGCACCTGACATCAGCTATAACTTAGGACTTGGAGAACCCGCAGGTGATATCAGCATGACCTTACCTGATTACGCAAAATTTGTACAACTAAACTTACAGGGATTATTAGGAAAAGACCATGTTATAAAGGCAAGCACTTACCATTATCTTCATTTCGGGCGAACAGACTATGCTATTGGTTGGGTCAATGTAAATAATGATGATAAACAATTTTCCGAACATTCAGGTTCGGCAGGGACCTTCTTCAGCCATACGCTTATCGATAAAAAGAATAAATTGGCCTACATCATTGTTGCAAATAGTGCCACCGAAGAAACACAACAAGGAATATTTACACTTTTAGACAGATTGAGAAAAAAGTACAGCAGGTAAGCCCGATGTCGCGTGTAACGACAAATAGCGGATGACAGCTGTACGAAAATCCGGTTTGGAGACGGCAGTCCCCGAACCGGATTGTTATTTGATATCGTCCAGTGCCGTACCATATAGCGATCAGGGGGCAGGGCGGGATACTGAAAACCACGCGATGCAATCGCGCGCGGGTGCGGGTATCATGGCCATAAATTTTACCATAATTTAAATTGAATCTAAATTTAAAAGCTTGTAAATTGTATAGCATAATTGAGTGCGAAGTTTAGTGCAAATCAGGCAAACTTCGCCGGGTTACCAAACAGAGTGGCGTCCAACCGTACCGATTCGCAGCAGAAAGTCCCGGACCACCTTATAAAACAAAAGCCCCCGCCAGTTACGACGGTTTTCATTGTTTAAAACACCCACAGGGTGATCGATTAAATAATTTAATACAAAAAGCGATGGCTATAAAATTTAGAGCAATTCAGAAAGCCCAGCCGGGAGTGGCTGGCGGTGGTGTTAAAAAGTGGTACGCAAGTCCGGTAACCAATGGCGAAGCCAGTTTAGACGATCTCACCAGGGCAATCGAGAAAATATGTACCGTAAGTGGAGCTGATATCCGTGCGGTATTATATGCCCTGGTCGATGTATCGATTGATGAATTAAACGGCGGCACGATTGTTCGTTTAGGCGACTTGGGTAGCCTGCGGACCAGTATCAAATCGGAAGGTGTTGATGCTGAAAAAGATGTGCTCGATTCGATTATCAAATCGAGCAATATTATTTTCACGCCGGGCAGCCGGTTAAAAGAAATGCTGGCAGCCATGAAATACAAAAAAGCATAGGTCGAAAATTTCCTGCCTTGCCGATTTTTTTTCCAAGCTAGGAAATTATAATCCCCAAGCTATGAATTTTTTTTTTCAAGCTTGGGGATTTTGCCGTCCTCAGTAGAAAGATTTCTAATACTGCGCAAAAACGATATCAAATATAACGACAACTACTTGTTTGATTTTTTCGATGATTAGTGGTTTCGGTGCGCTGCACCTTGATTGGTAATCGTGAATTTTATTCGGTAAATATTCCGCAGTAGCTACAAATATCCCGCAGCGCTGCTGCTTCATCATTACCGGGTTACAGGAGCAAAATATAAAAACAAGGTGCATCGCACCGATCCCTTTGTCGTTTGTAAATCGGGAACAAGGCAGGTGCAGCGCACCGGTAACATTTGTAGATTTATATGGCGTAACATAAAGAAAAGGTGCGGAGCACCGATAACATTTGTAGAGATACAAAACCCAACATGACCCTGAGGTGCATCGCACCGGAATATTTGTAGTAGCGCACCGATAACAATTTTAAATAATAATAACATGGCAAATACCTATTCACAAGCCTATTTTCACCTGGTGTTTTCGCCCAAAAACCGCGATGCCCTGATCGGCAAAACCTGGGCTGCTGAACTGGAAAAATACATGACCGGGATTATACAAAACAACAATCATAAATTGCTGGCAATTGGCTCCATGCCCGACCATATTCATATTTTTATAGGCTATAACTTAAACCAACTTATCCCCGATTTAGTGGAAAACATTAAAACATCGAGTAACGCATGGGTGAAACAAAATAATTTATCGGGATATAAATTTGAATGGCAAAAAGGATATGGGGCATTTACGCATTCAAATTCACAAATAGATACGGTTGTAAAATATGTGTTGAACCAGGAAAAACACCACCAAAAGAAATCGTTCAGGGAGGAATATTTAGAAATACTGCGCAAAAACGATATCAAATATAACGACAACTACTTGTTTGATTTTTTCGATGATTAGTGGTTTCGGTGCGCTGCACCTTGATTGGTAATCGTGAATTTTATTCGGTAAATATTCCGCAGTAGCTACAAATATCCCGCAGCGCTGCTGCTTCATCATTACCGGGTTACAGGAGCAAAACATAAAAGCAAGGTGCATCGCACCGATCCCTTTGTCGTTTGTAAATCGGGAACAAGACAGGTGCATCGCACCGGTAACATTTGTAGATTTATATGGCGTAACATAAAGAAAAGGTGCGGAGCACCGATAACATTTGCAGAGATACAAAACCCAACATGACCCGGAGGTGCATCGCACCGGAATATTTGTAGTAGCTACAAATATCCCGCAGCGCTGCTGCTTCATCATTGCCGGGTTACAGGAGCAAAACATAAAAACAAGGTGCATCGCACCGATCCCTTTGTCGTTTGTAAATCGGGAACAAGGTAGGTGCGGACACCGATAACATTTGTCGAGAAACTACAGAAGCGCAAAATCGAGCACTTCGCCTACATTTCGTACAAACCGGAAGTTTAAGCCTTTCAGATAAACATCTTTGATCTCTTCCAGATCTTTTTTATTGTCGGTTGAGAGCAATACTTCTTTTATTCCGGCACGTTTGGCAGCCAGAATTTTCTCCTTGATTCCGCCTACCGGCAACACTTTTCCGCGTAAGGTAATTTCACCGGTCATCGCGATATTTTCCCGGACTTTTCGGCCGGTGAGTACCGAGGCAAGCGAGGTGACCATCGTAATCCCGGCAGAGGGACCATCCTTGGGAATAGCGCCTTCGGGCACATGGATATGCCAGCTGCTTTTTTCGAATACCGAGGGGTCGACATTCAGCTCTTTGGTGTGCGATTTCAGATATTCCAAGGCCAACATGGCCGATTCTTTCATCACGTCTCCCAGGTTGCCGGTGAGGGTCAGGTTGCCTTTACCATTGCTTTGGCTCGATTCCACGTACAGGATTTCGCCGCCGTGAGCCGTCCATGCCAGTCCGGTAACCACCCCCAAAAATTCGTTGCCCTGGTAACTTTCGTGCGAATATTGTTCTGCGCCCAGGTAAGCCCGGGTATCTTTTTTGGTCAGCTTTTTATCGTAGTCCTCACCGAATGCAACTTTTTTTGCCACACGGCGAACGACTTTGGCGATTTTTTTATCCAGTTCACGCACGCCTGATTCGCGGGTGTAGCTTGAAATAATATATTCCATCACCTCCTTCGGGAAAGTCAGCTGGCTTTTTTTCAAGCCGTGGTTTTCCAGTTGTTTGGGAATCAGGTGGCGTCTGGCAATTTCCACTTTTTCTTCCATGATGTAACCGCTCACATCAATCAGTTCCAGGCGGTCGCGCAAAGGCGGCGCAATGGTATTCAGGGTGTTTGCCGTGGCGATGAACATGACTTTCGATAAGTCGTATTCAATCTCCACGTAGTTGTCGTGAAATTCATAGTTTTGTTCGGGATCGAGCACTTCGAGCAAAGCCGAAGCCGGATCGCCGTGAAAATCGCTCGATACCTTATCGATCTCATCCAGTATGAATACCGGGTTTGATGATTTTGCCTTTTTGATATTTTGCAGAATCCGCCCGGGCATCGCGCCGATGTATGTTTTCCGGTGCCCACGAATTTCCGACTCATCGTGCAAGCCACCAAGGCTCATACGGATATATTTTCGTCCCAGGGCCCTTGCAATGGACTTACCCAGCGAAGTTTTTCCAACTCCGGGAGGACCATACAGGCAAAGGATGGGCGCTTTCATATCTTTCTTCAGTTTCAGCACGGCCAGGTGTTCCAGGATGCGCTCTTTAACCTTTTCGAGTCCGAAGTGGTCTTCGTCCAACACGGTTTCGGCATGTTTCAGATCAAAATTATCTTCCGTGTATTCATTCCAGGGCAAATCGAGTAAAGTCTGGCAATACGAATATTGCACGGAATATTCGCCGGCAGCCGGATTGAGCCGCTGAAGCTTGTTTACTTCTTTCTCAAAATGATTTGCTACCTCTTCGCTCCATTTTTTCTCTTTGGCGATCTCTTTTAGATCGTTGATTTCCTGTTCAGTTGGGTTTCCTCCCAGCTCATTCTGAATGGTTTTGATCTGCTGATTAAGCAAAAATTCACGTTGTTGCTGGTCCAGCTCCAGTTTTACTTTGGTTTGAATATCCCGTTTCAGTTCGAGCATCTGAACCTCCTTCACGAGGTAGGATATTGCCTGGATGCCGCGTTCACGGATATCGGAGAACTCAAGCAGATTCTGCTTTTCTTCCACTTTCAGGTCGGTATTCGAGCAGATGAAATTGATCAGGAAGGTAGAATTCTCAATGTTTTTTACGGCGAAGCTGGCTTCGGGCGGAACATTCGACGAATATTGGGCAATTTTAATCGACAGATCCTTTAATGAGCCCACAATGGCGTTAAATTCGGCTGTTTCGTCGCCCGAGACGATTTCGTCGAGTAGATTAACCTTGGCTTTAAAGTAGGGAAATTCTTCCAGGTAGCTCTGTACCTGAAACCGGCGTTTCCCCTGGATAATAACGGAGGTTGATCCATCCGGCATCTCGAGGATCTTTAGGATTTGAGCCACCGTTCCAACTTTATACAAATCTTTTGGCTCCGGATCATCCACCGATCCGTCGATCTGGGTGACTGTACCCAGCACTTTGTCATTCCGGAATACATCCTGAATCAGCTTCAGCGATTTTTGCCGGCCTACGGTAATTGGAATAACAACTCCCGGAAATAAAACGGTATTTCTGAGCGGTAAAATTGGCAGTATTTCAGGGACATTAAAATTTTTCAGTTCCCTGTCATCTCCATCGGCGATGATGGGTATCAATTCGCTTTCATCGTCGTCTATTCCTGTAAATATTATTCTTCCAAAGGGTTGTCCTTTCATATTTCCCATGATTCATTCTTCGTTTCTGTATGACAATCTGGCTTGTATTAAACAGCATAAAAACCAGGACAAAATAAGGCAATAGCCATGCCAAAAAGCGATATTCCCGTATGGTTAAAACCTTCGGTATGGCGCCGACCGTTCAAAAACAGTTGTAAGGATACGTTGGTCCTCGTCTGTCATCACCCGTTTTCGGCGGGCCATTACCTGCGCGGCTGTGCCAAAAACACTTTTCAGGGAGTTTACTTTGTAGCCGTGAGCTCCTCCGTCGGAAAACGAAGGCACAAACTGACGCGGGAAACCGGCCCCGTGAATGTTACAACCAACGCCAACTACCGTACCGGTATTAAACATGGTGCTGATCCCTGCTTTTGAATGATCGCCCATGATTAGTCCGCAGAATTGCAAGCCTGTCCTGATAAATTTGTTTGCCGGATAACTCCAGACTTTGACTTTCTCGTAACTGTTTTTCAGGTTCGAAACATTTGTGCCTGCGCCCAGGTTACACCATTCTCCCAGAACCGAATGTCCCAGAAATCCGTCGTGTCCTTTATTGGAATAACCGGTGATGATGGATTGGGCAATTTCTCCGCCAACTTTCGAATACGGGCCAATCGTGGTCGCACCGTAAATTTTGCTTCCCATGTTTACCACTGCCTGTTCGCCCAGCACAACGGGTCCACGGATGAGAGAACCTTCCATAATCTCGGCGTCCTTCCCGATATAGACCGGCCCCTGGGTCGCGTTAATGGTGGCGTATTCGATCTTTGCTCCTTCCTCTGAGAAAATACGCTCCGGAGCCATCAGGTTGTTGGTTTTGCTGATGGGGGCAGAACTGCGGCCTGCCGTTATCAATTCAAAGTCCAACTGAATCTGCCGGGCATTCACTTCGGTTAAATCCCAGGGGTGCCTGATCAGATCGAGCTCACCGGTAAAATCAGTCCAGCGGATCATCGGCACAGATGCCGGATAAGACCAAACATCGTTAGCCGACAAGCGGGCAGCCACCGGAATTCCGTTATAAGTGATCCCTTCTCCAGCCTGCAATCTCTTTACCTGCAAAACCAACTCGTCGGACGGACAAATATGGGACGACAGGAGTAAATTGTCATCTGCAACTGCCAGTGGGAATTTCTTTCGCAGATATTCGTCTGTTTTAAACGAATAATTTCCCGGAATCCGAATTTCCCATTTCTCACGAATGGTGAGCATCCCCGAGCGAAGCATCGCAACCGGACGGGTGTAACACAGCGGAAGCAGACAATCCCGTTGATCTGTTTCGAATAAGATGATATTCATAACCTGATGTTCAGACAGCAAATTACGATTAAAAAAAAAGCTCCGCAAAAGGCGAAGCTTCAATATTTTATAGTAGCAATAAATACTTACTTTTTACGGGCATCCATGTGCTTTTGGTAGCGGTTCATGAATTTATCAACACGTCCGGCAGTGTCGACAAGTTTCATTTTGCCGGTGTAAAACGGGTGAGAGCTGCTGGAAATTTCCAGTTTGACAACAGGATATTCTACGCCATCAACGACCTCTGTTTCTTTTGTTTGAATTGTAGACTTTGTCAAAAATACGTTGCCGTTTGACATGTCTTTGAACGCTACCATTCTATAGCTCTCCGGATGTATTTCTTTTTTCATTGCTGATCTCCTTTTCAACATTACTGTAATCGGGCTGCAAATATAAACATACTTGCTTAAATTCCAAAGATTTTTATTTTTTTATTTATTCTTTACTCCGCTCCAATAATTGGAGCCCGGTTGAATGGTTTTGTCCGGTCGAACAAATAGCGCATGGTATAATGCGTTTTCATGTGTTTGCCGCCGACAGACTTATAGAGCGCCACAATTTTCGGATTAAAATCTCCCGCCCAACTAAGCTCCATTTCCCGATACCAGTTTTTCCGGTACATCACCGGGCGAAGATGCCAGAATATGGCCGATTCGACCCCCGAGCGCTGAAATTTCGGTACAATCCCAATAATCAGGCTGCGGGTCCGGGTTATGGTTTTACGTTTCTTCAACCAAAGGAATTTAAGCATATTCCAAAGATTTAATTTTCCGTTCAGGTGAATCAGGATCTGGTTCAGGTCGGGGATCATCACGAACAAGGCAATCGGTTCGTCTTCGTGGTAGGCAAACCAAATGAAATCTTCTTCCAGGATTGGTTTTGCCGATTTCAGAAAATCTCTCAGGTCATCTTTATCCAGTGGCTGATAATGTTCGTGACGACGCCAGGCCCCGTCATAAACCGCTGCAAAATCATCGATGAATTTATCTTTCTTATCCCACGAGAAATGCTCGAACCGGAATTGTGGTTTTTTTGCTACCCATTCGGCTACTTTCCAAAAGCGTTCGGGCAACTCGGGCAGGGTGGTATCCAGGTGATAGCTGTATTGTTCAAAATAAATTTTAAAACCGTAATTTTCGAATAAAGATTTATAATAAGGGGGATTATACGGCATGCCAAAACCTTGCGGCATAAATCCGTCGGCCAGCAGCCCCCAGTTCATGTAGTTTTCCCCAAAATTCACCGGGCCATCCATGGCTTCCATGCCCTGATCTTTCAGCCAGTCCCGGGCGACATCAAACAGTACATTGGCCGCTTGCTGATCGTCTGTACATTCAAAGAAACCGCAACCCCCGGTAGGTTGCTCAAAGGTGTTGGCTTTGTTGTAGTTCACAAAAGCAGCTATTCGTCCAAGCAGTTTCCCCTGGTCATCGGCCAACACCCACCGGATTGCTTTGCCGTTTTTAAATGACGGATTTTTCTGTGGATTGAAGGTATCTTCCACCATCATTTCCAGGGGGGGAGCCCAATTCCGGTCATTCTTGTACACGAGGTGAGGAACGCGATGAAATTGCTTTCTTGTTTCCTGGTTGTCGACAGTTCTGATTTGCATATTGAGTTTAAAAAAATAATGGGCAAGTTAAGATTAAAAAAAACTCTAACGAATAGGTTATTTCCGATCAATCAAGAATTATCGGGGATCGCTGAAATTCCTTATTCCGGTCAAACAAATACCGAAGGGTCAGGTGGGTTTTGGTATGGGTCCCGCCTACGGCTTTGAAAATGGAAACCATTTTCGGGTTGAAATCACCCACCCAACTTAGTTCCATTTCATTATACCAATGTTTTTTCAGCAGAACCTGCCTGATCTGATAAAAAATTGCCGATTCGATACCTGATTTTTGAAATTTGGGAACGACCCCCATCACCAATACCCGGCAACGGTTCATTACCTTTTTCTGTTTCAGGTATAACATTTTTAACATTTTCAGAAAGTTTAACTTCCCATTTCTGAAATATTTAAATAACTGGTTCAGATCGGGTATCATCATAAAAAACGCGATGGGTGTATTTTCGTGGTAAACAAACCAGATAAACTCTTCATCAATCATGATTTTTGATTGTTTCAGCATATCGCGGATGTCGCCCGGGGTGATCGTTTTATAGTTGTCGTGTTTGCTCCAGGCTTGCTCATAGATTTGAAGAAAGTCGCCAATAAACCCTTCCTGATTTGAAAAACGGAATTGTTTAAAACTGTACGCCGGTTTTTTTGCCGTCCAGGCAGCGATTTTCCAAAAACGTTCGGGAAGATCGGGGCTGGTAATATTCAGGTGATAGCTATATTGCTCGTAATAGGTTTTGAAACCATAATTCTCGAATAAAGCCCGGTAATATGGCGGATTATACGGCATACCAAAGCCCTGCTGCACGAAGCCTTCGGTTAAAAGCCCCCAGTTAAAAAAATTTTCACCAATATTGATGGGGCCGTCAACCGCTTCCATCCCTTTCTCTTTTAGCCAGTTGCGGGCGGTGTCGAATAATTTATCGGCTGCTTCCTGATTGTTGATACATTCAAAAAAACCACATCCCCCGGTGCGTTGATCGAAGCTGTAGGCATAAGCTGGTATAAAAAAAGCGGCGATTCGTCCGACAAACCTGCCTTCCTGCTTCAATAACCATCGACAGGCCACCCCCGATTTAAGCGCGTTGTTTTTTTGCGGGTCGAAGGAGGTTTCGACCATGATCCGTAAGGGTGGCACCCAATTCGGATCGTCTGTGTAAATTAAATACGGAAGTTCATGAAACGCATCAATCAGCTTCTTATCGTTTATCTCTATGATCTCCATGTAACAATAACTTGATTAAAACTGCCGAAAATAATACTTATCGGCTGAAAATAAAAACAGGGGCCAAAACCTCTCTGTTGGAATTTACCGCAACAACGAGTGAAAAAGGGGTTTAGACCAGTGTTTCAGCCGACCCATTTTTTTTACGGTTTATATGTTCTATGGAATTTCTGTTTTAAATTTGAGCGACAACAATACGTTAGAACAGGCGGAGATGCAAAGATTACTGAAAGTTTTTCCGTAGTTTTCAATGAAAAGGTTTCTGCGCTCCGGCACAAAACCGGAAGTGCAGAAAGCCAATTCAACTAACCAATCCATATAAAAAGAAACCTGCTATTTTCTATTAATTTGAACTTAACCGGTCGAAGCTGCGCTGTGGAGCCAAGGCTTTGCTAACCTGGCCAACATTTATCTCCGAGTCAACCTCAAACGAAGCTGTTTGGTGTATTTTGAGCGAAGATGCGCCCACTTTTAGCGTGTAGCTTCCCGGTTCAATTATCCAGGCTGAAGCAGTTTCGTCGAACGATGCCAAATCGCTTGCATTAATGGTAAAACTGAGGGTTTCGGAGTCACCTGGCTGCAACAGACGGGTTTTTCCAAAGGCAACCAATGTTGCTTCGGGTTTTTCCAATTTGCCGTTCGGGGCACTGGCATATACTTGTATCACTTCGCGTCCGGCAACCGAACCTGTATTTTTCACTTCAATCGAAGCGGTAAGCGTGCCGTCAAAAGTGGATGAGCCGAGCTGTAGGTTGCTGTATTCGAAGTTGGTGTAGGATAATCCATAGCCAAATTCGTAAGCCACAGGCACATCAAATGTGTTGTAGTAGCGGTAGCCCACGTAAATATCTTCTTCATAAACAACCTCCCAGGGCACACGCCGCATAAACGAGAAGCCTGATAAATCGGCCGCATCATCTGTCTGGTCCGATTTCACCTCAACGCCCGGAAAATTTTTAGCAGATGGGGCATCCTGATAAGAAAGCGGGAAGGTAACCGCCAGTTTTCCCGAAGGGTTCACCTTGCCGGTAAGCACATCCACTACCGAATTACCGGCCTCCTGTCCCGGCTGCCAGGCCATCAAAACGGCATCGGGCCATTCGCGCCAGCTGGCAGTCTCAATTACACCGCCCACATTCAGCACCACAATCGCTTTCTTGCCTTTTGCCCGGAATGCCTCCGTCACATCTTTGATCATGGCTTTTTCAGTTGGCGTCAGGTAAAAATCACCCTCCACAGCCTCCCGGTCGCCACCTTCGCCCGAGTTGCGGCCGATAGTGATCAGGGCAACGTCTGCCTTACCTGCTATTTTTGCCGCTAATGCTGTTGTAAGGGGCATCTCTTCAACGGGTTCTTTTCCACCCATCAGAGCTGCCAGCCAGTTTTTCGGTTTACCCAATTTTGCTCGGGTTTTCTGAATGTAGGCCTCGTAAATTGCCGCCAATTCCTCATCGGGCTCGAAGCCCCCGTTTTTCAGTCCTTCGATCAGCGAAATGGTGTACGCTTCGTTTACATCTCCACTGCCGGTGCCGCCAGCAACAAAATCATAGGAAGTATTTCCGAAAGCAGCTACTTTTTTCAGATTTTCAGCAATAGGAAGCGCCTGGTTTTTATTTTCGAGCAAGACCATCCCATCGGTTGCAGCCTGCCGGGTTACGGCTGCATGTGCTTGCAAGTCGGGATTTGAGGAATAAGCATACCCCTTATATTTGGGAGATTTCAGCATAATTCCCAAGATGCGGGACAGGTTTTGATCCAACACGACTTCATCCAAACGACCTTCGTTTACCGCTGTAATTAACTCCCGGATTTGCTTCGGCTGACCCGGCTGGATCATATCGTTTCCGGCTTCCATTTGGGCCACCACGTCGCTGCCACCGCCCCAGTCAGTCATTACATAACCGGCAAACCCCCAGTCATTGCGTAATATTTTTGTCAACAGATCGTGACTTTCGGATGTGTAAACGCCATTAATTTTATTATAAGATGACATCACCGTCCATGGTTGCGCCTCTTTCACGGCAATTTCAAAACCTTTCAGATAGATTTCGCGCAGCGCCCGCTCACTCACAACCGTGTTTACCGACATCCGGTTGGTTTCCTGATTGTTGGCGGCAAAATGTTTCACAGAGGTGCCCACGCCGTTCGACTGGATGCCGTTAACCATGGCCGCGGCCATTTTACCGGTCACCAGCGGGTCTTCGGAATAGTATTCGAAATTACGTCCACATAGCGGGTCGCGCTGAATGTTCATCCCGGGGGCCAGCAACACGTCGGCTCCATATTCCAGCACTTCGTTGCCCATTGCCTCGCCAACCCGGTAAACCAGCTCCGTATCCCAACTCGAAGCCAGCACCGTGGCAATCGGGAAAGCAGTGCAATAATATGTTTTTTCTTCCCCTTTCCGACCGGGTGAAATCCGCAAACCTGCCGGACCATCAGCTAACACCTGCGAGCTAATGCCGATATCCGGAAACTCGGAGCTAAAGCCTGCCGCACCCGGAAGATATTTCCGTATGCGATCAACCATATTGGCGTACAGGGTGTCTGTATTTTCGGCCGTTTTCCGGTCGCCAAACATGTTTTTGATGGAATCCGGCAAATCCATGAACATGCCGGTGCCAACCAGCAACTGGGCCTTTTGCTCCAAGCTCAGGGCCGAAACCATCTCCTGAATTCTTTCCTGATCGGTCTTTCGCTTTTCGGAAGGATTACAACCAGTAGTTCCAGCCATTACCAACATCGACAAGGCGAACTGAATCATTGGTTTTTTATAAGACCATTTTTTATTCATAATTGTTTATCCTGCTAAATTTTTGTTTTATTTTCTATTTCATAAAAGGTGCATCGTTCAGATAGTTGAAACACTGCCGAACATCCTCGAATAAAGTTTGATTTTTTACAGCAATTGCCGGGCTGACCGGTCGGGATCATTTTTCAATTCCGGTACATCATTCAAAACCATGGTTTCTCCCTTTTCAGGAGAATAAGGTTTCCATTCAGGCAAACCTCCTCCGTTGGGATTTCCGGTTTTCATAAACTGAAGCAAAGCCGAGGACATTTTATCTGCTAACTGCCGCGGACGTTTTCCACCGCCCGTGTGCGTCAGCATCAAGTCGGTATTGGCAAACCAGAAACATATATCCAGACAATGAAAGGCGCGCATGCGGTTGTTGAACATAGGGGGCTCCCAGCCAAACCATGCCAGGTAAACCGGCGCCTTCTGGGCAGTTTTTGCATTGGCCGTTTCGATCGCCCCTTTGCGGTTGCTGCTTACCAGGGTCATAATTTCGATAGGCTTGGCATTCGGGAAAGTTTTGGCATATGCCTCATAAACAGCTTGTGCTTTATCGCCTAAGCCACCACCAAATCCGGCACGCTCTTTCAGCATCTCCACGGCTTTTTCTGCTGTGATACTTTCCATCTCGGGCATGGTACGGGCCATTCCCCATTCGTGGAAAGTGGTGCAAATCAGCATGGGCACATCAGCCGACAGGCCAGTTGGATCGGCATAAAACTGGCCTTTGGGAAGGTTAATCCCGTCGGCCACCGGGGCAAAACCGCCACGCATACCGGGAGTTGCCTTTTCAGCCGATGCTTTTTGGGCCGCCTTATTGGCCAGTAAGATGTATTCGTTCCAGGGCATTTCCTGAAGTTTATCCACCTCGGAAGCAGTCACTCCTGCCTCTTTCAAAATATATTCGCCAATCGTCCTTGAATAGTCCTGATCCATTGCTTTAAAGGTGGATCCACTCAGCGGAACTGCTTTCTGAAATAGCCCTTTTGCCTGAGGCATCGCAGTCAGGATGCAGACTTTTGCACCGCCACCCGATTGCCCCATAATGGTTACATTGGCCGGATTGCCACCAAAGTTGGAGATATTGTCCCTCACCCACCGAAGGGCAGCGACCATATCGAGTGCGCCAACATTGCCGGAATGGGCATATTTTTCACCGCCAACAGCCGATAGGTCGGAAAAGCCGATTGGCCCCAGCCGATGATTGATCGATACAAATACGATGTCGCCCTTGCGGCTCAGGTTTTCGCCATCGTAGCCATCCTGCTCAATTCCATTCCCGTTGGTGTACCCGCCGCCGTGCAGCCACACCAGCACCGGACGCTTTTTATTGTCGGGCGCGGGGGTCCAGATGTTCAACTTCAGGCAATCTTCACTCACATCATCGTAGTTCCAGTGATCGACAAACGAGGAATACGCGTTTGCGTAGCGGTTGTCCATCAATTGAGGGGCCGTGTTTCCCCACCAGACAGTTGGTAAAATCCCGTTCCAGGGTTGAGGTGGTCGGGGAGGCATAAAGCGGTTTTTGCCCGAGGTATCGGCCCCGTATGGGATTCCACGAAACTGGTAAATTCCACGCAAAATAAAGCCCTTCGCTTTTCCGTATTGAGTTTCGGCAATGGCAATATCATCGCCGATAAGCAACTGCTGATCATCGTCATCCGGTGATAAATTATTGAGGGCTGAATAACCACTTAATGGCATCGATACCAATCCGATCCCGGCAGCACCAACCCCAAGGGTTTGAAAAAAGTTACGTCTGTTAGTTTTCATATTGCATTGGTTTTGAATGATTTTATTTCAATGTCACTTCTTTTTTCAGTTTGATATCGCCGGCAGAAGCACCAACCAGCAATTCGATATTGCAGAAATCGTCATTCCACATCTGAAGCGTTTCATCCCAATACTGAAGATTTTTTACCGGGATTTCCAACGAAACCGTTTTGCTTTCACCTGGATTTAATGGCACACGAGAAAATGCCTTGAGTTCCTTATAAGGCCACTCCACCGATGGGTTTATCCGATGAACATAAGCCTGCACCACTTCGTCGGCTGCAGCCGAACCAGTATTTTTCAGCTCAAAGGAAACGGTGATCACATCGTTTTTTCCATACCTATCTTTGTTGGTTTTCAGATCGGAATATTCAAAATTTGTGTAAGTAAGCCCGTAACCAAACGGGTACATTACGGGAATGTTTTTCGTATCGAACCATCGGTAACCCACCAGCGATTCTTCGGAATAGATAGCCGTATTTGGATCATCATTTAATTTTTCATTCGGTGCATTGTCTTCAGATTTTTCCACTTTTTCGGTTTCCGAAACCAGGTCGGCAAAAATATCGGCTCCCTTTTTACCCTGCGGATAATTACCCAAAGCGTAAGCAGGTGAATCTTCCAGTTTTATCGGAAGTGTAAAAGGCAAACGCCCGCTGGGTGAAATATTTCCAACCAATACATCGGCCAGCGCATTTCCACCTTCAGTTCCGTTAAACCAGGAAATCAGCAGCGCTTTTGAAAGGGGTTGTACTACATTAAGATCGTTCGGTGCACCACTAACAAGAACGGTTACAATGTTAGGATTTACTGCGGCAATGGCCTGGATTAAATCATCCTGTCCCGAAGGTAATTGCATGTCTTTCCTGTCGCTGCCTTCGGTTTCCACTGCCCGGTTGTTGCCACCTACAAAAAGAACCAGATCAGCTTTCGATGCCACTTCTACGGCTTCTTTCGTTAGTTTTTTAGCTATTGTTTCTTTCTCGCGGGCTTCTTCTTCAATTTCATCGGGTGTCTTTTTCCTGAACATATCGGCAAAACTAAAAACAACAGGCTCGTACCCTTTTGCATAAACAATCTCTGCCTGATCGCCAATTTTGTTTCTCAAGCCTTCGAGTGGAGTGACTTCATACAATGTTTTCACACCGGCCCCCATTCCGCCCAGCCCCAAAGTTTGTTCAGCATTGGCCCCAATAACTGCAATTACCTGTTTTTTACTGAGATCTAAAGGAAGGACACCTTCATTCTTCAATAAGACGATTGATTTTGAAGCGACATCGTACGCAATTTTTTGTTGTGCCGGTTGCGAGGTGACTTCCTTGTTAGCTTCTTCGGCCGGAATTGGCTTAATTGCCAACCGAACGCGTAAAATTTCGCGAACGCGCTGGTTGATGATTTCTTCGGAAACCAATCTTGCTTTTACCGAATCGAGCAAAGCATCTCCCAGAAATTTTTTAGTTGGCATTTCAATATTCAGGCCGTTGGTTATGGCATCAACGGTGCTGTGTGTACCATTCCAGTCGGAAATGACCAAACCTGCAAAGCCCCATTCGTCGCGTAGAATTTTATTGAGCAGGATATCGTTTTCGGCACACCACCAACTATTTACTTTATTGTAGGCAGCCATTACACCATAGGCATCTGCCTCTTCAACAGCCGCCTGAAATGGAGGAAGGTAAATTTCGCGCATGGCACGTTCGCCAACAATCACATTTACTGTTCCCCGGTTATTCTCTTGGTTGTTGAGGGCATAGTGTTTTAAACAAGCTGCGGCCCCGTTGTCCTGAACGCCTTTAGTATAACCGACCGATAACCTCGAACTTAAAAACGGGTCTTCGCTTAAATACTCGTAGGTACGCCCACCTGTTGGAATGCGTTGAATATTTATGGCCGGTCCAAGAATCATATCTTTCCCGCGCATCCGGGCTTCACGAGCCATACCGGTGCCATAAGCATAAGCCAGTTCGGGGCTCCAGGTAGCTGCCAATGCCGAACCGGTGGGAAAAAAAGTAGCTCTGTCGGTTTCCCATCCCAAAGGCATCCAGCCATCGGGTTGCATTTCTTCGCGAATGCCAAAGGGGCCATCCGCATAAATCATATCGGCAATTCCCAACCGTTCCACTCCTGCTGATACAAACATATGTTTTGCATGGAGCATGTTTATTTTTTCATCCAGTGTCATTTGTCCGATAATCCCATCGATCTGTTTGTCGTACTGAAGTAAAGCTGACCGGTGTGCATTTTCGGCGGTACAACCTCCCAGAGCGATTGTGAAAACAACAATTGTTAAAAGTTTTGCTAGATCCATTTTTTTAGTTTAATGTGTTCATACTGTTATATCAAAGATCAATACTTCTGATGTGGAAACGAGAACCATAGTTCTGTTCATGATGAACGATTTATTTTCGGAAACAATCGGTGACGAAGGGAATCGCAATATACAAGGCCGAGTGCCAGTATTCCCAGGTGTGGCCGCCATCGCGGATGCGGATTTGCATGGGGATTCCGGCCTGTCGCATGGCCATGATCAATTAGAGGTTAGGTCGTAAAGTAAAATCGTCGTCACCGCAATCAATAAACCAGTTCACGGTTTTCATCGCCTCAACCTTCCCGGCATCCGCATTTTCAACCAATGTTACACAATTGTTGTCGTCCACCAGTTGATGTATTTTTTTCTGAACCGGATCTTTGTCTGTATTCAACCAAAATAATTCTTTTTGATGGTACAAATAAGCACTCATGGCATAAGCAGCACAAAACATTTCGGGATGATGAGATGCATAAACGAAAGTTTCGCCACCTCCCATTGAAAGCCCCGAAATTGCCCGGTGTTTTTTATCGGCAATCACCCGGTAATTCGATTCAATGTACGGAATCAGTTCCTGAAAGAAATAGTCTTCATAACGCCAATCGTCGCTATTAAAATAATTCATGAACGTTTTTCCGGCCTCCGGGCAAACAATGATCATTTCGGATCCCTCGTTCGATTCGATCAGTTGATTGGCAACACCGGCCAGGCTTCCTTTTTGCGGCCAGTCGGTATGGCTGCCCCCGCCTCCGTGCAACAAGTAAAGTACAGGGTATGACTTTCCCGTATTTTCCGCATAGTTTTTGGGGAGGTAAACCGCATATTCGCGGTCTTCGTTTAAAATTTTGCTGGGCATGGTTTTGTATTCCACTTTTCCCATGGCAGGCCATTGGGCAAAAGCGGTGAACACAATACAAACAAAAGCGAATGAGCCAATTATTTTTCTCATTTTGAGCAATTTAAGTTTAAATTTTATTTTCCAAATGCCATGCATTTGCTGCGTTTCAGGTTGTTTTATTCGGGCATATTGTACACTTCAGTATTCTTCACGACTCTTTATCCATCAATCCATTTAGTTGATGTTTTCCGGATCGAAAACAATGCTTGCACTTCCGTTGGTGATAATCATAGGGTTTTGCGCGCCGATCGGCACTTTTACCGGGTAAGGTTTTGCCTCGGGGGCTACTCCTTTTGAAAGTTCCTCTGCAAGTATCCGCATATCGGTGATGTATGCTTTGTCAAATGTTTTTTTGACATAAGGATAATGGCCACAATGGATTTTAGTGATGCCATTTTCCATCAAAGCTTCCATCTTTCGGCACGATTCGGCATAAGTGGCCATAGAAACATGAGGCTGCAACTGCATCCATACCTGCCCCGAACCAAATGTGTCGCCTGAGTAACAGTTACCTGTTTTCCAATCGAGCAAAACGATTGAACCGGGAGTATGGCCCGGCATTAAGCGGACCTCCAATGCCGTTTCTCCCAAATCAATTTTCTGTCCGTCGGCAACAAAATTGACTTTTCCGCTGTACGAAACTCCCTTTCGCCCAAGTAGTAAGGTATCGGCCGGATGATAATGGATTTCATCGAAAAACCGGATGTTGCCTGCATGATCAGGATGCAGGTGGGTAACTACAACACAGAGCGGCTTTGCGGTGATCAGTTTCACTATGGAATCAAGTTTCTCTGTTTTGGTTCCTGTGTCAATAAGCATGGCTCTTTGTGTTCCTTCAATCAGGTACATGGTGGTATGATCGCTGGTTTCCATCACCCACATGTTTTGTTCGAGTTTGGTGATCGTAAGCTCATTGTTCCTGAAAATTTCCTGCCCGGAAGAAGAAATTCCGGAAAAACAGACCAGCAAAAGTTTGATAAAGAAGATTGGGTTCAGGTTCATGCTTAGGTAATATGTTCGTTTGGCACATTCAATCTTAGAAATGGGAAAGCGAAGAATAAACCACAAAGATGTTGCGAAATTGAAAAGAATTCAGAGACAAAGAATTTTATGCTTTGCTTTCTCTGTGGTTTATTCAGGAACTCTATTTAAAAAGCAACGGTGCAAAATTCGACAAATAGACCCGCCAGTTTGTCCAGGTATGGCCACCTTCGGTTTCCACATAATTGTATTTCATGCCCATATTATTGAGTTTGGAACGGTATTTAACGCCGGAATCGTACAGAAAATCGGTCTTGCCCATACCGATCCAGTATAACTTATAGCCATTTTCCATTTGCTTTTTCAAACTTCCGTCAATATCGTTATACACTTCGTGCGAAACATCCTGGTTGGGCAAAATAGCCGCCGAGAACAAGCCCACATAATCGAATGTGTTGGGATAATATCGTGAGATGTGCAACGAATGGAATCCGCCCATGGAAAGCCCGGCAATGGCCCGGTTGGCTTTGTCGGTCTTGACGCGATAGTTGCTTTCAACAAATTTCATGATGTCGGGGAACGAAGCCTCGTAGTTGCCGTCCATGGTGTTGGGCACCATAAACTGTGGTTTGTAGAATCCTCTCAAGCCTTCGCCTGGCGCTGCCGATTGCGATACATTCCCGTTGGGCAGCACCACAATCATTGGCTTTGCTTTTCCTTGGGCAATGAGGTTGTCCATAATTTGAGAAAGGCGTCCCAGGTTAATCCAAGCTTCTTCGTCGCCGCCGGCACCATGTAACAGGTACAGTACCGGGTATTTGTCAGCGCTGCTTTCGTAACCGGGAGGGGTATAAATGGTTATGCGGCGTTGCTTTTTCAAGCTTGGTGAGTCGTACCACCGGCGGGTTACCGAACCGTGTGGAACATCTTCTACCGAATACAAATCGCCTTTTCCGCCCCCAACGATAAACACATTGGTTACCGATGCCACATCGCGAATCAGAAAGGGATTGTTAGGATCGGTGCTGCGAAGACCGTCAACCAGAAAGGCGTAACCATAAAGGTCAGATTCAAGCGGTTTGGTGGTGAATGACCACAACCCCTTGTCGTCTTTTTCCATTAATTCGGAGCCGGGCATCCAACCTTCCGAAGGCATCCAATCACCGGTAAGTTTTATTTCTTTGGCATCGGGGGCCTGAAAACGGAAGGTTACCGTTTTGTCGTCGTTTACTTCGGGTGAGGTAATTTGTGCTCCACCCCAAAGCGCTTGTTGGGCAAATGCCGGTACGCAGAACAGAATCGTCAAAATTGTAAGTGAGAAAAATTGTTTCATTCTTTTCGTTTTTAGTTTATTGATTAGGTATTTTCAACCAGGCATTAGACTTTAAATTGCTCATTGCGTTTAATTGACACAAGGAAATTTCTTAAATATTTTCTATTCGATTATTCAAGCGATAAAAGTCGAGCTCATATAAAACAGGTATCACTTGAACTGATTTTCATCCAGCCGGAAAAATCGGACCGCATTATTGAACAGGATGTCCCGTTTCTGATCAAACGATAAATATTGAGCATTTTCGATAACTCCAATTGAGGTTTCGAACAGTTTTGGCCACATCATAAAATCAGTGCCATACATGATTCGTTTTCCGAAACCTGCCTGCACAATCCGTTTAATATAGGCATGAATTTCATCAAGCGGATAGCTCCAGATGAAGCCCGAAATATCGCAATACACGTACGCATTGGCCCCCATCAGTGCGATCAGTTCATCAATCATCGGGTAGCCGGCGTGCATAATCCAAACCTTTAGATTGGGGTGACGGCCCAGCAAGTCTTCCAGAATAAAGGGGTTACCGAGCGATGCGCGATATTTTGGCTGGGTCAGGTTTGCCATACCGTTTCCACCAGTACCCAAATGGATGCCAACAGGAATGCCTAACTCTTCTGCAATACCAAAATATTCGTCCAAAGAAAGATCGCTTGGCGAAATACCCTGATACTGAGGGGCACACTCGCCCATTACTTTATAAAAACCATTTGACAGAGAATCCCGAAAAGCTTCAACCGACATTTCATTCGCGTTGCTGATCCCAATTCCGGGAATGATCCGCCCTTTGGGCGCTGCATTGTACCATTGATGAAGAATTTCAGCATCGCTAAAAGCAATGATAGTCATATTCAACCGCTCCATGGTTTCCAAAACTGCTGCTATCATTTCCTCATCACTCTTGGCCGCTTGAAGCGGGTCAGAACAATCCAGGTTCATAAAAAAAGCCGTCGGTTCGTTCGGATCGGCCCCCTGCATATCCCTCAAAAACCAGGGACACATAGGCGACGACCAGGCCGGATTTACTTTCATGGTGTGTACATGGACATCAATGATCGGCAAACGTTTGGCAGGCGCTAATGATTGTGGATAAGCGTTTAGTCCACAGGCTATGCAAAATAAAATCAGGGTGCTTTTAAATTTATGTAATTTCATATATTCCTAATTTATTGTAGGAAGGCTGATCCGGATACCAATTCAGTATTTTTCTTTTCTGAAAATATCCGGAACAGCCTTTTCATTATTTAGATACTACCAACCTGGATTTTGAACCAGATTATCATTTACATTCATTTCATGCTCCGGGAAAGGCAACAACTCATGTTTTCCTGCTTTAAAGCCATAAACCGGATTTGTATAGGGATAGCTCACATTGTGCGTTCCATCTTCCTTCAAGCCGGAGAAAACGGGAACTTGCTTTCCCTGTTCTTTCAACGCAATGGCAGCATCGCCCCAGCGCACCAAATCCTGATATCTGATTTGCTCGATACACAATTCCAGCCGTTTTTCCTTTTTAATGTCGACCAACGTAACAGCAGATAAGTTAGGTAACTGTGCCCGGGTACGAATTTGGTTGATGTAGTTGAGGGCGCCATCGTCGTCGCCGGATAGCAGGCAGGCCTCCGCCGCCAGCAAGAGTACTTCGGCATAACGCATAATCCGGTAGTTGTTATCAGTAGCCAATCCCCACGAATTTGGAATAACTTCAGATCCCAGAAATCGCCATTTCCAGTTGAAATAACCTTCGTGCCCATAAAGGCTGGTACCGGCATTTACCGTAACCGGGGCCGCCGGAGCACCGATGTTCATAACCTGCTGGTAGGTTTTCACCGTAGCGTTCAGCCGGTAACCATCGGTTCCTTCCATTTCAACAAAAGCATCGTACAAATTTCCTCTGGGATTAGCAAACCCCCAACCTCCGGGATACAAATCGTGCACCCCAAACCAGTATCCGTTCAGGTTGAGCCGGTCGCTTCGCCAACCGTACATATTCCCGAGTATGGTTGTTCCCTGGTTAAAAGCATTTTCGCCATCGTTTATCGAGTTAACTTCGAAAATGTTTTCCGGGCCAAAATCTTCCACTTTTCGAAGTACGTTTTCATAATTGTCAATTAATTTGTACTTACCTGAATTGATAACTGATTTTAAGGTGGTGGCTGCTTCGCCGTATTTCCCCTGAAAAATCTGTGCCTTGCCCAGAAATGAAAGGGCCGCCTGTATGGTTAGCCTGCCGCCGACAGATTTGTCTGTTACACTTGCTTTTTCAGGCAACACCCCTAATGCGGCAGCTTCTGATAAATCGGTTTCAATTTGGCCCCAGATTTCGCTTATTGTTCCGTTTGGCTGTTGGTACTCGCTTGGCGCAAGCTGGCTGGTCACAAAGGGAACGGGGCCCCATAAAGTTACTAGGTTGAAATAAGCCCAACCACGAGCCACTTTTGCTTCGGCAATCGCCCTGCGTTTCGTATCCGTATCATCCGAAAAATTGTTAATTACCAGGTTTGACCGATAAATCAGGGTATAAAGTCCGCTAAAATAGCCAGACATGGTTGAGTTTGAAGTGGAAAACCGGTACTCGCTCAGTTGCTCCAGAATGGAATTATCGCCTCGCGAACCACCGCCGGAATAAATATCATCAGAGAGTGTATTTTTCAGAAAAAAATCGTTATATGCCTGGCTTCGCCACTGAAAATACACCGATGCAATAGCTTCTTCGGCATCCGTGTCTGTTTTGTAAAAATTTTCTATCGAGGTGGTCCCTTGTTGTTTTACTTCGTCGAGCAGGCTTTCACATCCGCTCAAGATACTCATACTAACTATAATACCGATCAGATATATTAATTTTGTGCTCATAATTTTCAGTTTTTAAAAGGTTTAAAAGGTTACATTAACACCAAACACAACCTTCTTGGAATTGGGATAGGATCCTTTATCGACACCCAGCGATGAGGTAGAGCCAGCCGATGCTTCAGGATCAAACCCCGGATAGTTTGTGAATACAAACCAATCGTCCAGCGAAGTATAAATTCTCAGACTACTCATATACAAGTTCTTGCTCATATTTTTTCGCACGGTGTAACCCAATTGAATTTGTTTTACCTTGAAAAATGAACCATCCATTACGGCATCGCTGCTAATCCAGTATTTGTCTTCGCCATTGGCGTTTGGCCGTGGTTTAGAGGCGTCGGTATTGGAGGTGGTCCAACGATCATCGTAAAATATTTTTAGCTTATTGCCACGCGGCCGGTCAATACGGGTGAGGGCATTATAAATGTCGTTCCCTTCCGATCCGGTGCCAAACAAAACCAGGTCAAAACCTTTGTAGCTGGCGTTAATTGTAATCCCATAGGTGAAATCAGGGATCCCGCTTCCCAGCATGACTTTGTCGTCGTCAGTAATGCTTCCGTCGGCCATATCAGGCTTGCCATCACCGTCGGTATCTACAGTTAATTGATCCACAAAAACCGGATTGCCTGTAGCATCATCAATATCTGCCAGTTCGAAACCCCGCATATACCAGACCGGAAACCCCTGCTCAAACACCGTAATGCCGGATTGCGTGTGGAACGAGGCACCATTAATGCGTGAAATCGTTGGATCGAGATAAGTTACTTTATTTTTAAGGGTGGCCAGGTTACCACGAATACTGTAGTTGAAATCATGTATATGTTCACTCCAGCCTAATTCAAACTCAAGGCCTTTGTTGGATACATTACCGGCATTTACCGTAACCGAACTCACGCCGGTTTCGTAGGGTGGTGTTGTGTTCACCAACAAGTCCTTCGTTTTTTTGTCGAAATAGTCGAACGAGAAGACCAACCGGTCTTTGAACGCGCGCAGGTCAAACCCAAGGTCGAGTTGTTCAGATGTTTCCCATTTCAACTCCGGATTACTGAGAGTGCTGGGGAAGGACGCAACTTGGTAAGCCAGGTTGTCCGAATACGGATAGCTACCACCTGACCCGATTGATGCCCTGTACCTGAATCCGCCCAGTGGACCGATACTGCCATTTTTGCCCCAGCTGGCCCGTAACTTCATGAAATTTACCGGGGTTGATTTTGGGAAAAAGTCTTCGTTTGAAATGACATAGCCAGTTGAAACAGCCGGAAAAGTTCCCCGGCGGTTTTCTGCAGGGAGGATGGACAAATCGCTGGCATCGCGCCGTAGCGACGCCTGAATAAGGTATTTGTCGGCAAAATTATAACTGAAACGGCCAAAATATGAAAACTGGCGCCCTGTGTCGGAATATCCCCCTGAAATACTCTTCGCGGCAGTTGGAGAAAGGTAATCCAGGTCGCGGAACATTGGATCATCTTTGGTAATCGCATTTCCGCTGGCTGCAACAGTAGTTGAATAAGGCTCGGAATAAGAAATCCCCAACATGGCGGTCAGGTGATGATCACCCTTATCATACATATAATTGGCAAAATTTTCCCATTGATAATAAATACTATTGGAGTTGGTACGCCCTACGCCGATGTTATCACTTTTATTTACATCATTTGCATAATAGATATAATCAAAATTATAACTACCAAAGAATGAGCCACGGTACCCCAACTTAGACGTAACCGTAAAATTTTTGAACGGTTTAAAATCGGCATAAATGGTTCCGATTACATTAGCTCCCTGAGATTCAGAATCCGTGCGATCGCGCATAAGCAACGGATGCACCTGCTCTGCTTTGTAAATTTCCGACAATCCATAGTATCGGCCTGTTTCATCTTGCAGAAGCACTTTCCCCGAGTTTAGGTAGCTCTGCATATAATCCGGCAAATCATTTTCTGAAAAATAGGCTGGTGTAAGCGGGTCCATAGTCAATACAGCAGCCAGCAAACTACCGTACTCCGAGTTTTCAGAAACCGATTTACTTTTCCAGCGTTCAACCACATTGGTTGTTCCCACTTTTAACCAGCTGTTAATGTTGTAGTCACCGTTGATCATGGCTGTCATGCGCGAATACACGTCCTTATCGCCACGCACAATCCCGTTTTGATCGAGGTATGAAAGGGACAGGTTATACGAGCCGCGCTCGTTTCCTCCCTGAAAGCTCAGGTTGTGTTTTTGCATCAGCGAGTTTTCGAAAGCGACATCTGTCCAATCGGTATCTGTCGTCCCATCCCAAACCGAGTTGATTTTCCCGGGAGTAATGTGGTTGCCCTCGGTCATATAATTGATGTACTCGCCGGCATTCATCACCTCCGGTATGCGGTTAAGCTGGTTGGATACATATTGAAAGTCATACGAAATTTTGCCTGCTCCTTTTTTACCTTTCTTTGTGGTAATCAGCACCACCCCGTTGCCAGCCTGTGCACCGTATATGGCTGCCGATGCAGCATCCTTTAATACCTCCATGGACTCAATATTATTCGGGTCAATGGAGCCGATGTCTGTTGTACGTAGCCCGTCAACTACATAAAGCGGATCAGATGAGGCATTGGTACTGTATCCACGGATACGGACCGTTGCACTTTTTCCCGGCGCTCCGGAAGTCTGGATGATCTGCACACCTGCGGTTTTTCCTTGCAAAGCCTGCTCGGGCCGGGTAATGGTGCGGTTTTCCATGTCGGTGGCTTTTACCTGCGAGATGGCGCCGGTGAGATCGCTTTTCCGCTGAACGCCATAACCAATGGCCACAACCTCTTCCAATCCGATAGTTTCCTCTTCCAGTGTAAGGCTGATTTCCTGACGACCCATTACTTCCACTTCTTGCGATTTCATTCCAACAAAAGAGAAAACCAAAATAGCGTTGCCTGGAACTTTGTCAAAAAAATAGTATCCGTTTACGTCGGTTATCGTTCCAATTGCTTCGCCTTTAATCACCACCGTTACACCGGGAAGCGGTTGTCCAATTCCATCAGTTACTTGCCCTTTAACCGAGATTTCCTGCTGCATCAAGGTTTGGCGCCTAAATTCAGCCTGGTCTTCCCGGTTCAATGGGTTGATAATGATCAGATTATTGTCGGTAATCCGATATTTGATGCCTTCATTTTTGAACAGTTCGTCTAAAACGGCTTCAACGGCTTTGTTCTGGATGTTCATACTAACTTTCCGATCCAGGTTGATGGTTTCGTTTGTATAGATAAATCGATACTCACTTTGCAATTCGATTTGGTGCAAAACATCCTTGATGGTGCTATTCTGCATGGATAGTGACAAACGCGTGTTTTGAGAATAGACAGTTGCCGAAACGTGCATGGCAAGAGCAATGAGAAAAAAAACAGTAAGCTTCATAATTCGCCAATGCTTGTGGGAAATGAGGGATATTCCTTTCCCTGATTCATAATTTTTTTTCATAAGTTTGTAGTGTAATTAGTTATTAAATCAAGCTAATGTGATTGCATTAGTTTGGATGATTACAAAACGGGGAATGCGGGAACATTTCCCGTTTTTATTTACTCATAGGCAATTGTTTTTTTGTGATAACAATATTTTTTCCTTTCATCGTGTATTGGATTTCGCTCAACGCACAAAGTGCATCAAGCACATCAGATATCGTTTCTTCGCTAAGGACACCGCTGTAGTGGATTGAACCGGCAAGTATTTTATCCTGGATTTCGATCCGGACATCGTACCAGCGTTCCAGTCGTTTGCAAACTTCACCGAGAGGCATATGATCCATGTACAGTTTATTTTCCATCCAACTCAGCACTTGTGCCATTTGGTTCTGAACCAGGCTCAGCGTTTTTCCTTCTTTTTCGAAGCTGGCTGTTTGCCCTGGTAACAGCGTGAGCGTATGACCTCCGTCAACCTGCAATTCTACTTTACCTTCGATCAATGCGGTTTGGATAATGGCGTCACCGGGGTAGGCCTGCAGGTTAAATTTTGTCCCCAGTACTTTTAATTTCATGCCATCGCCTGTGGCAATCACAAATGGATGATTGCTTTTTGCCACGTCAAAAAAGCCTTCGCCCGAAAACGAAACCTGCCGCTCCCGGTTCGAAGGGTTTCGTTTATAGGAAATAGAGGAACCCGCGTTCAGGTGGACGGCTGTCCCGTCGGGAAGAGTAATTTCGGTACGACTGCCGTAAGTAGTAGAAGCAGCTAATGAACCCGGATTGCCGGGAAAAATTGAAAAATAAGACTGCAGGCCGATAACAATCAACAAGGTGGCAGCCATACCTGACAGGGCATAAACCAGACGATAAACATGTTGCCTTTTGTTCTGTTGGCGGCCGATTTTCCCGTCAATTTGTTGCCATGCACGCTGCGAGTCAAACGCACGCATTTTAGACAAACGCTTTGTGCCTTGCCAAATGCGAAGCATGTCCAGAACGGTTTTTTTGTTCTCGGACGACGATTGTATCCATTTGTCTAATTCCGGATTGTGTTTATCTGGGTCACCATCTGTTGCAGAGAAATGATCGATCAAATATTCACCCAATTTTTTTTGCTCGTCCATTATTTTCGGTTTTTTACAGGTATGACACAGTACCCCGTAAAAAGTCCTATCCGAAATCGCTTTTTTTATTTTTTCAAAGAAAAAAAGTTTCCGCGAACCGGAAAATAGAAAGGTATTCTGATGAATGACAAAAGACTACATGACATTTTTCTGTTGAAGGCAGGAACGCAAATATTGCATCGATTTCCAAATTTGGTTTTTAATGGTTTTTACGGATATTCCCAATTCCTCCGAGATTTCGGCAAGCCTCAGGCCATCAATCCGGCTCATTACAAAAACTTGTTTGCTCCTGCCGGGCAGTTCGTCGATACATACTTGTACCTGGACTATAAACTCGTCAAAATCGGGAAATTCATCTTCCGGCTGGCTTTCAGTCAATGGCAGCATGTTAATTGCCTTCTGTTTGTTTTTTTTAGACCGGAGATAATTCAGGGCAGCATTCCGCGATGCTTTATACAGGTAGGAAATTACGCGCTCGCGGATTTCAATCCGTTTGCGTTCGGCCCATAATTTCAGGAAAAGATCTTGAATCAGATCTTCGGCAGCCGCGTCATCTTTGAGGTATTCGTACACAAAAGCACACAGACGGGCATAATACCGCGTAAACAGCAGATTATAGCTTAAATAATCATCTTGCCTGATACGCTGGAATAATTGATCATCTGTTTTGTCCATGCCGTGGATACAATGATATACTGCAATGATACACAATCATGAAAAGAAATCAATCCAAATTCGGCATTTTTTTAACTTTACACCAAGCATAATGTCATATTTACACATTTTTCCGAATGTTTAAAAAACGGATGTCATGGCGTTTGATTTATAAATACAAAAAGCCCAACATCCGTTGGGCTCTATTTGAATTTCTTTCAGAGATAGAACTAAAGGCAAATACGTTTAAATTTTGAATAAAGTTTTGCTGTGTTTTCAGTTCATATATCAGACGACAATTAATCGCGTTTGGCAAATTTGGCCAACAGCCTCAATATTTCAATGTACAACCAGATCAGGGTCACCATTAGACCAAAAGCGCCGTACCATTCCATGTATTTTGGCGCGCCGCCGGCTGCACCGCGTTCAATAAAATCAAAATCAAGGATCAGGTTTAAGGAGGCGATCGTCACAACCACCAGGCTGAAACCGATACCGATTGTCCCGCTGCCGTACAGGAAGTTTAGGTTGGCGCCAAATAAACCGGCTATAAAACTGACAAAATAGATCAGCGCAATTCCTCCGGTTGCTGCCAAAATGCCCATCCTGAATTTTCCGGTTGCCCGAATTTTGCCCGAACGGTACAAAGTCAGCATGATCAGGAAGACACCAAAGGTTAAAGCTACCGCACGCATGACCAATCCGGGATACATACTTTCAAAAAAAGCAGAGATTGCCCCAAGGAATAAGCCTTCGAAAACTGCGTAAACAGGGGCGGTTACATTGGCCCTGCGCGGACTGAAAACGGTGATCAAGGCGGTAATAAAACCCCCGATCCCTCCGGCCAGTAACCAAATTGACACGGCCTGGAACGCCGCTTCGGGTGTTGAATAATCAAAAGCTGCAAAAAATTTCCGCCAGGTAAAAACGGCGGCAAATATCAGTATCAATAACATCAGACCGGTCTTATTGATGGTTCCTTCAATGGTCATATGACCTGCCTGCGCGCCGGTTTGAACACGATCGTAAACAGCATTTCCAAAAACAGGATTTGATGATTTCGTTAAATTCATTTCACTAAAATGGTTTAAAATTCAGGTATCAAAGTAATAAAAATAATGCCAAAAAACTCTTTACCGAAAAAGCTGCCGAAATTTCATGCGAAGATATTGACACGGTAGCTTTATTTTTTATAATTTCGTCCCCCATTGGAGAGTTGCCGGAGTGGTCGATCGGGGCAGACTCGAAATCTGTTGTACCCTTCGGGGTACCGGGGGTTCGAATCCCTCACTCTCCGCTTTCATTTAACGGGTTGTTCCCAATGTCATTTCCGGGTTTTCCCGTTTCATTGCCAGAATTTAAAAAAATGATGGACTGGCCCGTTTCCTTTCCCTATTTTGTAGTTCGCTCCTTGAATAATAGCCCGGCTGATGTATTCTTTGGCATGATATACCGCGTCATTTAGCGGCAATTGGTGAGCCAGAAACGATGCCACTGCCGACGAAAAGGTGCAACCGGTTCCATGCGTGTTATTTGTTAATACCCGTTTGGAACGGAGTTCCAGGATGTCATCGGTTTCGGCATTGTAAAAAAGGTCTGCCAGTTCGTCGTCTGCAAGGTGTCCGGCTTTTAGCAAGACAGAAACCCTTCCGCCGCACGAAAGTTTTTTAATCACCCGCCTTAGATCCGGCTGGCTCCGGATACGCTCGCCCAGCAGAATCTCTGCTTCGGGAATATTCGGGGTGATCACTTTAACCAAGGGGATCAGCTCGTTTTGCAGGGTCGAAATAGCATCGTCCTGCAGCAGTTTGTCGCCCGAAGTGGCGACCATCACCGGATCGAGTACGATATTCCGGATCGGATAATGCGACAAGGTTTCCTTTACTCCCCGAATCAGTTCCGACGAATGTAACATGCCGATTTTAATGGCATCGGCGCCAATATCGTCGAGTACCGACTTAATTTGCCCCTGAACGAAGGGAACGGGAACCGGGTGCACTCCAAATACACCCACTGTATTTTCGTCGACGACGGCAGTAATCGCCGAGGTCCCAAAACATCCGCAAGCCGACATGGTTTTCAAATCGGCCTGAATGCCGGCTCCCCCGCTTGGGTCGCTGCCGGCTATGGTTAACACGCGTTTGTATTGCATGATTGCTGACAATGATTGATTAGAATTATACCTTTATTGAAAATGGTTAAAGCCGCTCTTCGAAAGCTGAATTTCTGTTTCAGAATGAAACCAACGAATGACGGGAGATCCTTCATCAATGGTTCCAACCGGATAAAGGGCTTTGCCGAATTTTGTTTGAAACTTTTGCTGAAGCGCTTCTATCTGCCCGGGCGCCACCGTGAAAAGCAGTTCGTAATCTTCGCCGCCGCCGATGGCCAGGTCTGTTACATTCCAACCCTGCTCGTTACAAGTCCGTGTCAGAGCGCCGGAAACCGGGAGTTGATCCAAATGAATACGGGTCGTTTTGCCCGATGCTTTGAGGATGTGTCTCAGGTCGGAAGCGATGCCGTCGGAAATATCCATCATGGCATGAACTCCCGGGAAAAGGCTCAAAAATTGTCCCTCAACCAACCGTGGTTCCGGAAGGTGATGTCTGGCAAGCAGGTATTCCCGGTCGGGAGATGATTTTAACCGGTTCAATACAACCTGAAGCCCGCCCGCTGAATCGCCAAGACAGCCCGTCACACAAACCACATCGCCCACCTGGGCCATTGAGCGCAGCCGGGCCATGCCTTTGGCGCACTTCCCGACCACACACACATTGATGGCCAAATGACTGACCGACTTGGTGGTGTCGCCACCCAAAAGCGGAACCTTGTATTTTCGGGAAATTTCCTGATAACCTTCCATGAGGGCATCAAGATATTCCACCTCCGTTTCCGGAGGAATTGCGATTGAGAGGAAAGTTCCTAAGGGTTCGCCGCCCATAGCTGCAATATCGCTCAGGTTGACGGCCACTGATTTGTATCCGAGTTGCTGCGGTGAAATTTCATTTCGCAGGAAATGCACATTCTCCATGAGCAGATCGGTGGTTACCAGCAAATCTTCCGTTTCGTTCATCGGAATGATCGCGCAATCATCGCCAATACCTGTCATCTGCAGAGTAAGCAGATCTTCAAACGCCGGCGAAAAGCGTTCGATAAATCCAAATTCCCCTATTTCTTTCAGTTTCATTTCTTTCTGTTTTTTTTGTTTTGCATTTGTAAAACAAAGAACCAGGCTCCGGCGATAATTAAACCGGCCATTGCTCCATGTTCCAGGCGCTGTTCCAGAACATCCATTCCATTTTAAACGAAAGAAGAAAAGCTTCTGTCATGGTTTTACGGTGAGTTTCGGTGCAGGCGGCAGCCGTTTCGTCGCAAATTTCGATAGCTGTTTGAACTGCCCGTGCAAATTCTTCCCCTCCGTAGGTGTCAATCCAGGCCTGGTAGGGATTTTTGTTTCGGGTTTGGTGTTCGGTAATGTAGTCGCCCACCTTCTGGTAAACCCAAAAACAGGGCAATACGCTGGCCAGGGCCTCTTCGGCCGAGCCACAGGCCAATTGCCGGAACATGTGCCCGGTGTAAAGCATGCAGCTTGGCGAAGGTGTCAGCTCAGGCATCTCATCTTTCAGAAAATATTGATGCAAGGCCTGCTCCACCGAAACTGTATCTCCCGAAAAATGAAGGAAAGCTTCTCTCCACGCTTTCCGGTTGAGTTTCGCGGCAATGCCTGCCAGTATTTTCCCGTATTCCGACAGATAAAGTGCGTCCTGCTTCAGGTAAAACAGAAACTTCTCGCGCGCTAAACTGCCGGCTATCAGTTCATGCAAAAAAGGCAGATCGAGTATTTTTTCGTAAATCGGTTCGGCGGCTTTCCAGGCCTGTTCGGTCCATTTCATCATTTGGGATGAGTTAAAATTTCGTTTTTAAGTAACAGTGCTGCTTTCATTGGATTTTCAGCCGATGAGATGGCCGAAACCACGGCAATCCCGCTGGCGCCGCACGCGATGATTTGCCGGGCATTGCTGAGCTTAATCCCGCCGATAGCGACAGTTGGATGTTTGGACAGAGAACTGATCTTCATCACACCTTCCGGTCCAAACGGTTCGAAGGTGTCGGTTTTGGTTGGTGTAGCAAAAACCGGTGAAATCCCGATGTAATCGACGTCCATTTCATTCGATTCGATTGCCTGCTGAACGGTTTCTACAGAAAGTCCGAGGATTTTATCTTTGCCCAGGAGCTTGCGTGCCACCTTCCACGGCAAATCACTTTGCCCGATGTGCAGGCCATCGGCATTTACAGCCAGAGCAATGTCGAGCCGATCGTTGATAATGAGTGGGATACGTAGTGGTGACAGCAATTCTTTTAACTGAAGCGCCAGCTGATAAAATTCGCGCGAACTGCAATTTTTTTCGCGCAGTTGTACCATCGTAACGCCTCCTCTTACCGCTTCCTCCACAATAAATTCCAGTGGCCGGCCCAGCGATAATTCGCGATCGGTGACCAGGTAAAGGCTTAAATCAAAATCGTTCATGGCTCAGGCTTGATAGGTATGCTCAATATCTTCGGACGAAAGGTTAAACAGGGTATCAATAAAATGCAGTTGCAGGGTGCCGGGGCCTGCCGACCTTGTTGTTGCTAACTCGCCGGTAATGCTCATGACCGCCATCGCATGGGCAGCCGCCATAAGCGGATTGGGGTTTACGGCGGCAAATGCAGCGGTTACGGCCGTTGCCGTGCAGCCCATCCCGGTTACTTTGGGCATCAGGGGCGAGCCATTTTTGATGGACAGTACCGTGTTGCCATCGGTGATAAAATCTTCGGCGCCACTAATGACAACGACTGCCCCGGTTTGTGATGCCAGCCGTTTGGCCCCTTCAATGGCTGAGTTGGAGGCTACGGTGCTGTCAACACCTTTTGTCAGGGTGTTTTCGTTGGCCAATGCCATGATTTCGGAAGCATTTCCCCGGATGATGGTTGGTTTGCATTGCCCGACGATTTGAGCGGCCGTTTCGTTGCGGTAGGAGGTAGCACCCACTCCAACAGGATCGAAAACAAGGGGAATGCCCTTTTTGCGCGCGGCTTTTCCGGCCAGTAACATCGCTTCGACCCATTGGGGACTCAGCGTTCCCATGTTGATGACCAGGGCCGAGGCGATCCCCACCATGTCGGTCATTTCTTCGGCAGCATGGGCCATAACCGGTGATGCTCCCAGAGCCAGTAGGGCATTGGCCGTATTGTTCATCACAACAAAATTGGTGATGTTATGAACTAAAGGCGACCGGCTGCGCACGGCAGCCAAATCAGCGCTGATGGAACTTGCGTTTATCATGATATTTCGTTTAAAATAAAAAAGCCGCTCCGCAGAAATGCGAAACGGCTTGTATGAATTTCGTTAAAAACAAGGTTCAGATACAATTCTCGTTTCCCTCCGCTGTTATGATACATTTCAGGTTATTAGGGTCTGATCTCAGCCTGTGCACCTGCACAGACACCCCTAACGAGATGATGAAGCAAAAGTAGCAATATTTTTCAATTGGAAAAGCCGGATCAACGGGCCGGCGGAAGAACCGGAGCTGTTTTATTTTGCCGTAACCCGGGTAAATTACATGGCAGCAATATCTTCGAGCAGGATGGCTGCCAGTTTTTTCGGATGTTCTTCTTCCATTTCCAGAACCAATTCGAGAAAGTTTTTGCACGATTCACGCAAGGTGGCGCTGCGATTAGCCATGAGAATCAGGGTCCGGTAGATGATTTGCCCCAATTCAGGATCTTTAATCAGCGAGAACAACACGCTGAAAAAAGGTTCGAACATTTCATCAATGGCTTTTTTGTCGACCATCGCCAGTCGCCCGATCAAATGCAGGCCGGTGTATTTCACCAGCTGTTTTTTCCCGCAGCAATATTCCAGCGCTTTGATAAAGGCAAATTTTGAATGTACAAATAAATTAGCGACTGCCTGTTCGGCAATTTCGGCCTGTTCAAGGCTCTTTGTCCAAAAATCCATTTGTTCTTCGGTCAGCTTCTCCGGCTCATCGAGCAACGTTGCCAGGATCATGGTTTCGCGCCATTGTTTGTTCCAAAGCTTCAGGGCCAGTAAATGATTTTTTTCGTATTGCCGGGCCAATTCGCGAAGTGAGATCACCGAAGCGCCCCAGTTCATTTTGTAGGTCATACCGAGGGCTTTCATCTGTGCAACGGTTTCACCGTTTTTACGCAACCTGATTTTTGCCAGTAATTCCTGAAATATTTTTTCTGTTTCCGGATCGTCCAATAATATATTCATAGTCCTAAATTACACGCATGTTTTGCGGATACAGCCGTAACAAATATCACACTTTGGGATGGTCGGATCTGTAATTACTTTTTAAAAATAAAATAAACGGCCAAAATAAGAAAAACAAAGCCGATCATGTGATTCCAGCGAAAAGACTCATTCCGGAAAACAAGCACCGTAAAAGCTGTGAAAACAAGCAGGGTGATGACCTCCTGCAATACTTTTAGTTCGATCAGCAAAAAAGGGCCTCCATACGCTTTAAACCCAATCCGGTTGGCCGGAACCTGGAAGAAATATTCGAACAGGGCAATCCCCCAACTAACCATCACGATGGAAATGAGGCCCAACTTGTTGAACCATTTCATTTCGGCAAACTTCAAATGACCGTACCAGGCAAAGGTCATAAACGTGTTCGACATGACCAGTAAACCGATTGTGAGTAGTCCTTTCATAATAATATAGCGGATGATTAAAAAAACCTTGGTTGTTTATACCTCCCAAAATCGTTTCAAAACTACCTGTTTCAGATGAACCGTGATTCAGCTGACTCCAAATATTTTCGATTATTTAAACATTACATCAAATTTAAACCGGCGGTGCGTGAAATAAAATTAGCTTTTGGGTAGGGTAAACTGTTTTTTAAACGGTTAGTGAGTGAAACAAGACAGATTATCATTAACTTTTTTCAACTTTGAGAAGAAGTGAATGATAACGAAAGGATCCTAAACGTATTGAAAATTGACAACACAGGAATTTAAACAATTGTTTGACCGATATTTTGATGCGATCCGGAATTACATCTATTACCGGTCGGGCGACAAAGAACAGTCGACGGACATTGCTCAGGATGTTTTTTTAAAGTTCTGGGAAAAGCAGGAAGAATACCGGCCCAAAGAGAATGCCGGCCTGCTTTACAAGATGGCGTCCGATTTGTTTGTCAGCCGTTACCGCCGGCAGCAGATCGAACAAAAGTACCTGAGCGGGATTGAATTTGAAATAAAAGACGTATCGCCCGAAGAACAATTGCAATACGAGGAACTGAAAAGAAACTACGAATGGGTATTGGCTCAGATGCCGGAGAAACAACGGGTTGTTTTTTTGATGAGCCGCACAGAGGGCCTTAAGTATTACGAAATTGCCGAACGGCTTGGGCTAAGCGTAAAAGCAGTAGAAAAAAGGATGACAAGCGCCTTGGGGATGTTAAAAGAAAATTTGCAATGGTTATGAAAAAACAGGAAGAATATAACGAAAAAGAACAATCGGACTGGACCGAAATTGACCGTTTTGGCAGCCGGTTGACCACGGATTGGCAGGAATCCAAGGAAGCGATCTGGCTTCGTATGGAGCAGAAACTGGAGACGCCGGTGAAGCCGGCGAAACTTATCCTTTTTGCCCAACCCGCTTTTCGGCTTGCTGTAGCCGCCCTGCTTGTCTTGCTGGTCGGGATTGGCTCGGTCATGCGTTTCCATACCCGGACTTACCGCACAATTCCCGGGCAACACCTGTCCATTGGCTTGCCCGATGGATCAACCGTGCAGCTGAATGCCGCATCTTCGCTGACTTTTCGTCCTTATTGGTGGCGCTTTTCGCGCAAACTGGCCCTGGAGGGAGAAGCTTATTTTCAGGTCAGCAAGGGCGACCGGTTTACCGTGATTTCATCAAACGGAACGACCAGCGTACTGGGCACCAGTTTCAACATTTATGCGCGTGACGAGGCTTACCGGGTAAGTTGCCTGACGGGAACGGTAAAAGTAACCAATGCCGGGGGAGACCAGGAAGTTATTCTTTCGGCCAACCAAAAAGCCGAATGGCAAAGCAGTGCTTTCAGGAAGGCTGATATGCCTGCCGACCGGAAACCGGCTTGGGTCAACAAACAGTTTGAGTTTACCGGCAGATCAATTCGTGAAGTGTTTGACGAAATTGAACGTCAGTACGGCATACGGATCATCTCCGATCAGTCGTTGAATTTTGAATACAGCGGTAATTTTAGTAAAGAAGAATCAGTTCATCAGGTGTTAACCTATATTTGCAAGCCTTTTAACCTTAACTTTGAAGAGAAAAAGACCGGGCAATACCAGGTATTGAAAAATCAGTAATCTGTTTTGAAAAAATATATTTTAATTGGCTCGTTGCTGTTGTCGGGTTTCCTGGGTTTTTCGCAGGAACTCGATCTTGTTTTTCAGGATACTCCGCTGAATGAGGTCTTGCTTGCGGTTCGCGATCGTTACCAGTTGCAGTTATCTTTCGATCATGCCCGTCTGTCGGCTTTCCCGGTGACGGTGAACCGAAAGTTTTCGTCGCCCGAAAAAGCGCTGGATGAATTACTGAAGAAACTCCCCCTGACTTGGGAGAAAGCCGGAGGGGTTTATTTAATTTATGACCGCGTAATCCCCGAAACAAAGAAGAATTATCGTTTAGCCGGAACCGTCACTGACCGCGAAACGAACGAAAGCTTGCCGTATACCCACCTGGTGGTAAACGGCCAAGGGTTAATTACCGATCAGAAAGGGAACTTCTCGTACCTCTCAACTGTCGACAGCGTTTTTCAGGTACAGGTATCCAGTTTGGGCTATTATTTGTTGGATACGCTGGTTCACGCGCGAATTAACCAGCCCTTCCGGTTGACTCCCTCTGTTTATAAATTACAGGAAATCAAGGTTGAAGGATTAAAAATTGTTCGTTCGGTACAAGTGGGATACAGCCCCGGAACAGTGCGCCTTAATCACCAGATTGCCGGCCATTTGCCCGGTTACGGCGACAATTCGGTCTTTAACCTGTTGCGCTTGCAACCCGGTATTCTGGCTGCCGGCGAACAATCGAACGATTTGATTATCTGGGGAAGTTACGAGGGGCAAAGCCAGGTGTTAGTCGACGGCTTTACGCTGTTTGGAATGAAGAATTACAACGACAACATCAGCGCCATCAATCCCTTTATGGCGAAAGATATCCAGGTAATGAAGGGAGGATTTCCGGCCCCCTTCGGTGAGCGGGTGGGAGGCTTAGTTAATATTACTTCCTCCGATGGCGATGCCAATGACTTGCACGTAAATCTTTCTGTCAACAATATGACCATGAATGGTTTACTGAATATTCCTGTTGCCGGGAAGGCATCGCTCATGGTGGCGCTCCGGCAAACCTATTACGAGTTGTACGATAAGGGACAAATTGCCTTGTCATCGGGTGGGCGCAGAGGCCATGGCAACCTGGTTGACCGGAACATTTATCCCGATTATAATTTTCAGGATCTGAACCTGAAATTTTCAGGAAAAAGCAATCACAACGATTCGTACAGCCTGAGTTTTTTAACCGGGAGCGACCGGTTTGCCTATGCGCTCGAATATGAAACTCAGCAAGCCAACCGGGCATGGGAAGACCGTGAGCATAACCGGCAATACGGGCTGTCGGCACACTATAACAAAGGATGGAAGAACGGGGGAAGGTCTGAACTGACGCTGGCTTATTCCGGTTTGCAAAGCGGACTAAGCAATATTCGCAAAACAGGGAATCAACAATCCGGCGGAAGTGGCGGAAGTGGCGGCCAGGGGCCGGGAGGCGGGGGAAGTGGAAGCGGAAATACCTGGCAGACAAATGTTGATCAGTTCAGTCAAAATAAAATCTCCGAGGCCAAATTAAACCTAAACCACAACCAAGCTTTGGCGGCACACCATCAGCTTGAATTTGGCGGAGGGATGTACGTCAACCGGATTCATTTTATGGAAGACTCATTTGAAGTGAATTTGCTTGAATTGAGCGAGGAAGCAAGCCGGTTAAACGGATTTATCCAGGACCGTTTTTCCATGGGGAACCGCTTGCAGCTAACCGCCGGCGTTCGTGCCGATTATCCGCTGAATTTAGACCAGCTCTACCTGCAGCCCCGTGTTTCAGGGACAGTCAGCTTGAGCGATTTCCTGAAAATAAATGTTGCGTGGGGCCTGTATCGCCAGTATATTGCCCGGAATTCGGTGATTGATGAATTTGGTAACGTTCGCTATCTCTGGACGATCTGCAACGGGACAGACATTCCGGTACTGAAATCTGAACACACCATGCTTGGGTTTACTTATCATCAGCGTGATTTTACGTTTAGTATCGAAATGTACCGGAAACAAACCAACGGTTTGTCGCGTTATGCAGAAGAAGGCGGAGAACTGATTTTGCATGAAGGGAAGAGCAAAAGTAAAGGACTTGATCTTTTTATTAAAAAGGACTACAAGGGGCATTCGTTCTGGATTGCCGCGATGCTGGGAAATACGAGGGAACATTTCTCAAATTTCCCGGATGAATCCTTTCAGCGGGCATTACATGATCAGCGACTTGAGCTGAAATCGGCGGCGCTCATTCATCTGAAACCGTTTTACTTGTCGGCCAATTACGTCTACGGCTCCGGATTTCCCGATCCCCTGTTGCTTGGCGATGAAAACTACGAACGCGATTATCACCGGATGGATGTGGCCGCGGTTTACCGTGTTCCGGTCAAAAAGTTTGCTCTCGAAGCCGGTATTTCCGTTCTGAATGTTTTTAACTACGAAAACATCAAATACGCCAATTTCATCCGTGTTCCCGACGATCAGGATGCTACGGTCAACCTGCATGCCGAAGCGGTGCCGTTCACCCCGACCATGTTTTTGAACTTTTCGTTTTAATGAAAGGATTTAATACTGTGCTCGCGGGCAAAGCCGCTTTTGAAGTGATCCTGATTTATTTTCGTAGTTTTTCAGGAAAAAGATAAAAAAAAGGTAGGGTAAAATTATTCTGGTGCGGTTAGCTAATGTAAAAGATTTATAAAAACATTAATCGAGAGAATTATGAAAACATTAATCAGAACATTTGCATCAGCAGCCTTGGTCCTGGCTATATCGGCAACCGGAGTTTGGGCGCAAACCGAAGAAACTCCAATCAGAAAAAGAGATCAGCAACGGATTCAATTGCAAGATCCGGACGGTACGATGAACCAGGTTCAGGCCCGAAATGCAACGCAACGTGCCGAACGCCAGGCGTTACGGACGCAACGGCAAGAGGAAGCCAACCAATTCAGAACCGCTTTTAGGGCTACCTTGTCTGAAGAGCAGTTGGCCATTCTGGAAAACAAAGAAATGACCCGTGAACAAAAACGCGAAGCCTTTATGGCCTCTTTAAGTGAAGCACAACGCGAGATGTTTCAGGCCCAGCAGCAACTGCGCGCCGAGCAGGGCTTCCAGTATCGCGAGGGGATGAAGGGTGAGCAGGCCAATCAAGCCCGGAACCGGGCACAGCAAAGTGGCGAATGCCTGAATAATGAAGCATTACAACAACAAGTCCGCGAACAAATCCGCGAGCAATCGTCCGGAAGTGGTTCCGGCGGTCGTTACGGCAAAGGGGGAAATTAAACTGATTCTGTAAAATAATGGCTCACGGCAATCAGGCTTGATTGATATGTGAGCCATTATTTTGCATTTCGGTGTCTATAGTCATTAAATACCAGATGGTATCACTTTCAAAAACCGTTATCGTGAAAAAAAAATTTGTCATTCTTCTTTTGTTGGTTTTAGGTCAGCAGGCAGTAAAGGGCCAGGTAACCGATTTGCCCGACAATCTTCGCTCAGTCCGTATCGACTCGCTGTTGTATGATGTTTTGTTTGCCGATGACGAGTTAAGCCGGCTACTTGGATTGGATAAAAGTTTTCAGTTCCTGTATTTCCGGACCAACTATGACTCGCGCACGACTTTTGCCGGACGCGAGATCGGGGCAAATCAGTATAACCTGAGCGGGCAATTGTACTATATGCACTCCCTCGGCATTTATGCCGGGGTTTCGGGAAGCTGGTACAGCCAGCTTGATCCGGGGTACCGGGCAACGGTGCTGACACTCGGTTACAGTAAAGGATTGCAGCGGCTAAAATTTTTCAGATACCGGATTTCTTACGATTATTATCTGTTTAACAGCAATATCCCCGATTTTGATCCGCTTTATACCAGTAGCGTAAACTCAGGGTTTACACTCCGAAGTAAATCGGTGGGTACCAGTTTTGACGCCTCCTTGTTGCTTGGAGACGATGTGAGCTCCCAATTTAACTGGGCCGCATATGCCTACATAAACCTGGTAAAATTAGGCGGATATAATAAAATCAGGCTGGAGCCGGAAGCATCCATGTATTTTGGGACCGAGTCGGCAGCGTATCTGTTGGGCGAAGTGTTTGTTGATCCTGAAACAAATGAGGAATATGATATTTATTACCAGGATAAATTCGGACTGTTGAATATCCAGTTCCAGTTGCCGCTAAGCCTCAACCTGAAGAATTTTGATCTGAGATTTAGCTACATTTATAACCTGCCACGCCAGGCAGGAGATGCTTTTGACTATCCCGAAACTTCATCATTCCGGCTGTCGTTAAGTTACCTGTTCAATTTGTAACTTGTGTACGTTCTTTTCAGACCCCGGACATGACTCAGGGAAATCGCTTTTAAACTTATATGAGCTATTTTACCCTTTAATGACTGGACGGAATTAACCACGTCCCGAAAAGATGGTTACAGCGGTTCTGTAAAAAAGATCGTGCAGTCAATCGTTCAAACAAAAATAAGGTTTCAGGAGATCAGTACCATGATTTTGATCCGTCGGCTAATGAGCCATGCGACGTCAAATCCAGAATATTTTTTAAAAGCGATTCCTTGGTGTATGATTAATCTTTTTTGTTTTTCCGGAGCGAATGCGTATTTTGTGTCCGCACACACAAACGGATCAGCGATGAAGAAAATTGGAACAATGACATTGGGCATGCTGCTCTTTCTGCAGTTTGTATTCGCTCAAAGTGAAAACTTTAACCGGCAGGGAGAAGTGATATACGGGATGTTTCCCGAAGGATCCGGACGCGGAGGCTCAGCGAAAATGATTGTGACTTACGCCAACGGGATGGCCCGTTTGGTCGCCGACCGGTCGGGAAGAAACCTGATCCCGGAAGTGCCCGAAGAGGCATCTTACCTCGATTACCGGCTGAAAAGAACTTACCAGCTGGCGAAATTTCAAAACGGCGATCTTATTCATAGCTCAGAAGATTTTAATGAACTGGCCGGCTTTGAGCCCGATGGAACAACCGAAGAAATACAGGGCTATACCTGTATGAAATACGTGGGCAGCTCGTTCTCGAACCGGATAGAACTTTGGATAACCCGCGATGCCGGGATATTGGGAACTCCGATTTTGGGATTTCCGGTTGCCGACGGACTGGTGCTAAAGTATGTCAGGAACGGGAATGCCGGGTTTGTGGCAACCAACGTGGATGTCCGAAAAAAATCAAAGGCGCAGGATTTGTTTCCCGGCGATTTGGGAACAGAAGTTTCAGCGGTAAAATACCGGTTACGCCTGGCAAATGCTTTTGTAAAAGAGGTTCGCGTATTCGAAGGGCAACAAATTAACTGGGGCGACAAAATCGAAAATCCGCAAGGCGATTGCAATGATTATACTTACCGTTATGCCGGAGGCACCGTGATCCTTAAAAAGGTAAATTTGCCGGATGTTCCGGATGGGACCTCCGTTTTTGCCGAGCTGAAACAGCAATCGAACGGAGATGCTTACGACCGTACCGGTTCTGTTTTTGTTGTTCCGGTTGATCAAACCCGGAGTTTTTTGGATGGGGTGAGGTACGGACTGGATTCGCTGCCGGCCTATAAGAGCAAAGAAGGCAAAGCCTATCAGGGGATTGCCGCTACCGGCGATTATTCGCCGATTGTTGAATTGATCAGGTTTTTTACGCCTTTTGGAATCCATCATTTTAATGATAAACGCGATGTTGGGATTGCCTGGGAGGATACCGCTGTTTACAAACAGGAAATTTCTGATTTATTGCCGCTTTTGCGCGGGGAAACCTGGATCGGCGTTTTTATCGGGAACTATGACGGGGGTGGGCACAAGGTCAGCCTGAACCTGAAATATCACCTGAACAACATGGAGCTGAGCGACCGGGCAGCGAAAAAATACTGGATTAAACCGGTATTTACCACAACCAATGTGCTCGAAATGGGCGGACAGGAATACGGTACATTATTCGGAAGCGATACCCTCGCTGTTGATTTTAATGTTCCCCCCGGAGTGAAAAACCTGACTTTCAGGTATCTGTCAACCGGGCACGGAGGCTGGGGAAGAGGTGATGAGTTTGTGCCTAAAACCAACGAAATCTTTATCGATCGCGAACTTTTCTTTAAATATACGCCCTGGAGAACCGATTGTGCAACGCATCGGGCCTACAACCCGGCATCGGGTAATTTCTGGAATGGTTTGTCGTCGTCTGATTACAGTCGCTCGGGCTGGTGCCCGGGAACCGTTTCCAACCCCTTGTACATGCCGGTTAAGGGCTTGAGCCCCGGGAAACATAGCATCCGCGTGTATATTCCGCTGGGCGAACGCGAAGGTAATATGTTCAGCGCCTGGAATATTTCGGGGGTATTTATTGGCGAGATAGAGGAATAAAGCGCCGAATACAGACACAAAAAAGACTTTTGCATTGATCCACCTGCAAAAGTCTTTTTTGTTTTTATCACGGTTCTTGTTACCGTTTTCTTCGTCTTTCGGCTAAGAGATATCGAACATAGCGGCCAGGTCGTAGCGCGAAAACGCGCGGAAAGCCACCATGGTTTCGGTTTTGTTTATGCCTTCGATTTTAGTAATCTTCTCGGTAACCAGTTCGGCCAGCGATTCATTGTCGGGCAAACGCATAATCGCCACAAAATCAAACTGTCCGCCTACTGAATAAACTTCGGTGATACCTGAAATGCCTGCCAGTTGTTCGCCTACGGCGTTCAGCAGTTTCTGGTCGGCATGGATGAGCGCTATTGCTGTTGTCATATCGTTTTATTTAATTGTGATTTCCGGCAAAAGGTACCGATTTTCCTGTTCATATTCAATGACGAACTGAAGCGAAATTTGGCGATTGTTCCAGTCCGGGAGCCGGTGGTCCCGCCCGTAGTTTTTTCAACAAAAATGCCGCCTAAATGTTAATGTTTTAGCTGTTGCCGGTCAGCAGCTTTTTTGTTGTTGTCAAAACTATTATTTTCATCGAATTTCTAAACAAACACGTTCATGAAGAAACTAATTCAGTTCCTGACTTCGATGCCGTTTATGGGCTTTTTATTGTTGGTGATGGCTTTTTCAATGGCTATTGCCACCTTTACCGAAAGCAGTTGGGGAACCGAAGCGGCCAAGGCTTTGGTATACAATACCCGTTGGTTCGAAGTGGTTTTTCTTTTGCTGGGCATCAGTCTGCTTACAAATTTTATCCGTTACCGGATGTATTTGCCGCAAAAGCTACCTGTCGGGATTTTTCATATGTCCTTTATTTTGATTGTTTTTGGAGCAGCCATTACACGGTATATTAGCTTCGAAGGGGTAATGCATATCCGCGAAGGCCAAAGCTCGGATTACATCATGTCGACCGACACCTATTTCAAGGTGGAAACTGACGATAAAAAGATTCGGGAGCAGGTGTTGTTTTCAGAACTGACCCCCGGCCAATTTCGTGAAACGATTGAAGTAGACGGGCAAAAGGTAAAGATAAAATCAGTTGGATTTGTGAAGAATGCTTTGCGTACGCCGGTCGAACATCCCGCCGGGTCGCCGATGGTCGATTTTGTAATTTCGGCAGGCCAGGGCATGCAGAGCTTTTCCTTCGACCCCGGTGATCAGTTTGACCTTGGGTCGGCGAAGGTTGGCTTTCGCAACGATGCCAACATTCGTTTTGAACAGGAAGGCGATGAACTTTACCTGCTTGCCGACCGTGATCTGGAAATCAGGTCGATGGGAGGCGGAGATCCGGAGCCGGTGGCGGCCGGCGTTCGCAACCCGGTGAAGTTGATGCATCTGTATGCGTTTGATAACTACTTGCTACTGGTGCGGAAATTTTACCCGAAAGCCTTGGTTCGCGTAACCCGCGATGCTTCAGGGAATTCGCATGAAGATGCCGTTATTCTCGAAGTTTCGGAAGGCGGCCGCATTAGTACGGTCAATGTTTTTGGACGGAGCGGAACAGCCGGAGAGCCGGTTACCATCAAAGCCGGAAATACGAATGTCAGGCTGAGTTATGGTTCAGAACCCATCTACCTGCCGTTTAAGTTGTATTTAAAAGATTTTCAGTTGGAACGTTATATCGGCTCCGAAAGCCCCTCTTCGTATGCCAGTGAAATAAAGCTGATTGACGAGCAGGAGGGCGTTGACCGCGATGTCCGGATATTTATGAATAATACATTGAAATACCGGGGATACCGTTTTTATCAGTCATCGTACGATGTGGACGAACTGGGAACTGTTCTTTCGGTGAATAAAGATTTTTGGGGAACTTTCGTGACTTACCTGGGCTATTTGCTGATGGCTTTGGGAATGATTTTCTCGTTGTTTTATAAACATTCGTATTTTCAGTTTTTGGTTCGTCATTTAAAAGAACTGAACAAGGTTAAAGTCACCGCGGCGCTGGCTTTCCTGCTGTTGTTGTCTGGTCAGGCGCAAGGAAACAATGCGGCTGTATCCGGAATTCCGTCGTTGGATGCACAGTTGGTCAGCGACTTTTCGGAGCTCTGGGTGCACGGGCGCGATGGCCGTATTGAGCCCATGTCGACCTTATCGAATGAGATTTTGCGGAAAGTCAGCCGGAAATCGTCATTCTACGGCAAACCCGCCGACGAAGTCGTGCTGAGCATGCACCTGTATCCCGAAATCTGGCGAACCGTTCCGATGATCAAAGTCGACCGCGAAGTAGCCGCCTTTCTGGGAATCCAGGGAAAATACGCTGCAGCTGTTGATTTCTTCGATATGAGCGGCCATTATAAACTGGCAGAACCCGCGCAGGCGGCCTATAACAAAATGCCAGGCATGCGGAATCAGAAGGAAAAGGAGTTTCTGTATACCGATGAGCGGGTGAATATTTGCTTTATGGTATTTAACGGCGAATTTTTTACCTTTTTCCCGCCCCGAAACCAAACCGATGCCTGGTTTGCCGCCGGTAGCACACCTGCCGGTTATCCCCATGCCGATTCGTTGTTTGTAAACCGAAGCTTTCAACTTTTGCGCGAATCGTTATTGCCGGGAAGCGATGTGCAGCCCCGGCAGATTATAGCCACGGTGGGCAGCTTTCAGGAGAAATTTGGCGCTGAAATATTACCATCGGCACAAAAAAAATCAGCCGAGCTGACTTATAATAAAATACAGCCGTTTAAACGGGTATTTTCCTGGTATTTATTAACGGGGTTTGTCTTGCTGATAATCCTGTTCGTGAATATTTTCAGACAAAAACCGGCTGGTAAAACAGTGATCCGGCTGTTTGTCGGTTTTATTTTTATAGGTTTTCTGTTACACACCGGCGGTCTTATCCTGCGCTGGTATATTTCGGGTCATGCTCCCTGGAGCAACGGGTACGAATCGATGGTTTATGTGGCCTGGGCAGCCATGTTATCCGGTTTTATCTTCGGACGCAAATACCCGCTGGTTCTCGGAACAGCGGCTTTTCTTTCGGGAATTACGCTTTTTGTGGCCCACCTCAACTGGATGAACCCCGAAATAACGCCTCTGGTTCCCGTGTTGAAATCCTACTGGCTGATTATTCATGTGGCTATTATTACGGCCAGTTACGGCTTTATCGGGCTGAGCGCTTTCGTGGGCCTGCTGGTGCTGATCCTTTATGGCCTGATGAAAGAGAAAAACCGGAAAAATGTGAATCATTATATCTATCAGCTGACGACCATTAGCGAGCTTTCGGCAACAATTGGCCTGTACATGCTAACCATCGGAACATTTTTGGGCGGCGTTTGGGCCAACGAAAGCTGGGGCCGTTACTGGGGCTGGGACCCGAAAGAAACCTGGGCCCTGATTACCGTGGTGATATACGCATTTGTGGTTCATATGCGCTTAATTCCCTCTCTTCGCGGTCGGTTTAACTATAACCTGGCAACGGTGATCGGTTTTTCATCGGTTCTGATGACCTATTTTGGGGTAAATTATTTCCTGAGCGGTATGCACTCATACGGAAAAGGGAGTGTTGACGGCATTCATTGGGCCGTTTACTTGTCCTTAGCCCTTATTGTGGTTTTAGTTACGTTTTCGTATCTGAATTACAAGAAGTTTGAGGGCGCTGATCGTTAGCGTAAATTGGATAATTTTTCCGAAACATTATCTTTGCCTGGTTATTTCGGTTTAAATCTAAATCTGAACTTATGAGTAAAGATGTTTCGCGCACCTTTGATATTTTGGAGCGTTATCTGTCGGAGTTTCCCCGGGAAGATGCTCTTGGAGGTAAAACAGACGGAAAGTGGTACACCTTCACCACGGCTGAATATGTTGAAAAATCTCATCAGTTTGCCCTGGGCATGTTGGCGCTTGGCTTAAAGCCAGGCGTAAAAGTGGCGACAGTGACTCCCAACCGGCCCGAATGGAACTTTGCCGATATGGGACTGGCAATGGCCGGTTTGGTGCATGTACCCATTTACCCGACCATCGGCGACGAGGAATATCGTTATATTTTCGAACATGCCGAGGTGCATTACCTGATTGTGGGAGATAAGAAGTTGTATGAAAAACTCAGCCCGATTGTGGCGGAGATGGAGCATGTGAAAGGAATTTATTGTTTTGAGGAAATCGGCGACTGTCCGTACTACCAGGAAATTCTCGATTTGGGAGAAAGCAGAAAGGACGAATTGTTGGCCGAACTCGAAAAAATTAAAGCGTCGGTCAGCCCCGACGATGTAGCCACGTTGATTTATACTTCGGGTACAACCGGCGTTCCCAAAGGCGTGATGCTCACCCATAAAAACCTGGTTTCGAATTTTGTCGCCCATTCAAAAATGCACCACCTCGGAAAAGACCACCGCGTCATCAGCTTTCTTCCCTTGTGCCATGTGTACGAGCGCAGCGTGAACTACCATTTTCAATATAAAGGAATGGGCATTTATTATGTGGGTAACCTGGGGCAAATTGTCAGCGCCATCAAGGAAATCAAACCACATATGTTTAACTCGGTTCCCCGCTTGCTCGAGCGCGTGTACGATGGTTTTGTTTCCAAAGGACAGGAGCTTGCCGGGCTGAAAAAGATCATCTATTTCTGGGCGCTCAGACTAACCCGCCATTTTGAGTACAACAAGAAATACAGCCTTTTTGTCCGGATGCAGATTAAGCTGGCCGACAAACTGATCTATTCCAAGTGGCGGGAAGCCTTGGGAAACAACATTGTTTACGTGGTTTCGGGCGGGGCTGCTTTACAGCCGCGTATTGCCCGGGTGCTGGGTATGGCCGGTATGCTTACCCTCGAGGGTTACGGGCTCACGGAAACCTCGCCGGTAATTGCCGTAAATAATCCGGCGCTGGGCGTCATGAAAGTTGGAACCGTGGGGCCGGTTTTGGATGGGGTTGAAGTCAAAATTGCCGACGATGGCGAAATCCTCTGTAAAGGTCCTTCCGTGATGAAAGGATATTACAAAGCTCCCGAACTTACCGCCGAAGTGATCGACGAAGAAGGTTGGTTTCATACCGGCGATATCGGTATTCTGGATGAAGGCAAATACCTGAAAATAACCGACCGAAAAAAGGAAATGTTTAAAATGTCGGGAGGCAAATACATCGCCCCTCAGATGATTGAAAACAAGCTGAAAGAATCATTCTTCATTGAACAAGCGATGGTCATCGGTGAAAACGAAAAATTTGCCAGCGCGCTGATCTCCCCGAATTTCGAATACCTGCACGATTGGTGTTCGCAGCATAAAATTCACTTCAGGGATAACGAAGAATTGGTCCAGAAAAAAGAAGTGATCCTGCAATTATTTAAAGAGGTGGCCCTCATCAACAAAACACTCGGGCAACACGAAGAAATCAAACGTTTCAGGCTGGTTTGTGAGGAATGGACGCCCCAAACCGGGGAGTTGTCGCCTACTCTGAAGCTGAAACGGAATTACATTTTGAAAAAGTACAAACACATTGTTTCCGAAATTTATAACGGCTCGAAACCGGTGGGTGGAGGCAACGGGTTTCGGATTCCGCGCGTAAACCTTCGCTTCGACATGAACGAACTACTGAAGAAATTCAAGCTGTAAAAAGAGGGAGCTATCTGAAAAAAATGATGAGTTAATTTTTCCCGGTTCTGCCGGCAATCACCTTATTTCTCAGATAGCTCCCTTCATTTGTCTTCGAACCGACTCTTTTACCGCTCTGCGAACTCACGCCGCTTTTACAGCATTCGTCCCCAGGGAATGGCAGCCAGCATAATCAGGTAGGCAATTCCGAAAAAAATCAGCGAATTGCTGAACTTGGCTTTCGGGGTGCTTGCCTTTTTTGTCCGCGCCCGCCCGATATGGACCAGGATCACCGCAATCAGCATCAAGGAAAAATGCTCCACCGCATAAAAACGCAAATCCGAATTTTTCATGGCAGCGCCAAAATCGCGAAAGGCAGCTTTTGTAAGGGGGCTGACAAAAAAATAGAGAATAAGCCCTGATAATAATTGTAAATCAAGCAGGGCGGTAAACACAGTCCCCAGGATATGATCTGATTTTTGCCACTTACCCTGGCTAAACCAGCCCATAAAGTATTTGAAAAGCGCAACAAGGGCTATCGCTAAGATGAGCCAGCGTAATAAATTGTGAAGATGTAATAATCCGATATACATGATGGTAATTTTTTCTTTTCATCTTTAACGTTTACCTTATCCTTTAGTTGAAAAAAAACAGGCAGATTCGTTTAAATAATCCTTAATAAGATTGAATGTTATGCCTGATGATACGAAAAAGGTCACGCGGTTAACTCATTTCCTGCTCCGGGAAAACCAGCTTGAAAATTTCATCTGCTTCGTAAATTGAAAACGACAGTGCCGGGCTTTCCATGAAATATGAATTGATCATGGCCTGCCCCACCAACACATCTTTTATCGGGCGGTAACGTTTAAACAGGTATTTAGTCAGCCAGCGTACGATCTTCAGGCTGATGGCTTCTCCCTTCCGTTTTTCCTGACGCTGGCCGTCCAGAAAAGACGGGCGGAAGATGATTGTTTGGGCAAAACCAAGTTTCCGGACCGCATCATCCAACTCGCCTTTCAACCGGCTGTAAAACAGTTTCGAATTTTTATCGGCATTTACCGACGATACAAGCACATAAGCCGGAACGCCGTTGCCGGCAGCAGCTTTGGCAAGCTCGTACTGGTAAGTAAAATCTACCTGGTATTGTTTTTCCTTGCTTCCGGCAGCTTTCAGCGTGGTGCCCAGGGCCGAAAACAACACGTCTCCCTGAACCAGCCCTGTCCATTGTTCCGGTTGATCGAAATTGACGAGGTGTTCTGTGAGTTTGGGATGTGTCAATCCGGTTTTTCGTCGGGTAAAGGCAATTACTTCGCCAAACCGTTCGTCATTTAAAAGGAGCTTAACCAACTGTTTACCAACCAACCCGGTGGCTCCGGCGATAAGCGCTTTCTGTGTCATTTTGATTGTTTTTTACGAGCGTATTCATTCCGAATGATTCCGTTTATATCGGATAACATACAATTTAACCTTCTTTTTTCAGAAAGCGGCTAAATTACCGGCTAAAAAAATCAGTTGTTCGGTCATTTTTGTTTTTAGTTCTTTTCCCGGGTATTAAAGGGCTTTGAACGTTGGCAGTCAAAATAAATGGTTGGATAACGAATACCTTGTTTCTTATTTTTATTAAGACTAAATTAGCATAGACTAAAACCATATTTTTCAACTCAAAAACTGGAATAAAATGATAAACAAGATTCACAGTCTCGGCGGGTATTTTCATGAGTACCAGAAAAGTCTGGCCAACCCGGAAGCATTCTGGGCACAACAGGCCGAATGTTTATTTTGGAGGAAAAGGTGGGACCAGGTGATTTCGTGGAATTTTGAAGAGCCTGAGGTAAACTGGTATGTTAACGGGAAACTAAACCTGACAGAAAATATCTTTGAAAAAAACCTGTACACGCACGGCGATCAGGTTGCCTTGATCTGGGAACCCAACGATCCGGTAGAAGAACCGCGCAACTTGACTTACAACGAATTATTCAGGGAGGTCAACAAATTTGCCAATGTATTGAAACAGCTCGGCGTGCAAAAAGGCGACCGGGTGGCAATTTACATGCCCATGGTGCCGGAACTGACGGTTGCCTTGCTGGCCTGTGCCCGTATTGGGGCCATTCATTCGGTGGTGTTTGCCGGTTTCTCGGCCAATGCCTTGTCTGAACGGATTAACGATGCGCAGGCCAAGGTGTTACTAACGGCTGATGGCGGGTTCAGGGGCGAAAAAATAACGCCGCTGAAAGCCATTTCGGATGAAGCTTTAACATCCTGTCCCGGGGTTGAAGCAGTGGTTGTTTTAAAACGAACCGGCATTTCCGTCACGATGAAAGAGGGAAGAGATCTATGGTGGCATCAAGTCACTGACGGGCAATCGGAGGTTTGTCCGGCGGTGGAAGTGGATGCGGAAGATCCTTTATTTATTTTATACACTTCAGGCTCAACCGGAAAACCCAAAGGGATTGTGCACACCACCGGTGGTTACATGGTGTACACGGCCTACACGTTCAGAAATGTGTTTCAATACAGCGCCGGAGACGTTTATTTTTGCACGGCCGACATCGGATGGATTACCGGTCATTCGTATATTGTTTACGGGCCTTTGTTGAATGGCGCCAAAACCCTGATCTTTGAAGGGATTCCCACCTGGCCCGACGCCGGACGCTTTTGGGATATTGTGGATAAATACAAGGTAAACCAGTTCTACACCGCCCCTACGGCCTTGCGTTCGCTTTTGGCAATGGGCAATGAATACCTGGAAGGAAAAAAACTGGCTTCGCTGAAGGTTTTGGGAACCGTAGGTGAACCCATCAACGAAGAAGCCTGGCACTGGTACCACGATCATGTGGGCAAAAACCGCTGTCCGATTGTTGATACCTGGTGGCAAACCGAAACAGGCGGCGTTCTGATCTCGCCCATGGCCGGCATTACGCCAACAAAACCATCGTTTGCAACCCTCCCCTTACCCGGTATTCAGCCCGTTATTGTTGATGGTAAAGGGAGAGAATTGTCAGGCAATTCGGTTGAAGGTAACCTCTGTATTAAATATCCCTGGCCGGGCATGGCCCGGACGATCTGGGGCGACCACCAGCGGTTTAAGAAAACCTATTTCTCCACCTATAAAAACTTGTATTTCACCGGAGATGGCGTAAAACGTGATGAAGATGGTTATTACCGCATATTGGGCCGGGTGGATGATGTAATTAATGTATCGGGACACCGCCTGGGGACTGCAGAAATTGAAAACGCGATTAACGAACATCCGCTGGTGACCGAATCAGCCGTGGTGGGTTATCCTCATGCCATTAAAGGCCAGGGAATTTATGCCTTTGTGGTATGCTCCGAGCTGTCTACCGGAGGCGAAGAGGGCATCCGGCACAGCATCAAACAAGGTGTTACAAAAATTATCGGCCCCATTGCCCGGCCCGACCTGGTTCAGCTGGTCCCCGGCCTGCCCAAAACGCGGAGCGGGAAAATTATGCGCCGCATCCTGCGTAAGGTAGCTGAAGGAGACGCTTCGAACCTGGGCGATATTACCACCTTACTGGATGAAGATGTTGTAGCCAAAATTATCGACGGGGCCCTGGTCGACGTAAAACTGTAGTGAATGATCTCGGGAAGAGGAAGGCCATTTTCGCGCTTGTAACTTTTGTGTTAAGCTTAAATCAAACATCAGTCATTTCTGTTCTGAGGAGGGAATTCTGTGTACTTTTGGCGTTAGATAGGAAAATCTGTTTCGGTTTAAGGTACCTGTAAGGTTGAGTTAATAAAACCGGATGTAGTATTTAAATTGACAGAAAAAGGTACCATTTAAAAACTGGATACCGTTTTTTATCGTAAATGTTCATCCCTAATCAATTAAAAATTAGATCATGACAGTAAACAGAACTTTTGGGATAGGTAATGATGTGAATGAACACGAAGTGTCATACAAAAAGATCATCCAATATATTAACCTGAAGCTTGCAGCCGATGGTTATCCGACTTGTGTGACCGGGTTTAAATCGGATCTGCTGGAAATCGCCAAACCCTTACTGGATAGTTACAATATCAAATCCCGGCTGTTGGCCAACCAAACTTCTCCGCTGGGGCAGCGTGTGCAAAATTTCCTCAGGGAATTTTTAAGCGATGTTCCGGGAGATAACTCCTTTGCGTTTCCCGACCATCCGTTTATTCTCGATCGTTACGGATTGGCACGTAAAGTGTCATTGCCTGCCGACGGAGATTATTTTGAGAACGACATCATCAGGTCGTACCGCACGGCGCAGGGGATCCTGAACAACCCCAAAGAAGACCGGAGGACCACCAAAGGCGTTTTTCACATTTGTGAAGGCGGATTACCGGTTCCTGATGATAAAAAATCGGTGCCCAAACCTGTTTTCTGCAAATTGTTGCAACAGGCGTTGAACCCACCCAAAGAACTGATGCTGCTTCCGTTTACAGCTAACCAGGAGCAGGCAGCCGAATTGTTCGTCAGCCTGATGCTCCGGCCGGTTGTGGTACCCGAAGTCCCCGGGGTGATGGCCGAAAAATCGATGGAAATCAAATTTTTGGCCCCGGGAAGCCTGGTCTCCAATCTTGATTTTGTTGAATCGATTTTCGGAAATGCAGGCGATCCGTTCCTGCCCGAAAACGATGCCGCTTTAAACCCGGATACCTGGACCGGACATACCGGTTGCGTCATTCTGGCCCCGCATCTCACCGTTCTTACAAAAAAAGAACTCGGCCTTCCGTTTTACAACAATGCTACCGACCGGCAAAAAAGAGACGGGATGTGCTGGAAGAAGGAGGACGAAAAATACAACGACGGCAACGCATTTAAAATTACTGCCCGCGACAAAAGGGGAGTGGTTGTCACCCTGATTGCCGATAACTACTACGGCTATTGTAAAAAAGAAGTAAAAACCATGATTGGTTATTCGGCAAACCTGTACGGTCTGGCCGAAGAAGAACATGCCGGCGGCGCCATTGCTTTCCGCAGCTATAACCTGGGCGAAAAATGTTACCTTGATGAAAGGCTCCCGACCAACGGACTGAATTTTGCTTCGTTCCTTTACCTGTTTGCCGACATGCTGGAGCTGAAAAAAGAAGGCTACGCGGTGGATAAAAAATACCCCGATGTAATTTACATTCCCGAGGACGCCAACTTTGATTTGCTGAAACAAACGATCATCTGGCATACCGCTGGAAAGCAGCAGGTGATCAAATTACTTCCATACAAGTATTACATTTATCCGAACGGCTATAAAGTTGAAATGAAAAAACGGCTCGAAGGGCCGAAATGGCATCTGGTGGGCACTACTGCCGAAGGAACGCTTTGTCACAAGCCCTGCACCGTGTCGGGAGGCGGAAAATCCGAAATTTCCAAATCAATCAAAGATGCCATGATCCAGGGATCGGTTATTGTGAACGACCTGAATGCCGATTTAGACATGGTGGAAGAGATCATGTCGAAAGATTATTCCAAACGTTTCAAAGTCCCCGCCGACTATTCCGTCAAGAAACCCCGGCATATACTGAGTCGTCGGCGTTCCCTCGGATCGGTGATTAAACTGCTGACACCGGCAGATGAGTATACCGATGAATACAACGACTGGCTCCGTTCGCTTCCGCAACGCATCAGGGTGCTTATTTATGTGATCAAAGGAAATTACAGTCAGGACTGGGACAAAGACTGGAGGAAATATTTTTCGGTGGACAAAATAAACGGGATACCGGGCAATGAACTGAAATTTCAGTCGAGCAAGCTGTTGACAAACTATTTGAGGGTGGGGCATGATATTGATCATTCCTGGCGTATTTTCCTGACACGGCAGGATTATAATCCTTCGGCCAAAGTGCAGTTTGAGGACGACATCACCGCGTCGGTGGTACTCGATGCCAAAAAGCTGGAAAACCTGAATCCGGAGTACGCCAATCCAAGTGTCAAGATCGTTAAAAACTGCGAATCCCGATTGTTTCAGCGGCCGGATGACTGCATCATTAAAGGGTATGACAAACAGGGAGAAAAAGACCTGTCAAGCCCGAATACCTTCTTGTCGAATTTTGAACCGCTCACGCGGAAACAGGTACAGGAGATTAAGGACGATGCCATTGGTTTTGAATTGTACACACAGCCGGTCAAAGACCTGATCAATAATTTTCTGGCAGGCGATCGCCCGGAGTTTTTGGTGGTTCCTTCCGAACCGCGTCTGGTGGACGGAGTTCCCTCAAAAAATCCGCGTTACCTCCAGGTACGCCCCGATCTGGTAGATCCGGTTAGTAAATACGTGGCTGAAGTTGGCACCCGCATCTTCCGTAAAATTCCGTTGGATAAGCCGGTATTTATGCCGGTAAACGCGGTGTTACCGGGACGCCGCAACAATCCGGCCGAGCCGGAAAATAATGTGCCGCCACTGGCGGTGTATAACCCGATTCATTATCAGGAATTGCCGGAACTGTTTATCGATTTTATTTGCAGTATCACCGGAAAATCTCCTTCAACAACCGGTTTCGGGTCTGAAGGGGCCCTCACCAAAGGGCCGTTCAACTCGCTGTTGCCGGCTTCGGACCTGAATAATGCCTTCCTGTCGTACATCCTGACCGGCTACGATGGATTTTCTTCGGCGGCAGGTTATGTTGGCCCCAAATACAAGGTTGATCACGATATCAGCCTGTTGATCCCGGAAATCTGGTGCCGCATGTCGGTTGAAGAACGCGACCCCAAATTCCTGATTGACAACGGCTACCTTGAAAAAGTAGAAAATTTTACCTACCAGGGAAAGGAAGTGGATGCCAGTTTGTTGGGCTACCGGATTACTCTGCGGTTTGTGACCCATTTCATGGCGCGCATCTTCAGTAAGCCCGACGCGGTTTTTAGTGACGACATGCTGAAGCCGGAACTGCAGGATATGGAAATGTTTGTAGCCTCTATCGAGAACCTTTCGATTACCCAAAAGCGGGCGGCCGAGGGCTACATGCGCGACGGAACGGTCGATTTGCTTTGCCCGCCGCTGAAAGCCCTGATTCATCTCATGATTGACGGAACTTACCAGGGAAAAGGACGCAATCATCCCGATATCCGGGCTATGTTTACGCGCGAAGCTGTGCTGAACAGCAACTGGTACAAAGAACGCCTGGTTGAAAAACAAAAACGCGATGTGGCACAATGGACGAAAAATGTGGCCTACATCGAAGAGGTGATCAGCCGGAAGAATTTCGCTGAAACTTCAGTGCGCCTGTCGCTTCCCAAACGCTTAAATGCCGCGAAGGCCAGGCTGAAAGAAGTATCGGCGCCCGCCTACCTGACCGATTTGGCCGGTACGCTCGGCGTCGACACCCTGAGTCCGATCGAAGATTAAAGTGACAGATCAGTGATCGCGATATGAAATTGACATACGGACTTATCGGTGCCGGAGCGTTGGGCGGCTATTACGGCGGGTTATTGGCAAAATCGGGGAAAGATGTTCATTTCCTGTTCAACAGCGACTACCGGCATGTTTGCGAAAACGGGCTGCGCGTTGACTCGGTGAATGGAGATTTTCATTTGAATAAGCTGAACGCATATGCGTCGACATCCGACATGCCGGTTTGCGATGTGGTGCTGGTTTGCCTGAAAACAACCAACAATCACTTGTTAAAAGACTTGTTGCCGCCGGTTCTTCATAAGAACAGCCTGGTGGTGATGATCCAGAATGGTTTAGGCGTTGAAGAGGAGCTTGAAAAACAGTTACCCGATGTACAGATTTCGGGAGGCCTGGCCTTTATTTGTTCCAACAAAATCGGACCGGGTCACATCTGCCACCTCGACTTGGGAAGACTGGTACTGGGAGCTTATAAGCTGAACCAGTCGGAGGTGTTGCAACGGGTTTGCAACGATTTTCAACAAGCCGGGGTACCTTGCCGGCTTTCCGCGAACCTGTACCACGCGCGTTGGCAAAAGCTGGTATGGAACGTACCCTTCAACGGGATGGCGGTGGTGCTGAATACGACCACCGACCGGATTATGGCGCACGAAGCTACCCAGGCTCTTGCCCTGGAACTGATGCAGGAAGTGATCGGGGCAGCCAACCATTGCGGCGTAAACCTCGACGAGGCGTTCGCCCACAGCATGTTGGAAATGACAGCCGTAATGGCCCCTTACGCACCCAGTATGAAGCTGGATTATGACTTTAAGCGACCGATGGAAATCGAAGCCATCTATTCAAACCCGGTTCGGGAGGCAGCCAGGAGCGGTTTTGAAATGAAGAAGGTCTCGATGCTCGAAAAACAACTGCAGTTTATTCAGGCACAAATGAAGGCATAAAAAGCCTGTTCAAAAGTTCACTATCGTTGGTCATCCCGAATTTATTTCGGGATCTCATCATCAGGAAACAGACCCTGAAACAAGTTCAGGGTGACTGAATCCGGACTTGGGAGTGTACTTTTGAACAGGCTTTTCTTTCAGCTAAATTTCTCAATCATTATTTGGTTGCCGATTCCAGCCGTTTCATAATAGCAAAAATGAAGGCGGCAGAAACTAAACAGCATACGATAAAGATTAACCACAGGTACGATAAGTCGAGTTTTCCCCAGAAGAAACTTCCCACAAACAAGAGTTTGTTTCCAACTGCCGTAGCGAGCAGCCAACCTCCCTGCATCAGTCCCTGGAACCGCTGCGGGGCCACTTTCGAAACAAATGACAATCCCATCGGGCTGAGGAAAAGTTCGGCGATCGTCAGAACGAGGTAACTCTCAATCAACCAGTACGGAGATACCCGCGAGCTGTCGGGCACAGCCTGTCCGGCCAGTTCGTGAGGCGAAACCAAACCGATGGAGGCGATTAAAACAACCAGGAAACCGACAGCGGCGATGATCATCCCGTAGCCGATCTTTTTGGGCGTCGAAGGTTCTTTCCCGATTTTATTCAGCCAACTGAAAATGCCCATGACCAAGGGGGTCAGGAAAACGATAAACAGCGGGTTGAAGGATTGGAAAACCTCAGGAGCAATGGCATTGGAGGGTCCGTTATTAATAACAAACCAGGCAGAAAGGCTTCCCCCGACCAGCAGTAAGGCGGCTCCAATAATGCGGTTGACTCTTGAACTGTTCCTGGCCACCAGCATGATAAGCCCCGAGATGGCGCCAATGACCGACAGGATGGATTCAAGCGTGAAAAAAAGGTGGGTGAACGGACCTACTTCTTTCACAATATAGTCGCGGGCATAAAAGGTCAGGGTGAGTCCATTTTGGTGGAAGGACATCCAGAAAAAGATAACAACAAAGAAAACCAGGATCAGCGAGCTTACTTTGGGTTTTTCTTCCTTGGTAGCGGACAATGAAATCCAGGTGACAAAGGCGGCAAACAAGCCAAATGCCATCCCGGTTTTGTAGTCGAGCACCATCCCGATCAGCAGTGTGACCACCGCGGCAGCAACCAGAGCAGCCACCACAGCCGTTGATTTTGATCTGTTTCTGGGTTGAGTAATATCTTCAGCCACCTTTGTTGCGGCTTTCGGCAGCTGTTTTTCTTTATTCGGCAGCAATTTCTGAAATAGAACGTAAATCAGCAATGAAATAATCATGGCCCCGGCTGCGATTCCAAAAGCATAGTTATAACCCTGAGAAAATACCCCGATGTAACTTTCGGCAAAGGCATTTAAATCAGTTACGGGTCCGCTTAAGCTGACGTTATTGGCGAGCGATGAAAATTGGCTCGTATCGGTCATGCTTCCGTTCAGGTATTGATGACAGAGCGCCGGCAGGCTCCCGTCATGTAAAAACCCATTGGCTTTTAACCACCAGTTGCGGGCTCCGGTAGCGGCAAAGGGAGCAAAAAATGCGCCGACATTGATTCCCATGTAAAAAATCATGAAAGCAGAATCCCGCATTTTCGAGTAACGTTCGTCGTCGTACAACTGACCTACCACAGCCTGCAGGTTACCTTTAAATAATCCGTTACCAAATGCAATCACAAAAAGGGCAATAACGGTTATCGCCAGCGACATGTTGGGGATGGCCAGAATACCGTATCCGCCTAACATAATTACAATCCCGGCGAAAATAACCAGCTTGTATTTTTTTGTCCAGTCGGCCACGATGCCCCCCACCAGTGCCAGCGCATAAATTCCAAAGTAGAACCAACTGTAAATATCACCGGCTACTTCCTCTGTCAGGCCAAATCGGGCCTGTAAGAAGAGCACCAGGATGGCCATCATGGTGTAAAAGCCAAATCGTTCGCCCATGTTGGCAAAAAATGCCACCAATAGCCCCTTGGGATGTCCTTTCAGCATAATTGATCTTTTTAATTAGTAAATTTTTTGTTGTAAAGTTTTGCAAGACTGACAAATATAATCAACTTTTTTGCTTCTCAAGTTTGATAAATATCAGGTTGGGAAGGATAGTTTTTTGTAAATTCGGTTTAAAATTAGCTGTATGAAGATCTTTTCCACGAAACAAATAGCCGAGATTGACCGGTATACCATTCAAAATGAACCGATTGAAGATATTGATTTAATGGAGCGGGCTTCGTTGCAGGTCGTCAACTGGTTGATCCATCATTGTTCAAACGAACGGAAGTTAATGATCTTTGCCGGCCCCGGGAACAACGGCGGAGACGCCCTGGCTGTTGCCCGGATCATGGCTGATTACGACTATTTCTGTGAAGTATACCTGCTGTATTTTGGTCGTGAACTGAGCGGTTCGCCGGCTATTAACCGGCAGCGTTTGGACCAACAGGGTAAAGTGAAGCTGACCGTTCTGTCTGAAATGGGCGATCTGCCTGAAATCCCTGAAAATGCCGTCGTGATCGATGGTTTATTTGGCTCCGGTTTGAGCCGGCAGCTTGATGGCCTGGCCGAAGCTGTTGTCGCCCGGATAAACGCATCGGCGGCGCAGGTCGTAGCGATTGACCTGCCCAGCGGCCTGTTCGGGGAAGATAATTCACAGAACGACTTGTCGAAAGTGGTGAAAGCCGATTATACGCTGACCTTTCAGTTTCCAAAGCTGAGTTTCTTTTTTCCCGAACACGAAGATTTGCTCGGGCAGTGGGAAGTATTGCCGATCGGCTTGCATCCGGAAGCTGTTTCCTTTGCTCAAACGCCTTTTCACTGTTTAAATGAAGAATATGTATCGTCGTTGCTCCTGAAACGGCGAAAATTTGCGCACAAGGGAAGTTTTGGTCATGCCCTGCTGATTGCCGGATCGTACGGAAAAATGGGCGCTGCCGTGTTGGCCTCAAAAGCTTGTTTGCGCGCCGGCGCCGGTTTGCTTACCAGCCATGTGCCGCACACGGGCTACCCGGTTATTCAAACCACGGTTCCCGAAGCCATGTGTTCCATTGACCCCTCTGATCTGATGTTTACGGAATTTCCCGAACCGGCTCAGTTTTCGGCGGTTGGTGTTGGTCCGGGAATTGGGTGTAAGCCAAACTCGCAAAAGGCGCTGAAGGAACTTTTACTGGCCAATCCGGCCAAGCTTGTACTCGACGCCGATGCCCTGAATATTCTTTCGATGCACCCCGATTGGTACGAGTTACTTCCCGCGAACAGCATCCTGACTCCGCATCCGAAAGAATTTGAACGCCTGGCCGGCGAAACATCCGATTCCTGGTCGCGGCTGCAATTACAGCGATGGTTTTCGAAGACCTATCAGGTCATTGTTGTATTAAAAGGGGCGCATACAGCGGTTTCATTTCCCGATGGGCGGGTTTGTTTCAACACAACCGGAAATCCGGGCATGGCCACAGCCGGCAGCGGCGACGTGCTGACCGGTTTTTTGCTTGGCTTGCTGGCCCAGGCCTATACGCCGCACGACGCTTCACTCCTGGCTGTTTATCTTCACGGCCTGGCCGGCGATCTGGCTGAGAAACAACTGAGCCAGCCAGCGCTGATTGCAGGAGACCTGATTGCGCATTTCGGGAAAGCATTCCTTCATCTGGCAAAATAAAATGCGCAGGAATCAGTTTTTAAAATTACAGGCTCAATCCGAAAAATTTTTATCGAAAAACTGCGGTTCAGGGCCGGCAATCATTATTTTTGAGAAGAAATTAAAAAAAGATTAGTCATGAAGACAAAATACACCGTACTGTTATTCTTACTGTTCAGCAACCTGACCATGTTTGCACAACGTGCAAAAGAAGCCGCGCCCGGCACTACTTTTAGCGACGGGGTCGTGTATAGTTTGCCGCGCACTGGTGTGCGGGTTTACGTGAAAGCCACACAGGAAAAATTTTTCAGGGGGCCCTATTATCAATACGCCGAAACGATGCTTGGATTAAAGAATGCGCCCTCGTCGGATTCTGAAAACTGGACCATTAACGATGTGAAGATTGAAACCTTCAGCGAGGCCGACCCCAAACAGGTATATAAAGCAAAAGGCAGCGGAGCATCCCTGCTTAGCCTTACCGAATCGGGCGTGTTGGCAGGCATTAATAAACCGGTGGATGGCGGAACTGAGCCGCCGGTTGTTTCAACCTTTATGGGCGATACAAAAGTTCCGGATTACCCGTTCTCCGATTTATCGTTAAATCCTTTTTTTGCCAAACAGGATTCGTCCCGCCGGAATGTGATCGTTCCGAAATCGTTGCAGGAAAAAGCGATGGAGGCAGCGCATACGATTACCAAATTACGCAAGCGTCGTTTTAAATCGCTTGCAAACGGATACGATGAACAATTGCCCGACGGACGCGCTTACGAGCTGATGGTGGACGAACTGGGGAAACTGGAAGCTGAATATGTGGCCTTGTTTATTGGTAAAACCTACAAAAGTACCTTCGATTATTGCTTCGATTTTATTCCCGGCGAAAACTCGGTTTCGGGTGAAGTTATTTTTCGTTTTGCCGAAAATAAAGGCGTTTTGCCAAAGACCGACATGAGCGGGAAACCCATTGTGCTCGACATCAAAAAACTGGACGATCTGGCATCGGCCCAGGAAAAACAGCTGAGCCAGCGGACTGCGGCAAGCGGCGTTTATTACCGCATGCCGGGAAAGGCTGAAATCAGGATGCAAAACGGGATTAACCTGATGGCTGTAATCCGGGTCGATCTGGCCCAGTTCGGAACGGTGGCCCCCTTGCCCGAAGAATTGCTGGATGGTAATCATCAGGTCGTTTTTCATCAAAAAACCGGAGGGATAAAAAGTATTCTTCAAAAATAAATCACGAAAGGGCAGCTTGATGGCTGCCTTTTTTTGTTTCCTGCCGTTTGGCGGGCATCTATTTTTTTTATTTTTACCAACTTCAAGTGAAAATTTACAAATAGTATACGATGGATGCGATAAAAAAGACCTTAAAAGATTCGGCCGCAGTACGATGGCTTGTATTAGTGCTTATTTCAATGTTCATGTTTGGCACCTATTGGTTCCAGGATTTTATGTCGGGACTGAAAGGTCTGATGATGTCGGAACTTGGAATTACCAGCAGCCAGTTTGGGCTGATCATCAGCTCCACCACCTGGGCAAACATGGTCGGGATGATCATGGTTGGCGGGATTATCCTGGATAAATGGGGAATCCGCGTGGCCGGGGTTGTATTCGGGATTGTGGCATCTCTTGGCGCATCCATAACGGCGATGGCTACTTATGGCATGTTCGGCGACGACCCGGGAACCATGATGAAATTCATGATGGCCGGACGGATGTTGTTTGGTATCGGGCTTGAATCCATTTGCGTGATTGTTACCCGAACAACAGTGAAATGGTTTAAAGGATACGAACTGGCTCTGGCAATGGCTGTTAACGTAGCCTTTGGACGTTTTGGAACGGCTTTCGGAACAGCTTTCTCTGTCGAAATTGGAGGAGGGCATGTCGCCCCGGCGGTTGCTTTTGCCGCTTCGCTGATTGGTATGGGTTTTATTTTGTTTTTGGCTTACCTGATTTTCGATGTTCGCCTGGACAAACAGATCAATGCGATGAAAGAAGCGGGCGCCAGCGAAGAAGAATTTAAATTCAGCGATTTACTGAAGCTGGTTACCAATAAAGGCTTCATCTATATTACTTTATTGTGTGTGGCTTTTTATTCCGGGGTGTTCCCGTTTATCCAGTACGCGCCCGATTTGCTGGTGAATAAATTTGGGTTTACCTATCAACTGCCCGATTTGTCGGGGATGACTTTATTTGAGAAGATCGGCGCTATTTTCCACAACGGGCCCAAGGTTACCGGTTTGATCCCCCTGGGAACCATCTTATTCACACCTATTTTCGGTTCCATTGTCGATAAAAAAGGAAAAGCGGCGTCGTTAATGATTTTGGGGGCATTTCTGCTCATTTTTGCCCATGTTTCCCTGTCGCTGTTCCATAGTGTTACCTTGGGCTATATGGGGCTGATTTCACTGGGAATTGCATTTGCTCTGGTTCCTGCTGCCATGTGGCCTTCGGTAGCTAAAATTGTTGCCGAAAACCGGTTGGGAACCGCCTATTCATCCATGTTTACCATCCAAAACTGGGGGCTTGGCCTTTTCTTCTGGGGAATTGGCGCTTTGCTCGACTATGTAAACCGTGCCGATTTGGATGCCATCAAGGCGGGCGAAAAAATGTACGATTACACCATTCCGATTCTGATGCTGGTTTTTTGCGGGCTGATCTCGATCTTTCTGGCTTATATGCTGTTACGTGCCGACAAACAAAACAAATACGGGCTGGAGCTACCTTCGGGTGTTGAAGCCGAATAACCCATAGATCTATATATAAAGAAACTACCTGAAAAACCGGGATAACAGAGTAAACCCGGTTTTTCAGGTAGTTTCTTTATTTCAGCTGACGAATGTCAGAACAAGTTGGGGGGTAAAATTGTATTTTTAAAGGATTCTGTTGAAATCGTAATCACTTAAATAAAGAGCAATGAATAAAAACATTCGTGCGCTGGAACCAACTGCGCTGTGGGAAAACTTTTACAAACTCACGCAAATTCCACGTCCCTCCAATCATGAAGAACGTATCCGGGAGTTTATCTTTAAATTTGGCAAAAGCCTTGGTTTGGAAACCATAAAAGACGAGGCCGGAAATATCATCATCCGAAAACCGGCCACCCCAGGTATGGAAAACCGGAAAGGCGTCATTTTGCAGGGGCACCTCGACATGGTTCCGCAAAAAAACAGCGATAAAATACACGACTTTGTCACCGACCCGATTGAAGCATACATCGACGGCGAGTGGGTTACGGCAAATGGCACCACGCTCGGGGCCGACAACGGCATTGGAGTGGCTGCGGCTATGACCGTGCTGGCCGCCGATCACCTGGTTCACGGGCCGATAGAAGCCTTATTTACGGCTACCGAAGAAACCGGCATGGACGGGGCCGAAGGCCTGAAAGCCGGGATCTTGAAGGGCGATATCTTGTTAAATACCGACTCGGAAGACGAAGGTGAATTGTACGTGGGTTGCGCCGGCGGAGAAGACGCAAGCGTCGCATTCACGTACCAGGAAGCTGTTGTCCCGGCCGGTTCGCTGGCTTTTAAGCTGAGTGTTACCGGGCTGAAGGGCGGACATTCGGGAATGGATATCATCCTGCAGCGGGGAAATGCCAATAAGGTATTTTTTCGTTTGCTGCATGAAGCGTACCTGGCTGCCGGCGCCCGTTTGGCATCGGTCGACGGAGGCAGCCTACGCAACGCCATTCCCCGCGAGGCTTTTGGGGTGCTGACCGTGGGAGCAGCCGACGCAGATCGCTTAAAACAAGCGCTTGATACCGAGTTTGCCACGATAAAAAGTGAGTTGTCGGCAACCGAACCGGAAATGAAAATGGTGTTGGAACCGTCCGAAATGCCGGGCGTAGTAATTGACGCTACAACGCAGCTGAACCTGACAAAAGCGGTGATGGCCTGCCCGAACGGGGTGATCCGCATGAGCGACAGTATGCCGGGTTTGGTGGAAACATCGGTGAACATGGCGATTATTAAGTCCAATGCTGCCGAGAAACAGATTAGCCTGTCCTTTTTGATGAGAAGTTCAGTCGATTCGGCAAAAACCGACCTTGGTAAACGTATTGAAGCCGTGTTTACACTGGCAGGCGCCGAAGTGAAATTTGCCGGCGCTTACCCGGGGTGGAAACCCAATATGGAGTCGCCGATTCTGAAAACCATGCAGAAAGTTTATGCCGAAAAATATGGCAGAGTGCCCGAAATTAAAGCGATTCATGCCGGACTCGAATGCGGGATTCTTGGCGGAACCTATCCGCACTGGGATATGATTTCGTTTGGCCCGACGATTCGTTTTCCGCACTCGCCCGACGAGAAAGTCAATATCGAAACTGTCGGTAAATTCTGGGATTTTCTGTTGGAAACTTTGAAAAATATTCCTGTAAAATAGAACAACAGAGGGCCTCCGATTATCAGAGGCCCTCTGTTGTTTCCTGCAAAAAGATCGTTATTCTTTTGTCTCTTTCTTTGGGATGGTGTTACACCCAAACGGCAGATACAACGGACAAAAACTAAGGAAACTGGTGAGCAGGAAGATACACGCCACGATCAGCAAAACGAGACCCAGGGTGTCTGAGATTACTCCGGTAAAATGCAAAACAGCGATAATAACTGCAATCACGGCGCGGATGGCGCGGTCTGTCATTCCCATGTTTTTTTTCATGATCCAAAAAATTTAAATTAATAAGTTGTTCTTACCCGTTTGATCGCGAGGATTTTCCGGTTAAAACAAAAGTAGTCAATTTGGATGAATGTTGACTTTAGCTCTGTTGGAGCTGATTGGTTGTCAGGTCTTTTTGAGCGATAAAACGATTTTTTCTTTGTCCTGCCGGCCAACACCGGTTAAAAATGTATTGATCTGGTCAAATTCGGCCGGGGGAAAGTTCCCTTTATTGATGGTAATCACCCGGTTCACCAGGATGCTGTTGTCAGCCATCTTCAGGTAGCTGATTTTGTATGAGCCGTATGGTGAGCTGATTTCGCTGTCTTTCGGCAAAAATTCGATGGTCAGGTCGTCCGCGATGCTTATGCTGAGTGTATCGTTGTATATGTAGCCGACTGCTTCATACAGGTTTTGCTTCCGGGTTTTCCTGATCTGTGCGGGAAAGGAATGCGGAAACAGCAAGTTCGGTTCAACAAACAGGCGGGTTCCGCCGGTAATGGCATAACTGCCGATTTGTCCCTTCACATACAAAGCGGCGGTTGCTTCGTCAACGGAAGTGTCTTTTATCTGGAATTCAGTAATCTGAATGCCTCCGCCGGATAACGATTTTAGCAAATCTTTCTTTTGTTCTTCGTTCGATTTATAGATCATGGGAAAAACATCGCTGTAGAGTGAATTTCTGAAATCAGCGTTTAACTCAAAAAGGGCTGCTCCGTTTTCCTGCAGGTCGACTTTCAGCTGTGATGTCCGGGTGTTTTCCTGCGCGTTGTATTCCGGGGTTCGCGCAAGTTTGCCTCCTTGTTCGGTAATCAGCAGGGCATAACGGTCTGAATTACCGACCCCGATGTACCCGAATGGATAATTCTGGCTGGTACATTCAAGCCAGATGGTATCCCGTTCAAGCGGGACGCAAAGAATGATGTGATTTGTTTGATTAACACTCGGAAATTCCGGGAATTTTATTTTTCGGGATGGGCCATTCCCGATTTCGGCATAATAGGATTCAACGCCAATCCCTTTCAGCAGAGCTCTCATGTAATTGCTCAACGCTTTACAATCGCCGTATCCTTTGGCATGTACTTCTGTGGCAGGCGCAGGCTGAAAGCCGCCGATACCAAGCGAAATGTTGACATAACGCGTTCTTTGCTGCATGTATTTATAAAGCGTTTTTACCTTTCCTTTTTATGGTTTTAAGCAGATTGCCCTTAGCGTCATAAATGTTTTCTTTGATCGAACTGACTGACGAATTACGATCATAAAAGACAGCTAATTCTGCCGCAGATACCCCCCTGGCATTTAAAACAGTTATCGTGTAATTCACGTCCAGGGTATATTTGTCGACCGACAACCGGTTGTAAATGGTTGAAGAGTTTCGGATAACCGCATTGGCATCTTTTTTCAGCGAATCAGGGATTAACGATACATCCAATTTGTTTTGGGCGTTTCCGGCGATTCCGGCCAACAGGCAGGACAGTAAAAGCATACAGGCTTTTTTCACGTGTGTGAATTTGTTACAAGTGTTCATGCTCAATTGTGTGATCATTTTAATTTCTAACCGACTTTAAAACAACCATTTCTTTCTCTTTATCAACGATGGCCTGCACAAATACTTTTAATAACTCGTATTCGTCGGGTAAAAACAAGCTTTTGTTGATACTGATCAGCGAACTGACGCTGAGCGTGTTGCCGATTTTTTCGGTTTGATAACGAAAACTGCCGGCATTATCCGGGAGCCTGACGGCAACCGGTTTTGGTAATTCTGATACTTCGTAATTTTGAGGAATTGTAAATGAATACATCCGTTGAATCTGGAACGGATAATCAAACTCGACTGGAAATTCGCGTTTTTCCAGTTTGAAGGGATTTTCATCAAAAAACGGATCAAGGGCGGGTGAAAAGTAAACCATGTCGCCCGCGTTGTTGATGCCGTCGACAGAACTAATCTCATAAGTTAGCTTCAGGCTGTTTGTAATGCTGTCGAGTCCATCTATTTTCAAATCGCTGATGTGGTAAGCGGTATTGTCTTCTTCCAGTGTTTTTAACGACTCGTCGGGGTCAGATTTATCTTTGATACTGCCCCGGTAAAAATAAGCGCAGTAATCCAGCAGGTTTTTCTGGATTTTCCCGGTTACAGCCAGGGTGCTGTCGAGCGTGAGGATACACTGCGACCGGGTGATGTAGGCTTTATAATCCATTAAATTGATCCATTTGTCGGCCGAATTTCCAATAATCCGTCCCTTGTCGTTTAAACATCTGGTTGGTAATAGGTTAACCAGGGAATTTGGATCGGTGGCATCCATCAGGTAGGTATTGCCGTTGAAATTGACCAGGGCAATCACATAGTTAAAGCTGGTGATTGACGGGTGTGAAGGATGTACAATCCCGTTGGCCTGGGTGCTCAAAATAACCGGGTAACTGGTAAATCCAAGCGCCCGGAGCAGCATAACCAGATTCAGGTTGACATCGGCGCTGTTTCCTTCGCCGGTTTTATAAGCTTTGGCAAGCGTCGAAGTGGTATACTTGTTGTTTCCGCCGTTCCAGCTTACCCGTTGCTTCATGAGGCTCAATGCGGCATCGATCAATGCTTCGTCCTTCAGGTTCCTGCTTTTTAAAAGTTCCGCATCAGCATTCAGGTGGTTGGCCCGTTTCAACTCCTGACCAAAGTTGTAACTTTCATCCAGTTTTCGGTCAATCTCTTCCCAGCTTGATGTATAATACTCCATTGGTTGATTGGGGAATTTGGTGTATTGTAGCTCAAATTCAACCTTTGAAAGGTAATTACTGGCTGTCTTTAAGAATTTTTCATTGGGAAATGCCGGTATGTCTTTTGCCAAAAAGTGATAAATATGTTCGGTAAAATCAACATCATAGGTGTACTTTTCTTCTTTGACGCTCATTCCTTCGGCCCGCTGGTGGTGGGTAAGCGTCAGTTTTCTGGGTTTTCGGTTGGTTCCGGTTTCAATCGGAAAATATCCTTTTGATGTTTTATTGTAGTTAAAGTATTCGGGGATAGTTACGGTATATTCGCTGTACAGGGTGGGAATTCTTCGCTGAAAATACCATTCCTGCAGGTTGAAGAGAAAGTCTGATTTTATGGAATATTGAATTTCGATCACCGAACCTTCCTTTAATGCCGGCATGGCAAACTTCACCGTTTTGAGGTTTTCGCTTGTTTCTTCGGTTAAAACATCACTTTTTTCAAGTTTGATTTTTGCAATTTTTCCGTCTTCGAGGTTATAGGTGAAGGCTTTCAGGTTGGTAACTTCTTCCCGGGTGGAGCCTTTCTGGTAGATGGGAATTTGAAAATCTCCCCACGAAAGGCCCTGGGTGGTTAAGATTTTTACCCGGAGATGCCTGTTAAACACTAACTGGAAACCCTTATTTGCCGACTGGTCGTAAATGAACTCGGTTTCACCCGCGTCGAAGATGCAGTAGGCATCGGCGTTTGGGTCAATAGGGCATTCTTTCGATTCCAGGTCGGAGATCTCAATCTTGCCAAATTTTTCGGGTGAATTCTGTGAGAAAACCTGTTGAAAAATACCCACAAAAGTGAGCAGAACAGAAATAGTTAATACCGTTGTTTTCATAAGTGGAGTTTTAAAGCGGAATAAGTTGTTTGTGGGGGAACAGACCCCCGGATATCAGGTTGTATTTGTTGCCGGAATAAGGAAGAATGGAATATGTCGGTCTTTTTATCCAAAAGTTGGTTGAGTTTGGTTTCCGGCAATCAAGTTATCAAAATAAAATAAAACAATAAACATTTCCGGCAAGACAGTTCATTATTTATTTTATATCTAAATAACAATGTAATTGTAAAAACTTGTTAATGTGGGCATATAAACAGGAAGATGATTTCCCTTTTGCCCGGATTTTAATTTATTTAGCTAATCCAATTTTGACAAGCAGCATGAATCATTCAACTTGTATTCTTTTTTGCCGTTGTGGGGCCCATGTAATTTCGGACGAAAAAACGGACGAATTAGCTGACGCTTTTCGCCGGTTGGATGCTGATGTATATGAACTTCGCGATTTGTGCGCCCTTTCGGTTAACGGGAAAGACGTGCTGCAAGCTACCGCGGAAAAATACGAACGCAAAGTGGTTGTAGCCTGTTATCCGCGTGCGGTCAAAAACCTGTTGCGACAGGCAGGACTTGATTTTGGAGAATTTGAGGTGCTGAATTTCAAGGCGCTTTCGGCAGAACAAATCGGGGTAAACCTGAGTGAAAGCCATCAATTGCAGGAAGGTGAAGCCAGCTACCGGGTTCTGCAAGCAGAACTGGATGTGCCGGCCTGGTTTCCCGTAATTGACGAATCACGCTGCACCCTTTGCGGGCAATGTGCCCGTTTTTGCCTGTTTGGCGTTTACAAATACGATAAAAAAAGTCTGCGGGTGGTTAACCCCCTGGCATGCAAAAATAATTGTCCGGCCTGTGGACGGACTTGCCCGGCATCAGCCATTATATTTCCGAGGCTGGCTGAGAAATCGGTACTGGCCGGCGCCGAAGTGGATGAGTCAAAATTACCCGGTCAGGCGAAGCCGGGGAGCTTGCTTTTTACACTGAATGAGCGTAACCAGGCGAGGAAAAACATTTTCAGGCAAGGGGTAGTGCAGTTGGCCGAAGAAGAACGGCGCAAGGCCTTGGAAGAATTCAAAAAAAGCATTCGAAAAGAAAACTGACATGCTGAAACAATTGCTGTTTAACACCGACAAACGGTGTCTGTATAAGTTTGTTTATAATCTTGGGATTAAAGGGGCGATCAGTTTTAACCGTTTTCAAAAACGGTTGAAGAACGGTCAGTTTTTCCCGGCTTTTCATTTTATCTCGGTGACCGACGATTGCAACCTGAATTGCCAGGGCTGCTGGGTGATGGGAAAGAAAAAAAACAACCGGCTGACGGCAGAGCAATTGGACCGGATCATTAACGAAACCAAAGCGCAAGGCTCTTATTTTTTTGGTATTCTGGGCGGAGAACCCTTGCTGTACAAGCCACTCTTCGGTATATTCAAAAAACATGCTGACTGTTATTTTCAACTTTTCACCAACGGCACCTTGCTGAGCCCCGATGTGGCGGATGAATTGCGCCGTTGTGCCAATGTAACACCCTTGATCAGCTTTGAAGGCGATGAAACGGTGGCTGACGTGCGCCGTGGAGGTAAAAACGTGTATCAACGCACCTGGCAGGCTGTTGAAAATGCGACCAAAGCCGGCCTGGTAACCGGAGTCGCCATGAGTGTTTGCAAATCAAATCTTGCCCTGGCTTTGTCGCCGGCTTTTATTCAATCGTTGATTGACCGGGGCGTGCTTTACCTTTGGTATTACATTTACCGGCCGGTTGGCGAAAATGCCACCGTGGAACTGAGCTTAAGCAAAGAAGAAATAGAACAACTGCGGTTGCACATGGTGGAAGCGCGGACAAAATATAAAATTGCCATCATTGATGCCTATTGGGACGGAGAGGGCAGGGGGCTTTGTCCGGCCGCTTCGGGTTTGAGCCATCACATCAATGCCTCGGGTTACATCGAACCCTGTCCGGTCATTCAGTTTGCGACCGACCGTGTTGGCGACAAACCACTGGCTGAAATTTACCGATCTTCGGCCTTCCTGAATGAGTTAAAGACAGCGATTCCAAAGAAAACCTCCGGTTGTATCCTTATGGAAGACCCCAAGTGGCTGGTTGATTTTACCGAAAGACACGGAGCAACCGATACTTCGGGCAGGGATAATGAAGCTGTCCGCCTGCGCGCGATGGAAAACGTATGCAGTCACGGATCGGGAAGACCCATCCCGGAGAAAAGTTGGGTGTATAAATTTGCGAAAAAACGGGCCTTTTTTGGATTGGGGGCCTACGGATAAAAAAGATGATAAAAACGCAACGACTATTAAAAGTACCTCAGGACGTGAAATTGCGAAGTTTGCTTCGCAAGGAAGCTGCTTTGTTTGTTGCCCGGGAAAAAATACTTCCCCCGGTTGATTTTACGCATTTGCAAAGTCTTGCCGGCGACCTGCTCCGGTATTTGGGGATGGATGAGGAATACCTCGATTTTACGATCGTACTGTGCGGTAACGAAATTTGGCGCGATGTGATTGCCGCTACTCCTTTTGACCGCCGACTGTTGTTGTTGCCGCAGTGCCTGAAAAATACCCAGAGCTGTCAGGCAGAGATGGACTCGCTCGGTTTAATTTGTTCCGGGTGTAAAGCCTGCCCGATTGACAGCGTGTTGACGAAAGCAGAGGCTCTGGGCTACACCACCCTGGTTGCCGAAGGAACCACCGTTGCGGTAGGTCTGGTTGAAGAAGGCGCCATCGATGCGGTGATTGGCGTAAGTTGCATGCCTGTTTTGCAGCGTTCGTTTGAGCCGGTTTCGCGGGCTGCCGTGCCGGTTATGGGCCTGCCGCTGTTGTTTAATGGCTGTGAAAATACCAACGTGGATTATGGCTGGCTGTTCGAAGAAATGCATGTTTTGAAGCAGAATACAGCGATTCAGCCACTGTCGGTTTCTTTATTAAAAGATCAGGTTCAGGATTATTTTACAGAATTTACCCTGCAGGATTTTTTTCTGGCAGGTAACGAAACCGAAAAACTGGCCAAGCGCATGCTGATGCTGGGTGGCCAGCGGATCAGACCCTTACTGACGGTGCTGGCTTACCGTTCGTATGCCAGGGAAGTTAAAGAAGATTTACAGGCCGCGTTGGCTATGATTATCGAATGCTTTCATAAAGCCTCGCTGATTCATGACGACCTGGAAGACGATGACGATTACCGCTACAACCAGGAAACTCTGCATAAAACACATGGCATTCCGGTGGCGGTAAATGTGGGCGATTACCTGATCGGCAAAGGCTATCAGTTGCTGGCAAACCTGCCTGTCGATCCGGTGGCATTGGCCGGCTCTCTTCGTGTGGTCTCATCATCGCACCTGAATCTGGCAACAGGGCAGGGAGCCGACCTGATGCTGAACGGACAAACCGATTCGCTGTCGGTTGACCAGCTGCTGCAAATCTTCATTCAAAAAACAGGTGAGGCAGTAAAAGTGGCGCTCTTGCTCGGCTCCATTAACGGGGGGGCCGATCCCGGTGAATTGAAAATCCTGGAAACTTTTGCCGACTGGTTTGGCATTGCCTACCAGATTCGCGACGATTTGAATGAATTCAGGGAAGACCACCAGCCGGAACATACCCATCATTTCCCGTTTTTGCTGGCTTTGCTGAATGAAAAACTGGTTGAAAATGACGAGGCGGGATTGCAAAAACGGACAAAATTAACTTCCGAAGAATTGCACCGCTTGATGCGGGATGAAAAAGTGGATTTGCATGCCGATGCTTTCCTGAAATTGTATGTTGACAAATGTTATCGTGAACTCGACCGGTTGCAAAACCTGAAGCTGAAACTGAGTTTATATGGGGTAATGGGCAAAATATTCTAAAAAACCATGAACCCCGCCAAACGAAACAGACCGCTTTACCTGCAATTCGTCCGGACCATCCAAAACGGGCTGGACTTGCTTGATCCGGATATTCAAACTGAAATCAGACAGTTTACCGATCGTCAGCAACATTCATCAGGCGCGTTTACCGACCGTGCCGGAAACCCCGATTGTTATTATTCGTTGTTTGGTTTTTGGCTGGCCTCGGCCTTAAATATGAAAAGCGCTCTGACGCGCTTGCTGGATTTTGTATCGGCAAAAGAAATGGATGTTGATAAAAAAGTGGTTGACCGGTTTGCCTTGATGCTCATCCGGCATTCTTTATCTCCCGCGAAAAATGACTCGTCAAACTTGTTCAGGATGCTTTTAAAAAAAGAATACCGGCTGAATTTTTCCTATCAGCTGTTCTTATTTTTACTGGTGTTTGATGCCCGGTACGGACGAAAGGGATGGTTCTATTTTCTGGTTCGCCTGGTTTTGAGATGGTATCAGCCTGCCGCCGGTGTTCCGTGCAGCATATTGGCCGCCCTGACAGTCGCCAGGCACGAAGTGGGCCTGAAAACCGAAAAACAACAGCAGCAGTTATTGAATTTTCTTGACGGGAATAAGGGATTTAAGTCGTTCGCGCACATGGCCTCGGGCGATTTGTTGTCGACAGGCGTGGCTTTGTATGCCTTGCAGCAGACAGGGTATGATTTGCGGCTGATTGCCCCGGCCTGTTTCGATTTCGTTCAGCGGCAATATGCCGATGGAGCATTCTTGTCGGGCGACGGCGATGAAACCCGCGATTTGGAATACACGTTTTATGGTTTGCTGGCCTTGGGTTGTTTGGCCGGAAGCAAGGATGGTGAGTATGGGGCAGAAAACACCGGGATAAGTTGAAATTAGTGAATGACGATCATCTTGATTTATGACAAAACAAGATCTTGAAAAACGCTTTAAGGAGCTAACCGGAATTTTATTGCAGGAAATGAACCCGCAAGGTTTCTGGACCGGAGAATTGTCATCCAGCGCACTGGGAGTGGCCGTGGCTGTTGCTGCTTTGCATTTTCATGACGCGCAAGCCAACCGGGATGAAATCAGGAAGGGTTTGGACTGGCTTCGGCGGAATGTCAATGCCGATGGTAGTTTTGGCGATACGCCTGAAAGTCCCGGCAATGTGAGCACCAGTTTGCTGGTGTATGCTGCAGCAAACCTGTATGCGGCAACCGACGAAAATACGGCCTTGTTGCAGGAGCAGGCGGCCGCTTATTTGTCAGGACAGGGAATTGATGTCCGTTCGCCGCAGGTCGCCGAAGTTATACTTGGTTTTTATCAAAAAGATTACACGTTTTCGGTCCCGATCCTCACCATGTGCGGTTTGTGCGGCGTTCCGGGCGACGGCGCATTTCAACACGTTCCCCAGTTACCCTTTGAGCTGTCGTTGGTGCCCCGCAAATTTTACCGCTTGCTTAAGCTGAGCGTGGTCAGTTATGCTGTTCCGGCCTTGGTGGCTGTGGGTATTGTGATTTTCAAAAAGAAGAAGTCGAATGTTTTTTGGCGGCTAATCAGGAAAGGTTTCGTAGGTCCCGCGCTGAGTTTACTCCGGCGGTTAATGCCCGAAAGCGGCGGATTTCTGGAAGCCATTCCCTTAACGGCATTCGTGAGCTTAAGCTTGATCGAGGCTGGTTTTCGCGGGCTGGAAATCGTGGAAAAAGGAATTGCCTTCTTGAAGCGTAGCCAGCGCGCCGATGGCAGCTGGCCGATCGATGTTGACCTGTCGACCTGGGTGACTACCCTGGCTGTAAAATCGCTTCGCGGGCGAACGACCGAGGCGCTCGGCCCGGAGATGCAATTTCGTATTGCCGGACATCTGAATAATATACAACATCTGGAAATACATCCCTTTAACGGCGCTCAGCCAGGTGGATGGGGCTGGACCAGCTATACCGGCTCGGTGCCCGACGGCGATGATACGCCCGGCGCCATCCTTGCTTTACTTCAACTTCAACCAAAACAACAGGTAAAACAACAGGTGTTGGCGGCCTGTGAGTGGCTGCTGCAATTGCAAAACAGCGACGGCGGCATACCTACTTTTTCAAAAGGTTGGGGTAAGTTGCCCTTTGATCAGAGTTGTGCCGACCTGACAGGGCATTGCCTGCTGGCCATGTCGGCTTGTTTGGATGCGTTTGGGGCGGAACTGGACTCCGGCGCTTCAAAGAGGTTTACCAGTGCCGTTAAACGAATGGGCGCTTACCTGAAAAAATACCAGCGGATGGATGGAAGCTGGCTGCCGCTTTGGTTTGGCAACCAGTATGCCTCCGGTCACGTCAATCCGGTTTACGGCACCGCACGGGTGCTGACTTATTTGCACGATGTCACTCGTTTCAGGTGGCCGGATCGCACGATGCGGGAACAGTTGCAAAAACTCATTCAGCCGGCTGAGCAGTTTTTGCTGAATGTTCAAAATGAAGATGGTAGCTGGGGCGGCGATAAAACGGTCAGCGGATCGCTTGAAGAAACCGCTTTGGCCATTTCTGCCCTTTCTGTTGGTCGCAATGACGAGGCTTGTTTACGGGGGTTAAACTGGCTGGATGCTTATTACCTTCAACACGGATTGAAAGCCGCACCCATCGGGCTGTATTTCGCCTCCCTTTGGTATGATGAAAAGCTCTACCCGTTAACGGCTTACCTGGAAGCAGTTGTTCGTGTGGCCGAAAATGAAGATGGTGAAACCTGAATCAGTCGCGGGAACAACTCATCGTAATTCGCTCGCCATCGGTGGTGATGTAGTTCCCCATTAAGTTTGCCGTTAGGCAACTGTGTACGGGAATGATTTCAACCAGATCGCCCACGTTGAAGTGGTTAAAATCTTTATAGGTCACTTTGAGTATCCCGTGTTCCTGGCTGAGTTTGTGCAGGTAGTTCCGTTCGTCGAGCAGCACTTTTTCGCCGTTTACCCTGACAACAATCTGACCGTAAAGCTCTTTCCCGTCGGTATTGGTAATGGAGTCTTTCGAAATATGCACGGCTCCTCCGTAAATCACCACTTCGTTACGCGAAGCGTGTTTGGCAATTACAGGACAAACCAGGCGTACCGCGATATCGTCGAATCTACAGGCGCCAAGTTTCCACTGCATCAGGTCGTAAAAAACAAAATTACCGGGACGGATTTCATCAATGCCGTCGAAATTCTCGCAAATGCTGGCCGATGGGGTATCGCCCAATGATAACAACAAATTGGGCCAGTCGGCCTGATAGCGATATTTTAGCGAACGCATTTTTAGCAGCGCATCAAAATGACGGTTGAAAATATCGTGTTTGGAATAGGCCTGGTACGTTTGCCCGGTATGCGAAAGAAATCCGGTGAAGGACAATCGCGGGTTATTCTGCATAATTTCCAGAAGGCTGTCTGTCAGGTTGGTTTTACTTGCTGATATTCCCGTGCGGTTTTGACCGGTATCAATTTCAATATAAATACCCACCGGAAACCGGATAAATTTATCCAGATAAAGCAGCGATTCATTGTTTTCGACCAGTAATTTCAACTTGACTCTTTGAGCCAGTTGATTAATCTGATCGATCTCAAGGATATTCAACGGAATAGCAATGGTGATGTCATTCCATCCGTGTTCGGCAAAATACGAGGCCATGGCTACCGACGAGACGGTAATGCCTGTGACTCCGAATTCGCGAAACCACTCGCCAATTTCTGCTGATTGATGTGTTTTGAAATGTGGACGAAATTGCAGGTTTTTTGATTTTGCCCGCGCAACCATCCGGGCAATGTTTTTGCGACAAACCTCTTTGTCAAGTACCAGGGTTGGACGTACTATTTCCATGATAAAACCAGTTTTATTCCATAAAATCAGATGTCAAAGAAACAGGATCATAAAAAACACCGATGACCAATCTGATTTTTTCAAACAAGCCTTTAAAGTTAAATATTTCAATGAGCAATAAAAATTATTGCAGGTCGAATAAAAAAGATGATGTCAGATTAGCAGGCGCCGTATTTTATCTGTTTTTTTGAAGAAATTTGGTTTCCTGGTACAAATAACTTTAAATTGCTTTTCTTAGTTTTGTGTCTGCTGATAATTCGCTTTAGATCTGTTCCTTTTGCAATCGACTAAAATTACATATGGCCTGTTTCTGATCATTCAATTCCTTGGGATCGCGACGCTGTCGCAAGCCGGTCATTTGCGGTATGCTGAACTTCCCGACAGCGCCCGGGCCAAAATCCGTTTGACTTCTTATTTGCTCATCCATCCAACCGATTTTTCAACGGGAGAAATCTTACAACTGGCTGACCGACAAATCCCGTTCGCTTTCTTTGAACCGGGTTTTCCGGATGCGAACATGGAACTTTTGTTGCGGCAAATATCCGAAAAACAAAGCCCGATACCGCTTATCCGGCAAAATACAGGTTTGAACGATAATACAGAACTTCCCGGGTTGATCCTGATCAAGCCGGAACAAATGGATCAGATTCCACTGAAGTCAATGGTTTCGGATAGTCTGTTCAGTGATTCGTTCTTTAGTTTCAACGAGTTGCTTTACGTGTTTGGTGATGTGGACCAGCCAGCAGACAGCAGTCTGTTGTTCCGGCTTTGGAGGCAATCGGGAAAACTCCCTAATTTTATTCATGCCCCCAAAGAGCAGCTTGAGGCGTTGATACCGCTTGTTGAATCGCTGAACTCCCACCGGAAAATTTACGGGGTCATCCGGGCGGGCGACCAACTCCTTGGCCGGGTTTCGTGGAAAGATTACCCCAACAGGATGACCAACGGATATTTTTGCTTCCCGATAGAAGGACAGGCCCGACGGACTTTCAGCCCCTATAAAGCGGGTTATCAGTTTTCACCCGATATTATTCTGGACTCACCTGAAAATCTGAATTATCCGAAAATTTTTAAAGCGGTTGAATTGAGCGCTGACTTTGGTTTGAGCGATCATTTTAAATTTAATGGGAAAATTGTAAACCGGGAACGGGGCAACACAAAGGAAATATTGACCTATGATATTGAGTTCGTAAAGGATGAAACCCGTGGACAGGTTGGCTGGTTTCCGGGAAGGGCTTATGTTGATGCCGGTTTGCAAAGTAAGACATCGTTAAAAACGAATTTCAGCATCACGGCCTGGATCAAGCCCACCAAGATTGAGGCAAACAACAGCATCCTGGGAAAAGGAAGAAATTTTGTCCTGAAATTACATAGCGGGATGCTCACCTATACGATGCAAGGCATTAAAGATTACCGGAGCCAAAACTCAAAAGTTCCGCTTAACCAATGGACATTTGTAGGTCTGGTACACTCGGCATATGAAAACCGGATTAGTTTTTATATCAACGGCGAGCTGACTGATCAAACCGACCTGATTATTCCGTATGACGAATCGGATTATACCTTACTGATTGGCAGTAATCTTTGGGAAGAGTTTTTCTCGGGGTATATGGATGAAATTAAAATCTGGACCAGGGAACTCAATGGCGATGAAATCCGTCGCCAATACCAGGATTCGCGAATAAAACACGGGAAACAAACTTATGCATTAATTTTTCTGATCCTGATTCCTGCTATTGTTTTCCTGCTGCGCCGAAGCCGAAAGCATCGAACTCCCCATCCGACAAATGGTGAAGCAGCGAAACAAATTCATCCGGGGTCTCCGGTCAGCAGAGAAACGATCACGTGTTTTGGCGGATTAAAGGTGATAAACGAACAGGGTATCGACATCAGTCAGCGTTTTTCGCCCAAATTAAAAAAATTGTTCGTTTTGATTTTTCTCCACAGCGTGGATGAACCGAAAGGAATCACCACGAAAAAGCTATCCGAGACCTTGTGGCCCGGAATGAGTCCGCAGCATGCCAAAAACACACGGGGAACCAACATCCAAAACCTCAAAGCGGCGCTTGCCTCCTGTCCCGGCATCAAACTGGTCTTCCGCGACAAGCTTTGGTTTCTTGAGTTCGGTCCATTCGTTTATGCCGATTATACCGATGTTCAGGTCAGGATCGGGCAACTCGAAAAATGGGTTGGTGACGGACCTGTTCCCGAAAAAGAACTCAAAGCCTTGCTGGATATTTTAAACCAAGGGACGCTTTTTCCAAATATGACCGAATCGTGGCTTGATCCTTACGTGAGCAAAATGAGCGACCGGATCATTGAGCTGGGATTGAGGCTCTTCGACCTGCTTGATGAGAATAAACAGGCCTCCCTGATTCATGAATTAGCCGAGGTGATTAGCCTGAACGACCCGCTCAACGAACCGTCGCTTCGTGCAAAACTTCGAATCCTCACCCGGCAGGGAAAATTAAGCCTTGCCCTGACGTTGTACAATCACTTTGTCAGGCTTTACAGCGAGTTGTACCAGGAGACCTATCCGGTCGATTTCAGAGACCTGACCTCGGAAGTCTGAGCTGATCAATGACGAAAGATTTGTATTGGCCTTATTTTCTTTTGGCATTACCCCTTTTATTACCCCTGCTGTTATACCCTCTTTGTTTTCTTTGCCGTAAACAAGCTGACAGGTAAATACTAAATCAAATCAAATACGAATGAATAACAAAACGGACAATCGTCGCGATTTTATTAAAAAGTCGCTGATTGCTGCTGCCGGGATTACGATAATTCCCAGGCATGTCATGGGAGGCGCCGGTTTTCTGGCGCCCAGCGATCAACTAACAAAAGCCATTATTGGCGTCGGAGGAATGGGGCAGGGGCACATTAACTATGAAGGTACCCGCTTGCTGGCTGTTTGCGATGTCGACAAGAACCACCTGGAACAAACCCTGAAGAAGGTAAATGCAGAAGTGAAAGGTTACGCCGATTTTCGGGAAGTGCTTCAACGTCCCGACATCGACATCGTCCACATTGCCACGCCGCCTCACTGGCACGGTATCATGTCGGTGATGGCAGCCCGGGCCGGTAAAGATGTATGGTGCGAAAAGCCCATGACCCGTACCATTGGCGAAGGTAAACGCGTGGTGGAAGCCATGAAGGCGAACGGCCGCATGTTCCGGTTGAATACCTGGTTCAGGTTTAAAGATAACTTTTACGGACTGGGTACGCCAGTAAAACCCTTGAAAAAAGCGGTGCAAAGCGGGGCCCTGGGCTGGCCGCTGAAAGTAACCATCAGCGGGGTAACCGGCTTCGACTGGAAATTCTACTGGGTTGGAAAGACCAACCTCAGCCCGGAACCTGTTCCTGCCGAACTTGATTATGACATGTGGCTGGGACCGGCCCCCCTGAAACCTTACAATAAACACCGTGTGCATCAGACTTTTCGCGGGTACTGGGATTACGACGGCGGCGGTCTGGGCGATATGGGGCAGCATTACATCGATCCGGTGCAATATATTCTCGACAAGGACGATACCAGTCCGGTAAAAGTGGAGATTGACGCTCCCCAGCAACACTACGACGCCATCGGAACATGGCGAAAAATCACCTATACATACGCTGACGGATGCCAGATCATTCTCGATGGTGAAAATAAAGATCAGAATGCCGCTTATATTGAGGGGCCTAAGGGGAAAATCTATAAAGGATTTAAATCGGACATTCCCGGACTGAATAAGTTGATTGACGCTCTTCCTGATCCGGAACCCCGGATAACCACTTTCAGCGAATCGGTACGCACGCGCAAGAAATTTGCGCTGAACGAAGAAAACGGGCATCGTTCGTGTACTATCGTAAATATGGGCGTTATCGCGTTGCAATTGGGGCGTAATCTGGAATTCGACCCGGTTAAACAGGAGTTTGTTCATGACGATGAAGCCAACAAGCTCATTAACCAGCCAATGCGCGGCGAATGGACCATTTAAGGATCGAAGCACAATATGATGGAGTTAAACCAAGAAGAAATATGAAATATCTTTTTAAAAATATACTGACTGTTTTGTTGACAGCCGTTCTGGCAGTTCCGTCTTTCAGCCAGGACACCCGGACCATCGGCACAAAGGTGGCCGATATACTGGCACAGTTTCCCGCGCCGGATGCGGAACATACCAACCGGTTGATGGCCGGGATTACCGACCTTGGACCGGAAGGTCTCGCCAAGGTGTTTAACCTGCTTGTTCCCGCAGGTACGGGCGACGACACCCAGGTGCGTTATGCTGTGGGCGGTCTGGCCCGCTATGCCGGCGCTCCCGGGCGCGAAAAAGTCAGGGAGCAGGTTGAAAATTCTTTTCTGGCAGCCTTAAATGAAGCTTCGGACCGGGAGGTGAAGGATTTCCTCATCCGGCAGTTGGCTTTCTGCGGGCAATCGGCCACCGTTGATGCATTGGCGAAATACCTGGATGTGCCTGAATTGTCGTCGCCGGCCGTAGCCACGCTAACCACGATCGGGACCGGCGAGGCCGCCGCTACCCTCCTCCGCGCCCTTCAATCTCAAACCGGCCCCCGCCAGGCTGAGCTGATCAAAGCCTTAGGCGTACTGAAATATCAGCCGGCTGAAAGCTATCTGATCACCCTCTCCGCAAAAGCACAAGCTCCGGTTTTAGCCACGTTATATGCGGCATTGGCTGAAACCGGCGGGAAAAATTCAGCGACCTTGTTTAAATCGGCGGCAGAGAATGCACGTTTCGCCACCGATGAAAACGGAAGCATGGTTTCGTACCTGCGGTATGCCGGACGGCTGGCTGAAGACAATGAAGTAAAATTAAGCAATTCGCTGTGTGCTGCCGTGTTGAAAAGCTGCACCCGGACAGACCAGCTGCAGTTCAGATCGGCTGCACTGGCAATCCTGCACGGGAACGGAGAAACTTCAGTTCCCTTGTTTTTAAAAGAGATCAAAAACTCAGATAAGGCTTATCGGGTTGCCGTGATGCGTATTGCCGGCGATCAGCTAAATTCGAGACAAGCCGGGCAGTGGATTGCCGGATTCAAAAAAGTTTCGGCTGAAAGCCAGGCTGAACTGCTTCACTTTTTAGCTCCCCGTCAGGATGAAAATGTTCTGACCGAAGTTATTCTGCCGTCTTTGTCGGCCACACAGGCTGCTGTTCGCCACGAAGCAATCCGCGCTCTGGTGATCAACCAAAAAAATGTTGCTGTTCCGCTGCTGCTCGATCAGTTGAAAAAAGTACAGGATCAGAATGATTACCCCGTGTTGAAAGAAGCTTTGTTCACCTCCTGTTCGGTGAACGAATGCAACCAGCTTGCTGATGAAATGAGTCAGATGAATGATGCCGGTAAAACGGTACTCATTGAAGTGCTGGCCGGACGTGGTGCAAGCGCCTATTTTGGTTTGGCGGAAAAGCTTTGTGCGTCAGAAAGCCCCGAAGTACGCCTGGCTGCCTATGCTGCGCTTAGCCGGATGAGCCAGCCTGAAAACATCAACCAACTGATCACACTGCTCGGAAAAACCTCTGTTCCGGCCGAAACGGAAGCGGTACAAAAAGCCATCATAGGGCTCTATGCGTCCGATGATCATCCCCAGGCTTCCATTGTGTTGAATAAGCTGACCTCAGGGACACAACGCGAAAAGCTGATCCCGGTATTGCCGTACCTGAACGACGGGAATGCTTTGAAAAGCGTTAACTCGCTGCTGGAAGACGGAACAAAATCCGAAAAAAAAGCGGCTTTGAAAGCGCTGACCAACTGGACCGATCACACTGCTTTACCGGCATTATTCACTATTTTTAGCAACAACGACTATCGGGCTTTCCGGGCAGAGGCGCTCAGCGCTTATCTCCGACAGGTAAACCAGGCTGCTATTCCGGACGACCGGAAACTGCTTTGGCTCGACAAAATCATGGGCGAATGTACCGGGACCGAAGAAAAGAAACAGGTCATCAGCCTCGCCGGATCGGTGAAAACATTCCTGTCGCTGGTTTTTGTATCCAACTACCTCGATCAGGAGGAACTGAGCGGGGCCGCAGCTCAGGCGGCTATGAAAATAGCTTTGCCTTCGGGCGGAGAGAAAAACGGGCTAACAGGACAAGTCGTCCGGGAAACGCTGGAAAAAGTCAAAGAGAAAATTACAGGTCCCGACAGCCAGTATTTTAAAATAGATATCCAGGAATACCTGGATAAAATGCCTGCTGAAGCGGGTTATCTGTCTGTCTTCAACGGCGAAGACCTTAGCGGGTGGCAAGGACTGGTGAAGAATCCAATTGCCAGGGCAAAGATGTCAGCCGCCATGTTGGCGAAAGAACAGGTTGCGGCAAACAAACGCATGCTCGAAAACTGGTCGGTGAAAAACGGTTCCATCGTATTCAACGGGAAAGGCGACAACCTGTGTACCGTGAAAAGTTACAAGGATTTTGACCTGGTAGTTGATTGGCGGATTACCAAAGACGGCGACAGCGGTATTTACCTACGCGGAACGCCCCAGGTTCAGATTTGGGACACGGCCCGTGTTGACGTAGGCGCCCAGGTTGGATCGGGCGGACTTTATAACAATTCAAAAAATCCCAGCAAGCCGCTGGTTCTGGCCGACAATGCCATTGGCGACTGGAACACCTTCCGCATCCGGATGGTTGACCAGCGGGTCACGGTTTACCTGAACGGTGTTCTTGTTGTCGACAACGTGATCCTGGAAAACTACTGGGACCGCAACATCCCGATTTTCAGCGAAGGACCCATCGAATTGCAGGCTCATGGTACCGACCTGGCCTTCCGGAATATCTATGTCCGCGAGATTAATCCGGACAGCTCAAACCTGAGCGAAACAGAAAAGGCAGAAGGCTTCGTTTCCCTGTTTAACGGCCAGAACCTTGATCTCTGGGTGGGCAATAAAACCGATTATGTCGCCGAGGACGGTGTCATTGCCGTTTATCCGACAAAAGGAAGCCGGGGCAATCTGTATACGGCGAAAGAATATTCCGACTTCATTTTTCGCTTCGAGTTTCAGCTGACCCCGGGCGCTAACAATGGCCTCGGAATTCATACGCCGATGGAAGGCGACGCCGCTTATGTGGGCAAAGAGTTGCAGATCCTCGATGATACCGCGCCAATTTATGCCAAACTGGAGCCATACCAGTACCACGGATCGGTATATGGCATCATCCCGGCCAAACGCGGTTTCCTGAAACCGGTTGGCGACTGGAATTACCAGGAAGTGATCGTTAAAGGCGATGATATTAAGATCACCCTTAACGGCGAAGTGATTGTTGACGGAAATATGAAGGAAGCAAGTAAAAACGGAACAGCCGACCACAAGGAACATCCCGGTCTGGAACGCCATTCCGGTCATATCGCCTTTCTGGGACACGGCTCCGAACTGAAGTTCCGGAATCTTCGGATTAAGGAATTGAAATAGTCACTTTCGGGCTTATTCCCTGCGATTGATGAAACGAAGCAAGTTGTTTGTTTTTTAACCGGCAGCTTGCTTCGTTGTTTTTTTATAATACCTGTTGGAGATGATCTGTTCAAAAATCTCAGCCGTTTCATCGGGAAAATCGATTTTCAGGGCCTTTTTCTCACGCAGCCATTGGCCGATCTGTTGTTGACCGGTATTCAGGTCGGTAAGTACGGTGATTCCCATACTTTTCAGGAAAGCGGCGTTGCAGGCTTGTTCGTACTGATTTTTCATGGGAACAACGCACAGTTTTTTCCCCATATAAATGGCCTCTGCCGGTGTTTCAAAGCCCGCGGTGCATAAAATGCCGGCACAGTTAATAAATGATTCGCTAAACTGTTCAAGCGAAACGGGGTGGAATGAAATGTTTTTCCGTTGATAGGTTTCGGGGCTGTGTTTCGAAAAAACTTCCCAACGGGTATCCGGAAAGGCCGATAGGATGCGTTCAATCTCCTTGTTGCTGTATGCCGGCAGATATACCGTGTAATGTCCTTTGTTTTCAGGCGCGGCTTTTCGGATGGAAGGACGGATGACCGGGGTATAGTTGTTTGCATCGAGAGCCGTAAAATGAAACCCGTATTTTACGGATGCCGGTGCATAATTTCTCAAAATGAATCGGCCCAGCCTGTTTTTTCTGACAGGCAGAGGAGCTTTGGCATGGAGCACGGCATTCTGATGACTGACGCCGATGCACGCTTTTCCTTTTAACCGGCATGCCCAGGCCGAAACCGGCTCAAAGTCGCACAACACCAGGTCGTACTGCTTAACAGGCAGTTTGATCAGATCCCTGATCAGGCGCAGGGGCCGTAAGCGAGAAAGCGTTTTCAGCAGGCTGATCCCTCCCTTTTTGCCGAAAATAAAACTCATCCCGTAAAGCCGGTAATCTACCGGAAAGGGAAGTTTGATGTCGCCCTGGATGCCGCTGACCAACACATCGGTCCGGGCCAGTTGTTTTAACAAGGGAACAATCTCTGTTGCCCGGGCTAAATGCCCGTTTCCGGTTCCCTGGATGGCATACAGGATTCGTAAATTGCGGTTGTTCATAAATGGTAGGTGTTTTTACAGGATATTGGCCACGGCAAGTTCACGGAAGAGCGACTGGTAAAGCTGCTTTTCGTTCGGAATATCCGGCTCGTCAGTCATTATTTCATCGTCATGGTCATCTTTGTATTGGAAAAGACTCCATTTTCCGTTGTGATATTCGGCAGCGGTAAAATGTTCGACCCAGTCTCCACAGTTCAGGTAATGCACGGCCCCGTGTTCATTGATGATTTGTTTGTCGCGCGGTTGATGGGTGTGCCCGCAGATGACTGTTTTGTATCCCTGCGCGGAGGCTGTTTTGCTCACCACCCGTTCAAAAGGCGATACCTGGGGCCGCTCTTTCACCAATTTATCCTTGATGCTTTTATAAATGATGAATTCTTTCAACCCGAAGGGGTTCAGCAACTGGTTCAGTCCGTGATTAACGACGGATAAAAGTCCGTAAACGGCAGCGCCAAGTTTTGCCAGCCATTTTGCCCGGTGAATGATATGATCGAAAATGTCGCCGTGAAAAATCCAGGTTTTCTTCCCGTCAATTTCCAGGATCAACTGGTTGACGATTTTTAGGTTACCCATTTGGGTCTGGTTGAATTTTCTCAGAAATTCGTCGTGATTTCCGGTAATGTAAATCACATGCACGCCTTTTTCGAGCATACGGATAAATTGCCGGATGACTTTCAGGTGCGATTTGGGAAAGTATTTGCGGCTAAACCGCCAGGAGTCAATAATATCGCCATTCAAAACCAACATCCCGGGATTAATCGACTTGAGGTATTTTAATACTTTCTTTGCTTTGCTGGCACGGGTTGCCAGGTGCAGGTCTGAGATGACGGCTATTTCCGGCTGTCTTGTTATCATATTCCGTATCATTTGCGGCAAGTTTGTAAATCACTGTTAAGCAGCAGTTACGGCAAAGTCAATAAAAGCATATCAAATGGCATTAAAAGCGCGTCGGTTTGTAAATTATTTTTAAACAACTTAAACACAGGGTAAATCAGAACTTCTGTTTATACTTGTTTAACAGCATCTGCCGGTCTTATTTCTGATATACGAACTTGTGTTAATTTCGTATGCTTAATGAACCAAAATTACATGTCTCAACATTTCAACGGAAACGACCATGAGCTTTGGGCACAATTTCTGGATGGAAATAACCAGGTTTTGTCTCTGATCTATCTCCGGTATGTTAATGCTTTATACGACTATGGGTGTAAAATTTCTTCCGACCGTGATTTGGTGAAAGATTGCATTCAGGACATCTTTTGTACGATCATCCGAAATCGCAAATCACTTTCTCCTACGGATAATATTCAGCTTTACCTGTTCAAGGCGCTTAAACGGAAATTGATCCGCGAACTACAGCGAAATCAAAAATACAAACAGCTTGATCAGGAAGGTAACCGTTTCGAAGTTGCTTTTTTTCAGAGCTTTGATCATGTTGAATATGAACTGACCGATGAGCAGAAACAAAAACTGGTTGCAGCTGTCGACTCATTGAGCGCCAGGCAAAAAGAAGCCATTTATCTTCGTTTTACACGGGGAATGGATTACCGGGAAATTGCTGTTATTCTTAACCTGAACTATCAATCGGCGCGCGCCCTCATCCACAGGGGCATCAGTAAATTGCGTGAAATTTTAGCCGAAAAATCCAATTATTTCAATCAATTTATGCTCTGTATCTTGTGTCAGGCAAAGAAAAATGCTTTACAACAGTAAAAAAATCGCTCAAAAACTATCAACAGAAATCAGTTTCGTGCCTTTTACCGGCAGATTCTGATGTTTATGGAGAAGTACAAAAAATATACGAGCGAAGACTTTTTAGCCGATGCTTATTTTGTCAGCTGGTTGCTCAATCCAACCGACGAACAGGAAAAACACTGGAAAGATTTCCTGGAACACTATCCCGACAAAAAACAGGCAATTGATGAGGCCCGGTTTATTTTCAGCATGTTTCAGCACGAACAGGCAAAACTGAGCCTGGATGAAACCTATGATATCTGGAATAACATCCTGAAATCGTTCCGTGGCCCGGTAAGATTAAGGTGGGGAACTGCATTGAAGTACGCAGCGGTGCTGTTGGTTGTTTTCCTGTCGGGCGCCATCAGTTATTATATCTACGAAAACAGGCCACAAACTCATTTCGACCTGGTTTCTGTTCCCGAGACAAGCAGCAATGAGGCTAAAATCATCCTGTCCGACGGTTCGGAAATTTCACTCGAAAAAAAAGAGTCTGAAATTACCTACAACAGCGCCGGCAATCAACTGATTGTGAACAACGATACCATTCGCCAGAATCAGGCGTCGGGGCGTGAGGTGATGAACAAGGTGATTATTCCTTACGGCAAAAAATCGATGATCCATCTGTCAGACGGAACAATGGTTTGGTTGAATGCCGGGAGTCAGCTGATCTATCCGTCCACCTTCCTGCGCAAAAAAAGGGAAGTGGTTTTAATCGGAGAGGCTTATTTCGATGTGGCCAGGATGGAGGACAGACCGTTTATCGTCCGCACGGCCGATATGAATGTAAAAGTGCTGGGTACCCGCTTTGATGTGTCGGCCTACCCCGAAGATAACTTTACCGAAGCGATTTTGGAAGAAGGCAGCGTGGCCCTTGAAATAAAAACCAAAGATTTTGATGACCCGCGGAACGAGTTTATCCTGAAGCCCAACGAAAAATTCAGTTTAAGTAAGGAAGAAGGCGGAATTTCTGTCAGGACGGTCGATGTCAGCATGTACACGGCCTGGAAGGACGGTATGCTGAAAGCGGAGAAAGAAGACCTGGTGCGGGTCATTAAAAAAGTAGAACGTTATTACAATATCCGGATCGAGATGAAAGACCCTCTGGCGGGAGGTTATGTCATCTCCGGGAAGCTTGATTTGAAAGGAAGCCCGGAAGAGGTGCTGAGTATCATTAAACTGACAGTGCCGATCGACTGGACCAAAAAAAGCAACGGGGATTTTGTAATCGTAAGAAAATAAAAATGGATAAAAAAACCGGTAAGCGTAGCAGCGCTTACCGGTTCAAACCATGGGTTTTATTAGTCGTTAAACTAAACGTTTTAAATGTATGAAAAAAATGTTTTATGTACGAACCTTTCTTTCAAACGAAAGGTTAAAAAAAATGTTCCTTGTCATGAGGTTATCAGTAATGCTACTTTTGGTCAGTGTTTTCACCGCCGTGGGGGGCAGTTATTCGCAAAACACAAAATTCTCAATGAGTCTGAGTAAGGCTACGATTAAGCAGGTTTTTAACGAAATTGAACAAAACAGCGAATTTATCATCGTTTATTCAGATGATATTTTGGATGTAACCGAAGTGGTTACCATTAACGTGAAAAATTCTCCGGTCGGTAAAGTTTTGGATCAACTTTTCGCCGGAACGCCTTTAAGCTATGAAATTAAAGACGGCAAATTGTAATTACCCAGCGCGAAGAGCTGAAACGGCCGGCAACCGGACAGCAAGCTGTCAACCAGTTGCAGGGACGTGTGGTTGATGTGGCCGGCCAGCCCTTGCCGGGCGTTACCGTACTGGTGATGGGAACCACCATCGGCACCATCACCAATTTTAATGGCGAATTTACGCTGAATGCCCCTTCCGACGCCAGAAGCCTGCAATTCTCTTTTGTCGGGTTTCAAACGGAAGAAATCGCCATCGGCACACAAAAAACGTTTCAGGTGCAGATGCGTGAAGACGTTCTGGAACTGGAAGAAGTGGTTGCCGTGGGCTACGGTGTTCAGCGCAAGAGCGACCTGACCGGCGCAACCAGCCGCCTGACCGGAGACAATATGAACAAGGCGGTGGCTACTTCGCCGATCGAAATGATGCAGGGCCGGATTTCAGGCGTCAACATTATCCAAAACAGCGGGGAGCCGGGAACCGGGATGTCAGTCCGAATCCGCGGTTCCAACTCCATCCGTTCCGGGCAGGAACCCTTGTATGTGGTTGACGGTATTCCGCTTGACAATGCCGATATTACCCCAACAGGCGGCGGCGCGGCGGGTTATGGCAGCGGCGCCGTAAAAAACCCGATCAGCTTTCTGAACCCGGAAGATATCGAATCGATTGACATCCTGAAAGACGCCTCATCGACCGCGATTTACGGGGCCCGGGGCGCTAACGGGGTGGTTATTATTACCACCAAAAAAGGAAAACAGGGCAAAGGCACCATCACCTACGACGGCTATACCGGTATGGCTCAGATACGCGAAAAACTGGATATGCTTACTGCGGCCGAATTTCGTTCGTATACCAAGGCGAACGGCTCTAAATTGCTCGATTTGGGAGCCAGCGTCGATTGGCAGGATGAAATTTATACCACCGGGATCACGCAAAGTCACAACCTCTCGTATGGCGGGGGAACCGAAAACTTTACCTTCCATGCTTCGTTGGGCTACCTCGATCAGGAAGGAATTGTGAAAACAACCGGGCAGGAAAAACTGAACGGAAAAATTAATGTGACTCAAAAAGCGTTTGATGGTAAACTGAACCTGACGGGAAGTTTAATCGCCTCGCACACCACCGATTTCCGCGCTCCGATTACCGAACAAAGCGGCTCGGGCTACGAAGGCGACCTGATCCTGACCGCCTTGAAGTCGAACCCTACCTATCCGATTTTTAATCCGGACGGAACCTATTACCAACACACCAAAGACCAGCGAAACCCGTTGGCCATGCTCAATTTGGTGGATGACGAAACCCAAACCGACCGGATGATCTCCAACATGTCGGCAGAGTTCGAAATCGTCAAAAATCTGAAATACAAACTGAACGTAGGCTTGGACCGTACCGTGGCCGAGCGTCGTGTAAACCAGGATAAGCAACTGAGTTACCTGGCAAACAAGGGCGAAGCAAACATCAACGGCATTACAGCCAACAACCGCCTGATTGAAAACTATGTTACCTATCTGAAGGACATTGGCACGGATCATTCATTCAACTTCTTGGCCGGGCATGCCTACCAGTTCTTTAAGGTGAGCACCACCCAAATGAATGTAAACGGCTTTGAGGTGGATGATGTCAAATACACCGACAACCTTCAGTATGGTAATTTCTCGTCGGCAAATGTGAATTCATCGGCTTACGAACGTGAACTGCAATCCTTTTTCGGACGCGTTAATTACAGTTTCAGAGACAAATACCTGTTTACGTTCACCGGACGTTTTGACGGTTCATCCAAATTCGGCGAAAACAAAAAATACGGGTTCTTCCCCTCAGCCGCCTTTGCATGGAGGGTATCCGAAGAAGAATTCCTGCAAGGGTCCGGCAAATTAAGCAACCTGAAACTTCGTTTGGGATGGGGGCTGACCGGTAACCAGGAAATTCCCGACAAAATCTCCTTACTGGCAGTGGGGACCACTCCCTCAGCCAACGGATATTTTAACGGCATGTTGTCTCCCGGTATCACTTTCCTGAGAACACCAAACCCCGACATTCAGTGGGAAACCACTATTCAAACCAACTTAGGTATCGATTTCGGATTTTTCGAAAACCGGCTGTCTGGTACAATTGATGTGTTCAATAAAAACACCAAAGATGTTTTGCTGGAAGTGCCTGCCAAAGCGCCTGCCGCCGCGCAAACCCAATGGCAAAATGTTCCCGATCTGAGGATTGTCAACAACGGGATCGAATTGGGGCTGAACGGTTTGTTGATTGACAATAACGACCTGACCTGGGACCTGGGCTTCAATATCGCTTACATCAAGAATAAAGTGAAAGACCTGCCCGTTAAGTTTATCGAAACCGGTAATGCCAGCGGACAAGGCCTCTCAGGCACCCGCGTACAGGTGATCACCAACAACGAACCGGTGGGCACATTCTATGGCATGGTTTGGGAAGGCTTTGACAGCAACGGTGAAAGTGTTTACAAAAAGGATGAGAATGGTGTTGATGTGAAAGAATCGTTAGGTTCGGCATTGCCCGATTACACGTACAGCTTTAACTCAAAACTAAAATACAAACGTTTCGATATCAGCATGTTCTGGTATGGCACACAAGGCAACAAAGTGTATAACAACACGGCCAACGCCTTGTTTCTGAAAGGCCCGCTGGATAAAGGGAACAACGTGCTGAAATCCGTGCTCAAATCCAACGAAAGCCCGGGCAACTCGAACGCCTTCTCTTCCCGGTTTATCGAAGACGGTTCGTTCCTGCGCCTGGCCAACGTGACCTTGGGTTGCACCCTCAACACGAAATCAGTGAAGTGGCTGAACAACGCACGCGTGTATGTCACCGGTAACAACCTGCTGCTCTTTACCGACTATACCGGATATGACCCGGAAGTAAACGTGGCTGCCGACGAAAACGGCGTGCCTTCGATGGGGATCGACTATACGGCCTATCCGAAGCCACGGACATTTACCTTTGGTTTAAACCTTCAATTTTAACATGAACCTAAATCCGAAAAAAAGATGAAACCATATAAATTTATTCTGTTCTTTACCCTACTGGGTTTGTTGGCTGTTGTTGGTTGTACCGACCTGGAAGAAACAGTACTGGACGAGCAGTTAGGCGCCGACCTGGTCAACAACCCGCAAAACATCGAAGCATTGATCAACCCGCCGTACGGAAGCCTTCGGCGCACCATCGAATGGTACGACTACTGGGCCTTACAGCAAGTTTCTACCGACGAGACCATTATCCCGACACGCGGTACCGACTGGTACGACAACGGCGCCTGGATGGAGCTCCATCTGCATACCTGGACAGCCGACCACATCCGCATGAAAAACGTTTGGGACGCGCTTAGCCAAGGTGTTTCGCGGGCGAATACCGCCATTTACTACATTGGGCATTTCCCGCAAACAGCCACCACCGAGCAATACATCAACGAAGCCCGCTTCCTGCGTGCCTACTACATGTACCTGATCAACGATTTGTTTGGACAGGTGCCTTACCGCGAAGCGGATGAGCTGGATTTTTCCATATCGCCCATGGTGATGAACCGCAAAGCGGCCACTGATTTCATCATTGAAGAGATCAAAGCGGTTATGCCCAACCTGAAGACCAAGGCCCAGGTGGGCTCCGAACGCGTAACTGTTGGCGCGGCCCAAGCCTTGCTGGCAAAAATTTACCTTAATTACGAAGTGTATACCGGAGAAGCAAAATGGGCCGATGCCATTACTTACTGCGACCAGCTGATCAATTCGGGTGTTTACACCGTGGCCGACGATTACTGGACCATGTTCCAGAAAGATGTGGCCGAACATCCCGAATTTATCCTTCGTGTGCCGATGGATGACAATGTGGATATGGGCAGCGGCAGCGTTTGGGTGAATTTCACCCTGCATTACTCCCAGGTTTTTGGAAACATCACGAGCACCTGGAACGGGCCTTCCACCACCAAAACATTTTTCGAAACTTGGGATATGGTAAACGACGCCCGTTTTTATGATGACCGCATAAAAGGGCAAACCGGCTTCAATCAGGGATTTTTACACGGACAACAATATGGATTGGACGGAACGGCATTGTCGCAGCGCAATGGCTCTCCGCTGATTTTCGTGCCCGAGATCAACCTGTCAAGTTCGCCCGAGAATGCGGGGATCCGTGTTGTCAAGTTTGCTCCCAATCCGGCCACCGAACGCCAGTTTTCGTCACCCAACGATGTGCCAATTATGCGCATCTCTGATATTTATCTGATCCGTGCCGAGGCAAAATTACGGAACAATGATCCGGCCGGGGCATTGGCCGATGTCAATTTTATCCGTTCCAAACGCAGCGCCGCCGGCAAAACATTACCTGCCCGGACTGCGATTACGCTCGATGATATTCTGAAAGAACGTGGTTTTGAATTGTATTGGGAAGGTCTGCGCCGTCAGGACCTGATCCGTTTTGGTAAATTCACGGAAGCTTATCAGGAAAAACCGGTCACTAACGCGCAAAAAGAGCTCTTCCCGCTCCCTACCTCAGCTGTTGATGTCAATGAAAACCTGATCCAAAATCCAGGTTATTGATTAACCGGGACCGATTAACCCATGACTGAATGCCAGCCGCTGCCGTTTGGAGTGGCTGGCTTCTTTTCAACCCGATTTTTTTGGCTTTGAGAATTCACGGGTTGTTTTAAACCATAATTCTTTCCGGTTGTTGTAATAATCGAAAATCAAAAAAAACGAATAAGATGAAAGAAACAACCGGAAAAATTACCTCTAAAGGAAACCCCTTAACCCTGTTGGGTGAACAAATAAAAGTGGGTGATAAAGCTCCTGACTTTGTCGTGTTAGGTTCAGGCTTGCAACCTGTAAAACTGTCCGATTACGAGGGTAAAGTGAGGGTTATTGCTGTGTATCCGTCGATTGATACCGGCGTTTGCCAGGCCCAGAACCGCAGGTTCAATGCCGAAGCTTCCAACCTGGGAGATGCAGTAATCCTGTCCATCTCCTGCGACCTGCCTTTTGCCCAAAGCCGTTTTTGTGCCGCTGAAGGGCTCGACAAGGTGATCACCTTATCTGATCACCGCGATGTGGATTTTGGAACCAGATATGGTTTTCTGATCAAGGAGTTACGTTTGCTGGCCCGCGGCACTGTGATTATTGACAGAGACGGAATTGTAAAATATGTGGAATATGTTCCCGAAGTGAGCAGTGAGCCGGATTACGAGGCTGCCATTAAAGTGGTAAAAGGTTTATTGTAAGAAGGATTTCTATTTTTTTATAGAAGAGGCTGTTTTGGAGAGAGTGTATGGTAGCTCAGTCTGCCGAATAACTTGTTTTCAAAACAGCCTCTTTCTTGTTTATCCGGCTACGGCAATTTTGACTACCAGTTTCTTTACCGATTTCGGTTCTTCAATCATGATGGAAGGACGGTGAACATCCGAAGGGAAAAACAGGAAAAACGAATCGGTGGTTGCGGTGTAATAATCACCTTCATTTTCGGTGAAGAAGATCAGATCTTTTTCTTCGTTGTATTCCAGGGCGCCAACTGCTTTAGGTAAGGGTAAAATCCCCATTTTTTCTTCCCCGGAGATCATAAACTGCAAGTCGGTATACTTTTTATGAGCCTCCCATTTGGCTTGTTCAGGCAGCTTGGTCCGGTATTCCGAAACCATGGCAAAAGCTTCGTTTCCAACCAGGGAGTATTTTCCGGGCTCAAGAGCTGAAAGGTCCTGTTTCATAAAGGCAAACACGGCTTTCCATAAGTCCGGACGGGCATGATATTGTTTGTAAAACTGATCGATATCAACTGACTCGTGAAACCTGACAGGGGCTCCTTCAGTCCAGGAACCGCTGTTTAACCATTCTTTTGCTGTACTCATCGTCACAAATTTTAATTCTTTTTTTTGAATGAACGCAAAAGTAATGATATTTCAGGTTGGTTCGGGAGAATTTAACGCACAAAAAATGCGGCTTCTTTTGGATAACCGCATTGGAAAACCAGTAGAAGTAAGAATTACTTAACTTCTACCGTATAATCGAAAACGTCATTTCCTGTGGCCAAAACCACTTGGTAATTTCCGTTTTTCAATTTAGAGAGGTTCAGACCTTCATTTACAGAAAAAGTATTTTCCAATGCTTTGTTGTAAATCAGGTTGCTTCCTTCGTAAATAAGCAGATTCATGTTTTCACCCGGATAGTTCAGGTAAGCGACACGTAAAACATCGTCTTTGAAGGAGAAAAAGGGTTCCACCACATTTTTCATTTTACCCACATTGATGTTTTTGTTGTCGATGCTGAATGCGCGTTCGCTGACAGCGCCGTCAATGCTTACCGTCAGACGATAATCACCTTTTTCCAGCTTGGAAAAATCATAGATTTTGCGGTATTCCGCTGCATTTCCTTCGGTTTCCTTGTAGTAGATCATCTCGCCGGATGAATTTTCGATACTGATCTGAAATTTGCTTTCGGCATTGTTCGAAATAGCGACTACAGCGCGGTCGGCTGTTAACGGAAGGATGTCAACCCGAAGGTTCCCGGTGGCCATGGCCATGTTTGCGATAACTATTAAAGCAAACATCATTGTTAAAGTTCTGATCGTTTTCATAGTTTTAAACTTTTAAAAAGTTCGACATTCATTACAAGACAAATGTACCATGTTTTACAACATATGCCGTAAAACATACGTTAATTGTAGGTTAAGTTTATGTTGTCCAACATATCGACATAATCTATACACGAATAGGCGTTGTTTTCCCTTATATTTAAAGGGATTTTGAAAATGAGTCGTTCTTTATCAAATATTGTGCCAGCGCATAAAGTAAAATATTAAATTTAGATCAAACAGATGCAAACAGAAATCTTACAATTGCTGGAAGGAGCAAAAAAGGCCAGCGGATTAACGGTGATTATCGATGTATTCCGGGCATTTTCGGTAGCCTGTTACGCTTTCAACAGCGGGGTGACTAAAATTTACCCGGTAAGCGATATCGACCAGGCATACCGCCTTAAAGCGCAAAACCCGGATTATATCCTGGTGGGAGAACGAAACGAGAAAAAGCCTGAAGGTTTTGATTTCGGCAACTCGCCATCGCAGTTACTCTCCGGCAATCTTTCGGGAAAAACCATGGTACATACCACCAGCTCGGGGACACAGGGAATTGCCAATGCCACCGGAGCTGATGAGCTGATCACCGGTAGTTTTGTCAACGCCGGTGCCATTATTCAGTACATTGAACAACGAAAACCCGAAAAGCTATCGCTGGTTTGCATGGGCTATGCCTGTTCGTATCCCACAGACGAAGACACATTTCTGGCCGAATATATTAAAGCCAGGCTGGAGAAACAACCGGTTGATTTTGAGGCGATGGTCGAAAAGCTTCGTGCCGGATCGGGAGCCCGTTTTTTTGCTCCGGAAAAGCAGGAGTGGGCGCCCTCGGCCGATTTTGAACTATGCCTGAGCTTAAACCGGTTCAATTTTATACTGAAAGTTGAACAGGAAAACGGATGTAATTATCTGAAAAAAATCGATCTTTAGGCACATATTTGATAATGATAAATACACACGATGGGAACATATAATTTTGATGAACAGATAAACCGGGAAGGAACCAATTGCATCAAATACGACGCCCGGAAGTTTTTCTTTGGGAAAGAAGATGTGCTGCCGCTTTGGGTGGCCGACATGGATTTTAAAACCCCCGACTTTATTCTGGATGCCATCAAAAAACGGCTTGAGCACGAAATATTGGGTTATACATTCCGTCCGGATTCGTATTTTCAGTCGATTATCGGCTGGATGAAAGAACGCCATGACTGGTTGATCGAAAAAGAATGGATCTCATTCAGCCCGGGTGTTGTTGCCGGTTTAACGCTGGCGATCGAAACGTTCTCGAAGGCGGGAGATGAAGTTGTGGTTCAGCCGCCGGTCTATTTTCCTTTTTTTGATTCGGTCAAATCCACCGGTCGGCGAATGCTCGAAAACCCGCTGAAACTGGTGAATGGACGTTATACGTTCGACCTCGACGACCTGCGAAGCAAAATCACTTCAAAAACCAAACTCTTACTCTTGTGCAACCCGCAAAACCCGGGCGGGATGGTTTGGACAAAAGAAGAGCTGACTGCCCTGGCCACGCTGTGTCTGGAAAATAAAATCCTGATTATTTCCGATGAAATTCATTCCGACCTGGTTTTTAAAGGGTATAAACACATTCCGCTTCCAACGCTTTCGGATGAGATCGCACAAAACTGTGTGGTTTGCATGGCGCCAAGCAAAACATTTAACCTGGCCGGGCTGACGACTTCGTTCCTGATCATTCCGAATAAACGGCATTTTGCGCGATATGAGCGGACCCTGAAAATTCCGCATCTGCATATGGGAAATATTTTCGGAACCATTGCCCTCGAAGCCGCATACACGTATGGTTCAGGCTGGGTTGATCAGCTGGTCGGGTACATCCAGGCTAATTTTGACTTTCTCGAAGACTGGCTGAACAAGAACTTGCCATCGGTTAGGGTGATGAAAGCCGAAGCTACTTACCTGGCCTGGCTCGATTTTTCGGTACTTGGGCTAACCGATGATGAGCTCAATGAAAAGTTGTTGGACGCGGGTGTCGGACTGAACCGGGGAGTTCAGTTTGGTAAACAAGGCTCAGGTTATATGCGTATTAACCTGGGATGCACACGCGCCATGCTGAATGAGGCATTGAACCGGATCGCACAAATCGTGAGCCGGGCGTCGGAGTAAACTGCGGATATCGGCATATACAAATTTGCCCGGAAAAGATAATGATGTTGATCCTTCCCGGGCAAACTTTTCGGTTTTATTGATTATCAGACAGATTCTGCCAGAATACTGATTTTGTTGCTTTTTGATTCGACCACCCCTCCCGTGATTTCAATAAAAGAAACCTGGTCATTCCGGTCCACAATTTTAATTCGTCCTTTTTCCAGGGTCGAAATAATCGGGGCGTGGTTGGTCAAAATTTCAAAAGAACCTTTCGTTCCGGGGAGTTGAACCAGTTTAACTTCCCCCGAAAAGACCTTTTTGACTGGTGTTATAATTTCAAGATACATAGTGCGGTTTTTTCAGTCAAATGATCAGGCAACAGACTCGGCTAACATTTTTTCGCCCTTGGCAATGGCTTCTTCAATGGTGCCTACCAGGTTGAACGCCGATTCAGGATATTGATCCACTTCGCCGTCCATGATCATGTTAAAGCCTTTGATGGTATCTTCAATGGAGACAAGCTTGCCTTCGAGTCCGGTGAACTGTTCGGCCACGAAGAAAGGTTGAGACAGGAACCGTTGTACGCGGCGTGCGCGGTGAACCACCAGCTTGTCTTCTTCCGAAAGCTCATCCATCCCCAGAATGGCAATAATATCCTGAAGCTCTTTGTAACGTTGCAGGATTTCTTTTACACGCTGGGCACAGTTGTAATGCTCTTCACCAACAATATCAGCCGTCAGAATGCGTGAGGTGGAATCCAGCGGGTCAACGGCCGGGTAAATACCCAACTCGGAGATTTTACGGCTCAATACCGTGGTGGCGTCCAGGTGGGCAAAAGTTGTTGCCGGCGCCGGGTCGGTCAAGTCGTCGGCCGGCACATAAACGGCCTGAACCGAAGTGATTGATCCGTTTTTTGTTGAGGTGATCCGTTCCTGCATGACTCCCATTTCGGTGGCCAGAGTAGGTTGATAACCTACAGCCGAGGGCATCCTGCCTAAAAGGGCCGACACCTCGGAACCAGCCTGGGTGAAGCGGAACACGTTGTCGACAAAAAACAGAATATCACGACCCGAGCCGGGAGTTCCATCTCCGTCGCGCAAACTTTCGGCAATGGTCAGACCCGACAGAGCCACGCGTGCGCGTGCGCCGGGGGGTTCGTTCATCTGCCCGAACACCAGGGCCAGCTTCGATTTTTTCATGGATTCGGGGTTTACTTTCGAAAGGTCCCAACTGCCGGCTTCCATCGATTTTTTAAAATCCTCGCCGTAGTTAACAATGTCTGCTTCAATCATTTCCCGAAGCAGGTCGTTACCTTCACGGGTACGCTCGCCAACGCCGGCAAATACTGAAAGTCCGCTGTGAGCCAGTGCAATGTTATTGATCAACTCCTGGATTAACACGGTTTTACCCACACCAGCGCCGCCAAACAAACCGATTTTTCCGCCTTTGGCATAAGGTTCAATCAGATCGATTACCTTGATCCCGGTGAATAACACTTCCGTTTCAGTGGTTAGGTCTTCGTATCTGGGCGGTTTGTTGTGGATGTGCAGTCCGTCTTTTGGCAACTGCTCCAACCCGTCAACTGCGTCGCCGGTCACGTTTAGTAAACGTCCGAGGGCAATTTCTCCTTTGGGCATGGTGATTGGTTTGCCGGTGGCAATCACATCCAGGCCTCTTCTGATTCCATCTGTTGAATCCATCGAAATTGCCCGCACTGTATTTTCACCAATATGCTGCTGGCATTCTACAACCAGATTGGGTATTCCTTCACGGACAATTTCGAGGGCATCATAGATTTGAGGGAGTTCGCTTCCTTCACGATCGAAGCAGATATCGACGACAGGACCAATCACCTGTACTACTCTACCAATATTTTGACTCATTTTTAATAGTTTATTTCGAGTGGAGCCGGAAATTACAAAAACCGGTTTAATTGAACAAATTTCTTTTCTGAATAATGCGTATTAAATTTTTACCGATCAAACTAAACGAACGGACAGGATTAATGTTCACGCTTCATGATCGTTTTTGCCAGTAAACGTAAGGCTTCTTTCCGGGATTCTTCTACCTGAACAGCCTTTAGTTCCGTCAATGCTTTTTGGTAGTAATCATCCATCACCGACTCACTGATCTGTTGCACCCCGGAGTCTGTGTAAATTTTTCTGACAGCATCAATCTTTTCGGCGGGATCAAACTCTTTTTGCCCAATTCGGAACAACAATTCGGCCCGTTGACGGTCTGTGGCCAGCTCAAGCGTTTTCAACAACAAAAAGGTCTTTTTATTGGCGACAATGTCGCCGCCGATTTTTTTGCCAAATTTTTTCTGATCGGCATATACGTCCAACAGATCGTCCTGTAACTGGAAAGCCAGTCCCAGGTTGATCCCGAAGTTGTAAAGGCGATTGGCGTCTTCGGGGTGTGCCTGGCCGATAAGCGCACCCATTTTAAAGCTGCAGCCAATGAGCACGGCCGTTTTCAGCCGGATCATTTCCAGATAATCATTGATGCGAACGTCCGGTTTTCCTTCGAAATCCATGTCATACTGCTGTCCTTCACATACTTCGATGGCTGTTTTCGAGAACAGTTGGATTAACTCCCGGTAGGCCGGCGTTTCGGTTTTCAGCAAATATTGATAAGCCAGAATCGACATGGCATCGCCTGAAAGGATCGCGATATTCTCGTTGTATTTTTTATGTACCGACGGTTGGTTTCTGCGTAGTTCGGCATGGTCCATCATGTCGTCGTGCAGCAGGGTGAAGTTGTGGAAGATTTCCACGGCAAGGGCTGCATTCATGGCGTCATCGGGTTGTCCTCCAAAAAGCTCGCAGGCCATTAACAGCATGACCGGGCGAAGCCTTTTCCCACCCATGTTCAGCGTATATTCGATGGGGCCGTACAGATTAACCGGAACCGTTGAGCCGATTACCCTGGCTTCTTCTTCCAGTTTTACAACAATAAGTTCCTGTAATGATTTTGCTGTATGCATCATTCCTGTTCTTTAGTCATCGGAAGTTCCTGTATTTCCAGGTCGTCCAGTTCGATATCTTCCTCCTCATTATAAATGGCCAGCAACGGTTCGCGGAACGACCGGGTGGTGGTGAGCCTTTCCAAACCGATCAGCAAACTGGGCAGCAGGATCAGGTTGGAGGTGATGGCAACCAGCAGAGTCAGCGAAACCAGTACGCCAAGAGCGGCAGTTCCTCCGAATTTAGAGATACTGTACACGCCAAAACCAAAGAATAGCACCACGAAGGTATATAACATACTCACCCCGGTTTCGCGCAGGGCCCGTTTTACCGAACGATGAATGTCCCAGCCCGTTACATTCAGCTCCTGCCGGTACTTGGCCAGGAAGTGAATGGTATTGTCAACCGATATCCCAAAGGCGATACTGAATACCAGGATGGTAGATGCCTTGATGGGAATGCCCGTGAATCCCATGATCGCCGCCGTAAAAATCAACGGAAGGATATTGGGGATCAGCGACATCACCACCATCCGCCACGAGTAAAACATGAGGGCCATAAAGGATGAAATCAGGAAAATAGCCAAAGCGAGGCTCGAAAACAGGTTTTTAACCAGGTATTTGGTGCCTTTAAAGAAGGTAATGCTCGAACCGGTAACGGTAACCTTGTATTTGTCGGCCGGGAAAATGGAATCTACTTCCTGTTTAAAATCGTGGTATAATTCTTCCATTCGTTTGGTTCCCACGTCTTTCATCCGGATCGACACCCGTGTTATTTGCTGTGTACTGTCGAGGAACGAGTGCAGGGCGCCAATACTGTTTTGCGAGTTTTGTGTCGCATTATTGGCATACGCCAGGATGAAATTCTTTTCCTGGTTGCTCGGCAAGGTATAATAACGTTCCTTCCCGTTATAAAAAGCCTGTTTTGAGAATTTCAGAATATTCAGCAGCGACAGGGACGAGGAAAGTTCTTCGTAATTTGTCAGGTGTTTTTCGAGTTTGTCAATCAGGTTGAAGGTGCTCAGGTTCATGGCGCCGTTTGGCTTCTTGGTGTCCACAATGATTTCCAGCGGCATAATCCCGTCGATGTGTTTTTCGAAAAATTTCAGGTCCTGGTAAATCACATCACTTTCGGGAATATCGTCAACCATGTAACCGGAACTTTTGATCAGCGAAATACCGTAGATACCAAGCAATAAAATGAAAAATGCCGACAGATACACCCACTTGATGTGATGATAGGTAATATCGACCAGTTTGTCGATGATACTGCGAATATTTTTGTTTTCGAGATGCTGAATATGCCTGGCCTGGGGTGGATTGAAAAAGCTGAAAATCGTGGGAATCATCACCAGGGAAAGCAGAAACAAGGTCATGATGTTTAATGCGGCAACCAAACCAAATTGCCTCAGAATTTCGCTGTTGGTAATCACGAAGGTTGCAAAACCCGATGCGGTAGTCAGGTTGGTCAGGAAGGTGGCATTCCCGATTTTAATGATCACCCGTTGTAACGATTTGATTTTATTCCCGTGGGCGCGGAATTCATGATGATATTTATTCAGCATGTAAATGCTGTTGGGAATACCGATCACAATCAGCAAGGAAGGGATCATGCCGGTGAGCAGCGTGATTTTGAAACCTAATAACGACATGGTGCCCATGGCCCATACGACCCCTACGGACACAATCAGCATGGGGATCAGAACCGCTTTAAACGACCGGAAGAACAGGAACAGGGTAATAATACACAAGGCCATGGCCAAGGCGCTGAACAAAAAGATTTCCTTTTTTATATGAATTGAATTGATTACCCGAATGTAGGGTAGGCCGGAATAATGGACTTTCAGGGCTGATTCTTCTGAATACCGGTCACAGCGGTCTTTAATGGCCAATACCAACTTTTCGCGGGCTTTCGACGCCATTTTATCTTTGTTGACCGTAACGGCCAGCATATAAACATGGGCCTCAGGGTTATATAACAGACCGCGGTAAAAAGGCAACGAATGAAACGTTTTTGCCAGGCTGTCGAGTTTTTCCTGCGAGTCGATGTTTTCGGGAAAAATCGGGTCCAGTTCAAATTTCCGTTCTTCGGTGTTTTTTTTCAGCGTAAAGGCGCCCGATGCCGAAAGGATATCTTCGACCCCGTCAATGCTTTTTAAATCGTTATTTAATTCGCGCCACTGGTTAAAATATGACAATTTAAAGAAATCGGGATTTTCAATCCCCACAACAATCAGGTTACCCTCTTCTCCAAAGATTTCTTTGAAATTCTGATAGTCGATATTGGCGCTGTCCTTTTTGGGAAGTAATTGTGCATATTCATACGACATCTCCAGTTTTTGGGCCTGATAAGCCATAAAAACAGTTACAATGCCTAAAAAAACGAGTAAGAAAATTCTGTTTCTGAGAATAATTCTTGAGAGCCGAACCCACATAGTAATAGTCTTCAAAAAATATAGGGCGAAAATAGTTATTTATATTTGGATTACGAAAGTTTGTGGCAAGCAGATTCAGGTCATTGCATAAGCCATACTGTTAACTTTTCTGTTTGGAAATCGTACTTGTTAATACGACCAAAAATTGAATGCCATGAGGAGATATTACTATCTGGTTGCCACTCCCGAATCGTTAATTGCCTCTCATTTGGCCCCCGCCGATTTTGGCAATTACCTGGCTGTAGGCACCAAAAAGCAAACCAGGGGGCAGGCCACCTTCTTCGAAATTGATGCGGATAAAACCAGGCTGAATCAGGATTATATCAACATGAAAATGAAGCCCTATGATGACGGAGAACCAAAACGTTCGGTTTACCTGTCGATTTACCGCACCTTTGAAAGTATTCCGATGAAGGCGCTGAAAAACCTTTACCTGGTCACCGACGATGGGATTGTCCTTGAAATTGAGCCCAGGGACTACCTGGACCGGAAGTCGGATGAGATTCATCTTTACCAACAACTAGTTCCGATTACAACCCGGGTGGCCAGTAAATTACCGCCTGTTGAATTTATCCGGTTTCTCACCGATACCGGCAAGCCGGTTTTCGCACCAAAAATTTTCATGGCCGACCTGAGGCTGAACGAACTGGTTAACGACCCTTATGCCCCTTTGAACAATTTGCCCTATCCGAACCCGGATCATTTGCGCGACTGCCTGATTCGTTTAAAAGAGTCGCCGGGCAGACAAACCAAGACGGTTTTGCGTTTCCTGCGCGATGATATCCCTTACCGGACCATTAAAACCGGGTTTTACATCGGCGATAAAGATCATTACCTGTTTTATCCGTTCCCGACGATCGCCGATCTGGAAGGAAAATATTACCACTGGTGGCGCTCGGCATTAGTCAGACACTTCTGAACAGGCTGATTTTGCTAAGATTTTAATAGCCTGAACGATGCGTTGGGGCTAGTCTGTCAACGGCAAAACAGCCCCGGATTTTTTTTGAAAAAAGTTTCAGGATTTTTTTCAGAAAAGTTTTTTGTTTTGAGAAAAGCTGTTATTTTTGCATCGCTTTTGAAACACAAAGCAAACGTTCAAATACCGAAATTCCCTAGTAGCTCAGTTGGTTAGAGCGGCGGACTGTTAATCCGTAGGTCGTAGGTTCAAGTCCTACCTGGGGAGCTCCAAAAATCATAAAGACAAGTAAAACCGCTGGATATTGATAAATATTCAGCGGTTTTTTGTTTATTTTAGTTCAAGTTAAAAACCCACGTTCTCTGAACGTGGTCAGAGACGTTCCACGGGTTTGCCTGTAAAACGACTCATATTTACCTTTAGAAGGTTGTCCCCACAACCAAAGAAAGGAAAAAACAATGAGTCGTTTTAAGAAGTTGTCGCATGCGATCTGGCATTGCATGTACCATATCGTATGGACCCCTAAATATAGGTATAGAATATTGAAGGGAGAAATCAAAATTGAAGTGGAACACTGCATCAAGGCTTTCTCGGAGCAGAAAGGCTGTATTATTGAGGAGTTGAACGTACAGGAAGATCACGTACATCTGGTTTTGATGGTTCCGCCGAAAGTCTCTATTTCTGACATGGTTGGGATTTTTAAAGGACGAACAGCAATTCGGCTGTTCAACAAATATAAGAGCTTGAAGAGCCGCCCCTATTGGGGCAATCATTTCTGGTCAAAAGGCTACTGTGTGGATACAGTAGGACTGGATGCGGAGATGATCAAGAGGTACGTCAAGTATCAGGAAAAGAAAGATAAACGAGAAGAAGAAAAGTAGTCATTAACCTGTGGGGACAACAACTTTTACCTTCTTTGAGGGTAAAAGCAAATTACCCCTTCCAGGGGTTATCCCAAAGCCACATCCTTTGGGTGTGGATTTTTACTTTTTTTACCTGAAGCTGGCGTTCTTCGGTATTGGTGTAGTCCAGATGCGTACTTGCGAACGTGATATATTCTCCTTCACGATATTCTACATCGGCAACTAAAACAGCACGTTGTTCTTTCCCATTTTCAGTTTTAGGCAGGTAAATACGTTCTACCTTTGCCAACGGATACTTCGATAAGATGGCAACGCCATAGTAACCACCGGCATAAGGGATGGTTTTACCGTAAGCTGAAAGCATTCCGGTGTAAAAAGCCAGTTCGGTGATAAAATCTTTGCCGTTTTGATGCGGCGCCTTCGCGCGGTGTGTTTTTACATCAACTTCCTGAAGGGCAACAATATCGGGGTTCTGGATTTTAATAAACTCGGCCAGCTGTTCCAGCGAAGCCAGTTCGCCGAAACGGAGATTATAGCACAGTATTCTTAGTTGACTACCCTAATACCTACAGCAACGTAGAAAAGGGCAGTGCAAACTCGTCTCGGATACAGGCAACTCGTCCTAAAAAAAACGTCAACAACTAAAGCAAAGCAAAACTAATACCGGTCACTATCAAAATAGAACTTTGAACTTTTAGCTTAAATCGAGCTGAATTCCGCGTTTCAATCCTTGTTGCTCTGGATGTTGCTCTGGAAGATGAATCGGCAAAACTTCTTACGGCAGTCGCTTCTCAGTTTCAATCCTTGTTGCTCTGGATGTTGCTCTGGAAGTCAACAGTTAGTGTTAATAGTTTACGCAGCGACTTTTGTTTCAATCCTTGTTGCTCTGGATGTTGCTCTGGAAGCCATTGGAAGTAGACACGATAAGACGGCATATCACAGTTTCAATCCTTGTTGCTCTGGATGTTGCTCTGGAAGCATAATTGTTTGTTTTTCGTTTGTGCTTTTAATTGTGTTTCAATCCTTGTTGCTCTGGATGTTGCTCTGGAAGTGTTTCTGAGGCTGCAAAACAACTGAAAAGAAGTTTGTTTCAATCCTTGTTGCTCTGGATGTTGCTCTGGAAGCCCAAATTTTCTCTTGAAAGTTACTACATGGTTGTGTTTCAATCCTTGTTGCTCTGGATGTTGCTCTGGAAGACTTTCCTCAACGAGCTGGAAGAAAAATATATAGGCAGTTTCAATCCTTGTTGCTCTGGATGTTGCTCTGGAAGCGAGGAACCGGAGGGGCCAGAATTGCCTCCAAAAAGAGTTTCAATCCTTGTTGCTCTGGATGTTGCTCTGGAAGTTTTAGCTGCTGGAAAGTTTGTTGATGCTTGGAAAAAGTTTCAATCCTTGTTGCTCTGGATGTTGCTCTGGAAGAATATTTCTTTCCATTTTGTTTGTTTTTGTTATTATGTTTCAATCCTTGTTGCTCTGGATGTTGCTCTGGAAGTTAACCGCAAATGAAATTGCATCTGTATTGCCCAAATGTTTCAATCCTTGTTGCTCTGGATGTTGCTCTGGAAGTGAAATTGCTCTTGCACGGGCGATAGCATTCCCTCTGTTTCAATCCTTGTTGCTCTGGATGTTGCTCTGGAAGAATCGGTTAATATTGCGAACATTGGAAGCAGCATAAGTTTCAATCCTTGTTGCTCTGGATGTTGCTCTGGAAGTGCTGACCGGTTTACTTTCCTCAACGAGCTGGAAGGTTTCAATCCTTGTTGCTCTGGATGTTGCTCTGGAAGATTGATTTCCCCGGATTATAGCAGTCCAATTTCCCCTGTTTCAATCCTTGTTGCTCTGGATGTTGCTCTGGAAGCATAATTGTTTGTTTTTCGTTTGTGCTTTTAATTGTGTTTCAATCCTTGTTGCTCTGGATGTTGCTCTGGAAGTGTTTCTGAGGCTGCAAAACAACTGAAAAGAAGTTTGTTTCAATCCTTGTTGCTCTGGATGTTGCTCTGGAAGCCCAAATTTTCTCTTGAAAGTTACTACATGGTTGTGTTTCAATCCTTGTTGCTCTGGATGTTGCTCTGGAAGACTTTCCTCAACGAGCTGGAAGAAAAATATATAGGCAGTTTCAATCCTTGTTGCTCTGGATGTTGCTCTGGAAGTGTTCAGCTCTTCTGGCAACTGGTTTCTTTTTTTTCTGTTTCAATCCTTGTTGCTCTGGATGTTGCTCTGGAAGGCGATAACGCAGAACGATTGCTCATGCCCTACATGCGTTTCAATCCTTGTTGCTCTGGATGTTGCTCTGGAAGTCAATGAGGGTAACAGCCTCAGCCTTTTGCTTGTCTTGTTTCAATCCTTGTTGCTCTGGATGTTGCTCTGGAAGCGCAGGGCCATTGGCTGTACAAACTTTTCTTCGAGGTTTCAATCCTTGTTGCTCTGGATGTTGCTCTGGAAGTTTGCTTCAATACAACGTCGACGGAAATGGCCTGTGTTTCAATCCTTGTTGCTCTGGATGTTGCTCTGGAAGAATAACAGTATTGTAATCCTTTTTTAATTTAACATGTTTCAATCCTTGTTGCTCTGGATGTTGCTCTGGAAGTTCAAAAGCGGCTTTTGCAACTTCAACGGCATTGTAGTTTCAATCCTTGTTGCTCTGGATGTTGCTCTGGAAGATTGCGAAGGACGAATTAGGAAAACTTGACTTAGGATGTTTCAATCCTTGTTGCTCTGGATGTTGCTCTGGAAGGGGTGAAGGTTTTTCGCATCTCTTTTTTTCGTTAATGTTTCAATCCTTGTTGCTCTGGATGTTGCTCTGGAAGACAATTACCGCTTACATGCGTGGTACATTGGTTATGTTTCAATCCTTGTTGCTCTGGATGTTGCTCTGGAAGTACACTATTTTTTGCTGTCAAAAAAGGTATCAATGAGTTTCAATCCTTGTTGCTCTGGATGTTGCTCTGGAAGCCATTTCCAGATCACGACCAGATTTTGGATGTAAAAAGTTTCAATCCTTGTTGCTCTGGATGTTGCTCTGGAAGTATTACGGCAGTAGGAACTAATTTTATTGATGTAATGTTTCAATCCTTGTTGCTCTGGATGTTGCTCTGGAAGTGGTGAGTATCAAGGTCATGCGCATTATCGTAATATGTTTCAATCCTTGTTGCTCTGGATGTTGCTCTGGAAGACGGAATTGATACCAATTTGGATTATGAAGAATGGAGTTTCAATCCTTGTTGCTCTGGATGTTGCTCTGGAAGCTTTCATTTTGTATTTCAATTTGAGTTTCTACTAATGTTTCAATCCTTGTTGCTCTGGATGTTGCTCTGGAAGAGTTCATCAATTATGCCGAATGTTGTATATTTTACAGTTTCAATCCTTGTTGCTCTGGATGTTGCTCTGGAAGTTTTAGTATGAACGTTAACGGTTGATAATATGAACAGGTTTCAATCCTTGTTGCTCTGGATGTTGCTCTGGAAGAGCATCCGAATATTTATGTTCTCTTTGTGCCATTTTGTTTCAATCCTTGTTGCTCTGGATGTTGCTCTGGAAGTCAATATGGGCGAAAGCTTTTTATCTGATTACCAGAGTTTCAATCCTTGTTGCTCTGGATGTTGCTCTGGAAGATTAGCTGCTCGCAATGTGGGCTAACGGCGAAGCAGTTTCAATCCTTGTTGCTCTGGATGTTGCTCTGGAAGACGATACCAGGAAACATATTCTCGGAGAAGTATCATGTTTCAATCCTTGTTGCTCTGGATGTTGCTCTGGAAGTAGCATTGCAATAGGAACAAATGTAGAATATGCGCGTTTCAATCCTTGTTGCTCTGGATGTTGCTCTGGAAGTAACAGCGGATGAAATTATCTCTGTATTACCAAAAAGTTTCAATCCTTGTTGCTCTGGATGTTGCTCTGGAAGCCGCATAGCTGCGACCCGTTGATCGCTCGTACCATCCGTTTCAATCCTTGTTGCTCTGGATGTTGCTCTGGAAGTGGCAGATGTTGTTTTTGATTCTTATTTGGTAGGATGTTTCAATCCTTGTTGCTCTGGATGTTGCTCTGGAAGCTATCATTATGTAATCTTGTATCAGCAACGGTTATAGTTTCAATCCTTGTTGCTCTGGATGTTGCTCTGGAAGAACGTAGATATATATATGCAATTAACTTTAAATCAGTTTCAATCCTTGTTGCTCTGGATGTTGCTCTGGAAGTAAATATCTGTAATGGCATAGCAAATGGATGGCCGGGTTTCAATCCTTGTTGCTCTGGATGTTGCTCTGGAAGTTTCATTTTCGTTATCTCTCGGCCAGTCGATACAATGTTTCAATCCTTGTTGCTCTGGATGTTGCTCTGGAAGTAAATCTGTTTTGATAATTCGTTTAAATTGTTCATAGTTTCAATCCTTGTTGCTCTGGATGTTGCTCTGGAAGCTTTCCTCAACGAGCTGGAAGCAAAATATATAGGGAGTTTCAATCCTTGTTGCTCTGGATGTTGCTCTGGAAGTCGATGCCCTTTGCTTGCCCATTGGTTATATTGAAGAGTTTCAATCCTTGTTGCTCTGGATGTTGCTCTGGAAGATTTTTCGTTCATTTTATAGAAATATTGACTTAGCTGTTTCAATCCTTGTTGCTCTGGATGTTGCTCTGGAAGTGCCATATTTTTAATTTTAAACGTTTAAACTAAAAGGTTTCAATCCTTGTTGCTCTGGATGTTGCTCTGGAAGTTATTGATGTAGTATCCCCTTTCTGTATATTACTAAGTTTCAATCCTTGTTGCTCTGGATGTTGCTCTGGAAGAATTAATAAGGGCTTCAATCGTAACATCATCAACAAGTTTCAATCCTTGTTGCTCTGGATGTTGCTCTGGAAGTTTTTGATTTTCATACCGACTTTGACTAAGGATGAAGTTTCAATCCTTGTTGCTCTGGATGTTGCTCTGGAAGTGGTATGAATTTTCTGAAGGGAAACAATCGGTAACGTTTCAATCCTTGTTGCTCTGGATGTTGCTCTGGAAGCTTTTCATTAAAAGTTGATAGGGTCGAGTTTGTTACTGTTTCAATCCTTGTTGCTCTGGATGTTGCTCTGGAAGATTATAATTATTTTTTTCATACTGTAATATATTAAAAGTTTCAATCCTTGTTGCTCTGGATGTTGCTCTGGAAGAAGATCAGGGAGGGCAAACATCCACGACGCAAGAGGGTTTCAATCCTTGTTGCTCTGGATGTTGCTCTGGAAGTTTTAAAGCGATTGGTGAACTTGTAGATTTTGAAAGGTTTCAATCCTTGTTGCTCTGGATGTTGCTCTGGAAGGATCATATTGATATTGGGGGAGTAATGCCCCTGTTGGTTTCAATCCTTGTTGCTCTGGATGTTGCTCTGGAAGGAAGCCTTTAATGCCTCGTATTCGGCCTTAAACTTGGTTTCAATCCTTGTTGCTCTGGATGTTGCTCTGGAAGAAAGGCACACCACAAGAAACCAGAATGCAGTCATAAGTTTCAATCCTTGTTGCTCTGGATGTTGCTCTGGAAGTTATCTGGCAAAGACGTGATTTGAGTGCCCCTGAGGGTTTCAATCCTTGTTGCTCTGGATGTTGCTCTGGAAGTTATCTGGCAAAGACGTGATTTGAGTGCCCCTGAGGGTTTCAATCCTTGTTGCTCTGGATGTTGCTCTGGAAGAAGGTGTCGCTTTCTGCTAATGAAATCAGATTTGCCGGTTTCAATCCTTGTTGCTCTGGATGTTGCTCTGGAAGTCTATATTTGATTTACTTACTCTGCAAATATAGACGTGTTTCAATCCTTGTTGCTCTGGATGTTGCTCTGGAAGTTTGCTCCTATTGCTGACAGTAGATTGTTGTTTTCTGGTTTCAATCCTTGTTGCTCTGGATGTTGCTCTGGAAGCGCCACCTCCCGAAATGTGGCCCCGGATAAACCGAAGGTTTCAATCCTTGTTGCTCTGGATGTTGCTCTGGAAGTGCGGGCTCGGATTGACGAGATCGATAACCTAAAGCAGTTTCAATCCTTGTTGCTCTGGATGTTGCTCTGGAAGTGAAAGCCCGTTGATCGTTACCGGGACCGGGTTGAAGTTTCAATCCTTGTTGCTCTGGATGTTGCTCTGGAAGCGCCACCTCCCGAAATGTGGCCCCGGATAAACCGAAGGTTTCAATCCTTGTTGCTCTGGATGTTGCTCTGGAAGTTAACAGCGGATGAAATTATCTCTGTATTACCAAAAAGTTTCAATCCTTGTTGCTCTGGATGTTGCTCTGGAAGGTAATCAGCGCGGGTGTAAAAACAACATAATTAATGGTTTCAATCCTTGTTGCTCTGGATGTTGCTCTGGAAGCTTGGACATTGAGCTTAAATGAAGATGGTGAACTGGGTTTCAATCCTTGTTGCTCTGGATGTTGCTCTGGAAGAACGCAGATTCACCGATTCAGGCAGATTTGAATAGGCTGTTTCAATCCTTGTTGCTCTGGATGTTGCTCTGGAAGAAAAATTTCCGTTATGATTTTTGATCGCAAAAGCGAGTTTCAATCCTTGTTGCTCTGGATGTTGCTCTGGAAGCTCTTTAACGCCCGTATAAACTGCGGTTTTAATAATGTTTCAATCCTTGTTGCTCTGGATGTTGCTCTGGAAGATCACATTGTAAGTGGTTGCCAAGTATTTCCGTTTTGTTTCAATCCTTGTTGCTCTGGATGTTGCTCTGGAAGTTATCTGGCAAAGACGTGATTTGAGTGCCCCTGAGGGTTTCAATCCTTGTTGCTCTGGATGTTGCTCTGGAAGAAACCCTCCCTATTTTTTCTTTTTTTACGTTAATACGTTTCAATCCTTGTTGCTCTGGATGTTGCTCTGGAAGGAATCAATGGGGAAATCTTCCTACGGAGACAATTCAGTTTCAATCCTTGTTGCTCTGGATGTTGCTCTGGAAGTAACAGCGGCTGAAATTATCTCTGTATTTCCCAGATGTTTCAATCCTTGTTGCTCTGGATGTTGCTCTGGAAGTAAGACGACATATCATATGTAATTCACTTTAAATCAGTTTCAATCCTTGTTGCTCTGGATGTTGCTCTGGAAGTTTTTTTATTCTCTCGTAATCCATAATTTACAATTGTGTTTCAATCCTTGTTGCTCTGGATGTTGCTCTGGAAGTTAATACTTTCTTTTGCTGCGTAAGAATTACCGTTAAGTTTCAATCCTTGTTGCTCTGGATGTTGCTCTGGAAGATAATCATGACCTAATTGATTTGCAAAACATGTTAGTTTCAATCCTTGTTGCTCTGGATGTTGCTCTGGAAGTCATGATATTTTGTTTTAGTGTTATTTGTATAATGGTTTCAATCCTTGTTGCTCTGGATGTTGCTCTGGAAGATCATTACCTCGATGAATAATCCTTTTTCATCCTCGGTTTCAATCCTTGTTGCTCTGGATGTTGCTCTGGAAGGGTGTACGGCATTCGGGAAATTGCTCGGTATTTGTCGTTTCAATCCTTGTTGCTCTGGATGTTGCTCTGGAAGAATCAGCTCGTTCATCTTCGACGGAAATCAAATGTAGTTTCAATCCTTGTTGCTCTGGATGTTGCTCTGGAAGTGGTTGGCGATTTTACGAAGGCAAAATTTTGGCTGCGGTTTCAATCCTTGTTGCTCTGGATGTTGCTCTGGAAGTAGTATCTTTTGTCCCGGTTATTACCCTGTTTTTAATGTTTCAATCCTTGTTGCTCTGGATGTTGCTCTGGAAGATATTGTCGTGAAGTTAGAATACAAAATAATTTCGAGTTTCAATCCTTGTTGCTCTGGATGTTGCTCTGGAAGTTTCCCTTATTGACCCCGGAAGTTGGAGCGGGCTTAGTTTCAATCCTTGTTGCTCTGGATGTTGCTCTGGAAGTTTATTTTATAAGCAAGATTTATTTTGCCTTCAAAGTTTCAATCCTTGTTGCTCTGGATGTTGCTCTGGAAGAAAACAACAGCCCGGCATATACTTTATCATTAGCTGGTTTCAATCCTTGTTGCTCTGGATGTTGCTCTGGAAGTGGTTGGCGATTTTACGAAGGCAAAATTTTGGCTGCGGTTTCAATCCTTGTTGCTCTGGATGTTGCTCTGGAAGATTCTAACTTCACGACAATATGCTACTGCCGCCGCAGTTTCAATCCTTGTTGCTCTGGATGTTGCTCTGGAAGTGAACGAAGCTATCAATAATGGAAGTGCTTCAAAATGTTTCAATCCTTGTTGCTCTGGATGTTGCTCTGGAAGTCAATATGGGCGAAAGCTTTTTATCTGATTACCAGAGTTTCAATCCTTGTTGCTCTGGATGTTGCTCTGGAAGTGCAATTGGGGTTTCTGTGGTGTATTCATCTGTTTGTTTCAATCCTTGTTGCTCTGGATGTTGCTCTGGAAGTTAAGGCCGAATACGAGGCATTAAAGGCTTCACTGGGTTTCAATCCTTGTTGCTCTGGATGTTGCTCTGGAAGAGATCAGGGGGGGCAAACATCCACCTCGCAAGAAGGTTTCAATCCTTGTTGCTCTGGATGTTGCTCTGGAAGACAGCACCCTTATTCATTGTTGCCCCCTTTCTTTTTGTTTCAATCCTTGTTGCTCTGGATGTTGCTCTGGAAGTTTCCCTTATTGACCCCGGAAGTTGGAGCTGGCTTAGTTTCAATCCTTGTTGCTCTGGATGTTGCTCTGGAAGAAATTTTTAACTCTGTTTTTTGAATTAACACAATTAGTTTCAATCCTTGTTGCTCTGGATGTTGCTCTGGAAGCAATGAATGCAGAACTATTTTCATGCAGAATATCGGTTTCAATCCTTGTTGCTCTGGATGTTGCTCTGGAAGTCAATATGGGCGAAAGCTTTTTATCTGATTACCAGAGTTTCAATCCTTGTTGCTCTGGATGTTGCTCTGGAAGATATTTTTTGAATTAACACTCTTATTAATTGTTTTAGTTTCAATCCTTGTTGCTCTGGATGTTGCTCTGGAAGTTTTCCCTTATTGACCCCGGAAGTTGGAGCTGGCTTAGTTTCAATCCTTGTTGCTCTGGATGTTGCTCTGGAAGTTTTCCCTTATTGACCCCGGAAGTTGGAGCTGGCTTAGTTTCAATCCTTGTTGCTCTGGATGTTGCTCTGGAAGTGAATTGGCAGGATGGTTCAAGGATATGAACAAATAGTTTCAATCCTTGTTGCTCTGGATGTTGCTCTGGAAGAATTTCAGAAGTAATGAAATCCGTTTTAGCTAAGCAGTTTCAATCCTTGTTGCTCTGGATGTTGCTCTGGAAGACTGTATTTTTCCCGTACTGAATTACTGGAATATCTGTTTCAATCCTTGTTGCTCTGGATGTTGCTCTGGAAGCTTTATTTTCATTTCTGTTTCAATTTAATTTTCTACGTTTCAATCCTTGTTGCTCTGGATGTTGCTCTGGAAGATAGCCGTTGTTATGCACTGATGCGGATTATTAGCTAGTTTCAATCCTTGTTGCTCTGGATGTTGCTCTGGAAGCTTTTCTTTCCAATAACCATAATGTCCTTTCATGTAGTTTCAATCCTTGTTGCTCTGGATGTTGCTCTGGAAGAGCCTACGAGCGAGGCAGGACGTTCGATATTACGAAGTTTCAATCCTTGTTGCTCTGGATGTTGCTCTGGAAGAGCTTATTGATCTTTGATTCATCTTTCTGAAGCAAAGTTTCAATCCTTGTTGCTCTGGATGTTGCTCTGGAAGACCTTTGGGCAATTTTGCTCTGGTTGTTTTTCAATGTTTCAATCCTTGTTGCTCTGGATGTTGCTCTGGAAGAAAATTGAGGTAGAGCGTCTTTAGCCTTACCTAAAAGTTTCAATCCTTGTTGCTCTGGATGTTGCTCTGGAAGTGCTAATTTTTATTTGTTTGTATCTTATTGATGAAGGTTTCAATCCTTGTTGCTCTGGATGTTGCTCTGGAAGACCTTATTCAGATTATCAGAAATTGGGAATCTGGATGTTTCAATCCTTGTTGCTCTGGATGTTGCTCTGGAAGTTACACAGTTTTTTATCTGTTTGTTTTCCAGTGCCGTAATAGTTTATTTGGCTATGCTCTTTTTGATTTTTCAGTATGTCAAAGAACTCTGATATGTGTTTGTTTTTAAACATTTTCGAAAGTGTAATCTATTATTATTCTTTTAGTTATTGCCTTATTTTTCAGCGTATCAAATAAATTCCAGTCCGTAAATGCCTATTTTATACAAATATTCCGGTATGTACAGCCGATACAGCGTTGTTTGTATTTGGTTGCTTTGGGAAAATAATTCTGTGTAATTATTTCGTTTACAGCTTGGCATATGGAACGAACTTCGTTTTTAGCCGCGTCCGGAATTTCAACTTCAACCAGTTTGTTTGCAGAACGGGTGTAGACCAAAAATCCTTTGGTTACTTTTTTCGCAAAATTGTTTTCAATAAGAACCGCGTAACACTCCAATTGTGTTCTGTAAGTTTCATAAATCCGATCTTCAAATTTAGCAAATTTGTAGTCGAGCGGAGCCATCGTATCATCATTTAATAAAAGTACTTCGTCAATTTTTCCTCTCAGTATTTGATTGGTTAAATATTGGTCGGCGTATTTTGCCTTTACTCCGATTCGTTTTCTTAGGTAATCTCTATTCTGTTCGAGCTTTTGCTCATGGACATTTCTCCCTTTTTCAACTTTGAAATGTCTCTCTTCATATTGAGGGATACTTAGCACATACTCGAAGTAAGTAAACCTCGGACAGTACAAGTATTCAATGATATGTGACGGAGTTATGGACATCAGAAAAACAAGGCTCTAATTTCATCGGTGATTAATTTCTTATCGAATGCCTGTCCCATAAGTGCTGTTTGGCGTAGCTCGTTCTTACTCATCGGGAAGATGTAAACGGAATCCGATTCTTCGTCAATAAGTTCTTTTATCTCCAACTCAAGACTGTCTTTTTCATTGTCTTCCATACTACCCAGAAATACTGATTTTTGTACCCGGTACAATCCCGACCTTTTACAAATCTTAGAGACCTTTCCTCGTTGTCGATTCTTTTTAATGTCGTATAAAACCCAGCAGATCATAGCTTGTTGATTAATTTGTTTGCAAATTGATGAGCGTCCATCTGCATGGCGTTCATGCGGGTTTGATTCCTTCCGTTATATTTTATTTTCTCTTCGTCGAGAAATTGCATGAGTGATTGCATCAGTAAGTTTTTACCATCGCCATTTAAACTGATACCGTTGGTGATGGTATCGGTGTGGCTATCATTTACTTTTTTTGCGGAGAACAGCTTAAAGACTACTTCATCGGCATATATTCGATAGGGTTCAATAAAGTCGAAGACCATACTTTTCATGTTATAATCATCGCGGTGCATAAAACCGACATAGGGGTCAAGTCCGGCTATGACCAGCACTTTTTCGACCCTGCTGTAAAGTACGCCGTAGGCATAATTGAGAAAAGCATTGAACGAATCTTGTGCAGGACGAAAGCTTCGCCCGTTGAACTGGTAGCGCTCAGTTAATAAGGTACTAAGTGTTTGGAAGTATATCCGACCAGCAGTTCCTTCCAGTCCGCGCAGGGTGTCATCGACGGCATCAATGTTGATCCCTTCAAGATCGTTCATTTTTTGTTTGAGCGAAGTGATTGAGTCAATCTTTTCCTGGATTTGGTCAGCGGTTGCTGGTCGATGATTTTTCAATCGTTTCAGAAACTCTACTTGGTTGTTGAGCTTTTTCGTTAGCCAGCTTTTAATCCAGAAAACACCCACCTCGTTCAGACTTGCTTCCAGCTGCTGTTTGCGAATTTTGGAGGTACTTCCAGGTTTACTATGCCAAAAACGGCCGACTGGTACGCCATCGTATTCGAAGATAATGATGTCGATGTTGTTTTTCATGGCCAGAATAACAGCATCAGTGCTGATTGCAGCTCCTTTACTCATTAATATGGAGGTAACCTTTTGACTGGCAAAATGATGTTTTTGTTTTTCCCCGTCTTTGGTCAGCGAAACCTCAAATAGTTCGTCTTTTACATGGACATACGTACCATAGGTATTGATGATTAGTTGCATGCTTCAAGCTTTATTGTATTAGACTAATGGTTCCAAAACCGCGACTAACGGCTTTGCCAATTCCTGCCCAGTCAGGCAGGTACGCATTGCTGGTGAAACTCCCCGAAAAGGCAAGCATAGTTTGGTTTTTGAACAGGGTTTGTTTTTCTTCGAGCCGGGCAACAGCCATAATGCGTTCCGAAGTTCGGAAATCGAGCCCTTTGTAAAAACTGAGGATGTTGTTTTGAATTTGGCGGTTAAGGAACTGTTTCTTTTCATCTTCGTCCAGCTTGCTGTACTTTTGAAAGTTTTCCTGGTTTAGTGCCATCCATAAAGTTTTGAATGAATAGTTGTACAACTGCTGGTTAACACTCAACTCTATTTGTTTTTGTTGAATGTTTTTAGCCTTTACCGGGTAATGTTGTCCTTCGATGTCGAGTTCGCGGATTTTCAAGAAAAGCGAAACCAACAATTCGGCCCCTTCCTGAAACCCAACCAGAACCGGAACCCGGTCGATTACCTTATATTGTACCAACGGATAGGCATACCGCGACGAGCCATCGTCGTAATGATTATGCAACAGCGGCGAATGTTCTTTAAAAAGGTTGCCAAAATAGCCACGAAGTTTATGGGCATCGCGGGTTTGCAATTGAATGTCCGGAAATTGTATGGTCGTTTGTGTGATTTGCATAGTTAAATAAGTTATAGAAAAACATTTTTTTCGCTTTTTTTAAATACTATTCCAAACTCATAAGAGTATTCTGCATCGATATAGTTGAATCCTTTATCATCTTTCAATATTGGAAAACTAAATTGCTTAGACTTTCGAACAGATAATTCATGCTTTGCCTTTTCCATTGCACTCTTATTCTTAAATTCTACAGACCAGTAATCCTCCTCTTCTCCATATTTATTAGCATTATTTTTCATCGGAATAACTGATATTGTATCTAATCCTTCGCGTGTATAAACTTCATCCTTATTTACATTGTCTTTTATGAAATGCAGATTCCTTTGAATCTCAGAATACTTTTTTATTCCATCTATAAAGTGAGTATCTGTTTCTATGTCAATTTCAGAATAAACTTGGTCAACCATTTGGAGTAGTTGATGTTCATTTAAAGCTTCTCCATCATGGTTTTGTATTACAGAAAATGTATTGTCCAGTATTCCGGGAACATCATAAACCCATTTCCTTGTTATTTCGGTTTCTTGGAAAACAATGATTTTAGTTCCTGCTTTTGAGCGTTTCCTATTAACACGACCCGCACGTTGAACAATCGCATCAATAGGAGCATTTTCCGTAAACAGTATATCGAAATCAATATCCAAACTAACCTCAACAACTTGCGTCGCGACTAATAGTAATGACTCTCCTGAATTTTCAGCAAGCAATATCTCTTTTTCCTTGTCTATCCTATCTTGTTGCATAAACCTGGAATGATAACAAAAGGCCTTTGAAGCATAGTCTTTCAGTGTGGAATAGATACGTGTTGCTTCATCGACAGTATTTACAACAACAAGAACTTTCTTTGCTGACTCAATTGCAGCGATTATTTCATCTAACAAATCATCAACCAGACAATCGCGTGTTTCAAAGATATTCCTCGATTGGTCAAGTAATTCCTTATCCTGAATTAAGCTGTAATTCCCATCTCCCAATGATTTTGTTAATAGCCGCTGAAGTTTTGACGGCATGGTTGCACTCATGATAAAAAACCGAGTACCAAACTCTGACTTCAAATAGGAAATCGTTGAAATTATAAGCGCTAATGTGTAAGGTGCATAAAGATGAATCTCATCGATAATAATCCAGGAATTCATCATGTGAAAAGTCTTTAGCTCCCAATATCCAAGATTGAACCCTTGCGTAAGAACCTGATCAATGGTGCATACATTGACATTCTGAAAAAAAGTTCGATCTTTCAGGTATTCCTTCTGATCGTAGTTTTCAGTTGTTTCTTTACGGAAAAAAAGTGCAGAAGAATGAACAATTGCAACAGAATCATCATTAAAATACTGTAACAATCGATTGTAAATGGCATTTGAAGTTACGCGGGTTGGTAGTAAATAAATAATCCGTTCCTCAGCTTTTTTCTGAGAAGCCCACAACAAAGCAGCCTCGGTTTTTCCGCTCCCTGTTGGGGCAATAGCAATCACATTACCGGGGACTGTGCTTTCTGTTTGAAACCGTCTGAATTTGAAACTATCAGCAATTTCTGTTTTCCCTTCGTTTCTTAACTTACTTACAATCCTTTCTCTCAAAAACTCATTGTCGTAAACTATACCCTCTTTAGGGAACTGGTGAGCTGATCCAAGCCAATCACAAATAGTTAAAACTGCTTTATATCTGATATACTGCTTACGTGTATCAAAAACGAATTTTTCGGAAGTCCCTTTGATAAAGTTCTTAAATGCTATTATTAAAAGATTTGTTTTTAACTGATTTGACAACCTAGCTATGACCTTTGAATCGAAAGATGCTCCAATTCTCTTTTCGTTAAGTTTAGCCTTATAATAGTCAATTATAAAATCAAAAGATTCTTTGTTTATGCAAATCTCAACGTAGTCATTTTCACGATCAAAAACACCCTCCACCAAATCTTTATGATGGCTGAAAACACTTAATACAGGCAAAGGATTTTGGATGAACTTAGCTTTATCATTCAGTAAAATAAAGACACCGGAATAAAGCTCGTGACGAATATAGTTGTCGTAATCATGAACTCTATTATACATGACATCCTGAAAATTCAGTGTAGCCTTTCCTATATCGTTGCAACAAAACAGAAATATAAGAATCATCCCAAAAGCGATTATCGGGAATGATTGATCTGTACTGTTGGAAAATAATATCCCACACCGATAAAACCCAATCGGTATGGGATATTAATGATTCATTTGGATTTTTCTTAGCAAGGAGTTCCTCCATAACCGTTAGAAATGAAAAAGTGGCACAAATATCTCTTTATATAAAATGCCTTTCTTCTTTATATTCAGTTTCATCTCTTTGGTGATCAACGAAAACTGTTTGCGTTGACACACACTGCGCATCCCATAACTATCAGTATAAGTAAAACGGGTCGGTAAATCCATAGCAACCGGATCGGATGTTGAGTAGATAGAAAAATCCAAACCATTCGAGGCATTTGATAAAACCTCTTCAATGATATCGCCTTCAATAAGGCAATAAGAAACATTGTCTGCCTCTATTGTATTTGTTTCATCCACAATAGCTACAACCTTGGCTAGTGAATCACTGTTACCCAGGGTTAGCCCATAAACTGGATTCTCAAATGAATTCATTAGGAAATCTACTCTTGATATATCTTCCGAACCATATATCAAAATCACTTCATTTTGGAATAATACTTCTTTCAGAATAATGCTTCGCTCCCTGAAATCATTGTATTTCCACAAATCGGTTGTCATTCCTACGTTTTTGCAGTACGACCCCATCTCAAAAGCTGAGCCCTCAAAGAACCGTTGAGCTTCTTCCGGGCTTTTTCCCATTGCAGCACCTGCAACACCAACCAATGTTGTTGGGGGTGGCAACGGTAATGTCTTGTGGAAATTCTGAAACTCAGGATTTCGAAAGGTTGCTGTCTGTGTCTTTAATTCAACAATACAATATTTCATCTTAAGCCTTGAAATAATCTTTTACCCAATTTTCAATTTTATTGAATCCTTCTTCTAAGGAAAGAACCGATTCATCGAGATTTAATGATGCCTTTTGCCCGGCAAATACATGATCGGAAATGAATTTTTGATAGTCATCAACAACAGTTGAAAGAATACCTGAATTAACCTTTCCCGATTTGTCAATGGTTACTGATTCAAGAAAGACCGGATTCTTCACACTCATATAAGCCGCTGCAATAAACTTTGGCGAAATGTCGGCAAGGAAACGCGATTGGCGGCCGGTACTCCAAAGCGTCCTGAATGCATCGATAAAAGCCAGAACCCTTTTCTGTTTCTCTTCATTTGTGATGTATTCGGAATCATCAAATTTTGTCTTTTTATTCTCATTGACAATTCGCCCATTACCAATTCTGTCCAGTTCAATCAAGATGGTTCCCCTGTACAAACCTGAATGTATTTCAGTTTCATAAATATTGGGTTCACCGCCTTTGTTAACACCCATAAAGTTGGTGCCATAATCAAGATCACCCTTGTAAGTATTGATTGCGACTAATGATTCGACGCGAATAGCAGATGTACGCTGGCTTCGTGCACTGGCATTCATATACCCAAATAAATCATCATCGATGTAAGCACTTGGATCGCCTTCGGTGCTTGCCGGATTCTTTCCTTCGCCAGGAGTGACCATAGAAATCTGCTGTCCCATCTCTTCAAGTCGATCGCGTAATGCCCTGCGGATGGCTTGCGACGACACGTAAGGCAACTCGGTTCCATTATCGAGCGTTATTTTCTTGATCGGGTTAATGTTGTCAACATCTTTATCGGCTCCATTCAAGCTGGCAAACGATACTTTCGATAAATAGGTAATTGTAATGCTATTGTTTTTCATTTGAAGTTGTATTTATTGGTTTAATTACATTGTTAATCACATTTAAGGCTCCGATAATGGCAAATTGTTTGACCATTTCGAAGTTTTCTTCATTCAGATTTTCTTTGAAAAGTTCGCTGTTAACCTGCAACTGGTACTTGTTCATGATGCGGATAATGGCATCATTGAATTGATCGAGTGTTCTCGATTTATTCAAATCGATAATGTATTTGCGGCCATTTTTTGCATTTGACTTCTCGTCATTTTTATTTTCGGGATTTTCGAATCTGGTAATTGCCATACCAATCGAAGTCCCCAGTTTAAAAGCTTTTTCCTGCATTTCCGGTGTCATTTGTCTATTAATTTTAAGTTCGTATTTGCTTGTAAATAGATATAGTTGTTCGTAATTTTTAAATCCAACAGGGTCTCCCTTTAAGAGGTAAGTGTAACATTGATAATATAACTGTGCAATCTCATTAACCACTGATTTTCCGTTTAGCATTAAGGTCATCACCTTTTCTCTCTGTTTCCGTTCCAGCAGATAACTATTCCCTGAGTTCCTTTCTGAGCTTTTCATAAATTTTAAGCTTGAAAGCATTTGCGAAAATTTAATTCCTTCTTTCTCTAAATAAATGATTAGCTTGATTGCAAATTTGAAATTATTGAAATATTCAAATGCATTAGGGCGAAGTGTTGAAGAGAAGGAATCGGCTTTGAATGAGATCAGGGATATTGGTATTTTCTCGAATCCCAAATCGAAAATGTTGTCCACTTCATTAATGTCCTCAAAACCTTTATCATAAAGGAACTGTTTGTAGAAAGTATAAATCAGGGCAAATAATGTTTCATGTTTTCCTTTGAAATCATTAGGTTCAGACAGACTATCCTTAATTCGTTTAAATTGATAAATTCTAAAATTTGTAAAATAATTCGTTTTCTTATTAAGCATTGAATCCTTATAAACTGATAAATTTCTTTCATAAAGTGTATTAAGCTTTAATAAATCAGTTGATTCGAAAAAATAACAGTTGATTATTCCCCGAATATCTTTATCTTTTTTTGTATAAAAATATAGGCAAAGCTTAGGTGAGAATCTATATAAATACATTGTAGCCCAACTAATATTTACATCATTCTTGTTCAATGATGAGTTAAATGACTTGCTCCCTTGCTGCTTTATAAATGGACTTATATTAGCATTGGGTACTAACTTTTTATAACCAATTCCTGTGATATAACAAAACTTTTTTCCAGTTATAAAGTAATCATCAATAGGCTTTTCCAATCGAGTAATGCAGGTATATTCTTCATTCAGATAGACAATACTCCCAAATTTCATATTATTTTCTTCCTGAAACTTTAGAAATTTTGCTTTTAGATCATCAGTAAGGCTTTCGAGCTTTGTCTGGTTAGCCTCAAGTAAAGTATTTCGAGACTTATTATTGGTGATTAAATGAGTTAATCCGTAAGTGTTTTTTTTGGGAAAATACACGAATTGATCCTTTTCTACATCATAATAAGCGTTGCAATCTTTTTTGTTTCTAAGATTATCTTCCTGCTTCTCTGTAACAGTGTCATATAGCTCCCTGCCCATGTAGTAGTAAACATCTTCCAACAAAGTGAATAGTTTGTCGCATTTAACGTGCAATGAATCTTTTTCAAGAGAGTAAGAATAGTCGTACTCAACGTTAGTATCCTCTTTGAAAACCTTCAGGTACTGGAACAATGCCACAATCCCGGCATTGATAAAGATGTTTGAAGTTCGTTTAAATTCAATTTCGGTTATCATGATTAATTCGGTTTTGCTCTAATTGCCAGTGTCCTATTTGTGCTATGGCTTTATCCTAGTTGTTATTTTAGTTTTGGTCAAATATGGTACTTGTGACTCCCGAATTCGTGGAGTCACAGAATAAGTTTTGCGTTTTTTTGATTTTTGTTTTCAGGTATTCACAGAATCCGGTATTGCCAATAATCTGAACATCTTCTGCCAGTCCTAATACAAATCGTCCAGGGCCTTCGTATTTTGCAACCGGTACTTTCAGGATGTATTTATTGATGCTTTGTTCTGACAAATACTTATCTGCCAGGGGATATTCTTCAATCAGAAGGTTGCGTGCTTTGAGCGTGAGTATTAGCTCCAGTTGCTTGTTGAGTTCTCCGGTGTTCCGGAAAATATCAACCGGCATTGAACGGTGGAACCTCGCATATTCCCAGTTTAGCGGAGAGATTTGTACGTCTTCAATCCGGCAGATTTTAAATTGACGGTTTTGTTTTAAAGTGGTGTCAAATGCCCAAATAAGATTAAAATCATCCTTGAATTCGAATGGCTCAACCAATCGGTTTTTAACAGTTTGGCTGTTGCCGGATGCATAGTTTATCAATAGGACCTGCTTTTTCCGCCTCATCGCCTCCGCGAGTGTTTGTACTTTAACGGACTTTTCTTTTTGTAAATAGGAATCAAGTGCCTTGTCCTGATTGAGAAATTTAGCTAGTTTTCTTTTCAATGCAGATGTTGTGCTTTTAGGGGCATCCAGTAAGTCAATTGTTCGGGATAGGAGCCAGCTCTCTTCTTCTGTAAAATGAAGTATATTTTGCAGAACATGATGGTCGTCCTTCTGGTGCTCAATCCAGTATTTTCCATCCTTCTGGATTAGGTTAAATCCGATCTCAAGCAGGTCGTTCCGGTAGTTGTAAAATGCGGAATCCTTTATACCCAGCAAATCGACACATTCGTTCCTGGTCTTGGGGTAACTATTAGAAAGGAAAAGGATTAGTTTTAGTAGGCGTTGTGATTTGGTGGATTGAAGCATTGGTTTTCTATTCAGTGTCCAATAAAGTTACGAAATTCATCATTATGTGTTATCTGTTTTGAAATATTCTTAATTTGTTGCGTTGCTTTATTTGATGAATTTAATTTTTACGCTTGTAATATCGACAACTTTTGTTTTAAAAAGAGGGTGTTATTGTCGTTGAATCAAAGGGATGATGCAGTTTGTCTGAAAGGTTTTGGTGCGATTCGCGATCATGCTGTATGCGAAGAGTGAAGCACCAGTAATTAGTCAAACGTGAAAAACTCTCATTTTTCCAGAAAGCATGAAACTTAAGTTTCTACTGAAGAGGAAAATTAGGTTTTCGAATAGCTCAAAAATATTTTTTTGCCGTTGGTATTTGTTGTCGCTTTTAGTTGGCTTTCCGGGACAAATAATTTCAGTGCTATTTAGGCGAACGTGAAAAATAAACTTTATTTTCTACGTTCGACGACTTCTGTTGATGGCGGTTTTAAAAAAGACTTTTTCTGCTACACCTACAAAAAAACGACCGTCTCAAAACGAAATTTGAGACGGTCGTTTTCTGTGATGCCGTTGTGTTGAAATGGAATTTATTTCACTTCGGGAAACACATTATTGTCATCCTTCTCCCGGATGTACGTTTCGATGTGACGGTCTTTTTTTACTTCGTAAATATCTTTAATGGTTACAATAATTCCCGTTTCTTCCACGTCGCCAAAGCGGTCGTTCAGTACAGTTCCGAAGGTCTTCATAGAAGGGCTCAGGTTCATGTAGGCATTAATCAGCGGAGGGATATTTTCGCCATACTCCCTGACTTTATGTGTCAGGATCCGATAATCTTCATTGTACGATCCGCCGGAGAAAATTTGCTCCATAGTTTCCATGTCCAAACGCAAATCAATTGGTCTTTTTGGGGTAACCAGGTTGTCGCGGTCGCGAAAGTATTTGGAGAAGAAACACAAAATTAAATTCCGGGCATCGATGTTAAAATGCGTGTACATAGTCACCTTGCCAAAAAAGTATTTAATTTCCGGGTGGTCGACCGTTAGCGCTCCTAAACCATCCCACAAATTGTCGAGAGCAAACAGCGCTTTGGCCCCTGCTTTGCTCGACTGGTAGTCGGGCTGAACAAATGAGCGGCCCAGTTCGAGGGTGTAGGGAAGGTAGTTTTCGATAAATTCCTTGGAGAAATGGAACAGGCGAGAGGTGGCCAGTTTTACTTCGCCGTTTTCATCCAAAGGCAAATTTTTGCAGATTATGTAACGGTAGCCCCCGAGAATTTCCCGGGCATCCGGGTCCCATACAATTAATTGTTTATACGGATTCTCACAGGTGTCGTATTGATCAATATCCAGATCCTTTCCCGTTCCACCGCCGGCATCGCGAAAACTGATTTCCCGAAGTCGGCCAATTTCATACATGATATTGGGAGAGTCATGATGAGTGATCACATAGATCTCATTGGCACCTTTATTGGTTTTTCTCAACAACTTTTCCGGGGTAAGCTCCGCCAGAATAGCATCTTTCGCTACAGGTGCAGCAATTTCCTTCATACTTGGTATGCTTAATAAAAATGAGCTACAAAGCTAAAAAAAATATAATAAGAACAGGGAAATCGCTTTTAGAAAAAAATACTTGATTTGACGTTATATGGGCCGTTAGCCGGCTGATCAATCCGGAACATGATGGAATCTGGTTTCCAAAAACCTGATCTCCGGGTTCACCTTAGTAGCCGGTCAAGCGCCATCTCCCTCAACCTGATAGACCTTATTTTTTAAGCTTTCGGAACTGTATGCGACAATAGTCGCCAAATCTGTTTCAGACAACGAAGGGGAACGTGACACCAGAAAATGAACATGATCGGGATTAGCGTAAATGGCATAAAGTTTCGAATCATTTTTATTGACGGTTCCAGTGATGTATTTTCCTATCCTCACCCGGTTCTTTTCCTGAATGATCCGATTCCGGCCGAAAGTTGTAAAGATAAAATGGTGTATAAAATATTGTATTCGATCTTTATCCGATAAGGTGAATCAGGTTAATGTTCTTTTTTTATATCATTGGCTACTAAGGTTATAACGATACAAATAAGGTTTTTTACGAAAAGGATAACAAAAGATATTCAAATAACGGTTAAAAGCGATTTCCCTGTTGTTTCATTTGCCTCTTTGGCCGGGTAAGCCGTAAAGAATTCGTTTGACTTCGTCGGCCCATTGTTTTTGTGTTTTCGTTTTGTCAAACGTTTTATACGATATGGGTTTACCAAACGTGAGGGTAAATTCCTGATTTTTATGCTTAAATGTTTCATCCGACAGAAAAAACATTTCCAGGTTCCATTTTATCCGCAGAAAACTCCGCAGGTTGGCCAGGTTGTAGAAAAAATTTGAGTTTCGGCCGCTGATATGTACCGGGATGACATCGCGCCGGTATTCGATGGCTTTCTGGATAAAATGTTTTTTCCAGTCCAGGTCGGTTACTTTGCCCTTTACTTTTCGGGAAGCGAAGCCGGACGGAAAAATCAGGATTTGAACATCGGAACTGTATTCGCGGTGGATGATCTCTGCAATTTCACGATTATGTCCGCCGTGCTTGTTGATTGGCACAAAAATACTTTTCAGCGGGTAAATCTTCATCAATACATCATTGACCAAAAAGCGCAGATCCCCGACCTGATTGTGCACATTGTGCATGAGTAAAAGCGAGTCGAAACCGCCCAGGGGGTGGTTGGCTGCAAAAATGAACCGGCCTTCCCGGGGGACATTCTCCAGCCCGTAAACTTTTTGGCTGACGTTGAAATACTGAACGGTGCTGTTGGCAAAATCAATCCCCTCCTGGTGACCGTATGTTGTCAAAATTTCGTTGATTTCGCCGATGTGCATAATCCGGTTGATGTACCGGTAAATGAAACCGGGCAGTAGCCTGGCCAGTTTCGGGTTCTTCTCCCGGAACAGCGCTTCAATGTCAATTGGCTTTATTTCGCTGCGTCTATTTTCGGTCATGAGCATGTATTTTGCCTGCAAAATAGAAAAATTATCGCTACGTCAAACCGCGATGGCTACTGTTTGTAGCTTTGTTCATCGTGGTTGATTTATTAACGGGTGTTGATAAATTTCCGAAATGTCAAAATCCCTGCTAATAAGCACTATTTGTACAGATATGAACGTTTTTATTGAAGTTGTGAACAGGAAATAAACATTTTTTTTAGTTTAAAAGGTGGAGAAAAGTGACTGAAAGTGACTGAAAGTGGATTTTTGGGAAAGAATTTACTAATTTTACGATTGAAAAATAGGCAATTAACTCATGGATTTTTCAGCAGAAAAAAACGCAACCGTTGACGAAAAAGGTCGTGTCGTATTGCCTGCCGATTACAAAAACGAGATGGGAGGCGGGATTCCCGGTGGTCAGTTGACCATCGAGCTGGATCCCTATGAAAAATGCCTGAACATTTACCCGATGGAAATCTGGGAAAAACGCCTGGCTTTTCTGAAGGGAAAACTGAATCGGAACAATCGTGAGCAAAGCCGCTTGCTGGACTTAATTTACCGGAGTTTCAAAATTATTCAGGTTCCCGAAAGTTGCCGGATGAATCTTCCGAACAACTTTATCGAAAAAGTGGGCATCGCCAAAGAGGTGGTCTTTGTGGGCCAGGGTGATCGGATCCGGCTTTGGGATGTCGGGGAATACGAGGCTTATCTTGGATCAATGGGAGGATACGGAGAGTTATTTGACAAGCATTTTGGAAATTTGGAGGAATTGTAGTGGAACAAGCTTACCACATACCGGTTTTATTGAATGAAAGCATCGAAGGGCTAAACATTCAAAAGGATGGAGACTACGTAGATGTTACCTTTGGCGGCGGCGGGCATTCCCGCGAAATATTGAACAGGCTGTCGGCCGGCCGGTTATTCGCTTTTGACCAGGATGAAGATGCCGCGGCAAACGCTTTTGATGATCCCCGCTTTTATTTTATCCGTCATAACTTCAGGTATATCCGTCATTTTCTGCGCTATTATCAGGTCGAGAAGGTCGATGGGATACTGGCCGACCTGGGTGTCTCTTCTCATGATTTTGATGTGGCCGAACGCGGATTCTCTTTTCGTTTCCCGGGCGATCTGGATATGCGGATGAACCGGAATTCCGCGACGACGGCTGCATCGGTTATTAATGAGTACGACGAAGAAACACTGATCCGGGTTTTCAGGGAATACGGCGAAGTAGAAAATGCCCGCCGGCTGGTGAAACAGTTGGTCGAAGCGCGGCAGGTTCAGCCGGTTCGTACCATCGATCAGTTTAAAAGCGCCATTGCCTCGTGTGTTCCAAAGAAAAATGAAACAAAATACCTCGCCAAAGTTTTTCAGGCCTTGCGCATTGAAACCAATGGCGAACTGGATGTGCTGAAAGATTTTCTGGTACAGAGCGAAGAACTTCTGAAACCGGGAGGACGTCTGGTGGTGATTACCTATCATTCGCTGGAAGACCGTCTGGTCAAGAATTTTATCCGGACCGGAAACTTTGAGGGAAAACAGGAAAAAGACTTTTTCGGGAATGTTACTTCCAGCCTGGAAGCCGTCAACCGCAAAGTCATGATTCCCGGTGATGAAGAGATTGATCGTAACCCAAGGGCCCGAAGCGCCAAATTAAGAATTGCGGAAAAACGATGACCGAAGAAACTCCAAAAAATGAAAAAGGGAAGGCCCGCAAAAGCGGACTGAAATCCTTTTTGGGAGGTAGTTTGCTGGCCAGCGAGAAGGTGATGAAGCAAATGCCTTTTGTCTTTTTCGTGGTATTTCTGGGAATACTGCTCATCACCAACCGTTACTGGGCCGAAAAAACAATGAGGCAAATCGAGACGGCTCAGGATTCGATTAAAGAGCTGAAAGCCGAATCAATCACATTTGAGACCGAGTTGATGCGGATGAACCGGCCTTCGGAAATTACAAATAAGGTTAAGGAAAGCGGGCTGAACCTGGTTGAACCCCAGGAGCCTGCACGTAAAATAAAATTAAAAAAATCGGATCGGGATTAAATGGAAATCAGGAAAGACATAACCTTCCGTTTTGGAATTATTTATTTTTTGGCTGTTTTGGTGGGCGTCACCATTGTAGTCAAATCTTTTTTGATTCAAACAGTGGAAACCGGGAAGTGGAAACAGATTTCCAAAGATCTGAAAAGCAATACCGCCCAAATAACGGCTAAACGCGGTAATGTTTGTGCCGACGACGGAAGTATCCTGGCCACCTCGGTCCCCTATTACGAATTGCGGCTCGACCTGGCGGCTCCCCGCATAAAACGTGTGTTTAGTGATGATGCCGACGAATTCTCACTGCAGGTAGCCGAGTTATTTAAGGTGTCTAAAGCGCAATTCAAACAAAACCTGACGAAGGCATATAAAGCCGGAAACCGCTGGTTTCTGATCCATCCGCAAAAAGTAAACTATAATCAGCTTCAGCAATTCAAACGGTTGAGTATGATGAAGAAAAGCCATTTTGGCTCGGGACTGATTGTTGTTGGTGAAAGCGAGCGAATTCTTCCGCATGGCGATATGGCCAGCCGCACCATTGGTACCTTAAATAAAGGAGCTTTTGGCGGTATTCACGGGAATGTTGGTTATTCGGGCATCGAAGGGATTATGGAAGGTTACTTGGCCGGTGAAAACGGGCTGGCCCTGAAACGAAATTTGTCCGGTCATTGGGTTGATGTGCCCATTATTGACCCAAAAGACGGGAAAGACATCATTACCACCATCAACGTAAACCTGCAGGACTTTACACAAAACGCGCTGATGCGGCAAATGCGCGAATCTCAGGCAGAGTGGGGGACAGCAGTAGTGATGGAAGTGAAAACCGGCGAGGTAAAAGCCATTGCCAACCTGGGGCTTAAAAAGGACGGCACCTATGCCGAAACCTACAATTTTGCTTTGGGGCATGCCGGTTGCAGCGAGCCGGGTTCAACCTTTAAGCTGGTGTCGATGATGGTGGCGATGGAAGATGGTTATGTGGATACAACCGATGTTTTTGATACCGGAATCGGCCGCTGGGAATACCGGGGACAAACCATATACGACAGCGATTACGGTCGCGGTACGCACGGGAAACTCAGTATGAAGCGTATTTTTGAACTTTCTTCAAACGTGGGGGTGGCAAAAATTATTACCAAACATTACGAAGGGAAGGAAAAAGATTTTATCGACCGCATTTACAACTTCGGATTGAATAAACCCCTTGGACTTGGATTTGCCGGAGAAGGGGTACCCTATATCAAGTATCCGGGAGATAAAACCTGGTGGGGACCTTCCCTGGCCTGGATTTCTTATGGTTACGAGATTAAACTGACTCCTTTGCAAACGCTCACCTTTTATAATGCCATTGCCAACGACGGACGCATGATTAAACCCCGCTTTGTTAAAGAAGTCCGTGAAAACGGCGTGTTGGTAAAAGAATTTAAGCCGGAGGTAATCAGTCCGTCGATCTGTTCGCGAGCGACACTGGCCAAAACGCAGGCCTTGCTGCACGGCGTGTGCAGCGAGGGTACCGGCAAGGCCCTGAATAACCCCTATTTCCCGATAGCCGGTAAAACCGGGACGGCCCAGGTGGCATACAATAATGAAGGTTACAGCCAGGGCGGCAGGAAAAATTACCAGGCTTCGTTTGCCGGATACTTCCCGGCTGACGATCCGAAATATTCGGTCATCGTGGTCATCGTGGGGCCCAAAGGAAAGTATTATGGCGCTTCGGTTGCCGGTCCGGTTTTTAAAGAAGTAGCGGCCAAAGTATATGCTTCTTTTCTGGAACCGCGTTCGCCAAAAGATGAAATACCGGCTGAAGCGCCGGTCGTAAAAGCCGGGTTCAAAGACGATATTAAAGAAGCTTCTGAGGAGTTGAACCTGGATATTGATGCACGGAAAGCCGATTCGGAGCTGATCAGGGTAAAAACAACAACGGGAAAACCGGAGGTCGCCGCGATCACCCTTCGCGACGGATTGGTGCCCGATGTAACCGGCATGGGCGGGAGCGACGCCTTGTTCCTGCTCGAAAAGTCGGGCTTGAACGTGAAAATAAACGGTGTGGGAAAAGTACGCAAACAGTCGTTGCCTGCCGGAAATAAATTAAAGAAGGGACAAACTATTTATTTGGAATTGAGTTGATGAGAACATTGAAGAACATATTATCAGGCCTGGAGTTTGAGCTGGTTTCGGGGAACCTTTCCGCCGAAATCGGTCAACTGCATTTCGATTCACGCCAGGTGAAACCGGGCGATGTGTTTATTGCGGTAGGCGGCACACATGTCGATGGACATGCCTTTATTCCCGCGGCCGTTGAAAACGGGGCGGCGGTGATTATTGCCGAGCGAAGTGATGTGGAAGTCGGTCCGGCCACCCTGGTAAAAATGGAACATACGGCATCGGCGATTGGATTTCTGGCGGCTAATTATTACGGAAATCCGTCTGAAAACCTGAAGGTGGTTGGCGTTACCGGAACAAACGGGAAAACCACGATTGCCACCTTGCTTTACCGCATGTTCAAAAAACTGGGCTACCAGGCCGGATTGATTTCGACCATTAAATATTATGTAGGCGAAGAGGAATACCCGGCCTCGCATACGACGCCTGATGCCCTGCAAATTCAGTCGTTGATGGCTCAAATGGTGGATGCCGGCTGCGAATATTGTTTTATGGAAGTCAGCTCGCATGCGATCGATCAGGACCGGATCAACGGGATTGCATTCGATGGCGGTATCTTCACCAACCTGACACACGATCACCTCGACTATCATAAAACCTTTGCCGAATACCTGAAAGCGAAGAAAAAATTCTTTGACCAATTGCCGGCCTCTGCTTTTGCGCTGACGAATGCCGATGAGAAAAACGGCAAGGTAATGCTGCAAAATACAAAGGCCGAACAAAGAACATATGCCTTAAAAACGCTGGCCGATTTTAAATGCAAAGTGCTGGAGAAACACCTCGACGGCATGTTGCTGGATATCGACGGACGGGAAGTCTGGACGCACTTCTCCGGAATTTTTAATGCCTACAACCTGATGGCGGTTTATGGCACGGCTTTGTTGTTGGGCGAAAAGGCGGAGCCCGTGTTGCAGGTGATGAGCGAATTACGCCCGGTGGCCGGCCGTTTCGAAATTCTGCGTTCGCCCGACGGGAAGTATGCCATTGTTGATTATGCGCATACCCCGGACGCTCTGAAGAATGTATTGAGCGGGATCGGCGAAATACGGACCGGGGCCGAGCAGGTGATTACGGTGGTGGGTGCCGGCGGCGACCGCGATAAAACCAAACGCCCGGTGATGGCCAAAGAAGCAGTCATGCAAAGCGATAAGGTCATCCTGACATCGGATAATCCGCGCACCGAAGTTCCCGGGCAGATTATTGCCGATATGGAAGCCGGAGTAGAACCTCATCAGCGCAGAAAAGTCTTGTCGATCGAGAACAGGAAAGAAGCGATCCGTACTGCCTGCATGTTGGCAAAACCGGGCGATATCATCCTGATTGCCGGGAAAGGACACGAAGATTACCAGGAGATTATGGGCGTGAAATATCATTTTGACGATAAAGAAGTGGTCAGTGAAATTTTTAATTCAAATCAATAAAAAGAAAAACAATGGTTAGTTTATTGTATGAATGGCTGAAAGATTTTGATATTCCCGGACTGGGAATGCTTCAGTATATTTCTTTCCGGTCGGCAGCGGCAATCATTACGTCACTGTTTATTACGATGGGTTTCGGTAAAAAGCTTATTCGTGTGCTGCAAACCAAACAAATAGGCGAGGAAGTCCGAGATTTGGGGCTGGAAGGACAAATGCAGAAAAAAGGTACGCCCACGATGGGAGGCATTATTATCCTGGCTTCCATTATTATCCCAACCCTGCTTTTTGCACAATTAAATAACATCTACATCATTCTGATGCTGATCACCACCATATGGCTCGGAATCATCGGTTTTATCGACGATTATATCAAGGTTTTCCTCAAAGACAAACAAGGCTTGGCTGGAAAATTCAAAATACTTGGACAAGTTAGCCTGGGAATTATAGTGGCATCAACGCTCTATTTGTCTGATAATGTGGTGGTCCGCGAAAAGGTGCGTAACGCCAAAGGCGATTTTGTGAAAGAAATTGTGGTTGACAATGAGACCGGGCAGCAGGAAATTCGCTTTGTGACCAAGGATGTTAAGTCGACACGGACAACCATCCCCTTTCTGAAAAACCATGAGTTTGATTATGTCTGGGTGATCCGCTTTGTAGGCGACAGCGCCGGCTATTTGCGCTGGCTGGTTTATGCACTCGCAATCATTCTGATTATCACGGCAGTTTCCAATGCGGCCAATCTGACCGACGGCATCGACGGGCTGGCCACCGGAACATCGGCGATCAGCGGGGTGACCTTGGGTATTCTGGCCTACGTGAGCGGGAATATCATTTATGCCGATTACCTGAACATCATGTATATCCCGCATATCGGTGAACTGACGGTATTTATCGCAGCCTTCATTGGTGCAACGGTTGGCTTCTTGTGGTGGAATTCGTTCCCGGCCCAGGTATTCATGGGCGACACGGGAAGCCTGGCGCTGGGTGGAATCCTGGCAGTGTTCGCGGTCATTATCCGGAAAGAAATTCTGATCCCGATCCTTTGCGGCATCTTTGTGATTGAAAATTTGTCGGTGCTGATCCAGGTAACTTATTTCAAATACACCAAACGAAAATACGGCGAGGGACAGCGGGTTTTCCTGATGAGCCCGATCCATCATCATTATCAGAAAAAAGGCATTCCGGAACCGAAAATTGTCACCCGGTTTTGGATTGTGGGAATTGTTTTGGCAGTATTTACGATTGCAACTTTAAAAATGCGGTAGCTGTGGCAGAAAAAACAGTCATATTGGGAGCAGGCGAAAGCGGTGTTGGCGCGGCTATACTCGCTAAAAAGCAGGGTTTCGACGTATTCGTCTCCGATGCAGGAACGATTAAAGAAAAATATAAAGATGCCTTGGTGGCCCGTGGGATTCGTTTCGAAGAAGGTCGTCATTCGGAAGACGACATTCTGAAAGCCGACCTGGTGATCAAAAGTCCGGGTATCCCTGATAAAGCGCCGCTCATAAAAAAGATGAAAGAAGCAGCTGTTCCGGTTATCTCCGAGATTGAATTTGCCGGCCGGTACAATCGGGCGAAAACCATCTGCATAACCGGCAGTAACGGTAAAACCACCACCACCATGCTCACTTATCACCTGCTGAAAACGGCCGGTTTGCATGTCGGCCTGGCCGGAAATGTCGGTGAAAGCTTTGCCTGGCAGGTGGCCGAAAAAGATTTCGATTATTATGTGATCGAACTAAGCAGCTTTCAGTTGGACGGCATGTTTGAATTTAAAGCGGATGTGGCCTTGTTGCTGAACATCACACCCGACCACCTGGATCGCTACGAGTATCAGATGCAGAATTATGTGGATTCGAAATTCCGCATCATTCAAAATCAAACACAAGATGATTTTTTCATCTACGGCGCCGATGATCCGGTGATACGGGAAGAACTGAAAAAACGGAACATACCGGCTAACTGCCTGCCGTTTAGCTGGGACGAAGCGCCTGAAAGCGGCGCCGGTACAAAAGGGAATAACATCATTATTAATTGGGGAAAAAACACATTCACTATGTCTATTTTTGATATTGCTTTACAGGGAAGACATAACACCTACAATTCGATGGCAGCCGGGCTTGCCGGAATGGTGTTAAAAATCAGGAACGAGAAAATCAGGGAAAGCTTGTCCAATTTTCAAGGAGTGGAACACCGGCTGGAGCGTTTTCTAAAAGTGCACGGCATCGAATTTATCAACGATTCGAAAGCAACCAATGTCAATTCGACCTGGTATGCCTTGGAAAGTATTAACCGTCCGATTGTCTGGATTGCAGGCGGTGTGGATAAAGGAAATGATTACAGCGCCTTGCACAACCTGGTTAAAGAAAAAGTAAAAGCGATCATCTGCCTGGGGGTGGATAATAAAAAGATTATCGATTCATTTTCGGACATTGTCCCGGATATTATCGAAACCCGCGACATTAAAGATGCCGTTCGTTCGGCCTATTACCTTGCCAAAAATGGCGAAGTGGTATTGTTGTCGCCGGCCTGTGCCAGTTTCGACCTGTTTGAAAACTATGAGGACCGCGGACGCCAGTTTAAAATGGCGGTCAGGGAACTGTAATTATTGAAAACGGAGAACGGTAAAAAAGTATGGACTTTTCATTGGGAAAAATATTTAAAGGAGACCGGATTCTTTGGGTGGTGCTGGTGTTTTTGTCACTCGCGTCTATCCTGGTGGTTTACAGCGCTACGGGGCGCCTGGCTTATCGCGAAGCAGGCGGTCAGACGGCATACTACCTGGTGAGGCAAACGGTTTTCATTTTGTTGGGTTTTGGGGTGATGGTTCTCCTGGTGAATGTGATTCCTGTAAAAATTTATTCCTGGATAGCTCCTTTGTTGCTGATGATCACGATTCTTTCCCTGTTTGCGGCGATCATTCAGTTTAAGCTAAGTCCGGCCAAGCCTACCCCCCGTTCGCTCGATTTGGGATTTTTCAGCTTTCAGCCGGCCGAGCTGGCAAAAATTTCCCTGGTGATGTTTGTGGCGAAGGTGCTTTCCAAACGACAAAAGTCGGCCGAAGAACTGAAAAAAGCATTCTACTGGGTGATGGGCGCTACGATGGTGGTGAGCGGGATCATTTTTTACGGCAACATTTCAACCTCCGTATTGATTTTTTTGAGCATTATGGTGCTGATGCTGATTGCCCGCGTTCCGATGAAATATTTACTGATGACAGGACTGGCTGGCTTGTTGCTCTTGTCGGTTGTTTATTTCACGGCCGATTACCTGCCTTCTTCCTTTGGGCGGGTGCATACTTTTAAAGAACGGGTGAATGACTTTATTTATGGCGATGCCGACTCCGAAGAGGGAACAACACAGGCCGATTATGCCCGTTTGGCGGTTTTTGAGGGCGGTTTGCTGGGGAAAGGTCCCGGCGGAAGCGAAGTGAGTAACTACATGGAAGCTGCCTATAACGACTTTATTTATGCCATTATTATTGAAGAATACGGACTGGTGGGAGGACTGGCGGTGGTATTTCTTTATCTCGTGTTTTTATATCGCGGGGTAACCATTGTCAGGCGGTGCAACCGCACGTTTCCGGCTTTTTTAACGGCCGGGCTGGTATTGTTGCTGGTATTTCAGGCATTAATTAACATGTCGGTTTCGGTGGGGGTGATGCCCGTTACCGGTCAGCCGCTGCCGTGGATCAGCATGGGTGGAACATCCATGTTGTTTACGGCCGTATCGTTTGGAATGATTTTATCAGTCAGTTATCACAATCAAAAAAACAGAGAAACCGTAGAACAGCCGGTGATGGTAAATTTGCCGGACGAAGATCAGGAGTTGTAATATGAAGAAATTGAAAGTCATCATAAGCGGAGGAGGTACAGGCGGGCATATTTTCCCGGCGCTGTCGATCGCCAATGAGCTGAAAGCCCGGGTGCCCGGGGTGGATATCTTGTTTGTCGGCGCTTTGGGGCGGATGGAGATGGAACGGGTTCCCGCTGCCGGTTACCCCATTGTAGGTCTCCCGGTGATGGGATTACCCCGGAAAGCATCGCTGAAGATGTTCCGTTTTCTCTGGATGCTGTATAAAAGTATGCAGAAAGCCCGTCGGCTGATTCATGATTTTCAACCCGATGTGGCGGTTGGCGTTGGCGGTTATGCCAGCGGACCGGTATTGAAAGCCGCCGTTCGCAGGGGAGTGCCGGCGGTGTTGCAGGAGCAGAATTCCTACGCCGGAGTGACCAATAAATTGCTGGCTGCCAAAGTGCGTAAGATTTGTGTGGCTTACCCAAATATGGAACGCTATTTTCCGTCCGGAAAAATTGTACTGACTGGCAATCCCTTCAGGCAGAGCTTATTACAGTCGGTAGATAAACAAGATGCGTTAAACGAATTTGGGTTGGTTGCCGGAAAACCGGTGGTGCTGATTGTTGGAGGAAGTCTGGGGGCGCGTAGCCTGAACGAGGCCGTGCTGGCCAACCTGGATCTGATTGCGCAAAGCGGTGCTCAGGTCGTGTGGCAGACAGGCAAAATCTATTACAACGAAATTATGGAGCGGGTACAGGGCAGGCTGCCCGATAACCTGAAGCCGCTTGAATTTCTGTCGAACATGGATTTGGCTTATAAGGCGGCCGATTTGGTGATTTCGAGGGCCGGAGCAGGAACCATCTCCGAACTTTGCCTGTTGGGCAAGCCCTCGGTGCTGGTGCCTTCACCCAATGTGGCCGAAGATCATCAAACAAAAAATGCCCTGGCGCTGGCCGAAAACGATGCCGCCGTTTTGGTAAAAGATGCCGAAGCCGGCGATCGCTTATTCCGGGAGGCCTTTGCACTGGTGAACGACGATGAACGCCTGGCCCGCCTGGCCGCCAACTGCCTGAAAATGGCGAAGCCAACTGCCACCGCAGATATAGTAAGTGTAATTTTAAACGAAATAGAAAATAAATGACCGGCTTAAACGACATCAGACAGGTGTATTTCCTTGGGATTGGAGGAATCGGGATGAGCGCACTGGCACGCTACTTTAAGCATGCCGGTTTGCAGGTGTCGGGTTACGACCGTACCGAAACAACACTCACCAAAGAGTTGGTTGCCGAAGGAATTGCCGTTCATTATCACGACCGGCCGGAATGGCTGGCCGGTCAGCTCAAAAAGGAAGAAACGCTGGTGGTATTAACGCCGGCTGTACCGGCCGATCTGGGAGAACGGGTTTTTCTGGAGCAGCAAGGTTTCAGCATAAAGAAACGTTCCGAGGTTTTGGGGATGATTTGTAACCAGGCCAAAACATGCGCTGTTGCCGGAACACACGGGAAAACAACGGTTTCGACCATGCTGGCGCATATCTTAAAAACATCGCAGCTGGATTGTACCGCTTTTCTGGGAGGTATATCGAAAAATTACCAGACCAACCTGTTGCTTTCGGCCGACAGCGAATGGATGGTCGCCGAAGCCGATGAGTTCGACCGTTCCTTTTTACGGCTGTTTCCCAACCTGGCGGTGATTACGTCGATGGATGCCGACCACCTGGATATTTACGGCAATCACCAGGCGATCATCGAATCGTTCAACGCCTTTGCCGCCCAGGTGAAGGCCGGCGGGGCAGTTGTCGCTAAAAAAGGGCTTCCCATTAACCGGGAACTCAATACAAACATCCGTCATTTTTCATATTCATTAAACGAACAGGCCGATTTTTATGCCGAAAACCTGATCCTGACAGATGAGGCCTATCGGTTCGATCTGGTTCACCCGGAGGGGAGAATCAGCCAGATCCGCTTGAGTTATCCTGGTTTGATGAACGTGGAGAACGCCATTGCTGCTTCGTCGCTGGCTTTGCTGGCCGGAGTGGATGAAACCGAGTTGAAAACAGCCCTGGCATCATATCAGGGTGTGAAGCGACGTTTTGACCTGCGCTACCGCAGCGATCATTTCGTTTTAATTGATGATTATGCACATCATCCCGAAGAGCTGAAGGCAACCATTCGTTCGGTGAAAGAGATGTTTGCCGGCCGTTGGATCACCGGAATCTTTCAGCCGCACCTGTACAGCCGGACGCAGGATTTTGCCGATGGTTTTGCCCGCGAACTCAGCCATTTGGATGAGGTTATTTTGCTGGATATTTACCCGGCCCGCGAAAAACCGATCCCGGGAGTCAGTTCGGCGCTGATTTTTGATCAACTGACCAGCCCGTGTAAACAACTGATTAAAAAGACAGAACTGACGATGGCGGTCGAAAATCTGAAACCCGGCGTGGTATTGATGATGGGAGCAGGAGATATTGACACCCTGGTAGAGCCGGTCAGTCAACTTTTGAAGGAAAAAGACCATGTTTAGGAAATTGTTGCAAATAGGATTATTTGGTTTGCTGATGGCCCTGATCATCAGCTCACTGGCATTTTCTTCCGGGAAGTTGTCCCGCCTGAATTGCGATGAGCTGACCGTAGTCATCCCTGACTGGTCGCCCCGTTTTATCGACGAGGACGAAATTGCAGGCATTGTCAGGAAAGCTGATCCGAAACTGATCGGCAAACAATTGTCAGCCATCAATACCGAAGAACTTGAACGGCAGCTGGAAAAAACAGCAGCCATCAAAAATGCAGAAATATACAGGCATGTGAGCGGCGACCGGATGAACTTTAAAGGGAAGCTGGTGGTTGAGGTTATTCAGCGAGAACCTTTATTCCGGGTTATTGCCGGTCAGGAAAACTTTTATATGGATGCTGACGGGGTGAAAATTCCTGCCAATCCGAGATTCACCTCGCATGTGTTGTTGGTTACCGGGAAAGCCGGCGAGAAATTTGCGCGGGAACGCTTGCTTCCTTTCGTGAGTTATATTGAAAATGATGAGTTCTGGAAAGCTCAGATTAAACAGGTTGATGTGGAGGCTGACGGAGAGCTGACCCTGGTGCCGTTGATCGGTGATCAGTTGGTCGAATTTGGGGAACCGGATGATTTCAAGGTCAAGTTTAGGAATCTGAGAGCCTTGTACGATCAAACTTTCCCGGAAACCGGCTGGGGAAAATATAAGAAGATAAGTGTAAAATATAAAAATCAGGTTGTTTGTACCAAAAAGTAAAACTTATGGGCAAAAGCAATAATATAATCGCGGCTGTCGATGTGGGCACAACCAAAGTGGTTGTAGTGGCCGGACGAAGAAATGACGACGGTAAAATTGAAGTGCTGGGAGTGGGCAAAACCCGCTCCATGGGGGTGAAACGTGGTGTTGTTTTGAATATTGAGGAAGCCTTTAAGGCCATACACGAGGCGATCAGGCAGGCAGAAGACGTTATGAATGCCGATATCAACGAAGTGTATGTCAATATCGTAGGGCAACAACTGAAAACATTCACGCTGAAAACCGAAAAATACGTCGGTGAAAACCATATTGTTTCGGAAGAAGATGTGGAATCTTTGTTTCAATACGCCCAAAAAACGGCCTTACCCGAAGGATATAAAATTTATCATGCAATTCCTCAGCTGTTCAGGATTGATCAGGAAGCAGGCATCCCCAATCCGGTAGGCATTGCCGGCGAAAAACTGGAAGTCGATTTCAAGTTGCTGGTGGCTCCCGAGGTTTATGAACACAACCTGAAAATGTGTTTTGACCGGGCCGGGATTAAAGTCCGGGAAAGCATGATTGATCCGCTGGCCTCATCCGAAGTACTCTTGTCGGAAGATGAAAAAGAGGCCGGAGTGATTCTGCTGGATATTGGCGGCGGAACGACCAAAGTGGCCATTTATCATGATGGGGTGTTGTGTCATTCATCGCTCATTCCTTTTGGCGGCAATGTATTAACCAACGATATCAAAGAGGGATGTTCCATCCTGGCCCGGCAGGCCGAATCATTGAAAGTTCAGTTTGGCCAGGCGATGGGCGATTTTGCCCCTGAAGATAAGGTGGTAACCATTCCGGGTATTTCGGGCTGGGAACCCAAAGAAATCTCATTCAAAAACCTGGCATTTATTATCCAGGCACGTATGGACGAGATTATTGATGCATTCTTTTTCCAGATCGAAAAATCGGGCTATCTCGAAAAAGTGGGAGCAGGTATTGTGCTGACCGGAGGTACAGCTTTGTTGCCGAACCTGAGCCAGCTCATCAAATACCGGACGGGGATGGATGTCAGGAAGGGCATTCCGCGCCTGAAGCTCGACCATCCGTGGAAAGAATTGGAAGATCCGCGAAATGCAACCGTATTGGGCCTCTTACTGGCCGGTTTGAATGATTTGGAGAACGAGTCATCCAAAAACCGGATGCGTATCAAGAAAAATAAACCCAAAAACACTCAGCCTGGATTTTTTAGCAATATGAGACAGCAAGTGGCTCGCCAGGTTACCCTGTTTTTCGAAGATGAACAGGATGCAGAGATGTATTAACCAGTAAAATCCTCGCCTATGATTGAGGAAATTATCAATTTTGGATTGCAGCAATCGCAATCATCCATCATCAAAGTACTTGGTGTGGGCGGCGCCGGCTGCAATGCCGTCAACCACATGTTTAGTGAAGGAATCCGTGGAGTTGATTTCCTGATTTGCAACACCGATGCCCAGGCGATGCAGAACAGCCTTGTGCCGATTAAGATTCAGCTTGGGGTGACCCTGACTGAAGGACGCGGTGCCGGTAACCAGCCCGAGCATGGAGAACAGGCCGCCATTGAAAACCTGGAAGATGTACGTAAGGTGCTGGAAGGAACCACCAAAATGTTGTTTATTACGGCCGGGATGGGAGGAGGTACCGGAACCGGCGCAACGCCGGTCATTGCTCGCCTGGCGCGCGATATGGGTATTCTCACCATTGCTGTGGTAACCGTTCCGGCCCCGGCAGAGGGCAGGCGTCGTTTTCAGCAGGCCCTGGAAGGATTGGAACGATTAAAAGAGCATGTAGACAGCATGTTGGTGATCAGCAACGAAAAACTGCATACCATTTACGGCGACCTTCCCGCTTCGAAAGCCTTTAAAAAGGCGGATGATATCATTGGAACAGCCGTGAAAGGGGTGGCCGAGATCATCACCGTTCACGGAAATATTAATATCGACTTTGCCGATGTGTACACGGTGATGGCCGACAGTAAAGTGTTTATCATGGGAACCGGAATTGCCGAAGGTGAAGACCGGGCCATGCAGGCCGTTTTCGAGGCGCTGGAATCGCCTTTGCTCGACAGCAACGATATTTACGGAACCAAAGATATTCTGCTCAATATCATTTCGGGCGACGACGAGATTACGATGGGAGAGATTGGCGACATCATTGAATACCTGCAAGACAAAGCCGGGCAGGATGCCAACATTATTTGGGGTAACGGAATCGACCGGAAACTGGGCAACAAGATCAGCGTAACCATCGCGGCTACACGTTTCGAGAAAAACCCGAGCAGCCTGCTGCAGCCGCCCGTATCGAAAGAAGAGTTTGTCCTGGATATGACCCGGGAAGCCGATATCAGTATTGAAGACGACGACAACGGATTTTCAGGTCATCTTTTTGACGATATCGGTGTAAAACAAAGCCTGAAAACAGATAAAAAGAAAACAACCAAAGGTTCGCCGCGGAAAAACAAACAACCGGGAGAACTGGTCTCTGAAGAAAAACAGGAAATCGGAAGTACGGATGGCTGGTTTCTGCGCCAGTTTAACCGTTTTTTTGATGATCAGGATGAAGCAATTAGTGATAAAGATTAAGAGAGAAGCCTATGTCAAGCGATATCATGAATTTTGATTTGGAAAAATCTTCAGGAACGATCATCAAAGTGATCGGTGTTGGAGGAGGCGGTGGTAATGCGGTTAACCACATGTACCACCAGGGAATAAAAGATGTTGGGTTTATGGTGTGTAATACCGATGCCCAGGCGCTGCAAAACAGTCCGATCCCGTTTCGCGTTCAGTTGGGCGCCTCGCTCACCGAAGGACGCGGAGCAGGGAACAAACCCGAAATTGGACGGCAGGCAGCCATCGAAAATATTGACGATGTAAAAAAGGCAGTAGATCCGGCAACCAAGATGGTTTTTATTACTGCCGGAATGGGTGGCGGCACCGGTACCGGGGCCGCTCCGGTGATTGCCGAGGCCTGTAAGGAACTGAAAATCCTGACCGTTGGCATTGTCACCCTGCCGTTCCGAAACGAGGGACGCCGCCGCATCAAACAGGCGATCGACGGAATCGCCGAACTGGAGGGTCATGTCGATTCGCTCCTGGTGATCAATAACGAACGGATTCGTGAAATGTACGGCGACTTCAAAATATCAGAGGCTTTTGCCAAGGCCGATAATGTGTTGGCAACGGCGGCCAAAGGGATTGCCGAGATCATCACCGTGCCGGGTTATATCAATGTCGATTTTGCCGATGTGGAAACCGTGATGCGCAAAAGCGGGGTGGCCCTGATGGGATCGGCCCGGGCGCAAGGTGAAAACCGGGCCTTGCAGGCAGTGGAAGAAGCCCTAAATTCGCCTTTGCTGAATAACAACGATATCCGCGGGGCACAAAATATTTTGCTCAATATCACCTCAGGAAAGGAAGAGGTAACGATGGACGAGATCGGGCAGATTACCGATTACATCCAAACGAAGGCCGGACACGATGCCGACCTGATCTGGGGAAATGGAGTCGATGACAGTTTAGGCGACGAAATTTCGGTAACCGTTATTGCTACCGGATTTAGCGTGAGCAGTATCCCGGAAATGATGGCTGCCCGGAAAACCGAAAAAACGTATCATACCCTGGTAGACGAAACGCAGCCAAAACCGGCGACAAAACCGACCATCAAGCCAAAACCGTCTTTTCCCGGCGATGTTCATGCGACCCGGATCGATCAGCGTACCTTTGAGTTTGAGGTGGGAACATCGTCGCATGATGAATTTGATGAGCTATACGGGAAGCCGAAAAAGGAATTTGATTATGACCTCAATGTGAAAATGGATTTTTCGAGTTCGGGTGACGAGGTGGTGGACGAACTGGAAAACATTCCGGCATACCGGCGTAAAAAGGTAAACATTGCCGACGTGCGCAAAAAGTTTGAACAAAAATTGTCGCGCTTTACCTTGTCGCAGGACGACGATGAGAAAACCATCCTGCGTGACAACAATTCGTATCTGCACGATAATGTGGATTAACGAAGCGGAACATTGCAACAAATAAAAAACAGGTATAAACAAGATAACGATGAGCTTATTTGATCAGATCAGTGAAGATTTAAAAGCGGCCATGAAAGCCCGCGAAAAGGAAAAACTGGGAGCATTGCGCAATATTAAAAAGGTTTTGCTTGAGGCCAAATCAGCGAAAGGCGCTGCCGCCGAACTGGACGATCAGGAGGTAATTAAGGCGATTCAGAAACTGGCAAAACAGGGACAGGATTCGGCCAACCTCTACAAAGAACAGGGACGCGACGATTTATATGCAGAAGAAATGCTCCAGGTGGAGGTGTTCGGGAATTATCTTCCCAAAAAACTTTCGGACGAAGAATTAACGGCTGCCGTGAAAAACATTATTCAAAAAACAGGCGCCGCAGGCATGAAAGACATGGGAAAAGTAATGGGACTGGCGTCGAAAGAGTTGGCCGGAAAAGCCGATGGTAAAGCGATTGCCGACCAGGTAAAAGCCCTGCTTGCCTGATAAGGTCTTGCCCCGATTCCATTCGTCAGCCTGTTGCCCCCGCCTGATGGGGATCCGGTTTGCCTTGTTTTTTCGTTTTAACTGTCTGGCGGCAGCCGGGCCTAAGTTTAATATTTTGGAAATAACAGTAAAAAACAATAAAAAACAGTAAAATCCATCGAATAATTCCATAACTTTATGTTTTAACTAAACTAGTTTGTTATGGAAAAGAAAAACACATTATTCGAGGTGTTCAACGTATTTCGGAATACTGAGTCCTATTTTGAAGAAAGAAACAAGGAGCAATCCCGAAAATTAATCTTTTTCCAGGTTCTTGTTATTTGCGTTTTTGCCTTTTTGTACGGAGTGGTCATGGGAAGTTATCACAGCTTTCTTCAATCTCTGGTTGCCGGCTTGAAGGTGGTATTTTTATTTTTGTGTTCTCCGGTATTTTCGGGATGAGAATGATGATAGAAGCGCTGAAGTTTGCCTGTGAAAAAAAGGAGATCTACCCGCGTATTGGTGTAACTGTTTTCAGGATCTGGATTATTATTCTGGCATTTGTTGGTATTCAGTTATCCTGGAATTTAAGGCCTTTTTTGTGCAATAAGGATGAAGAATTTAAAGTATTCAGGAAATACGAGGGAAACTTTTACACGGCCGTCATCTATTCCGTTCAGCAGCTGGCATCGGCGAAAGATACGGCGCAGCATAAATTTCTCCAGGAATCGTATTTTTACCGGGATAGCGACAATGCCGAAATAATTGACACCAGTTATATAAATCTTTTGACGAAGTAAGGATGGATGATATCATGACCATAGAGGAAGTCGCAAAGTACTTAAAGCTAAAGCCACAGACGATTTATACCTGGGCACAGCATGGCAAAATTCCGGCTGCAAAATTGGGGAAGGAATGGCGGTTTAAAAAGTCAATCATCGATAAGTGGTTTAATCAGCACATCGACCAAAAATTTTCGGAATATATCGACTGAGTTCAATTTCGGTTGGTTCCGCCTGACCATTGATATAAATTCATTCCTAAGTAACGAATGATTGTTTCGCAGGACTTGAATCATATCAAAGGAATTGCGTACATTTATAGGGCATGAAAAAGCCCTTTTACATAAAGGAAACAGCCATGTATGTCCGGTTGAAGTTTGAGAAGGAAAGCAGCGGACACGATTGGTGGCATATTTACCGGGTTTGGAAACTGGCGGTCAAGATCGGACTGGAAGAACATGCGGATCTGTTCCCGGTTGAAATGGCTGCCTTGCTTCACGATCTGGATGACTGGAAAATTACCGGCCAAACGCAGGAGAAAGCACAGGCAGTGAGTTGGATGGAGAAACTGGGAGTACCTCAGCGGAAGGTGGAACAGATTTGGCAAATTATTAACGAAGTTTCATTTAAAGGAGCGGGAGTCGACACGAGTCCGACAACGCTGGAGGCTAAAGTTGTTCAGGACGCAGATCGTCTGGACGCCATTGGTGCGATCGGCATTGCCCGCACGTTTGCTTTCGGCGGATGGAAAAACCGCTTAATTTACGATCCCGACACAAAACCGGAATTGCATAACAGTTTTGAAGCGTACAAAAAAACAACAGCCCCGGCCATCAACCATTTTTACGAAAAACTCTTACTTTTAAAAGACCGGATGAATACGGAAACAGCCCGAAAAATAGCGCAAAAGCGACATGAGTTTATGGAAGTTTACTTAAGTCAGTTTTTTAACGAATGGAACTTGAACTAATAATAAATAATTAAAATATTCACTCTATGAAAATAGCACATATCGCCATTTGGACCAATGACCTGGAAGGGATGCGTAACTTTTACATGCATTACTTTGATGCCGGCTCGAATGAAGGGTATTATAATCACACCAAAGATTTCAAATCCTATTTCATCACCTTTAACGGGGAATGCTATTTGGAGTTAATGCAAATGCCGGGGGTGCCGCAATCGAAGAACGATCCAAAAAAACAATTTACGGGTTTAATTCACTTTGCTATTAATGTGGGCTCGAAACAGCGGGTAGACGAATTGACAGAAACACTGAGAAGCGACGGGTTTAGGGTGATTAGTGAGCCCCGCACAACCGGAGACGGATTTTATGAGTCGGTTATTCTCGATCCGGAAGGGAACCGGGTTGAACTGATGTTCTAATTTAAAATGCGGTTAACGCAGACTGGATGAAAACAAAGTTTATGGTATAAAATGGGGAACATTTTTCCCGGACGCGGCTTCAGGTTAAGCGGGCCCGTGGAAAAATGTTCGTTATCTGCGATTTGTTTAGTTGGTTTTCACTTCCGGCCTTTCGGCAGTGATGTTGATTACTCCCTGAGAGGAATTGGCTTGCCCGGTAATCCGGTTTCCGGCAATTTTTCCGCTTACTTTCACCGGTTCATATTCCACCTCTACTTTAAATGAGAAACTGTCGTCCCCGATTTTTGCATCCTGTGCTTTGATTATCGCACCGTTTCTGAATTTTACCGTGATACGGATTTCACCGTCCACCTCTTCAAAAACAATTTTTCCGGTATTATACTCATAAGGAGCATCGGGAGCTTTATATTCCCAGGTTCCTTTTAAATTTTCTTTTCCCGGGCTCGCAGGACGACTGTTTGCCCAAACCATCACTCCGGTGAGGAGTAAAATGAACGTGACTAGTTTTTTCATTGTCTGTTTTGTTTTTAATGGATGATTAATTTTATTTTCTGATTTCTGAACATTCCGGTTGCTCCCGGAAAACATGTTACAAATTTATGTTGCCGGAAAAGAGAAAAAAAATTTATGGGACGAAAACGCCCGTTATGGGGTGGATGACGGTATCGTAACAATCGGAGAACAGCTTGTTCTGAAAAAACGGGTTTTTACAGTTCCCGTTTTTTGTATGGTTTAAACTCGGGATAAAATTTCCGGGAAACGGGGATCAATTTTTCGACACCAGAAAGCTTAACAGAGCAACTTGCGTTTCCGTGGTTTACAAATTCAATCTTTTGCAGATTGACCATAAAGGAACGGTGACATCGTTTAAACGGAAAACCGCTGAAAAGCGTCTCCATGTTTTTCATAGAGCTGCGTAATAGCTGTTTGGTCAATTTGTTCCCGCTTTGGTAAAACACGATGACATAATTGTCGGCCGACTCAAGATAATAAATCTGGTCGCTGGCTACCGAAAAGCGAAGCACTCCTTTTTCATCGGGAAAATCCAACAGTTTAGGTTCAAAGATCGGGTTTCCTGCTTTGTTTTTCAATTCATTCAACCGTTTTCTGCTGATCATCTGGGAAATAAATAAAAGAGACAAGGAATAAGGAATCAGAATTCCGGGCAAGGTGTATTTTATGCTGTCCGGAACATCTTTTACAAATTGGGCGACACTCAGCCGGTGCGATTGATAAAAAAGAAAAGCCACGGCCATAAGCGTCATTTCGCCGGCAAACCAAAGCCCATAGGTGAGAATCCGGTATTTTTCGATTACCCAGATCTTACGGACAACAATTTGCGAGAAAAATAAAATCAAACCGGCAATTATTCCGAAACCGGACAGGCGCATAAATTGGGCGAAGCCGGAATCATTGCTCCACCGGTTTATGTTGAAAGGTACAAATACATTGATGAATATGATCCCGAATGTGGTGCAAAAAGCAATCAGGATCCATCGGTGACGGGTATCATCGAGCAGGGTAAACGGCTGATTTAAAAATTGCCAGACATTCATTTTTCCTGACAGTTCTGCATTTGGCCGTCTAAAATACAAAATCCGGCGAAAACCGGAAACAACCTTGTTCTGGATGATGCGAGATGAACCGATAAGTCGCCTGATTACGTGCGAATCTTTCCCTTCTTTCTTATTTCTTTTCCCAGGGTCTTTCTTCGGCGGCAAAGCTGAGCTGCTCGTACCAGTTTTCGCCGTATTTGCGGATCAGCGGTTCTTTCAGGAACTTGTACAGCGGAAGCTTTTGCCCTTTGCCGCAGTTCCGGCCCGGCTTGCAAATATCAAGCTCCTGGTAGTTTATGGCGTCAAACCGTTTGTATTCGGTAATCCGGATCGGAAACAGATGGCAGGAAACCGGTTTGCGAAAATCGGTTTTTCCCTCCAAAAAAGCTTTTTCGATGGCGCATTTGGTAATGCCGTGTTCATCTTTGAAGGTGAATGCGCATTCGCGGTTATTTACCAGCGGAGTCACCAGGTCACCGTCGCTGTCGATCATCGAAGTTCCCTGCAGTTCAACCACTGTTTTTCCTTCCGGCGTCATATAGGGTTCAATTACCGGATAGTTTTGTTCAATCGTCAGCGCTTCTTCCTGCGTTAAGGGAGCGCCCGATTCACCTTCCACGCAGCAGGCTCCCTTGCATTTCATCAGGTCACATAAGAAATGCTCTTCAAGCACATCAAAACTTACAATGGTTTTTCCTATCTCCAACATAGCCGACGGTATAAAAAGAGGCTGTATCAAAATTCTTGAATAGAGTCATCCTGTCCGGCAGTTGCCGGATCAGGATCTCAACCCATTGAATGACAGACCCCGAAATAAATTCGGGGTGACCAGATTCCCAAAGATTAAGGATTTTTGATACGGCCTCTATCCTGTTGTTATCTTATTTATCGTTCAATCAATACATTTCCGGTCATTTCGGCCGGAATTTCCAGTCCCATTTCAGAGAGCAGGGTCGGGGCAACATCAGCCAGAATACCGTTCTTGATTTCCAGGTTTTTATTGTCGCTCACATAAATACACGGAACCGGATTCAGCGAGTGGGCTGTATTCGGCGAACCATCCGGGTTAACGGCATAATCGGCGTTTCCATGGTCAGCAATAATCAACACGTTATATTGATTGGCACGTGCGGCTTCCACCACTTCTTTCACACATCGGTCAACCGCTTCGATGGCTTTGTAAATGGCCTCGTAAACGCCGGTATGACCAACCATATCGCCGTTGGCAAAGTTCAGGCAGATGAAATCGGCTTCAGCTTTCTGTAATTCAGGAATAATGGCGTCTTTAATCTTCGGGGCCGACATCTCGGGCTGAAAATCATAGGTCGGCACTTTCGGCGAAGGGATCAAAATGCGTTTTTCACCTTCAAATTCCGTTTCCTGCCCTCCGCTAAAGAAGAAGGTAACATGCGCGTATTTTTCGGTTTCGGCAATGCGGATCTGCTTTAACCCGGCTTTCGACACCACTTCACCCATTGTGTTGGTCGGGTTCTCTTTGTCGAAAATCACGTTTGCGTTTTTGAAATCTGCCTTGTAATTCGTCATGGTATACCATTGCAGATTCATGGTTTTCATGCCAAACTGGGGCAGGTCTTCCTGTGTAAAGGCAATGGTTGTTTGACGCAAACGGTCGGTGCGGAAGTTGAAACAAATCACCACGTCGCCTTCTTCAATCAGGGCAACCGGGCTTCCGTCTTCTTTTACCATTACAATCGGTTTGATAAATTCATCGGTCACCCCGGCATTGTACGAAGCCTGCACCGATGCCAGCAGGTCGGTCGATTTTTCGCCTTCGCCTTTGGTGTAAAGATCATATGCCAGCTTTAGCCGGTCGTAGTTTTTATCGCGGTCCATGCCGTAGTAACGGCCAATAACCGAAGCGAACTTGCCGTTTGTTGATTTCAGCGCTTCCAGGTCAGTTTCCAGGAAACCGTAACCCGAGCGGGGGTCGGTATCGCGTCCGTCAGTCAACCCATGTACAAAAACATCGCCTAGTCCCAGATCGGTTGCCATTTGACACAGGGCCACCATGTGCCTACTCAGCGCGTGAACCCCGCCGGGGCCAATCAAGCCGATCAGATGAACTTTTTTCTTATTTTCTTTGGCGTACTGATATGCTTTTAAAAGCTGCGGATTTTGCCATAAAGTTTTTTCGCGAATGGCCTTGGTGATTTTCACCATATCCTGGTACAATACCCGGCCGGCGCCAATGTTGAGGTGGCCAACTTCCGAGTTCCCCATTTGTCCGTCGGGCAAACCAACGTTCTCGCCCGAAGTAAGTAATTGTGAGTTGGGATATTCTTTCATCAACGAATCCATATACGGAGTCGGCGCCGAGGCAATGACATCGCGTTCGGAACCATCGCCGATTCCCCATCCGTCGAGGATCATTAAAAGGGTTTTTTGTACAGCCATAATTTATATTCGTTTTTTATGATTTGCTAAATTCCGCACAAAATTATTCTTTTTTTAGAAGGATTAAAAATAAGCTTATGCTATGCGCCGAGATTTAATGATTCGTTGATCTGTTTATCCGGAGTCATCAACAGGCTGCCTGCCCGTTTCTATAAATTCTTTTCCGGGTATAAATCCTGCCACTGCTGCGGTTGATTTTTGAGTTTCAAGTCGAACCACGACATGATGGTGTCGTGCCATTTGAGGCGTTTCCGGTAATCGAGTATCCAGTGGTCCTCTCCGTCAACCAGCACCATTTCTACCTCTCTGCCCAACAGCTTTAACGCGGCATAATACTGTAAACTTTCGCCAACCGGAACATTGGTGTCGGAGGTGCCGTGAAGCAGCAGGATCGAATTCTGAAATTTGTCGGCATTGTACAGCGGGCTGTTATCCACGTAGATATCCTTCCTGTTCCAGGGGTAACTATGCTTTGTAGCGCCGGCGCTGTATGAATAGCCCCAGTATCCTTCGCCCCAGTAACTGCTGATGGCACTGATGCCCGCGTGCGAGATAGCCGTTTTGAAAATACCGGTTCGCGTTTGCAGCAGCATGGTCGTAAATCCGCCGTACGAAGCGCCGATACAGCCCACATGCTCCGCGTCAACCGAAGGATGCGTCCGGATGAACTTTTCGGTTCCTTCAATAATGTCGTCGATGGCGTCGAGCCCCCAGCCGTTCACGTGCAAGGCTGAAAAGTTCTGTCCGAAACCGGTTGCGCCACCCGGCTGCAATACGTAGACCAGGTACCCGTTTGCTGCCCAGACTTCCTTGGGGTAACGGCCTCCAAACGACCGGTCGGTGGGCGTGGTTCCGCCATAGAAGTTAACAATTAACGGGTACTTTTTACCGGAATCGTAATGAGGCGGATAATAAATTCGCCCGTAAATGGTCGTCCCGTTTCTGTTGGTAAAATTCCAGTCTTCGCTTTCGCCAAACCGGACCTGTTCGAACCTGTCTTTTTCAGGAAACGAAATCAGGCTGCTTACGGCTTTGTCCAAATGGATTACAAACAGCTTTTTTGGTTTAGAGATGCCCGAGCCGGAATAAACAGCTACTGGTTTTTCGTAAGCAAAATCAATATCAGACAAAACATCAACCTGTAGACCGATTTGACTGAACGACTTGTCGTTCAAATTATAACGATAGAGGTTTTTGTAATCTTTGTCGGTGGCCGAAAGATAAATCCGGTTGTCTTTGCCCCAGTAAACGGCGTCAACCGACGGATCAAAGTTCCATGTAATGGCTTCGGCCTGCCGGCTCTGCAAATCGAAAAAATAAAGTTGCTGATCGTAGCTGTTCGGAATCAGCCCCTCGCCGACATTTACGCCAAGCCCGTCAAAACATTCCGGCGCTCCCCGCACCAATAATTTTGTTCCGTCGGGCGAATACTGGCAGGCGCCGGCATACAACTGATCTTTCCAAACCGTATCCAGGGCATAGGTTCTGATGTTCATTTCATAGAGGTTCTGTTTTCGGAAAGGAACGTCGGAATGATCGACCCGCGAACTTGAGAATAAGATTCCGGAACCATCGGGCTTGATGTCGTGCAACGTTGCCGACAGATTTCCGGATGTTAACTGGCGGATATTTCCGGATTTGACATCGATCAAGTGCAGGAACGACCGGTCGCGGAAGCCCGGCATTCGGTCGTCGTTTGCAAAAATTCGCTTCAGATCACCTGGTTTCTCTGCTTTTTTAGTTGTTGTGACGATGATATAATCCTCGCCGGGTGCCCAGCGGAAACCCGACAGATCTTTCATGCCTTTGGCGATCGGTTTTTCGGATCCTGTTTGCGGGTCGTACACAAACAGTTCCGACTCTTCATCCTGAGTGGTGACATAACTTAGCCTGTCGGTTCGCGGAAGCCAACCTGTGTGCCGGAGATCTTTATTTCGCCAGACGGTGATGTTCCGTTTTTTTTCCAGATCATAGATTTCGCTGTACGACCTGCTTTTTCCACTACCCGGCATCACCTCCGAATAACTGATCAGAATGTATTTGCCCGAAGGAGAAATTTTTGCAGAGCTTAGCTGATTTCCTTCCAGTACATCGTGGATGGTGCAATAGCGGGAAGCATTTAAATTCCAAATCGCCCTACAGTCGGCAAATTCCGCATTGCACATAAACAGGGCATGTAACTTCAGCGGTTTGTCGGGGCAGAGCCATTTAATCACAACACGGTGATTTCCCTGACTCAGTTTCAGATCAATCTTGTTGGTATTTAGTTCGGCATTTTTCTGGCTTTTCAGAAGTTCATCATCGAGGTAAATTTCATAAACGGCGTTCATGGTCAGGTTTAGCGAAGCTTTTGTCCAGCGCTCCACCGACAGGTAGCCCGACAAAAGAACCAGCGATCCGGGTTCAGGCTGGAACGAAAGCACACTGTCGGTTCCAATTTCAACCCGGCTTCGACTATACGCCGGCTCATCAAAATTCACCTTTGCGCTGCTTAGCAGATCGGATGGTTCAAAGGTGTTTCCATCCGTGTTTTTCGTGTCAGAAAAGGCAGGCATGTTTAATTGTTGCAGATTGATCAGTTCCCAGACGTTCATGTCAACGGAAAGTTGTGCCCTCAATCCATTTGAAATCAGTAAAATAATTAAGAAGAGACCTGTTTTTTTCATTCTAATTCATTTACGTGTGTTGTGTGTTCATGTATTTAACAGAAAGCGTCCAAAATAAATAAAATTGATTTGTCATCGCATGACTTTTGTCGGCAGGTTCATTGAAAAAGCATTTTGTCGACATAAATATCCTGAAACCCGGGGTGGCCTTCCAGGTTGATATGTTTGGTTTTCTGCAGAATCTCATCAATGAGTTGCGGTTCTGAAAACAGAAACATTTTTGCCCCGATCAGAGCCGTATTTCCCATTTTATGGATTTTTTGCTCTGCGGCTTCGATCATTCCGGTGGCGACAACGTTTTCGGTATTCACGTAGTTTCCGAACCCACCGGCAAGGTATATGGTCTGAATGTCGGAAAGCTGAATCGAGAGCTGGTGAGCCAGAATGGTCAGTCCGGCAGCCAGGGCGGCTTTGGCCAGTTGAAATTCGTTGATATCCTTTTGTGAGAGCTTTACTTTTCCCGCGATTGGGATATGGCTTTCTCCCGAACTGATTTCGCCGAACAGGCCGATCAGTTCGAGTTTCCGGAGAATGGCTACTGCATCAATCAGGGCGCTGCCGCAAATCCCCTTCGGACTGGTATTGCCAATCACGCTGGCTTCCATCTTCCCGTCGACCAGCTTCAGTGACGAAATGGCCCCGGTTACAGCACGCATCCCCATCGAGATGTTGGCGCCCTCGAATGCCGGTCCGGCTGCCGTCGATGCGCAAACGATCCGGTTTTTGTTCCCGAGTACGATCTCGCCGTTGGTGCCCAGGTCAATCAGAGCCGTATAATGTTCATTTTGATGCAGCCCGGTGGCGGCAATCCCGGCTAAAATGTCGCTGCCAACAAAACTTCCGATGGACGGATAGAACTGAACCTTTTCTGCTGATTCAAAATTCCAGCCCAATTCATGTGGATCGAATGTTTTTGCGCCTAAATGTTCGGTGTGAAACGGATATGTTGCCAATGGGCTTACGTCGAAATGGCTGAAAATAAGCTGCATGACGGCATTTCCAACCAGGATTACTTTTTGCAGGCCTACTTCGTGTTTTTTCAACATCATCTCAACAAGGGTACCAACAGATGACCGAATGATGCGGCTCATCTCGCCGGCATGTCCATCCAGGCAGGCCTGGATCCTTGAAATCAGGTCGGCCCCGAATTTAACCTGCGGGTTCAACATGGTTTCAACCGCCAATACTTTTGCTGAAGATAAATCGATCAACTGCGCCACTACCGTTGTGGTACCCAGATCAACGGCCACTCCGAAGCCTTCGCGGGGCTGAAATTCAAATTCGCTCTCATCGGCAAGAATCAGGTGATTGAATTGCTCAACTTCGAGGGTGATATCGCCGGTACACCGGCTGAAACAGGCCAGCCTCCAATCAGCCGGCAGACCCAGCTCTGCCAGTTTTTGCTGATGAACCGGCGTCGTGTCGATTTTCCCGCCCCGCAGCCTGACCTTGCATTTTCCGCAGGTCCCTTTCCCTCCGCAGGGAAATTCAATCCCGAATTCGTGAAGCACATCAATCAACGGAGTTTGATCGTTTACCTGCAACTTTTTGCTAAGCGGATGAAGGAGAATGGTATGTTTATTCATGCGTTTATCGTGCTGTTTTATCAAATAAAACGGGATCATTATTTTTTCAACTTCTGCTCTGAGATGGTAGACCAGTTTCTTTTCGGATTTGTCCGTGACCGGTGATCGTCTGTTGCTCACTCCCCGTAAGCTTCAAAAGTACAACCAGTCATCGTAAAATACATCTGTTTTTCATTCATTTTTCCGATTAAGCCGTTCTATCCCCCGAGTCATAAGCAGATGTGCCATGAACGAAAGGCGATAGGTTATTCCGACTGGTGGAAAATTCATGTTTTCTGTATGATCGGGATTCTGCCTTTTTTCAGTGTTAATTTTCATGTAAAAAAACATAAAAATGGGTCCGGTATGTTGTACAGCATGGAAAATAGATACCTTTGCGGCCGGAAAACAAGGGCATTCATGGCATACTTAAATAACATAATGATTATCCGGCACGAGCTGATGGCCAGGCTGGTTAAGATGTTTAGAAACAGTGAATTGGTAACTAAAATCAACAGCCTGCCGGTTGAGTTATATCCGAAAGACCGAAATCCGCGCGGGCGTTGCTGTATTTATAAGGAGCGGGCCATCACGCGTTATAAAATGTTACCCCTGCTGGGCTTCGAGGTTCCCCAGGATGACATTGATCTGTATCCGCTCGAACAGTATGCCGGCGAAGCGCTTGTTCGCGAAAAGCAGTCGGAGAGCATTCTCACAGTGGTTGATGAGGCCTGCACCAGCTGTGTTCAGGCAAACTACGTGGTTACCAACCTTTGTCGCGGTTGTGTGGCCAGTCCGTGCGTGATGAATTGTCCGAAAAATGCTATCCGGTTTACTGCTACCGGTCAAACCGAGATTAAAGCCGATCAGTGTGTGAATTGTGGCTTGTGCCAGAAAGCCTGTCCGTACCATGCCATTATTTACATGCCGATTCCCTGCGAGGAAGCTTGCCCGGTAGGGGCCATAAAGAAGAATGAACGGGGAATCGAAGAAATTGATCCGGACAAATGTATATACTGCGGGAAATGTATTACAGCCTGCCCATTTGGGGCGATTTTCGAACTGTCGTCCATCATCGATGTTTTGCGAACGATTGAAAACAAACAAGAAGTCATTGCGCTGGTGGCTCCCTCTATTCTGGCACAGTATGCCGATGTCCCGGGAAAAGTATTTTCAGCCATAAAGAAAATTGGGTTCACGCAGGTAGTGGAAGTGGCTCGCGGCGCTGAAAAAACGGCCCGTCACGAAGCCGAAGAACTAAAAGAAAAGCTGGAGCAAGGCAAAAAATTTATGACCACTTCCTGTTGTCCTTCTTATGTGGAGACGGTGCGGAAACATACGCCCGGTTTGTTGCCCCATGTTTCGCATACACCCTCGCCCATGGCCTATACGGCCGAAGAGATGCGCGAAACGTATCCCGACGCCAAACTTGTTTTTATTGGCCCCTGCGTGGCTAAACGAAAAGAAGCCCGCGATTTGGGGACCATCGACTTTGTCCTGAGTTTCGAAGAATTGGATGCCATTTTAATCGGGATGGACATTCAGCCGGAAAAAATGGACAGCCTGCCGATGGAAAATTACAGCAAAGAATCAAGGGGATTTGCCCAAAGCGGAGGCGTACTGGGAGCTGTTCTGGCAGAGAAAAAGGTGGAGAGCTTTAGTTTTGAACAGATTGACGGAATTGACCGGGCCGCCATCCGCACCTTGAAAATGATGGAAAAGGGAAAAGCAACGGCACAGTTTTATGAAGTAATGGCGTGTGAAGGCGGCTGTATTGCCGGACCGGGATCTTACATCAAATCGGCAAAAGCCAAAAAGAATTTCATCAATTCGATGAAGGAGCTGGAAGTTTGATTGATGCCAAACAGCTAATTACTGACGGGTTTAAACATTTTTTCGGATAAGCATCAAGCCGTCGCGCAATGGAAGAATGAGTTGGCTGACCCGCGGGTCGTGTTTCATTTTTTCGTTGAACCGGATAATCCCGGCCGTTTGTTCGTCCCTCGGATCAAGCGTTTCGGTAACTTTTCCGCTCCAAAGGATATTATCGGCAATCAGAAAACCGCCGGTGTTTATTTTGTCAAAAACCAGGTCGAAATAACGGCAGTACTCCCGTTTATCGCCATCCAGAAACACCAGGTCGAAGCGTTCGTCCAGTTCAGGAATGATGGAACAGGCATTGCCAATATGTTGGATGATGACATCGGAAAGGCCTGCTTTTGCTACGTATTTTTTGGCAATGGATTCCAGTTCGTCATTTAACTCGATGGTGTGCAGTTTTCCGCCTTCTTTTAAACCTTTAGCCAGGCAAATCGCCGAGTAACCGGTAAACGTGCCGATTTCGAGTATCCGCTCGGGTTTGGTCATCTTTGACAGCAGTTCCAGTAGTTTGCCCTGCAGATGTCCTGAAAGCATGCGCGGGCGAAGAATATTCAGATGCGTCTCGCGATCCAATTCTTTCAGCACCGGATCTTCTTCTTCCGAGTGTGCAAGCAGATATTGTTCGAGATCGTTTTCCAATTCCATCATTCGTAAATCAGTGTGCTTAATGCTTTTTCATCAAGAATTTCATTCGCAATTTCGCGGAGTTGCTCGTCGGTAATCTGTTCAATTTTTTGGTAAATCATGGGCAAGCTGTCCACTTTATTGTACAATAAAAAGCTTTTTCCTAAGGTGAGCATCAGGTCATCCCGGTTCTCACTGGATATAGCGATTTGGCCGATCAGTTGTTTTTTTGCTTTGCTGAGCTGCTGGCTACCCAGCTTTTTTTCGCGGAGCAGGCGAAATTCTTTATTGGTTAGTTTGATGGCCTTCTCCAGGTTTTCGCGGTCGGTGCCAAAATAAATATTAAACTGGCCGGTGTCGGTAAAGGCGCTATAATTCGATTCCACATTGTATGCCATGCCGTTTCGTTCGCGCAGGCTGAGGTTTAGGCGCGAGTTCATAGATTGTCCGCCCAAAATATTATTCAGCAGCACCATGCCCATGCGTTTTTCGTCGCGGGCATCGTAGGCAATATTTCCAATCACACAGTGTGTCTGGAAGGTGTCTTTTTTTACCCGTTTAAAGCCGGGGATGTAATTGTCAAACAATTGCCGTTGTTGGCTTCTTGTATTGGGGGGTATATCGCCGAAATACTTTTCGGTGAGATAAAGGAAGCGTTCAAACGGTATTTGGCCTACCGAGCTGAGTACCATCTCATCGGTATGATAGTTATTGCCGATGAATTGCAGGATGCTGTTCTTGTTGAAAGATTTGACCAGTTTTGGGGTTCCCAGGATATTGCGTGCAATGGGATGGCCATCAAAAAGCAACTCGTCGAAATCGTCAAAAATCAGTTCCGAAGGACTGTCTTTGTACGAATTAATTTCTTCGATCACCACTTCTTTTTCGCGTTCGAGTTCCCGCTCCGGAAACGTGCTGTTGACCATGATATCGCTGATCAGTTCCATGCTCCGGTCGTAATGCTCATTTAAAAAAGTTGCATAAACAGCCGTTTCTTCCTTGGTGGTGTAGGCATTTATTTCACCGCCCACATCTTCGATCCGGCTGAGAATATGAAATGCTTTTCGCTTTTTCGTTCCTTTAAAAATGACGTGTTCAATGAAGTGGGCAATTCCCTGTTCATGGGGCAACTCATCGCGCGATCCGGTATTCAGGATGATTCCAAAATGCGCCGCAGGTGATTCGACCTGTTGATGAATGATGCGTATGCCGTTTTTTAATGTGCTTGTAGCTATCTTCACAATAAGAATTATTGGAGTGCAAAAGTAGAAAACAGTAAGCAAATACCAACCGATAAACAAATGAAAAAGAAAAGGTTTAGCGGAATGGTAATTTTTTTTTCAGCCGGATGTGAAATTTGTTTTGTAGTTTAATATTTTGAGCTATATTTGCCACCGCAAAACCAAAGCGGCTTGGTGCCATAGCTCAGTTGGTAGAGCAATGGACTGAAAATCCATGTGTCCTTGGTTCGATTCCGAGTGGCACCACAAGCAAAAAAGCTCCTGAAATTTCAGGAGCTTTTTTTTTGACACATGATTTCCGCACGACGGAACGAATTGGGGATGCTAACCTTCAAAAAATCCATGTTAACGCTATGCTTAAACGAGGAATAGCGCCGATGATGCCCGTTTACAGCTTATTTTTTTAAAAATTGATTCGAAATTAGTTGACAAGTAAAACTTATTACGTCAAGTTTTGTAAATTGTGGAGCAAAACGGGAAAATTGCCAATGGATGTAACCATACCCAATTGGAGATACAAAACAATCTTTAAATAGTGAAAAATATAGAAAGAAATAGCATGAACAAATGTCAGGAATCTGATTCGGCAGAAAAAAAGCAATCCATTCAAAGAATCATAGACTTAAAATTTCTGGAGCAAAGAAAAATATTTTTATGGGGACCGGTTGATGATGATTCTGCCAAGGACATTGTAAGTAAACTACTTTATTTGGAATCAATAAAACCTGGCGAAAAGATACATTTTTTCATCAACAGCCCCGGAGGTGTTGTTACTTCCGGCTTTTCAATATTAGATACCATGAATCTGATTTCGTCACCGGTTTCGACGATTTGTATGGGCTTGGCAGCCTCAATGGGTTCAATATTATTATCAGCAGGACAAAAAGGAGAGCGGTATATTTATCCATTGGGAGAGGTAATGATTCATCAACCCGGCATCGGATTATTACAGGGTAGTGCAATCGATTTGGAGATACAAGCACGGCAGATTATGAAAACAAAGGAAATTGCAGCCGATATTCTGGCGAAAAATTGTAATCAGACGATCAAACAGATATATAAGGATTTCGACAGAGATTACTGGATGGATGCAAAGGAATCAATTGAATACGGAATTGTCGATAAACTGTATGAAATAAAATAATACAGCTCATGAACACAAGAATGAGTATAGCGTATGGTAACACGTGGGTGAAAGTCGCGTTGCGACCGTGAATGCTCTGGTGGAGACGATAACGAACAAAAAAGGTGAAAATGACAGCCAAATCGGTTTCGACCGGGTTAAACATCGGGACCAGACAATTCATGTCTATATTTTTGATGACCAAATGACCATGATAAACAAAAAAAAGTGGCGCAACGAAATTTTCAGACTGACTTCTTAATCATCAATGAAGCAAAGAGCGAAAAAGAACTCATTGAAGAACTGAAGGCGATCATCGATCAAACAGAAGCCCGGATGGTTGATCAATAGGGCGATGAGCGGGATGCAAGTCCCGGCGATCGTTCCGGTTCACCTTCCGGGGTGTTATCTAAAATGATGAAAAAGAGATTAATCATTCTTTCAGACATGTGGGGTAGAGAAAGATCAGCATGGATCAACAATTACACCCGGATTCTAAAGGATTATTTCGATATTAACGATTACGACTGTTGTGAGTTGGGTGATATTGATAAATCAGATTATCGTGAGGAAAGTCTTCATAAACAGTTTATTCATGGCGGGATTGACCGGGCTGTTGAAAAACTGGTTGAAAATGAAAAAGACAAAATAAGTATTCTAAAGTTTCCCACATATATTAAGCCCTATAATTGGGCATGTTAAATTTCATAATTATCTGTTCAGTTGGCAACTAATTATCATGTTATCAAGCTACTACCTGGCAGATGGCAGTTTTGTTGTTATTTTGGTCATTATCATCAAATTCATCCAGTGCCTTGAGCATTGCCAGTAGTTGCCTACTTGTTTGGTCGCTTTGCATTAGTTTTTCTATTAATGCTTCACTGTCAATGTTTAGTATCGCGGCCATCTGGGTCAACATTTTAAAGAATACCTTGACCAGGCGTTCCCACAAAGTTAGTTCGAGCAGTTGCTGTTGTGTTTCCCTGAACAGCTCGCCCATGGTTTCATAAGAACTGAACCGCTTTTGCAGCGACAATATCGTATGGGTTGCCAAGATGATAGTTGCATCTGCAATTTGTCCATCGAAATCAGTGTTCTGGCTTGCGCCCAAACGCAGGTACTGCTTGCATTCCTTGAACAAGACTTCAATGGTCCAACGGATTTGGTACAGTTCAACCGCCTGTACGAAAGACAGGGTCAAATCGGTTGTCAATAGCAATGTCCAGTTCTTTGCATTATTGTAACGTATGAAGAAGAGCCGGACTTTCTCACCTTTGTAATCGACCACGGTGGAGATGTAGGTTGACTTGTATTTTCTGGAATACTTGCTGTTCTTCCTCTGGTTTTTAGTGATCAACTGATGGGCGTTCAATTCCTTGTTGCCAACCATGTATTTTCGCCTGTCAAGCTTGCACATCCCCAGTAAATGCATGGCCCCTTTTTTGATGGCACGGACACTTTTGATCATGTAATCGTTCACAAACCAACTGTCCATCAAAACATAACTGGCTATAATCCCATTTTTTACAGCCCGCCGGAGCATTGAAACAGCAACTTCGCCTTTCTTCATGTCCAATTCTTCGACCCTTTTTTGCCCGGGAGATTTGCCGTCACGCTTTTTTCTGAACTGCGATTGCAACTCTTTCTTTGACAAACCGTAAGTCCCCTTTTGCCCTTTCTCCCGGTGGAGCGAGAAGTCGGTTGCAACCAGTGTCTTTCCGTCCCAAAAACTAAGCAGGAGCATTTTAAAACCCAACGGGTAAAGTTTGGTCACATGGTTGAAAACCCTGCCGATAAACTCGACTGTTTTGCCCGTTTTTTCAATGTCCGTATCATCCAAAACAAAACAAGTTGTCCCTGAAACAGGACCGCCCTTGGCCTTTGCCTGCCAGGCAAATTGTTTGGCAAAGCCCATCAGTAATTTTCGCCAGTCCATCCACTGGTTGTTCATCAAACGATAAAAGGTATTGTCGTCAATGCTTTCAAGAAAATTTTTGCACCGGTTTTGCATCCTGCAAATACTTTCGCTGCGTAACCTGAAAACCAGAAGTGAAAGTAAAAGTACAGAAACGTCGTACCCTTTGCTCTTGAAAGAATTGAAGGAGCCTAAAAACCGGCCAACCCTGAAGGCCGAAAAGAAATGGAGGATCCCCTCATTGGTTTTTTCATCATTGCAAAGAACGCTCTCTAATTCGCTTAAATATGCTATTTTTGATCCCATAAGTAGTGGTTTTGTGAATAAACTGCTTTTTGATGTGTAACTAACTCAAATATAGCAATTTAAATTCTATTTTACCACTACTTATTTAATTTCAATCCTCATATAAATCAACACTTCCCAACGTGGGAAACTTTAGTAAGTATTCTTGCATTTAGTATCGGGGGAACTATTGCCTGGAGATTTGGACTTGAAAGCGGTCACCTGGATTCGCTTATTTGTGTGTCGTCGACAAGGCTAAGATACGAAACGGCAAGACCCAAAGGAGAAATAACGCTTTACTACGGGAACAACGACGTTTTCAAGCCTCAAACAGACTGGTTAGAAACAATGGATTTGAATTATATCCTGCTGAATGACAAAGAACATTTGGTTTATGTTGAACGTGAATTTGCCAAACAATTATGTACCCGTATTTTGGGAAAATATCAAGAATAACTCGCTCTCAATTCAAACGCATAAATGATAACTATCTATGAGGCTGATTCTTTTACTGATTTTAGTTGTGACAGGATTTTCCTGTCATACACCGGAAAATGATAAATCAAACGTTCAAACTGATTCGAAGGATGTTGGTTTGGTCCCTGATTCGGGTATTGCATTACAGTTTTTAAACGATTATGCTGATTTTTGTTCGAAACGACCGGGTTCGGGGGCAGACTGGATTGCAAACAACCGACTGTTAACGGATAATTTTAAAACCGCTTACAAAAATCTTCTGGACTCAGCAACTAAAGCGGATCCGGAACTGGGATTGGGATTTGACCCGATCTTTGATGCCCAGGATTATCCGGACCAGGGATTTGAGATCATAAGCAGTGATCGTGAAACGGGATTTCTGACTCTGGAAGGTAAAAATTGGCCGGAATTTATTTTAGTGGTCAGGATTGTAAATCAGGATAACAAGTGGTTGGTCGATGGCTCCGGAGTGATCAATATCCCGGAAAACAGAAGAGCAACAAGACAGAATTGAGGATTGACCAATCATTGGATGGCGCATGATAAAGGTTGTGGGGGATAGTTTGATTTTTTGACTAAATTGTGGGAAAAACATTGCTGATGATGTCCTTTCGGGACAGGATTTATTTCTTTGTTTCAGCACCAAAAACAAAAAAATGTCAGGGCTGGCAGGAAATTCAATTGGTCAAACCAGCGATTCCCGATTGTATCTTTTCCGGTATTCAAGTGGCGATAAGCCGGTAATTTTCCGGAATACTTCGCGAAAGGCTTTGATGTCGGAATAGCCGACCTCATACATGACTTCATTTATGGTTTTTCGGCTGGTTTCAAAGGTTTTTTTGGCCGATTCAACCCGTACCCGTTGGGCATATTCAACCGGTGTGTTTCCGGTGGCCTGGATAAACCGCCGGTCAAAAGTTCGCCGGTTGACGGCGAACATGGACGATAGTTGTGCAACCGGAATTTGTTCGTGGAGTTTACTTTCAATATAGTTTTGTGCTTTTCTTACCATGATGTCACCGTGCATCTTTTGTCCTTTGAAGATGATGAATTCGGATTGGCCGTGACGGTCGATTTCAACCTGGAAAACTTTAGAACAGAAAATGGCCGTTGGGCGGCCGTAATATTTTTCTGCCAGGTAAATTACCAGGTTCAGGAAAGAATAAGCGCCTCCGTTCGTGTAAATTCCATTCTCATCGGTAATCAGTTTGTCGGTTTGTAAGTTCACTTTCGGGAACATGCTCCTGAAATGATCTGCCGCTGCCCAGTGGGTCGAGCAACTTTTCCCGTCGAGCAAGCCCGATGCGGCCAGCAAAAAAGCCCCGGTACAGATTGTCGCTATTTCGGCGCCGTCCTGGTATTGTTTAACAATCCAGTCAATCAGCAATTGGTTGTCTTTTAAAGCATTCGCATAATTGTGATTCAGAGACGGAATAATAACGAGGTCGGTTTTCGTGATGCTTGAAATGTGGGTATGCGGTTTCACGGTAAACAGGCCATCGTAAAATTCAACTTCCTTCGAAATGCCTGCCAACCGGATTTTAAACAGTTCGTCCCGGCCGTTTTCCTTCCAATGGGCATTGGCCCGTGTAAATATTTTATATGCGCCCACGATGCTGCTCAGGTTGTTTTGTCCGTCGGGAACCAGAATGGTAAGATGTTTCATGGCTGCTACATTTGTTTGTTTTTGTAAAAATAGGGATTCAACCTGTCCAAATCAACCTGCTACAAAGTCCGTTTTGCACCCTGCCTGTTTTTCTTGAAGGCAATAGCTTTGTAACTGACAGTACGATTATAAAAACAGAACAACAAAAACAATGGAAAACACAAATTTTACGACAAGCTTCGTGGTTAACCAAACACCTGAAGCTGTATTCAGGGGCATCGCTCATGTGCGCGGGTGGTGGTCGGAAGAAATTGAGGGCCCGACCGAAAACCTTCACGACGAGTTTATTTATCGTTACCAGGACGTTCACACTTCGAAAATAAAACTGATCGAGGTGGTTCCAAACGAAAAAATGGTTTGGCTTGTCCTGGAGAACCGGTTTAACTTTACCGAAGACGAAGGCGAATGGACGGGTAATAAGATGGTTTTTGAGATCAGCCGAAGAACCGGTCAAACACAGGTGCGATTCACACAACTGGGTTTAACGCCCGAATATGAATGTTATGATATTTGTAAGGACGCGTGGACTCATTATATCAACGATAGTTTGCACGGCCTGATCACTACGGGCAAAGGCCAGCCGAACCCGAAAGAAGGCGGGTTTAACGAACAACTGCTTCAACAACACAAAAAGTAATGCTGATGGAAGAACAACATTATCAGACCAGCATTGTGATTGATGCCACGGCACACGAAGCATTTGAATGTATTAACCGTGTATCGCGGTGGTGGACGGAGAATCTGGAAGGCAGTACGCAACAACTCAACGACGAATTTGAGGTCCGTTTTGGTGATGTGCATTATTCCCGGCAAAAATTAGTCGAGCTCATTCCTGACAAAAAAATTGGTTGGTTAGTAACCGACAGTTATTTGAGTTTTCTTCGGGATAAGAACGAATGGACAGGCACAAAAATCAGCTTTGAAATTGCACGGCAGGGCCGCCGGGCACTGGTTCGTTTCACACATTTGGGTTTGGTTCCCGGCATCGAATGTTTTGATACCTGTTCCAATGCCTGGGGACAATACATCCGGCAGAGCTTACGGAGCCTGATCAGCACCGGGAAAGGCCTGCCCGACCCAAAAGAAAACGAAACGAAGGTTTCAGGTTGATCGCTCACTCCTGCGTTAATTTGTAGTTTGTGCCTTATCATGTTAAGATCAAATCTCAATTCGATTAGTTGTTTTCAATCACAGGTCGGTGCGAGCGAGTGGAACGACAGTCCATCAAACAAGCGTGGGTCATGCTGAACTTGTTTCAGCATCTGTTGTCCTATACAGCCCCGGAGGACAGCCATTGTTAAGAAAGCGTTGCTGCTTATGTCCTTCCGGACAGGATTTACTTTTTTGTCTTGACACAAAAAAGTAAACAAAAAAAGTCAAGGCTGACGGTGATCTTGAAGGAAAACGACGGGTTGTGAATGCCACACGGCCCCAACTCGTCGTTCCTCCTCAAACAGGGCCGCTTACCAGTCCCAGCTCGGATTCCCTTCCCTTGTTTTCCGGGTTCAAAATCCCCGTAGGCCGCAGCCGAACGACAGTTCGTCGCAGAAGCGCGGGTCATGCTGAACTTGTTTCAGCATCTGTTGCCGTATACAGTCCCGGCGGACAGCCAATGTTAAAAGCGAACCAGCCGGGTGGCGTGGTTTTTAACCGCGCATTCGGTGCATTCGGTCATTGCCGGTTAAAAACCGGCGCACCGGGGCGAACCAGCCTGCCCACCCCTTTTCAAAACCTGGTTCTCCATACAAAAGCAAGCCAGCAGGGCTTATGTCCTTCCGGACGGGATTTACTTTTTTGTCTTGACACAAAAAAGTAAACAAAAAAAGTCAAGGCTGACGGTGATTTTGAAGGAAAACGACGGTTTGTGAATGCCACACGGCCTCAACTCGTCGTTCCTCCTCAAACAGGGCCGCTTACCAGTCCCAGCCCCGATTCCCTTCCCTTGTTTTCCGGGTTCAAAATCCCCGTAGGCCGCAGCCGGACGACAGTTCGTCATAGAAACGCGGGTCATGCTGAACTTGTTTCAGCATCTGTTGCCGGTTGCCGCCCCGATGACAACTCTGAAAGATCCTTCCGCTGCCAATCTGCAATTCGATTTCTGGCAGGCATTTACTAAGCGGCGGTCCGGAAACCGCCGCACCCGATTAGGAACGCCGTTCGTTAATCGCTTGTTTTTTAAATTGATTCCAAATTAGTTGCTTAGTAAAATTTATTACGTCAAGTTTTGTAAATTGGGGAGCGAAACTGGAAAATTCCGGTCGGTTGGTTGATTTGAAGCGAAAGGAAAAAAACGACATAAACCCTTAGAGGCGATGTTGGAGAGGCTGTTGGAGGGGAAGAAACAGATCGGGGGAAGGACGTTTTAGGTTCCAATTTTTTTATTGCCGGATAGAAAAGTACACGATTGATGGTTTGATGTGGGTGAGAGGAGCGTATAACGATACTCTCCGGATTTGGAAGAATATATCACTGGTGTCTATTAAAAAATGTTAATTCAATTAGAAGTCCAAATGCAGTTGGCAATCGCTATCATCATAGGCCTTATTTTCCCTCGGAGCCAAGAGTTCTTGAATGGGATCCTTGACCAGCAGGGAATTACCAAGGATACGCATGACCTCCACAACAGGTCTGCCCAGTTTGAGGTCGTGTTCAATAATAGCGACAAGACAGTACGTGATGATGGCGACATGTATCTGTATGCGGACCGCATTCTCGGATTCTCCCCAAAAGGATTTGACACGGAGATGCTGCTTGATCCATTTGAAAAACAGCTCCACCTGCCATCTGTAACGGTAAAGAAGAGCAATTTCATTTGCTTTGAGGTAGAAGTTGTTGGTGTAGTAGGTGAAGGCCCTTCCAAGGTCAGGGGCATAGAATACGATGCGTCTGAGCGAAACCGGATAGTTTCCACTGTTTCGCTTTCCTGTAAACCTAACCGTTTGGTCCCGCAGGACATTGTCATCTCCTTCAAGCATGTCATCTCCTTCCGTAATTTCATAATCAGGGCGGGACTTCTCCCGTATGATGAAGAAAGCTCCGGCCAGCTCAATTGCGTAGAGTCCTGGAGAGATCAAAGTAGCCTCTATCAAACACATAGCAAGCGTGCCGTTCGTATGTAAACCAGTCCATAGACTTGGTGTCATGCACATTTGCATGGCTGATTCTGTAGAAGACCGGTATTTCAGTGGCAATATCAATCTGGGTATGAATCTTGATGCCAGACTTTGTGCTCCTAAACTTTGCCCATCTAAAGACCGACATGCACAGGTCGATGGTAGTGGAATCAATGGCATAGAACCTTCCGTGGAGTTCAAACTCTTTGGTGATACGTTTGGCCTGGGCAATAGACACAATGTAAAAGGCAAACTTCTCAAAGATCCCATGGTCTCTAAGGCTGTTTGCTTTGGAAAGAACGCTTCTGTTGATGGGAACCTTTCCAAACCCGAGGTGAAAAGATCTTTTGGCATGAGCAATAGTGACATCTGTGAGTTCTCTAAGACTATGGCAGCCTATGAGCTGGCCGTACATGATAACCAGCATATGGCTCCAGTAGGATGGTGCCATTCTGACTGTCCTGTCTTTGTGTTTTATTACCAGTCGTTCGAAGTAACGTTTCGGGAGAAACTCCACAATCTGTGCGAAAACATATTTGCCAACGTTCATACTTGTTCCAATTTGTACCTGAGTACAAAGGAACAAATTTCAAAAGGGCGACAAGGTTTTGAAAAGCTAGCATGCTGTGCATAAAACAGATATGAGGCATTTTAACAAAAATTAATAGACACTAGTGAGAATATATTTCACTTTCCATCTGACAAAACGGAAATATATTTCATAGTAAATTTACACAGACGTTGTGCACAAGCGTAGAGAGACAGTGCTTTAATAGAAAATTTGCTGCATAAAGACAAAAAAGAAAAACGATATAATGAACAGCCGACCCACAAAACTGCACATTCGCAAGCCCCGACACACAAGCCGATGCTTCAGCTTGCAAAAGAGCAGTTTTCTTGCCAACGCACCCGTGGAAATTGGTACATTTGCGTTTATTGATAATGATTTTAAGACAGGATTAAATAATGTTTGAACAAACTTTTAAAAACATAGACGACATACTGCACAAAGATGCTGGTTGTGGGAGTGAATTAGATTATGTAGAGCAAACTTCGTGGGTATTGTTCCTGAAATATTTAGACGATTTGGAGCGTGACCGTGCCACCGCAGCCGAACTGACAGGAAAAACCTATACTACCATAATTGACAAAGAATATCAATGGAATAATTGGGCTGCCCCAAAAATTACAAACGGAAACGGAGCATTAAAAATTGACCATAACGCACTTACGGGCGATGACCTTACCGACTTTGTAAACAACAAACTGTTTCCATACCTCAAAAAGTTTAAACTAAGTGCCGAAAGTGCCGACACCATTGAATACAAGATTGGTGAGATTTTCAGCGAACTGAAAAACCGCATACAAAGCGGTTACAATTTGCGTGAAGTGATAAACCGCATTGACGAGTTGCGTTTCCGTACCCATGCCGAAAAGCACGAAATGAGCCATTTGTACGAAGACAAAATCAAAAACATGGGCAATGCAGGGCGAAACGGTGGTGAATATTACACACCCCGACCGCTCATTACCACCATTGTAAAAGTGGTTGCCCCCAAAATTGGCGACAAAATTTATGACGGTGCAGTGGGTTCTGCGGGATTCCTTTGCGAAGCATTCGACTATCTGAAAAACAGCAAATCACTTTCTACCAAAGAAACCGAGATACTACAAAAACGCACCTTTTACGGCAAAGAGAAAAAATCGCTGGCTTACATTATCGGCATTATGAATATGATTTTGCACGGAGTGGAAGCCCCAAACATAATACACACCAATACACTTGCCGAAAACCTTGCCGACATTCAGGAAAAAGACCGTTACGATGTAGTGCTTGCCAATCCGCCTTTTGGTGGAAAAGAAAGAGCCGAAGTGCAGCAAAATTTTCCAATAAAAACTGGCGAAACCGCCAGTTTGTTTTTGCAACACTTTATTAAAATTCTGAAAGCAGGTGGCAAAGCAGGTGTAGTAATTAAAAACACTTTTTTGAGCAATACCGACAATGCCACTGTTGCCATTCGTAAAACATTATTGGAAAGTTGTAATCTGCACACGGTTTTGGATTTGCCGGGTGGAACATTTACCGGAGCAGGTGTAAAAACCGTTGTGTTATTTTTTGAAAAAGGAAAAGCAACCCAAAAGACATGGTTTTACTCGCTCAATCTCGACCGCAATTTGGGCAAAACCAATCCGCTCAATGTAAACGATTTGGCAGAATTTGTTGAACTACAAAAAACTTTTGCCGAGAGCGAAAACTCATGGACGGTAAGCATAAAAGACATTGACCAAAGTACTTTTGACCTGAGCGTAAAAAACCCCAACAAAAAACAAGAAACTGCCCTACGCCAACCACAAGCCATTTTAGAAGAAATGAAAGCATTGGACGAAGAAAGTGCCGAAATCCTTAACTCAATTTTGGAATTGATATGAAGCAAGGTTGGGAAGTAAAGAAGTTGGGGGAAGTTGTTGATGTCCTTGATAATTTGCGAAAGCCAATTACAAAAAGAGACCGTATTGAAGGTGAATATCCTTATTACGGAGCAACAGGAATTTTAAGCTACGTTCACAACTATATTTTTTATGAAAAATTAGTTTTGATAGGTGAAGACGGAGCAAAATGGGCTTCAGGTGATAACACTTCATTTATTGCAGAAGGAAAATATTGGGTTAATAATCACGCCCACGTAATAAGACCAAATCGCAATGTAATTTTAGATGAATGGATAGTTTACTTTTTAAACTTTAGTGATTTAACGCCTTTCATTACAGGAATGACAGTTCCTAAGTTAAATCAGGAGAAGATGAGAAGTATTCCAATCCCCATTCCACCTCTCCCCGAACAACAACGCATAGTTTCCATTTTAGATGCCGCAGGTGCCGCCATAGCCAAGGCAAAAGCCAATGCCGAACAAAACCTCAAAAACGCCAAAGAACTTTTTGAAAGCTGTTTGCAGGGGGTGTTTGAGAATGGGAATTGGGGTTTTGTAAAGCTATCAGAAATGGCAACTGACATTTCTGATGGCGACCATATGCCACCGCCTAAATCGGAATTTGGTTTGCCATTTATTACCATTTCAAATATCAATAAACAAACTCATAAAATTGATTTTTCTGACACATTCAAAGTGCCTCAGAAATATTATGATGGTTTAAAACCAAACAAAAAGCCAATTAACGGAGATGTTCTCTATACTGTTACTGGTTCTTATGGTATTCCTGTATTGATAGAAGATGATTTTAAATTCTGTTTTCAGCGACACATTGGCTTGATACGACCAAGTAAGAAACTTAATAGCAAATTGCTTTATTATTGGATTTTATCTCCACAAGCATTTTTTCAAGCAAATGAAACTGCAACAGGAACTGCTCAGAAAACAGTTTCCTTAAAGTCATTAAGAAATTTCAGTTTCCCAAATATTCCAATCAACGAACAACAAACCATCGTCCGCCAATTAGATGCCCTGCGAACCGAAACTAAAAGATTAGAAGCCATTTATCAGCAAAAACTTTTAAATTTGGAAGAACTGAAAAAGAGTGTGTTGCAAAAGGCGTTTGCAGGGGAATTGTAATTACTATGGCAAAAAAAGATTTTCATAACTCAAAATTCGATAAAGGGACACAATCGAAACTTGAAGTGTTCAAGGAATATTTCAAGGAAAGCTTTCCCGTTTTTCTACACAGTCCGTTTTTTGAGGAGATTTTCATTTATGATTTCTTTGCCGGGCAGGGGCAAAATGCCGAAGGCGAGTATGGAACCGCATTTAATATACTCAATGAAATTAAACCTTATTGCGAAGAAATAAGAAAAAGCAAGAAAAAGGTCTATATTATTCTTAACGATAAAGAAGAATCGGAAATATTAAAATCGAACGTGTTGGATTTTTTCAATACCTGCAAAGCAAACTGCGGTGGAGAATGTGTTTTTGCCGAAGATGAGAATCTGATTATTAAGGCGGAAGATTTCGAAACCTATTTTCCGAAGATTTATCCTGCCATGCTCAAAAGGAGAAAAGCAGCAAAAATATTGTATTTAGACCCTTTCCGATTTATTATTGATAACAATTTACTTCACAAATTAATAAATTTACCATTGGCTGACTTTATTTGTTTTGTGCCATCATTTTACCTGAAACGGTTTCCGGATACACCCGCCTTCAATAAATATATAGACTCTCAACAGATTGATATTAAAAATGCCAAAGCTGTTCATTGCCATCGTTTAATTGCGTCTTATTATAATTCGCTTATTCCAAGTAATAAAGAATATTATATTGGTTGTTTTTCCGTTAAAAAGGATGCCGGATATTTTGGATTAATATTCGGTAGCAATCACACTTTGGGGGCTGAGAAATTCCAAAAAGTTTGCTGGAAATTCGATGAACTTACAGGCGAAGCCGATTATAACATTGACAGGGAATTAACTTATGGCGACCAGGGTGTTCTTTTCGAAGAAGATAAGATTCCTTTAAAAATCAAACAATTCAACCTCGATTTGGAAAATGAAATAAAATCAGGTAAAATTAAAACGGATGTAGATGCTTACAAGTTTGCACTTCGCAATCGTTGTTTGGTTAAACATGCCGCTCAAAAACTAAAAGCGTTAATGAGCGAAGGCAAAATAGAGGAGTTTAAGACAATTAATAACGATATTCATAGAATTAAAACAGTAACGATTATAAAAACCAAATAACTATGGCACACAAAATTGAATGGACAGAACAAACATGGAATCCATCGGCAGGCTGTACAAAAATTAGTGCCGGATGCCAAAACTGTTATGCCGAAACCATGGCTATCCGATTACAGGCTATGGGAGTAGAAGGGTACGAAAACGGGTTTACGTTCAATATTGTACCCGGTCGTTTACATGAGCCTTTAAAAAAGAAAAAGCCTACAGTTTTTTTTGTGAATTCAATGAGCGATATCTTTCATAAGGATATGCCATTGGATTATCTCAATAAGATATTTGATGTTATAGAACAAACCCCACAACATACCTACCAGGTGCTTACCAAACGAGCCAACAGAATGGCCGAATATTTTTCGCTTCGCCCAGTACCTAAGAATATTTGGCTTGGCGTTACGGTGGATAATAAAAAAGAAGGATTGCCACGAATTGATTTCCTGAGAAATATCCGAGCCACTGTTCTGTTTCTTTCAGTGGAACCTCTTTTGGAGGATTTGGGTGAAATAAACCTTTCAAATATTGATTGGGTGATTGTTGGCGGAGAAAGTGGAAACAAAGCCAGGCCAATGGAAAAAGACTGGGTTTTAAATATCAAGCAACAATGCGAACAAAAAGATGTTGCTTTTTTCTTTAAACAATGGGGTACATGGGGAGCCGACAAGGTAAAACGCAATAAAAAACTGAACGGGAAAGAGCTTGATGGTAGGATTTGGCATCAATTTCCTGACGTTATAGAACAGCAATTTGCTATGGTGTGAAATATCTATAAACTTAGCAGAAACAAGTTTATAATAATGGCTAAAAAACGTAAACTAAAAATAATGATTTCTTCCACGGTATATGGCAGTCAGGATATACTGGAACAAATTGCAGCAGTTTTGCGTCAGCAGTTTGGTTATGATGTAATTATGTCAAAAGAAGGTAGTGTTTATGTTCCTGTTCAGTTTATTGACAATCCGGAAGGAGCTTGTTTGCAAGCCGTAAACGATTGTGATTTATTTTTAGGGATTATCTTTCCTCGATATGGTTCAGGAATTACGCATAAAGAGTTTAAAGAAGCCGTAAGAATAGGAAAGCCGAGATGGTTTGTAGCACATGAGAAAATTGAATATTTAAGAAAGCTATTTGAACCATATCTGTTTGATGAAGAAAAACAAAGAACCGATTTTGAATTAAAAAAGAATTCCGTTTTAGATAGTATTAAGGTGGTGGATATGTATAATGATGTTCGGCACAATTGGGTTCAATCATTTACAAATCCAGGCGAATTATTGTTTTTTATTGAACAACAGTTTAAAGACCACAATAAACGATTAATAGAATTAGAACAATGAAAAACGAACAACTTATAAAGAACCTGATAAAGCAGGGCGAAAGCGAACAGCTTGATTTTAAGGAAGTTGTTCGAAAAGAAGAAATTGCTAAAACATTATGTGCTTTCCTTAATGCCGAAGGAGGCACATTACTGATTGGCGTACAAGATGATGGAAAAATTATTGGCATTGATAATGCCGAAAAATATGAATCGGAGTTAAAACAATATTTATTTAGTGTAATTATTCCTGAAGCTCCTGTTACAGTTTCTATTGAAAAGATTGGCTCAAAAGAAATTTTATCTGTAAAGGTTTGGAATGGCTCCAAACCGCCTTATATTTTCAACGGTGAAATATATTTTAGACGTGGAAGCCGCACCGTTAAGGCAACTGCATTGGAAATATCAGGTTTAATTACCGAGCGGCAAAAAACTGAATTACATTGGGAACGTCAGCCTGCCTTGGGGATTGAAATTGACGACTTAGACGAATTAGAAATTCGTAAAACCTTACAAGACCTTACTAAATCCGGACGAGGAAAACTGTTCTCTGAAAAAGAAGTTGAGGAGTTTTTAACCTATTACGGTCTCTACAGGGATGGACATTTAACCAATGCTGCGGTGGTTTTATTTGCCAAAGAACCTACGAGATATTTACCTCAATGTCGTGTTCGATTAACTGTTTTTAAGGAAGGAAAAACCTCTGATAGTTACAGCTACGACAAAGTATTTGAGGGTAATCTTTTTAGAAATATTGCCGAAATATTGCAGTTTTTTGAAGTGAACATTGCAATACAAAGCAAATTTTCAGAGAAAAAATGGTTACGTGAGGATGTAAGCTATCCAAAGTTTGCATTAAGAGAAGGATTGATGAACGCATTAATTCATCGGGAATTTTCATCTGTTTCAGGAACTGTCCACATTGCTTTTTATCCAACGCATTTAGAGATTATAAATTCGGGTTCGTTATTTGGTGGATATTCTCCTAACGATTTATCCAAAAGTCACTTATCTGTTCCCCGAAACCCTGACATTGCACATATCTGTTTCTTACGACAAATGATTGAAAAGATTGGTAGAGGAACTGTACTAATGATTGAAGATTGTGAGAACAAAGGATATGCAAGTCCAAAATGGAATAGTAATCAAGGATATACTACTGTTGTATTTCCTGGTGTTACTGTTGCTGCAAAAAATGATGATGCTGTAAATGATGCTGTAAATGATGCTGTAAATGATGCTGTAAATGATGCTGTAAAAAAAGGTCAAATTGATGCTGTAAGTGATGCTGTAAGTGATGCTCTTATTGATGCTGTAAATACAATTATAAAACTAAATGATGGAGCTTCAATAAAAGACATAATGGATGCAACAGGAAAATCAAATGCAACAGTAAAAAGGTATCTTCAAGTACTCAGAGAAATTAACTTTATAGAATTTAAAGGGTCTTCAAAAACAGGTAGATATTACCTTACCAATCAGGCTGAGAAGAAAATAAAAAGTAAAAAATGAACGAAGCGGAAACCAGAGCGGAATTAATTGACCCTAAGTTAAAGGCTTGTGGTTGGGGCGTTGTGGAAGGCTCTAAAGTCCTTCGTGAATACCACATAACCCAAGGTAAAATACAAACAGGCGGTGGTCGTGGCAAAAAAGAAATTGCCGATTATGTTTTGGTGTATAAAGGTATCAAACTCGCCATAGTAGAAGCCAAGAGCGATGAGCTGGTAGTTGGTGAAGGCGTAATGCAAGCCAAAAAATACGCACAGAAACTGCAATTAGAAACCACTTACAGCACCAACGGTATAGTGATTTACCAAATCTGCATGAAATCGGGCGAAGAAGGTTTAGTAACTGACTTTTTAAGCCCCGAACAACTTTGGAATAAAACATTTGCCGAGCAAAACAATTGGAGAGAACAATTTGCCAATGTGCCGTTTGAAGACAAAAGCGGAAGTTGGCAGTTAAGATATTATCAGGAAATAGCCGTTCAAAGAACCGTTGAAGCCATTGCACAAAACAAGGACAGAATTTTGCTAACCCTTGCCACAGGAACAGGAAAAACGGCAATTGCTTTTCAAATAGCTTGGAAACTGTTTCAAACCCGTTGGAATTTAAACCGAGACGGCAACCGCAGACCAAGAATTTTATTTTTAGCTGATAGAAACATTTTAGCCGACCAAGCTTACAATTCATTTTCGGCATTTCCCGAAGATGTTTTGGTACGGATAAAACCAACCGAGATTAAGAAAAGCGGAAAAGTACCAACCAACGGCAGCATTTTCTTTACCATTTTTCAAACGTTTATGAGTGGCACGGATGCAGAAGGAAAACCTGCACCCTACTTTGGCGATTATCCAGCGGACTACTTTGATTTTATAATTATTGACGAGTGCCACCGTGGCGGAGCAAATGATGAAAGCAATTGGCGGGGAATTTTAGAATATTTCAGTCCAGCCGTTCAACTAGGTTTAACCGCCACTCCCAAACGAAAAGACAATGTGGATACTTACCGTTACTTTGGCGAACCAGTTTACATATATTCACTAAAAGAGGGAATCAATGACGGTTTTTTAACGCCATTCAAAGTAAAACGCATCAAAACTACCTTAGACGATTACCGCTACACTTCGGACGATACCATTGTGGAAGGCGAAATTGAAGAAGGCAAACTATACGAAGAAAAGGACTTTAACCGCACCATTGAAATTGTAGAACGAGAAGCCAAGCGAGTAAATATCTTTTTGGAAGAAGCCAACCAAAATGAAAAGGCAATTATATTTTGTGCAAATCAAGCACACGCTGCATTAATTCGGGATTTGGTAAACCAAAATGCTAAAAGCAAAGACCCATTTTATTGCGTTCGTGTAACTGCCAATGATGGAGAAGAAGGCGAAAGACTATTAAGAGAATTTCAGGACAACGAAAAAACATTACCAACTATTCTAACAACTTCACAAAAACTTTCTACGGGAGTTGATGCACGGAACATTCGCAATATTGTTTTGCTTCGTCCTGTTAATTCGATGATTGAGTTTAAACAAATCGTTGGTCGTGGCACACGCTTGTTTGACGGCAAAGAGTTTTTTACCATTTGCGACTTTGTAGATGCCTACAAGCACTTTTCAGACCCTGAATGGGACGGTGAACCAATAGAAGAAGAACCTTGTAAAATATGCGGTCAAAATCCTTGCATTTGCGAGAAGCAACCACCCAAACCGTGTCCGATTTGTGGTCAAAGACCTTGTATTTGTATAAGTGAACCGCCACCACCTTGTTACAAATGTGGTCATAGTCCTTGCGTATGCAAGAAGAAAGTAAAAATCAAACTGCGAAACGGAAAAGAAAGAGAAATTAAACACATGGTTTCCACTTCGTTTTGGAGTGCAGACGGCAAACCAATATCAGCAGAAGAATTTTTGAATAATCTATTTGGTGAATTACCTAAACTTTTCAAAGACGAAGAAGAATTACGAAAACTATGGAGTAGTCCGATAACCCGAAGAATTTTATTAGAAAATTTAGATGCAGCAGGTTTTCCCAAAGACGACTTACTGACTTTGCAAAAGTTGGTAGATATGGAAAAAAGCGACTTGTACGATGTATTGGAATACGTTTTCAATGGCGACTATATCGCAATGACCAGAGAAGCGAGAGCAAAAGCAGCCGAAGCGACAATCTTTGCCTTACTCAACGACAAACAAAAAGAGTTTATCACTTTCGTATTGAGCAAATACATTGAAACAGGCGTTGACGAACTCGACCAAGAGAAACTCCCAATCTTGCTGACAAACAAGTATCAATCATTAGAAGATGCCAAAGAAATTTTGGGAGACGTGGCAAATATCAGCAGACTGTTTATAGAATTTCAAGAACATCTTTACAAACAGAAAGTTGCGTAATGATTGGAAGAATAAAACATATAGCCCACGCTTCACAGCCACACACATTGCCAAGTCGCTCAAAAAGCCTACCGCACGACCAAAACCAGCCAAAGAGCTTGCCTACCCAAACGCACGGCAGACAGAAACGAAGTAGCAAATTGATAGAAAAATGATAGAAAACAAAAAAGGCCAGTTGTAAGCATTCGGCGTAATACATATTGCCAGCCAGGGGATCTCGCCGTTTCTTTGATGGAAAAAAATGAGGATGACACTATCAACATTTAAGAGGCTCTTCCAGGAGTATCAGGAGTCGGGCTTGAACGTAAAGGACTTTTGTTCCAACCAGGGCTTTGCCCCTTCCACATTCTACTACTGGAAGAAACAATTGGGTGAGATGTCGCGGCATCAGCCCGAGAGTTTTGTTCCGCTGGTCTTTGATTCCAACTTACCGGTTGCCAGTCGGCGGACAATCCAGGCTCCCATCAATAGTTCCGGTATCCCAGGCAATCAGGCTCCCATCGAGTTTGTGTTTCCCAACGGTACAAAAATGATGATAAGAGATAAGGCCGATATGCATTTGCTAAAAGCAATTGTTCACCTGTTTGATTAGAGCCGGATGTTTCATTTACATGGTAAGCTAAAGTACTTTCTTTATCCGGCACCGGTGGATATGCGCAAAAGCTTTTACACCCTCAGTGGCATAGTAAGCTCGGTCATGAAACGCGATGTTCAAAGCGGTGAGGTTTTCATTTTTGTCAACCGAAGACTCACCATCATGAAGATTCTGCACCTGGAGCACGGTGGCCTGGTTATCTATCACAAGAAGCTTGAAAGTGGGGTTTTTAAGCTTCCCACCTTCGGTGAAGCCCTCACATCTCAGTCCATTGATTGGCACGATTTAATGATGATTGTAAAAAATGTGAAGCCTAAAAAAAGGCTCTTGAAAAAGCGACAAAGCGAAGCACTTTTTTAGTTTTTTTCAGGCACCAAAAATTGGCTGAAAGCCTTGATTTTACTATCTTTACGCTCATAATCAAACAGTGGTAAATGAGCGATTTTGCAACCGGTAAAGATGTGTTAATCCAGGAGCTTCTTCAGGAACGTGATGAGCTGTTCCAGGAGCTTTCCCGGTTGCGAAAAGTCGATAACGGGGCCTTGGAAGCCCTGGAGTCCAAAAATCAGAAATTAGAGGTTGTCGTAGCTCAAAAAGACCAGCAAATCCATAAGCTTACCGATCAGCTGGCCTGGTTTCGCCACAAGTTTTTTGGGAAATCCAGCGAAAAGCATATTGCAGAAGATCCCAATCAAAGAAAGATTGACTGGGATGGCCTGGATGTACTTTCTGAAGAACAGATCGCCATAAAAGATGCAGAGAAAGAGTTAATCGAGTATGAACGGCGCAAGCCTGAAAGAGAGAAAAAGAACGCTGTTCGCCAGCCGCTTCCAGACCACCTCAGACGGGAGATAGAAGTAATAGAGCCCGAAGGAGTCCAGGATAACTGGGTACGCATTGGCGAGGAAGTAACAGAAATACTTGAACACAAACCCGGCGAGATTTATGTACGCCGGATAGAACGCCCAAAATACGCCGTAAAGCAATCAGCAGGAGAAGAAAATATTACGAATGAACAGGACCGGAAGGAAAACCCGGCTATCCGTATTGCATCCATGCCACTATTGCCTTTACCCCGAAGCAATGCCGGCCCTTCGTTGTTGGCCGAGCTGATGATGAACAAATATTTTTACCACCTGCCTTTTCACCGTCAGATTGCCATATTAAAGATGGTCGGGGTAAGATTGCCCGCATCAACGGTTAATGGTTGGTTCCAGGGCAGCAGCGATTTACTTCGGGCGCTTTATCTTCGCTTAAAAGAACTCATTCTGGCATCCGACTACATCCAGGTTGATGAAACACCATCCCGGTTATCAATAACGAAAAGCACAAAGCCAGTAAAGCTTACCTGTGGATGGTCCGCTCGGTAATGGACAACCTTGTTTTCTTTCACTACGATAAAGGCTCCCGGGCCGGGAAAGTAGTGGTTGATCTTTTGAAAAATTACCAGGGAGCTGTTCAAACCGACGGTTATCAGGCATACTCAATCTATGAGCAAAAGAAAGGTGTTTTGCTCCTGGGTTGCTGGGCGCATGCGCGCCGCAAATTCTCCGAAAGTCTTCCCGAAGACAAAGCCGGAGCAGGGTATGCATTGGCACAAATAGCCAAACTCTATCAAGTTGAAGAAATGGCCACTGACCAGGAAATGGATTTCCGGCAAAGAGCTGAACTTCGAAAACGGCTGGCCTATCCAATTATGCGTGCCTTTGAAAAATGGATTGAAGGATATTACCCTAAAGCGCTGCCGGGTGGTAGAATGGGCAAAGCGCTGGCTTATACCTACAATCTTTTTATGCGTCTGTCCCGCTATCATTTGGATGGCCGCTACCTGCCTGACAACAACCTGGCCGAAAATGCCATCAGGCCACTGGCCGTAGGAAGAAAGGGGTATTTGTTTTGTGGCAATCATGAGTCGGCAGAGAATGCTGCCATCATGTATTCCCTGCTGGGGTGCTGTAAAGCCAGTGATGTGAATCCCCGGGAATGGTTGACCGATGTATTTACCAGAATCTCATTGTACAACAACAACTACGATTTAGACTTGGCCGACCTTTTGCCACACCGTTGGAAAAAATCCAACAAATGCCAGAGTTTTTCAGAAAACTCCAACTAATTCCAAGAGATTCCAGTAGAACTTAGAAAATTCCAAATCTCAGGCTGGTATCCCCGGTCTAAGAGAAAATTCAGTATACGTGGCAGGCCGAATGCTTACTGTTGGACTACACCCGCCGGGTTTAAGGCAAAACAAAAAGGCCTTCCAATGCGGAAAGCCTTTTTGTATTTCTAAGCTACAGGTTTATGCCCGGGCAATCCACGCGGCAATCCAGTCGCCGACTTCCGATGTTTTGTATGATTTTCCTTCGGCAATATCAACGGTGACCACACCGGCAGCCATCGATGCGGCAACGGCATCGCGGATCAGCTTGCCTTCGTCCATCAGGTTAAAGGCGTACTCGAACAGCATGGCCGCCGACAGGATGGTGGCAATCGGGTTGGCAATGTCTTTCCCGGCGGCCTGCGGGTACGAACCATGGATGGGCTCGAATACCGAGGTGTGGATGCCGATGGATGCTGAAGGCAGCAAGCCCAATGAGCCGGTGATCACACTCGCTTCGTCGGTGAGGATATCGCCAAACATGTTTTCGGTGACCATCACGTCGAAGTTTTTCGGCCATTGGATGATTTGCATGGCGGCATTGTCGACAAACATGTATTCGGTGGTTACGTCGGGGTAGGCGGGGGCCATTTCCTGGGCTACTTCGCGCCACAGACGCGAGCTTTCGAGCACGTTGGCTTTATCAACCACCGTTAGTTTTTTGTTGCGTTTCAGGGCAAATTCGTATGCCAGTTTCAGGATGCGTTCCACCTCGGCGCGGGTGTAGGTGCAGGTGTCGAAAGCGGTGTTGCCGTTGTCTTTCCGGCCCTTTTCGCCAAAATAAATACCACCGGTGAGTTCGCGGATGGCCACAAAGTTGGCCCCTTCGACCAATTCGCGGCGAAGCGGCGACTTGTGCAACAGCGATTCGAAGGTTTCTACCGGACGAATGTTGGCATACAGCCCCAGTTTTTTGCGCATCAGCAGCAGCCCTTGTTCCGGGCGCACTGTTGCCTTTGGGTTGTTGTCGAATTTGGGGTCGCCGATAGCCCCAAACAGCACCGCATCAGACTGCATGCACAGTTCGTGCGTTTTTTCGGGATAGGGTTCGCCTAACTGATCGATGGCAATGGCTCCGGTTAGAGCGTATTCGTATTCCAGTTCGTGATTAAATTTTTTGGCAATGGCTTTCACCGATTTCATGGCCTGCTCAATAATTTCGGGGCCAATCCCGTCGCCGGGAAGTACAGCTAATTTCAGTTTCATGTACGGGTTATGTGTTTTGAGTTATGAGTTTTGCGTTTCATGGTCGGCTTCGATGCCTGTTTTGTGTTCAAGCAGGTTCAGCATACGCACCGTTGCCTTAATGGCTGCCGCGGTCTGGTCAGGATCGAGGCCCCGGGTTTTAAATTCGCGGTCGAGTTCCCAGATGATCACCGTTTCAACAAGGGCATCTGTTTTTCCCCCGGGAGGGATGGTTACCGAGTAATCGAGTAATTTCGGGAATGGTTTCTTCAGGCGTTTGTAGATGCTTTTTACCGCATTCACAAAGGCATCGTACTGGCCGTCGCCGGCGGCAAACGACTCGTAGGTTATTCCGTCGATATTGATGCTCACCGTGGCCGAAGGTTTGAGCCCCATGGCATGGGTAAGCGCATAGTTGTTGATGAAAATTTTCTGCTCAATATCTTCCTGAAGGACATCGGCGACAATATACGGCAGATCTTCGGCAGTCACGGTTTCTTTCCGGTCGCCCAGTTCGATGATCCGGTTGGTGACCATTTTCAGGGCTTCGGGCGAAAGTTCTATCCCGAGGTCTTCGAGGTTGGCCTTGATGTTGGCCTTTCCTGAAGTTTTTCCCAGGGCGTAAGTACGGGTGCGGCCGAAACGTTCGGGCAACAAGTCGTTAAAGTACAGATTGTTTTTGTTGTCGCCATCGGCATGAACGCCGCTGCATTGGGTAAATACAAACTCGCCGATTAAGGGTTTGTTTGTTGGGATGCGTATTCCGGAGAAGCTTTCCACGATCCTCGACACCCGGTTCAGCATGCTTTCATTGACGTTTGTCTTCATCTGCAGGTGATCCTTCACGGTGGCGATTACGCTGGACAGGGGGGCATTACCGGCACGTTCGCCTAAGCCGTTCACGGTGGTGTGTACGCAGCCAATCCCTGCTTTTATGGCGTGAAATACGTTGGCAATGGCCAGGTCGTAATCGTTGTGTGCATGAAAGTCGAACAAAACGTCCGGGTAGGCATCAATCATTTCCCTGCAGAAATCGTAGGTTTCGTCGGGATTAAGAATCCCAAGCGTATCGGGCAGCATGATGCGTTTGATGTTCATCTCTTTCAGCTTCGACACCATAAAATGCACGTAGTCTTTGGAGTTGCGCATGCCGTTCGACCAGTCCTCCAGGTATACGTTGACCGAGATGCCCAGTTCGGTAGCATAATCAACCGATTTCTGAATGTCGGCGATGTGCTCTTCGGGCGTTTTGCGCAATTGCTGGGTGACGTGTTTATACGATCCCTTACAAAGTAAATTCAGCGCTTTGCCGCCCGCCCGGTTAATCCAGTCGAGCGAGGTTCGGCCATCAACAAAACCCAGTATTTCAATCCGGTGGAGGTGTCCTTTTTCGGCAGCCCAGTCCATAATCCGGCGGGCGGCGTTAAATTCTCCTTCTGAAACCCTGGCCGATGCAATCTCAACCCGGTCGACATTCACATCTTCGAGCAGGACTTTCGCTACGCTCAACTTCTCGGTATCGGTAAACGACACCCCCGAGGTTTGTTCGCCATCCCTCAGCGTGGTGTCCATGATGGTGATCAGCGGGTTATTTTTCGTGACTAATTTTCCTGTCATTTGAGTTTATTTTTCAAATGCCTCGATCTCGGGTTTTAAGCTCACGAGATAATCGATATCATCAAGCCCGTTTTGCAGGCAGTGTTTTTTGTACGGGTTGATCTCGAATGACTCAGACTCGCCGCTTGCTTTGATGGTGAAGGTCTGGGTGGGAAGATCAACTTCGAATTCAGTGGTTGGGGCAGCTGCTATGGCAGCGAAGATTTTTTCGAGGAATGCCGGGCTGACAACTACCGGAAGTAATCCGTTGTTGATGGCGTTTCCTTTAAAGATATCGGCAAAGAAGCTGGAAACGACCACGCGGAAACCATAGTCGTAGATTGCCCAGGCGGCATGTTCGCGGCTCGACCCGCTGCCGAAGTTTTTACCACCCACTAAAATTTTGCCGCTGTATTTGCTTTGATTGAGCGGAAAATCGGCAATGGGCTGGTTGTTCTTATCGTAACGCCAGTCGCGAAACAAGTTGTCGCCAAAGCCTTTGCGTTCAACTGCTTTTAGGAAGCGGGCCGGAATGATCTGGTCAGTGTCCACATTTTCGATCGGCAGTGGCACCGCCGGTGATACTATTTTTGAAAATTTGTCGTAAGCCATTTGAATTATAATTTTTGAATGATTATTTATGATTTCAACTTCCCGTCTGGATTGATTTTCTGGAAGAAATGAAAATTGAGCAAAGCTCATAAGCTTCTTTTATTAATGAACCGGTTGTTTCCGCAGTGAGCAAGTTCTCGTCTGTTGCAAATTCCAACCAAAAGCTACTTTCATCGGCTTCCTCGATAACGATTGATAATTTTGCAGCAAAAGAGGCCTTGGACTGTGCCAGATTTGCAGCGCGATAGTTAGCCGGAACTGATGTTGAACATCGGATCAGCTGACTTCTGATATGTCTCCCCAAAGTAGTCTCAGGAAGCAGCATCGCGACTCTTACACAATCATGTGCATATTTCTTTGTTCTTTGTTCCAGCTCATTTCGTGTCATTTGAAACAATCATCAATCGTCATTAATCAATCATCAATCAAAGGAACTCTCTCGGGTCGGTGATGACGCCGGTAACGGCGGCGGCGGCAGCGGTAATCGGGCTGGCCAACAAGGTGCGGGCTCCCGGTCCCTGACGTCCTTCGAAGTTGCGGTTCGAAGTCGATACGGCGTATTTTCCGTCCGGAATTTTGTCGTCGTTCATCGCCAAACAAGCCGAACATCCCGGTTGACGCAGCGCCATTCCGGCTGCTTCGAATATTTTGTCAAGGCCTTCGGCTTTGATTTGCGATTCTACGGCTTTTGATCCCGGAACTAACCAAACAATCACGTTGTCCGCTTTTTGTTTTCCTTTTACAAAGTCGGCGAAAGCACGGAAATCTTCAATCCGGCCGTTGGTACAACTGCCCAGAAATACGTAATCCACTTTTTTGCCTTTCATGGTTTCGCCCGGGTTGTAATCCATGTACTTCAGCGATTTCAGGAAGGTGGTTTTGTCGGTTCCTTCCAGTTCGTTTCCGGTTGGGATTGATTGTGAAATACCGATGCCCATGCCCGGGTTGGTTCCGTAAGTGATCATCGGTTCAATGTCGGCGGCATCGAAAACATATTCGGTATCGAATTTGGCGTTTTCGTCCGATTTCAGCGATTTCCAGTAAGCTTCGGCCTTGTCCCAGTCAGCACCTTTTGGGGCAAATTGGCGGCCTTTTACGTAGTTAATCGTTGTTTCATCAGGCGCAATCATCCCGCCGCGGGCGCCGCTTTCAATGCTCAGGTTACACAGGGTCATGCGGCCTTCCATGCTCAGGCTGGTGATGGCCGAGCCGGCGTATTCGATGAAGTGGCCGGTTCCGCCGCTGGTTGAAATCTGAGAAATAATGTACAGGGCAATGTCTTTTGCCGTTACGCCTTTTCCCAGTTTCCCGTCGACGGTGATGCGCATTTTTTTCGGTTTGGGCTGCATAATGCACTGGCTGGCCAGTACCATTTCTACCTCGCTGGTGCCAATCCCGAAGGCGATGGCGCCAAAAGCGCCGTGGGTAGAGGTGTGGCTGTCGCCGCAAACAATGGTCATGCCCGGCTGGGTCAGACCCATCTCGGGTCCGATGATGTGCACCACGCCATGCCCGTCGCTTCCCAGTCCGTAATGGGTAATGCCGTTTTCTTCGCAGTTTTTCTTCAGCATGTCAACCTGGTTGCGCGACAACTCGTCTTTGATGCTCAGGTTCTGGTTGATGGTCGGCACGTTGTGGTCGGGAGTGGCCGTGGTTTGGTCGGGTCGGAAGACCTTCAGTCCGCGGGTTTTCAGTCCTAAAAATGCTACCGGGCTCGTCACTTCGTGAATGAAGTGACGGTCGATATACAATACATTGGGGCCTCCTTCTACTTGTTTCACCACATGGGCATCCCAAATTTTATCAAATAATGTTTTTGCTTCCATATACATGTATTTTCAGCTTCGGCCTGCCTGGAAATGCAGGTTTGTGAATCGTTATAATTTTAAGATTATTCTGTTTTTATTGGACCGGAATCTTATTTACGGCATCCAGAAATGCTTCGACTGATGCGGTAATAATGTCGGTATGCGCGCCAAAACCAAAGAATTTAGCGCCATCGTGGTCAAGTTCCATGTGTACTTTTCCGACGTCGTCGCTGCCTTTGGTAATGGCCTGGATCAGGAATTCTTCGAGCGTAACCTGGCGTTTCAGGATTTGCTTGACGGCTTTGATGGCGGCATCAACCGGTCCGTTTCCGGAGCTGGTCGCGTCGAATTTCTCACCGGCAATGTCCAGCCTGACCGTTGCCATCGGGATCAACGATTTTCCGGTGACCACTTGCAGGAAGTCAAGCTTAATGCGGCGTTCTTTTTTTTCCGAGTCGTCAACCAGCGCCACTACATCGTCGTCGCGGATGTCTTTTTTCTTGTCGGCCAGTTCGAGGAATTTTTCATAAACCTCGTCTACTTTCTCCTTGGTCAGTTCGTAACCCAGCACTTCCAGCCGGTGTTTCAGGGCTGCACGTCCGCTGCGGGCCGTCAGCACGATGGAGGATTCATTGATGCCCACCTCGGTCGGATCAATAATCTCATAGTTCTCGCGGTGTTTCAACACGCCGTCCTGGTGAATACCGGATGAGTGGGCAAAGGCATTACGGCCCACAATGGCCTTGTTTGGCTGAACCGGCATGTTCATCAGGTTGGAAACCAGACGACTGGTTTTGTAGATATTTTTTGTATTGATATTGGTATCAATATTCAATACTTTATAGCGGCTTTTCAGCGTCATCACCACTTCTTCGAGCGAGGTGTTTCCGGCGCGTTCGCCGATACCGTTGATGGTTACTTCGGCCTGACGGGCCCCGTTGATGATCCCCGAAATGGTATTGGCAGTGGCCATTCCCAGGTCGTTGTGGCAGTGTGTGGAGATGATGGCATTTTCAATCCCCCGGACATGGTCAAACAGGTATTTGATTTTTTCGCCAAACTCGTGGGGCATGGTGTAGCCGGTGGTATCCGGAATATTGACTACGGTCGCTCCGGCTTTAATGACCGCTTCGACCACGCGGGCCAGGTACTCGTTTTCGGTACGGCCGGCATCTTCGGCATAAAACTCCACATCTTCCACATACTTTTTGGCATATTTCACGGCTTTCACGGCGCGCTCAATAATTTCATCAGGATTTGAGTTGAGTTTGTAATGAATGTGGTAATACGATGTTCCGATACCGGTGTGGATACGGCCTTTTTTGGCGTATTTGAGGGCATCGGCAGCTACATCAATATCTTTTTCTACTGCGCGGGTGAGGGCGCAAATGGTTGGCCAGGTAACCGCTTTTGATATTTCAACCACTGATTTGAAATCTCCGGGGCTCGAAATCGGGAATCCGGCTTCGATCACATCAACGCCTAATTCTTCCAATGCTTTGGCCACTTCAATCTTCTCAACTGTGTTTAACTGACACCCCGGAACTTGCTCTCCGTCTCGTAAGGTGGTGTCAAAAATGTACAATCTGTCGCTCATGATGAAATGATTTGTTTATTATCTGTTGTATTATTTTACATATCAAAAAAGCCATTCTCTGCGGAGAATGGCTTGATGTCATTTTTTTATCTTTTATTCCATACCATTCTCAGTCGCGCATCCCAATTAGAATACCGAGAAGAATACCGAGAATAGAAATGGAATTAATATGCTTCATCTGTTCAAAGATTTCCTGCAAATATCACAATTTAATTTTAAAATGAAAATATAAAGGCCATTATTTTTACAATTCCTAAGAAAAAGATTTTATCGTCTTAATTTAGAAAACCGCTTCTTTTCGAATTCCCGGGAACGAAAAAGAAAGGGCTAAAGAGCTGTGTTTGGAGGCAACTCACCTTGTTTCTCAAATTGAATAATGGCCACGGCTTCTTCGTCGGTTCCCCATTTTAGAGGCGGACAGGTTAGCGTCAGGCTTTTTCCGCGCAGGCGGGCATGGCGGATTTTATCCAGTCCTTCTTCACTGGGGAACAACGATCCCTCTACATGGTGGACAATGTAATCCTTTTCGCGGTTGAATTCATAATGTCCGAAATACGATACTCCGTTTACTTTTTCCGGATTGATCTCGCGGGGCATATACTGGACCGAAAAGTGCCCGGTAGCAGAATAGGTGATTAAACCGATGGGGTCTTTTCCAAACGGATAGATCGTTTCACCGTTCTCTTTTTGGGCCTCAAATGATTTGAGTTTCCAGCTTCCTATGATTAAACTGTTCATGATTTTAAGTTTTATTGATTGAAGACGAATATTACCTCTTTTTGTTCAAAGAGAAAACATGTTTTAAAAATAAGTTACAGCCTGTCTTTGGGCGTCAGGGAGTTTTTTTTGCAAGATCTTTTCAGTTTGTTTTCACCCAAGCGCCACATCCAGCATCATCATCACGGCAAAGCCAAGCATGGTGCCAATGGTCGCGATATCGGTGTGTTTTTCGAGTTGTGATTCAGGGATCAGCTCTTCAACTACAACATAGATCATGGCGCCGGCTGCGAACGACAGGGCGTAGGGCAGGATCGGGCGCATCAGCAAAACCGCCGCCGCACCAAATACGCCGGCAATCGGCTCTACCACACCCGAAGCTTGTCCGTATATAAAGCTTTTACGGCGTGTCATGCCCTCTCTTCTCAAAGGAATCGACACAGCGGCTCCTTCAGGGAAGTTTTGGATGCCAATACCAATTGCCAGGGCGACCGCTCCGGCAAGCGAGGCCGCGGGCAAATCGGCGGCGACAGCTCCAAAAGCCACACCCACCGCCAACCCTTCGGGAATATTGTGCAGGGTAATAGCCAAAACTAAAAGTACACTTCGCCGCCACGAGGTGGGGACACCTTCGGCTTCTTCGCTGGGAAATCCGAGGTGCAGGTGAGGCAGAAACTGATCGATTAACCATAAAAAGAAACCGCCGGCCAGGAAACCGATCACGGCCGGGACCCAGGGGATGCCTCCGGCTGCCCGTTCCATCTCGATAGCCGGGCTCAGTAACGACCAGAAGCTGGCTGCAATCATCACTCCGGCTGCAAAACCAAGCATGCCGTCCAGAACTTTCCGGTTGATTTCCTTAAAGAAAAACACCATGGCGGCGCCAAGCGCGGTCACAAGCCAGGTGAATAAGGTTGCGATAAGAGCTTGCAGGATGGGGCTCAAATTGATAAACCAGTCGATCATAGTTGTTTGCTTTATCGTTGTTTATTTTTGACGAATTTACACAAATAACGGTCGATACGTAGAATTGGTTTAATACTTTCCCGAATGATTTTCAACCAGGCTGAATCTCTGTTTGGGGAAGAAGGCCCGGCGGAAGGATTTTATGAAAAAAAGCCTGACAATCAATCGACTGTCAGGCTTTTTTTTGTGGAAATATCGTGAATTAAACGATTTTCTTCATCGCGGTCATCGATTCGCGCAATTCGTAGCCAATAATTTCTACCGGGTGGAAACGAATCAGTTCATTTACGGCGATCAGTTGTTTATTGTCGACCCCGTTGTCGCGTCCTTCGCCGTATGTTTCTCCGATGACATCCACATCCATGTTCGACATAAAATCGGCGAGCAAAGGTTTGCAGGCATGGTCGAACAGGTAGCAACCGTACTCGGCCGTATCGGAAATAACACGGTTCATTTCAAACAATTTTTTTCGGGCGATGGTGTTGGCAATCAGCGGTGTTTCGTGCAGCGATTCGTAGTAAGCCGATTCTTCTTTGATGCCGGTTTCGGTCATCGTTTCGAAAGCCAGTTCAACTCCCGACTTCACAAAGGCAATCATCAGCACGCCATTGTCGAAGTATTCCTGCTCGCTGATTTCCATATCGCCGGCCGGGGTTTTTTCGAATGCCGTTTCGCCGGTTGCAGCACGCCAGGTCAATAGTTTTTTGTCGCCGTTGGCCCAGTCTTCCATCATGGTTTTCGAGAATTCGCCGCTCATGATGTCGTCCATATGTTTTTGGAAAAGCGGGCGCATCAGGCGTTTCAATTCTTCGGAAAGTTCGAAGGCCTTAATTTTTGCCGGATTCGACAAGCGGTCCATCATGTTGGTAATCCCGCCATGTTTCAGGGCTTCGGTAATTACTTCCCATCCGTACTGGATCAGTTTGGAGGCATATCCGGCTTCAACTCCTTTTTCAATCATTTTGTCGAACGAGAGGATCGATCCGGTTTGTAATAAGCCGCACAGGATGGTTTGTTCGCCCATCAGGTCCGATTTTACTTCGGCCACAAACGATGAGCGCAGTACGCCGGCGCGGTCGGCTCCGGTTGCTACGGCATAGGCCTTGGCAATTTCCAATCCGTCGCCGTTCGGGTCGTTTTCGGGGTGAACGGCAATCAGCGTGGGAACGCCAAAGCCGCGTTTGTATTCTTCGCGAACTTCAGAGCCCGGCGATTTTGGTGCAACCATAATGACGGTCAGGTCCTTACGGATTTGCATGCCTTCTTCAACAATGTTAAAGCCGTGTGAATAGGAGAGTGTTGCTCCTTTTTTCATCATGGGCATAATGGTATTGATTACGCCGCTGTGCTGTTTGTCGGGCGTCAGGTTGATTACCAGGTCGGCGGTGGAAATCATTTCTTCATATGTTCCGACTTTGAACCCGTTTTCGGCGGCGTTTTTATACGATTGGCGTTTTTCCTGAATGGCCGATTCCCGTAAGGTGTATGAAATGTCGAGTCCCGAATCGCGCATGTTGAGCCCCTGGTTTAAGCCCTGTGCGCCACAGCCGACAATGACGATTTTTTCCCCTTCCAGTTTTTTTACACCGTCAGCAAATTCTGATTTGTCCATGAATTCGCAGGTTCCCAATTGTTCCAGTTGCAGGCGCAACGGGAGCGTGTTAAAATAATTTGCCATGTTGAATGAATTTATTTGTTTTTACTTGATTTTAACATTACCGGATACAAAGCAAAAGAATAATCGGCAAAAAACGGAGTAAAAAAGCATGAATATTTGGTAATTTTCATGGATTCGGGTTTTGTTTTATCCGATTGTTTGACTTTTTACCTTAAAGTTCAATAATTTACATTTTTACAGGCGATGGTACTTTTGTGTTATCGGGCTGTTTCTGCCCGGTATTGAAGAGGCAAAAATCCGGCTTCGCGTTTAAAAAATTTGGTAAAATACGATTGGTCGTCAAAGTTGAGCTGATGGGCAATTTCGGCTATGCTCAGGTTGGTGTGTACCAGCAGCCGCTTGATTTCCATGATTTGTTTGGCTTTTATGATTTGGCTGGACGTTTTGCCGGTGTATTGTTTGACTGTTTGTGTTAAATGATTCGGGCTGACCGCCAGGGAACTGGCGTATTCCTTTAAAGATAAATTTTTGTGGGTCTGTTCTTCAACCAGGTGATAGAAACGCTTTACCAGCAAGTATCCTTTTCCTTTCGCCTCCAGGTTTTCGGCTGTTTTATAAAGCGAAGTGCAGGTGGTCAGGATCAGGTCGAGCAACGAACGGAGCATGTCCAGCGGGTTGGCTTGGTTGGTGCGCAGTTCCGAGATACTCCTGCTGAACAATTTTTCCAGAAAAAGGATGTCTTCTTTCTGTTCAAGCAAGAGTGGCGGATTATCCTGTTCCAGGTTATAAAAAAAGGGAAACTCGATCAGGCTGTTTTGGTTGCTCCGGTTGGCCAGGTAGAAGTCGGCTGTGAAAATGAAGATGTAACCGCCAATATCTTTTGAGAATTCAATCTTGTGGGCTTGTCCGGGCGACATAAAAAACACGCAGGGAGGTTGAATTTCGTATTTGTTCCCGTCGATCACGTGAAACCCGGAGCCTTGCATCAGGTATAACACTTCGAAAAAGTCGTGCCGGTGCGGGTATCTGACGCTAAAATGACGTTTGGCATCAAATACTTCAACCTGAAACTGCTGACTTTTCCGTTCTTCCGGGCTGAAGTTATGCAGGCTGTATACCGGTAAATGTTCTGTTTTGGCCATCACGCGAAAAAGGTCAGCTTGTTTCAATGCCTGTCGTCTGGATCTTCCTGAATTTATTTCGGGGTTTCCTGATCATGATAAACAGCACCTAAACGAAATTCAGGGTGAATTCACTGCATCGGCAAAGTCGTTTAAAACAAGCTGGCCTGGTCGTGTCCATATTAATCTAATGCTTCGAGCATGGCATCGCGTTCTCTCAGAAACTCCGAAAGTCGTTCAATCGGGTCGCGTGTAAGGGCAATTCTGCCCGAACGGATAAATTGCATAACTTTAAATTCGTTCAGTTGTTCAAAAAGCGCCTGTGTTTCCTCTTTGTGCCCGGTTTTTTCGATGACCGTATATTCGCGCGTAATTTCGAGGATACGGGCCCCGGCATTGCGAACCATTTTTTCAATTTTATCCGTTTCGTAGAGGGCTTCCGTCGGTACTTTATACAAGGCGATTTCCTGGTAAATCAGTTCTTCGTTGGTGTGATAGAAGGCTTTTAACACATCAACGATTTTTTCAAGTTGCCCCACTACTTTTTTAACCCGGTCTTCGGTTTCGTTTACCACGATGGTGAATTTCGAAATACCTTTAATGGCCGATGCCGATACGGTCAAACTTTCGATGTTCATTTTCCGGCGGGTAAAATTGATGGTAATCCGGTTGAGTAAACCGATGTGGTTTTCTGAATATAAGATGATATTAAATTCTTGTTTCATTTTTCGTTGTTTTAAAATTAGGCTTCAAGAATGATATCGGAAACTGCTGCCCCCGAGGGAACCATCGGGAATACATTGTCTTCTTTTTCAACCACGACTTCGAGCAGGTATGGCCCGTCGTGGTCAAGCATTTTTTGAATTCCCGGTTCCAGTTCTTCGCGTTTGGTCACCTTGTGGGCTGCCATACCGAAGCCATTGGCGATCATGATAAAATCGGGGTTTTGAAGCTCGGTAAAGGAGTAACGTTTTTCAAAGAACAGTTGCTGCCACTGCCGCACCATGCCCAGGAAGTTATTATTCAGCAGAATGATTTTTACCGGGAGCTTGTTTTGTACAATCGTGCCCAATTCCTGAAGCGTCATTTGAAAACCGCCGTCGCCGACAAAGGTAACAACCGTCCGGTCTTTCGCCCCAAGCTGCGCGCCTAAAGCAGCCGGGATGGCATAGCCCATGGTGCCCAAACCACCTGAGGTTACATTGCTTTTCGAATGTTTAAATTTGAAATAGCGGGAGGCAATCATTTGCTGCTGGCCAACATCGGTCACCAGGATGGCTTCGTGTCCGGTTTTTTCGGAAGCAATGCGAACCGCCTCGCCCATCGTCAATCCGGCTTTTTCAGGATAGATGTCTTTTTGAATGACTTTCTCGTGCTCAATCTGATCGCATACGCGGAATTCCTGCAGCCAGCTGTCGTGTTTATTTTCTTTGACATTAGCGGTGAACATGGCCAGCGATTTTTTTGCATCGCCTAAAACGGCGATATCGGTTTTAATGATTTTATCAATTTCAGCCGGGTCAACCTCGAGGTGGATGATTTTGGCTTTTCGGGCGTACGAACTGACTTTGCCGGTTACCCGGTCGTCAAAACGCATTCCTACCGCAATGATCAGGTCGGCATCGTTTGTTTTGATGTTTGGCCCGTAGTTTCCGTGCATGCCCAGCATGCCCACGTTCAGCGGATGGTCGGACGGCAGTGCCGATAAGCCGAGCAGGGTCCACGCAGCCGGGATGCCGGTTTTTTCGATAAAGGCTTTCAGCTCCGCTTCGGCATTGGCGATAATAACGCCTTGTCCGAAAAGCAACAAAGGCTTTTTGGCGGCATCGATGAGTTTGGCAGCGGCTTGCACTTTAAACGGGTCAACCGGGTATTCGGGGATATATGAACGGATTTTCGTGCATTTCTTGTATTTGAAATTCAGTTCCTGAAACTGGGCATCTTTGGCGATATCCAGCAAAACAGGTCCCGGTCGGCCCGATTGGGCAATGTAAAAAGCCTTGGCAATTGCTTCAGGGATTTCCTGTGCCGAAGTAACCTGGTAATTCCATTTCGTAATGGGCATGGAGATGCCTACCACATCCGATTCCTGAAACGCATCGGTTCCCAGGAGCGGGGAAGCCACCTGGCCGGTAATGCAGACAAGCGGTATGGAATCAATCATCGCGTCGGCAATGCCGGTGATGAGGTTTGTCGCTCCCGGGCCCGATGTCGCAAAGCACACTCCGGCTTTTCCGGTTACCTTGGCATAACCTTCAGCGGCATGGACGGCGCCTTGCTCATGCCGGGTGAGGATGTGGGTCACTTGTTTGTCGAAATCGTACAGGGCATCATAAATGGGCATGATGGCCCCGCCTGGGTAGCCGAAAATGGTATCAACGCCTTCTTCCAGTAAGGAAAGAATAACGGCTTGAGATCCGGTAATGTGTTTTGTTGCCATATGAATGTGTTTTATTTTTTACTAATCAATGATGCGAACTGCGCCTTTGTCGGCCGAGCTAACCAGGCAGGCATAAGCTTTTAATGCTTTACTGACAGAGCGTTGCCGGTTGGCCGGTTTAAAGGCCTCTTTTCCCCGGGCTTCTTCTTCTGTTCTTCTTTTATTCAATTCTTCGCTTGGGACCAGCATGTTAATTTTACGCGCCGGGATGTCAATTTCAATCGGGTCGCCGTCTCTGACCAGCGCGATTGCTCCGCCGGCAGCAGCTTCGGGTGAAACGTGGCCGATGGAAAGCCCGGATGTTCCTCCCGAAAAACGGCCATCCGTCAGCAAGGCGCAAGCCTTATCCAACTTCATGGACTTTAAATAGGAGGTTGGGTACAGCATTTCCTGCATACCCGGTCCGCCTTTAGGCCCCTCGTAGCGGATGATTACCACGTCGCCGGCTTGTACCGCGTCGCCAAGAATGCCATTAACGGCGTCTTCCTGCGATTCAAACACGCGGGCGGTCCCTTTAAAGCGGTAAACCGACGGGTCGACTCCGGCTGTTTTTACAATGCAGCCGTCTTCGGCAATGTTGCCGTAGAGCACAGCCAGCCCGCCGTCTTTGCTGTAGGCATGTTCCAGGTCGCGGATGCAGCCGTTTGCCCGGTCGGCATCAAATTCGTGATAATAACTTTCCTGCGACCCCAGTACCAGGTTGCGAACGCCGCCCGGCGCTGATTTATAGCGTTGAATATCTTCCGTGTTTACGTTCTTCCTCATGACATCGTACTTCTCAATGGCTTCTTCCAGCGTCAGGCCATCGACGCGCGGAACGCTTGTGTCGAGATGCCCGCCGCGGCTCAACTCGGCTAAAATTCCGAGAATGCCGCCGGCCCGGTTTACATCCTGGATGTGGTAGTGCCCGTTTGGCGCTACTTTGCACAGGTTGGGGGTGACTTTGGATAAACCGTTGATATCTTTCATGGTAAAATCAACCCCCGCCTCGTGTGCAATGGCCAGGATGTGCAAGACCGTGTTGGTCGATCCGCCCATCGCAATATCCAATTTCATCGCGTTTTCGAATGCAGCTTTTGTTGCAATCTGACGCGGGAGGGCTTTTTCGTTCCCGTTTTGATAATAGTCGTAGGTAAGTTTAATGATTTGTTTGGCGGCTTGCTCAAACAAACGTTTCCGGTTAAGGTGAGTGGCCACGATGGTGCCGTTTCCCGGCAGGGCAATCCCCAGGGCTTCGGCCAGACAGTTCATGGAGTTGGCGGTAAACATGCCGGAGCAGCTTCCGCAGGTAGGGCAGGCATCGCGTTCCACTTTTGTCAGGTACGACTCGTCCACTTCGTGGTCAGCGCCCATGACCATGACATCCACCAGGTCGTAGTCTTTCCCGTCGATGTTGCCGGCTTCCATCGGGCCGCCCGATACAAAAATGGCAGGGATATTCAGTCGCATGGCCGCCATCATCATGCCCGGGGTGATTTTGTCGCAGTTGGATATGCACACCATGGCGTCGACTTTGTGCGCGTTGCACATGTATTCCACGCTGTCGGCAATCACATCGCGCGAGGGCAGCGAGTATAACATGCCATCGTGCCCCATCGCAATTCCGTCGTCGATGGCGATTGTGTTGAATTCGGCGGCAAAACAGCCTTGTTTTTCAATTTCGCCTTTAATAAACTGGCCGATATCGTGCAGGTGAACATGGCCCGGAACAAACTGGGTGAATGAGTTGACGATGGCGATCATCGGTTTGCCAAATTGTTCTTCTTTCACGCCGTTGGCGCGCCATAAACTTCTGGCCCCGGCCATCCGGCGCCCTTCGGTGGTTGTAGCTGATCTTAATTTGTGTTTCATATCTTCAGTTTGTCGTGTTTGTTTTTAAAAAAAGCCCTTCTCTGATCAGAGAAAGGCTTTTGAATGATATTTGTTATTCAACAATCAGCAGCCTTTCCAGCGAGACCCATGAAGGACGACCAGAAGGACTACAAGAATATATGTTGAAAAATGCCTCATCTACAAATTTATTTAAATAAAAAAAGCCATTCCCTTTTTGTGAGAATGGCTACCTGATATACCAACGTGCAACATCCTCACTTCGCTTGCGAAATGACCACGACGACGAGGATAATGACGTTAAGTATGATAGCCGGATACTTCATTGTTATTTCTTTGTTTGGGCAAAAGTAGAAATTAATTTGAAAAAGCAAAATTAAATTGAAAGTAAAAACGTCTTTTTAACCTGAATAATTCACAAAAACGAAGAAAAGCTCACGAAAATTAAAGATAAATTACTATCTTACAGCGTCTTACAACCGTATTTCCATGAGCTCTTCAGAAAATAAAATTACCGAAAAAACTCTGGACAAGCAAACAGACGTTGCAATTTGCCAGGGAAAACTCTTCGATTTACAACCAATTGACAATAAGCGTATTGAGGTAAGTTTTACTGCATCTGAGATTTCTTCAGATGGTGGTTTGCTGTTGGTCAAAGATATCGAGAGCCGGATTGGCATCATCAAGTCGCTGGTTACTTGTATTGAGGACACCCGGCATCAAAGCTATGTTGACCACTCTTTGGAAGAGATTGCTGCACAGCGGGTATATCAGATTGTTGCTGGATATGAAGATGCCAATGATTGCAATACCTTGCGCGATGACACGATCCTGAAAATGAGTGTTGGACGTTTGCCCATGACAGGGAATGCCTTGGCATCTCAATCAACTATGACCCGTTTTGAGAACACCCCAAGAGCCAGTGAACTGTACAACATCGCGTATGCCTTTGCCAATAAGTTTATTGAATCCTACCCTTCGGAACCTCCTGTGATTATTATCGATTGCGATGACACCAACATTGATACCCACGGGGGGCAGCAGTTAACCCTGTTCAATAACTATTACGGAGAGTATTGCTACATGCCCCTTCACATTTATGAAGGCTTGTCGGGAAAACTGATTACCACCATACTCAAACCAGGCAGGCGCAGCAAAAGTGCCAATGTTTTTGGGATACTCAAAAGGCTTGTTGCCCATTTGCGCAAATCGTGGAAAAATACGGTGATCATTGTTCGGGGCGACAGCCACTTTTGCAGCAAAGAGTTGATGGACTGGTGCGTTGGACAACCCAATATCCATTTTATAACTGGCTTGACCGGAAACAGCGTATTGAATTCGAGTGTTGAAACTCTTGTAAAGAGTTGCGAAAATGAATTTGCCAGATATGCCAAACCCATAAAGCGTTATCACTCATTTGGCTACAAAGCGGGTAGTTGGGAAAACCAGCAACGCGTGATTGTTAAAATCGAAGTGACAAGCAAAGGATCCAATATTCGTTTTATTGTAACCGACCTTTGGGAATACCGGACAAAGGCACTTTACGAACAAGGGTACTGCGGACGGGGCAGGATGGAACTCAATATCAAAGACCACAAAAACTACCTGCAATCAGGCCGGATGTCGTGCAATAGCTTTTATGCCAATCAGTTCAGGTTATTCTTGCATTCAGCCGCTTATGTGCTGATGCACTCGTTGCAGGAGAACATGCTAAAAACAAAGGGGTTGGCAGCTGTTACGATGAAGACATTACGTGAAAGGTTCATTAAAATTGCTGCCCAGGTTAGACAAATGAAGACAAAAATAAAAGTGGAATTTCCAGCTTCATGCCCGCAAGCCAAACTGCTTGAGAATTACTTCCTCGAAATCGGACAGTTGCGCCGTTAGCAACAACCCAACTATATTCAAAAATACATATTAATCAGGCACTTGCAAAGCACAAGATAAAATACCTATGTTCTGTGAAGAAAATACACACAATTTTTGGTCTAAAACTAAACAGGCCAACCTCTAAAATGACCAATCGAAAACAATCGCAGACAACAAATTTTCTTTTCAGCATATGGGTTATTAAATCCCACGGCTGAAAAAATCAAATATTCACCTTTTTAAAGTTTATGAATTATTCAGGTTAAAATAAATTTCACGATTAACGTCTGGTTTTTCTTCCATTTGGTAATACGAATGAAACCATCAACAGATCATGTCCAAAAGATTAATCTATAATTCCGGGAAGAAGGTGTTTATTGTCAAGTCGGTAATCGGTAATCGGTGATCGGTGATCGGTGACCAATGCCAGTATTCAGTAATCAGTAATCAGGCAGAAGTTTAATTTTCACGGCCGGGTGAATCTCTTGTACTGATTCAGATCGCCGGTTTAAACCTGACCTGACATTATATCTACAACTGCGAGCTGTTGACCGGCAAACTGGTGGTGAAAGAATAATAAATTCAAACTTATCGAAACACGTTGACTTTTTTGACTGATCGGATGACTTTGGAGTCGCCCGGTCCGTCAATGACGAAAACCGGCACATCCCTTTTCCCCATGCTCCCTGCCCCACGCTGTTTTTGAAAATATGTTCACTAACATAAAATCCCAGCGCAACTATTTTGTAACTTGTTCATCTTCTTACTACCCGCGGTTCTGAAAAGGCACATCAGTTTAACCTTTAAACGACATACAATGAAAACACATCCGCCTAAAACTTTCCGCTTACAGCCAAATGGCGCTGCAAAAAAACATATTGTCAAACTATAAAACTCAGAAACGATGAAAACAACCATTGTAAAAATCAGCGTATTTATCTTGCTCCTTAGCTTAACGGGGGCCGGGTGCGAAAAAGATGAAGAACTCTATTGGGAAATCTCTCCCAATAGTAAAAGTGCTATCATCCAAAAAGAAGTGGATAGCATTGAATTCAAATTTTGTCTTTTAAATGAAGAAGGAAAACCCGCCACTGTTTTTCGTGAAGGTGAAAATTTTTCTTTCTACTTTTCTGTTACGAATAAACGAGATGAGAAATTACATTTTGACCCCAATTTTGCTTATTCCAATGAAAATGGCTTTTGTAGAGTTTTTCATTCAGATGGAGAAGATTATGGTAAGTCATATAAATTATTACAAACTCTAATGCTTGGTGCCGGGGCATATCCTTTCAAAACAGATACGACTTACGTGTTTGAACAATTATGGGTTGATAACAGAAGTTCTGTTTGGTATTGGGGAAAAGGAACATATGAAAGTACCCATCGGGAATTTCTGGGAAAGGACAATTATTATACGGGGTTTAAGCACCGTTTTCGTTTTGCCCGTACTCATGAAGAACCCTCGCTATTAACGGATACGCTAACCTTTAAAATCAACTTTAAAATTCAGTAATAAAATGAAACGAGTAATTTTGTTTTTTGTCCTTATTTCTTCTATTCAACTGGCATCCGGGCAAGTAGAAACAAAATTCTTTCCGGATGGAAATGCCTTTGATCAGGTACCGCTAATTAAAAGTCAACCGAAAGCCACCACAGTTAAGGAGTTTCCTGCTTTTGACGTACAAAAACTAATAGAAGAAGATAAACAGAAAGAAGGCCTGGATATTCCTTTTCGTTTTGGAAAAGGATTTGATACCCATATCACATTGGCTGACGGAGCGTGGACTGTCGTGGAAGGTGGTCTGCTTTGGTCTATGGAATTTCAGTCAAAAGGAGCTTATTCGATTAATTTTGTTTTTGACCAGTTTTACCTGCCCGACAGTGCCGAATTGTATATCTCCAATGCGATTGGGAGAATGCTTTATGGACCCGTTACATCAAAACAAAACACGAAAAACGGTTACTTCCTGACTGACCTTATCTTGGGAGACAATGTTACTATTTATTTGTTTGAGCCTGTAACAAAAAGAGGACAATCACAATTGTCTATAAAAAGAGTGGTACATGCATATAAAAATTTATACCCCACTATGGCCTATGGAAATTTAGGAGGGTCAGGTAGCTGCAATAATAATATCGCCTGCTTCCCGGGATGGGACGAAGAGTCGGATGCTGTGGCGTTGGTTCTTCTTTCTGATGGAACTGAATGGTGCAGTGGCTCACTACTGATGACCGCCGATCAAAATTTTAGACCTTATTTTTTGTCTGCCTTTCACTGCATTGATACCTCATCTAATGGAAGTTTGTCTTCAACAGAAATATCCGATGCAGAGAACTGGATGTTCAAGTTTCAATATAAAATGACCACTTGTGGCGGAAGTTCAGCAACCACAGGGATTACTTATAATGGAGCTGAATTTCGGGCCGCATGGAATAGTACCGATTTTTCCTTGATGGAGATGGATACGTCACCGTTGGGTGACACCCGTTTCTCCTGGTTGGGTTGGGACCGGAGCGGTGATATTCCTACCTCCGGAACAGGAATCCACCATCCTTCAGGAGATGTTATGAAGATTTCTTTTGACAATGATAATCTGACATCAAATAGTTCTCAAATTACTTGGAATAATGGTACAGTTTCTCCTGCAGATACCCACTGGAGAGTTATCTTTGATGATGGAACAGCCGAAGGTGGTTCTTCTGGTTCGCCTCTGTTTGATCAAAATAAAAGAGTTGTTGGGGAGTTCATGGTGGAGATGGTGGTTGTTCTTCCTACCATACGATATATTATGGTCAGTTTCATCTTTCCTGGACGGGAGGTGGGACAAATACAACCCGTTTGAGTAATTGGTTAGATCCATGTGGATCAGGAATAATGACTGTAAATACATCAAGAAGTCCAATCATTTCCGGCCCCGAACTTGTCTGTTCTTCCGGCGCTTCATTTACGGTTAATAATCCGGTGGGAACAACAATCAGCTGGAACCAAAGCGCTAATCTTTCACGTACTTCACCTCAGGGTTCAAACCCCTGTATATTTACCGCTACCGGTTCGGGAGAAGGTTGGATTGAAGCAACTGTTACGACTGGCTGCGGAGATATAACTCTTCCCCGACATGAGGTTTATACCGGCGAGCTTCCTACTCCGACTATATCAGGCAATTATGTCATAAAATGTGGTAGTCGATTGACATACAGGGTAGATGACATCAATAGGGTAAACGGTGAATCTTTTTATTGGGAATCCGATATCCTTTCCATTGCGAACGAGACTAGTCCAACTTGCACGGTTTGGGGAACTTTTGACGGGTTCGGCTATATTTCATCTACGGTAACAGCTTGCGGCATATCCAAAACAAGAATCCGTAATGACATTGGAGTGATTTGGTGTGATTTCTTGCTTTTATCTCCCAACCCCTCCACCTCCGAAACCACTGTTTCCATCGAATCTACATCAGAAGAAAGCCCGGACATGAATACAGAATGGGACCTGGAAGTTTACGATCAAAGCCAATTGTTGAAAATAAAGAAAACCAAACTCAGAGGCAGGGACTACCGGCTGAACACTTCGGGCTGGAAAGAAGGCGTTTATATTGTGCGTGTAAGTTACAACAGCGAGCTGTTGACCGGCAAGCTGGTGGTGAAGGAACAATAAATTTAAACCGGTTGAAACAGGAAATACTATTAACGGGCATTTGTGAATAACTAATCGGTATTGGCGGTGTTTTCGGGCTTATTTCGTCTTATTTTTAAGCATAAATTTGCGATATGTCCCGTTTCCCTTTCTTTAAGCAACCCGATGCCATGGACTGTGGGCCAAGCTGCCTGCGGATGATTGCCAAATTTTACGGGAAAAGCATTCAGCTCGATTTTTTAAGGGAACAATCACACATTACACGCGAAGGCGTATCCTTGCTGGGAATTAGCGATGCCGCCGAAGCGATCGGCATGCGCAGCCTGGGGACAAAGGTCACTTTTGAACAATTGGTGAAGGATGTGCCCAAACCCTGTATTGTACACTGGGACCAAAATCACTTTGTGGTGGTATTCGAGGCCCGGAAAGATAAAATTTATGTGGCCGACCCGGCTTTTGGCCTGGTGAAATACGCCCCCGTGGAGTTTAAAAAACATTGGCTGGCAACCGTGTCGGGCGGAAGTCAGAAAGGTATTTGCCTGATGCTTCAGCCAACCCCGGAGTTTTACGACCGCGACGATGAGAAAACCGATCGTTCGGGCTTTGGATTCCTGTGGCGCTATGTGCGGCCGCACCGGCGCCTGGTCAGCCAGTTGTTGCTGGGCTTCCTGGCCGCGAGCATCATTCAGCTGATTTTTCCTTTCCTGACGCAAAGCATCGTCGATGTCGGGATCAACAACCAGGATATTCATTTTATTTACCTGGTGCTGATTGCCCAACTGGTTTTGTTTATCAGCCAAACTTCGGTCGATTTTATCCGCTCCTGGATCTTGCTGCATATTTCAACCCGGATCAATATTTCCATTATTTCCGACTTCCTGATTAAGCTGATGAAGTTGCCGATCGGCTTTTTCGACACCAAAATGATCGGCGACCTCATGCAACGTATCCAGGACCACCGCCGCATCGAACGTTTCCTGACCACCCAAACCCTGAATACCCTGTTTTCGGTGGTTAACCTGCTGGTTTTTGGTATTGTGCTGGCTATTTACAATTGGAAGATCCTGTTTGTATTCCTGCTGGGCTCGGCGCTCTATGTGGTTTGGGTATTTGTATTTATGCGAAAAAGGCGTGAGCTGGATTATAAAAAATTTGCGCAGCTTTCTGAAAACCAAAGCATGCTCATCCAGTTGATCAACGGGATGCAGGAGATCAAACTGAATAATTACGAAAAACAAAAACGTTGGGAGTGGGAACGCATTCAGGCCCGTTTATTCCGGGTGAACGTGCAAAACCTCACAGTCGATCAGTACCAGCAGGCCGGTTCGGTCTTCCTGAATGAAACCAAAAACATCATCATCACCATTATCGCGGCTATGGCGGTGCTAAACGGGGATATGACCCTGGGGATGATGCTGGCCGTGCAATACATTATCGGGCAGTTAAACGGGCCGCTGAACGACATGATCAACTTTATGCACCTGGCACAGGATGCCAAGCTGAGTATGGAGCGTTTGGCCGAGATCCACAAGCAGGATGACGAAGAACTAAAAGACAAACCTTTGCTGAATTCGCTTCCGTCTGATAAATCAGTATACGTGCACGATCTGGTTTTTCAGTACGAAGGACCTCATTCGCCCAAAGTTTTAAACCAGATCAGCCTGACGATCCCGGAGAGAAAGATCACCGCGATTGTTGGAACCAGCGGAAGCGGAAAAACGACCCTGGTGAAATTACTGCTTGGATTTTATCATCCGGTGAGTGGTAAGGTAAGGGTAGGCGATACCGATTTGCAAAACTTTTCGCAGCAGTGGTGGCGTACACGGGTGGGGGCGGTGATGCAGGACGGTTTTATTTTTTCGGACACCATCGCCAATAATATCGTGGTTGGAACAGAACGGATTAACAAGGAGAAGTTGATGTTCGCCGCCAAGATGGCCAACATCATGGATTTTGTGGAAGGGCTGCCCCTCGGATTTAATACAAAAATAGGGCAGGACGGCCACGGGTTAAGCCAGGGACAGAAGCAACGGATCCTGATTGCGCGTGTGATCTATAAAGATCCCGAGTACCTGTTTTTCGACGAGGCAACCAATGCACTGGATGCAAACAACGAAAAGGTGATCATGGAAAACTTGAACCGGGTGTACGAGGGAAAGACCGTTGTGGTGGTCGCCCACCGGCTGAGCACGGTAAAAAATGCCGATCAGATAGTGGTCCTCGACCGGGGAGAATTGGTGGAGTTGGGAACGCACGAAGAGCTGACATTAAAGAAAGGCGCGTATTATAATTTGGTGAAAAACCAGCTGGAGTTGGGAAGTTAGAAAACTGAGACGCAGATGATTATGATTTCATAAAAATCTGCGTCTAAACAAATCAGCATTTAAAAATTATGCCGCAAAATGACAACATAGAAATCAGGAGCGACGAGGTTCAGGAGATCATCGGGAAGTCGCCGTCGTGGTTGCTGCGAAGCGGGCTGATGGTTATTATCGGTTTTTTGATTTTGCTGTTGCTCGGAAGCTGGCTTTTTCATTATCCCGATATGATCCGGGCACGGGTGGTGGTTATGTCAGAAAATCCGCCGGCCCATATTGTGGCCAGGACAACCGGGCGCATTGATCAGCTTTTTATCCAGGATAAGGGGCTTGTATCCAACGGACAAATTATCGCTATCCTCGAAAATACTGCCAACCACGAAGACGTTGCCCAACTAAAAAAAGACCTGTTGGAAACGGATCGTTTTTTCATCACGTTTGATACCTTATATTATAAGGAAATTACAACGGGTTATAGCCTGGGCGATATTCAGTCCGATTTTTCTTCTTTTTTACGTTTATATCATAATTACATCAGTTTTGTCCGCCTGAACTTTTACCCGCAAAAAGTTGCCTCGCTGCGCGAGCAGGTGTATATGCAGCGGGTTTATTACGACCGGTTGTGGAGTCAACGGCAAATCCTCGAAAATGAATATCAGATTGCGCGCGATCAGTTTAAACGCGATTCGATGTTGTACCGGCGGGAGGTTCTTTCGCTGGTCGATTTAAAAAAATCCGAGTCAGCCTTGTTGCAAAAACAGTATTCCTTTAACGGGGCCCGGACCACCTTAGCCCAAACGCAAAAAGAAATTATTGAAATGGAGCAGGCCGTCATCGGGACCGAAAAGGAATTTGAAGACCAAAAGCGCAGATTGCAAACCGAACTGATCGAATCGTTAAACGTATTAAAAAGCCGGCTCGAGTACTGGGAGAATTCCTTTGTGCTGAAAACACCGATTGAGGGACAGGTGACTTTCACAAACTTCTGGAGTAAAAATCAGCAGGTAAAAAGCGGCGATATTGTATTTACCATTGTGCCCGAACGCGAAAGCCATATTATCGGCCGTGTCAGTTTGCCGTTGCGCGGCGCCGGGAAAGTAAAGGCCGGGCAGCGCGTCAATATTCGCTTCGATAATTTCCCGTATATGGAATACGGGGTTGTCAGGGGAACGGTAAAATCAATCTCGCTGGTGCCGTCGAATGATAATTATATCGCCGAAATTGATCTGCCGCAGGATTTGAAGACCAATTATAATCGGTCGCTTACCTTTAGTCAGGAAATGAAAGGCGATGTCGAAATTGTCACGGAAGACCTGCGTTTGCTTCAGCGCTTTTTTAATCCGGTTAAATCGCTTTTCAAGGATAAAGTCTTGAATTAGCCTGATATCCATCCGCTTTTTTAAAGAATTTTCAAAAAAACAATACGAAAAACGATTGTTCTTTTCTGAAAATTAGTACTTTTGCCTGCCGTTTTTGGAGGATTCTGTCAAAAACGGAGATGGTTGTATTCGTATTTATTGAAAAATCAATACCTTTGCAGTCCATTTTACAGAAACTTTAATAAAAATAAAAATAGTTGTATGCCAACGATTCAGCAGTTAGTTAGAAAAGGGAGACTATCAAAAGTAGTAAAGAGTAAGTCTCCGGCTTTAGATTCTTGCCCGCAAAGAAGGGGTGTTTGTGTACGTGTATACACCACAACTCCTAAAAAACCAAACTCAGCTATGCGTAAAGTAGCCAGGGTCAGGTTGACAAACGGCAAAGAAGTGAATGCTTACATTCCGGGAGAAGGCCACAACCTTCAGGAACACTCTATTGTATTGGTACGTGGAGGTAGGGTAAAAGACCTGCCGGGGGTACGTTATCACTTGATCCGTGGTGCTTTGGATACCGCGGGTGTTGAAGGTCGTACGCAAAGACGTTCAAAATACGGTACAAAAAGGCCTAAGAAGAAATAACAAATGGATGTTTAGTGGTTTGGTTGAGTAAATGATCCGGCATCTGCCGGAGAACTGAAGCTCAAATAAGTCACAACCAATTCGAATAACACTAAAAGTTTAAAAGATGAGAAAATCAAAACCAAAGAAGAGGATCATTCTGCCCGATCCAAAATTTAACGACGTTCTGGTAACACGATTTGTAAACGACCTGATGGTTGATGGTAAAAAATCCATTGCCTATGGTATTTTCTACGATGCGCTGGCGTTGGTTGCCAATCGTTTGAAAAACGAAGAATTATCTCCGCTCGATGTCTGGAAAAAAGCGCTGGAAAATGTTACTCCGGCCGTAGAGGTGAAAAGCCGCCGCGTTGGTGGCGCTACCTTCCAGGTTCCTATGGAAATCCGTCCCGAAAGAAAAGTTTCAATATCAATAAAAAACCTGATTCTGTTTGCACGCAAACGTTCAGGTAAATCAATGGCTGATAAGTTGGCTGCTGAAATTCAGGCTGCTTTTAACGAAGAAGGTGGCGCCTTCAAGAAAAAAGAAGAGACACACCGTATGGCTGAAGCTAACCGTGCTTTTGCCCATTTCCGGTTCTAAACAACGGATTGGTATTAGTTTAAATCAGGATTAGAATAATTGGTAAACATGGCTAGAGATTTAAAATATGTAAGAAATATCGGTATCATGGCCCACATCGATGCCGGAAAAACAACAACGACTGAGCGGATCCTGTATTATACCGGATTGACTCACCGTATTGGTGAAGTGCATGATGGGGCTGCTACCATGGACTGGATGGAGCAGGAGCAGGAACGTGGGATTACCATCACGTCTGCTGCTACAACTACATTCTGGACACACGAAAATATACAACACCAAATTAATATCATCGATACTCCGGGACACGTTGACTTCACCGTTGAGGTAGAACGTTCGTTACGTATTCTGGATGGAGCTGTAGCTCTTTTCTGCGCTGTGGGCGGCGTTGAGGCTCAATCAGAAACCGTTTGGCGCCAGGCCGAAAAATATGGCGTGCCACGGATTGGTTTCGTCAATAAAATGGACCGTTCAGGAGCCGATTTTTATGATGTTGTTTCGCAGGTTCGCGAAAAACTTGGGGCAAACCCGATTCCGATTCAGATCCCGATTGGCGCCGAAGAAAAATTCGAAGGGGTGATCGACCTGATCGAAATGAAAGCGGTTCGTTGGTATGATGATGCGACGCTGGGTACCACCTATGCACTCGAAGATATTCCGGCCGACATGCTTGAACAAGCCAATGAGTATCGTGCTCAAATGGTAGAAGCTGTAGCCGAATTGGATGACAATTTACTGGAACGCTTCTTCGATGATCCGGATTCAATTACTCCGGCTGAATTACATGCCGTCATCCGCAAAGCGACTGTCGCCGGTATCATTGTACCGATGATGTGTGGTTCGGCATTCAAAAATAAAGGTGTTCAGCGTTTGTTGGATGCTGTTTGCGAATATTTGCCAAGTCCGTTGGATAAAGGCGAAATTATCGGTATCGATCCAAAAACTGACAATCAGGTGATTCGTCATGCCGATGTCGATGAACCCTTGACTGCTCTCGCATTTAAAATTGCGACCGACCCTTATGTGGGCCGTTTGTGCTTTATCCGCGTATATTCAGGTAAACTGGAAGCAGGTTCTACCGTATACAATTCGCGTACGGGTAAAAAAGAGCGGATCTCGCGTCTTTTCCAGATGCACTCAAACAAACAAAATCCGAAGGATGTCATCGAAGCAGGCGATATTTGTGCTGCTGTTGGTTTTAAAGACATCCGCACCGGAGATACCCTGGCCGATATTGACCATCCGGTTACCCTGGAAAGCATGGACTTCCCCGAGCCGGTAATTGGTATTGCCGTAGAGCCAAAAACACAAAAAGACCTGGATAAACTGGGACTTGGTTTGGCAAAACTGGCCGAAGAAGATCCCACCTTTAAGGTTCACACCGACGAAGAATCGGGTCAAACCGTTATTCGCGGGATGGGTGAACTTCACCTGGAAATCATCATCGACCGGTTAAGACGCGAGTTTAAGGTTGAATGCAACCAGGGTAAACCCCAGGTGGCTTACAAAGAAGCGATCAGCCAAACTGTTGAACTGCGCGAAGTATTCAAAAAACAATCGGGTGGTCGCGGTAAATTTGCCGATATCATTGTTCGCGTAGGTCCGGCCGAGGAAGGAAAAGAAGGCTTAACGTTCATCGACAGCATAAAAGGCGGTCGTATCCCGAAAGAATTCATCCCGCCGGTACAAAAAGGTTTTGAGTCGGCTATGCTGAACGGGCCATTGGCCGGATTCCAGTTAGACAGCCTTCAGGTTGAATTGATCGACGGTTCATTCCACGCGGTTGACTCGGACCAGTTGTCTTTCGAAATTTGTGCCCGCCAGGCTTTCAAAAGCGCTGCATCAAAAGCAGGCCCCAAATTGCTGGAGCCCATTATGAAAGCAGAGATCGTTACCCCGGAAGAATACATGGGCGATATCATTGGCGACTTGAACCGTCGTCGTGGCAGCGTTGGAGGTATGGAGGAAAAAGCCGGAGCACGTGTAATTAAAGCAACAGTGCCGCTGGCCGAAATCTTTGGTTATGTAACCACGCTGAGAACCTTGTCTTCAGGTCGGGCTACCTCTTCGATGGAGTTTTCTCACTATGAGGAAGTTCCGCGTCAGATGGCCATCAAAGTGCTGGAAGAAATAAAAGGAAAAGTAGAGTTATTGTAAAATAATTATTTATCTCATTATGAGTCAAAAGATCAGAATTAAGCTGAAATCGTATGATCATAACTTGGTAGACAAGTCGGCTGAAAAGATCGTAAAAACAGTTAAAACTACCGGTGCAGTAGTAAGCGGACCAATTCCGCTTCCGACACACAAACGTATTTTTACTGTATTACGCTCAACCTTTGTGAATAAAAAATCAAGGGAACAATTCGAGCTGTCGTCTTACAAACGTTTGATCGACATTTACAGTTCAACAGCAAAAACCATCGACGCCTTAATGAAGCTTGAATTACCAAGTGGCGTTGAAGTAGAAATTAAAGTTTGATAACCTGTAAAAAACAAAAAAAATGGCAGGATTAATCGGTAAAAAAATCGGAATGACTTCCGTATTCAGTGTTGAGGGGAAAAACATCCCATGCACTGTGATTGAAGCCGGTCCTTGTGTGGTCACACAAGTGAAAACGGCAGAAACCGATGGCTATGAAGCAATTCAGTTAGGTTTTGGTGAAAAGAAAGAAAAAAACACCAGCAAAGCTGAATTTGGACACTTCAAAAAAGCAGGAAGTGAACCAAAGCGTCAGGTCGTTGAGTTTCGTGATTTTAACGGCGAGTTTAAACTCGGAGATACCATTACTGTTGACACCATCTCGGAAGAAGGCTGGGTAGACATTACTGGTGTGACAAAAGGTAAAGGATTTCAGGGCGTTGTTAAGCGTTACAACTTTCGCGGCGTTGGCGATGCTACGCATGGTCAGCATAACCGTCTGAGAGCTCCAGGTTCATTGGGCGCCTCATCGTACCCCTCGCGCGTATTCAAAGGAATGCGGATGGCAGGTCGTACAGGCGGCGCGAACAAAACTGTTCAAAACCTGAAAGTCCTGAAAGTAATCCCCGAATCAAACCTGCTTATTGTTAAAGGTTCTGTTCCGGGAGCAAAAGGTTCAACCGTAATTATTTATCAGTAATGGAAGTACAAGTATTAAATACAGCCGGAAAAGAAACCGGAAGAGCAGTCGTTCTGAATGAACTGATCTTCGGTGTTGAGCCCAATGACCACGCCATTTACCTGGATGTAAAACAGTACATGGCCAACAAACGTCAGGGGACTCATTCAGCGAAAGAAAGAGGAGAAGTTGCCGGAAGTACCAGAAAGATTAAAAAACAAAAGGGTACAGGCGGCGCACGTGCAGGCAGCATCAAATCTCCTTTGTTTCGCGGTGGTGGTCGCGTTTTCGGACCACGCCCAAGAAACTACAACTTTAAGTTGAATAAAAAAGTGAAAGCTTTGGCCCGTAAATCAGCATTGACTTACAAAGCGCAGGCAAGCGATATTCTGATCCTTGAAGATTTCAATCTGGATGCTCCGAAAACAAGAGAGATGGTCAATATCAGTAAGAATCTGAATATTACCGATAAAAAGTCACTTTTCGTTTTACCGGAAGAAAATAAAAACATATATTTGTCATCCAGAAATTTGGAGGACATATCTGTTGTAATTGCCTCGGAATTAAGCACTTACCAAATCATGAACGCTAAGAAAATTGTTTTCTTAGAGAGTTCTTTTGGTAAAATTGAAGAACAATTTAAGATTTAAGGGGGAAAAGAAATGAATATTTTAATTAAACCCATCGTAACGGAAAAAGTAACGGGTCAGGCAGAAAAGCTGAATCGTTACGGCTTTGTCGTTAAGAAAGATGCCAATAAGCAACAGATAAAAAAAGCAGTTGAAAGTCTGTACAATGTGAATGTTGTTTCTGTCAATACCATGATTTATGCCGGTAAAAATAAAAGCCGGTATACCAAAAGCGGTATGATTAACGGAAGAACAAATGCTTTCAAAAAAGCCATTATCACATTGGCAGAAGGAGATGCAATTGATTTTTACAGTAATATATAATAAACAAAAATGGCAGTAAGAAAATTAAAACCAGTTACTCCGGGTCAAAGGCATAAAATTATTGGTGCTTTTGATACGATTACTGCATCAACGCCTGAAAAATCATTGTTGAAGCCCATGCAAAAGTCCGGTGGTCGTAACAACCAGGGACGCATGACAATGAGGTATATAGGTGGAGGGCACAAAAAGAGATACCGCGTGATCGATTTCAAACGCGAAAAAGACGGTATCCCTGCTCGTGTTGAGTCAATTCAGTATGACCCGAACCGTACGGCACGTATTGCACTGTTGGTCTATGCCGATGGTGAAAAACGTTACATGCTTGCACCGAATGGATTGCAGGCCGGTCAAACGGTATTAAGCGGTCCAGGTATCGCACCTGAAATTGGCAACTCCCTCCCTCTTGGTGAAATACCTCTGGGAACATTGGTTCACAACATTGAACTTCACCCTGGACAAGGGGGCGTGATGGCACGTAGTGCAGGTACTTATGCACAGTTGACCTCAAGAGAAGGAAAATACGCTATCGTAAAACTACCTTCGGGCGAATCCAGAATGGTACTTGTTTCTTGTAAAGCTACCGTTGGTACTGTTGGAAATACAGAACACAACCTGGAAAGATCAGGTAAAGCCGGTCGTTCACGTTGGTTAGGAAGAAGACCACGCGTACGCGGTGTTGTGATGAACCCGGTTGATCACCCCATGGGTGGTGGCGAAGGACGCGCTTCAGGCGGACACCCGCGCTCACGTAAAGGCTTATTGGCTAAAGGTTATAAAACCCGCGCCAAGAAAAAAGCTTCCAACAGGTATATTGTAGAAAGACGCAAGAAATAATAAAGGAGAAGAACTATGAGTCGTTCATTAAAAAAAGGCCCTTTCATTGCCTACAAACTCGAAAAGAAAGTATTGGGTTTGAATGAATCAGGTAAAAAGTCTGTGATTAAGACTTGGGCCAGGGCATCAGTAATCTCTCCTGACTTTGTAGGGCATACCATCGCGGTACATAACGGGAATAAATTTATCCCCGTGTATGTGACCGAAAACATGGTTGGTCATAAATTAGGCGAATTTGCACCTACAAGAACATTCAGGGGACATGCCGGTAACAAAAGGTAGGCATGAGTTTCTCATTAACTATTAAAAGAACTTACGATGGGTGCTAGAAAAAGAAATAAAGCAAACGAACTTAAAGAAGCTAAAAAATCACAATATTTTGCAGTATTGAAAGATTGCCCGACTTCTCCGCGTAAAATGAGGCTTGTGGCCGATATGGTTCGCGGAATGGAAGTTAACCGGGCGCTGGATGTCTTAAAATATTCGTCAAAAGAAGCTTCAAGAAAAGTTGAAAAACTGTTGATGTCGGCCGTGGCAAACTGGCAGGCAAAAAACGAAGGAACTCGCCTTGAGGAAAGCAATTTGTTTGTGAAGAATATTGCCGTTGATTCAGGACGTATTTTAAAACGTCTTCGCCCCGCTCCGCAAGGCCGGGCACACCGGGTCCGCAAGCGTTCGAACCACGTTACACTTTGCATCGATAGTAAAAATGTTGTTAACGAAAACGAATAAATAGTAATACATGGGACAAAAAGTTAATCCAATCGCTAATCGCTTAGGAATTATCCGTGGATGGGATTCCAACTGGTTCGGTGGAAACGACTATGGTGACAAGCTGGTTGAAGATACGAAGATCCGTGAATACCTGAATGCCCGTTTGGCAAAAGCAAGTATTTCCAAGATCATTATCGAACGTACCCTGAAGCTTATTACCATTACTGTTCACACATCAAGACCCGGTATTATTATTGGCAAAGGTGGTCAGGAAGTTGATAAGCTGAAAGAAGAATTGAAAAAGATTACGAGCAAAGAAGTTCAAATCAATATCTTCGAGATTAAACGACCTGAACTCGATGCCCGTATCGTGGCGAATAATATTGCACGTCAGATCGAAGGTAAAATCGCTTACCGCCGCGCCGTGAAAATGGCGATCGCCTCTACCATGAGAATGGGAGCGCAGGGAATCAAAGTGATGGTTTCAGGCCGTTTAAATGGCGCTGAAATGGCTCGTTCTGAAATGTATAAAGACGGCCGTACTCCTTTGCACACACTCAGAGCAGATATTGATTATGCTTTGGCCGAAGCTTTAACAAAAACAGGGTTGCTTGGCGTTAAAGTCTGGATTTGTAAAGGTGAAGTATACGGAAAACGCGATCTGTCGCCAAACGTAGGACAAAAATCAACAAGCGCACCTGCCGGTGCCGGTCCGCGTGGAAACAGAGGAAGCGGTTTCAAAAAGAAAAGAAAATAATTGGAAACCTTTTAACTAAAAAAGGATGTTACAGCCAAAAAGAACAAAATTTAGAAGAGTCCAGAAGGGCCGGATGAAAGGTATCGCTCAACGCGGAAACCAACTGGCATTCGGTTCATTCGGGATCAAGACGTTGGAGGAAGCATGGATTACCGGTCGTCAGATCGAAGCGGCGAGGGTTGCGGTAACACGTCATATGCAACGTCAGGGTCAAATCTGGATCCGTATTTTCCCCGATAAACCGATTACCAAGAAACCCGCCGAAGTACGTATGGGTAAAGGTAAAGGTGCTCCTGAAGCATTTGTAGCCCCGGTTACTCCCGGCCGAATCATTATTGAAGCCGATGGCGTGCCCTTTGAAATGGCGAAGGAAGCCCTTCGTCTGGCCGCTCAAAAATTACCGGTTACGACAAAGTTTATTGTTAGACGTGATTATGTTGAATCTGAAAAAGAAGATTAAGAATGAAAACTTCTGAAATTAAAGAATTAACGGATAAGGAAATCCTGGAAAGAATCCATTTGGAGAACGAAACCTTGACGCGTCTGGACATGAACCATGCTGTATCTCCACTCGATAACCCGATGAAAATTAAGGTTGCCCGGAGAAATATTGCACGCCTGAAGACCGTGTTACGTCAACGGGAATTGAATCAAAATCAGAATTAATTTTGTAGAATGGAAACACGAAATCTGAGAAAAGAGCGTACCGGGGTCGTTGTGAGCGACAAAATGGATAAAAGCATTGTTGTTGCCGTTAAGATGAAAGAAAAACACCCCATCTACGGGAAATTCGTTAACAAAACAACTAAATTTTATGCTCACGACGAGCAAAATACCTGCAACGTTGGCGATACCGTACGGATCATGGAAACGCGTCCGTTGAGCAAAAGCAAACGTTGGAGATTAGTTGAAATTATTGAAAGAGCTAAGTAATCATGATACAACAGGAATCAAGATGTACAGTAGCCGATAACAGCGGAGCAAAAGAAGTGCTTTGTATCCGTGTTTTAGGCGGAACCAGAAAGCGCTATGCCTCGCTGGGCGATGTCGTGGTCGTGACTGTAAAAAGTGCGATCGCGAGTAGTGATATGAAAAAAGGGACTGTTTCGAAAGCAATTGTTGTACGCACAAAAAAAGAAGTTCGTCGTCAGGATGGTTCTTATATCCGCTTCGATGACAACGCGGTTGTGCTGCTAAACAACGCTGGCGAAATGCGCGGTACCCGTATTTTCGGACCTGTTGCAAGAGAACTTCGTGACAAAAACATGAAAATCATTTCACTTGCACCAGAAGTACTTTAATGCATAAATAAAACAAGATGCAGAAGAAATTACATATCAAAAAAGGAGACACAGTTGTTGTAACTGCCGGAAACGATAATGGACGGCAAGGAAAAGTACTGGAAGTAATCCGGGAAAAAAGCAGAGCAATTGTGGAGGGCGTTAATATGATAAAAAAACATACCAAACCCAATGCAGAAAATCCGCAGGGAGGTATTGTTGAAAAGGAAGCGCCAATCCACATTTCCAACCTGATGTTGGTTGATCCGAAAACCGGAGCGCCAACCCGTATCGGTCGGAAACTCGGCGACAACGGTAAATTAGTTCGTTATTCTAAAAAATCTGGAGAGGAGATTAAGTAATGGCTTATACACCAACACTTAAGAAGAAATATTCGGAAGAAATCATTCCTGCATTGATGAAGGAATTTGATTACAAATCTGTTATGCAGGTGCCGAAGTTGAATAAAATCGTCCTGAATCAGGGTGTTGGAGCTGCAATTGCCGACAAAAAAATCATCGAAGTCGCTACGGAAGAGATGACGATGATCGTCGGACAAAAGGCAGTCCAAACCAAATCAAAAAAGGACATTTCAAACTTTAAGTTAAGAAAGAAAATGCCTATCGGTGTTCGCGTGACCCTGAGAAGGGACAAAATGTATGAATTCCTTGATCGTCTGATCAATGTTTCTTTGCCACGTACTCGTGACTTTAAAGGAATTGAGAGCAAAATGGACGGACAAGGGAACTATACCCTCGGAATTCCGGAACAGATCATTTTCCCCGAAATTAACATTGACAAAGTTAACCGTATTAACGGGATGAACATTACTTTTGTGACTTCTGCTCAAACAGATGAAGAAGGATACGCTTTGTTGAAAGAATTAGGTTTGCCTTTTAAAAACGTAAAAAAGAATTAAGCTATGGCAAAAGAATCCATGAAAGCCCGTGAAGTAAAAAGGGCAGCACTGATTGAAAAATACGCTGAAAAAAGGGCTCAATTAAAAGCAGAAGGTGACTTTATCGGCTTGCAAAAACTACCTAAAAATTCATCCAAGGTACGTTTACACAACCGTTGTAAATTAACAGGTCGTCCCAAAGGATATATCCGCCAGTTCGGTATTAGCAGGATTAACTTCCGCGAAATGGCTTCTGCTGGTTTAATCCCGGGCGTTAAAAAAGCTAGTTGGTAATTATTAATCAAAAAGTAATGAGTAAAATTACAGATCCAATAGCAGATTATTTGACACGCATCAGAAATGCTCAAAAAGCCAAACACCGCGTAGTCGATATTCCTGCATCGAATATAAAGAAGGAAATCACCAAGATCTTAAAAGAGAAGGGTTACATCCTGAATTATAAGTTTGAAGAGGAAGTGAATTATCAGGGAAATATTAAAATCGCCCTGAAGTATCATCCTGAAACAAAAACACCAGCCATCAAGTCAATCAAACGGGTCAGTAAACCCGGTTTGAGGCAGTACTGCGACAGCGAGAACATTCCTCGTGTATTAAACGGCCTGGGAATTGCGATTTTGTCGACCTCCAAAGGTGTGATTACTGACAAAGAAGCTCAGACACAGGGAGTCGGTGGTGAAGTTTTATGTTACGTTTATTAATAAGGAGGAAAAACAATGTCAAGGATAGGTAAATTACCCATCGAAATTCCTGCCGGAGTAACGATCACTGTCGGCCCGGAAAACCTGGTGACCGTTAAAGGGAAGCTCGGCGAACTTTCGCAACAGGTAGACCGTGAGATTGAAATAGCTGTTGAAGGCAACCAGGCTTTGGTTAAACGACCAAGCGAACAGAAAAGACACCGCGCCATGCACGGGCTTTACCGTTCATTGATCCATAACATGGTGGTGGGCGTTTCTAAAGGCTATGAAATTAAATTAGAACTGGTAGGGGTTGGTTACCGTGCAGAAAGCCAGGGCCAATTGCTGGACCTCGTTTTAGGCTATTCTCACCACACATTTCTGGAACTACCGAATGAAGTGGCGGTTGAAGCCGTAACCGATAAACGCAGTAACCCAACGATCACTCTTAAAAGCTGCGATAAACAGCTTATTGGCCAGGTAGCGGCAAAAATCAGATCATTCCGTGCTCCTGAACCTTACAAAGGAAAAGGTGTGAAATTCGCGGGTGAAGTATTACGTCGCAAAGCCGGTAAATCTGCAGGTGCTAAATAGTAAAATTTGAAACCATGGCTTTAACGAAACAAGAAAGAAGATATAGAATAAAAATGAGAATCCGGAAAATTGTTTCCGGAACTGCTGAAAGACCGCGCCTGAGCGTATTCAGAAGCAACAAACAAATATATGCCCAATTGGTGAACGACCTTGCCGGCACCACCTTGCTGGCAGTCTCTTCATTGGATAAAGAAATCGGCGCAGCCGAAGGCAATAAATCCGAAAGAGCTGCCCTGGTTGGAAAAGCTTTAGCTGAAAAAGCAATCGCTGCCGGTATTTCAAGTGTTGTATTCGACCGCAATGGTTATTTGTATCACGGTAGAGTTAAACAATTAGCTGATGCTGCCCGTGAAGGTGGCCTTAAATTTTAATGATTATGGCAGGAAATATCAAGAAAGTCAAAACAACAGACATTGAACTTAAGGACAGGTTAGTGGCGATCAACCGTGTCACCAAAGTAACCAAAGGGGGTAGAACCTTCAGCTTCTCAGCCATTGTTGTTGTCGGTAACGAAGACGGGATCGTCGGATGGGGCCTTGGCAAGGCCAGCGAAGTAACAGCGGCCATCGCTAAAGGCGTTGACGCTGCGAAAAAGAACCTGGTTAAAATCCCGATCAACAAAGGCACAATCCCCCACGAACAAGTGGCTAAGTTTGGTGGCGCTAATGTATTCCTGAAACCTGCATCGCATGGTACAGGCGTAAAAGCAGGGGGCGCTATGCGTGCCGTGTTGGAAAGTGTTGGAGTCCATGATATCCTGGCGAAATCCAAAGGATCATCGAACCCGCATAACCTGGTGAAAGCTACGATGAATGCATTGCTCGAAATGAGAGATGCTTATACCGTGGCTCAGCACAGAGGAGTTTCATTGGAAAAAGTTTTTAAAGGATAGAAACATGGCTAAAATAAAAGTAACACTGGTAAAAAGCATAATCGGTTCCGAAAAGAGCCAAAAAGCAACAGTTGAAGCTCTTGGAATTAAAAAATTGAATCACAGTGTTGAACACGAAGCTACACCCGCGATATGGGGGATGGTTAACAAAGTGAAACATTTGGTGAAAGTTGAAGAAATTTAAAATATTTTAAGATTAAAATTATGGATTTAAGTAATCTTAAACCTGCAGGAGGATCCGTTAAAAAAGAAAAGCGCATTGGTCGTGGTCAAGGCTCCGGACATGGTGGTACCTCTACAAGAGGTCACAAAGGTGCCCAGTCGAGATCAGGATACAGCCGTACCCGCGGATTTGAAGGCGGTCAGATGCCTTTGCAACGCGTGGTGCCAAAATTCGGATTCAACAATGTAAACAGGGTAGAATATAAAGCCATCAACTTAAGCACACTGCAAACATTGGCCGAAAGCAACAAGCTTTCAGCGATCGATGTTCAGTTGTTGGTTGATGCCGGTCTGGCTTCGAAAAACGACCGTGTGAAAATTTTAGGGAAAGGCGAGTTAACGCTTAAATTGGATGTTAAAGCGCATGCTTTCTCTAAAAACGCAAAAGAAGCCATTGAAAAATTAGAAGGAACCACAGAAATACTCTAACCTAATGAAAAAATTTATCGAAACCCTAAAGAATATTTATAAAATCGAGGATTTAAGAGCCCGTTTGGGCTTAACCTTATTTCTTCTTTTGATTTATCGATTAGGATCGTTTGTCGCCTTACCGGGTATTGATCCGGCTCAACTTGGACAATTGAAACAACAAACTTCAGAGGGGTTGCTGGGCTTGTTAGACATGTTCTCGGGAGGGGCTTTCTCAAACGCTTCTATATTCGCTTTAGGGATTATGCCTTACATTTCTGCTTCGATTGTTATCCAGTTAATGGGAATAGCCGTCCCGTATTTTCAACGGTTGCAAAAAGAAGGAGAATCAGGAAGAAGGAAAATCAACCAGATAACCCGTTATCTGACTGTGTTGATTTTGTTGTTCCAGGCACCGGCGTATCTTGCCAATTTAACCTATCAACTTCCTGCAGAAGCATTTGCAATGAGCGGCTGGATGTTTAAACTGACATCAACAATCATTCTGGCGGCAGGATCGATGTTTATTATGTGGTTGGGAGAACGCATCACCGATAAAGGAATAGGTAACGGTATTTCGTTGATTATCATGATTGGTATTATTGCCCGTCTGCCATTCTCTGTTTTTGCAGAGTTTGTTTCCCGTTTGGAGCAACAAGGTGGCGGTATGGTCATGTTCCTGATTGAGTTTGTCGTCCTTTTCATCGTTTTCATGGGAAGTATCCTGCTGGTACAAGGTACCCGCCGGATCCCGGTACAATATGCAAAACGCATCGTAGGAAACAAACAATACGGGGGCGTACGTCAGTATATACCATTAAAAGTGAATGCAGCCGGGGTAATGCCTATCATTTTTGCTCAGGCGATCATGTTTGTTCCAATTAGTATTGCAGGATTTGCCAATTCGGAAAGCATGAGCGGTTTTGCTGCGGCAATGTCGAATCATGTCGGGTTTTGGTATAATTTCTCTCAGTTTGTCATGGTGGTTTTGTTTACGTATTTTTACACCGCCATTACTGTAAACCCGGTACAAATGGCCGAGGACATGAAAAAGAACGGCGGTTTTATACCGGGGGTAAAACCCGGTAAAAAAACAGTCGAATTTCTCGATACAGTCATGTCGCGGATTACGCTTCCCGGATCAATTTTCCTCGGAATTGTAACCATTTTGCCCGCTTTTGCAATGATGGCCGGAATTAACACCCAGTTCGCCTATTTTTACGGTGGAACTTCTCTGTTGATTCTGGTTGGTGTGGTGCTCGATACGCTGCAACAAATTGAAAGCCACCTGTTGATGCGGCATTATGACGGTTTGATGAAATCAGGCCGGATTAAAGGACGTACAGGCGGTGGTGCTGCTATGTATTAAAAGTCTTTCATCTAAATTAACAATAGAGCCGGGATGGTTGAAAAACCGGCCCGGTATTAAATTGGACAGATAAAAATATGGCAAAGCAGCCTTCCATAGAACAAGACGGAGCAATCATCGAAGCCTTATCAAATGCGATGTTTCGGGTTGAACTCGAAAACGGGCATGTGATTACGGCACATATCTCTGGTAAAATGCGGATGCATTATATCAAAATTCTTCCGGGAGATAAGGTAAAAGTGGAGATGTCTCCATACGACCTGACTAAAGGACGGATTACTTTTAGATATAAAAATTAAAGTACGAAATAATGAAAGTAAGAGTATCCATTAAGAAGCGCAGCGCCGACTGCAAAATTGTTCGCAGAAAAGGCCGTTTGTACGTGATCAATAAAAAGAACCCAAAGTTCAAACAGCGTCAAGGATAATTAATTAACTTTGTAAAATTTTTTTTTATGGCTCGTATTGTTGGAGTTGATATTCCTAATAATAAAAGAGGTGAAGTGGCATTAACCTATGTTTTCGGTATTGGCCGGAACCGTGCCCGGTTCGTCCTCGAAAAAGCTGGCGTTGATTTTGACACCAAAGTGCAGGATTGGAATGATGACCAATTTGCTGCAATTCGTAAAGTCATCGGCGAAAGTTTCAAAGTTGAAGGTGAACTTCGGTCTGAAAACCAGTTGAACATTAAACGATTGATGGACATCGGTTGCTACCGTGGTATCCGTCACCGTATTGGCCTTCCTGTACGCGGGCAAAGTACTAAAAACAACGCCCGTACACGTAAAGGAAAGAAGAAAACTGTAGCTAATAAGAAAAAAGCCACTAAATAATTGATAATTAAGTTATGGCAAAAAAATCCGGAACTACAAGAAAAAGAGTTGTTAACGTTGAAGCTACTGGCCAGGCGCATATTCATTCCTCATTCAATAATATTATCATTTCACTGACCAATAATAACGGAGAAGTAATCTCCTGGTCGTCGGCTGGTAAAAAAGGATTCAGAGGTTCAAAGAAAAATACGCCTTATGCTGCACAGGTAGCCGCAGAAGAATGTGCAAAAACGGCCTATGACCTGGGTCTCAGAAAAGTAAAAGTCTTTGTGAAAGGCCCCGGAAACGGTCGTGAGTCTGCTATTCGTGCGATTAACAGCGTGGGAATTCAGGTAAACGAAATTGTTGATGTGACTCCATTGCCACACAACGGTTGCCGCCCTGCAAAAAGAAGACGTGTTTAATCTTTTAATTTGGATGAATAATGGCAAGATATAGAGGCCCAAAATCAAAAATCGCGCGAAAATTTGGTGAACCAATTTTCGGCCCAGACAAAGTTCTTGAAAAGAAAAATTATCCTCCCGGTTTTCATGGATTAGCCAGCCGCAGACGTAAAAAATCTGAATACGGGTTGCAATTGCGTGAAAAACAAAAGGCTAAATACACTTATGGCGTGTTGGAAAGACAGTTTGCCAATTTGTTCCACAAAGCTTCTGCAGCGAAGGGGATTACCGGTGAGGTATTACTTCAGTTGTTGGAATCTAGGTTGGACAACGTGGCTTACCGTCTCGGATTAGCCCGCACCCGCGCAGCTGCGCGGCAGTTGGTGAGCCACAAACACATCATGGTTAACGGTGAAATCGTTAATATTCCTTCTTATCAACTTCGTCCCGGCGATGTAGTGAGTGTACGCGAAAAATCAAAATCGCTCGAAATTATTTCAGCTGCTTTGACTTCTCATCGCTACAACAAATGCGCCTGGTTGGAGTGGGATGGAGCCCAAATGGCCGGAAAATTCCTGAATCGCCCGGAACGGGAAGAAATTCCAGAAAACATTAAAGAACAACTGATCGTAGAGTTGTATTCTAAATAATAAAATTACTCAGTATTATTATGGCAATATTAGCGTTCCAAAAACCTGACAAAGTAATAATGGTAGAGTCCGATGAGAAAGTCGGTAAATTCGAATTTCGTCCATTGGAGCCTGGTTATGGGATTACCATCGGTAATGCCTTGCGTCGAATCCTGTTATCTTCGTTAGAGGGCTATGCAATAACTACCGTTAAAATAGAAAGCGTAGACCACGAGTTTGCAACGGTTAAAGGAATCATGGAAGATGTGACTGAAATCATCCTGAACCTGAAACAAATCCGTTTTAAACGTGAAGTAGAAGATTTTGACAGTGAGAAAATTTCTATCACCATTACCGGACAGGAAAAATTTACGGCTGGCGACATCAATAAATTTATGACCGGTTTCCGTGTCTTAAATCCAGAGCTGGTTATTTGCCGCATGGAAGCTGATGTTAAATTGCAAATGGAAATTACCATAAGCAAAGGTCGCGGCTATGTTCCCAGCGCTGAAAATAAGCCGGTAGATGCTGAGTTTGGTATAATTCCGATTGATTCAATTTTCACACCAATTAAAAATGTGAAATATGCAGTCGAAAACTATCGGGTTGAGCAGAAAACCGACTATGAAAAGTTGGTTCTCGAAATCAAAACCGATGGTTCAATCCATCCAAAAGATGCCTTGAAAGAAGCTGCCAAGATCCTGATTTATCACTTCATGTTATTCTCTGACGAAAAAATTACCCTTGATTCGGACGAGAAATTTGCAAACGAAGAATTTGATGAAGAAGTGCTGCACATGCGTCAACTTCTGAAAACCAAATTGGTTGATATGGATCTGTCAGTTCGTGCATTAAACTGTTTGAAAGCTGCCGATGTGGAAACGTTGGGCGAATTGGTTACCTATAACCGGAACGATTTGCTTAAATTCAGAAATTTCGGTAAAAAATCGCTGACAGAGTTGGATGATCTGTTGAATGTGATGAACCTGACATTCGGAATGGATATTAGTAAGTATAAATTAGACAAGGAATAAGCACAAATGAGACATAATAAAAAATTCAACCATCTGGGAAGGAAAAGCGCTCATCGGAAAGCTTTGCTGTCGAATATGGCCAATTCTTTGATTTTGCACAAAAGAATTACCACCACCACTGCAAAGGCAAAAGCGCTAAAGATGTATGTTGAGCCGCTTATTACAAAGGCGAAAAATGATACCACACACTCACGTCGTACCGTTTTCAGCTACTTGAAAAGTAAAACCGTTGTGGCTGAACTTTTCAGAGATGTAGCCGAAAAAATCGGCGATCGTCCGGGTGGGTATACCCGTATCCTGAAAACAGGTAACCGTTTGGGCGACAATGCCGAAATGTGTATCATTGAGCTTGTTGATTTCAACGAAAACATGCTTGCGGCTAAAGAAACCAAGGCAAAATCACGTCGTTCGCGTCGTGGCAGCGCTAAAAAAGCAACGGAAACTGCCGCTCCCGCAGCGAAAGCCGGAGTTGTTAAAGAAGAAGTAGCCGATGTGGTTGAAGAAACCAAAGCCGAAGCTGTTGAAGAACCAACAACTGATGAAGCTCAGGCTGATGAACCGAAAGCTGAATAGTACATTCAGATATAAAATAGAAAAGCTGACTTAAAAGTCAGCTTTTTTTGTTTATGCTATTGGTCCCAAATCAACCACTGATTTATCTTGTGAAGCATTTGACCTTTTCCTGTAATGTAGCAGCAGGAACCGGTTTTACCAGGTAATCATTTGCGCCGTATTGCAGACAGCGGTTACGGTCGTTTTCCATGTTACTGGTCGTAAACACCATGATCGGAGTTTTTCGGTTGCTGTTACGCTCCAGCTGGCGAATCTTTAAGGTCGCTTCAGCTCCGTCCATAATGGGCATCCATAAATCCATAATAATTAAATCATAGAAATTATGAGCCGCTTTATTAACCGCTTCCTCTCCGTCATTTGCCGTATCGATATCGTGAGAATTCCGAAGTGAGTATTGAACAAACTTCTGATTAATCGGATTATCATCTACAACTAATATTTTCAAAGCAGACTTTTTTGATTAAAAATTACAGTTTAAATATACGCATATTCATCCCAAAAATCATTTACATTTGCTAACTGAAGTTTTGGATTGGATAGTTCAAAATACCATTTTGACAGATTAGCTAATAAATTGACAGATATGAGCGACGACAAAAAGATTATTTTTTCGATGTACCGGGTGAGCAAAACTTACCCTCCCCAAAAGCAAGTGATTAAAGATATTTCCCTTTCATTTTTCCTTGGAGCCAAAATTGGGATCATCGGTTTGAACGGATCAGGAAAATCGACCTTGCTTAAAATTATTGCAGGCCTCGAAAAATCATACCAGGGCGAAGTCGTGTTTTCACCCGGCTACAGTGTGGGTTACCTGGAACAGGAGCCACACCTCGATCCTTCAAAAACGGTTAAAGAAATCGTGGAAGAAGGCGTACAGGAAGTGGTTGACGTGTTAAAAGCCTACGAGGAAGTAAACATGCGTTTTGCCGATCCCGATGTACTGGAAGATCCGGACAAGATGGATGCCCTCATGAATGAACAGGCCCGGCTTCAGGAGAAAATTGACCAATACGATGCCTGGAACCTGGATACAAAACTCGAACGCGCAATGGATGCCTTACGTTGTCCTCCGGGCGATCAGCCGGTGAGCGAGCTTTCGGGCGGCGAGCAGCGTCGTGTGGCTTTATGTCGTTTGTTGCTGAAAGAGCCCGATGTGCTTTTACTTGACGAGCCGACCAACCACCTTGACGCTGAATCAGTACAGTGGCTTGAATTACATTTGCAGCAATATAAAGGAACGGTGATCTGCATTACGCACGACCGCTACTTCCTCGATAATGTGGCGGGCTGGATTCTGGAACTCGACCGGGGCGAAGGCATCCCGTGGAAAGGAAACTATACCTCATGGCTTGAGCAAAAATCGCAGAGGCTGGCGATGGAGGAAAAACAACAATCCAAGCGCCGGAAAACCCTGGAGCGTGAGCTGGAATGGATCCGCATGGCTCCCAAAGCCCGCCATGCCAAGGCCAAAGCCCGTTTAAGTGCTTACGACCAGTTGATGAATGAGGACGTGAAACAAAAAGAGGAAAAACTGGAAATCTTCATTCCGAATGGCCCCCGTTTGGGAGAGAAGGTGATTGAAGCGCATGCTGTATCGAAAGGATTTGGCGATCGGCTCTTGTTCGAAAATCTTGACTTTGTGTTGCCTCCCAACGGGATTGTTGGCGTTATTGGTCCCAACGGCGCCGGAAAAACCACGCTCTTTAAGCTGATCATGAAACAACTTGAAGCCGATAAGGGAACTTTTGAGGTGGGAGAAACGGTGAAGCTGGCCTATGTTGATCAGTCGCACGCGGCCATCGATCCGAATAAAACGGTTTATGAAGTGATTTCGGGCGGGAATGATTTGATCGCGATGGGGGGCCGCCAGATTAATGCCCGCGCTTACGTTTCGCGTTTTAACTTTACAGGTTCCGACCAGGAAAAGAAATGCGGTATTCTTTCGGGCGGCGAGCGCAACCGGCTGCATCTGGCTATGGCCCTGAAAGAAGAAGGGAACGTGTTGCTGCTCGACGAACCAACCAACGATATTGATGTAAATACCTTGCGGGCGCTGGAAGAAGGATTGGAAGACTTTGCCGGTTGCGCGGTGGTGATCTCGCACGACCGCTGGTTTCTCGACCGTATTGCCACCCATATCCTGGCATTTGAAGGCGAATCGCGCGTGTATTTCTTCGAAGGAAGTTATTCTGAATACGAAGAAAACAAAAAGAAACGACTGGGCGACGATGGTCCGCACCGGATTAAGTATAAAAAACTGGTGAAATAGCCTTCTTCTTTTCAAATGCTGTGGAATGATGAAACAGCATATACCTAAAATTTCCTGCTGTGAAAAATCTTTTTTTCACAGCAGGAAATTTTTTTCTACCGTACACAAACCCCACGTATGGAAACCTTGGGCGAAAAATAGTACAATAAGATGTTGCAAAATCAAATATTTTGCCGTTTCTTTGTTAGTGAATACAAACTAACTCAAATTATATTGCTTTTATACATGTAGATTTAAACTTAAAAGCTTGTTGTCAAATTGGACCAGAAATGTACATTAGGCAGGAGTTAATCTTGGAAAGGGAGATAAAAAGCTTCAAATTAAAACAGGTTATACAGAAAACTGAATTAATTAATTTACAACCCACATGAGCACTACTAAAATATTTTTGAAAATAATCATCGGACTGCTGATCATACCGACAACTATTCAAGCCCAGTCTACACTCAATATTGGTATTCTTAAAGATGCAGATACCAATGAATTTGAACTTCTCAGCAAACAATTGAAGCTTGAGGTAGAGGCATTAACAGAGAGCGGAGACAGTGTGGCTTTTAAGGAAGTGACTTCGGCATGGAACTATGAAGTAGCAACACAGCATCTGCAAACTTTTTTTAGTGATCCAAACATCGATATCATTATCACCCTTGGATTCCTCTCTTCCGATGCAGCCGCAAGCCTATCTTCGTATCCAAAACCGGTTATTGCGTCTACTATTCTGGACCAGGAACTTCAGAAATTGCCTACGGGTACAGATCAAGGATCAGAAATTGATAATTTTTCCTACATCGAATCATGGATTCGCTTAAAAAGCGATCTGCAGGACTTTCACAATGTGTTTAATTTCAAGCACCTGGCGATTATACTTCCCCAAACAATATATGAGCAGTTTGCTCCGATAAGCCAGTTGCTCAAATCAGACACCAACGCGTTTGATGTCACCTTTGTTCCGGTTGAAGGTGGCGAGCAAGCGCCACCAAGGCTGCTATCCAACATTGATGCTGCCTTTGTATTTCCATTGATCCAACATTCACAGCCGGAAATAGAAGACTTCTTTGAAGAACTGAACAACCAACAAATTCCTTCATTGGCCATAAGCGGAATTTGCTATCTGGAAAATGGTGCCACCTTAACCTTTACTCCACAGTTCTCCTTGCAGCAAATGGCACGACAAGTAGCCTTACATGTGGGAAAGATCAGAAGAGGAACTAATCTTGCCCAAATTCCAATTGCAATAAACAGAGAAATACGCCCGCCTGTTGTCAATATGGAATCCCTCAGGAAAATTGATCAGTTCCCGAGATGGGAAGTATTGGAAAACGCTATTTTGATGAACGTTGCAAAGATTCCTGGAGAGGAATTAAGCTTTCGTCACGCAATTGCCATCGTATTGGAAAACAACCTGAAAGGCAAGATTACCAATCAGGATTTATTGATTGCACAAAAGGACGTCCGAATCGCTCAATCTGCCATTCTCCCACAAATCGAGCTATCAGGCACAGGAGCTCAGCTAAGTCAGAACCTGGTTGAAGCCTCCATGGGGCAAAAAGGAGAATTTACCGTCACCGGATCAGCTTCATTGAAACAAGTTATCTATTCGGAAGCAGCTTTTGCAAACATTGCCATAAAGAAACTTGCGGCCGAAAATGTAGAGCAGTACAATAAGCAAGTCACACTTGATCTTGTTCTGGAGGTCTCCAAAGCATATATTTCCTTACTTTTTGCAAAAAGCAATCTTCAAATTAAAAACGAGAATGTTTATACGACTCTACAAAACCTGGAAATGGCGAAAGCAAAAGAAGAAACTGGTGAAGGTAGTGTATCCGATGTGAATCGGTGGACAAGTGAACTGAACCTGAATAAAATTGATTTGAATGATGCGCAATCGAAATACAAGTCAGCGATGTACCAGCTGAACGAATTGCTTAATGCACCCATCAGCAGCTCTATTGCCACTCCTGACTCGGTTGACCTAACGGAAACCATTGTGCTCAATCAAAAGGTATTAGCCTGGTATTTCAATAACTCGAACTTGACTGAAAAGTATGCCAGCTTTCTTATTGACGAAATGTATAAGTACTCACCCGAGTTGCAGCAACTTCAGACTGCAGGTAAAATTATTGACCGTCAGAAGTCCATGCAAATCAGGCAGCTGTTTCTGCCCGAAGTTGCGCTGATTGGGAATGCCGACCAGTCATTTGTACGGGAAGGTGTAATCGCCAATCCACAACTGCCGGTCCCGCCGCCACCTGATGACATTACCTGGAACCTGGGCTTACGATTGAGTATTCCTATTTTCGAGGGTGGAAGAAAGAAAACAGAATTGCAACGTTCTGCAATTGAGCAAGATAAGATAGCCTGGCAGAAAGAAGACCTGCTCAACAAGATTGAAAAAGGCATCCGCTCAAATGTTCAATTAATGAATGCTTCGTACAAGGAGTTAGATTTGTCGGAGAAAGCAGCGCAAGCCGCTGAAGATAATTTCAGGCTCATACAGAATGCCTATTCTCTTGGAGCTGCCAACATCATTCAATTAATTGATGCCCAGAATGTAATGACAAGAACAAAGCACCTGGTAACAAGTGCATACCATCAATATATTCTAGACTTTATTCATACCGAACGTCTGCAGGGAAAGTTTTCGTTTTTAGATGATGACACGGAGCGAGATATGTATACGAGTCGATTGCTAAACTATTTAAACGAAGAAGAATGAAAGTGTATCAAGTTGTTTTAATCGCCCTGCTCCTGATGAGCTGTAGTGGAAAAAAGGACGCAAATGAAACTATACGGCCTGTATTTTATCAGAAAGTTGAGAAAACCACAACTTCTCAAAATCGCTCATTCTATGGAGTTTCACAAGCTGCGAAAGAGGCAAAACTGAGTTTCAAGGTAGGAGGAACAATCGATCAGCTGAATGTTGAGTTAGGCGATGTCGTAAAAAAAGGCACAGTCATTGCCAGTTTAGATACTTCGGATTACCTCATCAACTACAACAAAGCAATTCTTTCGCTCCGAAATGCAGAAGTGCAATATTCAGCAGCACATTCAGGCTTTCAAAGAGTTGAAAAACTTTATGCTGGCAATAATGCCTCATTAACAGATTATGAAAAATCAAAAGCACAGTTCGAGTCGGCTGAAGCGATGGTAAAAACAGCGCAATCACAAGTGAAAGCTGCCAAAAACCAACTAGACTATACTCGCCTGGTCGCTCCTTTTGATGGAACAATATCCGCTATTTTAGCTGATGAAAACGAAATGACCAGCGCAGGCCGCCCAATCGTCGTATTCTCTTCAACCAGTAATATTGAGGTTAAGACCTCCATTCCTGAGAACATGATTAATCAAATTGAAAAAGGCCAGTTGGTTACCGTCAGTTTTATTACTTTGCCAGGAGAATCTTTCCAGGGAAAGGTAAATGAGATCAGTCCGGGAACCCAAGGTGCTTCTTCGTATCCGGTAATCATTCAAATATCCGAGCCATCAACGGGCTTACTACCCGGAATGACTGGCAACATTCAAATTCCACTGCATGAAGACAAGGCTCATGGAACTATAATTGTCGCCCCCGATGCAATTAGTCATGATAAGGATGGTGATTTTGTTTATCTCGCCGACAAAAGCAATGAGCCTGACCTGTATATTGTTACAAAAAGAGTTGTCAATCTTGGTGATCTAACTTCTTCGGGGTATGAAGTCACAAACGGATTGAAAGACGGAGAGATTGTTATTACTGCCGGCATCCGCTTTCTGTACGAGGGAAGAACGGTGAAGTTAATCGATCAGGCGAAATAATAAACCTATACACAGCAGATATGAACCTTACCCGAATAACCTTCAATAATAACCGGATCACGATTATAGCCATTCTGATTGTGGCCTTTATAGGCGTTGCCAACTATTTTCAACTGGAGCGGGATAGTATGCCGCCTTATACGATTAGGATGGCGACAGTGGTTACAAAATTCCCGGGGGCTTCTCCCCAGAAAGTTGAATCACTAGTGACTGATCCTTTGGAAGAAGCAATCCGCGAAATGGCTGAAGTTAAAACAATTGAAAGTGAATCGCGGAACGGACTTTCGGTTATCACCGTGGAGCTTATTTCTCAGGTCAACAAAGGTCAACTTCAAGCTGTTTGGGAAAATCTCCGGAATAAGGTTGATGATGTAAAACCCGCTCTTCCTTCAGGTATTTTTGGTCCTATTGTAAAGGATGAAGACATTGGGACAGTTTTCGGAATTATTTTGGGAGTTACGGGTGACGGAGTTCCTTACAATCAATTAGAAGACTACGCCAAAGAAGTCCGCGAACAGTTATTATATCTTCCCGATGCCGCGAAAGTGAAATATGGTGGAGTTCAGGAAGAACGGATTTTCGTTGAATTTGATGACAAGCAATTAGCTCGTTATGGGTTAAATGCCAGTAAACTTCGAAATATTGTTTCTGCAACCAACATTTTGTATCCCGGTGGTGAAATTAACATGGGTCGTAAGCGGATTGTTCTTGAACCTTCGGGTAGCTTTGAAACCCTGGATGATCTGAAAAAAATTTTAATTCCAACGGCCAATGGAGCTCCCTTATTTTTAGAAGACATCACTACAAATATTTACCAAGACTACATAACTCCACGTGAAAAGATTGTCAAAATAAATGGACAACCTGCCATTGCCCTTTTCATCTCGTTAAAGGACGGGGCCAATATTGTGCGGCTGGGGGAAGATGTAGACAGAGCATTGGCACGAATCAACAGTACCCTACCCATAGGTATAGAGGTTGTTCGATCAGCGTCTCAGGATCAAGTGGTGAGTGGACAGGTTAACGACTTTTTGATCAACCTGCTGCAGAGCGTGGTAATCGTTCTTGCAGTGATGTTTTTCTTTTTAGGATTTAGAACGGGCTCGCTGGTGGCAGCACTGTTGCCCATGGCTATTCTGTCAACTTTTTTCTTCCTGGGATTGCTCAACCTGGGATTAAATAAAGTATCGCTGGCAGCGCTAATCATCTCGCTTGGTTTATTGGTCGACAACGGCATTGTGATGGCAGAATCCATCCTGGTAAACATGGAAAATGGAATGAGCACCTTTAAAGCAAGTGTATACTCCTGTAAAGTGTTAATCATCCCGTTGTTAATTTCTTCACTAACCACTGCATCAGCCTTCTTGCCGTTTGCCTTAGCCCAAACACCCATGGGAGAAATTTCGTCCCCCTTATTCTGGGTGGTCAGTCTAACACTTTTAAGTTCGTGGCTACTTGCATTTACATTTATTCCCTTGTTGGCGATGCTTATTATAAAAGGCAACTCGACAACCAACACCAAGAAAGAAAATGCAGTTGACCGTAACATGAAAAAAATTAATCTATGGTATAACGGCTTGCTGTTTCGTGTTCTAAAAAAACCATTTTTATTTTTAGGATTTATTGCGGCATTATTTATCATCTCGTTACTGATGATACCACTATTGCCTTTTAAACTGGTGCCCGACAGCGATCGGAACCTGGTAACGGTCGACATTAAATTCCCTTCAGGTACGCAAATTGAGTATACAGAAAAAGCCGTGAATGATATTGGGAATTACATTCTGGGTTCTCTTTTCGTGGATCCCGGGACAACAAAAAGGCCTGGAGTTATTGATTTTTCCTCGTTTATTGGTGAAGGTCCGGAACCCTACGATCTGGGGTATTTTAAAGATGAAGCCAATTCTAATTATGCACATATGTTGCTAAATACGACGGGTGATGTCGACAACGACTACATCATTGCCAAAGTTGATAGTTTTTGCCTCAATCATATTCCCGACGCCGATATTCGGGTAAACCGGCTGACAGGTGCCGGTGCATCCGGAACGCCGGTTGAAATCCGTGTTTCCGGGGAAGATCAGGAGCAACTGGCTGTTTTGTCGGAAAAGGTAAAAGAAAAGCTGGTTACAATAGAAGGGGCAAAAAACATTACCGACGATTGGGGACCAAAGATTAATAAGCTCATTGTGGATATCCATCCTGATAAAGCAAAACGGGTGGGGTTGACCAATATGGAAATTGCCATGGCTTTAAATACAGGACTGTCAGGTATGAAGATAGACGACTTTCGGGAAGACAGCGAACGTATCCCAATCTACATGAAGAATGACAAGAATAAGGAGCACGATATAAGTTCCGTCAAAGCCTTTAGTATTTATTCCGAGACAATGCGTCAAAATGTTACTCTGGCTCAGGTAGCCGATGTTAGGATGGATTGGGAATTTTCAAAAGTGATCCGAAAAGATTTAAAGAAAACCAGAACGGTAGGTGCTTATTTGCAGTCAGGGTATAACGCCTCTGACATTTTTGAAGCTATTGGTCCATGGATGAAAGAGCAAAAGGCATCTTGGGATCCTGGCTACGATTACGAGTTTGGTGGCGAAGATGAAGATACGAATGAGAATCTTGGGGCAATTTTTTCAAATTTACCTCTGGCGTTTTCTCTCATTTTATTGCTTTTGGTGCTTCAATTTAACTCCATAAGGAAATCTGGGATTATTGTTCTGGCAATTCCTCTCGGAATGATTGGAGTAGTCATCGGGTGGTTTGTCGGCGGCTCGTTTGTGAGTTTCTTTGGGATTCTGGGAGTAATTGCGCTTGCCGGAATTGTGGTAAATAATGCCATCATTCTCATTGACCGGATCGATGTGGAAATAGCTGAAAATCCGGAAATAGACCGGCGAGATGCCATCCTTAAGGCTGCAAACAACCGTTTCAGACCGGTCATTTTAACAACATTAACGACATCACTCGGAATGCTACCTCTTCTTTTCGGCGGTGGACTGCTGTGGGAACCTTTAACCCTGGCCATTATCTTCGGACTATTTTTTGCAACAATCATTACGTTACTTTTTGTCCCCGTTCTTTATCGTCTTTTCTTCAAAGTGCCCTTCGGGGATTATGAGTTCAACAGAGAGATACTGGAACACTGATTAGTTTTACAAAAAGAAAACTCAGCATTACTTCGAGGTAATAAATAAGTTTGCTTTCAATTGAAAAATCAATGACACGTTGACGTGTCCTTTTATTACTGTGTGGGCTGTGGAAAAGCTTGAAAATTTAAAAGCACAGACCGTGGCGTGTGGTGGGTATTGAGTCTTTGAGGTATAGAGATAGAAGAGGTCAGGGAAATACGTTTCAAAACAATGATCTGATGGGACGCCCATGGCATTTATAGCAATTTCATCTGATGATTTTTTTCTGAAATGTCTGAATATCAAATCAAATCCTCAAAATTATTTACCAAAGAGTTGGAAACTAGAAAAAAATACGTTTTCTTTGTTAGTGAATATTTACTAACAGAAAAAAAATGTTATCTGAAAGGCAAAAGCAAATCATCGTTGAATCCATTCTGCTGATAGATTCAAAAGGAGTCCATGGATTTACGATAAAGAACCTATCAAAAGAGATTGGTATTTCAGAGCCCGGTATCTATCGTCATTTTGAAAGTAAGTCTGACATCTTGTATGCAATATTCCTATTTTTGGGGTCTGTTCGGTTTTTAGTCCGCCAATGGAAAAACACGGGATACAGTTTTGATTTGAGGTCTAAAGGAGTGGATTTATTTCAAACACTAAGTGGGTTTCTGCGGGCACCACATGTTTGAAATTATAGTTGATGCAGGTAGACACGACTGAGCCAATCACTTTATGGGTATTTGTTGAGTTGCTCATCGCCAAAATGAAAGTCAACGGGCCAGTAACCTGAACCAACTATTAAATAGACATTACATATTGATCGTTTTCAATATAATAAGCTATGTGTGTGAAGTTAGTTAGTTTTAACTAATAAAATAAAGACGATGGAAAAACATGATGAAGAAATTATCGCTCAAGTTGGAAAAATAATCGTTGAATCCGGAATAGAATCCTTGTCTCCGGAAAGACTAGCCCGTGATTTAAATATCGACCAACGGACCCTTCCTTGTCATTGTGAAACAACAGAGGAAATTCTACTCACGATGTTAGAAAGTTTAGAGAGTGAATTGAATCAATTGGTAAATACGGCCAAACAACAGAATTTTTCGTCAGAGAAAGAATTGAACTATCTCTTTAAAAACCTTTACTTCTTATTTAATACCAAACCATATTATCTAACACTACTGAACGGGGAAAAAAATAAATAGGGGTTACTCCCCGAAGGTTTGGCCCCATGTTGTAAGTTTGTTTTGCGAAAAAACTTCAACATGAGCAAAAATACAGAAATAAATTTTGTCGGACAGCCGATTTTCAAACAAGTGATTAGTTTAATAGAGGGCATCAGTTTGACCAGTATAGTAAAGAAGCACAATGCTGATTATTACTATAAAGCTTTTAAGGCAAAGACACATTTGATCACGGTTCTCTTTGGCATCTTTAGCCGGTGCGACTCGATGACCGAGATATGTGAAGGGCTGCGGGCTTTGGGCGGAAAGCTGAACCATTTGGGGCTTGAAGAAGCGCCAGCCAAAAGTACCGCTTGCGATGGGATGCGCAACCGGGACAACAAGTTCTTTGAAGATGTTTATTTTAAATTGGTACACCATTATCAAAGTTTTTTGTCGGACAGCCGAACCTTTGGCCTCACCTTTAAAGAAGTCTTACTGATCGATTCGACCACGATCCGGTTATTCAGTGATATTCTGAAAGGAGTTGGACGCAATCCCAAGAACGATGGCAAAAAGAAAGGCGGGCTAAAGGTTCATATGCTCATTGATGCAGTACAATCGGTTGGACGGTTTATTAAAATAACCGAAGCCAAAGTACACGACAAAAACTTTTTGAAGGAACTGGAACTGATCTCGTACAGTATGGTTGTTTTCGACCGGGCCTATAACTATTACCATCAGTTTGCCTTGTGGACAAGTAAATCGGTCTTTTTTGTTACCCGGATCAAGAAAAATGCCCTTTATACGGTCATTGAAGTGTTGCAGGAACATCAAAAACAGAAAGGAAAAGCAATGGTACTTCGGGAGGAAATCATAGAAATTGAGTACTCTCCTGAAGATGAAAATGGCAAAAAACAAACAAAGCAGAAGAAAACCCTTCGCCTGAAAAAAGTATGCTATCAGGATGAAAAGAACCGGTATTATGAGTTTATCACCAATAGCATGGATAGTACGGCCGAAGAAATAGCGTTCTTATACAAAAAACGGTGGGGCATCGAGCTGCTGTTCAAAAAAATGAAACAGAACTTCCAGCTTCATTACTTTTACGGGGAAAACGAGAATGCCATTCGCACACAGGTTTGGTGCACCTTAATTGCACAATTGCTAATGACAGTGATTCAAAAGATGGCCCAAACAAAAAAAGCATTTTCAGTTGTGGCTTCGTTAGTTCGCATACATCTGATTAGTTTGCTTGATGTATTTGAATTGCTTCGAAGTACTAACCGAGAATACTTGAAACAAAGAGGGTCACCAATATCAAATATGCAAACCAGTCTTGCTTTTTAGCAGGGGGTGACTTTTGAAATAGAAATAATAACAATTGATTATCATGCAATTAAAGATCAAAAATCTCAAATCTGCATGTTAGTCGGATAATAGTGATTATCTAACCTTAATTTTTTCTGCAGAACTATTAAATAAAAGTCCTGAAATACAGGATCTGTTATTGAGAATAAAGATTGGAGCCAAGCGCTACTTATTGCAAATAATAAATCATGGAAAAGAAGACAAAGTATTTAAGTCCACGCGAACAGCCAAGTCGCTAGCTGTTAGTATACTGGGGAGCTTTCGTCTATTTATGAATCAACAACGGCTCCTCAATAAAATGATCAGCGAAGCTCAGGCCATTAAAAATAAATCACCCGCAGATTAGTAGCTGCGAAACAGCTGAAACGCACGATTCAGGTTATTCATCTATCTACCTATATATTTAATGCAAAATAAGGAATTACAAGGCCAACGAGGACGTCCGCAATGTCAGTCTGGAGAGCTCGTTGGGTTCAGACAAATCACACCAAAGTTGAATTCAAATTAAAATTCAGAATTATGAAAAGATCATTGTTAGCGAGAAACATCGCCATCGGCCTATTATTTGCTCTAATCGGATTGAGCTACTCTTTTCGAATCCCTTCAAAAGAAGGTAACCATTCATTATCGGTAAATGTAGAGAGTCTCAGAAACTCGGAAGGACATGTCATGTTTGTTTTGTATAACACCCAAGACGCACTTCCCGACAAAGAATTAAATAAGTACTTCAAGAAAACCCAGGGATCAATTTCCGAAGGTAGCTCGACTGTAACCTTTCATGAACTTATTCCAGGAGAGTATGCTGTAAACATTTTCCATGATGAAAATAATGATGGTAAAATTGAAAAGGGATTTTTTTTGCCTAAAGAAGGACTGGGATTTTCCAACTATCAATCGATTGGTCCGACCAACAAGCCATCGTTTGATAAAGCGTCGTTCAAGTTGACAGAAGACACCACGATTCAGGTTAAGATGATCTATTTCAAATAGGCATTCATAAATCCTATATCTTCATATCACACAATTAATAGTCATGAAATTCTATCAAAATGAGTCCATTAGTTAAAAAGGATGAAAAGATCCTTGATTCAGCCATAATCATCTTCTTTCAAAAAGGATTTGCCGGCGCGAGACTATGTGAGATTGCACAACATGCCAACGTCAGCAAGACATCGATTCATTATTACTACCGCTCTAAGGAAAATTTATTTGAAGCTGTAATGAATAAAATAATCGATATCATCTTTGAAAACGTAGAAGTTATATCGCAAGGAAACACGAATCTTTTCGACTTAATCGATGAATTTGTTTCTAAGGTACTGAACGTGTTTGCCATCCATCCATATTTGCCTTCATTCATACTCAATGGATTAAACACGAATCAGCAGGTCTCCAGTATCATCAGTGAACTAAGCGAAATTTTTGTCAGTAAATTTGAAAGAGAAATCATTCTTGCGGAAGAAAAAGGATTGATCAATCCGATTGATCCGAAATATCTTTTCACAAGCATACTATCGCTTTCCGCGTTCTCAATTATCAATAACCAGTTCTACTATCAAGACTCTCAAAATCAATCTGACGCTGATTCAAACCTTGAAAACCAAAAGTATTTGATATCGAGCTTCATCGTTCATAGCCTGCTTAAACAGGAAAAAGTCAGCTAGCATGCCCTTGCGTTGTAGCTGAAAATTATACGCACGTTACGTAAATTGAATCTATAATCAGAAAAAGACATGAAAGACTCCGGATATAAAATTTTAATGTTAGTAATTCTCTTAACAACCGCAAACTGTATTTTTGGACAGGACATAAATCTATCGGGAATTATTACTGAGAAGGGAACTCAACAACCAATCGAAGCCGCCAGTGTCCTGTTCGAAACAACAACGATCGGAACAATTTCAGATGTCAATGGGAATTACAAACTATGGACCAATGATTCCGCCAGGACCGTGGTTTTCTCGGCACCAGATTATGAACAAGTTGTCATTTCTTTGGACTCAATAAGCAGTACTACGCTTAATGTTGAATTAACCAAAAAGATGACTCCAGCAAACAAGCTCAAAGCTCATCCGCAAGAAAAAAAAACCAAGGGAGAGCAGAGGATAGGACAATGAATCGGACTCCTTCCCATCATTAGGTGCTGGACTTATTGTGTACAATTTCGATAGGATTGTATCTTGATGCTGTCCTTTAACGATGGTGCCTTGGAGTAATTGAGTTTTTTAAGATAATATAGATGGATGCCTTTTCTTCGAACTGACAAAGGTTTTTAAATTTGCTGAAAATTTTTAATTGTTGAGTCCAACATACTTGAAAGTTAGTATTTATTAACTAACTTTGTGCCTTTGTAAGAAAGATCAAAAGAGTAAATAACGGGCCTATGCAGACAGCAAGACAACAGGAAATTATTGAAACCGCGCTTGGGCTAATCAATGAAAACGGTATTCAAAACCTAACAATAAAAAACCTATCGAAAAAGTTGGGGATTACCGAACCAGCCATCTATCGGCATTTTGAGAATAAAATACAGATACTGGTTTCCATTCTTGATTTGATGAAAAAAAACAGCAACGACATATTTTATTCCGAATTAAAATCAGAAGAATCGTCCATTCGAAAAATTGAACAGCTATTTAAAAAACATTTCAGATCATTTTCTGAAATGCCTTCACTGGCTTCAATTGTATTTTCTGAGGAAATGTTTCGAAATGAAAAAATACTCACTGAAAAAATTGCTGAGCTAATTGAGCACAATAACAAAATACTACTGACCATTTTAAAAGAAGGCCAACACAACAACGAATTACGTAACGATATTGATGCAACTCATTTAGCTATCATGATTATGGGCTCCCTTCGTTTATTTGTGAAGAAATGGCAATTCTCAGGATTTACATTTGACCTGCAAAGTGAAGGAGATAAATTAATTCAGTCAGTTAAACTTATAATTTCAAAATAATAATAACAGAAGTTCAAAGTACCCCAATTGTTGAAACTCCGCTAATATGAATACACCCTGCCGGCAGACCCGGGCGGTGGCAAATTCCCGTTTCTGAACTGCCGACTGATTGAAAATTGGCAAAGTTAAAATATTGTTTTGTTTGTGAAGTTTTGAGTGTTTGATTAGTTTTGAACTGACAAAACCAATTAATTTTACGCTAAAACGAGAAAAGATGGATGCTTCGGAAAGGATAAGGAAACAAAAAGAACTGGTTGAATGTATTGGTCGACACCGCGAACGGGATGGTATTCAGCCTGTTGCAGCCCGAATTATGGGTTTACTGATGGTTATGGATAAGGAAGAGTATACCTTTGACGAGATTGTGACGGAAATGCAGATCAGCAAAGGAACTGTCAGTACAGCGCTTAAAAACCTGGAATTGCGCGGATGTATCGAATACACAACCTACCCGGGCGACCGCAAACGTTACTACCGGGCGATTTCGAGAGATGTACCTGCAATTCTTGGGGAAGCAGAGAAAAAAATCAGGCAGCATATCGATCTGATTGACCAGATTATTAGTTTAAAAACCGACCAGAATTCAAAGAATGTGAATTTATTGAAATCGATTTCCGCCGGTTTAAAGTTTTTTCTCGTAAAAGCGGAAGAATTTAAAAGGGAGATGTAAACAATAATGAATTTCTTTTGTCATTGAGCTGTATATGAAAATTCACCTTTAAAGATATGATTAAGCGAGCCATGAAAACCATTCCTCTGTACAGGAGCCTGATTCGCATATTCGTGAAATATTCAGTATTTATTTGGGTATCCCTGCTGATGATTTTTGTTTCATCTTCATCTGTTTTTGCCCGGCAAGCCGACCGTACGGCGAAATATCGTATCCGTGTTTTAGGAATGAACATCGGCGAGTTTGCCGTGCACCAGAAAAACGTGGGCGATGAGACCCGGATCGAAGCAATCACTGATGTTGAAGTAAAGATCATTTTCACATACCGGGTTAAGTTTATACAAAACAGTATTTACCGCGACGGGAGTTTATGGAGTTCGCACGTACAGACAATCAAAAACGGAAAGCTAAATTCGGATTTGCGGCTGGAGAAGCGGGGAGAAGCTTACCTTCTGGTTGAAGACGGAGACTCTGTTTTTGTAAATGAAAATATTACTTACAGCGGTAGCTTGCTCTATTTTAATGAGCCGGTGGACGTATCCTGTATGTTTAATGAAAGGAATGGCGAAAAAAAGCCGCTGAAATGTATCGCCGATCAAACCTATGTGATTACGGACGACAAAGACAATAAAACAAATGAATATAACTATAAAGACGGCATCTTAGACCGTGCTTTGCTGATACATCCGTTAGCAACAATTTATTTAGAACGCAGAGACCCATGATCTTTTATTCTCCCATAGAACCTGTTTATTTTCTGCTCCCGTTGTTCGGCCTGATCATCGGTTTGTTCGGGACCATGCTTGGCGGCGGTGGCGGATTCTTTTTTCTGCCAATCCTGATGCTCCTTGTAAAGGCGCCGGCACAAACAGCCGTAATTACCTCGCTGGTTGCCACGCTGCCGATATGCCTTGTCGGTTCGCTTGGTCATTACCAAAAGAGCAATATTGATGTTCAGATGGCTGTTTTGTTTTCCATATCTGGAATTGCAGGGGCTTTTATTGGCGCCGGTATTACGCGGCTAATCAGTAGCAATCTGCTTAAAGTGAGTTTCGGCATCTATTCGGTTTTAATTGCGGTTAACATAGCTATTGGCGCCTGGCGTAACCGGCATAGCGGCGCCCCAGCAAATGGGCAAAGCTACACGGGACGGAAAATCGCAAAGGGTTCATTTTTTGGATTATTTGGCGGAATTATTACCGGGACTTTTGGCACAAGCGGAACAGCGCCTGTCCTTGCCGGCCTGTTTTCAATGCGTATTCCTTTAAAAATGGTCATTGGCACTTCGATGTTGGTTGTTCTGAGTAATACGTTTTTTGCCGTAGGTGCTCATTTTTTAATCGGAAAAATCGATCTGACCCTGGTGGGATTTCTTACTGCCGGATCGGCAATCGGGGCGCTTGCCGGGCCTAAATTACTGGCAAACGTTAAAATCGGGAATTCTGAAAACAGAATAAAATATGCTTATGCTGCCGTGATGGTGGCACTGGGACTGTTCATGATTGTTGGCTAATACTGAATAATAAATAGTTACAGATGATTTGTACAATTTATATTATCATTCTTATTTATTTTTTGCTTGGCGGAATCAGTTTTTATTTGATCAACCGGAATAAAGATGCCCAGGTGGCCCGGAAAAGTTACACCAAGTTCATCACTTATTTTTTTATTATCAACATTTTGTTTTTCAGTATTGTTGTTAAACCGGTCGTGTTCACATTCCTGGCTGCGCTGATTATTGGAGTCGGGTATTACGAGTTATTTAAATTGTTCGGTTTGAACAGTTATAAATTCAAAGGGTTCTTTTGGTCGTCGCTGTTTATTTTCACGGTTCTGTCAACAGGATTTTTCCTGTTTAGCACGCTGGATAAAGGGTTAATCCTCTTTTCATTTTTAATCCTTTCCATTTTCGACAGCTTCAGCCAAATTAGCGGGCAGCTTTGGGGACGTACCAAACTGCTGCCCGAAATCAGCCCCAATAAAACGGTTGGCGGACTGGTTGGAGGGGCATTGGTGGCTGTGGTAAGTTCGCTGTTGCTTGATGATCTGTATGACGGATTGCCCTTAAAATCAGTATTGATGGCAGCAGGTGTTGTTTCTTTTGCCTTTGCAGGCGATGTGGCAGCGTCGTTTTATAAAAGAAAATATCAGGTAAAAGATTTCAGTAAGCTGATTCCGGGACACGGAGGTTTTCTCGATCGTTTCGACAGTCTGATTGCCGGTGGGGCATGGGTGACGTTCAGTGTATTTGTTTTTAATTATTAACCTGGTCCGTACCAACTAAAATAGAGTTACATGGTCAATACAATTGTATTCGCGCTTGTTTATTTAATTGGAATAGCCATTCTTTTAATTTTTAATGAACTCAATTACCGGAGGCTTAACGTTAAAGGCGAAATAACGCGTAAGTTTGCCCACTTCACGGGCACACTGGCAACAATTCCCTTTCCGTATATTTTTAGTTCGCATTGGTATGTCTTGGTCCTGGCGGCTATTTTTTTCGCGGTGTTGTTTGCTACGCAATACAGCAAACAACTGAAATCAATTCACGATATAGAAAGAAAATCGATAGGCAGTTACCTGTTGCCGTTTTCTATCTACATCACGTTCTTGATTTCCACCCTTTTTGAGAATAAATTTCTGTATATCCTGCCCATGTTGTTACTGGCTGTTTGTGATCCCATGGCGGCTATACTTGGTATGAGTGCGAAGAAGAACAATGGGAAGATTAAACTGTTTGGTGTAAAAACAGAAAAAACCATCATCGGATCGGTTGCATTTCTGGTCACCGGTTTTGTGATCAGTATTATTGCCCTCTATTTTCACCGGGCAGTATTCGATCTGAAGACATTTTGGCTGGCGCTGCTTGTTGCGCTAACAGGGACTCTGTCCGAAATTGCCGGTTGGCGTGGTTCCGATAATCTGAGCATTCCGTTGAGCGTTGTCCTGATGCTGGTGCTTTTCCTGTAGCGGGAACCGTTTGTAATGCAAAAAAATAAAGCTATGTATTTTAATCGATTCAAGAAGACGATATACTATGAAGAGAATAATTATTAACGGGGCCAATGGCTATGTCGCCTCCAACTTTATCAACGAACTGCTTCGGCAGGGTTACGAGGTCATCGCGCTGGTGAGAGGAAGTCATAAGTATTCGGCTGATGACCGGATGAAAGTTGCTTTGGCCGGAATTAATGATGGTGCGTATAAAAAAACAGAAAAACTGAAGATATTCAATTATTCATTGCTGCACGAAAATTTTTCGATACCCGAAAAACAATTGGCCGAAATTTTCAGCCAGGATACCGACTACTTTCATTTTGCCGCCAGCCTCAAGTTCGATTTTAAATCGAAGGAGGAAATATTCAATACCAATATCAACGGGATTGAGAATTCGCTGAAGGTATTTTCGAAGTATGCTACCGGCCGGTCGCGTTTCTTTTTTATCAGCACGGCATATTCGTGCGGCCATATACCGGGCCTGTTCCGAGAAACCTTTTATGAAAATGAAGAGATATCGGGGTTCAGGAATTACTATGAGCAATCGAAACGGTTTGCTGAAAACGTAGTCCGAAAATTTATCGACTCCAATCAGTTAAACGGGTATATTATTCGCTTGTCGCAGGTAGTTGGTCATAATAAAACAGGGGTTACCAAAACCGATTATGGCATTTTTGATTTTGCACGAAGAGTCCACAGCCTGGCGTCGCGGTACCCCAACAAAACCATCCGGGTACGTGTAGATCCGGATTCAACTCAAAATCTGATTCCGATTGACACTGTTGTCAGTTATTTGTTACGAACGCTGGAAGTAAGAGATTTGCCTGTGATCATGAATTTTACGGCCCGGAATTCAATTAAAAATGCCCATATCATTAATAGTTTATCAAGCTTGTTGCCTGTTCGTCTGATTGCTGATAAAGTGCTTTCGAGAGCAGAGATGAATGCTCTGGAACGGGTTATTTCCATCGGCATGTCGTTCACCAGCAGCTATACGGATGTTGACATCTTGTTTGATACAAAAAATCTGGATTTGCTCGTTTCGCCCAACGGAAATGAACCCAACGAGCAAAGCGTTTATAAAATGCTGGAGTATTTCATTCAGCAGCTGTCGGAAAAGAAAAAAAACAATATTTACACTTCGGCTTCCTGATTACAGCGAAGTTGACCATGCCAATAGCCATGTTAATTCATTTAAACAATTTTAATGTTGACTGAAAATGAGAAAAATAATAGTAAAAGGCGAAAATATTTTGAATGTGCCTAATTTCATTAGTTTATACCGCCTTCTGGTCTTTCCGGTCATTCTGTTTTTCGCCCTTAGCGGCCAGGAAAAATGGTTTGTCATTTTATTGTGTATTAGCCTGATCAGCGATGTACTCGACGGGAATATTGCACGCTACTTTAAACTTCAGACTAATTTTGGCGCAGCGCTCGATAACCTGGCCGATATCTGTACTTACGCGATGGCCCTGCTGGGTTTATTTCTTTTCAAGTGGACGGATATCGAAGCTCATGCCTGGATCCTGTATCTCTTCCTGTTCGTTTTTGTGCTGAGTTACCTGGTTTCGTTCTACCGCTTTGGGAAAATACCGGGTTTGCACCTTTATTCGGCCGTATCGGCCGGATATATCCAAAGTATATTCTTTTTCGTGTTGTTTGTTTTTGGCTTTTACCCGTGGATGTACTACCTGGCCGTAGGTTGGGGAGTTATTGCCTACATCGAGAAAATTTTTGTATTGTTGTGGCTCGACGATATCAGAATAGGGGTTAAAGGGCTTTATTGGTTGTTAAAAACAAAGAATAGCCATAATTGATTGATATGTTGTTGTTTCGGTTTGCTATACTTGTTTTAATCACTTTTGCCGGCCAGGGTATCTTTGCGCAGGAGGTTTCGGGTTACATTGAAGATGCGGGGAATAAAGAACCGATTCCTTTTGCGAATGTCTGGATTAAAGGAACACAGCGGGGGACGATGTCGGATCTCAATGGTTTTTTTAAGCTCCTGACATCGAATAAGGATACCATCAGTTTTTCGTCGGTGGGTTATATTCCGAAGGAAATACCGGTTAGGGGGACGGATGGTAAACGGCTGACGGTTTTCCTTGAGCGGGATGTGCGCTTAATTGACGAAGTAACAGTAAGGCCAGAAATTCCCCGGGCCAGGGTGTTGTTTAACGAAATTCTCCGGCACAAAAAGGAAAACCGGGAAAAAGTGCTTGCCATGGCAGACTATAAAGCGGTGGAGAGCACCACCGTGTACATTGCCGTGGATACCACCTCCCGGATGATCCGCTCATTTGGCAACCTCGACGATGTTACTGTTAAGATCGATAATCAGGACATGAGGTTTTCGCCCGTTTACCTGTTCGAGCAGGCGCGCGATGTTGCCGGTAATCAGGCTGAAGTTGTTCATCATAAAAAGAACAGCATTTTTCCCCGGTTGAACCAGGCGTTTGAAAGCGTCATCCTGAAGAATGTGGTTGTTGATCTGGATTTTTACAAGGACCAGGTTGTGATTCTGGACCGGGGCTTTATCTCGCCGCTGAGCAATTCGGCTTTGTCGCACTATAACCTGTATCTGAATGACAGTGTGATGATTGACAGTACGAAGTATTTTAACTTTTCGTATGCTCCTAAAAACAAATATAACCAACTGTTTTCCGGTCAGTTTGTGATTGAAGACGGCAGTTTTGCCTTAACCCGGATTGACGCCTATATTCCCAGGGAGGCCAACCTGAATTTTGTAAACGGTTTTCAGGGAAACGTTTCATATAGTAAACTTCCCGATGGCAGATGGTTTTACCATGAGCAAAAAATCGATGTCAACCTGGCATTGACCATAAATAAAGATTCGGTATCGAATTACAGTTCGAAACGCGTTGAGCAGGTATCGAGCGGCAATTGGCTGATCAGCCGGTCAACCCGTTATTCGACTTCCGAACGCCTGGAACAGGTGAATGCAGGCATGTGGAAAAATCAACCTGAATTTGCTTCCCGAAAACCGGAAACGGACTCCTATGCCCATGTTGACAAGATCAAAGAGCATGATGTGGTGAAAGGCATCGACGCGATCGGCGGGATGGTTCTGACCAGCTATTTCAATGCCGGAAAAATCGATGTCGGGCCTGTTTACGATATTTACAGTACCAATACCATCGAGGGAAGCCGTTTCTCGGTACCGTTGCGAACCAGTGAAAAATTGTTTAAGAATTTTTCGGTTGGCGGATTTTTGGGCTATGGCACCCGGAACGAAGAGTTTCAGTTTGGAGGAAACCTGATTTATCAGCCTTTGAAAACCGATAAGTTTATTTTCAGGTTTAATTATTCAAACGACTATGCGCTGGTTTCACAGGACAAGTACCTCCGTTTCATTAAAAACAATCCGAACAACAAGGGGACGGGGAATTTCATTGCCATCTTCACCAGCAGGGAAGACAATCCGTATCTGAAAGATGAAGAAAGCTTTGAATTGCGGATGGAATACAATTCGCCGAGCGGTACCCACCTGGAAGCTTCTCCTTACCTGTTGTCGAGCAAAAGTACGCCTGCTGTATCATTTATGCGCGGCGCAGAAGTATACAACAGCTATAAGAACTATGGCGTGTTGTTCGATGTCCGGTTTACATTTGGACAGCACTACGATAAGTATTATTTCGACCGGGTGTATTATGTGAATCCGATACCGGTTGTTAATCTGAGCTGGGACATCGGGCAAACCCTGCTGCCTGGCGAGCGTATGAAAAATTCCGGATTTTATGCTCAGTTTCACGGGTCGGTGCAGGGACGGATCAATATGGGGCAGATCTTTATGAATTATATTCTTAACGCGGGTTATTTATTTGGCGACGCGCCGTACGACTTGCTCGATCAGCCGGTCGGCTCCATGTCGCTCGGTTACGCGAAAGACCGGTTTAACCTGCTGCATTTTGCATCGTTTGCCCACAATTTGTACACCAACACGCACCTGCATTTTAACGGTGGAGGGGTGATTCTTAACCGGCTTCCGGTTGTCAGGAAGATGAAATTACGCGAAATTCTTTCTTTTAAATTTCACCACGGCAAACTGGACGACTCGTATAAAGGGGTGTTCGATTTGCCCGGCTATTATACGAACGACTTTAAATCGCCTTACGCCGAAATTGGATTTGGCGTAACCAATATTTTTAAGGTCTTACGTGTCGAATACGTTCATCAACTTAACCCGGAGTATAAAAACAGGGATTTTACGGATAATGGAGGTATCAGGCTCAGAGCAGAGATGAGTTTTTAAAAGCATAAACCGCCGGATGATCGTACTGCTTCAGGGTATACCTGTTGAACGGGATGAGAAATTACGGGATTAGGTATGAATTTCGATTTTTTATTCGCAACTTTTGTTCGTTAAACGAACCGGAAACGATATGAGAAACCTTCAGAATAAAGTGGTCTGGATTACAGGGGCATCATCCGGAATCGGCGAAGATCTGGCTTATGCCTTTGCCCGCGAAGGGGCATTCCCGGTGTTGTCGGCCCGTAATGCGGAAAAGCTTGAGCAGGTAAAAGCCAAATGTTTAACATTCACCTCAAACTGTTGGGTGCAACCGGCCGATCTTTCAGATGTTAATGGCTTGAGCCGTGTGGTAAATGCAGTTTTGGAGCAAGCCGGCCGCATCGATGTGCTGGTTAATAATGCCGGCCGGAGCCAACGTTCGCTGGCGAAAGAAACACCGCTGGAGATCGACCGGGTCATCATGGAACTTAACTTTTTCAGTGTGGTGGCGCTAACCAAACTGGTATTGCCGCATATGATTAAAAATAAATCCGGGCATCTTGTTGTGATCAGCAGTATTTCCGGGAAATTCGGCTTCCCGATGCGAACAGCCTATACGGCGTCAAAACACGCGGTTCAGGGCTATTTTGAAGCGCTGAGGGCTGAGTTGTTCAACGAAAAGATTAATGTAACGATTATTTCACCGGGCAGAATCAGGACCGATATCTCGCGAAATGCGATCATGGAAGATGGTCGGCCATACAATAAGATGGATAGCGGGCAGGCCAACGGAATGGCGCCGGATGTTTGTGCTGCCCGAATTATAAAAGCGGTCAAACAAAACCGGAAAGAACAGTTGGTGGGGAGGAAAGAGATTCTGATGGTTTATATCCGGCGGTTTATTCCGGCTTTATATTATAAAATAGTCACCAAAATCAGTCCTGAATGAAGACAAGAAATAGTATGGATATGGAAAAGAATATTTGCGGTATTCAGCAAATCGGAATCGGCGTAGCAGATGCCGGGGAGGCATGGAAATGGTATCGTGGCGCCTTTGGTATGGATATCAATGTGTTTGAAGACACGGCTACCGCGAAACTCATGTTGCCGTACACCAACGGTAAAGAGTGCAGGCGCTACGCGGCGCTGGCCATGAATATGGAAGGCGGCGGCGGTTTCGAAATCTGGCAACATACCGATATGCTTTCCAAACCTCCTGTTTTTAACGTGCAATTGGGCGATTGCGGCATATACATCTGTAAAATGAAATCCCGGAACATCAGGCAGGCGTTTGACGGACACCAGGCCAAAGGCCTGGATATCATCGGGACATTATGCCACGACCCGCAGGGTCGGTTACATTATTACCTACGCGATCCGTACAACAACATTTTTGAAATTACCGAAGACTCATCCTTTTACAGGAAACAAAAATCGCTGACCGGAGGTGTGGCCGGAGCGGTGATCGGGGTTTCTGACCTGGATGAAGCTAAAAAAGTATATACTGATATTCTTCAGTATGATCAGGTTGTTTTTGATGAAACCGGTCGGTTTGATGATTTTGCTGCCTTACCCGGCGGAAATGAAACCTATCGGCGGGTTTTGCTGAAACACCAACCCCGGACCGGGCCATTCAGTAAATTGCTTGGCCCCACCCAAATTGAACTGGTCCAGCCGCTCGATCGTCGTCCGAAGAAGATCTACCAGGACCGGATCTGGGGCGAACTGGGTTACATCCACATTTGCTTCGATATCATCGGGATGGACTTTCTAAAGCAGGAATGTGAGCAGAAAGGCTTCCCGTTCACCGTAAACAGCGCCGATAGTTTCGATATGGGTTCTGCTGCCGGCCATTTTTCGTACATCTCCGATCCCGACGGCACCCCCATTGAGTTTGTTGAAACACACAAACTTCCAATCATTGGGAAACTGGGGTGGTACATGAAATTAAAAGGGAGAGACCCGAAAAAATCGCTTCCGAACTGGATGATTAACACCCTGCAGTTTAGCCGGGTTAAAGATTAAGGTATTCGGGATCTATGGTTCGGCAACTGTACATTATTCCATCCTGTCTTTCAACCGGCTCATTGTACCGGTTGGCCGGGTTATGGCGTAAAAACTTGTTCGCCGGTAGGCGCAGGCTTAGTTTGTTTAATATTTTTTTAAACTTTTTAGCAAAACAATTGATTAGTTTTGTGCTTAATTAACCTGTTTTAATCGCTGTTTAAAATTCGTAGGCAATGAAAAAGTTAATTCCCTTTGCGCTTTTTTTTGGGCTTGTTAACTTGTGTCTGGCCCAGGAAAAGACAAAAGAAAAGCTACCCGAAGAACAAATCCAGGTGAACAAAGAGTTTGATGAAAACGGCAACCTGATTCGTTTCGATTCAACTTATGTATGGAGTTGGTCTTCAGACTCAGCTAATTCGAACACGTTTAATCTGGATGCTATCCGCAGGGAAATGGAGAACCTGTTTGACGGCGGTTTCCAAAATTTCTTTTCCGATTCAGTTTTTGGAGGACAAAGCCCGTTCACCAGGATGCCTGATTTTTTCCGAAGCCCCGGATTCGATTCAATGAGCCCGTTTGGTCAATGGTTTAATGACAGCACGTTAAACATGATGCCCGATTCATCTTCTTTTTTTAACTTCGACAGCTTTCGCGAAGATATGATGAAACAGTTTGGCAACTTTGCACAGCCCGACTCCATGCCGTTTCAACTTAGAGAGCTGCCGGACATGCAAAATTTTGATTATCTTTTTGGTCCCGGACACTACGAACGCCTGAAAAAGGAGTTTGACCAGTTCAAACAGCAAAAACCGGAGAAGTAAGCCGGTGCTTTTTTAAACTCCTTCAAGCCGCAATAACCAATTATCCAATTACAAGCTGATGTTTTTGGTTTTCGGCCAAGACAGGTATCTTTGCCTAAAAAGCAGAATTTATGACCGGAAAAGACTTACGGATTGTTTTTATGGGTACGCCCGATTTCGCGGTGGCCAGTTTACAGGCCCTGGTTGAGAATGGCTATCAGGTGGTTGGGGTGATTACGGCTCCCGATAAACCGGCCGGACGCGGGCGGCAGGTGCAGGAATCGGCTGTGAAAAAATATGCCGCCGAAAAAGGTTTGCACATCATGCAGCCTGAAAAACTAAAGAATCCCGATTTTATCAGGGAGTTGGAGGATTTGCATACCGATTTGCAGGTGGTGGTCGCTTTCAGGATGTTGCCCGAGGCGGTTTGGCGTATGCCCCGCCAGGGAACCTTCAACCTGCACGGGTCGCTGCTGCCTCAGTATCGTGGCGCTGCACCCCTGAACTGGGCCATTATCAACGGCGAAAAAGAAACCGGGGTCACCACCTTCCTGCTATCTCACGAAATTGATACAGGAGCTATTCTATTCCGGGAAAAAATAGCCATTGCCGATAATGATACGGTAGGCGATATTCACGACCGGTTGATGGAAATTGGCGCCGGGCTGGTCGTAAAAACGGTAGATGCACTGGCTGCGGGGGATTATTCGCCCGTCGAACAGCACGAAGTTGAGATCAATGAGCTGAAACCGGCCCCGAAAATTTTCAAGGAAGATTGCCGCATCAACTGGTTGAAACCCGGGCAACAAGTATGTAACTTAATCCGGGGGCTTTCGCCTTATCCGGCCGCCTGGACCGAACTGACTGATGAAACCGGACAAGCTCTGACGCTGAAAATTTTTGCAGCTACCTTTGAGCCCGGACCCCCCTCCACTGCGGGAACGATCCGGTCTGACGGGAAAACATTCCTGAAAATTGCAGCCGCCGATGGTTGGCTGAACCTGACGGATTTACAACTGGCCGGTAAAAAGCGGATGAACACGATCGATTTCTTAAGGGGATTTCACCGGATTGAGCACCACACTGTAAAATGAAGAAGATCCTTTTTAATTTTGAGGTTTTCTGCTTCTCAGGTAAATCACCGTGCCTTCGCGTGGTTCGGTATTCGGGCTCATCCGGTTCATTCGGTATAAATTTTTAAGTTTGATCCCGTATCGTTGCGAAATAAAGTGCATGCTGTCGTCGTACTCAAAAACATGGACATTGTTGTTTTTATGCGCCTTATTTCGTTTTGGTTCGATGTAGAGAATCTCGTTCTCGTACAACCTTCTGTTTTTCGGGAAGTCGTTATACTGATAGATCTCCCAGGTTTTCATATTTAGTTCTTCGGCTATCTTGCTGATGCTGTCACCGTTTTTAACGACAATTGATTTAAGCCCGTTTCGCAAAACAATTTTTCGTGATTCGTAAGGGTTGATCAGCGGGCCACCCCCGTTTGTCCCGGTCGATCCGTTGTTGTTGCTGATGCGGGCCAGTTGCCGGCCGTCGATCACCTGGTCGTAGATGTACAGCTTGTATTCTTCAATAATCCGGATCAGGCGTTCGGCATAATGGGGGTTTGTGGCATATCCCGCCTTTTTTAAGCCGTGGGCCCACCCTTTATAGTCGGTAATCTCCAGTTTAAATAAAGCGCTATAGCGTGGGTTGGCCGACAAAAAGTTACTGTGGTCTACAAACGATTCTTCCACGGTTTTATAACTCCGGAAGCACTCATTCCGCATATCATCATCGTGGTAAACACGTTTGCCTGTCCAGTCGCTTTTACATTTAATGCCAAAGTGGTTATTCGATTTTCGGCTGAGTTCGCTATTCCCGTCGGCCGACTCGAGACAAGCCTGTGCCAGCTTGATACTGGCCGGAATGCCGGTACGCTGCATTTCATGAACTGCCAGAGTGCGATAAGTTTGTATGTATTCTTCGCGGCTGTATTGGCGTTGTGAAAAACTACTGATGAAAATTATGCTGAGGAAAAAGCTTGCAAAAATCTTTCTGATCATAACGATATAAATTTAGACAAAAATAAGAATTACCCTGAAATAGCCTAATCTGGTGAAAGTGCATTTTAAAATGTACTTTTGGGAAAAGACTTATTTTATGAAAACAAAAGAAATCAAAATTCTTATTCATCAATACAGTCGCCTTGAAGAGTTAATAACAAACGATCGTGAATTAATTCTGGCTGCCCGTGAAATTGCCCAAAAAGCCTATGCTCCATACTCTGGTTTTAAGGTAGGAGCGGCGCTCCGGATGGACGATGGCAGCATCGTTGTCGGAAATAACCAGGAGAATGCCTCATCGCCAATCGGCACCTGCGCCGAGCGCTCAGCGTTATTTTGGGCAAATTCCAATTTCCCGGAAAAAGCGGTCGTGGCTATCGCCGTCACAGCAATCGACCAACGTGGTGAGCGGGCTAAAAATTTAAGTCCGTGCGGGGCCTGTCGTCAGGCCATGCTTGAAACGCAGTCGCGCTTTGAAAAACCCATCCGTATTTTGCTCGAAAGCCGCGAACTGATTGAAGAACTGACGAATGTTGAAAGTTTGTTGCCTCTTAGCTTTAACGGGAATTCGTTGAAAGCCGGCGTTTAGACAAAATTCAAAAGAGGCACTCATCAATGGACAGTAACCTGACCTATATTACCCGAAAACTTCGGGAAGGGGACGACGATACCTACGTTTTCCTGTTTCGTAAATATTATGTGCCGCTTTGCTCGTATGCCCGGCGTTACGTGGTGCGTAAGGACGTGGCCGAGGAAATAGTCTCGGATACTTTTTTCAACATCTGGCGAAACCGGGCAACGCTCGAAATCCGGTCGTCGGTGAAAGGATACCTGTTTCATGCCGTTTGCAACAATTCGCTAAACTACCTCCGAAAACTGAAGAAAGAGGAAAATCTCGACCACTTTTTTAAAGAGAATGCTGCGGAAAACAGTCATTTTATCCTTACTTCCGAAGAACTTCCTTTCGACAGCCTGATGCTGAAAGATTTGTCAAAAACCATTGATGAGGCAGTTGCCTCGCTTCCGCCACAGCAACAAACCGTATTCAGGCTGAAACGCTACGAAGGCAAAAAGAACGGAGAAATCGCTGACATGATGGGCCTTTCAGTAAAAACGGTTGAAATGCACTTATCGAAAGCATTACTGTCGCTTCGTAAAAACCTGAAAGATTATTTGCCCGAATTTCTTCTTTTTCTGTTCCTCAACAGCATTTTCTAAGGCGTAAAATCGGAAACTGATTTTTTTTACTCCCCGATACAGGGTTTTTGCCTGTTTTTGCATCATCACTATTGAATACTCATGATTATGCATACAGAACAGAACATCCATCAGTTGATTATTCGCGTGTTTGCCGAAGAAGCAAATGCCGAAGAAAGACAAATAGTTGCCAACTGGCTGATCGGAGAAGCAGGAACTCAAAAATTATTTAACGAGCTGAAAGAAATCTGGCTAAGTTCAGGAATTGAACACAACCCGGACCACTACGAGATCGAAAAGGCAATTCAAAAATTCCTGCAAAAAACGTCTCTCCTGAACGAAAGGGGAGCCCGGGAAAACCGGATCTACCAATTTGCCCGTTACGCTGCAATTTTGTTGCTGGCCCTGATGATTCCCGCCGCTTACTTTTGGGGAACGAAATCAAGGGTTGACACCGATACGCTGACGACCATCACATGCGATTTGGGTGATAAAACGGCCGTTGTGCTGCCCGATAGTTCCCGCGTATTTCTGAATTCGGGAAGTAAGCTCACCTTCAATAATAACTTTAAAAACGGATCCCGTCAGGTGATGTTAGACGGCGAAGCCTATTTCTCGGTGCGTAAAGATCCGCGGAATCCTTTCCGGGTGAACACTTCTGCCATCGATATTGAAGTTCTTGGTACGGATTTCAACCTGAGAGCCTATGCTGGTGAGCCGACAACGGCAGCTACTTTGGTTAGCGGGAGCCTGAAAGTTACCGGCGACAACAAATCGACGATCATCGAACCCAACCAAAAGCTGGTTTTCGATAAAGAAAGCCGGCAAATGCATGTCGTTGAGCTTGCCGACCTGTCGCCTGATACCGAATGGAAAGACGGACGGCTGGTTTTCCGTAACCAATCGTTGGAAGAGTTGGAACACGGGTTGGAGCGATGGTTTGATGTGGAGATTGAGTTTGCCGACGAGCAGGTAAAAACCCGTCACTTTACCGGAACCGTGGAACGTGAAAGTATATTGGAAGTCATATCTTATTTTGAACGGTCGAAATATGTGGCTTGCCGGATCAAAGACAATGTAATTACCTTTTATACAAAATGATAAAACAAACATGCCTATGAATTGATTGACTCGTAAAAAGGAAGAAAGGGAAGTGCGACCAACACCCCCCTTTCTGAAAAATTAAACCAAAGTTTAACTTTAGAAACTATCCAAATTTATGAAAATTAATCTAATTAAACTGCCTGACTCTTGTGCCGGGCAATTAAAAAAAATCTATTTAGTCATGAAACTGAGCTGGCTATTGATTTTGACAATCTGTCTGCATTCCACCGCTTCGGTTTGGTCGCAAACCACCAGTATATCGTTGAGCAAGAGCAATACTACGCTTCAGGAGTTGTTTATTGCCATTGAGAACCAAACCGGTTACCGTTTTTTTTATAACAACGATGATGTGGATGTTTCACAAAAAGTGACCGTGAATGTTTCCGGTAAACCCATTGGCGATATTCTGAACCAGGCCTTTAAAGATTTACCATATACCTTTAAAGAGATGGAAAACCGGTTAATCCTGATTGAACGTCAGGCTGTAAAACCGGGAACTCCTTCGTTCCAGCAACTGAGAACAGTAAGCGGTAAAGTAACCGATTCGGCCGGAGCTCCTATACCGGGAGCCGCGGTGGTGATCAAAGGAACAACCAACGGGACGATCACCGATATGGACGGGAATTATTCTCTCCGGCAAGTGCCTGATAACGCGGTCCTGTTGTTTTCGTTTGTAGGGATGAAACCGCAGGAAGTACCCGTTCGTGACAGGTCTACCATCGTTGTGGTGATGGAAGAAGAAATGGTTGGTATCAGCGAGGTAGTGGTCACAGCCCTCGGTATCGAGCGGGAATCGAAAACACTTTCGTATCATGTTCAGAAGATTGATGCCCAAGAGATTGTCGCGGTGAAGGATGCCAGTTTTGTAAACAGTCTGACCGGCAAAGTGGCAGGGGTTACCATCAACAGCAGTTCTTCGGGAGTAGGGGGTTCATCGCGTGTGATTATGCGCGGTGTTAAATCAATCTCAGGAAATAACAATGCGTTGTATGTGATCGACGGTATTCCGATGCCGAATCTGTCGGGAGGGCAACCCGATGATATTTTTTCCGGTGCAGGTCAAACCGGCGATGGCGTGTCGAACATCAATCCCGACGATATTGAAAGTATTTCGGTGCTTAGCGGTCCGTCGGCAGCTGCCTTGTATGGTAGTTCGGCCTCAAACGGCGTTGTTTTAATCACGACTAAAAAAGGGCAAAAGGAGAAATTATCGGTAACACTGGCCAACACAACCCTGTTTTCGTCGCCATTGATTTTACCTAAGTTTCAGAACACCTATGGTCAGATAGAACCGGGCAGTTATTATAGTTGGGGCGAAAAACTATCAAGCCCGTCAACCTACAAACCTTCCGATTTTTTCCAGACAGGCGTCAATTTATCTAATTCAGTCAGCTTGTCTACCGGTTCGGAGCACAACCAAACCTATGTGTCGTTCGGAACAGTAAATTCTCAGGGCATTATTCACAATAACAACTACGATCGTTATAATTTCTCTGTCAGGAATACATCTGTTTTTTTCAACGATAAGATGACGATGGATCTGGGCTTTATGACCAGCAGCGTGAGAGAACAGAATATGATTTCACAGGGTCAATACTTTAACCCGCTGGTTGCCGTGTACCTGTTTCCTCCGGGCGACGATTTCTCGAAAGTGGAAATCTACGAGCGCTACGATGCATCGCGTAATTTCAAGACCCAGTTCTGGCCCTATGGCGACCAGGGTTTATCAATACAGAACCCGTATTGGGTGACCGAGCGGGATAAGTTTATCAACCACAAAGAGCGCTACATGACCAATGCAACGCTTAAGTACGAGTTTGCCGATTGGGTGAACCTCTCGGGTAGGGTTAAAATGGACCGGAACAACGACCGGTATGAGAAAAAGTTCAGCGCTTCTACCAATATCTTATTTGCATCGGAAAACGGGTATTATTCGCTTAATGGAACCGAAACCCGGCAACTATACGGTGAGGCTTTGTTAAGTATTAATAAATATTTCTACGATCAAACCCTGGGGCTGGTTGCCAATATTGGTTCGAGTATCGAAGATATTCTGCACAATCAGGACATGTACGGGGGAAAACTTCACGGCGTCGCCAATTTGTTTACCTATTCCAATGTGAACACTTCTACCTCCGAATCATCGCAAAGCGGGTACCGCAAACAAAAACAATCGGTTTTTGCCAGTGCACAATTAGGTTACAAGAGTTTGGCCTATCTCGATTTGACAGCCCGTAACGATTGGGCTTCTACGTTGGCCGAATCGGATACCAAATCTTTTTTCTATTCGACTATCGGCCTTTCGGGAATCATAACAGACATACTTGACATCGGTACCGATATCATGCCATTTATGAAACTGCGTGTTTCTTATTCGGAAGTGGGTAACGAACCGGATTTATTTCTGACGATTCCTACCTATGCCGTTGCCAGCGGTTATCCGCAAACACAAACCCGGATGCCTAACACCGACCTGAAGCCTGAACGTACAAAATCGTGGGAGACCGGTGTGAATTTTGTTTTCTTTAAAAATAAACTGAAACTGGATGCTACGGCCTATGAATCCAGTACTTACAATCAGTTTTTTGAGCCCACGCTGTCATCTTCTTCCGGTTATACCAGCGTGATTGTGAACGCGGGACGGATCGACAATAAAGGGGTGGAGGTTTCGGCCAGGTTCAGCGATAAATTTGGCAAGCTTGATTACAGTTCATACCTGATTTATTCACTCAACCGGAATAAAATTGTAGAACTATTGCCGGGCTGGACCAACCCGGTAACCGGCGAAGTAATCTCATTGTCGGAACTGGATATGGGCGGTACCGGAAGTTATAAGATGGTTCTTAAAGAGGGCGGATCGATGGGGGCCATTTACGTCAATACGCTTCGGGTCGATGAACACGGAGCAATTTATGTCCACCCCTCCGATCAGGTGGTGGTAGCCGACGCGAATAATTTTGTTTACGCGGGAAACAGTAATTCAAAGTATAATATAGGCTGGGGAAATAATTTAAGCTGGAAGGGCGTTTCACTCGGATTTTTATTTACTGCGCGGGTTGGCGGCATTGTCGTCTCCAATACGCAGGCGATCCTGGATGCGTTTGGCGTATCAGAAGCCTCGGCTGAGGCGCGCGATGCCGGCGGGGCCCTGGTCAACGGAAGGCCCATCCCGGCCAAAGATTATTATCAAACGGTAGGCGGAGGTGCATCGGGGGGAATTGGCTCCATGTATTGTTACAGCGCCACCAATGTGAGGCTGGGCGAGATGACCCTGGGATACAACGTGCCCGTGAAAAGATGGTATAAATGGGTGAAAGAACTTCATGTCTCTCTGGTTGGCCGCAACTTGTTTTTCCTTTATAACAAGGCGCCTTACGATCCGGAGTTGACAGCGAATACCGGAACTTACTTTCAAGGTGTTGATTACTTCATGTCTCCAAGCCTTCGAAATATCGGGTTCTCTGTTAAAGTTCAATTTTAATAATCTAATTGAGAATAATTATGAAGGTGAATAATATATTTTCGTGGAAAAAGTTGCCTCTGCTTTTTGCAACACTGATGTTACTTAGCCCTGGCTGTACGGATTCTTTCGATGATTACAATACCAACCAGCACGAGGCCACAGAAGAGATGATGGCGCGCGATAACCTGAAGACAGGCGCGTTTTTCACTCAAATGCAGCGAAATGTTGTTTTGTTTAAAGACGGAACCAATCTAAGCAGCGATTATCAGGTTGCTCAGGGTCTTACCAGCGACCTTTATTCCGGATACATCGCTCCAACCGGAACCTGGTATAGCGGGGTTCATAACGGCTCGTATTATTTTATCACAAACTGGATTGAAAAAACCTTTACTTCCGGTTTTTCGAGCGTTATGCCTGCATGGCAATCCATTGTGGAAGTAGCTACCGAACAGAAACTTCCCGAGATATCGGCTTTGGCTACTGTTGTTAAGGTTGCAGCCATGCACCGCGTAGCAGATGCCTACGGTCCGATACCTTACCTGAATTATGGCAGCGGCTCGTTACAGAATAATTATGACGGGCTGGAAGATGTTTATGCGAGGTTTTTCGAAGAACTCGACGATGCCATCGACGTGTTGACCAACTATGTGGCGGGAAATCCTTCGTCCCGGATTCTTCAGAAATATGATCTTGTTTACGGAGGCGATGCAACGAAATGGGTCAAGTTTGCCAATACGCTTCGTCTGCGTTTAGCCATGCGGGTGGTTTATGCCAATCCGACGCTGGCCCAAACAGAAGCAGAAAAATCCATCACTAACGCAATCGGTGTTATTACCGCAACAAATGAACGAGCCGCCTTACAACGCTCTTCAAACCTGGTTTATTACCATCCGTTGTACGATATCGCCTACAATTTCAATGAAGGGGAAGCCCGCATGAGCGCTTCGATGGATGCCTATATGAACGGGTACAGCGATCCCCGCTTGCCGGCCTATTTTAAACCGGCAGCAGCCGACGGCGCTTATCATGGCGTTCGCTTAGGTATTTCTACCTCGGTTTGGACCCGCTATGTCGGCGATAACATCTCCAATCTGAATGTGAACGAAAGCTCGACGGCAATTGTCTGGATGACCGCAGCCGAATCTTATTTTCTTCGCGCGGAGGGCGCTTTGCGTGGCTGGTCGATGGGAGGAACTGCTCAGGAGCTTTATGAAAACGGGATTGCTGTTTCATTCGAAGAAAACAGCGTGTCGGGAGCGGCAAATTATATAGCCAATGCCGTAAATGCCCCGATTCCGTTTACCGACAATGCCGAAGGATCAAGTTTTAGCGCGCCCGCGCCAAGCGACATCACGATTGCCTGGAACGAGAGCGAACCCGTTGAACGGAACCTCGAACGGATTATCACTCAAAAGTGGATCGCCTTGTACCCCGATGGCCCGGAAGGATGGGCTGAGTTCCGGCGTACCGGCTATCCAAAACTCATTCCTGTTGTTTCGAACAACAGTAACGGCGCCATTGATACCAATGTCCAGGTCCGCCGAATCCCTTTTCCCCAGTCAGAGTACAATAATAACACGGCAGGCGTGCAGGTTGGTGTTTCCAAATTGGGAGGCCAGGATACGGGTGGAACGAAACTTTGGTGGGATAAAAAATAATTCGGTGTTTCATGCTAAAATTTAAATACAATGAAAATGAAAATATTAGGTTTATTGATACTCATCTCATCAATATTTGTTGTTGCAAGTTGTGAAACGGATATTGAAGCTTTGGAGATTCAAAAGCTGAAAACATACGACGAACAGTATTATGAGAATCTACGGGTTTTCAAGAAAAGCGACCACGAGATAAGTTATGCTTACTACGAAGCATGGTCGCCATTGGAAGGTGTAGAGGGGTATAAAGATCCGGCATCCTGGGGAGAGCGTTTCCTGGGGTTGCCCGATAGTATCGACATCGTAAACCTTTGGATGGGCATACCTACTCCGGATACTCATCCGATCGCATACCAGGACATGAAATTTTGCCAGGAAAAAAAAGGGATACGCTTTGTCATGCATGGAGATGCTTCCCATTACAGACATAAATTTAAGGTGGATGGCGTAGATTATGATATGTCGCAAACCGGTTTAACCGACGAAGCGCTTGTCGCCTATGCTAAGTTCATCGTAAATAGCGTGGTCGATGGGGAACTGGATGGTGTGGACATCGACTGGGAAGGCTGGAGCGGCGCTGATTTGGAACGGCTAATAACCGAACTTGGTAAATATTTCGGCCCTCAAGGCGAGGATCCTGAGAAACTGCTTATTGTGGACTTTTTTAATAGTCGTCCTCCATTGAGCATAATTCCTTACTGCGACTATTTTGTCAGCCAATCCTACAGTAATCAAACCGGAGGGATTTATCACCCTCAAAATTTCCCTTACGAGAAGATGATTTATTGTGAGTCGTTTGGCGTTTTTTATGCTGATGGAGGCAAGCTTCTTGATTATGCAAGATGGGAACCGGCAAACGGGCACAAAGGCGGTTGCGGCGTATTTTTCTTAGGGAGAAATTATTATTCTTCATCCGGCATACCTTATAACGAATTTCGGAAGGCTATTCAGATCATGAATCCAGCTGTTAAATAAATACATGCCGAATTATTCAAGAACGATAAAACTAAGTTGAACATGAAGACAAAAATATATTTAAAACTGACCCTTCTCGTTACAACTGGCATGTTTCTGTTGGCCGGTTGTACCTCAAAAGGAGACGATTTCGACTATGGCAAAGAAGTGATCCTGGTAACAGGAACCGACAGCAATCCGCTGGTCAGGTTTGTCGTTGAAGACACGCCGGCTTCCTATACGGTTACCGCTTCGGCAACCGGTAAGGTTTCGGAGGATGTGATCGTAAAATTTGCCCAGGACAATTCGTTGATCGAGGCCTACAATGCCAGGAATAAAACCAGTTTTTATGCTATCCCGGGGTCGGCTATACAGATTGACGGGAACCAGGGAATTATTAAAGCAGGAACGGCATCGTCTACCGGCATTACGGTACGTATTGTATCGACCGAAGATTTTAAAGATGGCCGCACCTATGTGATTCCCATTACCATCGAGAGCGTCAGCGGGGGGAGTATGGAGGTACTGCCCGCGTCGAAAACCATCTTTTTACGCGTATCCCGCATCATTAACTTTCATTCGCTGGATATGACCAATACCTATTTCTACGGGAATTATTATGCGAATACGCCGATCGATCTTCCCATGTATACCTACGAAATAAAATGCTATGTCAACCAGTGGCACCCCGGAAACGAACCCATCAGCCGGGTAAGTAATTTTGCGCCGATTGACGAGTCGGTGACCAACCTGCTTCGGTTTGGCGAAAACGGTCAGGACGTAAACTCCCTGCAATGGGTATCTCCGGGCGGAGGACTCATCTCGTCAACCCGCTTCAACACCGGTCAATGGTATACCATTTCGCTCACATTCGACGGCAGCAAATATGTCATGTATGTTGACGGAATTAAAGATGCAGAACTTGCAGGAACCAAAGGAACTACTTTCCAGCGGCTGGAGCTGGGCATGTCGTGGTACGACAGCGGAAACCCGGGCTCGTCTTACCCTTACAGACAACGGTTTCTGGGACGTATCGCCGAAATCCGCCTGTGGAACCGCCCCTTGTCGACCAGCGAACTGCAAATCGGCCTTTGTGGTGTCGATCCCGAATCGGAAGGCCTGGTGGCTTACTGGAAACTGAATGAAGGCGAAGGCCATATTTTCCGCGACGCAACCGGAAACGGATTTGATATGGATTGGAGCAAAGCCTGGCAAAACGAAATACAGTACAACAAAAGCGGTTACGTCAGGTGGTTGTTTGATGATAAGAATAAGTGCAGTCAATAGTAAAAATTGTAAAGAATTATCGATATGAAAAAGATACTGAACTTGAAATATATTGTCATCTGTGTTGCTGTGCTTGGGGCTTTCCTGTTCCAGTCGTGCAGCGAGGACGAAACATTCGATGTAACCGGCGCTACCGAAAATAAGGTTTACATCAATACGTATGCGTGGAGCCCGGCAAATACACCAAAAAATACCTTTATGTTCCAGGTGACCAATACGCCAATCGGGAGTATCATCGCCAATACCAGCCAGATTGAAGTTAAATTTGGCGTACAGTGTACACATGTGGCGCCGGAAAACCTCCGGGTGAAATTTGAGGCCGATAATTCGTTGATCGGAGAAGGCTATCTGGCGCTACCCAATGGTGTAAGCTTAAGTATGGACAAAACAGAACTGGTCATCCCGAAAGGGGCAACCAAATCTGCCGACAGCATCACCCTTTCCATTAATTCTGATCAGCTCAGCTTATTGGCTGTGGCGACTTATATGATTCCGGTTAAAATCGCTTCGGTAAGCAATGGTAATTCATCTGTCAGTTCGAACCTGAATGCCGTTTACCTGATGATCAATGCCACCGAGTCGAACTGTTATAACTTTTCGGTGGCCAACGACATAACCGGCGCTTTAATTACCAGTAAAACCGGCTGGACCGGAACTGTAAATGCCCCGCTTGTCAGTGGCACGCCTGCCAATATGCTCAATACGATGACATCTTCCTATTGGCGGGTTAATCCGCAGGTATTCGACTGGTCGGTGGATATGGTCAGCGAACGGACATCTATTACCGGAATACGCATTCACACCAACAATGCGGCGTATAACTTTACGAAGTTAAAAGTATTTTCCAGTACCGACGGAGTCAGTTGGACATCGCAGGGAATCACCGAATTAACCATTGGGAACGCTTACCAGTATATTAAGTTCTACGAGCCGATAAACGCCCGCTACCTGAAATTTGAGGTATTGGGTTGGCGATCAACAACGCAGATCCGTGTGGCTTTATTCGATGTATACATTGCTATATAACGGATCAGGTTGTTTCAGCATAAATTTTGGTAATTAGCTGTGTTTTGAGAGAGGCGGTTTTCGTAACCGGGAATCGCCTCTCTTTCCTCAAATGAATGAGATCATGAGAAGATTTATCCTGCTGCTGTTGCTGTTGCAGATTTTTAATGGGCAGCTTTATTCGCAAACTGTTTCTTCGGCGCTTTCTTTTGAAGAACGGGTGTTCGATTTTGGCGAAATCTTTGAGAAAAACGGGAAAGTGTCACATTCGTTTATCTTTAAAAATACAGGGAGCAAACCTGTTGTAATTGATGAAATTGTAAGCGGTTGCGGATGTACCGGGCATGGATACACCAAAGAGCCTGTTTTGCCCGGTCGCGATGGGAGGGTTAGCATCACTTATAACCCTCTTCGCCGGCCTGGATTTTTTTCAAAGGAGATCGTTATTTACAGCAATAACCACAAAAGTATAAACCGTATTTGGATTAAGGGGAATGTTATTCCGTATCAGCATCCGGTAGAGGAGGATTACCCCTACCACTTTGGAAACGGCTTATATTTTAACCTGAAGGTTTTGCCTTTTGGAAAGGTGGCGGAAGGACCCGGAAAACAAATTAAGCTACGCTATGCCAATGATACCGACGAACCAATGAACCTGATTTTTATGATTGAGGGTAATCATAAGCAGATCCGGTTCACCAACCCGGGAAACCTGTTGCCCAAAGAACGGGGCGAAATGCTGTTCAGTTACAGTTTGCCAACGGGGGTCCGGGGTGAAATCAGCATCACGATTTATCCGATCATAAATGGCAAAAAATCGGAACAACCACTCCAGGCCCGAATTACGGGAATTGATTAAATGTCTTCTTCTGAAAATCGCGGAAAACAATAACGATGGAAACAGCCCTTCCCGATCTGGTTGTATTCGGATATTTGGTATTCTGCCTTTGTTTTCTGTTGACGAAAGAGCGAAAAGACAACAGCGAGCTTCATGCCCGGAACCGCTATGCTCAAACAGCCGAGCTGGAGTTAAAGCAGAAACCGGAAATCAGAACAGATTCATCGTGCGGGACTCAACCATTACGGGCCGGTTTAACCAATCTGCCTTCAGCAAAAACATTTAATCCTTCAATTCCTTAATCTGGATCAGGTCGTCCCAAATGGGGTCGCCTTTTGGCGGGTTGGCGATAATTTTAACCGGTTCTTTTTTAACCGGGTGAACAAATTCCAGTTTCCGGGCATGCAGGTGGATACCGCCGTCCGGGTTGCTGCGTTCGGCGCCGTATTTCAGGTCGCCTTTGATGTGGCAGCCTATTTTGGCCAGTTGCACCCTGATTTGGTGATGCCGCCCGGTATGAAGGTCAACCTCCAGCAGGTGATACCGGTTTACGCTGGCCCGGTGCCGGTAGCTTAAACTGCAAAAACGCGCATCTTTTTTGGGTTTCACCGATGCAAAGCTTTTATTTTTGCCTTCATCTTTCCACAGGTAATGTTCCAGGGTATCTTCTTCCCGTTCAGGAAGGACGTTCACCACGGCCCAATAGGTTTTTTTCATGGCGTCTTTATCCTGGAACATCTCATTCAGGCGGGTAAGCGCTTTACTGGTCCGGGCAAAAAGCACCACGCCGCTGGTTGGCCGGTCGAGCCGGTGCGGCGAACCCAGGTAAACATCGCCCGGTTTGTTGTACTTTTTCTTGATGTAGGCTTTTACCTGGTCAATCAAGGTAACATCGCCGGTTTTGTCGCCCTGCACAATTTCGCCACAGGCTTTATTCACCGCAATAATATGGTTGTCTTCGTATAAAATAGTCATTGGATAATTAGTCATTAGTAATTAGTCATTAGCAGGGGGGATATTTAAAAAATCATTGTCTTCTCCTGCGATCAAATATTTTACCGGGGGTTCGTTTACTGAGTCACTTTCGCCAATTGATTTGATGTACTTGTTGAGCATTTTTCCGATGATATTAATTTGATCAGCATAGTGTGAAAATTTTTCATTCGTGATCAGTCCGCGATTTTTGGCTTTCACCAACCATGTTTTCGATTCATACAATGAACCTCTTGAATAATATCCGAATTTTTTGGAGTCATTGTAATGATACCGGCCAAAGCCTTCACTCAAATTGGCAGCAACGGAATCAATAGCACGAACCAGTTGTCTGCCGACTGTATCTTTTGAAAAATAATCCCATCCTGAGACATCTGCCCAAACTTCTTCTGCAATATTCATTGACAGATTGTAAATTTTAAGTTCCTCAAGTTTCATGACGATCGCGTTTAAATTCGTTGTGTCTGGTACTTTTTATTATCCAATAACCAACCAATGCCCAATGCCCAATTACCAATAACTAATGACTAATGACTAATAACTAATAACCAACTCCCTAATACTGCTCTCTCTCGTTTGGGAAATTGAGCGACTTCACATCGTCGATATAGGAGCCAACGGCTCCTTTGATTTCGGCTGCCAGGTTATGGTAGCGTCGCAGGAAACGGGGCGAAAATTCCTGGGTGATGCCCAGCATATCGTGGATCACCAGCACCTGGCCGTCGACTCCGTTGCCGGCGCCAATACCAATCACGGGTATTTTCAGCGATTCGGCCACCTGTTTGCCTAAAGCCGCCGGAATTTTTTCGAGCACCAGGGCAAAACAGCCGGCTTCTTCCAGTAGTTTGGCATCTTCCATCAACTTGGCGGCCTCTTCTTCCTGCCGGGCTCTTACCGTGTAGGTTCCGTATTTGTGGATCGATTGCGGCATTAAACCCAGGTGTCCCATAATGGGAATACCGGCCGACAAAATCCGGTCGACCGATTCGCGGATTTCTTTCCCCCCTTCGAGTTTCACGGCATCGGCTGCCGTTTCTTTCATAATCCGGATGGCTGAATTCAGCGCTTCTTTGCTGTTGCCCTGGTAGGTTCCAAAGGGCAGATCAACCACCACCAGCGCCCGTTTTGTTGCCTTTACAACCGAGCTGCCGTGGTAAATCATCTGGTCGAGGGTGATGGGCAGGGTCGTTTCGTTCCCGGCCATGACGTTCGATGCCGAATCGCCTACAAGGATGACATCAATTCCGGCTTCATCAACTAATTTGGCCATGCTGTAATCGTAACTGGTCAGCATGGATATTTTTTCACCTTTCAGTTTCATCTCAGACAAAACATGGGTGGTGACTCGCTTAATTTCTTTATGTACCGACATGGTTTATTCTTTTATCGGCACAAAGGTAAGTAACTTTTAAGTTATCCGGCCAAATAAGTCGCGAATGATATCAGACTCTTAAGAAAATCTCCTTTTTATACATGTAGTACAAGACGGCCCAGATGAGGGCAAGCAGCCCGGTATAATGAATGAACTGTCCAAAATCGCCCCAGAGTTCGGGGGCCCAGCCAAACAAAAAGCCGGAAAGCCGTTCCACATCCACAAAACGTACAAATAAGTACACAAAGATGGAATTCATACCGATCACGCGGAAATAAAACGACCATTTCGACCATTTCAGCACATCAATGATCAGGTAAAATAATGATAATAGTAAAAAGCTGATACCGCCGGCCATCAGGTTGAAGGTGCTGGTCCAGCATTTTTTGATGATCGGGTAGAAGGGGTGAATGATGAGCGCCAGAACGACCAATGCAGCGCCAATTCCGGCCATGAGCATTACTTTTTGCAGGTCGCCGCGTTTCCGTTCCCGCAGGATATGACCGGCCACTACGCCCATCAGGGTGATTCCTGTTGCCGAAATAATGCACAGGAGCCCCTCCGGATCAAAAACTTGTCCGTGCAAACGACCGGGAAGCAGCAGGCGATCGATATAACCGTTAATACACCCGTCGGCCGTGAGCACGCCTGCCCCGACGCCCGGAACCGGGACGAAAAGCTGGATCAGGGCATAACCGGCCAGTATGCCGCCAAGCCAATACAACCGGCTTTTGATGGATTTGGTGTAAATAACAATGACGGCGGCAAAAAAATAGGCCAGCCCGATTTGCCCGAGCACGCTGGCATAACGAATATTTGTTAAGTTGCCGCTCAGGGCGCCGTTATAGATAATTCCCAGCGCCACGAGGATGGCCATGCGTTTAAAGACTTTGGTAACCAGTATTTTCCGGGGTGAATTCTTTTCGAGTTTCGACACAATGGCATAGGGAATGGCAACGCCTGCAATAAACATAAACAGCGGAAAAATCAGGTCATACAAGTGAAAACCGGTCCAGCGAACGTGTTCCATTTGTGCCGAGAGCCATGCTGCTCCTGTTTTTTGTCCGATAAAAGCAAATAAAGCTTCACCGCCGATAATCCAAAACATGTCGAATCCGCGAAGGGCATCAAGGGATAACAGGCGATCTTTTTTTTCGGTTCTGATAGGTTCCATAGGTATACCGTTTTTAAATTTGTTTAGTGGGGTAAATGTATAAAATTTAATAAACCGCTGTCTTTTTGTCATCAAACATGTCAGCATGAAATGCAAGGTTTTTTATTCACTGTGCCAATATTGCACTTCGGGCCGGCCAATCTTCCTTGGCATAATCATTGATCAATTCTGACCGTATATCTGAAGTCCAATCAGGAAATTATTAAAAATAAAAGATAAAATGGGAAAAATTATTGGAATAGACTTAGGTACAACAAACTCATGCGTTGCTGTTATGGAAGGTAACGAACCTGTTGTTATTCCCAACAGCGAAGGAAAACGTACCACTCCTTCAATCGTTGCTTTTGTTGAAAACGGTGAACGCAAAATCGGTGACCCGGCCAAACGTCAGGCGATCACCAACCCGCAAAAAACGATTTTCTCCATAAAACGTTTTATGGGAGAGCGTTTTGCCAATGTAAATAAAGAAGTATCACGCGTTCCATACAAAGTTGTTGAGGGTGACAATAATACGCCTCGCGTGCAGATTGACGACCGCCGTTATTCGCCGCAGGAAATTTCGGCTATGGTGCTTCAGAAAATGAAGAAAACAGCCGAAGACTACCTGGGACAGGAAGTTACAGAGGCAGTTATCACGGTGCCGGCGTATTTTAACGACGCTCAGCGGCAGGCGACCAAAGAAGCCGGCGAGATTGCCGGACTGACAGTTCGTCGGATCATTAACGAACCAACGGCTGCTTCTCTGGCCTACGGTCTGGATAAAATGCACCGGGATATGAAAGTCGCCGTGTTTGACCTTGGCGGCGGTACCTTTGATATCTCCATCCTCGAACTGGGAGACGGCGTTTTTGAGGTAAAATCGACCGACGGCGACACACACCTGGGTGGCGACGACTTTGACCAGGTAATTATCGACTGGCTGGCCGAAGAATTTAAAAGCGAAGAAGGCCTTGACCTGCGTAAAGACCCGATGGCCCTCCAGCGGTTGAAAGAAGCTGCCGAGAAAGCAAAAATCGAGTTGTCGAGTTCCACACAAACGGAAATCAATTTGCCGTATATTATGCCGGTAAACGGCATGCCGAAACACCTGGTAAAAACGCTGACCCGCGCCAAATTTGAACAACTGGCCGACAGCCTGATCAATGCCACGATGGAACCATGCCGTAAAGCGCTGAAAAATGCCGGTATGACTGCCGCCGATATTGACGAAGTGATTTTGGTTGGCGGCTCAACCCGTATTCCGGCTGTTCAGGAAAAAGTACAGCAACTTTTTGGCAAAGCCCCCTCAAAAGGTGTAAATCCCGACGAGGTGGTGGCTGTTGGCGCTGCCATCCAGGGAGGCGTACTGACGGGTGAAGTAAAAGATGTGTTGTTGCTCGATGTGACCCCGCTTTCGTTGGGTATTGAAACAATGGGCGGCGTGATGACCAGGTTGATTGAAGCCAATACAACGATACCGACCAAGAAATCGGAAACATTTACAACGGCTGCTGATAACCAGCCTTCGGTTGAGATCCACGTGTTGCAGGGCGAACGCCCGATGGCAGCCGGGAATAAAACCATCGGCCGTTTCCACCTCGACGGAATCCCGCCGGCCATGCGCGGTGTTCCCCAGATTGAAGTAACCTTCGATATTGATGCCAATGGTATTTTGCACGTGAGCGCCAAAGATAAAGCTACCGGTAAATCGCAGTCCATCCGCATCGAAGCATCGTCGGGATTAAGCGACGACGAAATTAAACGGATGCGCGAGGAAGCTGCCGCCAATGCCGAAGCCGATAGGGCCGCCAAAGAAAAGGTCGACAAACTGAACCAGGCCGACAGTTTAATTTTCCAAACCGAAAAACAATTGAAAGAGTTTGGCGACAAACTGCCTGCCGACAAGAAAGGACCGATTGAGGCTGCTTTGAATAAACTGAAAGAAGCACACAAAAATCAGGACCTGGCAGCGATTGATGCCGCCACGGCCGAACTGAACCAGGTGTTCCAGGCTGCTTCGCAGGAAATGTATAACGCACAGGCCCAGGCCAATGCCCAGCCCGGCCCCGATGCCGGAGCCACCGGCGGTAACGGACAGTCATCCAAAGCATCGCAGGATGGCGAAGTAACCGATGTGGATTTTGAAGAAGTAAAATAGGATACGATTAATAAGAATAATCAGCAATTAATACAACGCAGTAAGTTTCTGACTTGCTGCGTTTTTTGATTTTAATAACTTCCGATTTAGTTTGGAATTTAATCGATTTTTGCCATATATTTGTACCATATTTGTGCCGCGCTCTAATTGGCTTTAATGTGCGCGTTAAACATACTTATTAGGTCTTGTGCAGCCTTAAATGGCGTTAATCTAACCGATATTGGTGTTAAAATCCGAAGCAAAAAATATTTTTGAGCTATTTGAAAACCTAATTTTCCTCTTCAGTAGAAACTTAAGTTTCATGCTTTCTGGAAAAATGAGGGTTTTTCACGTTTGACTAAGTCGATATAATGATATTGGGCTGTTGATCGAACGAATGGATAAACTGATAAACGGGATCTGACGCTTGCTCAAAGCCTGAAAGATCTCCAGTTATCGACAGAGCAATACAGGTATCTGACACAGTTATCCATGTCGCTTTCCCGGGAAGTGAAAGAGATTGACCGGCATGGCATCAAGGTCGAAGCGGGAGCATTGGATAAAGTAATCAAAGCTGTAGAACAAGGCAATAAGCCCCTTCGAAAGCAACTTCGGTGGATTACCTACGGGATGTTGATAGCCTATGTGAGCTTGCTGCTGATGATCTTGCTTTGATCGTTTAAAAAGTCGTTGGTTCTAGTTATATGGTATTGCATATAAAATGTGAATTTCCAGTGGTTCTATATCTTTTTGCATATAATTTCATATATTTGTTTTGATTTATATTTAAAGGCATATAATGAAGCAATTGGCAGAGTTTGTTAAAGAGCGACGCAAAGAGGTAAATCTTACACAGGAAGAGTTTGCTGAACGTGCGGGAGTCGCACTGACAGTGATCCGGAAAATTGAACAAGGGAAGACAAATCTGAATATGGATAAGGTTAACCTGGTGTTGAGTATGTTTGGTCATGAGTTGGCCCCGGTGAATAGTAAAGAATTGAACGGATGAGACAAGGGAACGTTTTTTATAAGGATTATTTCGCTGGAACAATCACAGAAGCGGATGATGGGGAATATGTTTTTCAGTACGATTCGGCGTATGTGAGTGGGCATCCGGAATTGTTTCTCACGTTTACGATGCCAGTTACGGAGAAACCGTACTCCGATAATCGATTATTCCCGTTTTTTGAAGGGCTTATTCCTGAAGGATGGTTGCTTGAGATAGCGTCAGAGAGTTGGCGGATCAACCAAAATGATCGTATGGGTTTACTTTTGGCTTGTTGTCAAAATTGTATCGGAGCAGTGAGTGTTGTACCAATTGAGGAGGGCAATGATGCGTAAATGTTTGTATTGCTACCAGCCAATAGACGAAGAGCTGGATTTTCATCCAAAATGTTCATTAGCGTTCTTTGGAACATCAGCGCCACCTGTAATTGAGTATACTTTAAGTCAGATGGATGAGTTGGCGAAGTCTGTCGTCGAGCGAAGCGTGACTGTTCCTGGGGTACAGCCGAAACTCTCGATGACGTTAATTAAAGCAGCAACGGATAAAGCTGAGGATACTCGTTTAACTGTTGTTGGGGCTTTGGGCGGACAATACATTTTCAAACCGCCTTCCGATCGATTTCCGGAAATGCCGGAGAACGAACATGTGACTATGCGTATCGCTGAAGATTTTGGAATAAGAGTAGTGCCTTCTTCTCTTATTCGTCTGGCTTCGGGTGAGTTGGCTTACATCACCAAGCGGATAGATCGAACAGAGAGCGGCGAAAAAATCCACATGTTGGACATGTATCAAATAACCGAGGCTTTTGATAAGTATAAAGGGTCGATGGAGAAAGTTGGAAAAGCTTTGGATACCTATTCTGCAAATACAATGCTTGATAAAATCTTTTTCTTTGAATTGGCTCTTTTCTCTTTTTTGACGGGCAACAACGATATGCATTTGAAGAACTTCTCAATGATTGAGCAATCCTCAGGTTGGGGGTTGGCACCGGCATATGATCTGCTGAATGTGGCTATTGTTCTCCCTGAAGATGATGAAGAATTGGCATTGACACTGTGTGGCAAAAAGAAAAAGCTCAAACGGGAACACTTTGAGCAATTGGGAGAGGGGATGGGATTAACCGCAAAACAAATCCAAAGCAGTTTTAAAAGGATGTCAAAGAATCGAGCGAAAGTTGCGGATTGGATTGAAAAATCTTTTTTGTCGGAGGAAATGAAACAGAGGTGCTTGAAAATAATGAATGCTCGGTATGGGAGGTTGTTGAGGCATATTACCTAGCCCTGCTCTGCAGAACTTTATTTGGAAAAGTGTTTCTGTAAAAATTAGCTATTGTGCTTTATGTTCGCTTTCTGGAATGTTTAAACCTTGGAATTCATTTTATTCGGGTTGTCTTTCATTTCAAGCTTTGTGAAAAAGAGAAATCTGGTTTAATTAGAAATTATTTGCGATAATTGCAATCGGAAAAAGTTATTCTGGAACAATTGAACGAAGCAAGTAACCAAAGGAAGTTGGTAGAAGCATTGAAAAATGGAGATAACGATGCTTTTAAATCGCTTTTTGAAATGTATCATCAAAAGCTATACTTCTTCTTGTTTGCAATTTTAAAATCGAAGGAAGACGTAGAAGAAATTATTCAGGAAACTTTTTTCAATACTTCGTTAAAAAATTAAGCGGCAATAGTGCCGTAGTATAAAAGTTCTTTGATGTATTCTTTATTTTTTGGTTTGTTTGGGTCGATTCCGAACAGGTCAAAAAATCGACAGAGCAACAACCTGTTGTGGTTCAGCGTTTTGACGTCGGACATAGAGAACGCTTTCCTGTCTTCTTTCGGGGTTCTCAGCCAGTCCTCCACCTTGGCAACATTGATTGCCGTCAGGGAAGCGTTGAAGTGGAAATCCAGTTTGTTTTCCCCTCTTGCCTGTACATCGCAAAGGCCGGTGAACTGTTTTCCGTCGCGATAGAGGAACTCGATCTGGAAACGGCTTTGGTAATACAGCAATATATCCTTGGGGCACAGGCTAAGGTCGGTACCGTAATACAGCTTGGTGGTTTGCTTCCCGTTGCCCCTGTGGTACAAAACGTAGGCAAGCCGGATATTGCGTTTGAGGCTTTTTGAATAAACGATCGCGGAATAGATAGTGTGTTCACCGGTCTGTTCGACAAGTGTGAAATAATCTTTGTCGATGGCGCCGATGTCGATTTTCCCTGCGTATTTTTTTGGCCTCCCCCTTTGGCCGGTAGGGGTTCCCCTGTACAGGTATAAAAGGTCCGCGTCGTCGCGTAACCTGCATACAACGTGCATCCCCATTGCTGTTATTGCATCGACAAACGGCTTTTTCGAGAACCATGCGTCGGCCACAAAATAGGGGGAAATGGCCGTAAGCGTGCCCGACCTTTCTGTCAGCAGGTCAATATACCACTGCGTAAGTGTTTGATCCTGTGAATGAAGTGTTTGCACGGCTTCAAGATGGAATGCGGTATGGTTGTCGATGTCGATTGCTGCAATGCCGCCAATCTCGAGCCCCCATTTGGCTTTTCCGGCACACCCCGACCAATACCAACCCAGGCCTGTCGTCTTTTTGCCCGACTTATCGATGTAACTGGGGTCAAAGGCGATGATATAACGGCCACTGCCGTTGGAAAGGACAAGTTCCTTGTTAAAGGCAAGGAAGTCGAATGGTTTCTCAAACTGTTGTCTGTACCTTTGTTCGCCGGACAAACCATAACGCCCAAGCTGCAGAAAGTTGATCCGCCCTTTTATGCTGAGAAAAAGAAGAAGTACTTCACAAATGAAGTCCTTTCTGCGCTTGTTTATATTTGATATTTTAGACAAATTTTTGATAATTAATGTGTTATAAGATTTATATTCCCTGGTAATCATACTTTTATAGAATCTGGTAAATCCTATTAAGATACTGATTATCAGGGATTTAATTAAATATTTCAAATACTTATTTTGCTCATTTTCAAATAGTTATCAACATTTTCAACGAAGTATTGTCTTGAATTCATGAGTAAATACACATGAGTATTCAAAAACCGGACATTACAGACAATAAAACTTTGCATTCCCGACTTTAGTCGGATAATAGTGATTCTAAACTAAAAAAAAATGGATTATCTAAAAAGAGTTGGCTCTGCTAAGTGGGCATTGGGATATACATCGATAATATGGGGCGAGAAAACCATACAGGAGTTAATCAATCAAATACAGGCGAACATAAAATGCCGGGTTAAAAGCATCGTTGATTAACTCAGCCTCAGTTGGGTATCCAACGGTTTTACATCCGGCTTTTCTTTCATCCGCGCGGGAATGCAGTCGATCACCTCATCGAGCAACAGGCGGACCAGTTTTTTAAGGCCGGTTGTTCGCAGGTAGGCGGCGCTGATTTCCCTGACGGGTGTTTCGCCTTCAATCTCCTTGATCATATTTTCATACTCCGACGGGATGTTGATCGTGGCCAGTTCAGGGATAAAGGTCATGCCTCCCTGGTTCTCAACAATCCGTTTTAACGATTCGATGGAGTACGAAACATAGCGAAACGAGAGATCGCTGTCTTTTGGATCGGGTATCCGGCAAAACGAATTGACCTGGTTTTGAAAACAGTTTCCTTCCCTGAGGTACCAGAGCTCGTTCCGGGGCAACAGTTCCAGGTTAACCGAATCCTGCGCAAACAAACGATGATGTTCGGATACATACAGGAAAAACTGTTCATAAAACAAGGGGACAAAACCAATATTTTTCGCTTTCAGCGGGGTCGACAGGATCCCGGCATCCAGTTCGTTGTAAGTCAGCCGGGTAATAATATCTTCGGTATTTAATTCTGTAACGTCGAGGAATAATTTGGGGTATTTCCGGTTTAGTTGTTTGATGAACAGGGGAATCAGGTAAGGGGCGAGGGTTGGGATAATGCCAATCCGAAGGGTTCCTTCGACCTGTTCTTCCATTTCGAGGCTTAACTGCCCCAGGTCTTCAACAAGTTGTACAATTTTTAACGCTTTCTCATAAAACAACTCACCTTCGGCTGTCAGCGCTAATGGCTTTTTCGTCCGGTCAATCAGTTGATATTCGAATTCTTCCTCAAGTTTCTGAATCTGAAGGCTCAGCGCCGGTTGGCTGATGTTTAACCGGCTGGCCGACTTCGAGAAACTTTTATGCCGGGCCAGTTCAATAAAGTATTTTAATTGATTGATATTCATAGTTTATAACCGTAATTAATGACTGTATAAAATTAATAAATAATGATTATAGTATCTTTGAGTAAAGAAAATAAAAACAAGATAAGTCAAACAATTTAAAACGAATAGATATGAAAACTTTAGAAAAAAGCAACCTGAAAAATGATGTATTGGTCGACGGGTTAAACGGATTTTTAGCCGATCTGTAAATTTTCTATCAGAATCTGCGGGGCTTGCACTGGAATGTCAAAGGGTCGATGTTTTTTGTATTGCACGCTAAATTTGAAGAGTACTACAACGAAACATCCGAGCTGATTGACGAAGTAGCCGAACGCATCCTGATGATTGGCGGCGAACCGGTTCATGCCTTTTCAGACTATCTGAAAGTAGCCGGCCTGCCCGAAGTAAAGCAGGTGAGCGACGGGCGAAAAGCCGTGGGTGTGGTCATCGCTCAGTCGGAGCAACTGCTAGCCAGGATGAAAAGCCTGCAGGCGGTGGCCGCCAACCAGAACGATGAGGCCACCAATGCGCTGTTCAGCGATGCCATTAGCGAAACCGAAAAACGCTTGTGGATGTTGAGAACATTTCTGAGTTAAGGGGGAAAATAACCAAAAACAAGCAGCGGTTGTTTCGAAAGAGACAGCCGCTGCCCTTTTAAAAGATAAATTCTTTTATTTCTTCTTCTTCTGTTAACTCTTCGTTCGAGATGGTCAAAGCGGTTTCGATCAGCGCCAGGTGCGAGTAAGCCTGCGGAAAATTTCCCAGCATCCGTTTGGTCTCAAAATCCAGGTCTTCACTGTACAGGCCCAAATGGTTGGCATACTGGAGTAAAGTCCGGAATTTTTCGATCGCTTCTTTTTTTCGACCGATTTTGTACAGGCTGTTCGTCAGCCAGAACGAGCAAATTGTAAAAGCTGATTTGGGAATTCCGAAATCATCCCGGTTTTTGTAACGGTACATCAGGCCGTTGTATTCCAGATCTTTTTGAATGGCCAGTACGGTGTCGACAAAGCGTTGATCTTCGGCCGGGATAAAACCGTAGGGCTCCATGAGCAAGACCGACGCGTCGAGATCGTCGGCGCCATAGGCCTGGGTGAACGATTTTTTTGTTTCCGACCAGGCATGGCGGTGAATGTCGGCTTTAATCTCGTCGCGTAAGTCAGACCAGGGCCCCACATACAAACTTCTTTTCAGCAATTCGGCAATTCGGACGGCCCGGTCGACTGCTACCCAGCACAGCACTTTGCTGAAGGTGAAATGTTTGTTTTCACTGCGAATCTCCCAGATTCCCCGGTCGGGCTTTTTCCAGTTGGTTTCAACCACTTTAATCATGTTCCGGACGATCGTCCAAAGTTCCTCGCTGTGTTCGAGCGTGTCGGAGAATAATTCGAAATGTTGCAGGATCACATCCAGTAAGATCCCGTAAATATCATTTTGTTTTTGTTTGTAGGCAGCATTGCCGATGCGGACCGGAACGGAATTTTCGTAACCCGAAAGATGCGGCAATTCGTATTCGGTCAGTTTTTTTTCTCCGCGTATGCCGTACATGATTTGTATTCTCTCGTCCTTGTCGGGCAAAATATCCATGATGAAGTTCAGGTAACGTTTGGCCATCCGGTGGTGTCCCAGCGTGTTCATAATTTTTACGACCATCGATGCATCCCTGATCCAGCAAAAACGATAATCCCAGTTCCTTTCTTCTCCGGCCGTTTCGGGGAGCGAAGTGGTGAGCGCCGCCAGAATAGCCCCGCTTTTGTCGAAACTGAGCATCTTCAGGGTCAGGGAACTGCGGATAATGATTTCGTTGTATTTTTTATACGAGGTGGTACGTTCCGACCAGTTCAGCCAGTAAACCTTGGTTCGTTCCAGCTTCAAATAGCTTCTTCTCACATTCTGCTTTAGTAATTTCTGGTTATAACTCAGCAGGCAAAAATTGTCTTTTGAAAGTTTAACAGGCGTTTCGTTTAAAATGGCTTGCAGGTCGAAACCCGAATACAGGTAAAGCGAGTCGTAAGGGCCTTTTTCTGTCACCGATTTGATGTAATCCTCCTCGATAAGGTGTCGGGTGGGATGTCGCGCATATTCCAGCCGGGGTTGGTACCGGATCACCAGTTCGGGTTCGCCCGAAATGTGCCTGAAATAGCGGACAATGTCGGGCGGTATGTAATAGCTGCCGGTATTTTCCTCGCGGTACCGGGGCATGAAGTCATGCAACTCAAAAACCCCGTCGGAACAATTGAACCGGGTGACCAGGATGTTGGTGTGAGGGACATAACACTGGCCGATACTTTCGCCATGCAGGGGTAAAACTTCAAAACTTCCGCCTTTTTGGTCGTCGAGTATTTTGGCAAATACCGACGATGAGTCAAACTGAGGCAGGCAAAACCACTCAATGGCGCCGGTTGCCGAAACCAGCGCGGCGCTTTTGCAGTTGCCTATTACTCCGTAATTTAAGTTCTTCATAACCTGATTAAGCTTAAACGTAAAACAGAAAAGGTTTAGCCGGTATTTTTATAAACCTCATTTTTGATGTATCTTAATGCTGTCTTTTTTGGATCAGGTCATCATGATCTTCTGCTTTTCTATTATTCAACATTTTAATTGCACAGATGTTGAATTTTCAATGAACATTCCCTGAAAACAGAATATAAAAACGAAAAGATGAGTAAAATCCACATTGTTTCAAACCGTTTACCCCTAAGTATCGTCAATGATGAAAATCAGCTAACATTAAACCCCAGTGTTGGTGGTCTGGCCACCGGGATGAGGTCGATTTACAAAGAATACGGAGGAAAGTGGATTGGCTGGCCCGGTTTGGCAACCGACGATTTAAAGGAAGGGGATACGCGCCAAATTGATGAAAAACTGGTGGAAGAGAATTGCCTGGCGGTGTACCTTACCCGCGAAGAAATTAATTTGTATTACGAAGGGTTCAGTAATAACGTGATTTGGCCCTTGTTCCACTACTTCGCTCAGTTTATCGAGTATAAGCAGGAATATTGGGACGCTTATGTGAAAGTAAACCAAAAGTTTGCCGATAAAACCCTTGAAATTCTGGAAGACGGAGATATCATCTGGGTGCATGATTACCAGTTATTGTTGGCGCCCGAAATGATCAAGGCCAAAAAGCCGGGAGTGATCATTGGTTTCTTTTTACACATTCCGTTCCCCTCGTTCGAAGTGTTCCGGATTTTACCCTGGCGTAATGAACTGATCAAAGGGATGCTTGGCGCCGATCTGATTGGTTTTCATACCTATGATTATGAACGGCATTTTTTTAGTTCGGTGCGCCGGCTTCTGGGCTACGAGGTGTCGTTTAATCAAATTCACCTGGAAGACCGCATCGTGATGGGCGATGCCTTTCCGATGGGGATCGATTATGGAAAATTTCATACCCGGGCAAAAGAGGTTTTTCAAAAATCCTTGCAGGAAAAATCGGAACTGCACCGAGAGTTGGATAAATACTTTTTGGTTGACCCCGACAGGAAGCTGATCTTGTCCATCGACCGGCTCGATTACACCAAAGGAATCCCCAATCGGCTCCGGTCTTTTGAACTGTTTCTCGAACGGCGCCCCGAATTTCGGAACAAGGTGACCTTGATCATGCTGGTGGTGCCTTCGCGAAGCGAGGTCGACCAATACAAGTTGTTGAAAAGTGAAGTCGATGAACTGGTTGGCCGGATCAACGGACGTTTCGGCGGGGTAAACTACACCCCGGTGTGGTATTTCTTCCGTTCGCTTCCTTTTGACAACCTGATTGAATTGTACAGCACCTCGGATGTGGCCCTGATTACGCCTGTGCGCGACGGGATGAACCTGGTGGCGAAAGAATACATTGCTTGCCGCGTTAATCAAACCGGCGTAATCATTATCAGCGAAATGGCCGGGGTGGCGAAAGAAACAGGAGAGGCCATCGTGATCAACCCGAACGACGAAGGAGAAATTGCCGATGCCATTTACCAGGCGCTGAACATGCCAATCGACGAACAACGCGAACGGATGAAATTTTTGCAGCAACGCATCAGCCGGTACGATGTTTTTAAATGGTCGGGCGAGTTTATAAAAGCTTTGCGGCGTATCGAAAATATCCAGAATAAATTTCTGGCCAAACGAATTACCCCATCCATTAAAAACGAATTGCTTGATCAGTACCGGAAAGCGCAGCGCCGGGCCATTTTTCTCGATTACGACGGTACCCTGGTGAGCTTTCAAAACGACCCTCAGGCTGCCAGTCCCGATCAGGAGTTGCACTTGCTGCTGAATACCCTGGAAGAAGATGAGAAGAATATCATCACCATCATCAGCGGACGCGACCGCGATACGCTGGAGCGATGGCTGGGCGAGCACCAGGTAAATCTGATTGTTGAACACGGCGTTTGGGTCAAAAAGTATGGCAAAGACTGGAAAATGACGGATAACATCAGCAGCGCCTGGAAGCCGGTGATCCGTCCGATTCTGGAAACCTTTGTCGACCGTACCCCGGGAACATTCATCGAAGAGAAAAATTATTCGCTGGTGTGGCATTACCGCAAAGCCGAACCCGAACAAGGCGACCTGCGGGCCAACGAACTGAAAGATGAACTGCGAAACATGATTGCCAACCATAACCTCGAAATTATGGAAGGCAACAAAGTAATCGAGGTAAAAGCGGGAGGCGTCAACAAAGGAAATGCGGCTATGCGTTTTTTAAAAGATAAGGACTTTGACTGCATCCTGGCCATTGGCGACGATTGGACCGATGAGTACATGTTCCGCGAACTGCCCGAAAGCGCCATCACCATAAAGGTTGGTATGAAAAATACAGCCGCTTCCTACAAGGTGGAATCGGTCGCTTCGGTCCGCTCATTTTTAAGATCACTGAGTGAGTAAGCAATATAAAAATTGCCGGCGGTATTCGATCACGGCGACTTAATTTCGATCTCATCTAAAATAATTCTTTAGTTTTGGGTGTTATAAAAAGAAAAAATGATGAGTAAATTTTTGACGATAATTTTCGTGTTTCTTGCCATTACGCTTGTTGCACAAGATCAGGTGAATCACACCGATGCTCTGGGACGAAAGCAGGGATGGTGGCAAAAAAAACAGGATAACGGGAAACTGCTGTACGAAGGCCTGTTTAAAGATGATGAGCCGGTGGGCGAATTTAAACGGTATCATCCAAACGGCGTGATTAAAGCAGTGATTAATTATCCCGAAACGAGTGATTCTGCTCAGACAAAGCTGTTCGATGAACGGGGAATGTTGATTGCCGCGGGCGTTTATGTGAACCAAAAAAAGGCCGGAAAATGGATTTATTACCAGGATAAGAAATTGATCGGCGAAGAATTTTATATAGACGGACTGAAAAACGGCAAGTCAAAAACATATTACCCTACCGGAGAATTACTCGAAGAAGCGGACTGGGTGGACAACCTGAAAAACGGAATATACCGGGTTTATACCAAAAACGGGAAAGCTTATTTTGAGTGTCGGATGAATGCCGGTAAAAACGACGGTTTTTGCCAGGTTTTTCACGAAAACGGCGAATTGCAGATGGAGGCTTTTTACCGGCAGAACTTACGTCATGATACCTGGAAATTTTATGACGACCAGGGTAACCTGAGCTACGAACTGATTTATGATATGGGCGAACTGATGAACCCGGAAGTGCGCGACAGTATCGATCAGATTCAATTGCAGGAGATGGAGGAAAACAAATCAAAACTGATCGATCCGGAAAAATTCATCGATAATCCAATGGAATATTTGAAGGACCCGTTATCGCCGGATAAATTGTAAACGACATGAAACCGTTTGGTTGGTTACTTCTGTGTTACTTGTTTTTTCCCTTGTATTTGCCCGCACAGGAAACAATGGATTACTACTGGGTGGGCTTTAAAGATAAGGCCGGGACAAACTATTCGGTGACGCGGCCCGACGAATTTTTATCCGGGCGGGCCATCTCCCGGCGTGAAAAACAACAGATTCCGGTTGATGAGTCCGACCTGCCGGTTTCTTCGGTTTACCTGGAAGGACTAAGAAATGCGGGCGCAACAATCGTCCATTGTTCGAAATGGTTGAACGGAGCAACCATGAAAGCGACTCCGGCAGTCGCCAATGCCGTGTCGGGGCTGAATTATATCCGGGAGATCCAGCTCACCAGGCCCGGCATGATCACCAAATCAACCCGCGATAAATTTGCCCGCGAACAGATTACCGCTTCCATCGATACCTCCTATTATGGTTATTCGGTTCACCAAATCGGCCAGCTTAACGGTCAGTTTCTGCATAACGACGGTTTTCAGGGGCAAGGTATCTGGGTGGCCTTGCTTGACGGCGGCTATTACCGGGCCGATCAGTATGCGGTTTTTGGTTCGCTCTGGGCCGACGACCGCTTGTTGAGGACCCGTGATTTTGTGTCGCCGGGCAGTAATGTTTTTGCCGAACATTATCACGGGATGAGCGTGCTGTCGGTGATGGCCGGGAACCTGCCCGGTACGCTGGTTGGCTCGGCGCCAAAGGCTTCTTACTTTTTGTTTCGGACAGAGGATGTTGGCTCGGAATACCTGATTGAAGAAGATCATTGGGTTGCTGCCGCCGAGTATGCCGATTCGCTGGGGGTTGATGTCATCAATTCGTCGCTGGGTTATACTCAGTTTGATGATGCCTCCATGAGTCATACCTATCAGGATATGGACGGAAATACGACCCGTGTCACCCGCGGGGCTAACATGGCTGCGCGTAAAGGGATGCTGGTGGTGACCAGCGCGGGAAATGAAGGCTACGGCGTCTGGAACTATATCGGCGCCCCTGCCGACGGCGACCTGGTGATTGGGGTAGGCGCCGTGAACAGCGAGGGGATGAAAGCCCCGTTCAGCTCGTTTGGCCCTGCGTCCGACGGCGATGTGAAGCCCAATGTGGCGGCGATGGGGCAGGGAACGGTGATTCAATTGAGCAATGGGTATATCGGATACGGAAACGGCACATCGTTTTCGTCGCCTGTTTTAGCCGGAATGGCAGCCTGTTTATGGCAGGCAAACCCGGAGGCCAGGGCCGCCGATGTTAAGTTGGCGATCGAACAAAGCGCCAGCCAGTACCCTTATCCCGACGATCGCCTGGGTTACGGGATCCCTGATTTTCAACTGGCTGATGAACTACTGAAAAAACAGAACCGCTCAAACCGGGACGAATGGACAGCGGTGCCTAACCCGCTGCAAACGCATGTCTGGCTTTACAGGCGCGACGGGGCGCCCGACGATGAAGTTACAGTCAGGTTATTTCGCCCAAACGGTTCGCTGGTTTACGAAGCACAATTTCCGCCGGCCAGTCCTATTTATATACCGAATCTTGCTAACTTGCCTGCAGGTTTATATGTAGCCGATATCCGCTCCAATAATCAATCGGCCCGGGTAAAACTGATCAAATCGGGGCATTAAAAACCGGAGATTGTATGGCAACAACACAATTATCGCTTTCAGAACTCAACCTGTTCATCAAGAATACGCTGGATGATGCTTTCCCTGATCTGATCTGGATTAAAGCCGAAATAAGCGAAATCACGATTAACCGGGCAGGCCACTGTTACCTGGAACTGGTCGATATGGATTCTGTCAGCAAAGAAGTGCTGGCACGCGGGCGGGCAACCATTTGGTCGTACACTTTCCGTATGTTGAAGCCCTATTTCGAAACGACTACGGGGCAGTCTTTTTCCGAAGGCATCAAAGTGCTCATTCAGGCTAAAGTGGAATATCATCCGGTTTACGGACTGAGCCTGAATATCCGCGACATCGATCCCAGTTATACCTTGGGCGACATGGCCCGGAAACGGCGCGAAATTATTCTGCAGCTCCAGCACGATGGTGTGTTCGATATGAACAAAGAGATGGAACTTCCGCTGGTTCCGCAGCGTGTGGCCATCATCTCGTCTCCAACGGCTGCCGGCTTACAGGATTTTATGGAACAGCTCGCCAACAACCCGCGGCACATCCGTTTTTACACCCGCTTGTTCCCGGCCGTAATGCAGGGAGCCGGAGCAGCCGATTCCATCATTCAGGCGCTTGACCAGGTGTTTCAATACGGCGATTTCTTCGATGTGGTGGCTATCATCCGCGGGGGAGGCGCCCAGATTGACCTGGCCAGTTTTGATCATTACGAGCTGGCCTTTCATGTGGCCCAGTTTCCGCTTCCGGTGATTACCGGCATCGGGCACGATAAAGATGAAACGGTGATTGACCTGGTGGCCCATACCAAAATGAAAACCCCCACGGCGGTTGCCGAGTTCCTGATTAGCGGAGCCGAGGCATTTGAGCAGATGCTGATTGAAATGGAAACCCGTTTCGTGAATTTGGTGGAGGACCGTTTGGAAGAAGAAACAAGCTGGCTGGAACAGGCTGTTCAGCAACTCAAAACCGGAGTGAGGCAACTGGTGAAAGAGGAGGAATATCAGTTCAACCTGATGGGGATGCGATTGAAAAATGTCGTTCCTTCCTTCCTGAAACAACAAAAAGACCGGTTCGAAAAGTACAAGCGCTCCCTGGAATCCGGCGGACTTGGCCATTTGAAAGAGCAAACGCACCGGTTGCGAAAAAAGACTGACGACCTGCAGCACTATTCGCAACGGCTGTTTCGTGCCGAAAAGAATGCTTTGACTCAGGTGTGGCACGAAATGGGTATCCGCCTGCGCGACAGCTTTAGGTTACAGCGCAGGCAACTGGCCGCTTTCGATGAGAAAGTCAGGCTGGTTGATCCGTATAATGTACTGAAACGAGGCTATAGTCTGACATACAAAGATGGCCGGCTGGTAAAATCGACCCGCGATCTGGCGGAAGGCGGCGAACTGCTCACGCGCCTGGCCGACGGTGAGGTAAAAAGTGAAATCAAAAAAATAAAACGATATGGTTCAGAAGAAAATGACTTATAAGGAAGCCGTGGATGAAATTGACGAAATCCTGGAAAAAATTGAAAACGAAGAACTGGATGTGGACGAACTGTCGGAAAAAGTGAAACGGGTATCTTTCCTGATTAAATTTTGCAAGGAAAAACTCCATAAAACCGAAACCGAAGTCGAAAACATCCTGAAAGAAATGGATGAGTAGCCGGGTACACTTGTTTAACCGCCCGTACGTTTTGCCTTGTAGCCTTCTGCTTGCAGGATTTGCATGATTTTGTCGCGGAAATCGCCCTGGATCAGGATTTCGCCATCCTTAGCCGAGCCGCCCACGCCGCATTTTGTTTTTAAGCTTTTTTCCAACGCTTTCAAATCGTCTTCGGCCCCAATAAAACCGGTAATCAGGGTCACCGCCTTTCCTTTCCGGTTTTTCTTGTCAAGGCCCACCCGCAGGTTTTGCTGTTTGGGAGGAAGCGTTTCAGTCGCTTCTTCCTGCTCTTTTTCAAATTGAAAATCCGGGTTGGTCGAATACACCACTCCCAGGCGCTCTTTCCAGTCTTTTGCCATGTGGTTCGTTTTTGTTCCAAAAATAACAGAAAATTTTACAGGGAGGTACGAATTAACCCGGGCTCGTGGTACAATCGGCTAACCCGGCGGCATTTGTATGCCTGCGATTGTTTTGTATATTGTACCGGCGTTTTGGCGAACTACCCGGACGGGCTTTTATTTTTCGGTTTTTAAGGCAGGTAGTGAACCTTTCGTGATGCTTTGTGGTTTGGAAAAAGGATGAAACTGAATGTATGGCGAAATTAATAGAAGTAAACTCAACCGACGACATCTTTCCGGAGTACCGGAAAACACCAATCGGTTTGTTGCTTGAATATCACAACCTGAATAAAACCTTTTGCAGTTACGATCAGGCCCAAATGCTGATCGGTATGTGTATGGATAACCGGAAAAGCTTGTGGATCCCCGAAAATTTTGCCTTTATTATACGCTCGGGCGGGGCGAACCTGTTTTATCACGAATTTCAGGTGTCGTATGCCATTGCCGTGGGCGACTTGAGGCACATCGCGCTGATCGGTCATAATAAATGCGGCATGGTCAGGCTCGACGAACGAAAAAATGAGTTTATCAACGGGCTGGTAAAAAATGCCGGCTGGAAAAAAGAAAATGCCGAGAAACACTTTGAAAACCTGTCGCCCTTTTTTGAGATTGGCGATGCGGTGGATTTTTTGATCGTTGAGGTGGAACGCCTGCGAAAACGCTATCCGAAAGTGAAAGTCGCTCCGTTGCTTTACAATGTCGATACCGGTAAAATTTCCCAGATAGAGGTGTGATGAGCTAAGTTTGTGGTCATTGGTCATTTGCCTGCGCTGCTTCCGTTTTGAGCGCAGCGGCAACGAGGGGCGTTTGTAACGACCACTATAACAGGCGTATGAATGTGTCATTCCGTCCGGCAGTTGCCGGATCGGGAATCTTTATCGCTAACCGCCTGGGCCACAAACGGCAACAGATGCTGAAACAAGTTACCAATGACAAACCCTGGGCAGTTTCCCGGATATAAACCTTATTTAACGTAACCTTCGTAGAAAGATCATCGCCACCAACATTCACCTTATTACCTTATTCTGTGTTAAGGCAAAGAAGTAAATCCTGTCCGGAAGGACATAAGTTGCAACGCTTTCTTCAGAATGGCTGTCCTTCAATTTTTATTCAAATACGTTCTTCTTATAGGGTGGCGCGGTTTGTACCGCGCATTCAATAATTGTCGATTGAAAATTGACGCACCCGGTGGGCGTTCCCGATTTTTATCGGGACAAGTCTTGACGGCCGGCCCTGCATTGACCGATCCTAAAATGATGGTGTTTTATTTCGGGATGCCTGCCGGTTTGCCGAGCGGTCAGGAATCTGCTTTTTTGTTCCTGATTTCTACCGGAAAGTTTTTAGTTGCTTCGCCGGCATACAGGCTCACATGCGGGAACGGAATTTCGATTCCTTCGCGGTCAAAAGCTTCCTTGATATCGATCAGGATACTGTTTTTTGTCTCCCTGAAATTGGTTTTTTCAAACCACACAGCAAACAGGATATCCATGCTGCTGGCGCCGAATCCCTGCATCAAAATGAGTGGTTCCGGTTCTTCGAGGCACAGGGGATTTTTGCGGGCGACCCCTTTCAACACTTCAAATACCTTGCGCAGATCTTCTTTATAGGCCACCCCCAGGTTAATATCCAAGCGCCTGATGGGAAACCGGGTCACGTTAATTACTTCCGAGCTGATGACCGTTTGATTGGGAATGCGGATCAGCAGGTTGTCGTGGGTGCGTATTTTTATGCTAAGCAGGTCGATAGAATAAACCGTCCCGGTTTTGTCGCCCAGCCGAATAATGTCGCCCAGCTCGAACGATTTTTCCGACACCAGAAAAAAGCCGCTGATAATGTTGCCGATGCTGGTTTGCGAGGCAATCCCGATCACGATCCCAACCACCCCGGCCGCCCCGAACAGGGCCGTGATGTCGAAATCCAGTTCGTTTAAAACTGTTAAGCCCAGCAAGAGGTAACCCGAGTAAACAATGATCCGGTTCACGATCATCCGCGACTGCCTGCTAAGCCGGTAAGTGATGCTTCGTTTTACCAGGAGGGCTAAGCCGTGAATAAAGCCCAGCCCGATAACCAACACAATGCCTATGCGGATAATCTTATCCAATGTTTCGGTATTGAAGTAGGAAGGAAGGTCGAAGTTCATAACTAAAACTGTGTGAAGTTCTTAAAAAAATGGAAGCTTTGTCCAAGAATATTTTTACTGGTAACCATACGCGCTTTACTAATCAGCAAAGGCGATTCGCCATGCAGGGCCTTCTCGGTCGAAAACTGCAAACTGCTGATCATGTCCTGTCCTTTAAATTCGATGGTGACCAGGTCGGTAACCAGTTGATTGCTTTTTTGATAGATATTCAGATTTTCGACATGAATAATCAGCCGTTGTAAATCGAGCGCCTGGTTCGAATTATTTTGAATGTGTACCGGGCAAACCGCGTCATAGTATTCTTTTTGAAGCTGGTCGCCCTGTAAGGCGAAGCGCGAACCGATCGAGAAAGCTGGTTCGCCGCCATCGGGTTCTCCAAACCAGGTATCAGACAAGCGGCAGGTGGAAAACTCGCACATCAGGTTTTCACTCTTCGGCTGACTAAAATAGAACTGGACATTGACCGGTACGGCCAGAAAAATCCGGATCGATTGCATCGGACTCACAATCATCGGCTTATTATTCCTGAAAACAACAGGTTTTTTCGGAAGGGCCGGTTGCACAAACAAAACCTCCGAACGTCCCGTTTGGTAGATTTGGGCATCAGAAAGCGCTTCTCCCTGTTCCGAAATGCCGGCCGAAAAAGCATCGTGTGCCGTCTCTTTCCGGTTTTCTTTAATCATCCACCCGCCCGGGAAACGTTTCACCTGAATTTCGGTGAAACCACCCTTAAAACTGAAAAAGCGGCCGGGCTTACCCTCGTATTTTCCCCAAATCAATTTTGTTTTTTGCATGGTATGATTTTGTTTCATCCACACAAATTTAAATTAATTTTCGTCAATCATTATTTACTTTTGGGCATGACATCCATATTCAATGCCCCGGTAATCTTCCCGATGTTATTTGGGTCAATCAGCCCGCGAATGCTGATCAGGGCATTGCTGTCGCCGCCAACAACCAGCAGCAACTCCGAGAATTTTCCGCTGCCCGCGCTTCGTCCGTAAAACCGAACGACCTCGCTTTTATCCGTCACTTCCATGAGCACTTCGTAATCGTGGTTTTTAAAGAAACCATCGGCTTCCAGTTCCTTGTAAAAATCAAGCGATTTGTTCAGCGCTTCGTTATCAACCGACAGGATGCGGATGCCTTTCAGACCCGACAGAAAATCGGATTCGGGCGATGCGCTGTCTATTTTACTGGCAAAACCCAGCAAGGCCCCGCTGATGTTGACCGTGGTTAAGCCATCTTTATTGGCATATTTCTCGAAAAGTTTGTCAACCGGGCTTTTCTGTCCCATGCTCATCATCGGGATAAGCAGCGCCAGCAGGATTACGGCGTATTTTATACCAGTCTGTTTACGCGCGGGTTGGTTGAGGGTTAAAGATGATTTTTTCATGGCTATTCATTTTTTAGTTTTTCATTTAATCGTTTTAAGGTTTCAACCTGTTCAAAACCTTTATCAAGCGTTGACAAGCTTTTGTCCAGGGGTTTTACAGCCTCGTGCAGCTTTCCCACCGGTTGCAGGTGGTTCATACCTTTTTGGTATTTGCCGGCTACGTACTGAATGACCTGGCTGGCTTCGGCATAGGCTTGTTCGGGATCGGCATAGGTGTCTTTCCAGTTCCGGCGATCGTTATTGTAATTCACCACCAGTAAAGCCATCAGCAGGATGGCTGCAATGCCACTCACGGTTTGCCACAACCGCCGGTATTTTGTTTTTTCCTGATGTTCGTTTTCCAGAATAAAATCCATTAGCTCGTCTTCCAACGATGCGGCTTCTGCGCCCGCCAGTTCGTCAAGCCCCGTAAACAGTCCGCGGTAGGGGAGCAGTTCTTTCTCCACTTCGCCGGAGCAAAAGTAGTCGCGCAGGATTTTTTCGTCCTTTACACTGCTTTCGCCGTCAAAATATTTCTGCAGCTTGTTTTTGATGATTTCCGGTTCCATATTCCTGTTCTTTTATCAATTCATCCCTAACCTTTTTTCTCGCTCTCGACAAGGTCACCCGAATCGCGTTCACATTCAGCTTGGTCAATCTGGCAATTTCTTCATATTCGTATTGCTCAATATCGCGCAGGTGCATCACCGTACACTGGATATCGGGCAACTGGCTGATTAATTTCCTGATCAGCCTGGCCGTTTCCGAAAGTTCAATTTCCGTTTGCAGGTTTTGCTGTTCGTCTGTTTGTCTTTTCAGTTTTTCATCGTCTACCGGAATCGAACGTTTCGACCGAAACAAGTCCAGACAGCGGTTTCGGACCATACGCATGGCAAACGCTTCGATGTTCTCTACATTATTCAGCGTATCTCTTTTTTGCCAAAGCTTCAAAAATACATCCTGGGTGATGTCCCTTGCTTCATCTTCGTCATTCAGAAGTTGAGTGGCAAAGCGCAGGAGTTTGTTGCCAAGTGGCAAAATAGTCGTTTTAAATTCGCTGGCTAACATCCGCTTGTCTGTCTTTCAGGTTCAATTTCAAAGTTAAGACGAACGGGGAGGAGTTTCATTACAAGGGGACGCGTTTTTTCTGAAAAACAACGGTTTGTTTTTCTGTTATGCCTGGCATGACGATGATTGTCAGTGCGGAAGCGAGTTACAAGTGTACCGATTTGTCGTGAAAAATATTTTGAAAGACCATAACGGCCACCCCTTTCAGTCCGATGGTGTCGCCGGCATCGGAGATTTTCACTTTCACATTCATACAAATGTTTTCGAGGCAATACTGGTTTAAGGTTTGCTGAATAGGGATTAAAATATATTGACCGGCTTCGGTCAAGGGGCCGTTCAGCACAATTAATTCGGGATTATACAACTGGATGAGGATGGAGAGCCCCCAGGCCAGCTTTTTGCTGATTCGGTTCAGCAGTGAAATACACAATTCGTCGCCCTGTTTGGCAAATTGAATGATGTCGGCAGGTTCAATATCCTGCGGATTGGATGCAAACTGACTGGTCAGTCGCGATATGGTTCCTTTGTCGACCTCCTCGCGGGCCATATTGAGTAACTTCCGTGCTCCGGCAATGGTTTGAAGGCAACCGCGTTTGCCGCAATCGCAAAGATCGCCGTCTTCAACAACCCGGATGTGGCTCAGTTCGCCGGCGCTACCGTTTGATCCGCGATAAATGTGGCCATTCAGGATCAATCCCAGGCCAAGCCCCCAGTTCCAGTTTAAAACAATGGTATTTTGGGTATTTTTTGCTTTCCCGAAAACCAATTCGCCCAAGGCCTGTGCCCGGGCATCGTTTCCCAGGTAGGTTTTTATTTTAAAGCGTTTGGTCAGCCGGGATACGATATTACGCGAGGCCTCGTCTTTGATCGTCCGGTTGATTCCGTTCTCCGAATCAATCAAGCCGGGCATACTTAAGCCTATCGCGGTAATTTTATCGGCTTGAAGAGCAGCCTCCGTTAATAATGTTTCGAAAACAGCTGCCAACTTATCTTCCAGCTGCGGGTCATCAATGTGGGTATCAAATTCGTGTATGGAACAAATGGCCTGGTTATGGGAGTTAAAGAGGGTCGCTTTAGCCCGGTAATGTCCAAACTCGGCCGCCAGGATAAAAAAAGCATCTTCGCGGAGGTTGTATAAAGCGGGCTTACGTCCGCCCTGCGAATCGCCAATGCCGGAGGCAAAAACGAGCTTTCGTTCAATCAGCTCATCAAGTATGGCTCTGACAGTTGGTAAACTCACGTTGTTTTTTTTGCTCAAAATGGTAGCCGACTGGGCTCCTTTTGTATACAAAAGCCTCATGATCTGTGCGCGGAGCCGGTGTCGTTTAAGCTCGCTGATGGCCATGTTGATGGGATCTTTCCGGGTATGCAAGGTTGTTTAATATTTGTTTAATTGGTGATGCAATTAAGAAAAAAAATTCAAAAGATGGTCGATTTAAGTCTTAATAAACCTTAAATAGAGCCGGTATAATCTAACATTTTGCCAATGTGCCATCTGTTTTTCTGAATTGAAGTCATCAATTAATCCAGCTCGTCGGATGAAGGGACAAGCCTGGCCTCCAGATCGGGATCCTTCATGTCTTTGTCTAAAGGGAACATCGGACGCCTGATCCGCTTGTAGCTTAAGCGCTTCAGGTACTGATCGACCCCGCCGGGCGTAAGCGCCAGCAGCCAGTCGGCCTGCATGTCGTAAAGTTCGGGCTCCAGGTAGCCGATTTTTACCACGACGATACCCGCTTCCCGCGGATTCAGCCCAAGCCGGGTAAAGTCGGCTTCCTTGTGGTAGGGTTTTCGTTTTTTTGTGACGATCACATCAACGCTTCCGACCCGTACGACCACTTCGGTTTCGGCATTTTTATCGCCGTGTACGATGGATTGCACGGTTCCCGAGATCTTCAGCGGGGGAGCATAACGCGCATCCACCATGCCCCCGACGTACCCCTCAACGCGTTTCCCCACACCGGCTGCTACGGCTTTTTCAATCAGGCCGGGTCCGGGTATGGAGGCATAAATCAGCGAGGGACCTTTTGCTAATTTAAATTCGGGGCGTTCCAGCAGTTGCGTCAAGGTCCAGCTGACATCGCCTGCGCCGCCGGCAGTCGGATTATCGCCCGAATCGCTGATAAAGAACGGATGTTTGTCGCTTGCCAGGGCTTTGTCAAGGCACTCGTGCAGGTTTCCGGTGGGGGCAACAAATGAAAATTCGTCGCGGACCTCCCAAAAATGCCGGACGAGTTTTTCAGCCGTACTGCTTACTTTTTCCCGATCATCTCCGGTAACCATTACCACGGCATGGTTGCGCGGTTAGGCGTACCTTTTTGAACCAGTTTTTCAGCCTGGATAGTTGACTGGGCAAAACCAATTGCTCTTTCCGACTTTGTGATACCCAGTGCAGTGACTACCACCTCTTCCAAGCCTGTTGTTTCAGGTTGAAGCACAACATTGTAGGTAGTTGTGTTCTGAGCAGTGTACTCATGTGCTTGCATCCCAATGAATGAGAATACAATTACTGCCCCTTTTTGTGCGGAAATAGTATATTTCCCGTCAATGTTGGTAACAGTACCGCGGGTAGTTCCTTTCTGAATGACGGATACTCCAGGTAACGGACTGCCGTCTTCAGAGCTGGTTACGGTTCCTGAAAGATTGACCTCCTGGGCCATCAGGATGCCAACTCCCATAAAAAGTGCGACAAGAGTTGTCAGCCACCTTTTAGACAAGTTTAATTTTCGATTCATAAGCATAATTTTTAAAAAGTAGTGAAACAGAATGAATGATAAACATTATTTATTAATACTGCCGGTTACATGTCGGCAGATTTGTCTCGGAATATTTTTTGAAAAACCATGACTGCTACGCCCTTAAGGCCGGAACTTTCACCCATTTCGGAGATTTCAATTCGTACTTTTTCCGAAATATTTTCCAGGCAGTATTGATTCAATGCCTGACGGATTGGGATTAAAATATATTGATTGCCCTTGGTCAGCGGGCCGTTTAATACAATTAATTCGGGGTTGTACAACTGAATGAGAATGGATAGTCCCCAGGCCAGTTTCGTGGCGATTTTCCCGAGCAGCGAGATGGATAGTTCGTCGCCTTTTTTGGCGCTGTTTACAATGTCAATCGGCAACATATCCTGCGGATGGTGAGCAAATGTGCTTGTTAAGTGCGACAGGGTCCCTTTTGATACTTCTTCCCGGGCCAGATCGAGGAGGCTTTGTGCCGAGGCAATGGTCTGAAGGCATCCCCGTTTGCCGCATTCACATAATGCCCCGTTTTCAATCATCCGGATATGACTGAGTTCGCCGGCACAGCCGTTTGATCCGCGATAAATTTCCCCGTTTAAAATAATGCCCAGTCCAAGTCCCCAATTCCAGTTTAGCACGGCGGTGTTACTGGTATTTTTTGCCTTCCCGAATACAAATTCGCCGAGCGCCTGCATGCGCGCATCGTTCTCAATGTAGGTCCTGATGTTAAAGTATCTGGTCAGCCGTTCCCCTATATTTCGGGCTTGCTGGTCTTTTATGGTCTGGTTAATTCCTTTCTCCGAATCAATTAAGCCAGGCATCGATACGCCAATAGCGGTGATTTTTTCTTTGGTCAGCCGCGATTCAGCCAGTAACTTCACAAGGGTTTCGTCCATTCGTTCCTCAAGTTGAGGATCATCGATGTTTGTGGTGAATTCAAGTATCGAACTGATCTCTTTGTTCAGGCTGTTGTAAAGAACCGCCTTGGCTTTGTAATGTCCCAGTTCAACGGCGAGTATGCAGTATGCATCTTCGGATAAGCTGTAAATGGTCGGTTTTCGTCCACCAATCGAATCACCGGTGCCTGATTCGCGAACGATGTTCTCAATCATCAGATCGTCAAGTATGGAACGGACAGTAGGCAGGCTGACGTGCGTTTTTTTGCTTAAGGCAGATGCTGATTGCATGCTTTTTTTGTAGAGCAAACTCATAATCTGCATGCGAAGCCGGTAACGTTTTAGCTCACTGATGGCCATTTTGTCCATATTTTCCTTTTTGAGCAACAACATCTGCTTATTTGTTTAATTAGGTCATACAATAATATATAAAAATACATAAAAAAGCTAAACTATTTAAAAAAATTTTAAAAGTATTTTTTGAAAGAAATGAATTTCCGAAAACAGAATGCGTTTTGACAGTTTTTAAATGAAGATTTTTGAGTGTGCTAAGCGCAGGCTGATCATCATTAGTGGGTTTGTCTGAAAAATGATCGGCGCTTTTGCAAAAACCGGCATATTCAGTTAAATTGCCCGGAAAATAAATAGCAGATTTGTCGATTTGCAACCAAGTAAGATATGACCTCAATGATATCATCCGAAAATCATCTTGCCCTTTTTGCTGTGTTATTGGGGGCATCCGCGTTGGGAATCTGGGCTGAACACCGAAAATGGTTAGGCAAGGTATCGGGAATTGTCGTTACCATGCTTTTCATGTCGGTATTGTCAATGTCCGGTTTTGTGCCCGTAGCCTCCGGGACCGATGTCCGGGTTCCTGTTTACGACCTGGTTTACGACTGGTTTATTCCCTTAGCTGTTCCGATGTTGCTGCTGGGGTCCAACCTGGGACGGATTATCAGTGAAGGGGGGAAGTTGCTGGTGGCCTACGTCATTGGCGCTGCCGGCGTTGTTTTAGGCTGTTTGCTGGCCTATGCCCTGATTGATCTTGGCGCGGATTCGGGTAGTGCAGCCGGCGTGATCGCTGCTACCCTGATTGGCGGAAGCATGAACTTTGTTGCAACCGGCGAGATTCTGAATTTCAGCACACATCCCCTTTTTACTGCAACCATTGCTGTTGATAATTTTGCGGCTAATCTGTTTGTTTTATTGCTGATCGCGGTTCCTTCAGTTCCTTTTTTACAACGTTTTTTTGCCCGCACAAAACCGGAAAATCAGGAAACAGCGACGAAGCCGGAGTCTGTTGATATGCCAATTACCATGGAACGGATTGCTTTATCTGTTTTTTTGGCAGCAGTAATTGCCGGAACGGGAATGTTTATCGATGGGCTGTTGCAGCATTTGTTCGCGGCAAAAATGAACATGAGCATCCTGGTGATCACGCTTTTGTCGGTTTTAGTGGCCAATTTGTTCCCGAAGCGTTTGAAGTTTCTTGAAGATACAGCCTTTGCCGTTGGCTTGTGGATGATGTATATTTTTCTGGCAACGATCGGCGCGGCTACTAATTTGCAGGATATTCTTCATGTTGGGCCTGCAGTACTTGGGTTTTACCTGCTGGTGCTGCTGATCCATTTCGGTGTGTTACTGGCAACGGCAAAGTTGTTTCGCCTGGATGTTTATGAGGTGATTGTATCCTCGGCTGCCAACATCATGGGGCCGTCTGTTGCAGCTCCCATGGCTGCCTCATTGGGCCAGAAAAAGCTGATTACGCCCGGTATTCTGGTCGGTATACTTGGCTATGTAATCGGCACCTTTGTTGGGGTGACCATCGCTCTTTTACTCAGTTGACCGAATAAAAAAGTTTGTCCAAAAATCAGGTGGTCCCCAATTTCCGGACAAACTTCAGCTATTCACGTTGTTTTACCACTGGTCGGCCCGAGCTACCCGTTGAGCGGCGGTCTGTTCATCTTCCAGCGGCCAGCATTCCAACCCTACAAAGCCGGTATACCCGAGTTTTTTAAGTTCCTGGAATACGCGGGGGTAATAAATTTCACCGGTGCCAGGCTCTTTCCGTCCCGGATGATCGGCCACCTGGATGTATCCCACCTGGTCGAAACCTTCGTTGAGGCGCCCGCAAAGGTCGCCTTCGGTAATGTGCATGTGATACAGGTCCCAGTTGATTTTCACCATGGGCGAATCTACTTCGCGGCAAATCATTACAGCCGGAGCGCTGCCGTACAACGAATGTCCTTTATGGTCGACCCGGATATTCATGGGTTCGAGTATGAGCATCAGCCCGGCTTCTTCCACCAGGGGTTTTACGCGTTTCAGCGCGGTGGTGATGTGAGCATGCATTTCTTCCTGCGTCATCCCTTCCTGATCGTCGCCGCCAACAACGGTTGCCATATTGCAGTTCAGTTTTTTCGCGACCTGGATGGCTTCTTTTATTTTTTCTTCAAACTGATCGTGATTCACCGGATTGTTCATGCCGGGTTTAAATCCCCAGGCGGTAAACTGGCAGACGGTTATTCCCAGCTCCCGGCATTTTTCGGCCATCGCATCCAGGTCTTTGTCCTCATAGCCCCAGAATTCGATACCGCTGTATCCCAGTTCCGCCGCTTTTTCGATCCGCTCGGTAACCGGCAGATCTTTCCACCAGATTTCGATATTGACTGCAAACCGGGTATTGGGTGTTTGTCCGGGTTTCGGGTTGGGTTGTTGTGGCGCAGCGCAGCTGTTTAAATGAGATAAGGCGAAACTGCCCGCAGCTGCAACAAGCGTTCCGGTTTTCAAAAACGACCGGCGGGAAGAAGTTGGTTTCATGTATTTGAGTTTAGTGTTTGACGGCGCACAATTTAGTTATTCTGCCGCTAAAAAGAAAGAAGCCGGGACTCCCGGCTCTGTTTCTTTCTATTTTTTTGAATACAGACAAACATGATTGCCCTCCGTATCTTCAAAAACGGCATAATAGCCGATTTCTCCCGTGATCAGGGTTTTGGGTTGAATCACTCTTCCTCCGGCAATATCAACGCGGGCCAGTACTTCTTTTAAGTCGTCTCCGGCGTTCAGGTATATTTTTGAACCTAAACTGCTGGGCGTATATCCTTCGCCCTGAACAATAGCGCCCCCAACGCCTTTCAGGTTAGGATCCATCGGCAAAAAACCCATGCGGAATTTTCCGTATGACTGATCCTGCATCTCATAATTCAGCAATTTTGAATAGAACTCTTTTGCCCGATCAAAATTTAGCACCGGAATTTCGGCCCAGACGATGGCATCTTTTTGCTTTTTCATGGCAGGTGTTTTTAGATTTTTATTTAAATGACTATCTCTGCTTGTTTGTGATTTATGTTATACGATACGAAAACAGGCGCTCCAGGTTGCCATATCCGGTAAGCCAGTCGGGCAAATGTATTTGTTTTTGGAAATTTGACCCTCGAATTCTGGCTGAAAGAAAATGATGTTCTGCCCGATTGGATTATATTTGTCATTCGATTCAAACAAATAAAAAATGGAAGACCGCCCGCTTATTCTTGTTACCAACGACGATGGAATTCATGCAAAAGGATTGAAAGAACTAACCGATGTGATGCGACTTTTTGGCGATGTGGTGGTTATTGCACCCGAGGTGTCCATGTCGGGCATGTCGAGTGCCATAACGGTTGACAAGCCGCTTCGGGCGACAAAAATGGAGGAGGAAGACGGATATACCCTTTTCAAATGCAACGGCACCCCGGTTGATTGTGTAAAAATGGGCTTTAACCATTTGTTGGACCGCCATCCCGATTTTGTTGTCTCCGGCATTAATCACGGCACAAATTCGGCGATCAGCGTATTGTATTCGGGCACGATGGGCGCCGCCATCGAAGGCTGTTTGCATGGGGTGGCCTCCATTGGGTTCTCGCTCTGCGATTTTGATGCCGATGCCGATTTTACACGTGCGAAAATGTGGGTGGCCCGTATCTTTCAGTCGGTTGCCGAAAATGGCCTGCCTCACTTTACCTGTCTGAATGTCAATATTCCGAAGGGTGAAGTCAGAGGGGTCGAAATTTGTCGCCAAACGGCCGGTAAATGGGTCGAAGAGCTTGAAAAACGAACCGATCCTCACCAGAGAAACTATTATTGGCTGAGCGGTTATTTTAAAAACTTTGAACCGGATCAGCCGGGAACCGACATGCACGCGCTGGAAAACCAGTTTGTGTCAATTGTTCCGGTAAATGTAGATATGACCTGTCACGAGACGTCACAACAAATGAAAAACTGGAGGTTCTGAATGGAAACAAAAATTAAACGTAACGTAAACAAAATTCGTTTTGGCTTTATTCCCGGCATGGTGTTACCGCTGATCATTTTTATGCTGATGTTTTTTGTCAACGGGAGCGAAGTTTCGTTTACGGAGTATCTTTCCGGTTTATGGAAGCTGGATATGCTCATTAAAATGCTGTCGCTGTGTGTGACTCCAAATTTGCTGGTGTTTCTTTATTTTTTCAGAAGAAAATGGGATATGGCGGCACGCGGGGTTTTAATGGCCACTTTTGTTTATGCATTTGCAGTTTTAATTTCAAAGGCATTTTAGCAACAAAATCGTCAAATTACATTCCGCAAGATCCAGTATGTAAGAACGACTACTAATACAACTAAAATAGCCCTGCTTCCGAAAAAGAAATAACATTATAAGAATCAGGCTAAAATTATTTGAACACCCGCCAGTTTGAAATTCCAATTTTCATCAGACTGCCAATATACGCCCGACGCCTTCATGGCAAATTCATTTTAAACACTTACATTTGAATTCTTACACCTTATTGTACAGGATGAGATACTATTTTATAGCAGGCGAGGCTTCCGGCGATTTGCATGCCTCCAACCTGATCCGTGAACTGATGAGACAGGACCCGGGGGCCCGGATCCGCGGATTTGGCGGTGAGCTGATGGAACAGGCCGGGATGCAGCTGACCAAACATTACCGCGAGATGGCCTTCATGGGCTTTATTCCGGTGTTGCTCAACCTGCGTACCATCAAAAAGAACTTTGAGCTTTGCGAACGCGATTTGCTCGACTTTAAACCGGACATGCTGGTGCTGGTCGATTACCCGGGCTTTAACCTTCGTATGGCCGAGTTTGCCAAAAAACAGAATATCCGGGTATATTATTATATCTCGCCGAAAATATGGGCATGGAAAGAGCGGCGCATTAAAAAGATCACAGCGTTTGTCGATGAAATGTTTACCATTCTTCCTTTTGAAACCGGTTTTTACCGACGTTTTAGTTACCCGGTAAATTATGTGGGTAACCCGGTGACCGACGCCATCGCTTCGAAACTTACCGGGAAAACCTTTGCGGAATTTTGCACGGAGAATAACCTTTCGGATAAACCGGTGATTGCCCTGCTTCCCGGAAGCCGCCTGCAGGAAATTCGTTCCCTTTTGCCCCGTATGTTACAAGCGGCATCAGGCTTTAAAACACACCAGCTGATTGTAACGGCAGCGCCAAATATTGACGACCGGGTTTATGCCCGACTGATGAACGGTTACGAGGCCATCCTGCTGCATGATAAAACCTACGATACGCTCCAACAGGCCGATGCGGCTGTATTGGCTTCCGGTACGGTGTCGCTGGAGGCAGGGGTGATTGCTTGCCCCCAGGTGGTTTGTTACCGGATGGCCGGCGGCGCTGTTTTCTTCAAAATCGGGCAGAAGGTGTTGAAAATAAAATGGGTGTCGCTGGTGAACCTGATCTTACAACGCGATGCGGTGAAAGAATTGTTGCAACATCATTGTTCGGCAGAAAACATCCGGGATGAACTGGAACGAATCATCTGTAATCCGGTACACCGCGACCGGATGATGCGGGATTACGACGAGCTTCATCAGTTATTGGGAGGGCCGGGGGCATCGGCCAGGGCTGCCGGCCTGATCATCGAAAAACTCCGGCAATCAAAATAATCTTTTCCTATCTTCGTTGGAGCATATAATAATAAACTGAGGCATGTATAGCTTATTTCGTAAAGAGATTACCAGCTTTTTCGGATCACTGACCGGTTACCTGGTTGCTTTTGTTTTTCTTGTCGCCAATGGTTTGTTCCTCTGGGTTTTCCCGGGAGAGTTTAACTTACTTGAAAACGGCTATGCTACCCTTGACAGTTATTTTTCACTGGCCCCCTGGATTTTTCTTTTTCTTGTACCGGCGCTGACTATGCGTTTGTTTGCCGAAGAAAAACGTCTCGGAACACTCGAAGTGTTGATTACCCGTCCGTTATCGTTGTTTCAACTGGTGTGGGCCAAGTACCTGGCGGGTTTGTTCCTGGTGGTTGTTTGTCTGCTTCCCACGCTCATTTACTTTTATTCCGTTTATTCGTTGGGAAACCCGGCAGGAAACTGGGACAGTGGCGCTGCCTGGGGGTCGTTTATCGGTCTGTTCTTCCTGGCGGCCTTATATGTTGGCATGGGTATGTTGGCATCGGCACTCACCGACAACCAGATTTTTGCCTTTATCGCGGCTTTGTTCCTTTCATTCTTCTTTTATACCGGCTTCGATTTTATTGCCTCCATGAATATCCCGTTGTCGCTTAGCTCTTTTTTTACAGGAATTGGTATGAACGAGCATTATTTATCAGTGAGCAGGGGAGTGGTCGATTCGCGCGATGTGGTTTATTTTATTACACTTACCTTTATCTTTTTGATGCTCACCAGCCTTTTCCTCCAGCAAAAACAGAAAAAACGAAATGTACAGTTACGGAAATTTCTGATCTTGCTGGTGGCTGTTTTGCTTATATCGGTTCTGTCGTCCCGTGTTTTTTTCAGGGTCGACCTGACCACCGAGAAGCGATATAGTTTGTCGCCTGTTTCGAAAGAACTGATTCAAAAACTGGAGGCGCCGGTGAAGGTAGATCTGTTTTTAGCAGGAGAACTGCCTCCTGGCTTCCGGAAATTACAACAAGCCATCAACGAAAAGGTGCAGGATATCAATGCCTGGTCGGCTTACCGGGTGCGTTGCGAAATCCATGATCCCTACGAAATAACCAATGCCGACGACCGGAACAAGCTGTTTGAATACCTGGTTGAATCGGGTTTGCAGCCAACCGACTTGCGCCTGAACCGCGACGAAGGTACGGTTACCCGCCTGATCTTCCCCGGGGCGACAATCCGCTATAAAAATGTAGAAATAGGCGTTAACCTGCTTAAAAATAATCCGGCCCTTCCGGCCGAAGAAAATCTGAATAACTCGGTTGAAACCCTTGAATTTGAGTTGATGCGGGCACTTCAGTTGTTAATGGGGCAAAAGCGGCAGGAAGTGGCTTTTCTTACCGGGCAGGGAGAGTTGAATGAAGCGGCGACCTACGATATTCGCCGGACCCTGGCGGAGAGCTACCGGATCACCGATCGGTTTGCCCATGAATTGATTTTGGGTGACACCATCCCCGGAGCGCTGATTATTGCCGATCCTTCGGAGCCGTTTTCGGAGACTGCCAAGTTTTATGTCGACCAGTACCTGATGCGGGGCGGACGGATCCTTTGGCTTTTCGATCCGGTGCAGGTTAGCCTCGACAGCCTGAGCCGCGGAGAAACAACGCTGGCTTTCCCCCGCGACCTGAAGCTGATGGACCAGCTTTTTAAATATGGGGTACGGGTCAATCCCGACCTGGTGCAGGATGTGGAATGCCTGATGATTCCCGTGGATACTTCACCGGCGGGTAGTCCGCCTAAGTTTACACCCGCTCCCTGGTACTATTCTCCCTTGCTAACCCCGGCCTCATCGCATGTGATCAGCCGGAACCTGAACCGGCTGAAATCGGAATTTGTCAGTTCCATCGACACGGTTGGGAAAAGTTCCGGCGTGAAAAAGACCGTAATTCTCCATACATCAAATTATGCCCGGATCGTGAGGACTCCGGAAGAAATCAGTTTGCAGAGTATCAACAACCCGCCTGCACGCGATTTGTTTCACCGGCAACAGGTGCCTGTTGGTATGCTGCTCGAAGGGGTATTTCCTTCTGTTTTTCAAAACCGGATGACAAAAGAATTTGATCCGGATATCAATGCACTGGCGGAGTCGAAACCGGCGAAGATGATTGTGCTGGCCGACGGCAGCCTGATTGCAAACCAGGTATCTCGACGCGACGGGCAAATTCAAACCAGGCCGCTGGGTTACGACAATTACTCGCAACAAACCTTCGGAAACAAAGAATTCCTGGTGAACGCGGTCAATTACCTGTGCGACGATGCCGGGATCATGTCGCTTCGTTCGCGCGTGTTTAAAATCCGCTTGCTGGATAAAGTAAAAGTGCGCGAAGAAAAGCTTTTCTGGCAGTTGCTGAATGTGATTTTGCCATTGGCGCTGATATCCGTTTTTGGATTGATCTTTAACTTCATCCGGCGACGAAAGTACCGCGGTTAATTTCTTTGTATAAAATCTCAAAAGAAAACATCGCTAAACAAAACCAAAGTTTGTATATTCGTATCATTCTGAATACCGACCTAAACGGTCTTTCAGGATGGATAAAACACATACATGAATACTAAAAGAGAATATCAATGAAATTTGTTGTTTCCAGTACCGAATTGCTCAGTCATCTGAATGCAATCAGTAAGGTGATTAGTTCGAAAAATACATTACCCATCCTGGATAATTATTTATTTCAGCTGGAAGATAACCGGCTAACGGTTACCGCTTCTGATTTAGAGTCAACGCTGATTACCAGCCTGACGCTGGATAACACCGAAGGCCAGGGGGATATTGCTGTTCCGGCAAAGTTGTTGAATGACACACTGAAAGAGTTTCCGGAGCAACCGCTGACGTTTAAAATCGATGCGGATACCTATGGCATTGATATTTATTCTGAAAACGGTAAGTTTAGCATCGTTGGGCAAAATGGCGATGATTTCCCTCAACTGCCTGTTTTGCGTGAGGAATTGGCTTCAACCATCCAGATGAATCATGATGTACTGCAAAGCGGTATTTCACGCACCTTGTTTGCTACGGCCGATGATGAACTTCGTCCGGTCATGAATGGCATATTGGTCGAGCTGGGACAAAATGACCTGACCTTTGTGGCCTCTGATGCCCATAAGCTGGTTCGTTACCGGCGCGGCGATGCCAAAGCGGAAGTTGAGTCATCCTTTATCCTGCCTAAAAAACCGGCTGCCTTGCTGAAAAACCTCCTGTCCCGGGAAGAATTTGATGTAAAGTTGCAGTTCGACGAAAAAAATGCCTTCTTCACCCTGAGCAATTATAAAGTGATTTGCCGTTTGGTGGAAGGGAATTACCCCAGTTACAACTCGGTAATCCCGACCAATAACCCCAATAAACTGTTGGTAGACCGCCTTGAGTTTTACAATACGATTAAACGGGTGTCGGTATTTGCCAACCAGGCAAGCAACCTGATTAAATTTCATATTGATGATAACCAGCTTGTTGTTTCAGCCCAGGATGTCGATTTCTCCATTTCTGCGGTTGAAAGGCTGAAGTGTCAGTATGAGGGGGATGAAATTGAAATTGGGTTCAAATCAACATTCCTGCTCGAGATTTTGCAAAATCTGTCATCGTCCGAAGTGCGTGTCGAGCTGTCTGATCCGACCCGCGCCGGCTTATTGTTGCCGGCCGAGAAAAGCTTCGACGAAGAAGATGTGCTGATGTTGCTGATGCCGATGATGATCAATGCTTAATAAAACAGATGAAACTGAATTTAAAAAACCCACTGATCTTTTTGGATCTTGAAACCACGGGGATTAATGTGGTCACCGACCGGATTGTTGAAATTGCCTTGTTGAAAATACAGATCGACGGATCGGAAGAAAGCCGGGAGTTCCGGATTAACCCGGAGATGCCGATTCCTGCTTCTGCCAGCAAGATTCACGGGATTTACGATGACGATGTGAAAGATGCGCCTACCTTTAAGGAGGTGGCCAAATCGTTGGCCCGGTTTATGGAAGGCTGCGACCTGGCCGGCTTCAACTCAAACCGTTTTGATATTCCTTTACTGGCCGAAGAGTTTCTGCGTGTCGATGTCGACATCGATTTTAAAAAACGGAAGTTTATTGATGTGCAGGCCATTTTTCATAAGATGGAAAAGCGGACCCTGGCGGCCGCTTACAAATTCTATTGCCAATGGGAACTGGAAGGCGCCCACGGCGCCATGGCCGACACCAAAGCAACTTACGATGTCCTGAAAGCCCAGCTTGATCTTTACCGGGAAGCTGAATTCGAGGATAACAACGGCAAGGTCAGTAAGCCGATTCAGAATGACATTGTGGCCCTGAGCGAGTTTTCGTCGTACGACCGGAATGTCGACTTTGTCGGCCGTATTGTATACAACGACAAGGGTGTTGAAGTGTTTAACTTTGGAAAGAACAAAGGAATACCTGTAGAACAGGTCTTGCGCGAACAACCCGGCTATTTTGGCTGGATGATGACCAGTGAGTTTCCGCTTTACACCAAAAAGGTCCTCACGGCCATTAAGCTGCGAATGAAGGAATAAAGAAGTCCGGGTAGCCGGTCGCGAGCAGAAAGTCAAAAACACTCACTACTCGCTACTTATAACTCAATTGTATGAAGATTATTTGTATTGGACGCAATTACAGTGAACATGTCCGGGAACTGCAAAATGAGATCCCTTCGGAACCGGTTATTTTCATGAAGCCCGACTCGGCTTTGCTGCGCAACAACGATCCGTTTTATATTCCTGATTTCAGCCGGGATGTGCACTACGAGTGTGAATTGATTGTGCGGATCAACCGCCTGGGAAAAAATATCGAGCCCCGTTTTGCCGATCGTTACTACGACGAGATTGGCCTGGGAATCGATTTTACTGCCCGCGATTTGCAGAATCAGCTCAAAGATAAAGGACTGCCCTGGGAAAAGGCCAAAGCCTTCGACCGTTCGGCGGCGATCAGTAACGAATTTGTTGCAAAAACCGATTTGCCCGATTTAAACTCCATCAAATTCAGTTTGAAAAAAAACGGAGAACTGGTTCAGACCGGCGATTCGGCCTACATGCTTTTCCCGATTGACGAGTTGATCAGTCAGGTGTCGAAATACTTTACCCTGAAGATCGGCGATCTGATTTACACCGGAACACCGGCAGGAGTTGGCCCCGTCGTCGTTGGCGACCGCCTCGAAGGTTTCCTGGAAGACAAAAAAATGTTCGACTTCGAAGTAAAATAAGGCAGAAACGGTTCCGCTTGTCGGTCGCGCATAAAACAAATAAGGGCGTCTTTTCAGAAAAGACACCCTTGTTTGTTGGTACGGAGTCCCTGTTAAAGCACCGCTTTGCAGGCTTCAATCAGTTTGTTGGCGTTCGCATTTGATGTATCCAATGCTTTTGCTTTTTCCAGTACTCCCAAAGCGGCTTTAAACTCGACTTTCGATTTTTCAACGGCAGCCGTGTATTCATCATCATTGGTGGTAATAGTTCCCGCATTTACTTTTGCGTTGGCCGCGTTCAGAATGGCAACACCGTCTTTGTAAAGGGCATTTCCTTCTGACACGTAGACATTAGCCAGGGCCGATGTGATTTTTTTGTTTCCCGGGAATTTTGTCGCGCCTTCTTCCAATGCCTGTTTGTACTCTTCGTCCTTATCCAGTTTTTTCAACGAAGCTGCTTTGTAAAAGATGGCATTCTCGCCATTGTAACCGGCGGCATAGGCTTGGCCGAAAAGCTCGGCAGCCTGCTCAAACAGTTCACCTTTGTAAGCCACAATTCCCGAGTTGTAGTTCAGGCTGCCTGCTTCGCCTCCTGCGTCAATGGCGGCTTTGTACGCCGCAATTGCTTCGGCTGTTTTGTCGAGCTTGGCATAAGCATTTCCTTTGTATTCGTGTGCGCTGGCTACATTGGCTCCGGCCGCAATGGCCTTGTCGAAATACTTAATGGCGGCATCAAATTTGTCGGCTTGTAACGCTGCAAACCCGATATTAAAGTTAATCGCATCGTCAACTTGCACATCACCCAAATTTTTCATCGCATTCTCATACAATTCAAAGGCTTTTGCATAATCTTTCTCTTTCAATGCCTCGTTGGCATTATTAATCAATTCTGCTGCATCCTGCGCGAACCCTAAATATGCTCCCGATAAGAATACAATTACAAATAAAATACGCTTCATAATAGTTCTTTTTTATTCAGTTTTATTAAACGATTTGATAAAATTTTATCAGATTTCAAGGTTGATCTTCAAAAATAGTAATAATGATTTAAAATCCTAAAAATAAATAAGTGGATTACCCGTTGATTTTGCTTTCAAAACAGAAAGAGAGAGGCTGCATACCAACCTCTCTCTAACGAATAAACTAACTAAACTAAATTAAAACGAACCAATTAATCTTTTGTAATCTTTCCAATTCCTTCTATATTTTTATCGACTTTCGGATCATCCTTGTATTTGATTTTTCCCATTCCTTCGATCGATGCCTTTAACGAATCTGTCGCATGGACGGAGGCTAAGGTCATCCCTTCAACCTTCACGTTTACATATTCGGCATGCAGTTCGTCGGTATTGACAAAACCGGCGCCGGAAATATGGACTTCCATTGTTTTGACTACGCCTTTCAGCTTAAGACAGACAGCTCCTTCGCCGGTAACGGCGAGCTGATCGGCTTTTACCTCCATTTTCAGTACGGCCCCGCCTTCAGTATGAACCCGGAAATCGGCCAAATCAAGATAACCTATGGTTTCCAGCCGTAAGCCTCCGATTGAACGGATTTCTTCGAGCCGGGTAAAACTGACGTAGAGGGTAACCCGGTTCATGTCGAACCCATCGCGGCTTATTTTTAATTCTCCCGAATGGCTGTCTTCCGATACGGTGATGTTCTCAAGTGTCTCATCGTAAGTTTTAATGCGTAAGCCGGTTTTGTCCGATTGTTCCAGAATAACCCGAAAGCTGCCTTCGAGCCTGAGTTTATAAAAATCTCCGGTTTCAAATATTTTAACAGTTTGTTCTTCCCGGTTTTTAGCGCCGGTGTAACAGGCGGTAAAAAAAACGGTAACCGTTAACAGGACTAAACTCAAACGAATTTTTCGCATCATGGTTAAAACTTCTTTTCTTTTCAGACACCGAAGCAAAGCTACGCCGGCCGGATTTCAATTCAAGCGGATATTCGACCAATGACCGGTTTTGACAGGTAAACGGCTTACAGGCCGATTTTTCGGCTCTTATTCTTTTAAACCACGCAACAAAACCCTCAGGTAAAGGATCACATAGGTGATTAACAGAAAGGCCAACAGGCGGATGATCAGGTCGGCGATGGACGGTTGACTGAAGGAACCGTTGTTGGAATAAAGCGTAAAAGCGACGCCGGCATAAAACAGGAAAAGCAGGAAATAGGTGAGGGCGGAATTTTTTGTCGTACTGACCAGGTAAACCGCGCTTCCCCAAACCAGGGCAAAGGCGCCGGACAGGATGACCTTATTGAAGTTTCCTTCGGCAAAACTCAAGATGGCATACATGGCCGGGAAGATGGTGACCAGCGCCAGAATCCGGATCAGGCTTGATCTCAGGTTCCGGTTTTGTTCGGGGGTGTTTAAAACCGGGAAAAACTTTGTTCCGGATATTTCTGCCGGACGAAATTCAGATCCTGTCAGATCGAACCGGCTGTTAATCAGGCCCCGTTCCAGGGCCAGTTCGGTAGCTGCTTCAATGGCCGCTTCCTGGTAGTCTTTCGGATGTTTCAGGATTTCGAGTAACTGATCGTTGGTATAGTTCTCAAAACGGCCGCGTAAACTTTCTTTATCGGGAAATTCCATGTCCTTTGTCTTTCAGGCAAAATTAAACCTTTAAACTTATTAACACAGCGGTTGGCTTTCATTTTGTAATTTTGCATGAGTACTTACATTTGACCGAAAAAAAACCATATGTACAATTTCACATTTCAGAATCCTGTAAAAATTTTGTTCGGAAAAGGACAAATTGGCGAAATCGGGCGCGAACTGCCTGCCAATGCTAAAATCATGCTGACATACGGCGGCGGGAGCATCTTTAAAAACGGCGTTTACGAGCAGGTAAAGGCTGCAACAAAAGGCTTTGATCTGATTGAATTCGGGGGCATTGAGCCGAACCCGAAGTTTGAAACCCTGATGAAAGCCGTGGCTGTTTGCAAAGAAGAAAAAGTAGATTATCTGCTGTCGGTCGGGGGCGGATCGGTGCTGGACGGAACCAAATTTATCGCGGCTGCCGTGTTGTTCGATGGCGACGACCCCTGGGATATCCTGGCGAAAAGCAGTAGTTGCCCCGTAACCAAAGCGCTGCCCATTGGTGCGGTGCTTACTTTACCCGCCACCGGATCGGAGATGAACGGAAACGCGGTGGTATCGAAAATCGAAACGCAGGAGAAGCTGAGTTTCGGCTCGGCTGCCGTGATGCCGCAGTTCTCGGCGCTCGATCCGGAGGTGATCTTCTCGCTGCCTGCCAAACAGGTGGCCAACGGCGTGGTCGACGCCTTCATTCACGTGATGGAACAGTACCTGACCTTCCCCGTGAATTCGCCGATCCAGGACCGCTTTTCCGAAAGCATCCTGATCACCTTAATCGAAGAAGGCCCGAAAGTATTGGCCGACCGGAATGATTACGAAGCGGCAGCCAACTTCATGTGGAGTGCCACGATGGCCCTGAACGGGCTGATTGCCGTTGGTGTTCCGCAGGATTGGGCCACGCATATGATTGGTCACGAACTGACGGCCTATCACGGCATCGACCATGCCCAAACCCTGGCCATCGTATTTCCCGGGATACTGCATATCCGCCGGAAAGAAAAAGAAGCAAAAATTCTTCAGTACGGCGCGCGGGTCTGGGGAATTACTGCAGGAACCGTCGACGAACGCATCGACCGGACCATTCAGAAAACAGTGGAGTTTTTTGAATCGGTGGGCATTCAAACACGGCTTCCCGAATACGGGGTTTCGGCCGAAACCATCGAAAAGATCTCGGCCCGTTTTGCCAGGCGCGGCTTCAGGATCGGGGAGAAGGGCGATATTGGTCCTGCCGAAATTAAACTGATTTTAGAAAACCGTTTGTAAAAGCCAACCGGGACTCCCGGCGGCTGTCTGAAAAGTACTGACAGATCAACCCGGCGTTGATGCTTACTTTTCAGGCAGCCTCTTCTCTGTTATCGTGGTTTTGGTGGCTGCAACTTCTTTCATCCAGCTCGGTTGAGTGACGCCGTTCTCAAACACTTCAATGAAGGAGGCGTTAGACCGGTTGCTGTCCTGGTAGTGTTCCAACGCAATCGCGAAATCAATCTCTCCCGTCCGGGTTGAGGTGAAAACCCGCGAGCTGTCCGAATCATTCCAGTCGGAATATATTTTCGGAGACGCGTACGCGGGTCCTTTTCTTTCTGTAGCCTAAACTACAAAATTTTATGTAATGATTCTTAACCGGCTGATTATTTTTGCTTTGACCTGATCTGCATCCGGAGATCGTTTAAATTTGATTCAGTCACGCGAATCGGGTTCATACCGAAGCAAGGCTTCTGCTCTTGATTTGCATTGTTCCTCGATGGAACAAATAAATAGAATCGAAACCGTCTCTAAAGGAATTTGAATTTGTTGTACAGTACTCAATGATGATTTAATACGTATCAAATTATTTTTTAATAGCTATTAAATTTTATTTTAATACCTGTTAAATTATTAAATAATAGGTATTAAATTTACAACAATACTGTATTCATTATCCTAAATATCATGATGCCATGACTGTTAAATACCGATTGATTAAGCAGGCAACGCCGGGAGTAAAAGGCGGAGGACAGTACAAATATTACGTCAGGGCCTGCGAACGGCGAAAAGTGACGCTTGATGTGCTGGCTGACAGGATTGTCAAACGCTCGTCGCTGAGCCGGGGCGACATTGTTGGTACGCTGGTGGAGCTGATCGACCTGATACCCGAGCTGCTGCTCGATAACCACACGGTTGAACTGGGCGGTCTGGGCACGTTCAGCCTGAACCTGAAGAGTGAACCATCGGATAAGCCGCGCACCGATAGCTTCCGCCTGATCAAATCGGCCGATATCAGTTTCAGGGCAGGTACGCGGCTGAAGCAGGCGGTTAAAAACCCGGATTATCAAAAGTCGAAATCCAGCGCGTATTGACAGGGCTCCGGGCCGCGAAAAGTGTGTTCTGCCTGCCTGTTTTCTGTTTGCGATATGGAAAAACAGAAGAACATGCTTATTTTTAAGCCGCACAAATAACACAGTCGTGTCGGGTTTAAACTGACGGTTTGAATCAGAACAAGAGATTGCCCCTGTCGTAAAAATTGAACTTCGGCCTTCTGCCGGTTCGCTGTTTACCAGACACGACACCCGATAAAACTGAAAAAGAAAGAATATGTTAAAGTTGAGTATTGCTCTTTTTTTTATCCTGGCAGGCGTAACCGCCCCGGCGCAGGATCTCGCTTATGCAAAAAAAGTGATCGAAAAACTGTCTTCCCCGCAATTTAAAGGACGCGGCTATGTTGGAAACGGCGACCGGCTGAGCGCCCGGTACATCGCCGAACAATACCGCGAACATGGCCTGTTGCCGCTTTCGGAGACTTCGTATTTCCAGGAGTTCAGCCTGTCGGCCAACACCCTGCCCAACAGGGTATCGGTGAAGATAGACGGCGTTGAACTGCAAATTGCCCGCGAGTTTCTGCTCGAACCGTCGAGCCCCTCGGTGAAGGGCAGCTATCCGATCGTCAAAACCACGCGGGCCGAGATCGTGAACGAGGACCAAATGAGGGCCGTTGCTGCCGGCGCCCGGGGCGCCTTTCTTTTAATCGACAGCCGCAATAAAAAAGATGAAGACCCTGAATTGGGTAAAAAGATCGATGAAAATATACGCCTGTTAAAGCTGTGCTCACCCGAGATGATGAAGGGTATTCTGATCCTGAGCGACGAGAAACTCACCTGGCGGGCCTCTACTTCGCAAAGTCTGATTCCGGTGGTCACGGTGAAAAAAGAACTCGATTTAAACCGGCTGAGCCGCGTTGATATTTTGGCCGACGCGCGACTGATCGATCATTATAAGACCTCCAATGTGGCGGGCTTTATTCGCGGAACTTCGGCAACCGATTCGTGTATCGTGGCACTGGCGCATTACGACCACCTGGGGATGATGGGCAAACAGGTTTATTTTCCGGGGGCCAACGACAATGCCAGCGGGGTGGCCATGCTGCTCAATATGGCCAAACACTATGCGGTAAACAAACCGAAATACAACATGGTATTTATTTGCCTTGCCGCCGAAGAAATGGGCATCCTGGGGGCAAAGGCCTTTGTTGAAAATCCGTTGATTGATCTGGCGAAGGTAAAGTTTCTGGTGAACTTCGACCAGGCGGGTACCGGCGACGAGGGGATTAAGGTGGTAAACGGCACGGTTTTTAAGAAAGAATTTGATAGGCTGTGCGCTATAAACGAAGAACAAAAACTACTTCCGGCGGTTGAGATCCGCGGCGAGTCGTGTAACAGCGACCATTGTCCGTTTTACCAGAAAGGCGTGCCCGCTTTTTTCATCTATACCCTCGGAGGGAGCAAGGCGTACCACGATGTTGACGACCGTTTGGAAGGGCTGTCGCTGGCCGGCTTTGAGGGCTATTTCCGTCTGATGACTTCCTTCTTCGATTCGATTTAGGAGCGGATGGCGCTATTTCCGGAGGAATTAATTCAGCAATTCGCGGGCTGTTTCGCGGGCTGTTTCCGAGGCATTTTCGCCGCCAAGCATCTGGGCCAGTTCGTCAACGCGTTCGCCGTCGGTTAGCCGTCGGATGGAGGTATAGGTGCGGTTCGCTTCTTCGTATTTGTATACTTTGAAATGATGCTGTCCTTTACCGGCAATCTGTGGCAGGTGAGTAATGTTGATGATTTGCGTGGTCGTGGCCATGTCCTTCAGAATTGTTCCCATTTTTACGGCCACTTCGCCTGATATGCCTGTATCGATCTCGTCGAAAACAATGGTAGGCAGCGACTTGCTGTCGGTTATCAGGGTTTTCAGGGCCAGCATGACGCGCGATATTTCACCGCCCGACGCAATTTTCGAGATTTCCTGCGGCAGGGAGCTTTTATTGGCCGAGAACAGGAAACGTACCTCGTCCCGTCCGTTTGGCCCGGCTTCGTCCAGGTCGTCAAACTGAAGCCTGAAATTGGCATGGGGCATGCCCAGCTTTTGCAGTACGCCGGTCACTGTGCCGGTCATCTGGTCGCTTACCGAGCGGCGTCGTTCGCTGAGTGTTCCGGCCAGTTCGTTCACCTGTTGTAAAAGCCGTTCGAATACTCGTGAGGCTTCTTCAATTTCTTCGTCATACGAGGCAATTTGCCTGATCTTGTCATCAAGTTCCTGTTGAAGTTCAAGCAACTCGGCAACGGTGGCCAGCCTGAATTTTTGCTGCAGCGAATAAATCAAGTCGAGGCGTTCGGCAATCAGCTGTATGCGGTCGGGGTCGTGGGCCGTGCGTTCGGCCACTGTGGCGCTTTCGTCGGCCAGGTCTTTTAGTTCGATGTAACACGATTCCAGCCGTTCTTTCATTTGTTTGGCCTCGGGCAGCAGGCTGGCCAGTTTGCTAACCTGGTGGATCTGTTCTTTCAAACGGGTCAACATCCCGGCTTCGTCGCCTTCGAGTTCTGCGGCGAGTTGGCCAAAGGTGAGTTTAATTTCTTCGGCGTGTTCCAGCGTGCTTTGTTCGGCTTCCAGTTCTTCCTGTTCATTTTCCTTTAAACGGGCTTCTTCGAGCTGTTTGAGCTGAAACTCATAGTAATCCAGGTCGGCTTTGGCTTTTTCTGCGGTTTCTTTCAGTCCGGCCAGCAGGGTGGCTTGTTTTTGCAACGATTGGTACAGCCGGTTGTAATCGGTCAGCAATGCCCCGTTTCCAGCTACCAGGTCAACCAGTTTTAACTGGAACGAGCGGTTTCCGAGTTCCAGGTTTTGATGCTGCGAGTGAATATCGATTAGTTGAAGAGCCAGGTCTTGCAATACCTTTAGATTAACAGGGGTGTCGTTGATAAATGCGCGCGATTTGCCCGAGGGCGTGATTTCGCGACGAAGAATGGTCAGGTGGTCGTAATCGAGTTCTTCCTGTTTGAAAAAAGCTTCCAGCTGGTAATCTTTAATATTGAATGTGCCTTCAACCGTGCATTTGCGGTCTTTGTCCTGTAAAACGGATAAATCGGCCCGTTGACCGAGAATCAGGCCAAGAGCGCCCAGTATGATGGATTTCCCGGCGCCGGTTTCGCCGGTAATAATGTTAAAGCCCGGCTCGAAGGTAATGTTCAGCTCGTCAATCAGCGCGTAATTGGAGATATTTAACGATTGCAGCACGTTGAATTCGGTTTATTGATTTTCTAAATTAAAGGTGTTGTCCTTCCTGATTTTTTCGTATTTGGACCCGTTTGACGGATCAACCTCGTTTAAAATAGACAACACGCGGTTTTTTTCATCGGGATAGGAGCCCGAAAATACGTTGACCATTTCATCCGATTTCGCGTCGAAAAATACTTGCAGAATGTATAGGGAAGGACGGGTACGAAATACACGTTGAATTAATTTTAACGATTCGGCCATTTCCATCCGGCCTTCTTCCACGCGTTCACTCATCAGGTCGAGCCCCAGGCGGTGATAACGGTAGGTACACTGGCGGAAGGGGGCATACGAGCGGTTCAGCAGGTTTTCGACCAGCCAGTACCGGTTGCGTTCGCTTTCGAAGGCTTTCCATCCCGGCTCGCGGGCGTTTTGAGAATTGTTGACAATTTGCTGGGCTTTCTGGAAATATTCGGTCCCGCCATCGGGCGAAAAGGAGTCGTAATCCATGCCCAGGATGATGTAGGCATAAAATGCCATCAGGTTTGTCAGGTTGTCGCGGTTCGATGTTTCGTTAAACTCCATCGTCTGATACTGGGCGTAACGCGCCTGAAAATCTTTATCCTTGATATTCAGCAAGGTGGTTTCGTACGAAGAATTAAAGACAGGTCTTCTCACCTGAACGGTCATGGTTCCTTTAAATTCGTCGGATGAGATTTGTTCGTCGAGTTGAATAAAGATGTTGCATTCAATCCGCTCATCCATAGTGTACACATGGTCGGTCCACTTCCGGTTGTTCATAAATTCGTACAGGTCGGCCTGCATGGTCCGGAAAATATTTCGGTTAGCGCCTTGCAGTTTTGTTGCCGAGATGCTGACATTGCAGCGAAGCTCCTGGGCAACCAGGCCAGATGTAAGGCCCAGAACAACAATCAATATGCTACTTAATTTCTTCATAGGATGGTCCTGCCGGTGAAGTAAAAATAATGAATTATTCGGAAGTCTTAACGATTCTCCAGTTCTTCTGCGATTTTACACACAATATCGCGGGCGACTTCGGCTTTCATTTTTAACTCAAAAACCTGAGCTTTATTGTTTTTCGACAGGATGGTTATTTTATTGGTATCCACGCCAAAACCGGCTCCCTGGTCCTGTAACGAATTGAGAACAATGAAGTCGAGGTTCTTTTTCGTCATTTTGCTCCTGGCGTTGGTTTGTTCGTCCTGTGTTTCAAGGGCAAAACCAATTAGCAGTTGCTTTGAGGTTTTCAGTTTCCCGAGCGTGGCGGCAATGTCGTCGGTGGCCTCCAGTTCGATCGCCATTTCGGCTTCCGTTCGTTTTATTTTTTGATTGGCCCGGTGTTTCGGGCGATAATCGGCCACGGCAGCACACATGATGGCACCGTCAACTTCGGCGAATACCCGGAGGCAGGCGTCTTTCATGTCAAGAGCCGACTCGACATTTATCCGCGAAATATTCGGGTGAATGGCGCTGATCGAAACCGGCCCGCTAACCAGGCTGACTTTCGCTCCCTGATTAGCCAGTTCTTCGGCCAGGGCAAAACCCATCTTACCGGATGAATAGTTTCCGATAAAGCGCACCGGGTCAATCTTTTCGTAGGTTGGGCCGGCGGTGACCAGAAAATGTTTATTCAGAAGTTTTTTTTTTGAGTTGAAGTAGCGGATGACTTCTTCAACGATTTGTTCCGGCTCCTGCATCCGGCCCTTGCCGTGCAGGCCGCTGGCCAGTTCTCCTTCGCCAGGCTCAAGAATCATGTTCCCGAACGAACGAAGCGTTTCCAGATTTTTCAGGTTGGCCGGGTGACGAAACATATCCAGGTCCATAGCGGGGGCAATCATCACCTGCGACTTGGCCGACAGGTAGGTGGTTACCAACAGGTTGTCGGCAATGCCGGTCGCCATTTTGCCCAGTGTGGCGGCAGTGGCCGGGGCAATCAGCACAAGGTTGGCCCATTGGCCCATATCCACATGCGAATGCCAGGTCCCGTCGTTGGCCGCGAAAAATTCGGAGGCAACCGGCCTGTTTGACAAAGCGCTCATGGTGACAGGCGTGATAAATTCTTTGGCAGCCGGTGTCATGACTACCTGAACTTCAGCGCCCTCTTTCACCAGTAACCTTAAAAGATAAGCTGCCTTGTAGGCAGCTATACTTCCGGTCACACCCAAAATGATATGTTTTCCGTTAAGCCTCATCAAGGCCAATGTTATACTAATCCTTTGCGGTTTTCTTTGGCAGGATTACGATGATAGATCTGTTTTTTGTTGAATTCCTCGTAAGCGATCAGGGTTGGTTTTGGCAACCTTTCGTAATATTTCGAAATTTCGATCTGCTCACGATTTTCAAACACTTCCTCCAGGTTATCCGAGTAAGAAGCAAATTCCTGCAGTTTCTGGCTCAGTTCTTCCTTCATTTCCGAAGCAATCTGGTTTGAACGCTTGGCAAGAATCATCACCGTTTCGTAAATATTTCCGGTTTGCTCTTCCATGTCGGCTAAGTCTCTTGGAACAGTTGTACTTTCTGCTTTGATCTTTTTAAAATCCATATATCAATTAATTATAATCTTCGTTGTAATTCAGCAATTTGGCTGTTGTTTCATAAAATTTGTCGGCATCTTTCCGGTGACTGCTCTCCGGGTATTCGTCAACAAAGGTAAAATATTCATCCAACGCTTCACTCAAACGTTGTTCTTTAAGGTCTTCAATACTCCTGATGGCCAGGTAATACTTGGCGCGAAGGAGCATAAAACTGAGTTCTTCCCGGTATTTGGTATCCGGAAAATCTTTCAACGAATTGGTTAAGGCAATTACCGCTGCCTTGTAATTTTCAAGATCGTAATAGAGTTTTCCGGTTAAATATGATTTCAAAACCAGCTTGTCGCGCAGTTCAATGATTAAGCGATTCGCTTCCTCAACCCGGTTGTTTAAGGGGTAGAGGTTGATGTATAATTGTAAGGCATCGATTGCTTTTTGGCTGATCTGCTGGTCCAAACGCGCTTTGGGTGAATCCAGATAATAACAATAACCGTTCATAAACTGGGCTTCTTCCACAAATTCGCTTTTCGGAAATTCCCGAATCAGGGTACGGAACCAATGTCCGGCCATCATGTAATCTTTCATTCCGTAGTAACTTTTTGCCTGATAATAATAGATTTTATCGGCGCGGCTGGTCCCACGGTAAATATTGACCAATTCTTTCAACAAGGTTGACGAGCGTACAAACTCTTCCGCTTCATAATACTCAATGGCTTTTTTGTATTTGAATTCGTAGTCGGTACTCTTGGTTATTTTATTGAAATCACTGCAAGCGGTTGAAAACAGCAAAACCAGCAGTGAAAAGATTCCAATTTTAGATATTTTTCTTATCATGGCGCAAAGATACATTTTTATTAAAATCTCAGGACAAAATAAACAAGAAAAGTGGTTTTACTAACTGGTTTAATATAATTTAACAAATTTGCAGACTTCCTAAAATAAATTACATTTGCACAGTTTAATCTTAAAGTAAAAAGACGTGGATATTTTTGAAAAATTTCGATCCAATAAAGGAAATATCGGTCAGTATATGAAGCAGGCGCACGGCTATTTTGCTTTTCCAAAGCTGGAAGGCGAAATTGGTGCCCATATGAAATTCAGAGGTAAGCCGGTTCTTACCTGGAGTTTAAACAATTACATCGGTTTGGCCAATCACCCGGAGGTGCGCGAGGCTGATGCAAAAGCTGCTGCTGATTGGGGGCTTGCTTACCCGATGGGAGCCCGAATGATGTCGGGTCAGACTGACTATCATGAACAACTGGAACGCGAACTGGCGGCCTTTGTTCAGAAACCCGACGCATTCCTGTTAAATTTTGGCTACCAGGGAATGGTCTCCATTATTGATTCGCTTTGCGGCCGGAACGATGTAGTGGTGTACGACAGCGAAGCTCATGCCTGTATTCTCGATGGTGTTCGTTTGCACATGGGTAAGCGTTTTGTTTATGCTCATAACGACATGGAAAGCCTGAGAAAGCAACTCGAACGTGCAACCAAGCTGGCTGAAAAGCAGGGCGGCGGTATCCTGGTGATCACCGAGGGTGTGTTCGGCATGTCGGGCGACCTGGGTAAACTGGACGAAATTGTTGCGTTGAAAAAAGACTTTAAATTCCGTCTGTTGGTTGACGATGCTCATGGTTTTGGCACCATGGGGCCTACCGGCGCCGGAACTCCCGAACATTTTGGCGTGCAGGATGAAGTAGACGTGTTGTTCTGCACCTTCGCGAAATCGATGGCCGGAATTGGCGCATTTGTTGCCTGCGATACCGACATTTGTTTCTACCTGCGCTACAATATGCGTTCACAAACCTTTGCGAAATCGCTGCCGATGCCGATGGTTATGGGGTCGTTGAAACGGCTCGAGCTTTTAAGAACGAAGGCTGAGTTGCGCGAACAGCTTTGGACCATTGTTGATGCCCTTCAAAGCGGGTTAAAAGAAGCCGGATTTGACCTTGGCCGCACCAACTCGCCGGTAACGCCGGTTTATATGAAAGGCGGCGTGGTTGAGGCGACAAACGTGGTCGTTGATCTGCGTGAAAATTATAATGTATTCTGCTCGGTTGTTGTTTACCCGGTTATCCCGAAGGGTGAAATCATTCTTCGCCTGATTCCGACAGCAACGCATACGCTGGAAGATGTCACATACACGATCCAGGCATTCAAAGCTGTCCGCGAAAAGCTTGAAAACGGAGAATACAGCGGAACAGAAATCCGGCAAATGGGTGCAATTTAAGATGATCCTGTTCAATGATAAATAAAGAAAGCCATCCGGTTCGGGTGGCTTTTCTTATTGGGGATTGATGGTTATGAATGTTTTTCAGAAAGGTATCGTTCGGCATCAATGGAAGCCATGCAACCTGATCCGGCTGCTGTAACGGCCTGGCGGTAGATGGGGTCCTGTACATCGCCGCAGGCAAATACACCGGGAATATTGGTTTTTGATGTGCCCGGAATCGTTTTGATGTAACCTACTTCATCCCGGTCGAGGAAATCGGCGACAAAATCAGAATTTGGCTTGTGTCCGATAGCCAGGAAGAAACCGTCAATTTTGATTTTTACTTCTTCTTCACCGGCTTCGCCTTTATTTTTCCATAAAACGGCTCCTTCAACCACGCCGTTTCCAAACAAGCCTTTGGTTTGGTGTTTCCAAAGAATTTCAACGTTCGGCGTTCTCATCACCCGGTCGGCCATTACTTTTGAGGCGCGCAATTCGTCCCGGCGGACAATCAGGTAAACTTTCCGGGCAAGTCCGGCCAGGTACATGGCTTCTTCGGCAGCCGTATCACCACCGCCAACGACTGCAACATCTTTGCCCCGGTAGAAAAATCCGTCACAGGTGGCACAGGCCGATACACCGCCGCCGGCATATTTTTGTTCATCTTCGATTCCCAGGTACTTGGCTGTTGCGCCCGTGGCCAGAATGACCGTTTCGGCTTCGATCAGTTTTTTATCATCAATCCAGACTTTATGGATGTCGCTTGAAAAATCAACCTTCGTGGCAAACCCAAAGCGAACATCCGTGCCAAAGCGCTGAGCTTGTTTTTTGAAATCTTCCATCATCACCGGCCCGGTAACGCCATCGGGATACCCCGGATAGTTTTCAACTTCGGTTGTTGTGGTTAATTGACCTCCCGGTTGAAGGCCTTCATACATCACGGGGTTTAAGTTTGCCCGGGCGGCATAAATGGCAGCCGTATATCCGGCAGGACCTGAACCAATGATCAAACATTTTACCCGTTCAGCATTCCCCGAGTGATCCATATTTTTTTCTTCGTTTTTATTAAGATTTAATGATTTAAACATGACTTGAGTTTTTAGTTTTTTTCTTTGACAAAATTACGGATCATACGAACATATCCAACAAGGGCTTCATCAATAATAATTAAGATCAGATAGAGTTTAACTATCATGCCCGTTTGGGGAATGAAGGTAAAAATAAAAACCGATCAATTTTCAGAAATAATTTTGAAGTATAGTGTTGTTTATATACTTTTGCACACGCAATAACAACGGGATGTAGCGCAGCCTGGTAGCGCACTCGTCTGGGGGGCGAGGGGTCGCAAGTTCAAATCTTGTCATCCCGACTTGTTTAAAATCAAGAAGTTAGATCAAAATATAGCTTCTTCTTTTTTTTTGGGGACGGGTACAACATCGGTACAATAAAGTCGAAGGAGCCGTTTCGTAGGGCAGGTATTCGGCCACACCGTTTTGCACCTCCAATCCCCTTTGCCGGGCATATTCCAACATTTTTTTTGATGGGTCAACGCAAACCTGGCACCAAGCTGTTCTGAAAAAATGCTGCTGCCGATACCAATTTCAACTCCTTTTTTATCAGCCGAACAACTTGCTTCAAAGCGAGCAGCTCCGATTGAAAAAGGACTTTATTTTCAACAAACCTGGCTTCATGTTCTGAAGCAAGGGTGTCGAACGGTTTTTGCTTCATCCCCAAGTATTTAAAAGGTAACTACTTTGTCGCTATCTGCCACCCATTCGGTTAATTCGGCCATGGTGCTGATTTCAGTTCCTTCAATAAGCTCAGCATTCTTTAATCCACGGGCATCGGCACATGACCCGCAGATTTTTACTTTGGCGCCTTTTTTAATGGAGTACTTCATCATTCGTTCGATGTTGTAATAGCCGTTGGGCGTGGTTTGCCCGGCTACGGCGCAGGACGCTGCATCGGCCATCAGGAAAATCCGTACTTCCACATCTTCGTGGACTTTGTTTAACTGGTTGGCCAAACGGATTCCGTTATAAGCATTTTCTGTTCCGTAAGGTCCGTCGTTAATTAAAATCAAAATTTTCTGCATGATGTTCTATATTAGAAAGTTAATATGATTTTATTTTTTCTCACGATACCGTATAAATCGGCCATCGATGAAAAAGTGCAAATTTGGGGTCCATCCATATTGCGGCTTTGCAAGCAAGTCCCGCAGCCTTGAATTTTTCCTCCTTTTCCCAGGAACTTGTTCACCTGTTCTTCCAGATCTTCGTTTTCTTTCACCAGATTATCAACTTCCACCCCTTTTGCAAGGAGGAAAACCTGAACCGTGTCACCCTGATTTATTGCGTGATTGGCGAGTCTGAATGCATTCCATACGGTTTCAACATCGTTGGAATAAATCACCATTCCGATGGATGTGGGAGAATACTGCTCTGGTTTCGAATTGCCCGATGCCGAAAAACCGTTTGACAGAAACAGCAAAATGATGGCAAGAGAGAAAATTGTTCTTTTCATAGTATGTATCATTTAAAGGTTATTTTGCGTGACTAAGTTGATTTACAGCTGTTGAAATGGCTTCAACAGCGTGGTCTATTTCTTCGTTTGTGGTGAATTTTCCTGTTGAAATTCGTACTGTTCCGGCGGCTGTTTTCCGGTCGGTGTTCATGGCTTTTAATACCGGCGATATTTCAATGGAATCGGCATGGCAGGCGGAGCCGGTGGAAAAACTCACCCGGCTGCTGACAAATGACGCCAGCGTGTGCGCTTCCACTCCGCCGAAAGCAATACTCAAGGTGTTGGGCAGGCAATTGTTTAGGTCGGCGTTCACTTTTACAGTTGTTTGGCATGTTTCTTTCAACCCTTGAAGTAAAAGTTGTCGCATTTGAAACAGGTGCTGTTTGTTCCCATCCAGGTTTTCATTGGCCAGTTCACAGGCTTTGCCCAAGGCTACAATATAAGGCACATTTTCGGTTCCGGGGCGCAATCCGCGTTCCTGACCAGCGCCAAAAATCAGGTTTTCCAGCTTCACTCCATTCCGAATATACAGAGCGCCGATTCCTTTGGGCGCATACAATTTATGTCCCGCAATCGAAAGCAAATCAACACCCAGTTCATTGACATTGGTTTTAATTTTGCCAACCGACTGAGCGGCATCGGTATGGAAAATCGCGCCATGCTTTTTGGCCAGTTCTCCAATTTCTTTTATAGGCTGAATGGTGCCCACTTCGTTGTTGGCGTGCATAATGGAAATCAGCACCGTGTCAGGTCGAACCGACTTTTCAAGGTTTGCCGGGTTTACCTTCCCGAAGGCATCAACCGGGAGCCAGGTTATTTCGTAACCCTGTTTTTTAAGGGATTTGCAAACCTCCGTCACTGCCGGGTGTTCCACCGCAGAAGTAATAATGTGTTTGCTTTTTTGTTGATTGGCAAAAACGGCTCCCCGGATGGCATAGTTGTTTGATTCGGTGCCACCGCTGGTAAAAATGATTTCTTCAGGCAACGCGCCGATAAGGTTTGCCACCTGCATCCGCGCCTTTTCAATGGCTTCCTTGTTGTGCCTTCCTATGGCATTACTGCTCGAAGGATTTCCGAAGTGAGTCCGGATGTATGGCCACATTTCTTCAACCACTTCCGGAGCGATGGGTGTGGTGGCGTTGTAATCAAGATAAATCGGTACGCTCATTCTTTTTGAGTTTAAATTCCTACCGCCAATTGCACGGTAAAAATATTTTGGCTTTCAAATTCTGAATAATCAATCATTATCTAATCCAGGCTGAGTTTGGCATTGTCCCTTTGAGATAATAATTGAGCCCGCCGCTGAAAATGCCGGTGTTATCCTTTTGTTCTACCGAAACTGTTTCATACCGAAAAGGGTTGGATGTTTTCCACAGCAACCGGAGTATTGAAATAGTAGCCGGCCTGGATAAAAAAAATCGGCATCATCGGAAGGAGCAATCTGTGCAAAACTGTTCGCCTTGGTGCTATTGGGCGAAAAGAACCGAACAAAAACGAATATGGCCAGGTATTTTTTCATTAAGTGGAATTTTTGGGTTGTTGAATTTTAGCGGTTTTCTTTTTCCAGTTGCCTCATTTTCCATTCCGGATAACCTTCATCGAGTCTCCTGACCTTAAATCCATTTTCAGAAAGTACCCTCACCGCCTCATCTGCCAAAACACAAAACGGCCCGCGGCAGTATGCAATAATTTCCTGCTCTTTCGAAAAATCTTTCAGGCAACACAACAATTCTTTCATAGGTATCGAAACCGCTCCGGTAATGTGGTCGAACTCGTATTCTGTTGAAGGCCTGACATCCAGCAACAACACATTTTTGTTGTGAATCATTGTCTCCAGTTCGTCCAGGCTCACCGAGTTGAGCGCTTTATGGTCTTCGCGTTGCCGGTTCAGTGTTTTTTCCAGTTCGGCAATTTCGGTAACGGCATATTTCGTAATGTGCTGGTAAAGCGCTAAAAATTCACTATTCACAAGGGAATAATAAACGTAATGTCCCTCTTTCCTGAATTTCACAATGTTGTTGTTTTTTAGGACCTGTAAATGTTGCGAGGCGTTGGCTACTGTCAGGTTGGTGGCTGCCACAACCCCTTCCACGCTCTTTTCACCTTGAGAAAGCATCTCGATGATTTCCAATCGAGCGGGATTGGCTAAGGCTTTCATCAATTTTGAAAGGCCATCGTACATGGCATCTTTGAATTCACGTCCTTTCATTTTCTTCGTTTTATTTTCGACAAAGATAATTTCTTAATTCAATCATTCAAGAGATATATTGAATAATTGACAAGTACCCCGGCAAATAAATTAGTTAACTAAAACCAATATGTATTCACTTCTTAACTAAACGACATTAGGTTACGTACCTTTAATATCGTAATTTTAACTTCTTAAGACAAACATGAATTGAAGTTATACATCCAAAATATGGTTTGCATTCGCTGCCAGATGGTAGTGAAAGCCGAACTCGAGAAACTCGGCCTTCAATATGTTTATGTTAGGATTGGTGAGGCTGATATTATTGGAGATGTTAAGCCTGACCAGATGGAACAGTTAAAAACAGATTTGAAAAAGGCAGGTTTGGTTTTAATGGACAACAAAAAAAGTATTCTTGTTGAAAAAATAAGAAGCGCCATTATCGAATTGGTTCATTATACCGAAGACCAAATCAAGGTAAATCTTTCGGATTACCTCAGTGAAAAACTCGATTACGATTATACCTACCTTGCCAATCTTTTTTCGGAAGTAAAAGGCATTACCATCGAAAGATTTTACCTCATCCATAAAATTGAAAGGGTAAAAGAGCTGATTGTTTATGACGAACTGAATCTTTCGGAAATTGCTTACCGAATGCATTACAGCAGTGTTGCCCATCTTTCCAATCAGTTTAAAAAATACACCGGTCTTACCCCCACTCATTTCAAGAAACTCAAAAACAAACGTCGCGAAACACTTGAAGATGTGTGAATAATGTAAATATTATCCAGAATTGTGTAACACATTTTTAACCCAAATCTCGAAATTTACTTTGTAATTCATTGGTTTAATTGCTTTCTGAGAAAAAGGATTGCATTGCTATGGGTTGCCAACAAATCAAAAAAAATGAAAGTCTTATTGGTTTATCCGAAATGCCCCGACTCGTTCTGGAGTTTTACCCATGCCCTGAAATTTATTTCTAAGAAAGCAGCCGTACCTCCGTTTGGTTTAATTACAGTGTCGGCAATGTTGCCCGATATATGGGAGAAAAAACTGGTGGATTTGAATATCTCTCCACTTCGGACAAGCGATGTTCAGTGGGCCGATTATGTTTTTATAAGCGCCATGTATGTTCAAAAAGAATCGGTAAGCAAGGTAATTGCTGAAAGCAAAAAGTGGAACAAAAAAATTGTGGCAGGCGGCCCGCTTTTTACCCAGGAATATCCCAATTATCCCGATATCGATCATTTTATTTTAAATGAAGCAGAGATAACCATGCCCCTTTTCCTGTCCGATTTGAACGCGGGAAAACCCCGGAGGGTTTATGCTACAGAAGAATTTGCTGATCTTACTCAATCACCGGTTCCCGACTTTCATTTATTATCGGTAAAAGATTATGCTTTTATGAATATCCAGGTTACACGTGGATGCCCGTTTAACTGCAATTTTTGCGAAATAACGCAGCTTTTGGGACATAAGGTACGAAAGAAAAGTACAGCTCAGATTATTAATGAGTTGGATGTTTTATACCATACGATAAAATGGCGAGGGCCGGTTTCAATTGTCGATGATAATTTTATTGGGAACAAAAAAGAGATAAAATACAATCTCCTGCCTGCCATGAAAAAGTGGATGATAGTTCACAAGTATCCGTTTACGTTTAATATTGAATCCTCAATTGACCTTGCCGACGATGACGAACTGATGGCGCTGCTGGTTGAAACCGGGTTTAGCTCAACATTTATCGGCATTGAAACCCCCGAAGAAAAATCGCTGAGCTATTGCAATAAAGTACAAAATTTAAACCGCGATTTACTGGATAGTGTAAAAAAAATACAGCAAGCTGGAATTCAGGTTTCCGCTGGTTTTATTGTTGGTTTCGACAGTGATACCCCAACGGTTTTTCAGCGGCAGATCGATTTTATCCAGAAAAGCGGAATTGTTTCGGCTATGGTAGGGTTATTAAATGCACCCAAAAACACAAAACTCTATCAACAGTTAAAAGCAGAAAACCGTTTAACGGCTGAAGCTACCGGGAACAATACGGATTCAACGATGAATTTTATACCCAAAATGGATTACGATGAGCTTCAGGAAGGATATAAAAAGATAATCCACAATATTTATTCCGTAAAACCTTATTACAAAAGGGTTAGGCAGTTAATGCTGAATTACAACCGGATGAGTAAAGGACAAAGTACAATGCGGTTTTCCTTGCTGATGGCTTTTATTAAATCGGTTTATATTATTGGTTTCCTCAACAAGGGGAGAACGGAATACTGGAAATTCATTATTTGGACCCTTTTCAAAAAGCCAGAATTAATGGTTGATGCCATTACATATACCGTTTATGGTTATCATTTCAGAACCGTTTACGGATTGCGCCGCATATCGGCAATGTGTGAATGATGTAAATTATAATATCAATTGTGTAACATTTTCGAAATTGGGTGGGAGTACCTTTGATATGATTTTAATAATATAGTCTATTAAAAATGAACGAAATAGAAAAATCAAAAATTCATATACTTATTGAAATCATAGAATATGTTCCCAATTCGGTGGTTTGCAAAACCATAATCAAAAAAACCACAGGAAATATTTGCGTTGTTGCCATCGATACCGGAGAAGCGCTGGCCGAGAAAATTTCTCCGTTCGACACTTTTATTCAGATTATTGAAGGAACGGCGGAAGTTATCATTGATGATCAGCCAAACATACTTCAAACGGGACAAGGTATTATTATTCCTGCACACGCTTCTAATGTTGTAAAAGCAAACGGTCGGTTCAAAATGATCTCAACAGTGATCAAAAGCGGATATGAAGGTAGCATAATTTAATAAAAGTACTTAAATAATAAGCGTCATGGCAAAAAGCAAAGAAGGAAAAGAAAGAAAAAATATAAAAAAGGAAGCGGTAAAAAGTTTGAAAGAAAAAAGAGCTGATAAGGCTGCAAAAAAGGCCGGAAAGAGCGATTCGAGTTTAATCTGATTTTTGATATAAATAGAATTACCGCAAGACAAACAGAGTTAAAAATAGCAAGGGTACAAGTTAAATACAAAAATGGAAAACAAATTTAAAGAAGGCGAACTAGTGCATGCGAAGGTTAATCCAAATCAAAATTTGATAGTCAGACGATATGTTGACCGAGTATATTATTGCAAAATACAGGAAAACCCCAGCCACAAGGATTTGGTTTATTTTGAACGGGAACTCCTTCCTCGCAAAATACAGGATATTGGCTTATTAACTTCCTTGAACGTAATCATCAAATAAATGAAAATCACTTATATTGCAACTTACCCGCCCCGCGAATGTGGTATTGGAACCTTCACGAACAACCTGTTTAAATCGATGTTGTCAGGCAAAAACCTCCAAAAACATGAAGGTTTCGTGGTTGCATTAAACGATAACGATCTCACCTATAAATACCCGGAAGAAGTAAAAGTTACCATCCGGCAGGATCATCAGGAAGATTATTTAAAAGCCGTTAAATACATTAATCTCAGCGGTGCCGATGTTTGTATCCTCCAGCACGAGTTTGGCATATTTGGCGGACAAAGCGGGGTGTACATCCTTCCTTTGCTTCACCGGCTCGAAATTCCCCTTATAGTAACCCTTCATACCATACTCAAAACACCTTCGTACAACGAGAAAGCTGTTTTAAAAGAAATTTGCAAAATGGCCCATAAAATTGTGGTAATGAGCCACAAGGCAGTGGAGTTTCTGACCACCATTTACGATGTGCCAAAAGAAAAAATAGCCCTGATTGAACATGGGGTCCCGGATATTCAGTTTAGTCCCCAGAAATCAAAAAAAGAGTTTAAACTCGAAAACAAGAAAGTGCTGCTAACCTTTGGTTTTATCGGGCGAAGCAAGGGTATTGAAACGGTTATAAAAGCATTGCCCGAAGTGGTTAAAAAGTATCCCGAAGTTATTTACATCGTTTTAGGGAAAACGCATCCAAATGTACTTCGGCATTCAGGTGAAGAATACCGGATTTTTCTCCTTCGTTTGGTGAAAAACCTGCACCTTGAAGATCACGTTGTTTTTTTGAATGAATTTATTGATGAACAGGATTTGTTCAAATATTTATATGCCTGCGATATTTACATCACACCGTATTTAAACGAAGCCCAGATTACCAGCGGCACTCTTTCGTATGCTGTCGGCGTTGGGGCGGCTGTTCTTTCAACACCATACTGGCACGCTGCTGAATTACTGTCCAATGGAAGAGGGAGGTTATTTCAGTTTAATGATTCGGATGACCTTGCAAACACATTAACAAAACTCCTTGATAAACCCGGAGAACAAGTAAAACTAAAGAACAAAGCAGCAGAATATGGCAAAAATATTACCTGGCCAAAAACCGGAGAAAAATATGTTGCTCTTGCCGAGAAAACGGTGAAGGATGAGACCCCGGTTATTATTAAAAAAGAATTGGAACCCGATTTACTTATCCTTCCCCCCTTTTCTCTTGCGCATATTAACCGGCTTACCGATGACACGGGCATCATTCAACATGCCAAGTTTGGCATTCCCAATTTAAAGGAAGGTTATTGCCTGGATGACAATTCGCGCGCTCTGCTGATGGTGTTAATGGCTTACCGCCAAATGAAAGACAACCGTGCGCTTGAACTGTCGCCCATTTATCTGAGCTATATCCATTATCTGCAAAATCCAAACGGGACTTTTCGAAATTTTCTGAGTTTTAACCGTAATTTTCTGGATGAAATTGGTTCCGAAGATTCGTTTGGCCGTACCATCTGGGCCTTGGGTTATTTGCTCGCGAATGCGCCAAACGATGCGTATTATCAAACGGGGAAACTTCTATTTTTCAATGCAGCTCCCAATTTTGAAAAATTAACCTCCATCCGCGGGATCGCCAATACCATGATTGGCATCAGCCATTATCTGAAAAGCAACCCGGCTGACGATTCAATGACGGAAAGGCTGAGAAATCTCGCTAATGTTTTACAAAAGCATTACCAGGAAAACCAGTCTGCCGGCTGGAATTGGTTTGAATCTTTGCTGGCCTATGATAATGGAATTCTTCCTTTGGCAATGTTGCATTCAGCAAAAATACTGAATGATGATAAAATTACCCAAACCGCTATCGATTCGATGAACTTTTTGACAGAGCATACCTTAAAGGACAATTATTTATCGGTAATTGGCAATGAAAAATGGTATAAAAAAGAAGGCGAACGCTCTGTTTTTGCACAGCAACCCATAGATGCAATGGCGATGGTTTTAATGTACCACGAAGCCTATTTTGTTACAAAAGACAAGGATTACCTGAATAAATTGTATACCTCTTTTTTGTGGTTCCTGGGTGAAAACGATTTGCGCATGAGTTTGTACGATTTTGAAACCAAAGGGTGTTGCGATGGTTTTGAAAGTTATGGTGTAAACCGCAACCAGGGAGCAGAGAGTTCGCTCGCTTATCTAATTTCTCATTTAACTGTTTTGCAAGCTTACGAAGAGTTTCACAAATCGAACTTAAAATTAGTTTGAAACAGTTTATCTCTCAGGCCTCCGAAACCTCTGTTCTGCATTTGCTTGAAAATCTGAATGTTTTAAAATTAGCCTATAAAAATTCTGAATACAAAACAGGATGATAAAAAAACATTTGAGAGACACTGTGCTTAATCAGAAATGGAGTTTCGATTTTTCAATCCAAATCTTTCTGTTAGCAGATAAGCCATTGGCGAATAGTTCCACCTGCACATTATCCGGTTCAACAGCACTGCAACAAACCTGAACGTCGAAATCAAGCTGCTTTTCAGAACTTGTGATTTTTATTTCACCAAAATGCATCGAGTACCAGTTTCCCTTCAAGGCTTGCAATTGGGCGACTATTTATGCGAATCAAGGGTTGCAAAGGTTCACGGGCAATAACAAACCCGCATTTAGCGACCAGGAGATTATGACGATCTATTTGTATGCCATGCTTTATAACATTAGCAATTTAACCCTTGATTTGCATTATTTAATGTTTGATATTCAGGTCTCTTATTTCCTCAAAAAACGGTGTTCTTTTTTCTTCCACACATTTTGCCGCATACAGATACATTGCGGCGCTCCAGGTCTGCCAGTCCTGTCCCATTGGTTTGCCGTCCTGCGCTTTAATCCATTCATTAAAACCAAATTCAAGGCTGTCAGTACGCGTAACTCTAACCAAACGGGTGAGCGCTATGAGTTTTTCTTCGGCGAGTTTAAATCGTTTTGCAGCAATCAGGGCAGCCACATAGAATCCGCATATAAAAGGCCAAATTCCGCCATTGTGGTAGTCCCCTGGTTGATTATAGGTTGAATATCGTTCGTGCCAGTCGGGATCTTCAGGTTTAATAAAAGGGAAAAAATTGGGTGGAAGATCCCCTGTTAATTCACCTCTTTCATGCATAGCAACACATTCCTCTTCAATCCACGAAACCATTTCATCGGCACGTGAAGGTGAAGCGATTCCTGAAAGAATGGCAAGACTATTTCCAAGCAGATCGAAGCGCTCGCTGCTAAAAATTTTATATGACCAAAAAGCGTAGTAAGGTTTGTGTTTTACCACCAGTCCTTCGTGAACATGATGGTGCATTGAGCCTTTTGTTATCGTAAAACGACCCATCTCATCTCTTAAGTTATCGGCTTTCTCATTTTTTTCCAAGATCCGGAGATAACTGTAAACCAAGGTATTCACATAAAGTCCTTTCCCAATTACCCATTGTTCATCACGCCAGTCGCTTGTGGGTTGCTGTGCAACCAAACTGCGATCGGCAGGACTTTGATAATCCATCCAGACCAGCGCTTTTTCAACTGCCTCCTCAAGGAAATCAGGTTCACCCGTAACTTTTCTGAATATTCCGGCAGCCATTAAAAACAGTGGAGTTGTATCACTGGCGCCGCGATCATCGGCGTCATGGACCAGTGATGGAATATGGCCATGTTCGGTTTGGTTTTTTGCCAATGTTTCCAATACTTTTCGGATACTCTCCAATAGCTTTTCATTCCCTGAAACTGCAATTCCCAAAATGGAAATCATCAGATCGCGTGTGTACGGTTCAGGATATCCCCAGCCGGCAGTGCGCGGAAGTCCATGATAAGGTCCGTGATCATTGTGGAGTAAAACTTCGAGGGCAGCTTTACTGGCTTGTTCAATCTCTTTTTCGTTATTGGTTTGCATAATCTTATCCTATAAATTATCGAAATATTATCCTTCGTAAAACCGAAGCCTATTCTTAAGTACAACAATCTCATTCTGAAGACTTTCTATTCGCTGCAATAAATAGTTTATCGTCTCAATCCCTTCGAGGTTAATATCCAGATCATAATAAAAGCGAACAAATTTTGATTCGTCGGATACCAGATAAAGTATTCCATTCATAATTTATGAATTTTATAATTGTTCCATGAGTTATATCAATGTATTCCCAATCTCAGGTTGATGATTTGTACAAACCGTTTGGCAACTACACGGTAGTCGAAATTCTCAACAACCCTCTCCCTGCCTGCCTGACCCATTTTATCACGTAGGGCATCATCTTTCATAAGTTCTAACAAGTACTTTGCGATATCCTGTACATTAGCCCGGTAATCCACAGTTCTGGGTACTTTGAAAATCACTTTATGCTGATCTTCAAATCCTGATTCTTCGCCAATCATTACTTCGCCCACATCAATTTTACGCGCGACTTTTGCAAGAAGAGCTGTTTCTCTGTGAATCAATGTATCCAGCATCCCCATGGCTTTTAAACTTATAACCGGTTTTCCGCAGGCGCCGGCTTCCACCTGCGGCATTCCGAAACCTTCCAAACGGGAAGGCGCGGCATAAATATCACATGCGCCAATCAGGTAGGGCATAAAATTACGCGAAATGGTATTAGTGGCATATGTTACATTTTTTTCAATTCCCAAATCTGTAGCTAATTGCAGATCGGCCAGGTTTTGTGTTTTGGTTCGTGGCTGCGGCCATACTTTGCATACATATTTCCAGTCGGGCGCTTTTGTGTCGATTATGGCCAGTGCCTGCATCACCTCCTGAGCGCCTTTTGATGCGGCGTCACCTCCAACGGTGAGAATCATTAACTGATCGGGAGAAACACCCAACGCTTCACGCACAGCCGCAATTTTTGGGTCATTTTTGCCAAAAGGTTTAAATGAATCCGTATCGCAACCAACAGGTAACACCTCAATCTTGTCGCCGTTAATTCCATCGCGGACATACATTTCCTTTACCCAGTTTGATGTTACCAGAATCAGCGGCAGTGCATTTAACACCTCCTGGTAATTGGCGATATATCCATCGGCAACCAGCCAGGGAACCGGTTGCACACCATATCGCTGCGGGTGAAGCACCAGTTGTGGGGTGTGACCCCAGTAACCGACCCCAACAACAATGTCGGGTTCAAACCAACGGTAATACCATTCTTTTTCCTGTGCCGATTCAAAATGCACAGGGTGGGCGTCAATGCCCATAGCAACAAGTCCTTTGTATAATAAATCTCCCTGGGTAGCAAGTCCTCCGGGTGAGGGTGGGTAATCGTATAAAATCAATACTTTCATCTGTAAATTCCTCCGTTATTTAGCCATTTTTTTGCAAGAAACGGATTGGTAAACTGCCAGAATGCTTCATCCCGGGGAGTTGTTTGTACCTCCCAGCTTTCTTTTTCAAATCCGTAAGTTTCCCTCAGAATACGGTACTTCCGATGCCAGATCCGTTTGGTAAGTGGCCGGTAAATTGCCGCATTGATAATTGGCCGCGGATGGTATTCCCGATGACCGTCTTCGTAAGCAAAAGTCCGCAGTTCATCAGCACTTATTTTACGGTTGTTCCAGAGATTAATAACTGCCTTGCTTACTTCTTCGTGCCGGATATGACGGGTATATTCCCCGTTTGGATTATGGGAAATAATCAAATCGTAATGTCTTACAGGCAACAAATTTAAAATGGCTTGTTCAACCTTGTCTTCATCCAATGGAGCCTGATCGGGACCGTCATCCAGATCACCCATATTGCCTTCCGATTTCAACACCTTTAATGCTTTATAAAATTTTGATGCACGGTCGGTATCATTTCCCCGGCAAACCGAAACAATAAAACAATTCCAGGACGGATGGCTCAAAATTGTTCCTCCGGCCCATAATGTTTCATCGTCGGGGTGAGCAACAATTAGGGCAACGTTTTTTGGATTTGGTTCATCCATATCGATTTACTCTTTTATGATATCTCCTGTTGTGTTAAAAATCCCTAACCGTTTTATTGATTTCATTTCTAATTATTTTAATGTTTTTATGTAATCGTTATGATTGCCCAAAGAAGTACCGCTAAGCCAGGAATGGTGTAACGCGAATTTTTCAGGGCATTGTATTTATGAACCCCCTGAATCAGGTTCAGTTAGCAGAGATAAAATTACGCTCAATGAATACGGGAAATGTTACACAATTTCAAGTAAGAGTTACATCATTCTCACATAAAATACGACAATTGATTTCATCGGAATACAACAGGCGCCGGTTTCCCAATTTCAAAATCACGGAAGCCGAAATCGGTGGTTTGAAAAGAGTTCATTTTAAGAATATTATTCCCTTTACCGGGAATTGCCGGATAGAACGAAATGGATAATTGAAAAGCATTCATAACCAGGTTATCATTTTTTATTAAAACGCCCAATCCTATTTGCGAATACACTTTGCTTGCCTGGAAACCCTTTTTTGCATCGCCAAGCATACCCAACGAAACGTTTAAATAGGGGCCAAAATGAAACCCGATAAAATTCCACGGAGCGTAAAATTGTGTTTGCGATGTAAGCAACAAACGGCTGTTGCCCGACAAAACCGGGCTGTTAAAACCTCTCAGCCCATATTCGTTGTTAATTGTTAAACTGTCGTACGCAGTACGGTGGATGCCAATAATAATCTGCGGTTTAATAAACTGCCTGAATTTCCATTGTCCGATTTCAATCAATCCTGTAAAATAATTTAAGGCGGCCCTGAAAACACCCTGCTCAGCCTGCGCTGACCGGAGGAACGTACCAAATTCGATATTGGAACTCAGGTATCCCCACGTATAATAATTGCCCGAAGAAAGACGTGCTCCAACATAGAAGCGCCCAAGATTGTTTTTTTCCTGGTAACCGCCGGTCAGGCTGATAACTTTTCCAACCGGAACATCTTCTGTTATTCCAAACTTGAAAATATACTTGTCTTTTATATACAACCGTGTTGCTACGCCTATGCTGGAGAGGTAAAAATTCTCGTCGCTGTAAAACCGGAGCGTGTCAATCGTTTCAGGGGGCTTTTCGATAAAACGGATCCGGATAAAACGTGCGGCAGAAATGAACCTGGTTGTACGGCTATATTCCGAATTTCCCCTGAAAACAGGTATGGCGTTCCCCGCCCAGTAATCTTGTGCATTGTACTTAAAGCGCATAAAGTTGATTGACAGGATTGTATCTTTGTGAAGGTGTTGCGAAAAACTTATACCTGCCGCCCACTTCGCCAACGGGGAAAAAAACGGACGATCGACGGCAAAATTTTTAATAAAATTTCCGTATTCATCAGTACCATATTGCAACGTTGAATTAATATAGGTATTCCGAATATTCGGAATAAAGTATTTCATCCGATAAGCCATGTTGCCGGTTGAATGGTTCCAGATAATTCCATTTCGAAACTCGTGGCCCGTGCCAATGAAATTGTTTTCTCTCAGTTTAAAGGTTAGGCGCGAAGACGACCCGGAGCCTCCGGGGATAAGGCTCCAGCTATCCAGTTCGCGGATGAAAATATCAACAGAATCATTCGTTTCAGGCGCTGAAACTATATAAAACGATACATCGGTGATGTAATTCATGCTGCGTATCAAACGTTCAGATTCTTTTATGAGCAGCGAATCGAAGGGTTGATTTTTATGGATCAGTAAGAGGTTACGAATGGTGTTGTGATGGGTTTTAACATGAAATTTGTTTCCGGTGTTGGATAAATAGTTGAGCGATGCCGCAATCGTGTCGCCAATCGAATATCCAAACGGGTCGAGCGTTACAATATTGATTTGCCGGATGATTTTCCCTTCAAAAGAACCGTAAGGTTTCTGTATCAGTCTTTTATTCAGTATTTTTAGTGCGGGTGGTGGTGCTGCCGGTTTAAAAAAAAGCCGGAACATAAATTTGGTAAACTTGCTTTTTTCGGAATAGGTTTCGATGTTCTCGTAAAGATGGGTCGAATCTTTTTGAACTGTAATTTCCTGTGCAAATGCAAGATCATTTGTAGTCAGTAAAATAAACAACAATATTGCTACACTTTTTATCCACATTGTTCTCCTTTAAAAACGGTCTGGCGCAGGCACCCTGATTGCCATTTTACGTCTTCCGTTATGTTTTTATGTGAAATCACTTATCCGTTGCTTTTTCACTTATATTCTGCCGGTTCTCACATTTCTGCTTCCATTTTCTTTTTTTCCTCTTCTTTACTCTTCCGCTTAAAATATCCCCTGAAAAGGAAGTTGTGTTTGAGCGCTTCCATGTTTTCGTTCAGCCCTTTGCTGCTTTCTTTTAGGTTGATAATGGTTTCATCAATGTTTTTTACGATCGTTGTATCCTGAATCAACATTCCGATGGCTCCTTCGCCACTGTTTATTTTCATCATAATTTCACCAAGCTGGTGCGAGGCAACTTCAGTTTTTGAGGCAGTTTTTTGCAGGCTCTCCATAAAAGCAAACACATTTTCTTTGGTAAGATCTATCGTTTCATCCAGTCCTGCCGAACTTTTTTTGAAGTTTCCAATGGTCTGATTGATATTTTCTGCGATGGTTGAATCCTGGATTAATCTTCCGAGCGTACCCTTCCCGCTGTTGATATTCATCATTATTTCAGCAAGTTGAAGTGTAATAAGTTCAGCATTAACGGCTGTTGAATGCAGACTTATCATAATGGCGTCAGTCTCGATAGGCTCCTTTGATAAAATCTGCTGACCGTCATTTGCCATTGGCGCATCATTACTCCCCTGGGTGATGATTACCACCCGGTCGCCAATAATACCTTCGGACCCAATACCCGCATAACTGTCTGCCTTTATAAACTGCTGCACATCTTTTCTGACAAGCATATCAACCTGCACTGTTGAATCATTAATAATTTTAATGTTATCGACAATGCCAACGTCGATGCCCGAGAACCGGATATTATTTCCAATCTGAAGGCCGCTAACGTTGAAAAAGGTAGTTGTAATTTTAAACACGGGATTAAACAAATTCTGTTGTTTGCCGATAATAAAAATCGCAATAACAAAAATTGTTATTCCTCCTGCAATAAAAATTCCCAGCCGTGTCTTAAATCGTGGAGTATGATTTTCCATTTTTTATGTTTTTTGTTTGAAAAAAGACCGGATCAGCTCATCGGATGAATTTTCGAATTCATCGATATTCCCTTCCATGTAAACCTCGCCGTCATGCAACATGATAATTCTGTCGGCAGTGGCACGGGTACATTCAATATCGTGCGTGATGATGATGGATGATGTTTTGTATTTTTTTTGAACATCATTAATCAAAGCGCTTATTCCGTCAGAAGTTACCGGATCGAGTCCGGTGGTTGGCTCATCGTACAACATAATCATCGGATCGACGACAATGGTGCGCGCCAGGCTTGCCCGTTTACGCATTCCTCCCGAAAGCTCGGAGGGCATTTTGTGCAACGTGTCGGCCAAACCCACATTCTCCAAAACCTCCTCAATTTTTTGGTCCCTTTCCTTTTTCGTGAGTTTCTTTTTTATTCTGCGTAAAGGAAATTCAAGGTTTTGTTTAATGGTCATGGAATCATACAGCGCACCGCTCTGAAAAAGGAAACCAATTTTTTCCCTCAGCGCGGCAAGCCCCTTACTGTTTAATTCATTTACATTTTTACCCAGTACTGTAATTGTACCCTGGTCGGGGGTTAACAAACGGACAATGCATTTAATAAGAACCGATTTTCCTGAGCCTGATTTTCCGAGCACGACCAGGTTTTCGCCTTCAAAAAGCTTTAACGACAAGTTTTTTAATACTTGCAAATCGGCAAAACCTTTACTGAGGTTGTTAATTTCAATAACCAGATCGGATGTATTTACATTTCCCGGATTAACCGTTTCATTTTCAATCATATCTTATATTTTTATCATAAAAGCATATCGGTTATCTGAACAGCAATCAAGTCAACAATGATCACAAGCAGAGACGCAAGCACCACGGCCGAATTGGCCGCTTTGCCCACGCTTTCTGTTCCGCGCCCTGCGGAATACCCTTTGTAACAACCCACGAGCCCGATGACAGCGCCAAAAAAGAATGTCTTGATTACGGCAGGTAAAAGATCCATAAAATCAACCACCCTGAATGCCTGATTGAAAAACAAAACAAAAGTGACGCTTCCTTTAATATTTGCACCGGCCCAACTTCCCAGAATTCCAAGAGCATCGGCATATAAAACCAAAATGGGAATCATCAGCGTGGCAGCCAAAACCCTTGTGACCACCAGAAAACGCATGGGATGGGTGGAAGAAACTTCCATGGCATCAATTTGTTCCGATACTTTCATTGAACCCAGTTCGGCCCCCATGCCCGAGCCAATTTTTCCGGCACAGATTAATGCGGTAATCACCGGTCCCATTTCCCGGATGATTGATAATGCAACCATTCCCGGAAGCATAGATACCGCACCGAAATCGACCAAAACAGGCCGCGTTTGTATGGTTAGCACCAACCCGATTATAAGGCCGGTTATTGAAATAAGCGGCAACGTTTTGTATCCAATTTGAAAACACTGGCGCAGGAACTCGTTCAATTCAAAATCCAGAGAAAAAGTTTCTTTTACAGTTTGCCAAAGAAACAAAAAGAAATCGCCTAATCCTGAAAAGAAAACATTCGCTTCCTGCGTTTTCTCAATGGTTTTTTCGCTAAGCTTTATAACTTGCTTTTTTACATTGGGAAGTTTTTTAACCTTTTTTATTACAGGATCAATAATTTTCACTATAAAATGGTTGAATGTTAGATCACTTTACAAAGGTCGTCGGCATCAACCAATAATACATTACATAATTCCAACGAAGGTTTACATCATTCACACATTAAAAAACCGAAAAACATTGAATACCAATAAAAAACAATTACTTTTGGCCCATGCGGAAAAAGAAAATCGTTTTAGTTTTTTTGTTGTTGGTTCTGATTTCGGTAATAAGTGAGTGGAGTGTCGCGTCTTATAAGGACCATAATTCACCCCTGTTGATTGAAAAATTTAAACTAACAAATACCGGAGACTCTTCTGAACTTCCTGCTATAGATTTATTGCAGACCGCACTTTCCGGCTACGAATTACTCAAGGAAGAACAAACTATCCGTCGTCCGGAAGTGATGACTATTATTGATTACAGCCTGCCTTCAGACAAAGAGAGGCTTTGGGTACTCGACCTGGCGGAGGCAAAAGTTTTATACCATTGTCTTGTTTCGCATGGACGTAATTCGGGCGAAGTGATCGTCAATAATTTTTCCAACGATTCAGGCTCTTATGCCAGCAGCCCCGGGTTTTATACCACGGGCGAAACCTATTCAGGTAAAAACGGGTTTTCACTTCGGCTTGATGGAATGGAGAAAGGAATTAACGATAAAGCACGTGAACGGGCGATTGTGATACATGGCGCTGATTATGTTTCTTCAGAATTTATCAGGAAAAACGGAAGACTTGGCCGCAGTCACGGTTGCCCGGCTGTTCCTGAAGAATTGAGCAGGGAAATTATTGAAACCATCAAAGACGGCACATGCCTGTTTGTTTATGTACCCTCAGCAAGCTATCTGACAAAATCGCCGGTTATCAGCAGAATGGCCGCAGTTAAAAAGGGATAATCTTTATTTTTTCGGCTTCCGGTTTTTGATTTAAAGCATTCAACACGATTTCATCATGCCCGTAAATATCTTTTCTGAATTGAACACGGCCATTTCCGTCGGTCCATGCTGTCAGGTATAACAAAATCACATCAATTGGAGTTTTTAACCGGACCGTTTGTTCCTTTTTCTGCTGCATGGAGTTGTGGATTTGCGCTGAAGTCCACTCCGGTAAATCGTACAGTAAAAGTTCGGCCAGTTCAAATGGTTTTTCAATTCTGATGCAACCTGAACTCACCGCCCTGTCGTCGCGCGCAAAAGTTCCCTTGGTGGGAGTGTCGTGAATATAAATGTTGTTGCTGTTTGGAAACATAAATTTTACTTTCCCCAATGCATTGTCAGAGCCCGGAATTTGGCGCACCATATACGGAAAATTGTTTCTCGATATATTTTCCCAGTTAATTTCTTTGTAGAGAATTTCAGAACCGTCGGACCTTAGAATTTTCATATTTTTTTTAGTCAGATAGTCTGAACCTTTTTTTAATTCGGGAATCACATCATTTTTCAAAATGGTGGGGGGTACGGTCCATGACGGACTAAATACAATATAAGTCATTCGTGCATTAAAAACGGGGGTTTCCCGGTATTCTTTTCCAACAACAACGCGCATCGAAATCAGGGTATCAGCTCCATCGATCATCAAAAGCCTGTAATTGGCAATATTTACCATGATGTATTTCTCCGTTACTTTTAGTGGAAGCCACCTGAACCGTTCCATATTTACCTTCAATTGATTAATAAGCTTTAGCGGTTTGCTGTTTAAGGCGAGTAAGGTTCCTTTTCCAATAATACCATCGGCATTTAAACCCCAGTCTGCCTGAAATGATTTTAGGCGCTTTTCGAAATCAATATCATAGTTCACCGAAATGCTGTCGGATAACGGATACCTTAATTTTATCAGCCTTTTTCTGATTTCCGGGATGATTTGATTGGATTCGCCGGGCTTAACGATTGTATCCGTCAGAATTGCCGGCCAGGGTTCACCGGCGATACTGAGAAAAAATGCCAGGTTCTCTTTCATCAACCAATAAGCACGATATCTCGGGGCAAGCAGGTTTAGCGCGTTGGCAACGTCATTAAAAACCAGCGCTTCTTCCAGTTTTACATTAAACTGCAACTCCGGCGCTTTACGCTGTATCTTCCAACTCTTGCCTTCATTTTCTGAATCAACTCTGCCGTAATACAAATGCAGGCCTAAAAATAAAAACGCATCGGTAAGTAATACATCCAGTTTCATCATATCCTCCGGATCCATCGGCATAAAGGGTACTATTTTACCAATATATTTTTCAATCAAGCTTAGATGATAATCGTTGGGATGCAAACCATGCCGGTCAATCTGACGGATATAATCAAGCAATATAAATCCGTTTTTGCCCAAAGCGTTCGCATTAAATTGTACAGGAATATCAGATTCAATCCAGGCAGGAACATCAGTATTTGCCCTGACCAGAGTTTCAGGGTTAATCCAGGGTGGAGAATCAGATATTATCCATTCCGAAGTTTTTTTAGTTATCCATGCCGGGGTATAATTCCTTTTTGTATAAAACTGCTGCAGCATTTTACTGGAAAAAAGGGACTCCTGATCAACTACATAAGGCATATTTCCCGGTTTGTTGTTGATAAACCGGCTGATCGATTCAGTAAGTTCATTTGCATCCAATGCGAAGGTTGAAAGCAACATAAAAGCAACAAAGATTGTACGTTTCATCTGTCAGGTAGTTTATTTGTCAAACCTGTTCGTGGTGAGAATTTCTTCCGCACCTGGATAACGGACATTCCGGGTAAATTCGGTGGTGACAAAAAACCGGACCGGTTTAAATGATGAAACGGTTTCGAGCGATGCGCTGAGTTTTTTCGACATGAAACCGCTGGAACTATTCAACTGTCCTAAATTTTCGGCATTCCCACGTTCTGTCTCCATCCAAACAATATACATTTGCTTTGAAGACTGTAATCTTTCAACTTCCGCCAGATTTTCAATCTGCACCTTGATGGCGTAATTCTGGTTACCGTCTTTTTTAAGCGTTACAGTTCCGGTGGCCGCAGGTACGACCGATGAATTTAAAAAAGGGACAGTCGTATCGCATGAAGCGACAAAAAATATTATGGCCGCCAATAATATGGCGGAGAAGATTTTTTTTGTGAATTGATTTGAAATAAGTGCTTTCATCCTGATTCGTATTAAATGGTACTTCCCGGATTAAAGGTAATTCGTTATGACCCGGAAAACATTACACGATTCAGGACAAGAGTTACATCATTCACACATTATTCCTGATTCTTCAGTTTGAATTTTGAAATATCGATGACCGACAAAAGACATTTTTGTTCATCTTCGGTGACGACACCTTCCATGTACACCAAACACAACGGATTATTGTTGTACCCAAGCATTACTTCGCATGATTCCTTTGCATTCCGGGAGTAAACCTTTCTGAAAAAGTTATTAAAAACAGGCCTTGATGCTTCGGAGACAAATAGCTTAAAATTGCTGTTTATCAGAGAGAACCGTCTTTCCCTGAGCATGTCGGCTCCTGTGAAATTGAGGTCGCAAATAGATCCTTCCGGGTCGAGCGAAAAATACCCTACCGGAGCTAAATCGAACAACATGGTGTATTTCTTCAGCGCTGATTCCATTGTTTCATAAGCCTGACGCAACTCTTCGTTTTGCATTTCCAGTTCTATCTGGTGTACCTGCAGCTCATGAACAAGTTTTTTTGTATCGGTTTCCTTTTCCAATTGGGCCACATCTTTTTGTTGCTCTTTGAGTACTTCTTCAGCTTTTTTGCGCAACATCTGCGCATTTGTGAAATCAATTTCTTCGATGCTCATGGTTCTGTTATTTTAGTTTTGTTGTTGTTAAGATTATTCCTGATGGGATCTGCAGGTTGTTGTACATGACATGAACCGACCATTCAACATCTGTTTCTGTTGCTTTGCTATCAATAACTTTCATTTTAAATTTATCATTATCGTTCTGTTGCAGCATTTTAATCATCTCAAGTTCTGTTTTTTTTCTAAAAGGCTCAGGAACAAACAATTCCATAAATTTATGATTGGTAACATCCGCGCGTTTTTTGCCGAAGAATTTTTCAGCCACCGAATTAAACTCATTAATTATCAAATCGTTGTTTAACTTAATGACAATGTCGGGGAATGAATTTAGAAAAAGCTGGTTCAGCTTTTGCATTTCGTTTAATTCTTCAGCCACCTGTTTTAAATCGGAGATGTTGATAAAAGTAATGACGAGCCCGTCAATCCGGTCGTCGAACGTGCGGTAGGGCATAATCCGGATGGAAAACCACCTGCCGTCTTTGGTAGGAATTTGCTTTTCAATAAAAATCAACGTCCTTAACACTTCCAGGGCATCTTCTGCCAACTCCGGATAAATAAGTTGTGAAACCTGGTCGGTGAAAGGGCGGCCAATATCGCTTTTAATCAGTTTGAATATTTTGGTTGCCTGATTGGTATAACGGCGGATATTTAATTCCTTGTCGAGAAACAAGGTGGCAATGTCGGTGCTGTTCAGCAGGTTTTTCATGTCGTTGTTTACGCGCGAAAATTCATCCACCTTCGACTGTAATTCAGCGTTCACTGTCTGAAGCTCCTCGTTCAGGCTCTGCATTTCTTCTTTAGAAGTGGTTAATTCTTCATTGGTTGATTGAAGCTCCTCGTTGGTTGACTGCAATTCTTCGTTGGTTGATTTCAGCTCTTCCTGCGATGTTTGCATTTCTTCCATAATACTCTGGATCTCTCCCCGGGTATGCTGCAATTCTTCTTCCAATTCCGATTCCCGTTTGCTGCCCGATACACTTTTACCTTTCTGAGCAAGGTGTTTGGTTTCCGAAGTTTCAGGGACATCCGAAAAAATGATCATGATTTTGCCGTACAAAGGTTCCGGTTTACTGATCCACTGAATGTTGACGTTGATCAGAAGTGTCCCTCCATTTGTGCCGATTTTAACATGGTGTAATGTTACGGCTTCTTTTTTCACGACGGCTTTACGAAATGCAATGGCAAAATCGTTTTGAAAACCTGGCCGCAGCATAGCAAAGATATTCAGATTTGCTTTGCCCACCGCCGGTTCCAGATATTTACCGGTCCGTCCGCTAATATAAAGGATATCGCCACTTTCGTTTACCAGCACTCCGGCTGGCGAAAATTGGCTTAGCAGCAGTTGATCGGCAAGTGTTTGAATGTTCATAATGGGTTTATCAGGTAGCTTTGTTTCTATTTGACTTGTTTTGGGTCGCGAAAAAGAAGACGGGAAATCGAATAGTTCAGGATTCATAGGGGCCTCGGCACGTTTGTATATTTTCAAACTTGAATTTACTGCTGAAAAAAGATGTCCCTGCACCCCAAGTGTTTCTGAGTTGCCCAACAGTAATATACCATCGTTGGTCAGGCTGTAAAAGAACAGACCTATCAGTTCCCGTTGCAATTCGGGATCCATATAGATAAGCAGATTTCTGCACGAAATGATATCGATATTGGTAAATGGCGGGTGCATAATAATGTTGTGCTGGGCAAACACGACCATTTCCCTTATTTCTGTGTTGATACGAAAGCCGTCGTCTGTTTTGGTAAAAAAGCGGTTTAGCCTTGTTGGCGATACATCGGCGGCAATATTGTCCGAAAACAATCCTTTCCGGGCGGTATCGATGGCATCGTTATCGAGATCTGATGCAAAAATCTGTAATGAAATTCCCTCGTGGGGTTTTAATTTTTCAAGCGTTTCCTTAAATACGATCGCCAGCGAGTAGGCCTCTTCTCCGGTTGAACAGCCAGGTATCCAGGCCCTTAATGCGGAGTTGTGGCTCTGTTTTGCAATCAGGGACGGAACAACGGTTTCTTTCAGCTTTTCCCATACTTGTGCATCGCGAAAAAAATTGGTTACGCCAATCATCAGTTCTTTGAACAGGATATGTACTTCCTTGGGATTCTCCTGTAATAGATGGACGTAAGAATAAATCTCGTCAATTTTATGTACGCCCATTCTTCGTTCAATTCGGCGATAAATGGTATTTTTTTTATACAAGGAAAAGTCGTTGCCGGTATGTATCCTCAGAAGGATAATTATTTTTTCGAACGCACTTTTGTCCCTGATTTCGTTACTCAGGTTCGATTTTACAGCCGGTAAATGTTTCATAAATGACATGAGTTCCGAGGGTAATTTATCCGGCGGGGCAATCAGGTCAGCCAAGCCGGAGTCAATGGCACTCCGTGGCATACTGTCGAATTTGGCCGTGTCAGGTTCCTGCACCATCACGATTCCGTTATTCTCCTTGATCGCCCTTATTCCCACACTCCCGTCAGAGCCCATTCCGGAGAGAATTACACCAACAGCATCTTCTTTCTGATCGTCGGCCAGCGAACGAAGAAAAAAATCAATCGGAAGGCGCAGTCCACGGGCTTCGATGGGATCGAACAGGTGAAGCGCGCCTTTAAATACCGACATGCTTTTATTCGGGGGTATTACATAAACACAGTTTGGTTTAACTTTCATCAGGTCTTCTGCCTGATAAACCTTCATTTTGGAAATTCGCTGAAGCAGTTCGGGGAGCATCCCTTTTTGGGTTGGATCCAGGTGCTGAACAACGACAAACGCCATACCGCAGTTTTCAGGCGTATTACCCAGAAATTGTTCAAGAGCTTCCAAGCCGCCTGCTGAGGCGCCGATACCGACTATCGGGAAACTACTGCTCTTCATTTCATGAGTTTTTTCTTCATTTGAAATCGCCGGATCTGTGTTTTTTGTTTTCAACTGTTTGTATTTTAAGTAATCCCCGTCAGGTATCATATTTGTTCAACTCCTTCTTTTTCTGTGTCCGCGTGTTGAACCGATTTTAAAAACCAAGTAAATATAGTTAATCCACTTCATTTGAAATTAAAACAATTGCAGTGTTTACATCCAAAACAATTTGTGCTTTCTGATTTTTACTAGTTCATGAATGCGAAAATTAACAAACTAAGATAATTTGTGTATTATATAATTTTTCGAAAAAATTACATTATTCCCACTTTTTTGAAAAAAAGCACCGCCAATAATGTGTGAATGATGTAATTGTTATTGAGAATTATGTAATGTTTCACTAGTGGAATCGGCCTACCTTTATTCGAAATACAATCAACTGTAAAAGAACAGTTCAAAATACATTAAAATGCCAAATACCAATAATTTAAAAATGAGCTGGAAAAATGATTTGGGGCATGCAATTGGGGAGCAAGATGTTTTGAAACTCAGAAGTCAGCTCAGACAGATTCGGAATCCCCAAAATGAAAAAATCAGGAATGATGCGCTGAAGGAAAAAAAAAGGAAAAATGAAATATCCTTTTTGATTTATAAAAATAAGGCTTTGAATGAATACAAGTTTTAAACAATTAAATACGTCAAATTATGAATAAGTTACGAATGGGTTTACTCGTGGTGTTATGCTTAACTTTTATTTTTACGGGCTGTACTTCATGGAATAAAACACAGAAAGGGGCTGTTATTGGAACAGCAGCCGGCGGGACTGCCGGTGCAGTAATAGGTCGGGCTTCGGGAAATACTGCTCTTGGGGCCATAATTGGCGCTGCAGTTGGTGGCGCTTCCGGCGCTGTAATTGGGCGGCAGATGGATAAGCAAGCTGAGGAAATTAAAAAAACCGTGCCTGACGCAAAAGTGGAACGCGTGGGCGAAGGTATTGTGGTGGAATTTAGCAGCAGTGTTTTGTTTGGATTCGACCAGTCGAACCTTTCCAATGATGCGAAAATCAACCTGAACAAATTGGTAACGGTTCTGAACACGTATCCGGAAACCAATATTGAAGTACAGGGGCACACCGACAACAAGGGGAGTGAAGCCTATAACCAGACTTTGTCTGTACAGCGGGCTACCGCAGTCAGCCGTTATCTGACCAGTGCCGGCATTGCGACGAGCCGTTTAAGTATCAAAGGTTTTGGCGAAACATTACCCAAATACGAAAATGAAACAGCAGACGGACGTACCCAAAATCGCAGGGTCGAATTTTTGATCACGGCCAATGAAAAGATGAAGGCAGAAGCTGTGCAAGGCGCTCAAAATTAATAATACAAATTCACTTAAATATTTTTGATATGAGAACAAAACGAATTTCTTTGATTCTGATTTTCACGCTAACCGTGTTTTTGGCAGAAGCCCAAAGCGGAAGAGAGGGAAGAACATCATTTGCTATTCTGGGTGGGGCTAGTATGCAAAATCTGAACGGAAAAGACATGAATGGCGACAAACTTGAAAACGATATGATCATTGGTTATCATGCCGGGGTAAATATCCAGTTTCCTGTTTCCCCTGCGTTTTACGTTCAGCCTGGATTACTGTTCAGTACAAAAGGAGCAGAAAACAATGATGGACTGATTACCAATACATATAAACTTTCATACATCGAAATGCCGTTGAACTTTGTATATAAAGGCAAGGTGGGCAACGGCTATTTTATGCTTGGGTTCGGACCTTATGTGGCGTATGGAATTGGGGGAAAAGCCATTTACGAAGGAGGTTCGGTAACCGTTGAAACCGACATCGAATTCAAAAAAGAGGTGGAGGCCGGTGACCCGCTTACTACCGTATATATAAAACCGTTTGATGCCGGCGCCAACCTCTTCTTTGGTTACGAATTACAGGCCGGACTGTTTTTGCAACTGAATACTCAACTCGGCTTGCTCGATATCAACCCGAAGGACAACCGGATTACCGGTGATAATCAATCATCGCTTAAGAATACAGGTTACGGGCTTTCCCTTGGATTCCGGTTTTAGTTCTATATATTTCTGATTAAAAAAAGGCTGTCGTTATATTTTAACGATGGCCTTTAAAATTCAAATGAATTCTGCGTTGACTCCGTATGCAATCTGTTTATAAAATGAGCTTTTATGCTGGAGCGTTGGGAAGATGATTTCTTTGTTTTCTGAAATTGGAAGGAGTCATTCCGGTAAACTTTTTAAACTGGTTCGACAAATGAGCCGTACTGCTGTAGTTTAATTTAAACACCATGTCGTCGATACTGAGGTCGGTGTAAATAAGCAATTCTTTAATACGTTCTATTCGTTGTTCAATAATATATTTTTCAATGGTAATGCCCTGCGTCTTCGAAAAAGTATTGCTAAGGGAGGTGTAATTGAGATTGACTTTTTGACTAATAAAATCTGAATAGTTTGGTCTGGGAATGTCATCGGTATAATACACCAATTCATGGATAGCCGCTTTAATTTTTTCAACCAGCGAGTGCTTTTTATCTTTCAATAATTTCAACCCGGCATTTCTGAGGGCAATATCCAGGAACCTTAATTTCTTCTCGGATAAATTCTCACTTAATTCCACTTCACCCAATTCAACAGTTATGTTGTAAATGCCCAGTTTGTTAATTTCGTTCTGAACAAAAACTTTACAACGACTGGTTGCCATATTTTTAATTTTCAGAATCATTTAGGTGCGGTTTTAGTATTCTATACGATGACGGTACCTTTTTTTTGAATTAGATGCCAGTAATCCAATATAAAATTAAACCATTCGTATTTCTAAAAAGTTACACAATTCGTATGGAAATTTACATCATTCACACATGATCAAAAAAATACCGCACTTCATAAAGGAGTGCGGGGATGTAGCTTTTAATACCAGCAATAAAATTTTACTGATACAGAAGCTTATCTATTTCTTGAATATCGGGCGAAAGAATAACCTCAATTCACACTGGTGATGAAATCGTATTTCACTTCAGTTTCAATTTTTTGAGAATTGATTTAGTGCTTAGTGGGGACGGCATGGTATCTCCCAATAAAAATCCCCAGGGTTGTAACGGTTCGATATGATCAAAAATAAGCTTCGCAACCGCAGTTAGCGGAATGGCGATTAACATACCCGAAATACCCCACAGTGTGCCAAATGTAATCACAGCAATGATGGAAGCCAGGGCGTTGATTTTTACTTTTGAAGCAACTATTTTGGGTACGATATAGTTGTTGTCGATAAATTGGATGACGATATAAAGCGCCAAAACCAGCAAGGCAAACCAGGGAGATGGTTTGGTTACAACAGCGATTATCATTGGCATGGATGCCGCAATGATTGAACCGAGATAAGGAATCAGATTAAGAAGGGCGCCCAAAATACCAAGAATTAAAGCATATTCGATTCCCAATATTAAAAGACCAATGGTATATAAAAAAGAAATAATGATCACCTCAATAAGCAGTCCGATGAGGTAGCGCTGAATAAGAGTTTTTATCTGGTTTATTATTTCGCTTACCTTGTCTCTGTTGTTTTTCCCAAACAAACGGTGAAAAAATTCAATCAGGAGAGATTGGTAAAATAAAATCATAAAAACATAAACAGGAATCAGAAATAAAAATGCCAGGACGCCGCCAACATTAATAATTGTTCGTCCGATCTCAGCACCTCCAATGAGTTCATTTTTTGTTTTTGTTATCCATGCGGTGATTTCATTGGCGCTAATGTCGAAATAACCAGAAGCCCAGAAGATGATTTGGTTGAGTATTTCGGTAAACTTGTCAACCAGCGCCGGTAACGATTCAGTGAACCGGCTTGCCTGGGAGAACAAAAGCGCGCCAAATGAGGCAATAATCAAAAAAGTAAAAAACATCACTATAACGATGGCTACTATCCGGTGAATTTTCAACCTGACGATCAGGTTCACTACGGGATGGAGCACGATGGCAAAAATAGTTGCGAAAACAATTGGAATAATAACGCCCTGAGCAATATATAACGTGATAACAAAGGCGAGTATGCCTATAAAAACCAGTACCGTTTTTACGTAAAGAGGTATCATAAATTCTTTAACTGTCACGGTTAGTCGGATTTAATTTCCTTTTTGCTTTTACTGAAAATATCCTGGACGAATGACTTTAATGCATTTGGGGCATTAACAATCAGGTTTGTAACACCTAACTGTAAAATTAGACCCAAAAGTTTTCTGGATTTACTGTTTGAGCTGCCGATAAATATCGCTTTTTTTGAAAGATAACCTGCAACCAGACCAATAGCAACGTTAAAAATATTATTGAAAAGATCGGGCGAGGAGCCAATTTCTTTTATTGTACTTTTAATGAGATTAGCGGGTTTAAGGTACTCGTAGGCAAGGAAAAAATTTGCCCTCATCTCCTGAAAATGAACAGACTTTTTCGCTTCCAGCAATTCAATCGCTTCTTTAAGTTCAGCAGGGGTCGATATATTTTCCATGTCAGTTTATTTAAACATCTGTTTCACCAGATAATTGCAAATCTTTCGTTTAATCCACTTATGCATAAAAAAATGCATAACAAGCCCCACAATGGCATAAAATGCAGCAATCACAAAAAATCCGTAGAAATCATTTCCGATGATGTCACCAAGCCAAAGGGCCAGTCCTAAATTGAGAAAAAGCAGAAACAGAACTAAAATAAAAAAAACAACGGTATGTGGAATAAAACTGGAAACCACATCTGATGTTTTGTTTAAAGTTTTAAGCTTGAGTCCACTCTATTTCCGCTGCTCCGTACCTGAAGGTACTTTCGAGTAGCGATTCTATTAACTTCACGTTATCATCCATCGTATTTTTGCATTATCGTACTTCATTTTGTGAATTTTGACGTTGTACGCCTCAGGTTGCCGGGAATAAGTGTTAAAAGAAACATGGTTTTCCCCCCGGTTGTTAAACGGTAAGGTTTGTTTACCTGGATAATAAGAAATTCACCCTGACTTAAATTCAGCGATTCTTCGTGAGTATGAAAGCTTAATTCTCCCCAAATAACCTGAAGGATCATTTGCTCATCCGACTGGAATGAATTGATTTCTGTTCCCTTATCAAATGTCGTAAGCACAATCTGCTTGTCGGGATCGTTTAAAAGAACCATTGAATGCAAATCTCTTTTGAACAAAGCCGGTTTATGTTTCATTTTTTCAATCAGGGGCAGAAAATTGAAGGGGTGAAATGAATCCATAAATGACCTGTTAATTCCTCCGGATGATTTAGTTTTCAATGTTCCTTTAAACATATTCCCATTTTTTTAGACTTTTCTAACCTTCAACAGTTTTTGTTTTCTCTTCTGCGTCTTCGGGTTTACCCATTTTCTTTTCGGCATAGTCAGTAACATCGTCTTTCATTTTTTCAAATTTCTCGGTAATAACCTCAACGAAATCGTTGAATTTTTCTTTCAATGTTTCTGAATAGTCTTCACCCTTTTTCAAAATTCTTTTACGGGTTTTCGATCCTTTTGCAGGTGCAAATAAAATCCCTGCCAATGCGCCGACGGCTGCCCCGGCCAATACGCCCAACAAAACTTTTCCTGAACTCATACTATTAATTGTTTATATTGATTAAATAATTTACACATACAAAAGTCAACCATCGCAGCATCTCTGTTTTTGGCCGGGTTCAAATAACAATATTTTCCATTTTGAATTTGTTATTTGATTATATCCCCAGAATTCCAGGAAAAAATGTGGGTACTCTACCCACATTTTTATTACAAACCTAACCTAAACTAGACCATCAATAATATTGGACGTTTATTGATGTATAAAAAGCAGCGTATTTAAATTCCCGAAACATTTAAAGAAAAAAATTCGATTTATAATACCCTTCTCCCCTGAATAACCCTGACGATTATTGCAATAATTGCAATGATAAGCAGGATATGTATTATGCCTCCGGAATTGTACCCGATAAATCCGATTGCCCATCCGATAATCAGGAGTACAGCGATGATGTATAGCAAGTTTCCCATGATAATTTTTTAAATTATTATTTGTATTAATATTAATAGGTACAATTTTTTCATACGTTCATTTTTCGGTGTCAGAGAGTTTTTTATTAATTAAGCACCTGATTAATGGTCCATTCAATCGTTTTTATATCTTCATCTTTTTTCTGCACATTCAAATTACAGGGTACATTTATGTGAACCTTCCAAACCCTGACAGATACTTTTATCTTACTGAATCTGGTTATTTGTCGATGTAAAAGATTTTTGAATATCATTATTATCGTTTATTACCGAAGGTATTTCTCTTTATCCCCGAAACTGTTACAAAATTTCTCAAATAAATTACATCATTCACACATTTTATGATTTCGTCAATTCTGAAAAATAACTGTTTACCATCTTCCTTAAATCGACTCTGTCGATTGGTTTGGAAATATAGTTATTACATCCTGCAGCTATTGACTTCTCTCGGTCGCCAGCCAGTGCGTACCCGGTTTGTGCGATTATTACCACCTCATTATTAAACTTCCGGATGTTACGGGTGGTTTCATAGCCATCCATCTCCGGTATGTTTATATCCATCAGCACCAAATCGATGTCAGGATTTTTCCGGCAAATTTCAACCGCTTCAACTCCGGTTGTTGCTTTTAAAATCTTCCCTGAAAACCCTTCAATCATCTTATTGATAAGTATTTCCGAAGTTTCATCATCTTCAATAATTAAAATATTAAGTTTTCTGGTTCCATTTTTTGCCGATTGATCCGGTGGAGCAACCGGGGTAACTTGACCGGCTTGATTTACAGGATGGGCAGGTATGGTAAAAAAGAACGTGGATCCCGAAGTATTTGTATTCGTTTCGGCATTATTTTCGACCCAGATTCGTCCACCCAGCATTTCAACATACGCTTTTGAAATTGACAACCCCAGGCCGGCTCCTTCATGGTTACGGGTTAATGATTCATTGCCCCGTCTGAAGCGTTCAAAAATAATTTCTTTCTGTTCTTCCGGAATTCCGGGGCCGCTGTCCTTTATATAAAATTCGAGGAATCTGTCTTTTTTTAAATAACCCAATTCAACGAAGCCGGTTTGAGTAAATTTAATTGCATTTTTCACCAGGTTGGTGAGTACAGCATATACCTTTTCGCGGTCCGTCCTTATGAAAGCCTCATTTCGTTGCAGCGTATTTTTATATGAAATATGCAATTTCTTCTGTTTTGCCTCCAGCCTGAAAAAGTGATAAATGTATTCTACCTGTTCGTTTATATTTGTTTCTGAAACCGAAACTTCAATTTGGCGAGATTCTATTTTGGAAATGCTGATAATATCGTTTATGATATTGAGCATGCGGGTACCGCTTTTCTCAATAATGCCAATATAGGTTTGCTGCTCTTCTCCGTTTAACTTTACCGTTTTAAGCAGTTCGGTAAAACCCAGAATTCCATTCATCGGTGTTCTGATTTCGTGGCTCATGTTGGCCAGAAAAGCTGATTTCAATCTGTCGCCTTCTTCCGCTTTTTCTTTGGCTCTTATCAATTCGTTCTCGGCGTGTTTGCGATTTGTAATGTCAACCAGGGTCACCAAACATTTTTCGTCAATATGGCTGATTATGCCGTTGACGAGTATGTACTTTTCGGAATCGCCGGAGGTTACCAATTTCAGTTCGCAGGTTTCTTTTAATTTGTTTTTGAATATTTTTTTTCAGAAAACGATTATAGCCTGAATAATTCACAAAAACGAAGAAAAGCTCACGAAAATTAAAGATAAATTACTATCTTACAGCGTCTTACAACCGTATTTCCATGAGCTCTTCAGAAAATAAAATTACCGAAAAAACTCTGGACAAGCAAACAGACGTTGCAATTTGCCAGGGAAAACTCTTCGATTTACAACCAATTGACAATAAGCGTATTGAGGTAAGTTTTACTGCATCTGAGATTTCTTCAGATGGTGGTTTGCTGTTGGTCAAAGATATCGAGAGCCGGATTGGCATCATCAAGTCGCTGGTTACTTGTATTGAGGACACCCGGCATCAAAGCTATGTTGACCACTCTTTGGAAGAGATTGCTGCACAGCGGGTATATCAGATTGTTGCTGGATATGAAGATGCCAATGATTGCAATACCTTGCGCGATGACACGATCCTGAAAATGAGTGTTGGACGTTTGCCCATGACAGGGAATGCCTTGGCATCTCAATCAACTATGACCCGTTTTGAGAACACCCCAAGAGCCAGTGAACTGTACAACATCGCGTATGCCTTTGCCAATAAGTTTATTGAATCCTACCCTTCGGAACCTCCTGTGATTATTATCGATTGCGATGACACCAACATTGATACCCACGGGGGGCAGCAGTTAACCCTGTTCAATAACTATTACGGAGAGTATTGCTACATGCCCCTTCACATTTATGAAGGCTTGTCGGGAAAACTGATTACCACCATACTCAAACCAGGCAGGCGCAGCAAAAGTGCCAATGTTTTTGGGATACTCAAAAGGCTTGTTGCCCATTTGCGCAAATCGTGGAAAAATACGGTGATCATTGTTCGGGGCGACAGCCACTTTTGCAGCAAAGAGTTGATGGACTGGTGCGTTGGACAACCCAATATCCATTTTATAACTGGCTTGACCGGAAACAGCGTATTGAATTCGAGTGTTGAAACTCTTGTAAAGAGTTGCGAAAATGAATTTGCCAGATATGCCAAACCCATAAAGCGTTATCACTCATTTGGCTACAAAGCGGGTAGTTGGGAAAACCAGCAACGCGTGATTGTTAAAATCGAAGTGACAAGCAAAGGATCCAATATTCGTTTTATTGTAACCGACCTTTGGGAATACCGGACAAAGGCACTTTACGAACAAGGGTACTGCGGACGGGGCAGGATGGAACTCAATATCAAAGACCACAAAAACTACCTGCAATCAGGCCGGATGTCGTGCAATAGCTTTTATGCCAATCAGTTCAGGTTATTCTTGCATTCAGCCGCTTATGTGCTGATGCACTCGTTGCAGGAGAACATGCTAAAAACAAAGGGGTTGGCAGCTGTTACGATGAAGACATTACGTGAAAGGTTCATTAAAATTGCTGCCCAGGTTAGACAAATGAAGACAAAAATAAAAGTGGAATTTCCAGCTTCATGCCCGCAAGCCAAACTGCTTGAGAATTACTTCCTCGAAATCGGACAGTTGCGCCGTTAGCAACAACCCAACTATATTCAAAAATACATATTAATCAGGCACTTGCAAAGCACAAGATAAAATACCTATGTTCTGTGAAGAAAATACACACAATTTTTGGTCTAAAACTAAACAGGCCAACCTCTAAAATGACCAATCGAAAACAATCGCAGACAACAAATTTTCTTTTCAGCATATGGGTTATTAAATCCCACGGCTGAAAAAATCAAATATTCACCTTTTTAAAGTTTATGAATTATTCAGGATAGAGGACTCTGGTATCAGAGGAAATAAAAAAACCAAAACTACTTTTAATCAGATGCGAACGTTCCTTTCCCAACAAATGTTCTGCACGAATATTCAAATCGATAATTTCACCTTCCATTGTCAGTGTCAGATATCCTGAAGGGGCAAAATCATATAATTCGGTATATTTTTTTTCTGCAAGTTCTGCTTTTTCCTTTGCCTGTTTAAGCTCTTCATTTTGCATTTCCAGTTCGATCTGATGTACTTCAAGTTCGTGGATGAGTTTTAAATTATCGGATTCGTGGAAAGATTTTTCCAGACCTTTCTCTTTTCGGTTTAGCAACAGTTCTGCGGCCTGGCGAAGTTTATCTGGTTTGGTTGTTGTTTTTTTTTGTTTATTCATGCTGAAATAGATTATCGTTTTTCTTCAACTTATAGAAATCTACGGGGGTCGATGCTTCATTGCCTTACCTGATTTTCAGCTTCTAACCTGAAAAAATTAAACATGTCCTCAACCTGAAAATTTACGGTTACATCCGAATAAATTATTTCAGTTTGATTTGACTCTATTCTTGAGAAGCTAATAATTATGAATAAGTTATATAATACATACATCGCGGAAAACAGAACGTGTAAAAGTCATTCATTTTAATTCTACTTTGACAGATTAAGATTGGCGGTAGATTTCTCTCCTGTTTTACCCCTGTCCGGCAATTGCCGGATGTCAGGAGAAAAATCTGGGTGTTCCCTTCAGGGATTTAGGGTAAAAACATCCGGATTTTTCGAATGTGTCAAAGTAGAATTAAGTTGTTTATGGGATAGATGTAAGGAGAGGGTGTGGGAGCATTGTTCCCGGATTCTATCAGGCAGCATCAAAAAACAAATTTTTGATGTCTGCAAACTAAATAGTCACGTTCTTCAAACTGTCTAATACTCCAAATACGTTGAGCAACCACACCACCAAAATAATGACAACAACGGCATTTAAAATATTTTTAATGGTACGTTGCATGGGAATATAGCTGTTTACCAACCAGAGAATAACCCCGACAACGATAATAACGACAAGAATAGTTAATATTGGCATGACGATAATTTTTTTATTTGTACTAAATCGTACCATGTAAAGTTTAACTTTTTTAAACTAAAAAGTATTACATAATTCCGGTTGATCGTTACATGATTCACACATTTGGGAAATCAGAATTATTTTTTTGAAGTCATTTTTAGTTTCTTAATTGAATCGAGGGAAAAAACAAACCGAATCCGGTTTTTGAATGGCCCGCTTATTAAATCAATATTTTTGGAAACCACCAGCGGGAAATGAATTTCGAAAAGGTCCCATATTCCGGCTTTTAAGCCCGTTTCGAAAAAGATAGGGGAATTGTTGCTTTTTCTAAAAGTATGGTCGTTCAGGAGAAGGTTAACAAAAGGTTTAACTGGTAACCGGTTTATTTTTTCCGGCAAATTACTGGTGAATGATAAGGCAATAATCCATTGGCTAAAACCCAGGCTATCGTTAACCGGTGAAACCAGTCCGCCTTCAGAAAGGCTCATTTGCCGCGACCAGAAATTGGTTGGGAAAACGGCAAAACGGTCGGGGTACGATCCCTGGTAAAGATATTGTTCACGGCCACTTCGTCCACCTGCCGAAAATGCGTAAAACGGAATATCCGATTCGTTTTTCAGCATTGTTCCGGCAAAGAACCGGATATCCAATCCCTGGGATAGCCCGTAATAGCTTATTTTGTAATTAAACTCCATCGAAGTTTTTTGGTAAAGTTTCCCCGTTTCCAATGTAGCCTGCAGACTGAATGGGTTGATTGAACGCTGCTGCTCCACCCGATAACCAAATTGCAAATAAGAGTTCATTTTTGCTTTTTGCCCAAGTTCAATCTGATATAGGCCGGAAGCAGCAGTATAGTTTCCAAATACTTTTTGGCTAAACGAGTGATTCATGCTTCGGTTTCTGAAATACAATTCAACGCCGGTTTTCAGCTTTTTGTAGTTTTGGTTGCCCGGTGCGCCGAATTGGGTTCCTTCGAACGAAATTGCGGCCAGTCTGACGAATTTATTATACGGCGTAATGTTATAGGTCACCTTGCCAAACCCGGCTAAATCATTATTGCCGAATGCATAAAAGGGCATCACAAAGTATTCCACCGGTTTTGGAATGATGAAGCCGTTATGGAGCGCCAGCCCCGCCATAAACCCGTTTTCCCGGGTCCAGTTTATTGCCGGAAAATACATCAGTGTGTGCTTTTCGGAATCATCAACGGTAAAGAAGAGTTGGGTTTGTATGGGGTCTGCCTTGGGAAAAGCGCCGGTTTTCCGGATATTGTTATTCATCCTGAAAATTTCGGGCATTTCGTGTCTGGGGTCAATTTTTATTTCTGTATAATCACCCTCGGGCAGTTCAATCCATTTCTGACCCGCAAACCCATCGATCCATTTTTCAAAAAAGATTGAGTCTCCGGTCATGCCGGCGATGACCAGCGGCGAAACCAGTTCGCCCCTATTTTTCACGAGCAGTTGTTTGTTTTCCGCGCGAACCATTTTATAGTCCAGTCGTTTGGTCGTTCCAATTAAATCATCAAAAAACCAGGTTAAATCTTTGGCTGTAAGGTTTTCAAATTCGGTTCGTAAATCATCTGGTCGGGGATGCCTGAAAATCCAGTTGCGGTAATACTCATACATCGCAGCATCAAAAAGTGAATCTCCAAGGTAAGCCCGCAGATAATTAAAGGCTATGGCGGTTTTATTGTAAAGGATAATGCTGTAATTTAAATCACTGAATCCGGTTGCCGGCAGGTTCATGGGCTGTTCGAGGTTACTGCGGGCCTGTACAAGCCATTCCAGTTCCTGCAACCGCTTCACGGGCAGTTGGTCGATGTGTAAAAATACAGCCGGTTTACGGTTTTTGAACCAGCCCTCCCAAAGCTTTTTTTGGGGATATTTTTCGTGCATGTAACGTGCGGTGTAAGCGCTGGTTATTCCTTCATCCATAAACGGGTAACGCCGCTCATTAAATCCGAGCGAACTGTAAAACCAGTTATGGCAAATTTCGTGGGCAATGACCTCATCGAGCGAGTAGGCATTCTCAACAAGACCAATCACGGTAATTCCGGGGTATTCCATACCCAATCCGGCGCTCAGCGCACTTTGGACCACCGTGAAATTCGGATACGGATAATCGCCAATTTTTTTTGAATAATATGAAATGGCATCATTCGCATAATTCAGGGCCTCTTTCCAAAGGTGGGCCTGTTGGTTCGTAAACATTGCCCACGTAGTAACTTCCCTGCCGGATTCGGGTACCGTAACATTTCCTTTTAGAACATGAAACCTTTTATCGGCAAACCATGCGAAGTCGTGTACCTGTTCTGCGATGTAATGCAGCGTTTTCACCTGTTTTGATGAAACCGGAAAATCATCTTGGTAAATGTTGACAGTTTTTATCCATGTAGTGTCGGCTGCTAATGCAGTTAGCATTTCAATTTCTGATCGGTTTTGCAGGCTTCCGGTTGCACCAACAATGTAATTGTCAGGCAATGTTATCCTTACATCGAAATTTCCAAATTCCGAATAAAATTCTCCCTGATCCAAATAAGACATTTCGTGCCAACCATCCTGATCATAAACTGCCGGTTTTGGATACCACTGCGATATTTGATAGGATTGCTCAATGTACCCCAACCTTGACGTAACCCCTTTGGGAATTTTTACCCGGAATGGGGTTGAAATTATAATTGTGTCGCCAGCAAATAAAGGCTCATTCAGAAGTATCCTGCAGATATCGGGTTGGTCGGGCAATAAATTCCAATGCACCTGTTTGCCATTTACGTTAAAGTCGAGTGAATCGATACAACCTTTCAATTCAGGTTTATCGAACAGCCTTGCCTTGCCGTTTAAACGAAACAGTTGTTTGGCCAATGGGGTGCTGTTGCCGGAATAAGCGTTTGGCCACAAATGGAAATATAAAAAACAGAGGGTGTCGGACGAATTGTTGATGTATTCAATGGTTTCGGATGCGTTTAGCTCGTGTAGCTTATCATTAAGAGACACCTGAATGTTATAATTGGTCTCCTGTTGAAAATACTCCTGAGATAAAACCTTTGAAAACGATCCAAAGTAAAACAGGCAAATGAACATCATCTGCCTGATCGTTACCCTGAGTAGAAATACTTTTAATTTATTAGTACACGAATTAATTTCCTTCATTTTTTTGATTGAAAACAGAAAGAAGAAATTCACCAGCGATTTCCCATTTCAAAAATATTTTTTTGTGTATGTATCTGTTTGTCTATGTATAAAGGAAATTTAAGAATCAAACCAAAAGGATAATTAAGATGATAATTAAAATAAGGCTGGCTCCACCAATATAAATGGTACCTCCCGATTTCTTTACATCTTTTTTCATTTCTTTCAATTCACTCTTCAGCTCACTTTTTTCTTCCGCTGTCAAGTCGCTTTTATCCATTTTCCGGATTTCTTCGATGCGATTTGTCAAACGGGTAATTTCTTCGTCAGATAGTTTGTTTTCCGTTTTTACCGGAACTGCCAACTTTTCTGAATCAGCGGTTCTGTCCTTTTTGCTGGCAAATGCAATTGATGAGCTTAAAACAAACACCATTGCGAGTACTAAAAAAATAGTTTTTTTCATTTTGATATTTTTTAAGATTTATAAATTAGAATAAAGGTAATTATCCAACCCCTGAAGCTTGTTACACAATCTTTGGTATAAATTACATCATTCACACATTTGGCAATTCGATTTGTCTTGCAACATTTCTCATAAATGGACCTTCTTTGTGTCAAGAACAATCACAGTTATTCCACCAACTATCAGGATAATTCCGACAATAGGCGGCCATTTAACCGTATTATTTCTTTCCTTGTTTATTTCAATCGGACCCAAATCGACCACTTTTTCCTTAGTTACATAGTTAAAACCGGTGTATGCAACCATCAGTATTCCAAGTACGACGAGCACAATTCCCAAAGTCTTTTTCATTTTTAACTGTTTAGTTTGTGAACAAATTTATATAAATCAAAGGTCTGTTCATTTGTACAGGGAAGTATTACAAAATTCGGAATAAGAGTTACATCATTCACACATTTAATTGTCACCTTAATGGATAATAATCAACGAAAATAATACTGCCGTTTTCAGGTTGACGGTTGTATTGAAACACCCTGTTAAAATAAAACCGCTTCGAAAAGCAGTTTTGCAGGCAGAAAAGCATTTCCCGTTTTTTAAGGTACAACTCAAAGAAGGATTTTTCTGGTATTTCCTTGAGCATCTTCCGCAACACATTCCCGTTGAGCCCGGTCAGCAACCACTGTGCAGGAAATTTCAAAAAGGAAGTTTGTTAATTCGAATACCGGTACAGTTTATTCGCAAAACACAATGTACTTTGGATGGAGTTTGATTGTGATGGTATCGGTTGTTTTTATTGCCGCGCCTTTGTTCTATATTCATTACCGACTAAAAAAAAGCGACCGACTTGAAACGGTTTCTTTTGAATTTCTCATTTTTTTATGAGTTTTTCAACTCATTTAACAGCTCGTGCAGATTAACTGTTGCATACGTTGAAGCATAATCCGACATGGCATAAGGGATTATCAATTCGTCGTTATGAATCATCGAGCCGCAGGAATAAACCACATTGGGAACATATCCTTCGCGTTCTTTGGCATTTGGAATCAGCAGGGGAGATTTTAACCGCCCGATTTCTTTTTCGGGATTTTCAAGATCAAACAGTGAGGCTCCCAACGTGTATTCACGCATAGGGCCAACACCATGTGTTATCACCAGCCAACCTTCATGTGTTTCAATGGGCGATCCGCCATTTCCGATTTGAATAAATTCCCACGGAAATTTAGGTTGTTGCAATAATCTGGCATTACGCCAGATGTTGATATTATCCGAATAAGAAATGTAATTATTAAAGCCGTCTAACCGGCACAACATCACATATTTCCCGTTCACTTTCCGGGGGAAAAGCGCCATACCCTTGTTTTGGGCAATTTCGCCGTGAAGCGGCAGTACTTTAAAATGATAAAAGTCCCGGGTGTCGAGCATTTTGGGTAATATGGCAGTGCCATCGTAAGCCGTGTAGGTGGCATAATAAATGGTTTCTCCGTTATCTTCTGTAAATTTTACAAAACGAGCATCTTCAATTCCGTTCTTTTCGTTAACCGAAACCGGGAAAATAACCCTTTCGGAAATGTTGGTGTCCAGCGAAAAGTCCAGTTCATAATGCGACGAGGCCAGCCACATAATTTGATTGAAAAGAATTTCTTTATCGGCGGCCAGATGCAATGTATTCCGTGCTTCTTTAATACAATCTCTTAATTCGCCATATGTAAATTTATCGTTTAGCTTGTCGAGGACTAAACCTGAAGGGATTAAAGTATGGATATCTTTCATCTCATCGAGTTTGCTTTTAAACGATGCTTTATCGTAAATATGCTTTCGTATGTGTTGGGCCTCTTCCAGCATTTTGCCAACCGGCTCAATGGACAGGTTGTTGTTTCTATTCAATACTCCTGTCCGGAAGACGATGGACGAAATATGGCCCTCACCGGTGGCCCTGAAACTGAGTATTACCCTTTTTTCGCCCGGACCTGTTTCCGTCTGATCGGGGTGTTCCACAATTGAGGGATTAAAAAAAGCCGCCGATTCAATCGAATATTCCATCGTAAAATAGGAGCCGATCAGTATTTTTTGCGAAATGTTAAGCGATTCAGGTTCAATATTTAACAGCTCTAGCAGATGAGCAATCTTATTAAAATGTTTTTCGAAAATTTTAGAGATATTTCGGTGGCGTAACGAGTAATCCCTCAACACGGGGCTCAATGCCTGCGATACAGAATTTTCAGACATCCCAAGTACTGAGCGAATGGTATTTAGCGCCCTTTCATCGCCGGTGTATAAGAACCGGGCAATTATCCTGGAGGCATCGGGGCTAAATTTGATACCTTTTCTGTTTACTGCTACTTGCATATGTAATTCATATTTAAACTTCTAAAGGTAATAGTTAAAGTGGATTAATTGCAATCATAAATTACAAGCTCAGCATACGAAATACGTTTTAAGATCAATGTATAAAACCGATAATCAGGTCCATATTATTATTTGTACGAGCTACTCAAGCCCTGGCACAAAACACCAACACTTCCGCTTTTTCCATTCATTTTTTATTTTTTTCCTCTTGAGAATTTTCCGAAAATGTTGAAGGGAGTGTTTTGGTGGATAATCCGTCCCAAGCTGACCCCCTTTCGTCGGGAGATTTAATTGTGTTTTTCGGTTCTTGCGCATCTGTTTTGCGTTACACCCGTAGTTTGGGGATTAGCAGGAATACGGTGAAAGCCCATCTTGCAAAAGTTTCGTGATCCCGGTTGGACATTCCGTCGCTTCTGTCACTGGACAACCCGGCATGGAAGCCAAATTCTATGCAGGCAGCCTGCTTATCCCAACAAATTGGGAAATCAATGAAAGTCTAAAGCCTGTAAATCGTATGATTTACAGGCTTTTTTGATGATTGGCAGGTTAATTTTTGTCCGGAAGAACACGATCAGTCGTAAACGGGTCAATAATCTTTTTTCGTTTAGTTAACATGTTGATCGGATAAAACCTTAATTTTATTGGCAGCAATCAGAATAAACTAAAAATCAAATACCTTTTCCAGCCCAATGAACATCCGTCAAAGCCTAAGCATTTTATCCTTACTGCTGTTATCGTTTATTCACCTGAATTTATTCAGCCAGAAATTACCTGACAGCAGGCGAACCAGTTATTACACTTACATTTATAAGCTGACCGACCAGGAAGCCAAAAAAATCTACAAGAACGATTTGGTGAAAGTTGAACCTACTTATTTCCACACGTTGGTGGATTCATTTTTTACGGACAGTATTTACACCGGACAATTGCCCGAAGGACATTACCTGAAAACCTACGCGGAAAAGAATAAACAGAAATTTTTTATAACAACGATTCAGGATTTTGATATCTTTATTTCGAATAACCAGACCGATTTGTGTATCCAGGTCTACGATCTGCAAGGAAATATCATAACTGATGCAGCGGTGAGTGTAGGATGGAAGAAGCTGCATTTTGATAAAAAGATCCAATCTTACATCGACCGGAAATCAAACCAAAAGGGATTGGTACGGGTAACGCGTAAAGGCTTTACCGCTTATTACAACCTGAACAGGCAACACAATAATTCTTTTATCAGGCGGGGAACACGGAAGGTGCTTTACGCAACTCCTGTAAAATATGTCTGGCTGCCGGTTCGCTACGTGGTTCATCTGCCGGTTGATGCGGCCAAATCGATTGTCGGTGGGGGAACCCGCGGAACCATATACAGTACTAAGAAATTCTTTGTCGGGTCGTTTCGCAGGGTAGCTTCCATTTTTGATGATTCTTACCGCAACAGCTATTTCTGGTACAAAATTCAACAGGACTATACCGGTTACATCGTTTTCAACAAGCCGAAATACCATCCCGGCGACACGGTAAAATTCAAGGCTTTTCTGCTGACAAAAAAGGGAAAGCCGGTTGATAAACCAGTTAATGTGATTCTGCAGGCTAAAAAGAATATCAAATTAACCCGTCTGGAACCATATCGTCCGGGCGGCTATGCCTGGCAGTTTTTTCTTCACGATTCGCTTCAACTACAGCTCGACAGGCCATATCCCATCCGGCTTGAGTTGAATGAACGGAAAAATTTGCAGACAGGCTATTTCAGGTGCGAAGATTATGAACTGTCCAAAAGCAAACTTTCGCTCCGGTTAGACCAGACCAAACAATACCGGGATGGAGAATTCAAACTTTTCATCAAAGGGACAGACGAGAATGACCTGAACCTGTTGGATGCCCGGATCGAGGTTCTGGTCAAACCAAAATTGATAAACCGGTATTTTGAAAAGCAGGTATTTATTCCCGATACCCTTTTATTCATTGAAAGAAGGCTCGAACCTACGGGTGAAACGGAAGTCATTCTGCCTGACTCTGTTTTTCCAAAGACCAATCTGGATTATGAGCTTGTTGTGCGGCTGCTTACCTCCGATAATGAAGCAATTTCTGAAAGCCGGACCGTACCCTATTTTTACGATTCCGAGGAGTTTGACATGGAACTGCTCACCGATTCCATCCGGTTCAGTTACCATAAAAACGGCGTTGCAACAAACAAAAAAGTGACGATAAGCGCGAATGATCATTTCGGAAATCAGACACCGGTATTTGATGGAACGACACCTTGTAAAATTGAACTTGATCCGTTTTTCGCATCTTATACCATCAAATCCGACAGTTTGACCAATACCATTTACATTTCGTCCCAACCTTCTTTGTTTCAATGTTTCTCGGAACGAACACCGGATTCGGTATATATTGTTGCTGATAATCCGCGTAAGTTGCCTTTCAGCTATACCATTTACAAAAAGAACAACCAGAGAGCGGAGGGATATGCTGATTCGTTGGATTTCAAACAAAAAACAGCGTCAGTGCAGACTTATTTCGTATCCGTTCGTTACCTGTGGGGTGGGAAAATGGAAGAAGAAAATTACCAGGTTCCATGGATGGATAAAAAACTGAATGTTTCGGTAATCCAACCCAAAATTGTTTACCCGGGACAAAAATCACGGATCGAAATTTTGGTCACCGATCCGGCCGGAAAACCGGTTGAAGGAGTTGACCTGACCGCTTATTCATTAACCAAGAAGTTTGGTTACACGCCGCCTCAGTTGCCTTATATGGGGAAAAGCCGAAAAAACAAAACCCTGATCAACAATTTTCACTTCGCAAAATCCACGCTGAACACAACCGGACTAAAGCTGGATTACGATGTCTGGAAGTTATTGGCCGGTTTGGATTCCATTGAATATTACCGGTTTATTTATCCTGAAAACTCCGTTTACCGTTTTGAGTACCGTACGGATGATTCGCTGACCCAGTTTGCCCCCTTTGTTGTTTCTGAAGGCGATATTGTACCTGTTCATGTCATTGAAGTCGATCAACAACCGGTTTATTTTAGCTGGTCAACCCATGTCCGGCCCTATTCTTTTGAAATTGACAGCGGTTACCACCAAATCAGGTTGCGGACAAGTACAAAAAGCATAACCATCGACAGCCTGTACATTCATCCGGGGAAGAAACTGATATTCAGTTTGAATGAAGAGCTTACTCTGAAAAGCATCCGGATTCAGGAGGCAAAGCCCGAATTAAGCGCATCGGAACAGCAACGGTTATACAAATACATTTTTCCGTTCAGGAATACTTTTGGCGAACGGTTTGCTTTTCTGGAACAAAAGGACGGGGTCCGGTTTTTGAAACCTTCATCCTTTAGCGGCAACGCGTATCACCTTGCAGGGCCTGTAGTCGGGCCGGTCACTTTTCAACTCATGGACAGTTTCTCGTCCAAGTTCGACCATGAACCGTTTTTTGAATATGAATTTGCACCCGAGTTGCTGAAAATGCGGAGCGTCGACCGCAACAAGTACCCCAAATATTTGAACCAGTATCGGCGAGAACAGGAGCTGACTGATGTGGTATTGACCAAAGAAAATTTACAGAAACAGTGGCAGGACTATCTTGATTCAAAACGGCGGATGAAAGCAAGATACCGTTACCCCGATTCTACCTCGCCAGGTAACGGAAAAATGCTGGTCAATGTGGCCAAAACGGATCAGCAACGGAAAGACATTCCCCTGAATATGCTTGTTTTTCGGTACGACAATCCTGATTTTCTCCGGGTTTACCCGGGAAATGTTTCTTTTGTCCACGATTTGCACGAAGGTTATTATAAACTGATCTTCTTTTATGCCGGCGCAAAATATCAGCAGAAAGATTCCCTGTATGTTGAGCCCAACGGGCTGAATTATTATGAATTTGATCAACCACTGACGTTTAATAAAGATACTTTTAGTCTGGCAGTTAGTCAATTGATTGAAGAAACCATCTTTAGTCCGGCTCCGTTTTTTGATGATGAAGAAAAAGAACTGAAAACCATTTATCATTCCTATCAGCAACAATTTCAATATACCGGCGATGGCGAATTGGTTGATGGTTATGTGGTTGATAACGAGTCCGGCGAGCCAATACCGGCAGTCACAGTGCTTATCAAAGGTACCACGTATGGCGCCGTTACTGATTTGAATGGGTATTATTCGCTAAAGGTTCCGCGCGACCGGCACGAATTGGTTTTCTCATTTATCGGATACGACAGTGTGGAAAAAAGAATTGTCGGTTCCGGTTCTGTCAACGTGAACCTTTCCGCGTCGGTGCTGCGTTTGGATGAAGTGGTTGTTGTGGGATATGGAATGCAAAGCAAAATGGCTTTGACCGGCGCGGTTGCCGGAGTTTCAACGGTTCGTATGACCCGGGGAATTCCGGGGGTCAGCGGAAATATTTCCCTGGCGTTAAACGAAAAACTGGGAGAGGTGAAGTTTATTCCCGGAGATTCGTCTGCCGGGCGACCTTTTGAAATTATGATCCGGGGAACGTCGGTTTTGGCGTCGGAACAACCTCCCTTGTATATCATCAACGGGAATGTCTTTGCGGGGAATATTGCCGAATTGGACCCCGGGCTAATCAAAAATATTCAAATACTGAAAGGAGAGGAGGCCACAGCCATTTACGGCGCCCGCGGCGCCCTCGGGGTGGTGATTATTGATACAAAGCCGGGATCTTTTAAGCCAACTCCGGCGCCTGCAGACAAAGGGGCCGGTTTTGATGATACTTTTCTGGAAGCAGCTTCAGGGGCCAGTTCCATCCGTGAAAACTTTTCGGATGATGCGTTCTGGAAACCAAGCCTGACTACCGATAAAAACGGTAAGGCGAGCTTTGAAGTGACCTTCCCGGACGACGTCACCAGTTGGGAAGCCTTCTACCTGGCCATGAACGGAAACCGACAGAGCGGGCAAACGCAGGACCGGATCAAATCGTACAAACCCTTGATGGCTCAACTGGCTGTTCCCCGGTTTTTGGTGCAGTCGGACACCACCTTTGCCATTGGCAAGGCTTTGAACTACATGCCGGATTCAGTCCAGATCACGACCCGTTTTGAGGTGAACGGACAAGCCCGGTTCAGCCAAACCAGCTATTGCACCCATTCAGTCCTTGATACGATCCCGGTTACGGCCTCTTCCGACTCCGTTTCTGTCAAATACTTTCTTGAAAAAGAAGATGGCTACTTTGACGGGGAGTTGCGGAATATCCCGGTTTATCCCGCGGGTTTGGAAGAAGCGAATGGCGAATTCCATGTACTGGAAAACGATGCCGGCATCCAGCTGTCCTTTGATCCCAACATGGGCGATGCCACCGTGTATGCACGGGCCGATGTGCTTGACCTGATCCGGGACGAGATCGGGCATGTGCTCAGATACAGGTACCAGTGTAATGAGCAACTGGCCTCCAAACTGAAAGTCCTGCTTGCTGAACGGGCGATTGCCGGTTATGCCAGTGAAGAATTCAAACAGGACAGGGACATAGAAAAGCTCATCCGGTTATTAAACGGAAGCCGTAAAACGAACGGGCTTTGGGGTTGGTGGAAAGATTCGGAAGAGGTGGAATGGATTAGCCTGCATGTGCTGGAAGCCTTGGTCCGTGCTGAAAAAATGGGCTACCTGATCAAAATCGACAAAGAAGAGCTGGTTGGAAGACTGACCTGGGAATTGCAAAGCTGCAGAAATTTTGACCGGCAAATCCGGATACTTAAAATACTGAAACTGCTGGATGCGCAGATCAATTACCAGGCGTACCTCTCCGATTTGGAACGAAACCGGAAATTATCATTGCACGAGTTGTTGCGGGTGATGGAACTGAAACAACAATGTAAGCTGGCTTTTGATCCCGACACCTTGAATCACTATCAAAAAACGACCTTATTCGGGAATGTATATCTTGAAGATATAAAACAAGAACCCAGCCTGCTGGTCAACAATATCCAAAATACCTTGCTGGCTTACCGGATACTGAGAGCAGATTCTGTCAAAAATGCAGTCACCTTGGGTAAAATCCGGAACTATTTGCTCGAAAACCGAAAAACCGGTTATTGGCGGAACACCTACGAATCGGCTCAAATCATCGAAACTATTCTGCCTGATTTGCTTGGCAGCAAAACCAATGTGACTAAACCTGAATTGAATATCCGGGGAGACTTAAACCAAACGGTTTCAGCGTTTCCTTTTGAAATGAAAGTTGATCCAACTCAACAAATTCAAATCTCCAAAACCGGAGACTTCCCGGTATACCTGACCAGTTATCAGACATATTGGAACAGTGATCCGCAAATAACCAGGGGTGATTTTGAGATTACGACTTGCTTTGATCGCGATTCAACGTTAAGCTTGAAAGCTGGCAACGAAGTGACCTTGGTTGCAACGGTTAAGCTGAAAAAAGATGCCGAGTATGTGATGATCAATATTCCGATTCCCGGTGGTTGTTCGTACGCCGATAAGAAAAACAATTTCAGAAACGAATCGCACCGCGAGTATTTTAAAAACGAAACCACGATCTTCTGCGAGCGTTTGCGGAAAGGAGAGTACTCCTTCGAGATCAAACTGATTCCCCGTTATACCGGCGTTTATAGCCTAAATCCGGCCAAAGTTGAATTGATGTATTTCCCGGTGTTTCGGGGGAATGAGGAGGTGAAGAGGGTGAGGATTTGTGCTGAATGAAAAAAACGTTTCGCATTGGCTTTATTTCCCGGCATCAAAAGAGCAAATGAATCAACGAGTGTTCATCTTGTCATTTTTTTTGTTCCCGATTCTCGTGAAATACTCCTTTGCTGCAAAAATGCACAAGAATATTTGCTTTCGCAATGAGCAGGGCAAACGCATTTAAATTTTGAGTAAAGTTTCCCTGTATTTTTCGTTCTGTAAAGCTTTTGATCTTTTTCTCTTTTTGCTGGCTTTCCAATGTTGCTCGTTTACCAGCAAAGCCATGACTGTTTTTCGTATGGTGTTAAAATTCTGGGCGGCATAACCTTTTCTTTTTCTGGATTGATCTTCGCCAAAGACTACATCCAAAGTCCAATGCAGGTTGTTCTCGATAGCCCAGTGGTTGCGTGTCCAGGTGTTGAACTGTTTTGCCTGGGCTTCCAGACTTGATATGTAATATCTTGTTTGCCGGGAAGTTTCTCCGGTTGACTTGATAACCCGTTGAGAATCGATCCGGAAAATTGTTTTCAGCCCTTCCCATTGATCCGCGCCTTCGATCATCTCAAGGTTGCTGTACGCAGAGCATTCGCGGGTTTCGATCCGGCCATGCCCGCAATCAACATCTACATCGGAACTGATGGATTTATTGAACCGGATTGTATCCAGAATACCTTCTTCGAGCGACGGCTGGTTGCCTTTGACTGCAAGAATATAATCGGCCCCCTGTTTTAATATTTTCGAGGCAATGTTCTTTTGGCAGCCCATTGCATCAATGGTCACGATGCACCCTTTGACATCCAGGAGAGAAAGCAGTTGGGGAATGGCCGTGATCTCGTTGCCTTTCTCCTGAGTGGCTACCTGTCCCAGGCACAGCCCGTTTTGGGTGGCGAAAGCAGAGACCATGTGTATCGCCGGATTGGTTAAATAATGGGAGTTGCACATGCGCTTGCCATCAATAGCAACCACCTCCTGGTCGCATTGAGCCCGCAAACTGTTGGCCCACTGGGAAAAACAGGCTGAAAACTCAACTGGGTCAATGGCCGAAAAAACCCGGTTAAGCGTGTCGTGCGAGGGAATGCCATAAACAAAAGAGCCGTACTTGCGCAACCAATGCTGCTGTTCCAGGCCAAAGTCCGCGATTTCCTCCCATTCGTCCATTCCGCACAAAACGGCGGACAGTACCAGCAACAGGATGTCATGCAACTGGTGCCGGAAATTACCCCTGTTTGTCCTTCTTGGTTCGCTCACCTTGCTGAAAATCTGGTGGAAAAGCGAACTCTTCCATGCTTCTGAAATTTGTTCTTCTGTCTTCTTATTAATATAGCAAAACTGGCAAATCTTTTATCCAATCATGTAACTAATCAACAGATATTTAGTATATTAGCAAAACGAAAGGCGGGCCATTTACAACATGCAAAACCCGCCTTTCAAAAATATTAATCATTCAAACATAATGAAGAGTTATGAGGAAACCAAGCTCCTCGGCAGGAGCTTATGGCTTAAACCAAACTTTTTTAAATGCGTTTGCCCATCGGGGGGGGGGGAGCAAGCAATTTTCCGGGAGCCTTGCCACCTTTTTTACCGGCATGAGTTACATCGTTTTTCATTTAATCTTACTGAGAAGCGTATCGGTTGGCGGAGGGGAGGCTTTTTATGCCCCTTCGGCCAATGCGCTGCTTTCGGAATACCACACCAAAACCAGGGCGCGGGCCATGTCGATACACCAAACATCGTTGTACATCGGCATCATCCTGAGCGGGGTGATCGGTGGTTTTATTGCCGAGAACTATGCGTAGCGGATGGCATTCTACCTGTTTGGCGGAATCGGGGTGGTTTATTCACTTTTGCTGTTCTGGCGTTTGCCCCCTCAAAGATGGTCCCTGAAATCACCACTTTTTCGGAAAGCAAAAAATTTATCGGCGAAGCCTTCCGGATGCTGTTCAACAAACCATCGACCCTGTTGATCGGGGCGCCGTTCATCTTTGGCATGGGACAGTCAACCACGCTGTTTTCAATCTATTTCTGCCTGGCGGCATTTGGCCTGTTTAGGGGAATTTATGAGGCCAATTTTATCACCACGTTTTTTGACACGATAGAACCCCCGCTATCGCGCATCGATCAACGGGATTGTGTATTTGTTTGTGTTTAGGGTCGGGTCGCTGTCGCCCTTCCTGCTGGGGTATTTCAAACAATCATTCGGACTTTCAAACGGATTGTCGTCCATGAGTTTTGCTTATTTACTGGGCGGAATTGAAATGCTGAAAGAGCTGAAAAACAAATACAAAAATATTCAGGCTTTGAATGCGGTATGGGAAACCAACTATCCGTCGTGGGACGATCTATTAAATTCGCACGCAAAACCGCCCCAAAAAGCGTTGGCTGATTGTGTTGAATTTTCGGTTCGGATGACCGAAGCCTATTTTTGCAATGTGCGGGATGAGTTCAAAAAAGTGGCGCCAAACAAGTTGTATATGGGTTGCCGTTTTGCCCGTTCCAACGAAAATGTAATCCGCATCGGGGCAAACTACTGCGACGTGATCAGTTACAATATTTACAAACGGAACCTGTATGGGTTCTCTTTGCCCAAAGGCATCGACAAGCCGGTAATGATCGGCGAATTTCATTTTGGCGCCCTCGACCGGGGAATGTTCCACCCGGGCCTGGTGAAAACGGCTAACCAGGAAGAACGGGCAGCCTGTTATGCCGGCTACATCGAATCGGCGCTGCGCCACCCTAACATCATCGGTACCCACTGGCACCAGTTTTCCGATCAGGCCACCACGGGGCGTTTCGATGGTGAGAATTTTCAGGTAGGCTTTACCGATATTTGCGATACCCCTTACGAGGAAACCATTGCAAAGATCAGGGAAGTGGGTTATTCCATGTATGAAATCAGAAAAGGAAAATAAGTTATGAAACTAATGAGCAGATTATTTTTATGTGTCCTTGTTATATCGTTTTCAATCGTTTCCTGTAGTAAGGATAATAATATTGACGACGGAGAAGAGAATAAACCGGTTGTTATTGCAAACGAAGGAAAAGTATTATGCGACCAGCAAGGCGTTGCAGGAGTTGTAATTACTGATGGCCCAGTTATACGCGGCTATAGAAACTTAATGGCGCAAACCGGATGATAAGTAGAACAAAAAGCCGCCAACGATCGTTCAGCATGACGAACCCCGGGCTGTTTCCCGGATATAAACCTTATTTTCTATGGTCACCTTCGTAGAAAAATCATCGCCATCAACATTCAGCTTATTGCCATATTCTGCGTTAAGGCAAAAAAGTAAATCCTGTCCGGAAGGACATAAGCGGCCATGCTTTAATCTGATTGCCGGAGATTGCCCTGTTTTTCCTTTCGTTCAATCGTTCGTTGGCGATTGCAGGTAAGTCGTAGGTAAGTCGAAGCGATATCGCAGGTATGCCACTTCTTTTATCGCTCCCGGATTGAAATAAAATTTTAGCGAATGTATATAACGTATCCCCCGGAACGTCTGCTCCGGGGGGTACGTTGAAAATTAAAACCTGAAATCAATTCCGGCAAAAAAATGTCGTCCGGCCTGCGGGAAATATCCATCCATGGCGAAACGTTCGTTCCCCAAAAGATATGAATATACCCAGGCATTACTTTCGTATCGGGTATCAAAGAGGTTATTCACCATCAGGTGCAGCCTGACTTCTTTAAACAGCTTGGCCTTCAGTGAGTAATCTGCTTTCAGGTTGTTTACAAACCAGGCGTCCAGCTTGCGGTCGTTGCCCGAGGTGTTGTCGACGTACTGATCGCCTACGTAGTTTGAAAGCAGGCTGACGTTTAGCGCGGCTACCGGTTTGTAACTGAGCTGGCTGTTAACGATCACATTGGGTGAGAATGACAGGTCGGTTTTCCCAAGTTCAAAGGCATCCTGTTCCCAGGTGTCCCAGTTGTCAACATATTCAGTAAAATTTTCAATCTTGTTTTGGCTGAGGGTAACATTCGTATCCCAGTTTAGTTTAGCGGAAATCTTCAGTCCGCCGGTCAGTTCAATCCCGGCCCGGTAGCTGTCGTCTACATTCACCAAAAGAGGCGTACCAACATCGTTTACCTCCCCGGTTTGAACCAACTGGTCCTTGTAATCCATGTAGTACAGGTTTGCCCCTAACAGAAAACGCGATGTTTTATAGGTATAGCCTGCTTCGAAATCATTCAGCGTTTCATGTTTGGGCGTTGGGTCACCTTCATCCACATCCACAAAGTTGCTTCGGTTGGGTTCGCGGTTGGCGCGGGCAAAACTCAGGTAGGCTTCCCGCGAACTGTTTGGGCGGTAGAACAGACCGAATTTGGGGTTGAAGAAGTCGAATTTGTGCGATTGGGTCAGGTCGCGCAGATCATCATCAATGCCGTCGATCCCGTAATTGATGTGGCGGTATTGCAGGTCGGCAAACAAATTAAGGGTTTCTGTCAGTTGAAAGTTGTATTTCCCAAAAACATTGAAATCTTTTTTCAGACCTGTGCCGCGGTACCATTCGTGGTCTTTCCCGTTTTCGCCCATGTACTGCGCCCAGATCACCTGTCCGAAATGGCGGCCGTCGTACACGTTGTAGCCTCCGCCAAAGGTGAACGATGATTGGTTTTTATGGTAATTCAATGAAAGTGTCGCTCCGTAAAAATCATTGTCCAGCCATTTGCGCGTTACCAGGTCTGTGATTTCCAAACCTTCGGGAGCAGTCATCCGGTAATCTTCGTATTCTTCGTCGTATTTATAGCCTTCATAGTAGCCGCGTCCGTAGGTGTAGTGCAGGGCTGCGTTGAGGTTCAGGGCCTGGTTGAATTTGTGCGAAAACAGCATTTGGTAATGATCCTGCTGGTAATGGTCTACTTCGTTTTCGTAAGTGTAGTAGTTGTAGGTCCGGCTGTTCGAATTGATCATTTCCTCCGTTTGTTTTGGAGTGTACAACCAGTGCTCTTCGTAACGTTGCATTCCTGCCAGGTCATTCTTCAGGCGGACGGAAGGAACACCCCACCAGGCCTGGTAGGTCTCTTCAAAACCGGAAAATACATTGACTTTGAGCATGGTGTTACCGGAATAATAGCCGGCTGAAGCGAAAAATGATTTCAAATCAGACGAAGCGCGGTCGATAAAACCATCGGAGGTGACTTTCGATAAACGCACATCAACGGTAAAATGCTCGTTTAACAGGCCGGTTCCGGCGCTGACCGAGTTTCGGAAGGTGTTAAACGAACCTGCCGAGCTGCTGTATGCAGCATAAGCGTCTTTGTTCAGGCTTTCGGTTTGCAGGTTGATGGTTGCCCCGAAAGCGGCGGCTCCGTTGGTCGAAGTGCCTACTCCACGCTGAACCTGGATATTTTCGATCGAACCGGCCAGGTCGGGGATGTCCACAAACCAGGTGCCGTGCGATTCGGCATCGTTCATGGGAATGCCGTTGATGGTCACGTTGATTCGGTTTAGGTCGGTGCCCCGGATACGGAAATTCGTGTATCCCACACCGGCGCCGGCATCCGAAGTAGCCACAAACGAAGGACTCATCGTGAGCAAATAGGGAATATCCTGCCCCATGTTCCTGCTTTCGATGGTTGATCGGTCGACCGTAGTTTTGGCAACAGGCGTTTTGTCGCCGGCGCGCGTGGCCGACACCAATACTTCTTCGGTTAAGATGGTCGAACGGCTCAGTTGAATTTGTAAATCAACGGCCTGGTTTAATTGTACCGGAATAGTTCTCCTTTCATAACCGATAAAAGAAACCTGCAATTCGTAATTTCCGGCCTTCAGTTTGTCGAATGTAAACCGGCCATGTTCGTTGGTAATCGTTCCCCGGTAAGTCGCGTTTAGCGTAACGGTGGCGCCGGGTAAAATTCCCCCTTCCTCATTTTTCACCATCCCCGAAACCGAAAATTGGGCAAATGAGGCAACAACAACACACTGCAAAAGCAGCATTACAACAATCTTTTTCATTTTGTTTTGAAAATTTGGTTAATAAATAACCAATGAGGTAGGAAACATTTTTCCTTTCGCCCTCCCTCCGCCGGCATTACCCGGATCAGGTTCATTGGGTATGATCTCAGTCCGATTTTTTAGGACACCCCATTGCGTAAAATCAGGAGCAAAGGTAAGGTAAAAAAAACGAATATATCAAAACTGGTTCGGCAATTAAATTGGGGGAAAAACTGAAAATATTTCATTATAAACAGCTTATCGCATGAAAAAATGACTTTTCCAACGACATTTTGGCAAGCCAGGTGAACAATAAACAAGAGAATTTGGACAAAAACCGCCTTGGCCTGCTCTTTGATCATGATCAGCCGGAAACAATAAAAACATGTTTAACGAAAGAAATAAGGAGGATTAGCCATGTTACCATTAATCAGAAACAACAAGAATGTTCCAAGTTTATTTGATGAATTCTTTGGACGCAATTTGTGGAATGAATTTTTTGACAAAACGGGCTGGGGCACAAGTCCAAGTGTCAATGTTTTTGAAGGAAAAGACAATTTTGAAATTGAAGTGGCCGCCCCGGGGCTTGAGAAAAAGGATTTCCACATTGATTTAAAAGACCATGTGCTGACTGTTTCTTCTGAAAAGAAAGACGAAAAAGAAGAAAAAGAAGGAAACAAAGTGGTGTTCTGTGAGTTCAATTACTCTTCGTTCAGTCGTTCGTTCCGTATTCCCGACGGCGTGGATGTGAACAAGATCAATGCCTCGCACAAAAACGGAGTATTGAAGATTGTTCTTCCCAAACGTGAAGAATTGAAGGGAAATGCCCCGCGAATGATTGATATTTCGTAAAGACCGAAGAATAAGTTTCGTTGTTTGTTACATCATTGGTTTAGTTTAGTTAGTTGGTTCACTGACCTCGCCCGACAGGCGGGGTCTTTTTTTTATAACCACCTGTTTTTCCGGAAGAACCAAAACTGAAAGGCAACAATACAAAGCAGGATGATCACGAAAGCAGCAAAAGCATAATGGTTCTCCGCCTGGGGGATTCCGGCCAGGTTGACGCCCAATAAGCCGGTGAAAAAGCTGAGCGGTAAAAACAAGGCTGCAATGATCGATAAGAGGTACATCCGGTTATTGATCTGCTCATTCTGGCGGTGGGAGAGGGTTTCCTGACTTACCGAAGCCAGTTCGCGCGAGGCATCCAGCATTTCGAGGTAACGCAGCAGGTGGTCGCCCACTTCGCGCAGGCGCAATTGCTGTTTGGTCGTCATCCAGCTGGTTTTATCCAGTTGCAGCTTGCTTAAAGCATCGCGTTGCGGAATTAAAAAGCGTTTGAGCTGAATGATTTGCAGTCGCAGGTTGTGCAATTCCTGTTTGTAGTCGGTTTGGTCTTCGGCAATCACCCGTTCTTCAATTTCAATGGCAAGTTCTTCGATATCTTCCATCACATCGCTCATGTTTACCACCAGCCGTTCATTTAAACGGACAATAAAATCGCCGGTCGTTTTTGGCGGATTACCTTGCTCCAGTTCGGCGATCAGGTCGTCGACCGATTTGAGATTTTTCTTCTGGCAGGTAATCAGCAGGTTTTTTGTTGCCAGAATCCGGACCGAGATCATGTTTTCGGGTTTTTCACCCTTGTTCATGTTGATCCCGCGTACCACGAGCAATAATTCTTCGGGCGTAATGGCTACGCGCGGGCGCGATTCTTCTTTGGTCAGCGCGTTGATGGTCAGCTCATTTATGTCCAGCTTTTCCAGGATTGAACGTGTTTCTGAAACCGAGAAATTCAGTTGAAGCCAGATGTAATCTGCCTCCCGTTGAATATCGGGAACCTGATCGGGTAAAAGTTTTATCGCTTTTTTTTCAATTGAATCGATATAAAATGCATGGATTAATCCTCGTTTCATCGGCTTGAATTTGATCCAAGATACAACGACTCGCCCAAAACTCAAAATCTGAGGAAAAACAGATCAGCTCAGTTCACGGAAGGTTTTTTCGCCTTTGACGTAATATTTCCAGATAATGCTTTTGCAAAGGATCTCATCGTGCCATTCCTGCGCCGACATTTTCCGGAGATTTCTTCTTTTTTTTCGTAAAACGGGCAACTCGCGGTAATAAGCCATATGGGCCTTAAAAACGCTGGCAAAACCTTTCACATTTCCTTCGGTCAACAGGCGCAAGGCGGCGATGCCATCGAGAAACAATCGGGTGGTCATCACTTTCCAAAACTTACGACGAGGCACGTTTTTATATAACAGCCATAGGCTGTTCCTGAAATTCAGGAAAAGTTTACGGGGATTATTATACGAAAGGCTTCCTCCGCCCAGGTGGAACACTTTGCTTTCAGGAACGAAAAGTATTTTATAACCCCTGTTTTTCAGTCGCCAGCACAAGTCAATTTCTTCCATGTGTGCCCAGAAGTCGGCGTCGAACCCACCGGCCTCGTGAAACAAATCTGCCCGGATGGCCAGGCAAGCCCCGCTGGCCCAAAAAATACTGGCCGGCTGGTCGTACTGACCTTCATCTTTTTCAAGCACATCCAAAATACGTCCCCGGCAAAACGGAAAGCCCAGTTTGTCGATAAAACCTCCCGCGGCTCCTGCATACTCAAAGGTGTCTTTCTGATGCCAGCTTAAAATTTTAGGTTGAACGGCAGCCACGGCCGGGTTGTTGTCCATGACCTGAATCAGGGGGTCGAGCCAGTTTGGACTCACTTCCACATCCGAATTCAGAAGGATATAATATTGAGCCTGTATTTGTTTTAATGCCTCGTTGTAGCCCCGTGCAAAACCATAATTTGTTTCAAGCTGAAGGATTTTTGCCTGCGGAAAGTGATCTTTAAGCAGTTGAACAGAACCATCGGTAGAGTTATTATCGGCAACAATGAGTTGAACATCGTCGTGCAGGCTGTGCCCGATAACTGACGGCAAAAATTGAGGAAGCAGTTTTTCGCCGTTCCAGTTTAGAATAACAATCGCGACTTTTGGTGGTTTCATCCGGGCAAAGATAGTCAGGAAATCAATATGCGCGAGAGCAGGTTGATCAGTTGTTCTTTGTCGAACTGGTTTAGCTTTTCCTTGAACTGCCGAAGTCTCTCTTCTTCTTTTTCGGCTACAATTTCCTTTAGTTCTTTTAACTGTTTGCCGGTCAACTCTTCTTCGAGGATGGCCCAAACCTTATTTGATGTGACACCCTGTTCCGGAAGGCCTAAGGTTTCGAGTTCCTGCACGGCTGCCTCCAGGATTTCACGGGCCTGCATTTTTACCGGATCGTCTGATTTTTCGTTGCCGGTAGCGTCGCGCAGGTTCCAGCTGGAGTAATCATACTTCAGACCCGAAATCATTTTCACGATGGCGTGGTTGGCGCCAAAAATACGGTTCAGAAACAATAAGGTCTGATTTTTCCAGGCGCCCAGATCGAAACTTTTTTCGTATAACTTTTCGATTTGCTTATGGAGTAAGGCAATTTCTTTGTCGGCCATAATGCTTTTTAATGCAAGTTATACCAATTCCGAAAATGTATAAACTATTTTCTGATTTTATTTTCAGTCGGTTGTTGATTCATCGTATGCTTTACCCGAATGACAGAGATTATCCAAGAAGTTCATTTATCTTTTCAAAAAAAGCAGGGTAATAATTGGCGTTGGCAGCCACAATTTCTTTTCCGAACAGGTAATTATCTCCGCCTTTAAAATCACTCAACCGACCGCCTGCTTCTTTTAGGATGATGATGCCGGCCGCCACATCCCAGGGGTGGAGGGCATGTTCGAAGAACCCGTCGAACCGGCCGCAGGCCACGTAGGCCAGATCAACTGCAGCAGAACCCATCCGGCGCATTCCCCGGGTTTCGATCATGAAAAACTCGAGCAGGCGAAGGTAATTTTGCAGCATGTCGAAATTATAATACGGAAAGCCGGTAGCCAGCAACACATCTTCGTGCGTGGCTGAGGCGGATACGGAAATAGGCTGACCGTTGAGCCAGGCGCCGCCGCCTTGCCAGGCTGAAAAGAGTTCGTCCTGTCCCACCTCATATACCACTCCGGCCACCGGATGGTTATCTTCCAATAAGCCAATAGACACGGAATGCGGGAAAATGCCATGAATAAAGTTGGTGGTGCCGTCAAGCGGATCAATCACCCATTTGTATTTCTCACCCTGTTCGCCGGCAGTTCCTTCTTCGGTAATGTATCCGGCTTCGGGCAACAGCCGGCGCAGTTCATCCACGATCATCCGTTCAGCTGTTTTGTCTACGTAGGTAACCAGGCTGGCTTTACCTTTCAGTTCAATGTCTTCGTTTGAAATTTTCGACCGTTCTTCACGGATAAATTGTCCGGCTTCTTGAGCCAGTTTCCCGATTTGGGTGCAAATATTTTGTAAATCCATGGTTTATTTTTTGTTCGAAATTCGCTTAAAGCAGGCTGACTTCAAAATTTCCGTTGTTATTTATTTTCGACAGTTTTACTTTTCTGACCTGATTTACGAGTTCGGGCTGATAATCC